>NZ_JBHZOU010000001.1:0-1229099 GCF_042787775.1 Priestia sp. YIM B13552
CAGTCACCAGTACAATACCGGCAGCTGGCTGTTTAAAAGGTGCTTTGAGTCCTGTCTCACAAACAGGGTGCAGTCCCCTGTTCTGCGACAAGGGTTCTTTTTTGTGATGTGTTCCGGAAAGAGTGATTATGGTGCGACAAGAAGTCGCTTTCTTACAGTGTAGCTAACGCTACTCATCCAGACGTAGAGATGATCTCCATCCAAAACGGCATGCTTGGTAACGAGTTTGTCGGTTGCATGAGGAAATGCGGAAACAGAGGACAAATGCATGGTCCAGAATACTGCTAGGAGAAGATAGGCATGGTAAACGAAAGTGAAGGTCTGTAAGCTTCGTTACTCTTAGCTCAAGATAATGCATAGATCGGCTTGGGTCTTGGTAAGAGGAAAAGTAGAATCATAATGCTACTCTGATGCGTCCCGCATCTTACCCGGAGTAAAGAACCTACCTCCCCCTATCGTATCTGTAGAATGTGGAACTTGGTAAGCCCTATGTCATCTGCATAAGCAGTAGGATGACTGCAAAGTCGAACGATGTGGCAGAGGGTATGGGATATGAGAAAAAGCGAAAGCCGTTACCCTGAAAAGGGACAGGAAAGCAGAAGCATTGTATAACTGGACGGATACTGTCATCTTTATAAACAATGACAGGCTCGAAAGAGCGCCCACTTCTCATGGGTCTTCAACACGAAAATAAATTTGTGGCTATCTTCTAACGAAAAGGAGCGTGCTGTTATGAATACCTCTCTACGAGCGTCGGCGCACGTCTCGCATAAAGGTTGGTACTCTATTGATTGGAATACTGTACAAAAATATGTAACGAAGTTACGACAAAGAATTTATCGTGCCGAACAACAGAATCAACAAAGAAGAGTAAGAAAACTTCAACGTTTACTCCTTAGGAGTAAAGCAAATCTATTACTCTCTATTCGCAGAGTGACGCAACAAAATACCGGAAAGCGAACACCTGGTGTAGACGGCTATACGGTCTTAAAACCAAATGAACGTATCACACTATATCAACAACTGTTAAGATATAATGTCTTTCAGCATCGCCCAAAGCCAGCGAAACGAACGTTTATCACTAAGAAAAATGGGAAGCTAAGACCTCTCGGTATTCCGACGATACGAGATCGAGTGTATCAAAACGTAGTAAAGAACGCACTGGAACCGCAATGGGAAGTTAGATTCGAAGCCACTTCCTATGGTTTTCGTCCTAAACGAAGCACACATGATGCTATAAGTAACCTCTTTAACAAGCTGAACACAAATAGTAAGAAAAAGTGGGTATTTGAAGGAGACTTTTTAGGATGTTTTGACCATCTTAATCATAATTGGATAGTAGAACAAACATCTTCATTCTCAGGAAATACTATTATTAAAAGATGGCTCAAAATGGGATACATAGAGCAGGATATGCTCCATAAAACAACAGAGGGAACTCCTCAGGGAAGTATTGTGTCCCCTCTTCTGGCCAATATTGCGTTATGTGGAATGGAAGAAGAGATTGGTATCTTCTATAGAAAGACACACAAATCAAATGGAAGATATAAAACCGATCCCAAATGTAAAATAGGACGTATTCTTTACGCAGATGACTTCGTCATCGTAACGGAAACGAAGGAACAAGCTGAAAGTATGTATCAGAAACTCAATCCTTACTTACAAAAGCGAGGAATTAAATTGAGTGAAGATAAAACCAGAGTTACACATATCGAGAGTGGGTTTGATTTCCTTGGTTTTTCACTCCGACAATACAAAACGGAACAAGGCAATAAGTTATTAATCAAACCCAGTAAAGACAGTATCAGAAAAGCAAAAAGCAAGATAAAAGATACGTTCGCAGTGATGCGAGGACGACCAGTAAAAGAACTAATACGTGTTTTAAACCCAATTATTCGTGGTTACGGACAGTATTGGAAACATGTCGTTTCTAAAAAGACGTTTGGTTATATAGACAACTACGTCTTCTTGAAAATAAGGAAACACCTTAGACAATTGCATCCAAGGAAGTCTTGGAAGTGGATTAATAAGCGCTATTTTAAGAAACCCCACCATGGCGGAAATAACAAATGGATTCTCACATGTCCACTTACTAATATTCAATTGTTGAAGATGTCTTGGATTAAAATAGAACGACATGTCATGGTAGCCTACAAGAACAGTCCAGATGATCCGAATCTAAAAGATTATTGGGAAAAGCGAGACCGTAAGGTCTTTAATAGCGAAAATACTTTAGATAGGATGAAACTCGCAAGGAAACAAGGATATCGTTGTGCATTGTGTAAGCAGACTCTACAAAATGGAGAGAAAGTTACAGTGCGAAACCTAGAGGTTTCTACAGGTAAATTGGCTAAATTAGTACATGTACCATGTATTAAATAAGTTGTTCGGATAAAAAGAAGGCTTGAGCCGTATGACGGGAAATCTGTCACGTGCGGTTCTTAGGGGGGCGGGCGTTCGTGAGAGTGCCTGCCTACCCGACTTAACTACGTTTGTATATCGTATACACTTAAAACAAAACTCTTAAGACTGTATTTTTTCGGTTAGCTCTAGCTTTTCGATTAATTCTTTAGTTGTTAAAACCGTAGCAAACTCATCGTCTAAAGTTGCTAATGATACATTATGTATTTCTTCAGCTGAATAATATGTATTATCTGCACTTTTTATTGCAAATGCAGCTGTTGCATCTGATACTAGATATGTTTCAAATCCTAAATTACCACTCATTCGAGTAGTAGTTGATACACAGTGTTGAGTTGTTAACCCTACTATTACAACTTTTTCTATTTTGTTTTCTTTCAAATGATTCTCAAGTCCAGTTCCTATAAAAGCACTATTTACTTTCTTTTTAAAAATTGTTTCGTTTTTAACTGGAACTGCAATATCTTTGAAATCTGAACTTTGTTTACTAGGGTGGAAAATGGATTGATCGTTATCAGATAAGTGCTGGATATGTATAATTGGGTTTTCTTTTTCTCGCCATGTTTTTAAAAGAATTTGGATATTCTCCTCAGCATTAAGGTTATTTCTTGTTCCCCATTTTTCATCTTCAAAAGCTTTTTGAACGTCAATGACAATCAATGCTGTATTGCTAAAATCTTCTCTCATATGTAGTTCTCCTTAAGTGTTTTCTACATATTTTAACATTTATGTTAGATTGGTGTATTAAAAATAAGAATTTAATTTAAGTTTCTTAACTTCCGATAATTGGTATTATCGATATTAACATAATAAAAAGCCCTTTTCAAGGGCTTTTATAGCTATCTACTTATTTTTATTATTCGACTCTCGCCAATCCCAATATGAACTATATAATTCATCATGTAAAAAATCTTCTTCGTCCTCCTCCTGCTTTTCCACCAACTTTAAGCCAAACCACATGTCATCATCATTTTCTAATACAGGATCACTTACTCCATCAAGTAAACAAAAAGCACTATGAAAGGCGCCCATTATATTATCTCTTACGATTTTTTCAATTGCACTAATACTTTCATCTGTGAATTCCTGGGTCTCTAAAGAATTCATTTCATCTTTAGTTAAATTGAATTCTTCCCACGGTAATTCCTTAGGAGGTTGTTTTAATTGTTCCACTATTTCTGAATATTCTTTGATAATATTATGTATTTCTCTTAAAAATAATTGCTTAGAATCCATCTTTTATTCTCCTATATGTATGTTAGGGGTGCTTTTTATGACATTAATGTATAATACTATAAAAATATTAACCTTCATTTTCCTACATTGTTCGATAAGGCATAAACGTTCCGCCAAAAAAATAACCACATACTACGAAAAGGACAGCAAATAAAATGAACAAGAACCAACCTCTGGCATAAGTGTTTAATTCTTGTTTGTTTTGTGTCTTTTCTCTGTATTTTCGTTGGATATCATGATGTTTCGACATATTTTTCATTAACATCCCTCCCTTGAATATTGACCAAACAATTGGAACCAGTGTTATGAAATATAAAGCATAATGTACATTACTTTCTTTCCTTATAACTATATTTATGAAAAGTGGTCTTTTAGGTTGAAGCAATCTTTGCACCAGAACCCCAAAGACTTCAAGGAATCAGTGAGCTCTTATTACGTTCTCCTTTGCTATTCATATCCATTATCACTTCTAACAAAAAGAGTAGAAAAACAGCTATAAGCTCAGTTATAGAGGGAATAGTGATGCTTCTAATTAATTCATCAGCAGTATGTATAGAAAACCAAGAAAAGCTACAGTCAATAACCAGTCTCACAAGGAATTTTCTTTTAGAGTTTTTAATTTGTTGGGAAAATGTATTAATGAGAAATATTGATAATAAATCAACTATAAACCCAATAATAAAAAACATTAATAGGAATATTAATAGAGATAGAAATGAATCGTATTGCACCCCAAATATTTCAAATAAACCAATAAATCCAAACACAAATGCTCCTAACATTAATAAAATAGCAATAATAATAATTAAAGTTATAAAAATAACAGTAAATGCTTTAACAAAAAAATTAGATATATTGTGAGAGGGGCCAGTTTTCTTTGCTTTCAAGGTAAACATTCACATCCCTTGCTGCTAATTTTTCTTCACTATATTTATTTTACTAAATATTACCTTAATTATCCAAGGGGAAAATGTAGATCAAATTATAATAAATACATAGTGAAATTTTATAAATTCAGGGGTATACAAATATAATTGATTTACCTAGATATTAATCGAAATAGAGAAGGATCAAGAAGCTATTTGTCGTCATTTTATATAAAGGATAAAACTAATAAATTTAATAAGATACTCTATCATTTACTTAACATAACCACTATTACACAAAGCTATAAATTAGAAAAGGGAGGTCATATTTGTGACCTCCCTTTGCTCTACATAAAAAATGTTTATTATTGAATGATCATTTCTTTTTCAACACTGGTATCCATATTTCACTTTTAAAAGTTGGTGAGGTCACATCTTTATGTTCATTCCATAAAATTTCTGGTCCCTTTACTTGTTCATAATGTGAGGATGGAAACCATTCGGAATAAATTCGCCCCCATACATCTTGTAAAGTATCAGGGAATGGACCGACTGCTTCAAATACAGCCCATGTTGAAGCAGGTACTTCAAGCTGTATCAAATTACCAAGACAATCTTTAGTTGTTGCTACACCAATATAATGGTCAAGCTCCCCTTTTTCCTCCATTCGTCCTTCAGAAAAATTCACAGATGCACTAAGCAATCCTAATGGTTTAACATTAGAAAGTTTTTTTAGTTCATTTATGGTTTCATTATTCAAGCTTTCCCACATAGCAGCAATCCGTGGGTTAACTCCATGAAAAATTATAGGTACTCTTTCTTTGATGCCGACTATATGAAATGCCTCTTTTTCTTCAATACGATAGTTCATTTCATTTCCTCCTTTAATTGATAGCTGAAAGGTCATTTGTGAATAGGCTCTAAGTGAATAGCTATTCTTCTTGGCTTCTGAAGGAGTTATACCATGTAAGCTTTGAAAAGCTCTGGTAAAAGAATCTGGTGAATTATATCCATATTTGACCGCAACATCAATCACCCTCATGTTATTATCTTTAAGTTCGAATGCTGCAAGGGTAAGACGTCTTCGACGAATATATTCTGACAAAGTAATACCTGCAAGAAAAGAAAACATCCTTTTAAAATGATACTCAGAACAAAGAGCTAGCCTTGCTACTTCTTTAAAATCTATATCGTTAGTTAAATTTTCTTCGATATAGTGTAAAGCTCTGTTCATATTTTTAAGCGAATCCATTTATATGACCTCCCTTATCATTAGAATAGCAAGATTCAAATAGAGCTATCCGACATTTCATGCACAATTATGTAGGTTTTTCTCTTCATTAGTTCTTACGAACTAGAACTAACTCATCTATACAAAAAACATTCATTATACAACAAAATTTTACAATTTCTTAACGGTAATACTATTTATTTACACATTTAATTAATATATCATTTAACTGTGTTCTAGAAGAATTAAATTAGGAGAATCATTTTATTGAAGAAATTTTTAGTTTTAGCGATGCCATTTATTTTCGTGGTAGATCTTACATTTAATTTTGAGGTCAATGCTGCTTCCGATTAAATAACTGTTGAAGATCAAAAACAAGCGTACAAAGAAGAATTAGCAAATTTAACTCAAGATGAAGTGATTGCTAACTTTGAAAGAATTGATAAAGAATACTCTATGGAAGAACCATTTTCAGCAAAAGATCAAATTTTTATTGAAATGTACGCTAAAAAACCTGAAGAAATGACTTCGTTTGCTTCAAAAAGTATTTCTGGATCAACTCATCTGATGTTGTTACGATAAAAGTAAGTGGCGCGATTAAAGACGATATCCGAAATGTCGTTAATTAAAGTTTTAGCGCATCTAATTTAAAAACAACTACAACAGCAGGAGCAAGTAAAGTATCCTCTATAAAAACAGTAGTATATAACAATGCTTACGGATTAGTTGGTAGTGGAGGCGTTGGTAAAGTATATTCTGGTACACTTTCCACTTCAGGTGAAAATACAACATTAACTACAAATAAAAGATACACTGCAGTTGTTGCTTATGCCTCAACATGGTGTACTGTTACTGTTGAACATTCTGGCGGTACCTTTACAGTAAATCTAAAATAATGGTTACAAAGGAGAATACCTATGTTAAATAGTTTTGGAATACCAGGAGTTGTTATTACTCTTTTGGTTTTATTTGGATTAATCTTTTGGTTTCGAAAAACGTTTAGAAAAAACGAGTAATATAATATAAAAAGCTAGCAAACTTCGAGTTTGCTGGCTCTTTTTTGTTTTTTTTAACAAGGTCTAAAATAATTAGAAGTTCTATAAAATAAAAAACTATAAGTCTATAAAAGTAAACCTTTTTAGAGTCAAGAAAGTTGCAGTAAAAGATATAACTGTTAAATAATAATTGAGATTCTGCGGTTTAGAACTGTAATCATTTGTAGAAAAAATGTCTATTTGTCGTCCTCTAGAGTAAATAATAAAACTATATTTTTCAGAATGAAGTTTATATATTTACTCTTTCATACAAAATAAGTTTTTATTGTATTTTTGATTGAATTTATCTTATCAAAAATATATTAACATTAAATGATTATATATTTTTTGTTTATTTACCATAGTATGCTAGTCATGACCTGCTTAAGAATTAGATGAGGGTTTGATTCCCCCTCTTTTGTACGCCATGCTACAAAACCGTCTGGTCTTATCAATACAGCTCCTTGAGAGGTAACATCGTACACTGCTTCCCAGCTATCCTCACACTCAACACAATCTCCTTGTAAACCGATACTATAAACATTAATAGGAACACCTAATTGAGAAGATACATTCCGGGCAGCAGTGCGCCAAAGGCTATTATCTTTCCCCGTAAATAAGATGAAATTTTCACCTATTAGATCTAAGGTAGATATACGCTTACCTTGGTACTTCAACCACATATGTGGAGCACGAGTACCTGGTCTTCCGTTTAGTTCTAATTGATCCATTCTATGTGGTGTATCGGAGTTTTCCTTAATAATTGCTGTTGAGTTATATTTATACCCTACAGTAACTGCAGTATGGTCCATACTATTGAGGGTGCTTACACCTTTCTCCATAACACTAAATAACAAATCACTGGCATATTTCGTTGTTAATTCTACAGCATAGTGTCTCTCATCATGATAAGTTTGGAGCAATCGTGGATGAGCTTGTTTGTGTATCACTGCAGCCAGCTTCCAAGCTAAATTATGAGCATCTTGAATACCTGTATTCGAACCAAATCCTCCGGTAGGTGGCATAAGATGAGCTGCATCTCCAATTAGAAATACTCGATTATCTTGAAAACGAGTGGCTGTCTTTTCTGCAGCTGCCCACGGTAAAATACTGAAGATGACAATATCAAGATTTAAAACTCCTATAGCTTTTTTTAAAATCTCACAGCATCGCTCTTCAGAAAAATCTTCTGGACTTTCTCCATTTGAGGGATTATAGGCCACGTGGTAAATCCATTCATCACGATTGTTAACGGTGATGAGCGCGCCAAATACTTCTGGGTTTAGGATTTGAATCCAGCCAAACTGGCTAGGTTTTAGAAAGCGACTTAGATCAGCCTGAAAATAGATGTTAATATAATGTCCGCCAATGACTCCTCTTCCTGTAGTTGGAATTTTTGTATATTGACGAATTGTGCTTTTAGCGCCATCTGCTGCAACTAAATAATCACTTCGAATCCTTTCTTTCGTTCCTGTCTCTCGATTTATTATAGTGGCTGTTACTCCTAAATCGTCTTGTTGATACTCTATAAGTTCAGTATTATAGCGTATATGCCCTTTTCCTTCTTTAGCAGTTTGAAGAAGGATAGGTTCTAGTTCCATTTGATAACAAGATGCTGGCTTTGAAGGGCTCACCTTTTCAAAATTTTCTATTCTCTCTTTCTCAAGAGCTTTTTGGGAGTTCTCCGCAGTTTCTAATTTCTCAGTGTCTATGCTTTTGATTGTCTCTACAGCAATCCTTCCACGAATATTATCTAATGGTTCGCTAGCAGTCCGGATAGCTGCCTCCAATCCAAGTTGTCGAAATATTTCCATCGTACGAAATGTAATCCCTCCGGCTTTTGGATGGATAGCTGTACCAGTGTGTTTTTCAATCAGTAAATAATCAACGTTATGACGTGCCAAAAAGAGAGCTGAGGTAAGTCCACTAAGACCTCCACCTACTATTAAAACAGGAGCATGTTTGTGTATCATAGAAATTTTCCTTTCAATTTTAAATGTACCCATGGGTCTTACTGAATTCAGTAATCAAACTATAACCTAAAAAAAAATGAAATTGTAGACTGTTTTTAGGTTATGTTTTATAATGATAATAGAGTACGCCCCAAATGAGGGGCGTTTTTTTTCTATAATTTTTTAAAAGAATACTCATTAATGTTAATGGAAACAACAGACACTCCCTGACTTTATACATGTATTCTATTCTGTATTATCTTACTGTCTGTATCCTTATATTTTATACATGTTCAGTTCTCATAATGGATTTTATCAGTATGAAATAGAAAAGAAACCTTTTAGTTTCAATATAAAGTAACCGTTTTCATTTTTTGCTTTCTCAAAATGATTTGATAGGTTATAATAAATATCTACAAAAATATTAAATGATATGTAAGTAACAAGCAATTACACCCTTAATATTTAGCAAAAAGAAAAGCCCACCTCTGACAAATCAGGTGGGTTTTTCTTTTTTTTGATATATGTGATGCATATCCTTGGTTAACATAAAACACATTCCGGAACTCAACCAAGAAAAGCTTGAAGGAGAAGAACTCTAGAAATAATAAAAATACCAGTTTTTTATTAATTACTCATTATCAGCAGCTTGTGTGGAAATTTGCCAAGTAACACCGAATTTATCTGTTACTTGTCCATATGATGGGCTCCAAAAAGTTTCTTGAAGTGGCATTCCTACTTGCCCACCTTCTTTTAGTTTTTCGAACACTTCTTTTGATTTTTCTATACTGTCTATGGCGATAGCTACCGTTACTTGTGATCCAATTTGGTATGGTTGACCTGGGAATGTGTCAGAAAGCATCAAATCATTATCACCAACTTTTAAGTGCGCATTCATTACACGGTCTATTGCTTCTATAGGAGTAGGGAATTCTGGATTTCCGGGCATTTCTCCGAACGTTTGAACTCCAATAACTTTGGCATCCAATGCTTTTTCGTAAAATTTAACAGCTTCTTGTCCATTACCGTTCATAACTAAATAAGGATAAATTCCTAAAACCATTAAAAACACCTCTTTTAAAATTTTAGTTAGACTTTAATAAATCACAGTTACATAAAAAAAGAACTCATGTTTGATTTAGTCATAACTCTTACTACGTATCTATACAACAAATTCATTGGGTTATCCTGCAGCGTTAGTTGATTAAGAAAAAAAGATACATGTATATCTGGAAACGTAGATTTCTATATCTACCATATACAAATCTAGTTACCATAAAACAATTTTATTGGTAGAAAAAGAAGCAGACCTTTAATTAAAGATCTGCTTCTTTACCTTAGCGAAAACTAAATATGTTCCCAATATAAGCACAATACCCAAACCGATAAAACTTGACCAATACACCCGAGGGTAACTATATGAAACTGTCATAACTCCCGTATTTCTCTCTACTATTGTAGTCATATTAGGAGTATAAATTTTATTAATAGTTAAGTACATTAATAAAGATTGAACAATAAGAAATATACCTATTGCACGTTTCATAACCTTGCCTCCAGACTCATACATGTTCCTATGTACACTGTAACATAAATAGGCTTACTTATTTAATTTTAGTTACGACAATGTACCTTATAAAAAGTAACAAAGCTTTAAAATTCCTATTGTTAAAGGTTTGGTATATGTGTAATTCAAATGTTGTAAAAGAAAAGAATAACTCTTGCCTTGTTCTATTCTTTAGGATAAAATACGATACTGAGATATTTTCTCACCATTTTTATTCTGATTTGAAAACCTACTGTACTCTTGTTTGCACAGCAGGTTTTCTATTATAGAAAAGCGTATAATTCAATCACAGTAAAAACGAGTGAAAAAGGAATGATTAACTACTAAATAGTAGTAATTATTATTTTTATGTAAAATCTAATAACTCTTCTTATAGCTGTAAATAGATAAAAACATATTGACATTTAATTTCAAACTAACTAAGATGATATACATTACATACACTTTAATTTAATAAACAAAAGCTAAGATAGGATCTTAAGTAATCCTAATCTCCCTGTTATAGAGAGCTGATAATTGGTGGAAGTCAGTACAAAGATTAGAGATGAAATTCACTCCTAGAGCTTCCTCTTCTAATGGTGTTTTAGAGAGGACGGATAAAACCGTTATGCTAATTAAGAGGTAAGATATTTTTACAATATAGGGTGGTACCGCGAAATTTTCGTCCCTGCTGAATAATTCAGCAGGGACTTTTTTATGTTAAAAGGAGGGCATCATGAAAGAAAATACCGCATCAAAGAATACGTTAAAAAAACAGTTATTACCGCGACACATTCGAATGATTGCTATTGGAGGAATGATTGGGACAGGAATTTTCAAAGGGAGTGCTGATACAATTGGATTAGCAGGACCTTCGGTTATCTTTTCGTATCTATTTGCTGGACTATTGCTTCTCATTGTAATGGGAGCTTTGGCTGAAATGGCTATTGTATACCCATCTCACAATATGAAAGATCTAATTCAAAAAGCTTTTGGAAGACGTTTTTCTTTTGTAACGGGAGCTACCTATTGCTTTATGTGGCTTACTGTGTGCGTTATTGAAGTCATCGCTGCAGGTAGTTTTCTACAATATTGGTTTTCTTCTATTCCTTTATGGATTCTCTGTCTCATTTGTTCAATTGTACTTATTTTAATTAATGCTACAAGCGTAAAGTCTTTTGGAGAAATTGAGTTTTGGTTTGCTGGTATTAAAATCTTTGTTATTATTGCTTTTATTTTATTAGGTATAGCGATACTATTTGGAATTATGCCAAGTAATAATTCATCTTCTTATTACCTTCACAATTATAGTGATTTTGTGCCAAATGGCTGGAAAGCCGTTTTTTCTACATTACTTGTAGTCATTTTCTCGTATGGAGGATCAGAACTCATTGGTTTAACTATTACGGAAACAAAAGATGCTGAAAAGGTCTTACCAGGGGTAGTTAAAGGCGTTATGTGGAGAGTAGTTCTGTTTTATACCTTGCCTATTTTTATTATCTGCGGCTTGATACCATGGGATAAAATTGATGCAAATGCTAGCCCTTTTGTCCAAGTATTTGAAACAGCCGGGCTTCAAGGGGCTTCTCATGTTATGAACTTTATTTTATTAACAGCTGTCCTTTCAGCAGCCAATTCAGGTATTTATGGCTGTACAAGGATGCTTCATTCTTTATCTCAGTCGGGAGATGCTCCTAAAAGTTTGTCCTATGTAAATAAACAAGGCGTACCTGTTTACAGTTTAGCTTTCAGTGTCCTATTTTTATTATTGGGAACGTACCTCGTATACTTGTATCCTGAAAAAGCTTTTTCTTATTTATTAGCTATTCCTGGATTTACAGTTTCTCTTATATGGATTAGTATTTGCTTAGCTCAGCTAAAGCTACGTCCTCAATATAAAGAAAAACCATATTTTAAACTTTGGGGCTTCCCTTATTTAACGCTTTTTGCCGCATGTACATTAATTATTAGCTTCATAGTCTTTCTCATAGACAGTGCGAATAGGTTAAGCTCTATAGTTTGTGTAGCATTCGTTCTTGTAATGGTAATCCTTTCATTTTTCAAAAGGAACACCAAACCTACTTCCCTTGAAGTAACGAATGATACCAATTAGATTTTACATTCTTCAAAAACTTAAATCAAAAAAGCTACTTTTTAAAGTAGCTTTTTTGATTTATAGAATCACTTGCTTCATCTGACAGCATTTTTAGTGATGTAACTCACGATTTGTTTTTGGGATTTTTGCTCTTCATTCCAAGCCTCTGAGGTTTCAAGGCCTGGTAAGTGTAAGATACTCTTTGCATCTCCTTATAGTTGTTTTCGCTGTGAGTGTAGTTTATCCCTTTAGCGTAATATGCCATATTCGTTTTGAGCACTTCTTTCATTTTCTGCATAGCTTGTAGATTACAATAAGCAACATCCATTCCCATTAAGTGCCCAAAATGGTGATGTACGATTGTGTTTGACATGCCTTTGTTATCCACACTGTAAATTCGTTAATCATGTTAATTAACTCACGAATGTACTTGTTTTTGTGATGATCAAACTCTTTGTACGTTCCCTCTACTTTGCTAAAATCAATCCATTTCTTTAGTTTAATCATAGGCGGATTAGTGCTCAAAAAATACGCGAGTTCTTGCAGCTGATTACTGATCCTCAGCCATGTTTCTGCTTTGATTTCTGTCACTTGGGTAGGTTGATACTGTGGCACATACTTGCAAATCGTGGTGTAGAAATAAGCAAAAGCTTCATCAGCAAAATAGACCGATTCTTTATTCCAATACTTTGCGTTGTACTCCCCTGGTTTCACTTCTATATAATAAGCATTTTCGACCTTGTCCACATTTGTTATCATTTCAAAAGGAGATTCCATAGCAACACCTCTTTTTTAGATAACGTTAGTATGTCCTTTTTTATTAGTGATTTACCTAAAAATCACTCCCAAGTTAATATCATGTACTTTTATTTTTTTAACCATTTATAAAACATAGGTATGATTGCCCTTCCTTTGAATAGGTTAGTTGTAAAAAAACATGTAGCGGAAAGGAAGTAGCAATTATGCATATAGAAATGAATATCTTATTTACTTTAGGTTCTTTACTGGGTTTATTAGCAGGAGGAGGACTTCTCAAATTAGTAAACCATTTGGCAAGGGGAAGAATCCAATTTATGTATGCTATATGCGGTGGAATCTTATTGGGCTTATTGTTCTTTGATATCCTTCCGTCTACTTGGCATCTATATGATTTAAGAGGCGTTTTATTAGGAATTGTAGCCGGATATATCATCATGCTATGCGTTGACCTCTTTTTGCATAAACAAAACAGCGAAATTTCACCCTTACAGGCGCTTATCTTATTAACGGTTGCTATCTTTTTTCATAATGTCATCACAGGTATTACATTTGGAATAACAGATATGCACCAATCAGCTTCTGTATTCGCAGCTACCCTTTTACATCAGGTCCCAGAGGGGATGGCAATTATGACAGTCCTTTCTATAGCAAAAATACCTAACATCTTCTTTTTACTAATTGTAGCCATTCTGTCGCTGTCTTTAGGAGGCAGTTTATTCATTGGTGAAAGTGTACAAGTTTCCTCACTTAAACTACAAGCTTTATCGACTGGCGCAGCAATCGGTACACTGTCTTTTGTTATCTTTCATGAAATAATTGGAAATACCATCAAGCACTTCAGGAAATTGCATGTATGGCTATTAATTTTGTTAGGATTCGTAATTATTTATGTTTATCAATATTCCCTTTCATTTTTTCATGGCCATTAGAATGATTAAGTTTAAGTGTCAAAAAGACACCTGCAAATATATGCAGCTATACCTCACTCTGATCATTTATAAAAGAAGAACATTTCATACAATGTTCTTCTTTTACATTACTTCCTAGAGTCATGATTATGGTAACTAGAAATAACTGCTTAGAACCCATATTTCATTCTCTTATATGTAAGCATCTGTATGTTACCACTCTCTCCACTCTTCTGTGATATCCTCTTCAGTCTCTAAGCCAGCTGCATTTGCGGCTTTAATGATAAACTCGCAAAGTTCTTCTCTTTCTAACGTTTCAATGAAATAGTCAAATTGTTCATTTAATTCGTTTAATCCTATAACTACCTCTTTTACATATTCTAAGATATCTTGTTCTGACATTTTATCTACAGAACCTTTAAGTCTATTCATATAGGTCTCAAGGATTTTATCAGTGGCTTTAATATTCTCTGCAGTGAAAATTTCATCATCTTCCATTCTTTGTTGCCAAGCTGCTGCCGGTTTATTATTTTTTAGGTCTTGCATTATTGTGATATCTCCTTAGGGTCATATTTCCATTTAGCTATAAGCCTAATGCTAATCTGATTATATATCAAAATTAACCGCTCAATTTTATTACTACTCTCAGAAATGTCATTTAAATTTAAATCAGTCTATTTATTAAAATAAAAAGCACCTCAATTAATAGATGCCTAGTTTTTATTATTATTTTTCTTCTGTAATCATAAACTGTACCACGTTATTTAAATTGATGTGCACTAACTCTTTTTCATTCGAAATGAATCTTTCATATTTTGTTATATGACTAATGACTTCTTTCTTTGATGCGGCTTCGAATTTTAATTCCTTTGTCCTGCCATTTATAAATTCGAAAATAACTTTAAATTTAAGCATAGGTGTATCTCCTCATTATCTACTTATCATTCTCGTTTCATCAATTCTTCTTCAAAGAAAAAAATACTTGGATATTTAGTAACCGTATAAGAGTATCTTTTCATGTTTTTTACATAATGACTTTTTAAGGTTGTTACTAATTCATTCGATACTCTTATAGTTACTGTTTTTCCATTACTAAATATTTTCACGTTATATCCTTCATCTTCCATCTTCTCTCCTACGTTCTGTTCTTGCCTTTTTAATAGCGAACAGAGCCAAGGAGCGTTCGCTATTAATGATGGGTGAGAAAAATGTGTCAGTCCTTAATCATTCCTATTATCTTTGGGCTAACGTTTACATACGCATCAATGCGCCATTAGGCTTTGGTAACTCCTCAGCTGTTATCAGATTCATTTTACAAAAATGTTCAAAAAATTGTTGTGCCAGCTCTCTTTCCTTTGCGTCACTTTTCAACTCAGCTATATCAAGCAAAATTTGAGCCATCCATAAATTATCAAAATAACGGTATTTACCTGTATTCCATGTCATTTTTTGGGACGTTCTTTCATTTACATAATATTTCCAGAAAGGCATCTGATCCGATTCCTGTTCTGTGAGCTGGAGTCTGTATTTTGAATGAGCAGGAATATATCCATCTTCACAAAGCTTACCGATAAAATCTTCATTCACCATATAGACGCCTAAGATACGTCTGTCTTTTTCAGGCATACTGGAATCTATTGCTGTTAACAAGACAGCACTATTTTGGTGCAAACGGATGGGTTTGGTTGGCTTCCCCTTGTTATTACCGCTTTTTATTACACCTGAAAAAACCTTCCACTCTAAAAAAGAACTATTCTGTTCTTCTGTGTCACACCAAAAAACCATTTGTGATTCAGAATGAAGTTTATGATTTTTCATAAGTTTTTCAAGTCCCCAGCGAAGTTCCTGGTTTTTTCGTTGTAGCTTTTTTTCCTCTTCCTTCTTCCGTTCTTCCTCGTTGTGTTCCATTTCCTTTTTTTCTATAATTTTTTCGAGTGAATGAGCAACACTTTTATCATGCAGTTTTAGATGCTTTCCAAATACATCGGGGAAAACAAACTTTTTATTTTCCGATGCGAAATGTATTTCAATACTAGAATCATTACATTTAACTATACTGCCTATCCCAAAAAGCTTGTGTGTAACTTTCTTATTGATTAGATTCATTATTCTAGGCCTCCTTGTAGAATAAAAACTCGGTTACTATTAGATAGTAAATTAATAATTTTATTCAACTAACTTACCTTTAAAGCTCACACAACTGTTTGAGTTTTTTTTCAATTTTAAAAAGGGTATTGAAAAAATGTATCCATAATTCTATCTGAAAAAAACACAGCGGAATTCGAAATACGATCGAAAAAACAATTGTAAAACTATTATAACATTTTTTGAAAATATTACAAATTTTTCATTGACAATATATTTTGATTTGAGGTAAAATGAAGTTTTATTATTTATAATAAATCGAAATACAAGTCTCCAACAAGTCATGAAACTTCTGGAAAGTCCCTATAAATAACCATTTGATTACTGGTGATAAGCGAAATGATTCCACCATTAAACTAATCTTTAAACTAACCCTCATTACGTTGGCGGCTTAGTTTAGGGATGTACTACTACAGTAAGTGGTACAATTAAAAAGCAAAAGAGGAAGATATGAACATTATTACCAAGTGTTTAGAAATTCTCATATCAAAAATTCCGTGCATTATTCCATGAAAATAAAATGGTAAGAAACACTAATTGATATAAATGATTATTACTCCTTTATAAGCTATAATGTAATATGAGGAGTAGTGATGTTAGTATGTATTATTACGGCAAAAGAAATCAAGAACCTTTAGCTCAAGAACAAACAGAGGTTTGGGAATGTACGGTAGAAGATTGTAAGGGCTGGATGAGAAAAGATTTCTCTTACGACAACCACCAAAAATGCCCTTTGTGTGGAAATCACATGGAAGCTGGAGAACGGCTTATTAATAAAATCCCCCTTAATCCCCATCGAAGATAATTTGTACCAATGCTATCGCATAGATTAAAAATTACTAATAAATTATTTAATTTAATTGAAAATACAATTAATTTATTTGCATTTGCTTTCTATTTCTATTGTATGTTATAACTAGTTATACCTTGTATCGATCGTCTTGTCTAAAACCCAGGCTTTTTTTAAAGCCTGGGTTTTCTATTGAACTAATAGTAGATAAATCATGGTTTTCTAATTATAAGACCATAAAAAAAGACTCCTTCATAAGGAGTCCTTTTTGTTATCACTTTTAATTATGCTTTGTGAACGTTAGCAGCTTGTGCTCCACGTTGACCTTGCTCGATATCAAAAGTAACTTTTTGACCTTCTTCTAATGATTTGAAACCTTCACCTTGAATAGCACTGAAATGAACGAATACATCTTCTCCGCCTTCGATTTCAATGAAACCGAAACCTTTGTCTGCATTAAACCATTTTACTGTACCTTGTGTCATAATGTTGCCTCCTGCTGTGGAATATTCCACAAATGTATTACCTCTCTTGCCCAATCATACTATTTCAAGATAAAAACTTCTGTTTAAGGTTTTTCTTCTCTCAATCTTATACCGAACAAAAACAAGTTAAACATAGTGTAACACATAGAGATATTGATAGCAAATAATTGCTTTTTTCCATTCTTCACTAAAAAGCTATCCCATTCGAAAAAGTATACTTTTAAGGACTCCTAATTTTCAACTTTATTCAACCACTAAAGGAATAAAGTTAAAAAATTTATTGGAATTAATAAAATTGCTTTAACGAAACTTAAATAAAAGGTTAATTAATACTTTTAATGAATTAATTTACTTTTAATTTATTTTTAACCATATTTTAATGATTCACTATAATCATTGAATTATAATGGAATCACCAAAGTGATTATCCTTCTTTAAACTTGCTTTCTATCTAAAGCAAGTCTTTTTATTTATAGGAATGAAAATGAATAGAATGATATAGGTTGCACCGTATCCATATATTTTATTAGTAATCAGATTAAAATATATTTCAAATATACAGAGAAACGCTCTCTGAGGGAATGAACTTTGGTTTTACATATAATAAAATAAATAGTTCGACGTAAATTTGAGCAATTTAGAAGCTCTTATTTTCTTCTTATTATTGATTTTGAAACACTTGTTTTGAAATTAGTTAACCTAATGTCACTCTCAATAACTACAAACGCCTTTCATCAAGA
The DNA here is from genome assembly GCF_042787775.1 of Priestia sp. YIM B13552. Taxonomy (NCBI): domain Bacteria; kingdom Bacillati; phylum Bacillota; class Bacilli; order Caryophanales; family Bacillaceae; genus Priestia; species Priestia sp. YIM B13552. The sequence continues at coordinate 18,209 of NZ_JBHZOU010000001.1, forward strand.
AGTGTTTATAACGTGCTATTTTTAATAAACTTCATTTCTATATACAAACCAAAAGTTAATAACATATATACTGATAAAGAATGGAAATAGGAGAGGATAATCTTGACTAAAAATCATCCATATTTAGATGAGAAAGTTATGACTATAAAAATCGTTACTGAAATGACAGGTTTATCAGAAAGACAAGTTCGTTATTATGAAGAGCGAGAGCTTATTTTTCCAAAACGAAACTCTTCAGGTACCCGAATGTATTCCTTTTCCGACATTGAAAGGTTAATGGACATTGCAGAAAAAATTGAAGATGGTGTTAGAACACGGGAAATGCGTAAGGATTTATTTTAAAGTAGGTAAATTTGATTTGTTCTTTTAGTCTTTGTTCATGCTTACTCAATCTCTATATTCAATATTTACTGGGTTATTTTTATTCGGATTTTTTATAAATGTATATAAGATAAGACTTTTATGCACTCCATTATTATTTAGCCTAGAGAGAAACATTGATACATAAGGGACGTATAAAGATGTCTATATTTTATAAAAATGACTCTGTTAGAACCCTTATTCCCATAAAGGTTCTCTTTTTCATATGTTCCTGAAAGAGTGATTATGGTAACTAGCATATTAAGTAAACCCCTTTGTGTTAAACTGTACACAGAAACATGTATGAGTCTGAAGGAAATATAATGAAATGTGCAATAGGGATAGTTCTTATTGCTCAAGCTTTATCAACGTACTTAACTATTAAGACAGCATATACTCCTTACACCGTTAGAATATTAGATAGAAATACTGGAGTTATGAAAGTTTCCTATAGTTTCCCTTTAACGTACTGGTTAATGTTTATAGGCTTGGACATCATGTTTTTAGTGGGAACATATTTAGTTTTTGCTAAAGAAAAGAAGCAGATCTTTAATTAAAGGTCTGCTTTTTATTTTTACCGATAAATGGTTTTATGTTAACTAATGATTAACAACAAGCATTAGTTACAGGTAGCTTTTCATTTGGCCCATCGCTGTTCTTGTGAACTTCACTATCAGATTTCGTATAAAAGAATTCCCATTCGTTTCCGTCCGGATCTGTTACCCAAAACTTATCTTGCACAGCATAGCAGCAAGTCATATCCATCTCTTCACGAGCAAAGAAGCCCTCTTTTTCTAATCGTGATTTATGGGAATGGATTTCTTCAGGCGTCTCTATTTGGAATCCGAAATGATTTACTTGATTACCCTTTACTTCGTCTCGTACGTTTAAAGTGAAATTTAATCCTGGCTCATCTAATAAGAATTTAGCGTAATCTACTTTCGTTTTTACAGGTTGAACGCCAAATACCTTTTGATAAAATTCAATGGACGCCTCTAGATTTGTTACATTAATTCCTACATGAACATATTTCATTTATACTTCCTCCTCCGCATGATAAACAATATTATTTTGAATGTAGTAAATTACGAGCATGAGCCGCTTTTACTTGTATCTTTTCTAAACAAGCAGCAAAGCTCCTCAGATAACAGGTGATTTACCTCTTTATCATTTAAATCATAATAGCTCCATGTCCCTTTCGTTTCTTTTGTGATAAGGTTTGCTTCTAATAAAATCTTTAAATGATAGGAAAGTTTAGATTGAGACATTCCAAAGCATTCAGTTAGATCACATACGCATGTCTGTCCTCGCTGGCAGAGCTCATACATAATTTCTAATCTCTTTTGATCGGCAAGTGCTTTAAATTTTTGTTCGTACTGTTTAAATGGGTGCTTTCCTTCCTTAACTGTTTCCATTGTCATTCTCCTTCATCAACTTTTTTTGATTTAATGATCGAAGCTTTCGGCAGCTTTTTTAAAGTTACTATATGTAGTTTCCCCTCTTAGCATAGGATCTTGATGAAAAAAACGCTGAAAGATTAGGTTTTGTGCTTCCTTCTGGTCCATCCCTTGGGTGTTCATAACTAAATGAAAATAGGCTCGAAAGTACGTAACAGATAAGTTTCCAGAGTTGTTGACTCTCACTGCTTTCATCCTCACTTTCATAAATCAATTTTTTTTGATGTATTCATCATATCTGGAAAATTTAGATAAATCAAGGCATTAATCAACTTTTTTTGATTAATTTTTAAAATGTATATTTCTGTTGAATATATAATAAAATACTTATATAATTATATTTGAAAATAAGGAGGCGAGTCATAATGGATGTAAAAGCGCAGGTAGAAGTGGAAAAAGCAGTACAGATACTGAAGCTGCTTGGAGATAAGACAAGATTGTCAATGATGAAGCTGCTCCAAAATAACGAGTGCTGTGTTTGTGAGCTAGTTGAAATTTATAAAGCAAGTCAACCGGCTATTAGCCAACACTTGCGGAAGTTAAGAGCTATCGAACTCGTAAGTGAAAGACGAAAAGGACATTGGATCTTCTATTCCTTAAATAAAGAAAACAGCTATTATCAGTTTGTCCTTGATATACTCGATTCTTTACCAAGCGAAGATGAACGATTAAAAGAACTAGAAAAGCAAGGTTTACGTATTAATTGTTGCTAATAATAGGAGGTCTGTAAAGTGATATCAATTATAGTAGCCTCCCTCATCTTCTTAGTGACATTGATTTTTGTCATTTGGCAGCCAAAGAACTTGTCTATTGGTTGGTCAGCATGTGGAGGCGCAGTATTAGCTCTTTTAGCAGGTGTGGTTGATTTCCATGACGTGCTGGATGTAACTCAAATTGTATGGAATGCAACATTAACGTTTATTGCAGTTATTATTATTTCCTTAATTTTAGATGAAATTGGATTTTTCGAGTGGGCAGCTTTACATATGGCGCGTACTGCAGGAGGCAATGGCGTTCGCATGTTCGTTTATGTATCCCTCCTTGGAGCTGTAGTAGCAGCATTATTCGCAAACGATGGAGCAGCCTTAATTCTAACACCTATTGTACTTGCCATGGTACGAGCACTTAAATTTGAAGATAAAATGGTCTTCCCTTTTATTATCGCCAGTGGATTCATTGCAGATACAACATCGTTACCTCTTGTAGTAAGTAACTTGGTCAACATTGTATCAGCTGATTTCTTTGGTATTCGCTTTTCTGAATTTGCATCACGTATGATTGTGCCAGATCTGTTCTCACTTTTGGCAAGTATTGTTGTCTTATATTTGTACTTTCGTAAAAGCATCCCTAAGAAATACAATCTAGATGATTTACAGAAACCGGTTGAAGCCATTAAAGATAAGAAAATGTTCCGTTTATCAGGAATCGTTTTATTCATTTTAGTTCTTGGTTACTTTATTGGTGAGTTTTTCGATATTCCTGTTTCTATTATCGCAGGTATTATTGCGGTTTTATTCCTAGGAATAGCAAGAAAGAGTCCCGCTGTTCACACTAAAAAAGTGTTAGCAGGAGCTCCGTGGGCGATTGTTTTCTTTTCGATTGGTATGTATGTTGTTGTCTATGGATTACGTAATGTAGGGCTAACTAAAGTATTAGCAAGCCTCATCCAAGCAACCGCTGACCATGGATTGTTTGCCGCAACCATTGGCATGGGATTCATTGCAGCCATACTTTCATCGATTATGAACAACATGCCAACCGTGATGATTGATGCTTTGGCCATTGATGCAACTTCTGCAACAGGTACAATTAAAGAAGCCTTGATTTATGCAAATGTCATTGGTTCGGACTTAGGACCAAAAATTACACCTATTGGCTCTCTAGCCACTCTCTTATGGCTCCACGTTCTTTCGGCAAAAGGAGTTAAGATTTCTTGGGGAACCTATTTTAAAACAGGTATTATCTTAACCATCCCAACATTGTTTATTACGCTTGTTGGTTTATATATTTGGTTATCAATTATTTCATAACACATTTAAAGGAGATTTTACACATGTCTAAAAAAACACTTTATTTCTTATGTACAGGTAACTCTTGCCGTAGCCAAATGGCTGAAGGATGGGCAAAAAAATATCTAAGTAATGATGAATGGGATGTACGCAGTGCAGGGTTAGAAGCTCATGGATTAAATCCTAACGCCGTAAAAGCAATGAAAGAAGCTGGCGTCGATATCTCAAACCAAACATCTGATGTCATTGACCCTGAAATTTTAAATAATGCGGATTTAGTCGTTACATTATGTGGCCATGCAGCAGATCACTGCCCAGTAACGCCTCCCCATGTGAAACGTGAACACTGGGGATTTGATGATCCAGCAAAAGCTGAAGGAACAGAAGAAGAAAAATGGGCGTTTTTCCAGCGTGTACGTGATGAAATTGCTGAACGTATTCAACGTTTTGCTGAAACAGGTAAATAATTAATCAAGAAGCAGTCTATTTGTATAGACTGCTTTATTTCTTCCTAAAATCTGTTTTATAGTAACTAGGAATATGAGGAATACGTCATTAGTCTAATCAGATTGGTAGATTCATGTACATAAAAATTTAAAAATGGTTCTTATTTAATTTAACTTATATGAAAGTATAAACTTGCTTTTTATAAATATAAGATATTCTTTTAGCTAGTTTGCAGAAAAACTTTCGCCTTTACAATTAGATGCATTTATTGTATGATTACACAATAGGAACATTTGTTCGATACTAAGGGTTTAGAGATGAATAAAGGAACACCAGAACAAACTAAGACAGTTAAACACAAAATTTTCTCGCACGGAGCAAAAACATTTGAGCCAACTCTTATTCTTTATCGAAATACCTTGGCGTTTATTGTAAACGTAATAACAATCGGAGGTTTCAAATCATGAATGATAAAAAAGCAGCACTAGATATGGCTCTAAAACAAATTGAAAAACAATTCGGTACAGGATCAATTATTAAAATGGGAGAAGGCACACATACAAAAGTTGAGGCATCTAGCTCAGGCTCATTAGCTTTAGATATAGCTCTTGGAATTAATGGTTATCCCAAAGGAAGAATTATGGAAGTTTACGGGCCGGAAAGTTCAGGTAAAACAACCGTTTCCTTACACGCAATTGCAGAAGTACAAAAAAATGGAGGCCGAGCTGCCTTTATTGATGCTGAACACGCACTGGATCCAGTTTATGCAAGAAAACTAGGTGTAGATATTGATGAGTTACTGTTATCTCAACCAGATACTGGTGAACAGGCACTTGAAATTGCTGAAGCATTAGTTAGAAGTGGCGCTGTAGATATTATTGTTGTTGACTCAGTAGCTGCATTAGTTCCCCAAAAAGAAATTGAAGGAGAAATGGGAGATTCTCACGTAGGTCTACAAGCTCGTTTGATGTCTCAAGCTCTTCGTAAACTATCTGGAGCAATCAATAAGTCCAAAACCATTGCCATCTTCATCAACCAAATCAGGGAGAAAGTAGGCGTTATGTTTGGAAATCCGGAAACAACGCCAGGTGGAAGAGCACTAAAATTCTATTCTTCCGTTCGTCTTGAGGTTCGCCGTGCTGAACAACTTAAACTAGGAAATGACATAGTTGGTAACAAAACAAGAATTAAAGTAGTCAAAAATAAAATGGCGCCTCCTTTCCGCATTGCTGAAGTAGATATTATGTATGGAGAAGGTATATCAAGAGAAGGAGAAATCTTGGATATCGGTTCTGAAGTAGATATTGTTCAAAAGTCTGGATCTTGGTTTTCATATAATGAGGAGCGTTTAGGACAGGGACGAGAAAACGCTAAGATTTTCTTAAAAGAAAACCCTGAAATTAGAGAAGAAATCAGAAAAAGAATTATTGATTTCAAATATGGTGATAATATTAATAACGATAATGTTATAGATAACGATAGCGAAAACGAAAACGAAAATCAATAAAGGCATAAAACACCTTTCCCACGGCTTGAACTGCACCCCATTATTAGATAAAAAAACTCTAATGATGGGGGTGTTTTTATGTCAAGGCTATTGATTTGCACCTAAATAAACACTACTCATATAGAGAACCAGCATGAATCTTCTTGCAATCCATTTGTATATTTACAATGAACGCACCTTTCTCTTTGTTTCAATGAAATAAAAAGTATAACCAGCAGATAGTGAAGTGAATAATTTTTCGGCCTTAAATAGAATCCCAGCGAGCAACTAAATAAAGAATATCTTCCAAAAAGAAATTTTCATTAAAAAAGCCTAGGTGATACGATAGTAGAACTTTCTATTTCTTTCCCCTTCCATATCCATCGATTCGCTTTATCTCTACTTTTATTTAGGTACACATTATGATTAAGTTGATTATATTTATTTGAGTAATGAAGATTGGCCAGAAGCAAATTAGATTTTACTGAAACCATAACATTATTGTTAATAGCGTTATGAGTTGCATGATATTGCATCAGTAATTGGCCACCACCCATGTTCATCGTATCATTTCCATATAAAATATTATGTTCAATAAGAGTATTTATCGTCCCTCCACGTTTTTTATCATAGCCTCCAATTGAAATTCCTGTAAAACGATTCTTATAAATCATATTCCGTATAACTTGAACATTGCTAGTTTGTTTACCATAGTGTTCACTTGCGATTTCTATTCCTAGATCGTTATGACTTGAAACGTTATGCTCAATAATAACATCTTTTCCTCCGTCTACGTAGATTCCCCCAGCGGAGTATTCATGTTTGTAAGCAGGATTTGAATAACTGCTGACGTTGTAAATATGGTTTTCACTAATGAGTCCTTCACGAGCTCGGTCATATTTCTCAATAGGAGCTACTTTTTCAAAGCCAATTACGTCAATCCCAATATTATCAACGTTTCGAATTGTATTGGCATTGACGATAAAATCTTTAACATTTCCATTTAGAGTTAGTGCTTCACTAAAACCTAAGGTCAGGTTTTCAAGTAGGTTTCGCGATATTTCAATGTTTTCTAACGAACGCGGCGCTTTGGATCCATAAAAAGCTATTCCATGAGCGTTTCCATTTTTATGTGCAGTCTTAATATCGAAAATATGATTATTAATAATTCGAAGGTTCTTTCCACTTCCTTCTACTAAAATACCACATGGTGTATTTTGTTCCTTAGAAGTAGACGAATGACCTATATTCAAACCTTGAATTGTTATGTAGCTCTTATTTTTTATGCTAACTAGCCCCCCATCTGTAGAACGACTTTTTATTTTTTCTCCACTAATAAGAGGCTTTTCACTTTTATAGTTCCTGAAGATAATAGGCTTTTGTCTAGTACCTGAACGGCTAATAATTAATTGTTCATAGTAGATACCGCCTCTGATGTAAACGGTAGTTCCGGGCTGAGCTACTTCACTTGCCTTTCTTAATGTTCTAAAAGGTTTGCTTTTAGTACCCAGGTTTTTGTCATCCCCTGTAGGAGAAACATAAATTTCATGATGTATTATAGGAGCTGCTGAAGGTTGATTAGCTGCCTCAACCCTTTGGTTTATACAGCATAGTAAAATAAGAAGAATACCAACTGCTTTTTTCATAAGATCCTCCTTAAAGTTAATGAATTTCACTTGCGAGATTTTTAAATTATACTATGGTTCTTTTCATAAGGATGTAAATAATCGCACTATATCTTATTATTTTTTAAAACTACAGCAATTTTTACATTTAAAACGGAAAGTGCTAAAGTAATGCTAGAATGTGGAGGTTTGAGAAATGAATAAGGAACTTAAGTTACGTCCTTTGGAAAGAGAAGATTTAAAATTTGTCCATGAACTCAATAATGATGCAAACATTATGTCTTATTGGTTTGAAGAGCCTTATGAAGCTTTTGTAGAGCTACAGGACTTATATGATAAACATATTCACGATCAAGGTGAGCGTCGTTTCATCCTTGAAAAGGAGGGGGATATGCTTGGGTTAGTGGAATTAGTCGAAATTGATTATATTCATCGTAGAGCAGAGTTTCAAATTATCATCGACCCTGCGTATCAAGGTCATGGCTACGCCATGGTTGCCACAAACCTAGCAATGAATTATGCCTTTTCGGTATTGAATATGCATAAACTTTACTTAATTGTAGACAAGGAAAATGAAAAAGCAATTCATATCTATAAGAAGGTTGGTTTCTCTATTGAAGGTGAGTTAAAAGATGAATTTTTTGTTGATGGAAGCTATCATAATGCTATAAGAATGTGTATGTTTCAAAAAGAATATTTACAAACAAAAAATAAAAAGTAATAAGTAACAAGAAGCACCTGCCATCAAAATAGTGGGTGCTTTTTAATAGTAGATAAGACATACAATCTTAGTTATCATAATTAGAGCTGTCGGCAGCCTTAAAAAATAAGGACTTTGAATTATAATTTAAAGCCCCTATTTTTAACTAATAAGAAGATACATAAAATACCTGTTTTTATGCGCTTTTTTATTTGTTTAAAGTCCCCGTTAAAATCGCTTTTTGAAGGCTTATTATCGTTTAGGTTATATACAAATCCCGAAAAGTTGTCTAGCATCCCACGATATGTAAAGAAAAGAATTAATTTAGCCTTTCCTTTTGTTTCGACTGCGATGTCGCCTCCCGCCTTTAAACACTTGAGTATACTCTTTAGGTAATTGAATAAGTGATGGACTATCAGATATATTAGGTTTAATAACACCATTTTCTATTTTAGTTGCAACCTCTTCCCTCTTATCTTGATGGATTCTAAAGTTGAGATCTAAGTTGACTTGATTGAAATGTATTTTCTAATTTAGTCGATTGAAAAAGTTGAGATAGCTCATTCAACATGATAACGAACTATTATTTAATGGATTTAGTTGCAATATAACAAGGCATATATTTGGTGATTTCCCCCTTATGGTGATGATCTTCATAAAGAGCTTGTAGAGTGAATCCAGCTTTTAGCTGTCCTCCAATTTGAGTTTCTAAAGAATGACTAAACTGTACACCGCCGTTCTTTATAAGTTCTTCATCATTTTCTATCGTACTTTTAGTTCCGTCATAAGGTAATTTATGAACCACTTGTAATTCTTTCTCATCTTCGCCAAATAAATAGAGAGTAGGGTTTGCAAAGCCAGATAGCAGAACGCCACCTTTTTTAAGAACTCTAAAACATTCTTGCCAAACGTGTTCAACATCTTGAATATAGCAGTTTGATACCGGATTAAAAATCATATCGAACGTCTCATCTTCAAAGGGAAATGTCTTACTCATATCGCCTTTAATTAAATCAATAGAATAACCTTCTCTAGCGGACACCATTTTTTCTAATTCTAATTGTTTATCAGAGTAGTCAAACACTGTAACTTCTGCATGCTGCGCTGCAAAGACCGGGCACTGCTGTCCTCCTCCGCTAGCAAGTCCCAATATTTTTGCTTTTTCAAATGGAATAAACCAGTGATGTGGAACAGGCTTACAAGGTGTTAAGTAAATATCAAAATTACCTTGAGTTGCATCTACAAAATCTTGATGGTTAATAGCTAATGACCATTCTCCTCCAGATGAAGCCCATTCATCCCACATTTTTGAGTTGATTTTTGTATAATTAGATTTTTGCGACATAGTTAATCCCCCTTTACCTTTTGAGTGTTTTGTTTAATTTTACCATGTTGTTAGAAGAATAATTTAGATGTACTAAATAATTTTTTCGGTTTCGGATAATTAATCTGTATTGGAGAAGTACTTAATAGATATTTTTTAAAATAAAAAACACCCTTTTAAAAAATTAAAAGGGTGTTTTTTTCTTAAATATAAAATCTTGTATATAAATAGGGGACGAGTTTTATTTTTAATGGCTTGTCTCGAAGCTTTCAGCCATCATAAGGTCATTTTTGTAGGCAGCCATTGCGAGTTCATATCTCACCTTTTGGCCCGCTTCTACAAAATCAGCTTCTTTTACAAGGCCTGATAATGAATATTGGTGACCTTTAAAATCTACGTTCAGTTCAGTAATTTGATTGAATTGAAAGCTCTCTATAGGAATTCCATTCACATCTTTCAACAAATATTGACCATATTTCTCGTTACATGTTTGTGCTACTTGCTCCATTACTTTGAAGGCATCGTCAGGGTTTTGTCTATAGTTGAGAATAAGACTTTCATTTACCCGGCGCCTTCCTCGGGTTCCGTTCTGAAGTTCCGTAATGTTGCTATATGAGACGGTATAGAGGTAGCCGTCATACTGACGAATCTTTAAGTAGCGCATCGTAATTTCCTCTATTTTCCCTTGGCGGCTTCCGTTTAGAATAACATAATCTCCGTGATGGATCTGACGTTCAAATAAGTAAGTCAGTCCCATTATATAATCACGAATGATATGCTGGAGAATTATTGCCAGGGCACTGGCCAACACTACTGAACTAGTGAGAATCTTTCCGAAGTCAAAGAAATGGCTAAGCACATAAATAAAGAAAAAAGCCAGGCCTACTACTCTTGTCACCTGATTAGAAAAATGCATCAAGGTCTCTTCTCGTTTTTCATCTAAAAAGCTCGTTTTGTCAAAGAAAAGCTTAATAAATTTACGAATAAAATAAACGATAAGTATAATCAGCAGTGCTACCGTTAAAACCTTTACGGGAAACTGCTGGAAAAATTCAGTAAAAACCAACTTACCCACTCCTTATTTCTAACACTATACCAAAAGAATGTATGCAAAGACAAAAATCTTCTGTTCTTCACAAACCTTAATGATAATAGCACGGTTTTATCAAAAAAAGAAGCGGTATCTACGCTTCTTGAGGGTCGGTATATGGATGATAATCTCTCAATTAATTGAAATTAAAGGGGTAAGGTGAACTGTAATAGACTAATTTTCTTCGTTTTTTTGCAGACTATTCTTATATATCTTTTGACTTCCGTAGACTTTCCAATAAAGCTATTCCTATATTCTCGTCATCATTTCTGCCTAGTCTATAATTAGCTAAAACGACGGACGCAACTTTCTTTTCTTTATCAATCCCTAAAAAGGAGCTGAAGCATCCTGTTCCACCGCCGTGCAACACTACATTATTGTTTTTCTTTAAAAGCAGCCATCCAAGACCCATATCAAACTTCTTTGTTCCATTGCCGTGTTTTTTATGACATAAAGACAGATATGGTTTATCTTCGTACATATTTATTTTTGCGTATTTAAGTAAATCGTCAGCGGTTGAGGATACCGCCCCTGAAGGTGATATAAAATTTCCCTTGTCCCAATGCCAGTTACCGCAATCATTATTTTTGCGGTCATAACCCTGTAAATTATTATTTGAGCTTCCTAAACAAGTATCCTTTAGTCCAAGCTCATCATGGAGAAAGTCATTCATAGTGTCCCAATATCCCTTTCCCGATACCATTCCCAACGCATACCCAATAAGTGAGATGCCGAAATTGGAATATTTCCATGAATAATCTACTTCTTTCAATTTAGTTCTTTCGATTAGCATCTTCATTTTGTTAAAATCCATATGCAACGGATTATTTTTGTTCAAATCACTTCCGCCAAAAATCAAACCTAAAATTATTTTAAAATATTCCCTTTTATTTAAAGGTAAGCTTCCTGAATATCCAGAAGAGTGAGTAGCGAGGCGGAGCAATGTAGGATAATACATGTCTTCTTTAAGTTCTTTTATGTATTTTTGTATAGAGTCGTTTAACGACACCTTGTTTTCAAATATGTATTTTGATAACAGCGATACAGTAAAAGTTTTCGTAATAGAACCAATTTCATAATGATATTTTTTTGACGAGTCAATTTCACCGCTTTCATTATAGACTTTTATAATAGACTGATTGTCCGTTAAGTAGCCAACGGTTAGTTTCAAGTGCTTTTTTTCTTTACAGGTTTTATTAATTAATCGTAATGTTTCATCGCTGATTTCAAACATAATGATTGCTCTCCCTTATCCTTTATTTTTAAAATTTTAAAAGGATTAATCGATATGCTTTAAATTAGATTAGCCTCTCGAGTTTTTTTATATATTCTTTCTCATATTATCAATTGCTTGAACTCTTCGACTTTCAAACTCTCTTATTACTCTCAACTGTAATTCAGTGTGATCTTCATCCATTTTGATGTTGCCTTCTTCTTCAAATCCATCGTGTTCTTCACCATCAAAGCTATAAAGTTTCTTTAAAAGTTTCCACATTATTTCTAACTCTTCAGTTGAGAACTTGTTAAAAAGTTCTTCTAAAAAGAAGATTCCTTTTTCAGAAACAACAAGCAGTGCCTCTTTTCCCGCTTTTGTAATTTTTACGTTAACTGCACGCTTGTCTTTACTGCTAGGAATTACGTCCACATAACCTTTCTTTTCCATAATGGTAATTAACTGTTTGACGCTTTGTTTTGTAGTTCCTAATTTTCTAGCAATATTATTCAATGTTGTTTCATCTTTAGGTAAATGAGCAATTGCCACCATCGCCATATGCTGTCTTGATGTTAAAAGTTCAAGAGATTTATCACCCTTTACTTGGATTTTATTTGCCAGAGAAAATAAAGTAGCGTAAGTTTGCTGCATTAGAAAAAGCTCTTTATAAATATCCATATTCACCCTCCATTTTAGACAGTATATTGTCTAAAATAAGAATAGTATATTTTGGTAATTAAGTCAATGTACTGTCTATTTTAATTTTGACTATTCTAAGGAGACTATTCTGTTACACTAAAGTAGACAAAGAAATATTGATCGTTCGTAAGCAAAAATTGTCCTTTTTTTATCTAATTAGATATACTAAAAAGGCACTCTAATTTAATACTACTCTTAAAAAATGCAAGACAACCGATATGAAGTAAAGGAGAAAAATCATGAACCAGCACACACAACCTTTAAACCCTATCGCTTTCCACCTTGGTCCACTTGAAGTCCATTGGTATGGAATCATTATAGGGATAGGAGCTTTCTTAGGCTTCTTGTTAGCCTCGAAAGAAGGAAAGAAACGAGGGATCTCTTCAGAAACCATCTCTGATTTACTTCTGCTAGCACTACCGATTGCTATCATTACAGCTCGAATTTATTACGTGCTTTTTGAATGGAGTTATTATAAAGAACATCCGAGTGAAATTATCGCAATTTGGCATGGAGGCATAGCCATTCACGGTGGAATTATTGGATCTGTATTAACAGCTATATGGTTTTGCAGAAAAAAGAATCTTTCTTTTTGGAAAATGGCTGATGTTTTAGCTCCTAGCTTATTATTAGGACAAGCTATTGGCCGGTGGGGAAACTTTATGAATCAAGAAGCACATGGCGGACCTGTTACACGTCAGTTTTTAGAAACTTTACATTTACCTGATTTTATTATTAACCAAATGTATATCGATGGAACCTACTATCATCCTACGTTTCTCTATGAATCACTTTGGAACATAATAGGTGTTCTTGTCCTAATCGTACTAAGAAAATCCTTGTTAAAAAGAGGCGAAGTCTTTCTTACTTACCTGCTATGGTATTCGATAGGAAGATTTTTTATAGAGGGATTGCGTACAGATAGCTTAATGCTAACTTCTCATATCAGAATAGCTCAATTAGTGTCTTTCCTTTGCGTATTAGGCAGTTTGATATTGCTATGGTATAGACGCAAAAAAGGTTTAGCAGCTAGCAAGGCTGCCTCTCTCTCATAAGAATATATATTTTCATTTTGGCTGTGAAATTAGTAGTCTATGGACGATGCTTTAAATATAAAAGCGGGTATTAAAGAATAACAACCAATAAAAGCAGCAGCTTGATCTTCAGAGTCATTGAAAATCAAGTTGCTGCTTTGTTGTGTCTATTATTAATATTTTTAATTATAGTTATGATTTATCTATATTTTACTAATAATAAACTGTCTTTTATAGTTAAAGTACATATTTCTTGTGTGAAACTTTGCTTGATAAAAATCTATATTGGAGATGAAATGCATGATAAATATAAATAAAGCTCAAAAGCAAAATCTATTCTCACGAATAAATATCCGGACGTCACCTACTGTTTCTGTATCGGCTGGAGGAGTCGCTTTTACTTTTCTTTTTGCTTTACTTGCTTATGGCTTAGCGAAAGTCCCGGGGTTTAATCATATTGGTCCACTAGCCTGTTCAATTATAATAGCAGTCACGTATCGTCAAATTTGGGGGTACCCTGAAAAAATAAGATCTGGAATTGAATTTTCTTCTAAAAAGCTGTTACGATATGCCATCATTTTATATGGCCTAAAGCTTAATATTGATGTTGTTATTCATCAAGGGTTAGGATTGTTGCTTCGGGATGTGGGAACGGCTGTATTTGCGATTGTTTTAACGGTTTTTCTAGCCAAATGGATGAAGGCTGATAGCGGTTTATCCCTTCTTTTAGGGATAGGAACAGGAATATGCGGTGCTGCAGCTATTGCAGCTGTTTCTCCGATTGTAAAAGCAAAAGAAGAAGACACAGCTATCGGAGCTGGTGTTATTGCTTTAGTGGGAACCCTATTTGCAATTGGGTATACCATTTTAAGACCTTATATACATTTAACGAATATTCAATATGGAATTTGGTCAGGCGTGGGCCTCCATGAAATTGCGCATGTAGCTCTAGCTGCAGCACCGGCTGGACGCGATGCCCTGGCTATTGGCCTGTTGGCTAAGTTAGGCAGAGTGCTCTTACTTGTACCATTAAGCTTTATCTTAATGTACTGGATGAAGCGAACAGGAAAAATTGAAAAGGATACGAAGATTGAATTCCCTTGGTTTTTAATAGGTTTTATAATCATGAGTATTTTTGGGAGCTATGTCGTTGGTAAGCACCTTATAATACCTAAAACGATCATGAATAATATTTCAACCCTAACTACCTTTCTTTTAACAATGGCTATGGTCGGATTAGGGTTAAATGTGAGCATGAAGGCTCTTCGAACAAAAGCATTAAAGCCGTTGATTGCGATGTTTATTACCTCTATACTCTTATCAATCCTTACATTTTGGATGATGTAAAGACAAGTAAATTAGAATGATTAAGCCACAGCTAATACTCCCTATACAACTGTTAATGCGGAAAAAGTCTCTTATTTCTCATGTTTTAAATCTCTTCCTAAATTTATGGATTAATTATAGAGCACTCTAAACCTATAACTTAGATACTAATGGCAGTTCCCTCCTTAATAAACAGTTTCACTTAAAAAACAACCTTTTTTGCAGTAGATAGTGATGTAATAAAGGTTGTATTTGTATATACTAGGGGTTGTACTGCTGAACTTGGTGTTGTTTTAAGAGCAGCAAGCGGATAAAAAGCTGAATCATCTCCTACCCATAAAATACAGTAAAGCAGAGACACATGTAGAAAATACATTGACGCCTTTGAATCAGTCATGGTATAAACACAGTAGGAGAGTTTAGTGCTTAAAAGCATAAAAGCGATAAAGTTAATACATAAATAGACTACATAGGAGGAAATCACTATCATGGAACATAATAGCAAAATTATAGACTGTACCATTCGCGACGGAGGTTTAATTAATAATTGGGATTTTAGCGTTGAATTTGTGCAAGACTTATATAACGGCCTAAGCGCAGCCGGCGTTGAATATATGGAGATTGGTTATAAAAATTCTCCTAAGCTTCTTCAAGCAACTGAGCCCAATCCATGGAGATTTCTTGACGATAACTTTCTCAAAGAAATTATCCCTGAGAAAAAGTTCACGAAGCTATCTGCCTTAGTAGATATTGGGCGTGTAGATCCAAATGACATCCTGCCGCGTGAACAAAGTATGTTAGATATGATTCGAGTGGCATGCTATATTCGCGAAGTAGATAAAGGCTTAGAGCTTATAAAAATGTTTCACGATTTAGGCTATGAGACTTCACTTAACATTATGGCACTATCTAGCGTACCGGAAAATCAGCTTATTGAAGCATTTGAAATGGTAAAGAAAAGCCCCGTAGATGTTGTATATATTGTTGACTCCTTTGGAAGCCTAGACCCTGCGGATATTGAGCATCAAGTGAAAAAGTTCCAAGCTATGATTCCTAGCAAACAGCTTGGGATCCATACGCATAACAACATGCAGCTAGCTTTTGCTAATACATTAACTGCGATGCGTAATGGAGTTACATTCCTTGATTCATCTGTTTATGGTATGGGCCGTGCAGCTGGTAACTGTAACACAGAGCTGCTTGTTAGCTACATACCAAAACCAAGCTATGAAATGAAGCCGATTCTTGGAGTAATTGAAAAGCATATGCTTGAAATGCGTCAAAAGTGGGAATGGGGCTATATCATTCCTTACATGATTTCTGGTGTGCTGAATGAACATCCACGTGTTGCTATGGCTTACCGTGATAGCGAGGATCGTGACAAATTCGTAGATTTTTATGACAAAGTAACGTCTCCAGAAGTTACTACGTCTTCAGCATCAAAATAAGTTAAAATGCTAAAAGTACCTCTGTTAACGGGGGTACTTTTTTATTATTATACAAAAACCCCATGATTGGATCGTATATCCATAAACTTTGATACCCTCGACCTCGACAGTTAGCTAAATATAAACAGTCGTACTTTTCTTAAACTATTATTTATGTATATACACCGGTGTTCCAATAGGAACTGCAGAGGAAAGTTCTAGAATATCTTCATTGTCCATTCTTACACATCCATGTGACATATCTCTGCCAATAGAAGCTGGATCATTAGTTCCGTGTATTCCATATGTAGGTTTTGACAGTCCCATCCATAAGGGGCCAAATACAGCTGGAGGGGTCGTATCTTTATTAATGATTTTAAATTTTCCAGTTGGAGTTGGAGTGATCATTTTCCCTACAGCAATAGGATATGTCTTTACTAATTTAGCTCCATCATATAGTTTTAATTGATGCTGCTTTATTGAGACATCTATCCTTTTTGCCATAGCAGTCCCTCCAATCTCTTATAAGTTACTATAAATAAAATTTTTATATTGTTAACCACGTATATCGAATAACTGTTAACTGAAAAATATCGAAATTGATCGATAAAAACTAATGCTATTTATACCGTTCTAATAGTGAAAAATTTCTTTAAAAGCCAAGGCCCTGGCGTAAATCCAAGTGTTAATTGCCAAGCTCCTATTGCTTGCAAACCAAATTTACGAACTAACACCATTTTTTCACTCATGCTTCTTACATCTTCAAACCATACTTCATGCATTTGCCCCGCTTGATCTCTATACTGAAAAAATGGGGATTTATACTCGTTAGAATATTGGATGGGCGACTGATATCTCATCGCTGTTTTAATCGCATTTTGATTGGATATAGCAGATGCTACTGTGTCAGGCTTGTAAGGAATTGACCAGTTATATCCATACAAAGGGACTCCAATGATAAGTTTTCTTCGAGGAACACTTTTTATCGCAAATTCTATTGTTCTTTTTACTTCAGTAATAGGTGCAACAGGCCCTGGTTCGCTGCCTGCATGATGCCAATCATATGCCATAATGAACATATAGTTAACAACGGCACCTATTCCCCCGTAATCATACCCTTTTAACCAAGGAATATCTTCGCTTGTCTTCGCTGGAACCGCTATGGTCAACACGTACCCTGCAGGTTTTAAACGTTCACCAAGCTGACGTAAAAATCCTGTAAAAAGATCTCTATCCTCGGCCTTTACACGTTCAAAATCAATATTCACCCCCCCGTAGCCTTTTCTAGATACTAAATAAAAAATATTATTAACAAGATTGTTTCTTGCCTGAGGATTATTTAAAACTTGATGGGCAAGATCAGAACTAAATCCTTCAGAAGTTAAATTAGTAATCGTAACTAACGGTGTAACTCGGTTTTTCCAAGTCGTTTCAATCGCTACTAAATCGTTTAAATCATTCATAATATCTCCATTGCTGCCAAAATGATATTCAAAGATAGAAATGGACGAGGAATAAGTTGCAAAATCAGTAATTAAATCGCGATCTAATTCTGGATTTCGAACGGCATAATACTCCAGTGTACCTGCAATATAGTCGGATATATTAGGAATTTTCATTTTCATTCCCACCTGCAAATAATCATAATGGACTGAAGGATTGGCCCTTTTTAATTGTTCTAAAGACACATAAGCCTTCTTAGCAATTCTCCTCATCGTATCACCAGGTTGAACTGTGTATACATAAGAAGCTATAAGTAAGGCTTGACCTGGAACAATAGTTGTTTCTTCTAACCCATTTACCTTCCTAAGCTGCGCAATGGGATAATCATATCTACTGCTTATTGAAGACAGGGTATCACCAGGTTGAACTATATGAACAAACATGTTTTCTCCTCCTATGTACTCTTTATCGAATTATGTTTTATTTCGTGACAAGTTTAAAAAAGCCATTCAATAAATGTATATGAGTATTGTTTGTTTATATAACTGAGTTAAGTGATGGTAAGTATCAGTACATACTCCATCTCCTCTATTGCTCTCCTAAAGCTTTTGATGAACTACGAATAGAGAACTGTTTCAGAAATTATGGTGATGAGAATGCCTATAAATAATTAGTTTTTTACTGAATTATTACATTCAACTGTCTGTAATCAGCGACTGTAATACATACCTTATATAAAAACCAAGGGAGTTTGTAGGATAAAGCGTAAAACTGAGAATAAAGTTACTAGTTTAATCTCAGTTTTTTAGACCATAGGCCAAAGTAAACCAAGGGGATTATATTCTTCAGGAGATACCTGTTATTTAGTGGAGGGTTCTTTCGTGAAGAGGGAATGCAGTCTTCCTTCGGCTTCTTTATCTAGATATTTCTTCTTTTAGCTGCTAATAAGTCCATACATCTTCCTACATAATCTAGATAAACGTGTGTTTTATTTATTTCTTTTTTTTCCATTTTATAACCTGGATGTTAACGCCATGGTCTTCTTGAGATGATATGGTGAATTCGTCCATTAATTTTTTCACCCCTGATAAACCAACGCCTAATCCTCCTGACGTTGTATAGCCACTTTCCAGCGCTTTTTGAATATTTTTAATGCCTGGCCCTTTATCTATAGCTATTATTTTGAGTCCTATTTCAGGTTGTTTCTCTATTATTTCCATTGTAATTTTTCCAGTAGTGGCATATTTATATATATTTCTGGATAATTCTGAAATAGTCGTAATAATTCGGGCTTGATCAAGTGTGCTGAAGCCTAAGCAGTTAGAAAACATTCGCCCTTTCTGACGTGCTTCTACTATATCCACTTCAGTGTGTATCTCAACAGTTAAAGGTTCCTTTCCTTCATCCGATTGAAATAACATAAGTATCACCACTTTCTTTATTTTAATAGTAGTAAAATAACAATAGGCCAAAAAGAAAGGTTAGATAACCTTTCTTTTTGGCCTACATCTAGTTCAGTGCCTAGCTTATCAGTGCCGTTATGAAGTTGGGTTTAAGATCAGAAGAATTGTACTTTTATCTTTATGAAAGTCCCATGCGACTAGTATATCTGTTACCTTTGAATCTAAAATTACTTCTAATGATTGACTATGTTCATGAAGTAGTCTTTTTTCGAGATTTCTTTTAGCCAATGTAAGGTTTTCTTCAAATCCTAATTGAACTAATTCTTTCTCTATACTTACCATAATACCTTCCCTGATTATAAGAAGTGTTCGCTGATCTAATAAATAAGAAGAAACATCGTGAGGGAATTTTTCTGCTTTTTGAGTTACTTCCTCAACTTCTTTATGCAGCAATTTCTGATTTTTATAGGAATGATTAGCTATGTTTTCTTTATCAGAATGGATCATAATAAACGTACCAGACTGCAGCTCTAAATTCCAATCATAATAAAACTCTTCAATATCTAAATGTATATTTAATTGTATATATCCTTTTATCTCTTCAATTAAAGTCTCCATTAACAAATCACGTGTTTTTTGAACATAAATAACTTGTCCCTTGTCTAACAAAGCCTTTTCTAAAGGTAATAAAAAGGCTTTAAAATAAACGGTTATAAAAGGAGGAGAAATGACGGTGAATACACCTCCAGGACCTCTTCCAAAGTTTTCACGAAGTAACCTTCCCATATAGCTACTTAATTCTTTTTCCAGTTTCGTTTTATCCATAGATGGTGCACCTAGTTTCTAGTTTCATAAGGTATACTATTCGTGATGTTTTATGAAAAATCCTTCTTCATCATAAGATCATTTTTGGTAATAAGAATTAACTTTTCACAAAGTGTAAACGAGGCATACTAGTATATCTTTAATAGATTGGTTTCTGTTTACCTTTGTATTTTCTGTGTTTCAAGATTCTTCTTTTATTTGAAATTCCAATTTTACTTCCATAGATAATGGTACTTAAAAGGATTATATCCTTGCTAATTTCTTCTTTGTATAATTCATTGTCATACTTTTGATAATCCTGCAACAATCGACGAAGCTCTTTTATAAACAATACAATCTCATGATTATCAGCCATCCCGACCAAATCCTTTCTGTTGGCACATCCTATTTTTAGGTGCTGTTTTAGGGAATTATTCCGTTACAAAAGGACTTACTCTTTTTAGACAACAAAAATAAGCCGAAAAAGAAAAGGTATGTCCTTTGCTTCCTCGGCTTATGTTTGGCACAGTGTGTCCAATTCATTACTGCCTCATTAATTTTTTGGTTTTAGGATAAGCGTAATAATACTATTATCCTTTTCAAAATCCCAATCTACAAAAATATCAAGAATGTCTGCATTTAATATCTCATCATAGTCATCGTTTTGCCGTAAGATTCCTTTTTCCAAAGGACGTTTAGAGATGCGTAAGGTGTCATCAAAACCCAACGAAATTAGCTGCTTTTCAATAGCCACCAGTATTCCCTCCCGTACGATGACCAATGTACGATCGCTTAATTTATATGAAGAAATTTTTTCAGGTCCTTTTTGTGCAATCTCACTCATCTTTATAATTCGATCATGAATTGCTTGTTTTCCTGGGTAAGGGTCGCCCTCAGTCAAATCGGCTTTCAAATCGTCCAGACACACTCCCACAAAAATTCCGGAGTGATGATCTAAATTCCAATCATAATATAAGTGCTGAATGTCAAGGTCTGTAATCCCTTTAATTTGCCCAGTGATTTGAGGTTCAAGAGTCTTTACCAAAAGCTCTCTTGTAGTCATCACTTGAAGTTCTTCATTTTGGTTTAACAGTACTTGTTCCATAGGTGATACGAAGCCACTGACATAAATAACAACATAAGGTTCATATATCGTAACATGAACAGCCTCGGGACCTTTTCCAAAGTTATCTCGTAACAATTTGCCCAAATTATTCGCCAGCTTTGTTTGCTGAGCCTTAATATCCATATTTCTTCATCCTTTATTAAGAAAGAAGCATCATATCCTCTTTCCATCATTTTATTGTACCATTACGAACGAATAATTTAAATATGCAGAATAAATAAAAAATAATTGTTACAATATGTTTAACCTAATTATAAACGTTCAAAACCTCTTCCTTGTGAAAAAGACACTCACGTATTTGGCTGCTTTTTTTATTTATCATAGTAATACCTATTGAGTTCATTACAAACGCTCCAATAATAAAAGCTAGGAGAATTCTTTACCTTATATAAAATTTAAAGGAGGGGATTTTATCCAGGGTTCCACAGAATAATTGAATATATATAAATAGAACCAATTTATTAACAATTAAAATGTAAGTAGGTGTTTAACATGACAAGGTATACGAATGATTTAATTCAAAGTTATATTGACTCTCCTGAAAAGAAGAACAGGTTATACAAACGTACATTATTTATCGTTGGCCTTTCACAAATCTTTGGAGGGGCCGGTCTTGCTGCTGGAATAACTGTAGGAGCAATCCTTGCTCAGCAAATGCTTGGTACAGATGCAGTTTCAGGATTACCAACTGCTATGTTTACTTTAGGGTCAGCAGGAGCTGCTTTAGCAGTTGGAAGGCTTTCGCAACGATATGGACGTCGCTTTGGTCTAACAACAGGTTTTATAGTAGGGGGAATTGGCGCAATTGGAGTTATCTTTTCAGCCATTATAAATAGTATTTTTCTCTTATTTGCTTCTCTGCTTATTTATGGAGCAGGAACAGCAACTAATTTGCAAGCTCGTTACGCAGGTACAGACTTAGCAAGTGTAAAACAACGGGCAACTGCAGTTAGCATGGCCATGGTTTTCACCACATTTGGAGCTGTTGCAGGACCAAATTTAGTTAATGTCATGGGACATTTTGCACTTTCAATTGGGGTTCCGGCACTTGCAGGACCTTTCATATTAGCAGCAGCTGCATATATATTAGCTGGTCTTGTCTTTTTTATTATGCTTCGTCCAGATCCATTACTAATAGCAAGAGCAATAGAAATAAATAAACAAGAACGTGACACTCAACAGAGTTTAACAAATGCTGAGCAGTCAACAAACAAAAAAGGAGTGGCTGTTGGTGCAACGGTTATGGTACTTACTCAAATTGTAATGGTTTCTATTATGACTATGACACCTGTACATATGGGCCATCATGGTCATGGTTTACGTGAAGTAGGAATTGTGATTGGTGCTCATATAGGCTCAATGTATCTTCCTTCACTAGTTACGGGAATTTTAATTGATAAAATTGGCCGAACTGCCATGACCATTGCTTCTGGAGTTACCTTACTTTTGGCAGGCCTCGTAGCAGCTATGGCGCCAAGTGATTCAATGGGTTTTCTAGTCCTTGCCCTTTCTTTACTTGGATTGGGATGGAACTTAGGATTAATAAGTGGAACTGCACAAATTGTTGATGCTACAGAACCATCAACACGAGCTAAAACTCAAGGAACTATAGACGTTTTAATTGCATTAGCAGGAGCTTCTGGTGGGGCTTTATCTGGAATGGTCGTCGCTCATTCAAGCTATGCGACCTTATCGTTAAGTGGAGGAATTTTATCTTTAATCTTGATTCCAGTCGTAATATGGGCGCATAAAGGAAAAAAAGAGCGCATGCTTAACATAAATAAAGAATTTTAACTCCAATATAAAATGAATGAATTAGTTTTTTCAATTAAATCAACGAAACATAAAAAGGCCTTTAAATTTAAAGGCCTTTTTTATTTCTATGGAAAAATAATGCTATATTCACTTCAAAAAGCAGAGACCGATTGGCCCTGCTTGTTATTTGACTATCACTTTCCCCACCATTCCACTATTAAAATGATACCTACATATCAGTTCATATGTACCAGGGCTTTGTGGTTTTACAGTAATGGTTTTTTCTTTTCCAGGCTGGACTTCAGCGTCAATTCCGAGCTTTTCTACTGTGAAGGTATGCTCTTTCTGACCTTCATTTTTTAATATCAACGTTGTCGTTTTTCCACTCGGGATAGTGATGGTTTCTGGATTGAAGTAATCATCGTTCAACTGAACCTCCACGGCTTTCTGTCTTACCACGTCAGATTCAGCCAAAACGCTGGGTGAACCTGGAGTTATCACAACCATCATCATCGCAAACAAAACGACGAATCCCGTTAACCAGTTTTTCATAAACATTTGCATTCACTCCTTTCATAAGCCATATTCTTTTCCAATTCATAAAATAATATCACTATTTTTTGTGAATGAAGTATTACTTTTCCTTAATCTCAGTTTCTGAAAAGCGCAAATAGTTATGAACGCTGAGAGAAGCGTGAGGGCTAAAAGAAGAAAATAGCAGGCGTAATCAGGAGTGGATAATTTTTATGAAAAGAGCCTCTCAATTAGGTCTCTTAGTTAAGTTACCTAACTTTATAAAATAGTATTGATACTAATAGAACGGTTACAATCATATTCTTATAAAAGAAAACAATAAAAAGGAGTGTCAAGTTAGTTGATAAAAGCTAAGGTTAGTTTACGGCCTATTGTTAGTAAAATAAATTTACCTACC
Organism: Priestia sp. YIM B13552; assembly: GCF_042787775.1. NCBI lineage: Bacteria > Bacillati > Bacillota > Bacilli > Caryophanales > Bacillaceae > Priestia > Priestia sp. YIM B13552. Next base: position 41,868 of record NZ_JBHZOU010000001.1, read on the forward strand.
GTGTTGAAAACAGCTATACTTCCTGGTGACTCATTTGAAAGCTTATTTATTGCAACCCAAGTAGGAGAGATCTTTTACATAAGAGACGAAGCTATACAGACTTTTTTAGATATTCGCTCACGAATCATAAAATTAGGTACGTCTGAACCAGGTGTTTCCCGGGGAGGATATGATGAACGAGGATTGCTAGGGCTAGCGCTTCATCCAGAATTTTATTATAACGGTCTGTTTTATCTTCATTACTCAGTAGCTGGAACACAAGGACCAGGTGCCCTTTCCGAACATTATAGGCCTAACCCGTGTGATCCTAAAACTTCAAACTTAAGGTGGTTAAATAGAGAAACTAAATATGATCATATTGATACAGTGGAAGAATGGGTTTTCCAACCAAATGCTCAGCCTCAAAAAAGACGGACGTTACTTAACTTAAGAAGACCATTTTTTAATCATAATGGTGTCAACAGCTTAAACTTTTCACCTGAAACTGGAAAACTTATCTTTACAACTGGAGATGGTGGATCAGGCTATGACCCCTTTAACTTAAGTCAGGATGATATAGAAATTTACGGGAAAATAATTGAAATTGATGTAGGTAAGAATACATTTATCCATAATCCACCCGTAGTCACACGCTTTAGTGAACTCCCCTCACCTATTCAGGAAACTCTTACGCTCATTGCTAAGGGTGTTCGCAATATAACGGGGATTTCATTTCAAAAATTTTATAATCAGTACATCAAATATGTGGGAAATGTTGGACAAGATGTAGTAGAGTCGATTTTTTCATTTGTTCATTATAAGCCAATACCTGTTCCTCAACTTGTTCAAGCTTCTTTAATGAGAGCTAAACCCAGCCAAGAAGGATTTATTAACCTTGGCTGGCGGGGATGGGAAGGAGATTTTCCGACTTCGTTTATAAAAAGGTGTTCTGAAAATCCGGCCTTGGATGAGAAAATAATTGCTTATTACAATGAAGCGGTAAAAACTTCAGTGAGACGTCTTCAGCCTTTAACAAGTTATTTTCACAAAGATCCCCGCCCCAATAAATTTGGAGGGACCTCCCTTACAGGAGTTCAGCCATATATGGGGAATAAAATCCCTAGCTTAACAGGAAGCGTTATGTTTACGGATATTGCACAGGTTAAAGAATCTCAATCCCCAGTTAGAGGAGTTTTAGCTTATACCAGAGCAGGTACAGATTGTAAGTTAAATGATTTTAGTGTTGTGGAGATTGATTATAATTTTGGTTCTCAAGCAGCTTACTACGTTAGTTTGGGAACGAACCTGGGTCAAACCAGGCTTTATTTAGGAGTGTATGGCTCTATGAAAGTGTCTGACTTTAATCAAGGTACTGTTTTTGAAATTGTTCCATGATTTATATTTATAAAATTCGACTGGATATCGATTTTCTTCCAAAAATCATAGCTTAATTTTTTCACCAGCTATTTTATAAGAATGAACAAATGAACTTTCTAGAAAATAAAAAAGCCTTTAATCAATAAAGCCCATAAAAGATTCATTTTATGGGCTACAGTACATACCTTTAGAAAGATAAAGAAATTTATCTTAACGGATATAACCTATTCCTGTAAAAGTAAATGCGACTTATTAGTCCTCTCTCTTAATTTCTTCATATATTCCATGTAAGAGTTGATATATCAGACAATGATCTAAAATAATGTAAAAACAGTTAACGGAGGTGAAATTCATGTACTTTTTAAAGTCTCTTTCAAATGAAGTAAAATCTGCGCAGCTTTTTTTTCATAGACTATCTAAAACTAAGCAGCTTGTATCAGTCGCTCTTTTCGCCAGCTTAGCAGCCCTTTTTCAATCAGCAGGAGGTTTCTTACCGGGAATAGGAATTTTTATTAGTCCCTTCTCTACTGCACCCATTCTTTTTTGTTTTACACTTTCGCTCCCTCTAGGATTTATTGCCTATATACTAACAAATCTGCTTCTTCTGATTATCCAGCCAAGTGAACTTATTATTTTTCCTTTTACAACAGGAATGTTGGGAATGGGCATAGGAGCTTCTTTTTACTTTTTTAAAAAGAGATTATACATTGTTGTAAGTGGTGCCACTCTATTAACTGTTGGGATTATTACCTTATTGTACGGTTTCAAATTCCCAGTACTAGGTCCCGTGATTTCCAGAAATTTTTCTTTTTCTACTACTGGTTTAATTTTTATATTTACTTTCCTTTATAGTTGGATTTGGGTTGAACTCAGCTTAGCTTATTTTAAAAAATTAAAAACATTTATTTCCTAGTGAATCTACAAATTAATCCCTTAACAGAGATAACTCGTCAAAATAATGGAGAAATCGCAATCAGCTTTTTAGAAGAACGTCAATTAGGACAATCTCATTTAAACTTTGTAAGGCTCTTTTCATTATATTTTTAAATTCAACTAAACTATTTGCCTGTTCTCCTTTAATTCCAAAGCTTTTTGCCAGTTGAACAAAATCTGGGTTTGTAAAAGTTACTCCATAGCTCTTACCAAACTTTTTGTTCATCATTTCCTGCTCTATTTTTAATGTAGAGTCGTTTAAAACAATAATGATGAATGAAAGTCCTAAGCGCTTTGCCGTCTCTATTTCAGCAAAATTCATTAAGACTCCTCCATCTCCAGTAATACAAATAGCTGGATCATTAGGGCAGGCTAGCTTAGCTCCAATTGAGCCTGGTAGAGCAATACCCATGGAAGCTAGACCATTTGATATAATGAACCTGTTAGGGTTTTTAGGTTGATAAGTTCGAGCTATAGATACTTTATGAGCTCCCACATCTGAAATCACAATGGTTTTCTCTGAAGAGAGCTTGTCAATAATATGCAAGATATTCTCGATTGTTAAAGGCAGTAAATTGCTGTCTATCTTTTTCTCTTCAATGTGATAAGATTGCTTAATTTGTTTTTGGAGATTACCAGAGGGAATCCATGGTTTAGAAGGAATATCAAGCTGATTGAATACTCGTAAAGTCTGCTTTATATCTCCAACCAATTCGACCTCTATAGGGTAATATTCATCTATTTCTGCCGGTAAAGTATCTATATGTAAAATTGGTTTTTTTTCCGTGTTCCATTCTTTGGGTAACTTTTCGACAAAATCAAATCCAATTGCAATAAGTAGGTCAGCTTCCTTTAAGCCTGCGAGCACCTCATCTTTTTCATTAAATCCAAACGTAAAGAAATTTTGCGGATGATTTTTAGCCAATACACCTTTAGCCATATAACTATGGGTAACCGGTGATTGAAGGCGTTCAATAAATGGCTGAAGCTCATCCACGGCTCCCTGTCTAACAGCGCCGTTACCGATAATCACAAAAGGTCTCTCATACTGTTTAATAAGAGTATTGGCAGCCTGAATGGAATTCAATATAGGTATGCTTACGGGTATAGATGTAGGTAAAATAGGTTTAATGGGAACGATTTGAGTTGCTAAGTCTTCTGGCAATTCTACTACTACGGGTCCTGGCTTTTCCATTTGTGCAATTTTAAATGCTTTTCGAATAATCTCAGGAAGCGTTTGTGCATCTTTTATCTGAACACCCCACTTCGTTGCCGGTTCCACCATTTTGATAATGTCCATATACTGGTGCGAATCTTTATGCTGCCTTCCCAAAGCAGCCTGTCCTGTTAAAGCAACAACAGGAGAATGGTCTAGCTTTGCACTAGATATACCTGTCAATAAATTAGTAGCTCCAGGGCCTAATGTTGATAAACATACCCCTACTTTGTTTGTTAACCTTCCGTATACATCTGCCATAAAAGCAGCTCCTTGCTCATGCCTCACATTCACGAATTGAATCTGTTTAGAGTTGGATAAGGAATCAATAAAATCCAAGGTCTCTTTACCGGGTATTCCGAAAATATATTCAACTCCCTCATTTTCTAAACATTGAACAAGTGTATCCGTCACTTTCATATTGTTCGACCTCTCTCTAGATAGTATTCTGACAAGCTTATGTGAAAGGAACAGCTCATTAATCTTTATCACATTTTTTAGTTTCAACTCGCAAAAATCCCAAACATATGCAAGAAAATCCTATTCACTAACTATTGTTTATAGTGTTGCCATTAGGTTCTTATGTTAAATATATTTTTTAGAGAATGTATAAATAATTGAATGAGTCAAAAAAATCGAAATGAAATTAGACCTCAATAACGGTTTCTTTGTTAGCGAACAAAAAAAGGCTTTATTTTCTCTACTATAACCTTACAGAAAGGTATCTTCTGTAACCCTTCCTCTATGTGGGCTGATTGAAAGTGTGGAGATACCCTATAAAACTTTTTATTAGAATGTAACATTTTGAGGAATGTAAAAAATCCCATATACAAATAATAAGGCGCATACTCGTTTAAATTGGAGGGAACGTTTTTATGAAAAGATTATTAATGGTGGGATTTATGTTGTTATTCTCACTAAACATGCTGGTTGAACCAAGTAGTGCTCGTGCTGAAACACAAGAACATCGTGTTAGTCAATCTCAGGTAAAGTTTGAAAATGAATTCAGAAGACTTTGGATGGATCATGTACTGTGGACAAGCAATTATATTACAAGTGCAACAACAGCAGGGTCAGAAGACCAAAAACAGGTGTTGACAAGATTATTAAAAAATCAAGAAGATATCGGGAATGCTGTTAAGCCGATATACGGAGAGAAAGCTGGGAATAGACTTACGGATTTGCTTAAGGAACATATTGTGATTGCTGGCAAGATTGTAGATGCAGCTAAAGCGGGAAAGAACGTCTTAGTGAATCAATTAAACAAAGAATGGTATAGAAATGCTGATGATATAGCAGCGTTCCTTAGCCAGGCCAACCCTTACTTAAAAAATGAAGACTTGAAAAAATTACTGTATATGCATCTAAAATTAGTGACAAATGATTTATCTGCAAGCTTAGAAAAAGATTGGGAGGCAAGAATCGTTTCAATTGATGAAGGAGTATCACATATTATCTTAATGGCAGATACTATATCTGCGGGAGTTGTGAAGCAGTTTCCAAAGAAATTTAATAAATAATTTTGATAATATCCAGTATTATTTGAAATTTCTTCATAAAACACTGCATCTGTAAGGGCTCTTTTGCTCGATGACTCTAAGAAACCTTAGGTTCACTAAAAAGGTACACGTAGATATTTTGCATAAAGCATCATAACCAAAGGTTTATTAAATTTAAACACTGGGTATTATCAAATCAAGACGATGTGTTAAGAGTACCGCCCGTGCATAGGGTGTGTCCTTCTCTATTCTATAAAAAATGGCGCCTAAAACGGCGTCATTTTTTATGTGGAAACAAGTTTACGGATTCTAGTGCGAAGGTTGTATTTATATGAAAAAGGTATATAGATTTCTATCTAATCGAATGTATTTTTACGCCACTATTCAAAAGTTTTTTGAGTGAACTTCCCTTTCTTTTGGACAGACGGCTCCCATTATGCTCTCGCATCTAATTTAGGTTCATATTTATGAATTCAATACCCTTAATGATTGTGTGAACAGTGGCTAATACTCAACTTCTATCATTTCCATGTTTATTTGAAGTTTTTGCACGAGAACCTCACTATGATGTTATAGTCATACACTTGTTACATTTTAATGGAATGAGTGATGATAAAGAAAGTTAAAAAGATCAAATTAATTTAAGTTTAAGATGTCTCCATTGGGATAATATATAAATAAGCTAGATTTAATGATAATCTGGTTTATTTTCTACATTTTAGGAGGCAACAAAAAATGGAACACGGTAAAGTGAAATGGTTTAATGCTGACAAAGGTTTTGGATTTATTGAGCGCGAAGGTGGAGAAGATGTATTTGTTCACTTCTCAGCTATTCAAGGTGAAGGCTTTAAATCCTTGGATGAAGGGCAAGAAGTGACTTTTGATATCGAAGAGGGACAACGTGGACCACAAGCGACAAACGTAAATAAAGCATAAGAAACCATACTAAAAAACAGACTCTATTTTCAGAGTCTGTTTTTACTTAAAAAGATTTTTATATCAACACTTATTCATCAATAATTATAGTTCGTGTTTTTTTAACTCTTCTTCAAAGAAAAAGGTACTTGGGTATTTATCGACTGTATAAGAGTATCTTTTCATATTTTTTACATAATGACTTTTTAAGATTGTCACTAATTCATTCGATACTCTTATCGTTACTACTTCTCCATTACTAAATATTTTCTCACTCATAGCCATTATCCTTTCTCGCATCAAAAATAATCAGGGATTATTTTCTATATGTTTTTTTACGGCCTACTGTTTCTTTTCTCCCTCTATTTCTCTTACGTTCTGTTTTTGCCTTTTTATTACGAAGTGGTGCCACTTCAGACAATTGGACAGAGGTCATATTTGATTCTTTTGTTAAGAGCTTTAAAGTGGCTGACAGTAAAGAAACAGAATCCACTTCTTCTAATAACTTTTCCGCCATTGGCTTGTATTCCACAAACTCCCCCTTGTCGATAGCGGCCAAAACCTGGTGAATGATTGCTTCCTGATGCCCTGCCATTACCTCACTAGAAGTAGGAGGTGATTGTCTAGACATTTTGGTTTTCGTGACATCTTCGATCACTTTTAAGTGATTACGTTCTCTTGGAGTTATAAAGGTAACTGCCAATCCCTTAGTACCTGCCCGTCCTGTTCGGCCAATACGATGAACATAGCTTTCAGGGTCCTGAGGAATATCAAAATTGTAGACATGGCTAACACCTGTAATATCAAGTCCTCTTGCTGCAACGTCGGTTGCAACCATAATCTCAATCGTATGATTCTTGAATTGACGAATTACATCGGCACGTTTGGATTGCGTAAGATCTCCATGAATGCCTTCTGCTGCATACCCACGCTTTTTTAGCCCTTCAGCAAGTTCATCCACACGTTTTTTTGTGCGTCCAAACACAATAGCAAGGTCTGGTGATTGAAGGTCTACGAGATTACAAAGAACATCAAATTTTCGATTCTCTGAAATTTCCATATATTGCTGCTCGATGTTCTTTACCGTTAACTCCTTCGCTTTTACTTTTACGAGTTCAGGATCGTTCATAAATTTCTGGGCTAGACTTTGTACTTGCTTCGACATGGTTGCTGAAAATAGTAAGGTTTGATGGGGAGAAGAGATGCCGCCAAGAATCGTTTGGATATCTTCAATAAAGCCCATATTTAACATCTCATCTGCTTCATCCAGAACAGCTGTACGAATATGATTTAAACGAATGGTTCTTCGCTTCATATGGTCCTTAAGGCGCCCTGGGGTTGCCGAGATAATATGCGGTCTGTTTTTAAGGGCTTTGATCTGACGATTAATATCCTGACCTCCATAAATGGGCAGCGTTTTAACTCCTTTTACCTGTCCAATTCGGTTTAACTCCTCTGCTACTTGTATAGCCAGTTCACGTGTCGGTGCTAAGACTATTCCCTGAATCCCTTCTTCACCAAGCTCAACCCGCTCTATAAGAGGAATGCCAAAAGCTGTTGTCTTTCCAGTACCGGTTTGAGCTTGTCCAATTAGATCTTTACCCGTCATAGCTATCGGAATGGATTCAGCCTGAATCGGCGTAGCCTCTTCAAAACCCAAGTTATGAACTGCCTTTTCAATGGCCTTGCTTAAATTAAAATCAGAAAATTTTTTCATTTTTTTGTGCTCCTTCTCTTACTTAAATTCAGAAATGAAAAAAGTACTCTTTAACGAGAGATATTATTTATTCATTTCTGCGTATTGGAAATCAGAGTTATTATTCACGAACATCTTATTTTAGCGTATCTATACAAGGCGAATTCATGCCTTATTTTATCCGCGCTTACGTGTATTTATAAATTTTTATAGGATCTATAAAGTGTGGTTTAATTTAGAAAGATATGGTTCTCACTATTTCTTTTTTAAAAGGTATACTATTTAGGAGGAGGGATGATGTAGTTATGTATTATAACCATAGGAAGAAAAATCAAGAGCCCTTACCTAAAGAACAAATAGAGATTTGGGAATGTGAATCAGAAGAATGTAATGGTTGGATGAGAAAAAATTTCTCTTATCAAAAACACCAAAAGTGTCCTTTATGTGGCCATAAAATGAGAACAGGAGAACGGCTTTTAGGTGCGTCTCCTAATCCCCATCAAAAATAATTTATATCCGTCTGTTGTAAAAATCTATAAAAAACTTACGGCACTTCTTTAACTGAAAGTAAACTTCTTACCAAACAAACATGCCATATTTGCTTTGTATTTCTAGTGTATGGTTAACTAGTCCATACCTTGTACCTTCGTATTATCCAAAAATCAGCCTTAAAACGCTGGTTTTTCTATTATAACGAGATTTTAAAATAAGATATAATATATCTTTTGCGAGCTACTGAAATCAAAAGTAAAAAAAAAGACTCCTAGGTGGAGTCTTTTTTACTCATTTTAATTATGCTACTTTATGAACGTTAGCAGCTTGTGCTCCACGTTGGCCTTGTTCGATGTCAAACGTTACTTTTTGACCTTCTTCTAATGATTTAAAGCCTTCACCTTGAATAGAGCTGAAATGTACGAATACATCGTCTCCGCCTTCAATTTCGATAAAACCGAAGCCTTTGTCTGCATTAAACCATTTTACTGTACCTTGTTCCATAATATTGCCTCCTAGTGTGGAATCTCCACACTTGTATTACTACCCTTGTCCAACCATACTATCTTAAGATGAAAATTTCTATGGAAGAGATTTCTCTTCTCTCAATCCCACACCGAACAAAAATAATTAACCTAAGCGTAACACACAGAACGGAAGATAGCAAATACAGAAAAATAGATAAAATTCAAGGTGGAAATATATGTATCTTATTAAGAACTAATTTAAGGTTTACTAGCAGTACGTAAATTCAATGGACTTTCACCATTTTTGCACCTCTGTAGATTACTTACAAAATAATAAGCGCATTAAGAAACCTGCTGTTTTTGGGTATATGAAATTTTTCATAAAATTGATATCTTGGGCATAATACAGGATAGACACTTGGTAGAGGGGGGATTGTGTGAGACTGAAGGATGGAAACTTTTATACAGACAGTAGAACGAATAAGGTATATAGATTAAATGAAGATAACAAAGGAAGCTGGTACCTGAGTACTCATGATGATGAAGATAATAATCAAATGTCAAGAACTTCAGGACGTAACATGATGAAAATGTTAAAGAGCTTTTATAACAAAGTGAACGACAGTTGAAAATGTACAGCTCTGGAAAACAGCATAAAAAATATAAAGCTAGCTGTGTTAAGCTAGCTTTATTTCTAATTTATAGAGCTAGTTATCATAATGTTTTTTAGGGATTAAGCAACAATACTAACAAAAAAATTTTTAGCCTTGCCATTGGGAATCACCCATTATTTAATTTCGATTGCAGAAGCCTTGTTGTCCCAATCCGACGCCATAATACCATTTCTATATTGTTTTTTGAAAAATCATCTATAATTGATATTGTTTTAATCTCATATTGAGATATATAATAAAAACAAGAAAAAGAAAACGCTTTCTATATTTAAATACATTGTTACTTCTCAAACTATAAGGAGGATTTAAAATGAGCCAAGTGGAAAGAAATTCTAAAGTGCAGAAATTAGTTGAGTATCAAAAATTCAATGAAGAAGAAGTTTCGAAGATGACAGATCCGCAGGTTGAATATTATCACTGGCTCTATTTTGATGATTCTGCTTATGATTATATGTAACTCAATTATAAAATAAGAAAAAAGCACAAAAACGTTTGGTTCCAACGGGTTTGTGCTTTTTTCGTTTCTTTAATTATGCGATTACTGGTTTTTAGTCCCATTTCCTGTGACAACAAAGTGAGGGCTGTCTTCCTTCCGGTTGAAAAGTCTCCAGAACTCACTATATTCATCGTCTTCTGACGTATCCGGAAATACCTCTAATAAATAACCTTGAGATAAAAAGATCTTTAGCCCTCCTACTTCGTCCGATTCAACTCTTTCTACAATCATTTGTTCGTTTATATCTTCTATAATCGATTCAATTCGTTCTCTGCTTTTTCCCTTCTCTTACTTCGCTGATTGTCTTTATAAATTCACGCTCAGTTACTCCTAGATAGGAGTCGGAGCGACGAACATACACAATTCTGAGGTTTCTGTAAGGCTCGGGTATTGAAAAGAGTTGTACTAATCCTTCCCTCTCATATCTTTCCGCTAATGACCGGGCTATAAGTGTCACACCAAGACCAGAAACTACTGTCCCCATAATCGTTTCAAGTGTAGCAAATTCCATGATTTTTGGTGATACTATTTGTTCGTCTTGTAACCACTGCTGTAGTCTTTCTCTATATTGGCAGCCTTCATTAAATAAAATGAATGGTAAGTGCAGTAACTCTTTGGCAGACTGAATCTGCTTCTTACCTTTTTCATTTGCACTGCATACAAGTACAATTTCTTCATCAAAAGCCGGAATTTGATCAAGCGTTGACACATTTACTGGTTCTGCTACAAATGCCCCGTCTAACTGAAACTTAAGAACTTTCTCTATTAATTGTGTACTTACTCCTGATACTAGAGAAATATCCACATTTTTGTGCTTATTATGATAGGAAGAAATGATTTCAGGAAACCCTACTACCGTTTCAACTAATCCAATACATAATGATCCAACAAGGTTACGCTCATCTTGAAATGCTTTCTGTATTTCATCCATCAGCCGCATCATTTGTTCTCCATATGTTAAAAGTTTTCGACCTTCTACATTTAATGTCATTCCTCGTCTGTGACGATGAAACAATGGGTGTCCAATTTTTCGTTCAAGAGACCGAATGCGTGCTGTTACATTTGGTTGGACATAGCCTAGCTTATCAGCGGCAAGGCTTACACTGCCGTATTCTGCTACAGCCATAAATATGCGTATATCTTCTACTTCCATAAACATCCTCCTTTCCACTTACATTCATTTAGGTATTAATAATAGTGATATCTACAATCATTTATCATTATTTTACAAGATATCAAGCTCTAGATAAAATAATGACATCCGAGTGCTACTGCAACTATTTAGTAGAAATTACGTAAAGTTCTTAAAATGAGGTGACTGAAAGGAGGAAATCTGATTGTTTTATTTACTATTGTTTCTTGCCATCATTTTGGAGGTAATCGCAGTATTTTTTCTTAATCTTACAAATGGATTCACAAACTTTGTTCCTACTGTTTTTGCCATACTATTTTATTGTTCTTCAATTGCTGCTTATATGCTACTCAACGCCAAAGGTGAAGTAGGAGTAGCAAGTGCTTTGTATGCAGGAGGAGCCACCGTACTTGTTGTGGTCACAGGTATTATCTTTTTTGATGAAACTATTTCCTTATCTAAAATTTTAGGTGTTTCTCTTATTATAATTGGTGCAGTTTCTCTTAACATTAAAGAGAGCTCTAAAGAAAGGATGACAGCGTAATGGGATACGTATTTTTAACGGTTGGCTTAATTTTAGGCATTGGAGGGCAAATGTGTGTAAAACTATCCAAAGGTTTTAGACAAACTGTTCCCACAATAGGGGCATTTCTACTCTTCATTGCTTGTATTTATTTTATTTCTCTAACGACACACTATTTTGAAATGGGCGTCGTTTTTGCTATATGGGCAGGGCTGACGATTGTTAGTACAACGCTGTTAGGTATTTATATATTTAAGGAATCAAAAAACAAAAGAAAGATTGTCTCGATTACTCTTATTATTACAGGTGTTATTATACTTAAAGCTTTCTAATAAAAATAAGCTAAATAAGGCCCTTACTTAACTTATAAGTAAGGGCACCATAGAAGGAGTTAAAAACAAGGAGGTATTGGTCATCGACCGTCCATTGCTATAGTTGGTTATTGGTAAATAGTAACAGTGTAATGGGTCATTGGATTATTGGTTTTATCACTTGCCATCACAATAGTACTTTGAGTACACTAAACATTCTCCTTCTATGCCTTGAAGGGAGTCTCACCTCTTCAAGGATTAAAAATATTTATCTCCATCAAACTCTAACTCTATTTGATAGTTTTTAGCGTTAATTAAATTCGATAATCTATTTGCTTTCTTTTCAACCTCTAGACCTTTTAGACGATATTGTTCAGGATCAAATGTAGCCACTTTAATAATGGATACCCCTTCTCCATAGTAGGGATATTCTTCTTTAGATGATGATCCAAACTCTTTGTATTTTCTTGCTTTGGCACGTAATTGAGTGGCGTATTCAATCGCTTCTACAATTGTTAGTTTGTGTTCATTATAAGTAATATTATTTTGAATATTGGCTTGATACATTAATTTATCAAGTAGACGCAAATCCTTTCGAATATCCTCTAAATCCTGTTCAACATGAGATAGTGATCGAGCTTGAGGAGGAATCCTCTCCCCTTTTTCAATCTCTACAAATGCAACACGGTCCATCTCTTCTTCTAATTCGTGTATTCGTTTTGATAATACACTTTTCAATTTCACAGCCTCTGCTAGAGAAATCTTAGACATAGATCAAAGCTCCTTTATCCATAAACTTAATTTTTACTATTTTATTGTTCTAATACCTTTTCATAATAAGGAGGTGTTGTGCCACTTCCGCCATCCCCTGAAACACTGCTGCGATCTACTTTATAAGACATTACATAGCGTCCTTTTTGTTTACCTTTAGTCCAGTTTTCTTCAAACGTCACTAGATAAAACTCTTTATTTAATTTTTTAGCACGAGTTTTTCTTTCGATTTGATACCCTCCAAAAGCTCCTTTCCATGTTCCAACTTTAGCAGGAAATAAATCAATATCTGTTCCTTCACCACTTGTCGCAAACTCTATGGCATCTTCTTTCGTAAATGGCGGAAGGCTAGGTGATAGCGCTTCTAATATACTCCAACTGAGAAGTGAAAGAATAAGAGGTATAATTAGCAATACCTTTGTACTTTTTTCCCTGTCAATTCTTCTTTCTACCCACCAATCTATACATGCATATAACATAGCGGCTGCCATCCCGTAATAAGCCAAATGTGTATCTTGAAAAAACAAACCGTTAATTAAGCCTAATATGCCGTGGAAGAAGACAAATAGCCACCTCATGTTGGGAAGCCATTTCTTTCGAATAGCGTCCAGTATAACTGAGACAAAATTTCCATATACAGCAATAACGGCCCCTACATAAAAAAGATATACAAGGAACCACCCTACCATGTCATTTCCAGTATGATACGATAGTTCTTCTCCGTCAGTTAGTTGTTGAATCAGACCTGTTATTGTCAAAAGGTAAGCTAAAATAAAGCTTGTAGAAAGAGTTGTTATCGTCTTTCTCAAAATCACATAATCTTTTTCACTTTCCATAAAGGGTACCTTTTTCTACTTATTTCTATATATTTTATATTAAACCATATTTCTTCATATAAAGGTGACTTACAAACAAAAAATTGTGATTGATACTAATTGTTTTAGTGGCTTTGTTGTAGTAAGTCGTTAATCACAGAAGTACATATATTAAACTGATTTGTGTTAGACTGTTACAAGCTTAATACTTTGAAAAAGAAAGGCTGAAAAAAACATGACACAAACGAATACAGCATTTCGTGATGCGCTTATCAAATCACTGCGAGGTGAAAGAGGCCATCTTCCGACGATTAACGCAATAACTGATATTAATATAGAGCTTGCTTCACATAAACAAAAGGAATTACCTTATTCTATTTATCAATTAGTGAAGCATATGAGCTATTGGCAAGACTTTTTACTTGCCCTTGCTAAAGGAGAAAACCCTGAAAGACCGAAAAGTGTAAGTGAAAGCTGGCCTGAACACCCTGCTCCGGTTGATGAGAAAGAATGGAAAAAGACAATCCAGCATTTTTGTAATGGAATTGACGAAGCATGTCACTTAGCTGATACATTAGCAATCGAAGAACCTCTGGATGCTTGGCCAAGTGAAACCCCAGGGGGATTACTGCGTAATATTGCTTCTCACAACAGCTATCATCTAGGTGAAATTGTCATTATGAGAAGGTTAAACGGAGCATGGCCACCGCCAACAGGAGGCTTTCCTGCTTAGAGAGACATAATGCAGAAATAAAGCTCTAAAAAGCGTCCATTAAACACTTTTAGAGCTTTATTTTAGCTGTGTACTCTTATCTTTATGAATAATGACAAGTCTTCCTCTGCATTTCTGACAATCGAAAAGTGTTCAACGTTGTAATGACCATGTAAAGTTTCATTATAATGCTTTATGATTTGTTCAGCACTTAAACCATTACTGTCCGTTGTTGAATGTCTATCACCCACTAATGTCAAACCATCCCATTGATTGTAGCTGTTTTGACTGCACTATCTATACAATGTTGTCTCTAAATTTATGACAAGCTCAGTGAGCAACTTAACGAATGTTCTTTGCCCCTTGGTCTCTTAACTAGTTCTCCTCCACAGTTAGGACAAATATAAATCGCGTTTTCACTACATTTATCACAGAATGTACATTCATGAGTACAGATATAAGCGACAGAGCTATTATGGAGTTTCTTATTGCACTTTTCGCATGTATTTCTCATTTCTAAAGCCATTAAATCCCTCCTTTTGATATAATTAAATTGTATTGTATAAATTTCTATTTTCACATATCTATTTTATTGTATTACTAATTAATAGCTTTAATATTGACGGAAAATTCATTATTTTAATTTATAATTTAAAGCGGGGTATGTTTTATGGATGAAATTGATCAAAATATATTACTATATCTACAAGAGAATGCTCGTTTGTCTTTTACACAGTTGGGAAAGCTGGTTGGCTTATCTACCCCTGCTGTTAATGAAAGAGTAAAAAAACTTGAAGAAAAAAACATAATAGATGGATATAGAGCAATAATTAATCCTGAAAATTTCAACAAACCTGTAACAGCTTTTATTTTATATAGCAATACAAAATGTAAGCAATTCGTAGAATATTGTAAAGAGCACCCTCAAGTTATCGAATGTCATCGTTTGGCAGGCCAATACAACTATCTAGTAAAAGTTTTAACTAATTCCGTTCAATCTCTTGAAACATTTATTGATGAATCTATGGCTTTTGGAGAGCCGTCTACATTGATTAAGCTTTCCTCACCAGTTGTCTATAAAGCAATAAAATAGAAAGGGAGAAATATCTAATATGAAAAAACGGATTTTGAGTTGGAGCATTCTTGTTGGGATTATTATTATTGTAGCTATTGGTATACCAAGGATAACAGCTAATGAAGCACTCCCTTTAGGTTCATCAGAAGAAAAAAGAAAGTAGAAGAACTCGAAGAAAATTTCCGAAAGTAGTCACTTGAACCACTGGATACGTTTATGGTGCAAAGTTACCAAGCAAAGCCGAATGGACATCAGTGGAATAGTGTGAAACAAAAATCAATTAAAAATTACCGTGTCACATATTACACGTTTTTTGGATTTCGTTACATGGAAGCAGAAGTTAGTTGAACCTAACATGGAAAGATAAGATTTGCGCAGAATATTATGCCACATGCCCGTTTTTTTCTTAATCATGATCAATCCGATGTTACATAGATATAAAAAATAAACGTACAAAAAAAGGTAATGCAACATGCACTACCTTTTTTGTATTGTAATTGTTCTCTAAAACATCTGAAATTATTTTAAAGTTATCAATATTATAGATTAAAAGGATTTTATTACCTTTTATGGTATACTCAAACCTAAACTATTCTTAAGGAGTGAACGAATTGGAAGTGAACAACCAAACTCAAATGAGAACAGTTATTGAGTAGATGTCTAATGCAAATACCAATTTTAGAAAAGGTGATGTGTGTAGATGAGTCAAAGATATGTTCAGAATCGTTTATTTGCTTACTTATTGGCTGTGTTTTCCGTATATTTACTTATCAGTAAAAGTAGCTTTATACCATGGTCCATCCTTGCATTTATAGTAGTTAGCACAAACGTAATAGATAAAAGATATAAGTCTTCAGGAAACACTAAGAGATATATTTTTGCTAATAAAAGACTAGATTTTGTGTACAGACTTTTTTTATCTATGGGTGTTTTATTTATTATGATGAATCTACTTGTCTTAAAATTAGGTACAATATCTGTACTATATGTTCTTCTTCTACTATTTTTGACATCCATATTACTGTTCACTAGTCATATGGAATAATACGCTGTCTGTAGAATAACGAATGGTGGAGTTTTATCAATTAGAGAGGAGCATAAAATTGCAATCAACTTTTCAAATAACATTTAAAGACATACTACTCATTATTCTAACCTTATTACTTGTCACCTCCGTATTAGTAAATTGCGCTAGTTATTTTAATAGCAAACAAATCGAAAGCATCAGTTCACAATGTTACGATAAAGGTGGAGAAGTCAAACTCGAGATACATAACCCTTTTACCAATGATTATTCTTTTATGTGTAGGTAGGCGTTATCTATCCACTCCAGTGTTTTTTCATGAATGCAGGGACATTTTTATTTTGCATTTTAACAAACGGTCTTTGCAAAAATAAATAAGCGCAGCTACTTACTTCAGCTACGCTTATTTATTTAAATCTTTATGTTGATATTGACCTATAAACCACTCAATTCTCTACCTATACCTTATCGAGGTGAAAATCTCTTCATTATGGTCTGTACATGTCATAGCTCTACTGTTTAGTCTCAAATTAACTCCAACGTTTTTCGAGACGCAATATGATGGTAAACTGCACCAATCATACCTGATTGATTTCCAAAACTAGTAGACCTGATAACAGCAGAGAATGCTGGATCAATTTCTAAGATTCTCTGTTTTAATTCGTTTATGAATGTTTTTCTTGAAGTAATCCCTCCCCCAATATAAAAGGTAGGAGGAGCAAACACATAATATAAGTTTAAGATGTTCATTGCCAATCCACTATATAAGTCACTAACCAGAAGTGATGCCATTTCTTCCCCTTGGTCGTAAGCTTCAAAAATTTGTTCACCTGAAACATTTTGAAAAGGTATGCTCATACACGTTGCATATTTTTCACGAATGACTGCCAGCGTAGCTGTTTTGTTAAATTTATGATTTTCTGCAATATCACTCGTAACGTGTTCACTGAACATATGTCCAAACTCACCAGACCGGTTACGTCTCCCTCTATAAAGAGCGTCGTTCAAATAAATTGCGCCTCCAATTCCTGTTCCAATAGTTAGACAAAGAAAGTCAGTCTCTTCTTTTGCACTTCCTTTCCATTTTTCTGCTAGAGCTACACAATTCGCATCGTTTTCTGCACTTATTGCCAAATCAGGAAATCGCTCTTTAAAGTATTCAAAGATATTGAACCTATTAAAATCTTCAATAGCACCGCCCATTTCAATAAAACCTGTATTAGGATTAATAAAACCAGGTATGCTTAGAGCTAGCCCTACTACATCAGAATCCATTCGGCTTTCAATTTGAGTAAGAATAGTCGGCCCTTTCCTAGTGTCTAGAGGTATTTTTACGGATTCAACAAGATCACCGGAAAGAGAAAATTTCCCCATTTTTAAATCGGTACCACCAATATCACAAGCTAATACAAATTTCATGACATATCCTACTTTCTTCTTCAAAATATTGACTATAACTTCATTATAAGTCCATAAATAAAGAATTACCCCCTATAAAAGTATACCGGGGGTAATTCTTTATTTAGTTGTTTCAAGCAATATTACTTTCTGATTGCTTTTTTGCTTCGAGCTCTTCATTGTAAGAAATACGATCTTGCATTCTGACAAAAGGAAGATAAATCATTACTGACATTGCAATGGTTACTATTTGCAATAAAGCCCCTCTCCAGCCGCCAATCAAGAAGCCAGAAACAACCGGCGGTGTGGTCCAAGGAACCTGAAGTGCATTGAAAGGCTCTACCCATCCCCAAATGATAGAAAAGTAGACCATAAATGATGCGATTGCAGGAACAACAATAAAAGGAACAAACATTATTGGGTTAAATACAATTGGCATACCAAAAATGATTGGCTCGTTTATATTGAATAAGCCAGGAGCTAAAGATAATCGACCGAGCTGCTTTAAGTGCGATGATCGGGCCACTATAAGGGCTGCAATAATAAAACCAATGGTAATACCTGATCCTCCAAGTTTCGTAAATACATCCAAGAATTGAATGGTTACAACTTTAGCATTTTCGCCTACAACAAGCTCTTTACCAGAATCCAATATTGCTTGGTTTTGTAGAGCATTGGCTGTTAGAAGCGGTCCCATTACTCCCATAATAATGGCAGCACCATGAATTCCACACCACCAAAGAAGTGACATTAAGACCATGATAAGAACTGCACCAGTAAGCGTGTCCGTCAAATTTTGCACGGGTACTTGCAGCAGTTTATAAACAATTTCAGTGAATGTCTTATTTGCAAAAGCTTGGCATAATCCAAAGACAATGGCAGCTACTGTAATAATGGCAAAGCCAGGAATTAGTGCAGAGAACGAGTTCGCAACACCTGGCGGAACACCTTCTGGCATTTTAATACGAATATCACGCTTAATAAACTGCGAATACACAAAGCCAACAAATAGACCAACTACAATCGAGGCTAGTACACCCTGCCCGCCGGTCCAAACTTTGGGAATAACACCTGTGACGGTTTCTCCGCTTTTTGTCAAGACAGAGGCCTGAGTGATAATAAGGAAGGCAACTACACCTAAAATACCAGCTGGAGTACCTTCAATTTTTTCGTTCCGGACGTATGAATAAGCTATTCCAAACACACCAATAAGAGCCAGAATATCAAATGTAGAACCGACAACCTGGGTAAGTGGAAGGTTCCACTGTTCTCCAAAGAATTTCACCATAGTCTCTTCCCAACCTGGAATCGGGGCAGCGAGAATTAGTAGAAAGAGAGAGCCGATAATTGTCATCGGCATTGTTAAAATAAACCCATCCTTAATTGCAAGTGTTGGCTTTGCATTTGCAAATCGAAGGAAGAACGGGGTGAACTTTTCAAATACACTTTCTAAGCGACCCATAGGGGTACCTCCTTAAAGTTCTTCTGCACGTGTAGCGATAATATCCTTGTACCAAAAGAATGACTGCTTTCGTTTTCTTGCAAGATTATCTTTATGATCGACGTAAATAAACCCGTATTGTTTTTTATAACCATTTAACCAGCTAAGCAAATCAATGACAGACCATGCAAAGTACCCTGAGACGTTAATTCCTTCCATGACAGCTTTTTTGACAGCGCTTAAATGATTTTCAATATAGTCGATTCGAGGTTGATCATGAATCTCTTCACCAACGATAGGATCTTCATCTCCTAAACCGTTTTCCGTGATATACATTTTGATGTCCCCGTAGCGTTCTTTAAGCATACGCATCCCTTCTAGAAAGGCGTCAGGAGCAATTTCCCATCCCCATTTGGTATATACCTTTTCTTCCATCATGACTGTTTTGTATACACCGTCAAATGAAGGGTTTCCAGGTTTACCTGTTGAGTTCTCACGTCCACCAGACAATACGAGCGCTGAATCGTTTTTCATTACGCGCTGTGGGCAGTAATAGTTTAAACCGATGAAATCATTCATAGGTGCCGTTCTATGAAGTAAATCCAGTTCTTCTTCTGTCATTTGCGGGAGTAGCCCTTTAGCCTCGAGCTCTTTTATTACATATTGTGGGTAAGATCCTTTCAAAATTGGATCATAATACCAATGTGTCGAATAGGCATTCGCATGTCTTTCTGCAAATTTGTTCTCTTCGTCCTCATCAATGCTAAACGCCGGGTTAAAAACATGAGTAATGCCAATTTCACCCTTATAGCTTGACTGTTTAAAAAGTTCAACTGCACGAGCATGAGCCACAAACACATTATGTGTCGCCTGAAAGTATGCTTTCGCATCCCCTTCAATTCCTGGTGGGTGAGCACCGGTTAAATAGCCTAACGAACAAAAAATAACGGTTTCGTTGAAGGTAATCCAATTCCGTACTCGATCGCCGAATGCTCTGAAACAAACATCGGCGAATTCGACAAATGCATCTGCTGTTTTAGGGTTTAGCCATCCTCCTTTTTCTTCAAACGATTGAGGAAGGTCCCAGTGATACAATGTGACGAACGGAATAATTCCATATTTTAAACATTCATCAATCACATTATTATAGAACTCTAATCCTTTTTGATTTACTTCACCTGTTCCATTGGGAAGAATACGTGTCCAGGCAATAGAGAACCGATAGGATTCAAGCCCCATCTCTGCCATAAGTGCGATGTCTTCTTTATATCGGTGGTAGTGATCAATAGCCACATCACCGTTTGTTCCTTCAAATGTTTTGCCGGGAATCTTTGAGAAGACGTCCCAGTTTGAAACTCCTTTACCATCCTCGTTCCATGCACCTTCTACTTGGTAGGAAGCTGAAGCTGCACCGAACAAAAAATCTTTTGGCATTTTCAAATCATTCACCTCGTTTATTTATTCGCTAATTTAATTGCGTGTTCAAGTACTTTTGCACCATTCATCATGCCGTAATCCACTGTGTTAATGACATCAATTGCGACACCTTTTGGCTCACAAACAGATTTTCCTTTGTTCAACAAATACTTCACCTGAGGACCTAATAAAGCAACATCTATATCATCAACATACTTTTCCATCTCCGATTCAGGATAAGCTGCAATCTCAGCTTCTACACCACGCTCACCAGCAAACGCTTTCATTTTCTCCACTAACATACTTGTAGACATACCCGCTGCACAGAATAATCCAATCTTCACCATATCAATTCATCCCTTTCAATAAGTTAATTTCTTTTTGCATGTTCATCATATGATCCAATAGCTCTTTTACTAAAATCGTGTTCATTAAATGGTCTTGGGCATGCACCATCAATACACCAACCCGTGCCGATTTTCCTTGGGCCTCTAGTGTGACAAATTTTGTTTGAATAGCATGTGCTTCGTTTAAAATTGAATTCGCTTTTGCTACTTCTGCTTCTGCCTCTTCTACTTTGTTTTCTCTGAGCAGATGTAAAGCAGCGTGGTAGCTCGCTTTAGCATCACCTGAAAATGCAATTAATCCAAAGATATCTTCAGAGCTAATCTCAATCGATTCTTCAACCATATATGTACACCCTTTCATAAGTACAAATCTAATTTGTTGGTACAAATTTTATAAATTTATAATAACTCACTCAGATTCATATGTAAACTATTTTTTTTATTTTCAGACAAAAAAAAAGAGCCCTGAGCTCTCTTTGCACCTTAACTACCCTTCATATTTGATACTTTTAGCAATTTTACATGTTTGAAGTGATGCACTGACTGTGAATAATCAAAAATAGCACCGTTTATTAAATAAACCGTATTATCTACCACCAAAGCCGGATCGTTCTCTTTTAATCCTAATAAACCAGCTTGCTCAGACATGAGATAATCGGCACGAATAACACGATCGGCAAAGCCAATTGCTAGTTGCTGGTCATTGCGTAAATATGTATAAATGGATTTTTTCACAATATTTTCATCAAGATATTTAACAAGATTTTTGTTAAAATATGAAGTTTCAATTGAAAATGGATCTCCATCAACATATCTTAGCCTTTTCACATAATAAATAGGTGATCCAATTTTGCACCCCATATTTTGAGCTAGTTCCTCGTCCGCAGTAATTACTTTAAAATCCAGGAGCTTGTTTTCTACAAGACGGTCACTAAAGTCATTGGTAACTCCTTGTAGCTTTTCAAGGTTAACGTATCCACTGTTATGATGATTACGAATAAATGCACCGCTGCCCTGAACTTGATATACATATCCTTTATTTACGAGAATTTCAATTGCTTTTCGTACTGTATTACGGCTCACCTGATACTTTGCCGCATATTCATCTTCAGTCAAAAGTTTGTTTGTTTTTTGATAAACATGCTGAGTAATATCAGATTCAATTTGGCCAGCTACTTGCAGGTATTTTGGAATCATTCCGTTTTACACCTCTCTATACAAACTAAAAAACTAGGGATTATTATAGCATAAAATACTGAAATCGTAATCATGACAGTAGTTAAAATGGATGATTACTATAAATGGGACAACAAACCAAGTATATTTTATCTAAGGTGTATTATTTATGTACATGCAAAACCGAATATACATTAGTGGAGCAGTGTGACAGAAAAATCAAATAAAAAGTACTACGTTGCATATTATGCGTTTTTTGGATTCCGTTACATGGAAGTAGAAGTTAGTTGAACCTGATATTTATAATAATACGGTAAAATCAAAACAAAGATCCCTTAGTTATACTTTTACGAACTCTCGACTTTAGAGAGAACGGTATCCGCTAATTAATTAAATGCGTGATCTTATTTTCCATCTATAAAAAACTATTTTTAAATTCACATCATACTGTCTGTTCTCGGCAGGTATTTTTCTATACGTTCATATGTTACAATAGAGTAAGAACATAAATTAAAATTATATGGTCTCTTTGTACCCTGGGTTTCCTTATAATGGAAAGAGGTACTTTTATGAATATACTTGAAATAAAAAAAACGCTTTATACTCTGATTCAATATGAGGATAGCGCTATTACTCATACCATTCCTCAAGTACTGGAACTGTCGTATTGTAAAACATCTAAGATTTTTCAAATCACTACACTTACGGATCAAAAAACCTTAAATTATAACGATTATGATATAGATAACGCTTCTGAAGCTTTATACAAGATCTTAAACTGAAGAAAGCGATTCAATGATTCTTCTATCTTTTATTTAACAAACGTGCAATTGCACAATATACTATTTTAAACAAAAGAAACTCCTGGTATATGTTCAGGAGTTTCTTTTTTGTTTTTCTAATGTATACAGGATACAAATCTAATTTAAAAAACTCACCTAAAGATATTTAAAACAGCACGAAAACGTACAGATGATGCCACTATTCCTTTAATTAAAAAATCCCTCTAAAAGGTTTAGCACCACCTAAAGATTCATATAATATGTATCTTTAAAATTGTAAAAGTTGCTTTGGTTATTTTCATTTTACAGGTTATTTACTAGAAGTGATTCCTAAAAAATGAAGTGCGTTTTTTACGGTAGCCATTGTCGGGGTAGAACCTAAATTAATACCTAGCTGTACAGCAGAGCGAGATAATTCTGGTCTTAATCCTGTTAAGATACATTGCACTCCAAGTAGTGACATAACGCTATTAATTTTAAAAAGATGCTCCGTTACAATTGAATTCAATGTATAAATACCAGAAAAGTCTATAATTAAACAATTTATATTTTGTGTCTGCACTTTTACTGGAACAGCCATTAAAAGTTGGTTTGCTCTTTCCTCATCTATGGATCCTACTAAGGGAAGTACAGCGATTCCCTCTAAAAGAGGAACAAGGGTTGTAGACAGTTCATTTATTTGCTTTATTATTTCTTTTTGTCTTGTTTCACTCTCTTTTTTTACCGTAATATCTCTCACATAGGTTTGGATTACTTTTTTATCTCCCAGCAGCAAGGGATGACAATATAATTCAACATTAACAGTTGTCCCGTCCAATCTAAATATGGTTTCCTCAATAAGCTCTGCTGGACGTTCATAAGCAGATTGGATTCTTTTCCTTATTGCTGCTTTAGATGTTTCTTGAAATATATC
Organism: Priestia sp. YIM B13552; assembly: GCF_042787775.1. Taxonomy (NCBI): domain Bacteria; kingdom Bacillati; phylum Bacillota; class Bacilli; order Caryophanales; family Bacillaceae; genus Priestia; species Priestia sp. YIM B13552. The sequence goes on from NZ_JBHZOU010000001.1 coordinate 65,448, forward strand.
TAAAGGACTTGCACCTATGATATCTTCCCTTTTTCCTCTAAAAAAATGTTCAGCCGCGTGGTTAACATATATAATCTTATGATTTGAATGAATAATGAGTGGATCTAACGCATATTCAATGACTTCCTGATAATCAATACCTGAAATGTTTTCATTCATAATTTTCACTCCTTAATATGAAGGTTAGACTACTATTTCCAATTTATCAAGGGTTCAATTGCTTGTTTAAGATCTTAAAAAATGATAATAAAGTTTCCTTTGAAGTTATAAATAAGAAATAGTAAGAAAATAGAAGATTAAAAGGTCGTCTGTCCTTTACAGAACAAAAATAAAAACAGCCCTTAGAAATGAATTCAAGGGCCCTCTCTGCATTTATTTAAATCATACTTTCTTACGAGTTAAATCATGGTGTAAGGCTGTATCAGGAACTGTAGGATTAGGATGATTTTTTTTCACTTCAAACGAGAATTCTTTTTGATGACCAAATATATTAATTCTTCTTTTAGATCATTTACAGAGTTTTGTCTTTTCCTCTTTTGCCCTTTACCCTATTCTCATTTGAATGAATCGTTTGATCTCTATTTCTTTTTCTTCTACTAAGAAAATAGATAATAAAACCTACTAAAACTAATAAAGTAATTAGAAGGATACTTGTAGGAAAGTATAACGTCCCTATGTGGATACCAAAAAATTGAATCATTACCCTTTCACCTCCATATGAGAGTAGTAAACGACTCAAGTAATATACTTTTCGTTCAGTATCTTTCCGATTCATAAACCCTTCGTACAGAAGAACAAATATTATATATAAAGCAACATGCTAGTATGATTTACTAATACTTCTCGATCACTTAGTTTCTTCGAAAGTTATTGCAAGGAAAAACCATTACACATCTTTTTTTGCAATAATGATTATACGTTCTTGTTTCATTTCACCGACACACTGTTTAGCTTCTTCTTGGGTTAAACCTAACGAGGCCATTTTAGAATGAAGTTCATCTTCACGAGAAAATAACTTATTAACTGCAGATTCAAAAACTCCTTGTTCAGAACCTCGATATTCTTTTGTATTTGTTGTATTTGTTAAATATTCCGAGCGCTCTTTATTATAAGTCAATAAATAAATTTCACTTTTACTAAACCCGTTAGCGAAAAGCTCTTCAATAAACTTATTTGCCTGACCACTATTTTCTGCTACTTTAATTTCCTTCACTATTTTCTCCTCCTCTATCCCCATAGAATATGTCGTTCTACTAATAGGTGTATCCTTCAGCAGCCAATTAAAACCAATTTATTCGGATATGGGATAAAAGACTATAAAAAATCATCTAAATATTGTATAAAATGGGGTAAATTATCTACTTCTAAGAGAATAAAATATAGACTTCTTTTCCTTTTTAGAAATATGGAGAGAGAACTTTTTATGTAACCTTGAAAAAATTCCCCCTCTGACAATAGAGGGGGAATTTTAGTTAACCTTTCGCTAAATCTAACGCTTTATCTGCCTTTTTTAAATCGTGATTTACTTGTTCTTCTACATCATAGGCATGATACATCTCATTATCAATCATATATTGAGCAATCTTTTCATGAAGCTCAATGGCTTTATCTAATTGCTTTTTTAATACCTTTCGTACTTCGGGTGTCGCTGTTTCCGTAAGCGCTACAGCATATGTTCGTACACCATTCTTAGCTGATAATAATAAATCAGTCGCAATAGCAAGATCGTCTAACGTTTTAGTAAGAGTACTTTTAGTGGCCATTTTTCTACCCCTCCTATTTATTGAGCTTTCTTTAAGATTTTTTTCAATTCTTTAATCGCTTCAGTAGATGTTTGAACATCTTCTTCAAGAATTTTTTTTAATTCCTCATCCTCTACCAATTCCAACATCGCTGTTCCTTTTGTTACACATGATGTTTTAAGCGCTAAGATTTCATGAACTTCTAGCGTTTCGTGCATAGCTAGTCCCTTTGCCATGTTTGCATCCTCCTTGTCATTTTTTTGACTTGTGAATTATATTCCCAAATCATTTCCATTTAAACAAGTATTCATTATTTTTTAAAAATTTTAGAAAAAGAAACAGGAATATTAAAACTAACAAAAATAATCACCTGTTTTTGCAATTGACCTTCCATTGTGTTGCAGAATAAATCCCTTTAGGTGTAATATGTAGCCCTTCAATGAACCTTAAATTGTAAGTCTTTCCCTTTTTAATCGTTCAAAATTGGGTAATACATTTTGTAAAAAGGTGTGATTTTATTAATTTTTTACGTATTACCATCACGGCTGTTATTCTCTCTTTTGTTGGTGTTATATTCAGGGTAATTTACGGTCAAATAATTGGAGAAAAAGATGTTCAAATAGAAAGTCTTATCGGTCTTTTCATCGGTTTTTTTATTGGGATTTTCTTAATTTCCTGCTTTACTGATTATCGTAAAAAGAACAAAAATAATAAATAAAATAACCAAGTTCGTTTGCGCCACCATTTCAATTAAAAAGTGCGTTAACCCGGCTTTGGATTAACGCACTTGATGGTTACGCTTGAAACCATAAAACTCAATTTTCTATAGAATCTAAACATCCTTTTAAATGCTGAAATGAGGATCCATTTGGACGGAAAGAGTAAGGGTGATTAGTAAATTCAGGGTGCGCATTACACTCAATTACCTTCTAGGCTGATGATTTTTCTGATGACTTATTGCCCGGTGCAAACCAACCCAATAGCGCGATACCAACTAAGACTCCATAGAAAATCAGGGTCCAAATGGTGCTATGAGGAAAATGAGGATCTAAGACACCGATATCTTTATGTGCAAAAGTAATAACAGCAAGTTTCACACCTACCCAGGCAACAATGGCATATGCTGTCGTTTCTAGGGCAGGTCGTTTTTCAAGGAGTTTTACAAACCAGCTTGCTGCAAACTTGATTAAGATAAGGCCTGCAACTCCTCCAAGAACTACAACTGCAAACTGCCCTCCGTCCATCCCACCGATTTCTCCAAACTGTGAATCAGGAAGTCCAAGAGCTATGGCTACTGCAGCTAAAATAGAATCAATGGCAAAAGCAAGGTCAGCTAACGCAATTTTCCCAACCGTCGGCCAGAATCCCTTTCCAGCAGACTCCTTCTCATCATCATCATGAATATTCTCATTATGTTTCCCAAACCGCGCCTGAATGACATGTTTCAAACCTAAATACAGAAGATAAACTGCTCCTACGGCCTGTATCCACCAGACGTTGGCGATAAATGAAATGGCAAAAAGAGCTCCAAATCGAAAAATAAATGCCATAAGAATTCCGTAATTAATCGCTCTTTTTTTCTGATCCTCGGGCAAATGTTTAGCTATAACTGCTAGTACGAGAGCATTATCAGCTGATAATAATCCTTCTAACCCGATTAGAATCAATAATGCCCATACGTATTCGAGCCAAATAGATTCCATCCGCTTTTCTCCTTTCCAAAATGTAAGCTGTTATGCTAAAAGTTTTGTTTACAATAGAATAACCATATATGCTGCAGTAAACTCTAAAAGATAAAATTTTCATTTTTTTAACACTAATCAACAATTGAACATCTCTTAAGATAAACATAAATACGAATTCCAGTATGTCAGTAAATAGTTTATGTCAACATACTTACATAGGTTAGAAAGTCACCTTATTATTGTTATGCCCTTTCCCTTTTCTCAAGAAGTACCTGTGAACAATAAAAAACCAGCTGTAACATATTGGTTAATATGTTACAGCCGGTTTTTATTGTGAAATAAGAAAATTAATTAGGACTAATCCCTACCCAAAAAAGATCCACTAGAGCCTGAGCCGTTTTTTCAGGGCCCCCTAATTCTGTAATTAATTCTTTTTTGTTCCGAATCATTGTTACCGTGGAAAATGTATGCGCAAGCAATCTGGGACTTGCTACGACGATTTCTCCGCTGGTTGCAGCTTGCTTGAATACATTCTCTAATGCCTCATGTATCGCTTTCTCCGCTTCACGAATTTCATGAATATGACCTTCTGTAAGCGAAGAAGTCGCTTCTTGCAATAATGTTTCAAAATCAATATGCGGTCTTTTTAAATGATCTAATGTTACCTCATATAATCTGTGTTTTAGACCATTGGAATTTTGTAATAATTTCTCCGTTTGTTTTGTAATGCGTTGAAACATGCTTGATACCGAAACGGTAAACAAAGTTGCTTTATTTTTAAAATAGTAGTAAACGCTGGCCTTGGTCACATCGCTTGCTTCAGCCACTTGCTCCATTGAAACTTTTTCGTATCCATATGCCATAAAGAGATGGGCAGCTGTTTTTAAAATTTGATCTCTTGTTATATTATTTTCAGTTGTTATTTTGGGTCTGCCAGGCTTTTTTTTCGGTGTCTGATTTGTATTCATAAGGGCCCTCCTTCTAGTTCAAGAAATTGGCACATTTAAACTAGTTGATTAATTAACCTTCTGGTATATATAATTATTGAAGGTTCTATATATATTGTAATAGAAACAAACAGATTTGGAAATGAGGGAGAATTAATGAAAGAATCACCTTTAGCAACATTCAGTCGATTGATGACTGGAAAAGTGAGTCGTTGGGTTGTTATTGCCGTATGGATTCTGGCAACTGCAGTTCTAACGATTGCTTGGCCTGCCGTTAATAAAACGGAAGTGAACAATGCACCAAACTTAAGTGAGAATTCACCTTCCGTAGAGGCTGAAAATCTCATAAAGAAAGAATTCCCTAACTCTTCAGGGGTTCCTGCCCTGCTTACATGGCATAAAGAATCGGGTTTGAATACCGATGACTTAAAATCTATTCAGCAAGTGGCGGCAGATTTAGAAAAGAAACCATTAGAAGAACAAACGTCTACTCCACCTTTGCACAAATTACCGTTAGCAGCTTTACAAAAAATGATTTCGAAGGACGGTACAACGCTTGTACAGCCCATTTTCTTTAAAGAAAACGTTGAAACGGATGTACTAGAAAAAAATCTAGACACGATTAAAAAACAAGTAAAAGAACAGGTTTCATATGATTCTTTTGCTACAGATATCGATGCAAAAGATAAGCTAAGCACGCGTGTTACAGGACCTGTAGGAATTCAAGTAGATGCAACCAGCTTATTTGAAGGAGCAGACGTTTCCTTACTAATCGCGACAGTTTTATTAGTCTTAATTTTACTTCTTGTCATTTATCGTTCCCCAATTTTAGCGATTATTCCTTTAATCGGTGTAGGTTTTGCCTATGGGGTGCTGAGTCCGATTCTCGGTATTTTGGCAGATAAAGAATGGATTACAGTTGACTCGCAGTCCATATCCATTATGACGGTCTTGCTATTTGGAGCAGGAACAGACTATTGTTTATTTTTAATTTCTCATTATCGCGATGAGCTTCGCAAAGTAAAAGATAAGAGACAAGCACTTATTAACGCCTTTAAAGGTGCTTCAGGTGCTATAGCTATGAGTGGATTTACAGTTGTCATCTCTCTTCTGGCCTTGATTGTAGCAAAATACGGTGCTTACCACCGTTTTGCAATCCCTTTTAGCTTATCTATTCTAGTTATGGGATTAGCAAGTTTAACACTTATCCCTGCCCTGCTTTCGGTTATGGGAAGAGGTTCTTTTTATCCTTTCGTTCCTCGTACTCCTGAAATGGAAGAAGAATTGGCGAAAAAGAAAGGAAAACCGGTGCGTGACCGAAAAGAGAAAAAACGTTTCGGGAATTGGATTGGTAATGTGGTTACGACTAAACCATGGACAATTATTGTAGCTTGTCTAGTCTTTTTTGGAGCTTTATCCATTTATTCTAGTCAAATCAAGTACACGTATGATATATTGTCTTCTTTCCCTGAAGATATGCCTTCTCGTGAAGGGTTTGCGGTTATCTCTGACGCATACTCTCCTGGCGAACTGGCGCCAGCACAAGTAGTTATTGATACGGAAGGAAAATCAATAGATCTAGAAAAAGCATTAAAGAAAAATGATCTTATTAGTACCGTTTCTGCACCTCAAAGTGGTAAAAGTAATAAGAATTTAAAAGTATATGACGTCACGTTTAATATAAATCCATATAGTATAGAAGCAATGGAAGCTATTCCAGACTTGAAAGATGCAGCAGAAAAGGCACTATCGCAGTCAGGAGTTTCCAAAGTGGAATCCAAAGTATGGATTGGCGGTCAAACAGCGACGCAATATGATACGATGACGGTTAGTGATAAAGACAACAGTATCATTGTCCCGCTAATCATTATTTTTATATCGTTGCTGCTATTGGCTTACTTACGTTCTATTGTAGCTATGCTTTACTTGGTTGGAACGGTTATCTTATCCTACAGTGCAGCCTTAGGATTAGGCTGGCTCATTATTCACAACATCATGGGGGCAGATGCTATTCAAGGAGCGATCCCTTTATACGCGTTTGTATTCTTAGTGGCGCTTGGTGAGGATTATAATATCTTTATGATCTCAAGCATCTGGCAGAAAAAGAAGCACATGCCGTTAAAACAAGCCATTAAAGAAGGCGTAAGCGAAACAAGCGGTGTGATCACATCCGCTGGAATTATTTTAGCTGCTACCTTCGCGGTTCTAGCAACACTGCCGATTCAAGTTCTCGTTCAGTTCGGAATTATCACGGCTTTAGGTGTTCTGTTAGATACATTCATTGTGCGACCATTCCTTGTACCTGCGATCACGACGGTTTTAGGAAGGTTTGCTTTCTGGCCAGGTAAAGTTGAAATGGCACCAGAAAAGGAGCAGTAAATATATAATCTCCCATCATAAAAGCGTGGACTGCATTCAGCCCACGCTTTTAACTAACTTCATTTTAGTTCTCTTTTTAATACTTTACCGAGCTGATTTTTAGGGAGTTGATCAATAAAATAAACTTCGGGAATTTTGTAGCTTGCTAGACGATCTCTACAATATTTTAAGATATCTTCTTTTGTTAAAGAAGAATGAGGATCTTTTACCACATACGCTCTAGGTTTTTCTCCATAAACTGGGTCTTCTACTCCTACTACAGCAGCTTCTATAACCGTATCTATTTGCTCAATTATTTCTTCTACCTGATCAGGATAGATATTATCACCGCCATATACGATAACATCTTTAAAGCGTCCCATAATATATAAAAAGCCGTCTTGATCTACCTTTCCAGCGTCTCCCATATAGAACCAGCCATCTCTAAGGACTTTGTCAGTCGCCTCTTGATTATGCCAATAGCCTTTAAAACAATAGGGGCTTTTTATAATAATTTCTCCAACTTCTCCTGTTTTCACTTCTTGTCCTGACTCGGGATCAATAATTTTTACTTCTACACCAGAAAGAGGCTTGCCTGCTGATTCAATTTTTTCATTTCCCATATTTGGTGTCCATACACTGACTGTCCATGCTTCTGTACTTCCATAACCTTGTATCATGCTGATGTCCAATTTTTCATATTCCTTAATAAGATAAGCAGGAACTTTTGCCCCTCCAGCAATAGCAACCTTTAGTGGAGATTTCTTTGCCCCTGCATTTTTCACTGCTTCGAGCATTTGCATATACATAGAGGGAAACGCTAACATCATAGTGATCTTATGAGTTTCAATCGTTTCCCAAATGATTTCCGGTGTAGGATCTGACAACAAAAATAACCCCATCCCGTTGGAAACAGATTTCAAAATGTTATTAATAGAACTCATATGATAAAAAGGATGCGAGGCAAGAAAACGACCATCCTCTTCATAATCGATTCGTTGACTAGATGGTTGTATGTAAGAATATACATGACCATGCTCAATCATACAGCCTTTTGCGTTGCCAGTTGTTCCAGAAGTAAAAAGAAGCATGGCAATGTCGTCTTGAGAGACCTGTATATTTGGATTTAGTATAGAATACGCAGAAAAAATTTCATTATATTCTTCAACTGTCTCCACACTATTTTTTCTTCCTACTTGTAAAGTAATCACGTCATTTAATATTTCAGAATCAAAAGGAATAACCTCATGAAATTTTTGGTCGTAGAAAATAACTTTAGGTTGTGCACTATCTAAAATATCAATAATTTCATACTTCGTAAGCTGCCAGCTAATAGGAACAGCTACGGCCCCAATTCTTAATGCGGCTAGCAGAATCGTAGGAAACGGATGATTGTTTTGACAGAGAATTGCAATTCGATCCCCTTTTTTAATGTTATGGCTTAACAGGTAATGAGCGAGTTGATTGACACGTTCATTATATTCTTTAAATGTAAGGAAAGATGTACTCCAAATTAAAGCCTCTTTTTCAGCAGATTGTGTAGCCCTTTGCTCTAATAGTTCTCCAAGTGTATACATGATAGCTCTCTCCTTTAATGATAATGACCAGTTTGAATCATATTTAAATGGTGCTTCATTCTAATTATTTTTAAATCTATAAACTACATTACCCACAATTAACGTTAACGCAAACGTTAATTGTAGACATTCGAAAAATTCATATCTTTTTAGCATTTAGAAGATATATATTGGCTATTCAAAGCAGACTATTCAATATACTTTGAAGCTTATGTTGAGGAGTTCATAGCGCTTTATCTTGTACGATTCTTTTCTTTTTTAACTTTACACCAGCTATTAAGTATGTTCTCTTTCTATGCGTCGAGTTAATTGCTAGTTGCACTCTCCATGTGAATAACAAAAGTCTTAAGAGTTATATTAATAAAAACGCTAAGATAATATAGAGCTTCTCTTCTTGCTATAGGATCTATAAATGACCATGGAGGAAAATATGAATAAAGTCTTTTTCATTTTTATGATTATTGGTGTACCTCTTTCAATTATTGGCAGTATTTTTAATTGGAATTATATTTTCATGTTCTTTATTTACTGTGTGACATTAATTAGCTTGGCTAATTACATCAGACGTTCTACTGAAAGCCTTAGCGTTGTAGTAGGTCCAACAGCAGGAGGATTACTTAATGCTACGTTTGGCAACGCTGCAGAAATTATTATTTCGTTTTTTGCATTAAGTAAAGGACTAAATACAATTGTCATTTCCTCTATTACTGGAGCAGTCCTCGTTAATCTACTTTTTGCGAGCGGAATATCAATGATTGTTGGAGGAATTCGATTTAAAAAGCAAAAATTTAGTGTGTTTAAAACACGACACAATACCTCTCTCTTAATGTTTGCTATTATCGTAACTTTTGTATTGCCATTTATCTTTGCAAAACGCTTGGATGATAAAGATATGCAGGTTCTATCAACTTCTTTTGCTATTGTGATGCTGACCATTTACCTACTTGCTCTTCTTTTTAAACTTGTCACGCATAAGGGGATTTTTACTGGAAACGCAGAAGAAAATGGAGAGGAACCAGAATGGGGAAAAAAGAAAGCAATCGTTGTACTTGGACTGGCTACAATTGTACTAGCTTATATTAGTGAAAAACTTGTTGGCACCATTGAGCCAGTAGGTGCTGCCTTAGGCTGGAGTCACGTTTTTATTGGAATTATTGTTGTGGCCATAGTCGGAAGTGCTGCAGAGTACGTGTCAGCAATTGCAATGGCCTATAATAACAGAATGGACGTAATGGTGGAGATTTCCATTGGTTCAACCGTCCAAACGGCCATGTTTGTTGCTCCTATACTCGTTCTGTTTTCATACTTGTATGATTTCTTGCCTCTTGTATTTAATACAGCGGAAATGATTGCGATGATCCTTGCCGCTCTCATGACGGTGACCGTTGTTAACGACGGTGATTCCAACTGGTTCGAAGGTGTTTTACTTGTTGGTACCTACATTGCGATAGGCTTTAGTTTTTACCTTTTATAGAATTTTTTCAAGAAAAAGATGAAAATTTCAGCTTACATAAAGACAACGCTTGGTCATCTTTTTAAATCTTGACGAATAACATATATACAAAAATTTGCTTTTCTTTTGCATGGTTTTCAACTTTAAACACGATTAAAATATTGCTGCATTGATAATATATAAAGGTATATGAACGAGAAAAACGAGCTCTTATCTGCTAAGGGCTCTTTTTTTACATTTATTTCATCTGCCCTTATATACAAGCATTTAAAATAAATAAAAGACACAAGTAAACCTAAAACATATGTACATATTCTGACGTAAATGACATATTAATAGCTCGACAGTGCTAATAATAAAATTCAGAGGAGATGAGAGTGGGAATGGATAATTTTAATTCACAATCATCCATCAATCATTCAAACCCGCAAGTATGGAATTTTGTTTCGGCTCCTAATTTACATCCCATGAAGGTTACCATTAATGTTGATAAGCCCGGAACAGCTCCCGGCCTATTATTTGTTGCGCCCTATACGGTATATGAAGCAGCGATGATTGGCCAAACTGGGGCACTAATTATGGATCAGACAGGTAATCCAGTGTGGTTTAGACCACTTGCTAGTAGATATATTCAAAACACAGACTTTCGAGTACAAATGTACTGCGGGAACCCTGTTCTTACGATGTGGCAAGGAACAATTTCAGGAACTCAAACCGCAACTCCAAACCTTCCAGCAGGCGATCCTGAACCTGGTGCTTATTTTCAAATTATCAACCAGCATTATAAGGTCATTAAAAAATTATTTGCTAAAAAAGGATTTACAGCTGATGTGCATGAGTTTACAATCACCGAACGGAATACGGCTTTGTTTACGGCAGTAAAACAAGTACCTGCGGATTTATCTAAGTATGGTGGACCAGTACGCGGATATTTTGATGATTACTCTATTCAAGAAGTAGATATTGAAACGGGAGAGCTTCTCTTCTTTTGGAGTGCACTTGAACATATTAATCCAGCTGATTCAGTGGTACCTGCTTCATCCGCGACAAGTTCTAATAATATATGGGATTGCTACCACGTAAATTCAGTCGAAGAAGGGCCAAACAATACACTTCTAGTGAGTATGCGTAATATGTGGGCCATTTATAACATTGATAAAAAAACGGGAAAGGTAATTTGGCAACTTGGTGGAAAACAAAGTGATTTTAAGCTTGGACCGAACGCTGCATTTTCTTGGCAGCATGATGCGCGCTACAGGTCCGAAAATAGGATAAGCTTGTTTGATGACGCCTGCTGTGCCTCTTCAACCTCTCCTCCTGAGGGACAGGCGCGTGGTTTAATTCTTCACTTAGACTATAAACACAAGGTCGCCAATGTAGATCGAACGTATTATCATGACCCAGCTTTATATGTTCCGAGTCAAGGAAATGCGCAAAAGCTTTCCAATGGAAATCAACTCATTGGGTGGGGGCAAGAGCCCTACCTTTCAGAGTTTAAAAATGCTGGCAATACACAAAGAAACCCTTCATTTAATTTGTTATATGATATGCGGTATCCAAATCAGAATCTTTCGTATCGAGCATTCAAAAATAAGTGGGTAGGTCTACCACTTTATCCGCCTAGCATAACGGTAGACTTATTGCATGACGGTCAAGCTACAGTTTACGCATCATGGAATGGTTCAACAGAAACGGTTGCTTGGCAGGTACTGGCGGGACCAACACCTTTTAAATTAGCAGTAGTGATATTTAGTAGCCCTCGTACTGGATTTGAAACAGATATTCATGTCCAGGCAGCTGGCCCCTATTTTCAAGTAAAAGCATTAGACTCCTGCGGGAACGTCATTGGTACATCACCGACTACTTACGTAAAAATAAGACGAAATAGACGAAAGTGAGCATTAATAATCTTCTATTAGATTTTAAAAATAGTCGTATAGCGCCCCACTCAGAAGGCTTGAGGGGGTCTTTTACCTTTTAAGGAATCAACTAGAAATTACATGAGCTAAGGACTTTTTCAAAAAACCGCTACTATATTAATCTAAACTGCAAAAATAAAATTCCTGATATATAATATTATATTTTAACAAATAGTAAGGATAAAGAACTGGGGGAATATTTGATATAGATGAGTATAAGGTGCTTTTTCTCCCTAATTACTTAACTTTTAAAATCATATCTTCTGACTTTTCATTCCATTTAACCGTTAAAATCATATATTCAGGTTTAATTACATCTTTACTAGCATCAATCTTTACTTTTTCTTTGAAATTCCCTTCTTTATTTAACCTTGCGTCTCTTACTGCAATTCCATTTTGATTATTTGAAGTGTCTAAATTAATCCCAAAATCTCCTACGGATTCTACCTTACCACCTAGATAATTTAAGTTCATTTGAGCTGTTTCTTTCCTATTTTCAACGGGATATAACGTAATAGTAGCTGACCAGCTTTGAGTTTCACCTGAAAACTCTAAAGGATCCTCAGCTTTACTTTGACATCCAACTACTAATGAAATAAAAAAGAAAAGACTAAATAAAGCAATATAAAACTTTCTCATGCTCTTCCTCCATGTTAACTAAAGGTATATATTTTATTAAAATATATACCTTTAGTTAACATGGCGTAGAATATTATCTAGTAAAGAACATATGCAAGATCTTTTTTAATAGCTGTTCATAGGTTTTGAAAGCCGCACTAAATGTGGAACGTTCCTTTTCATTTCCCATCATAATTTTATCCCCTTTTATTTTAAGCGGGTATATTATATACAAGTTTATACAAAATGAATTGTCGTTAGTTTAAATAATGAAAGGTCTCCCAGAAATAATTCTGAGAGATTAGTAAAAAAATTAACCTGTAAAAAAACTTACAACACCTATAAGCACAAAAAATATGAGAATTGCAGATAAAATGAGTACAATTGTAAAGATAGGTTTATACTTTGCTCTACTTTCTTGATTACTTATCTTATTATGTAAATCATCTAATTTTCTTTCAATTTCATCCAGACGTTTTTCCGTGTTAATATCCATCACCTCCTACCTTTTATACGAATTACTTCTATAAAAGTTTCCTAATTACTGTATTTTAAAGAATATATATGTAAAAGCCGTTTTGAATTGTATTTATAGTTAGTTACCGAAATCCCCTTTTCACATAGTAAATTTTCATTTTTTTAAAACCTTCATCTAAATCAAAAGTGAAGTGGACTTACTTGTTTGATAATAAACGAAATGATAAACGAAACAGAAATTGTTGCCGCTAGCTGCTTTGGATTTTTGTAAAAGACTCCGCATAAAACAGCATACATAATGAATTCTTCCATATAACTTACATGGATATAAAATACTCCAACCGCTAAAGAAAGACTTAGCAATAACCCCATAGGCAACGCTGGTAATATCCAAGCTAGACGTAAATTATTTTTAGCCATCCATATAATAGCTGCTAGAAACGGAGACGCTAGTGCGATACTTCCCCACAGTAAAAAATAACTAGTTGGAAAAAATCCAAATAGAAAAGCGGAATATATATAATAGCCTGTTAGCATTCCTATAAAGAACATGAATGTATTAAGAGCCCCACTAATTTTGGTTTTACTATACGCGGCTATAAGGGTAGCAATCAGGACCCAAATACCGGCCCTAGAACACAAATCCCCAAAATACGGCAGAATATTCATCCACCAGCTTCCATCAACACCTGCAATAGTATCTAAATATTTGGCTATTATCCCCAAAGCTGTACCGAAGACTAAATAGATAATAGAAAATGCAAGTTTATTTGTAGACTTAACTACTCCAATAGTAAACTCCCCCTAACCAAAGCAAATCTATTAAATTGTTTTAACTCTTTCGTCCAAAAGCTTTTGTATCAATATTTTTGGCATCTAGAAAATTCTCTATCTTTTTCTGTTCCCTTCCATTTACACCTTCATTTCTATTCATAAGTGACTCAATTTCTGTTTCAGAAAAATCTCCTTCGCTCATATGCTCAACCATGTCATCGCTGGCTTGATCCAGTTCATCCAAAATTTGATTGGAACCCATAATAAAGCGGCTAATTCTCTCTGACTCTTTTTTATATCCTTCTGGTACAGTATTGTGCGAGATATATATGGAAAAGTTACGATCATTTTCTTTGACCAGATCGTTTAGTTGTTCAAGTTTTTTCGCTTCAGCTTTAGGTAGCTGTTGATCAGAATCCGTCATTTCTTCAAATTGATCACTGATATTGGATAAATCCTCGTTAGTATTTAAGTAAGTCTTTATACTTTCTTTCATTTCCTTTTCATCAATTACAGCATTATTTTTCGATGAACTAAATATAGAAGTTGGTAATACAACTTTTTCATTAACCTCTTTTGTACTTTCCTGATAAGAACAAGCACCTAATAAACAAATAATCATTAAGCTAAAATAAAGTTTCTTCAATTCAAACGCTCCCTTTACCAATGTGTTAATTCCATTAATTTACATAGAAAATTTTAGCATTAAAATCCCCTTAGGACTATACATCTAGAGGCGTATATTGCAAAACTACCCTCATCTAATTGAATATAGCAAAAAATGTTAAGAACAACGATTTGTTTGCTGTTATAGTGAACGTAAGGTAGGTGAATGTAAATGAATTATGTAACTTGTATACAGAGAACGCTAGATTACATTGAGGAGAATTTGGAGACACAGATTACTTTAGAAAAGTTAGCAGGAATTGCTTGCTTTTCTCCTTTTCATTATCACCGTGTCTTCCAAGCCATGGTTGGAGAATCGGTGATGGATTATGTGAGGAAACGAAGACTTACACGCGCAGCAGAACGCTTATTTTTCACAGATGAAAAAGTCATTGATATCGCACTTGATGTTGGTTTTCAATATCAAGAATCATTTAACAGAGCGTTCAAAAAATTTTATGATGTTTCACCGAAGCAATACCGTAACGCAAGGAGAATATCTGGACCGCTGCAAGGAAAAGCCTACCTAACTACCACACTTTTGCCAGGAGGAAATAAGATGGAACCAAAACTAGTCACTAAATCTGCTTTTTATGTCATTGGATATGAGCTAAAAACGAAGAACGAGGGTGGTCAGAATAACAAAGACATTCCTGAATTTTGGCAACAGTACATGCAAAATGGATTAGGCTCTAAAATCCCCAATCCCCTAAACGCAAGCGCGGAGCTTGGCATTTGCACTGATTTTAATCCTGAAACGGGTGAGTTTGTTTATATAATTGGCATGGAAGTAAAGGAAGGCACTCCAGCTCCTGAAGGAACAGTTTACAGAAGCTTCCCTGAACTAGAATATGCCGTGTTCACTACTCCAAAATCAAATGAAGAATCTTTTACTTCTTCCATTCAGTCCACATGGAACTATGTTTTTACAGAATGGTTTCCAGAATCAGGTTATGAGCACTACGGATCAATGGAGTTTGAACTGTATGATAAGAGGTGCTATGGTTCAGAAAATAAAGAGATTGACATCTACATTCCTGTAAAAAAACAGACTGTTAAGGCATAAAAGAGAACTTCCATTTGTTTAAGAGAAAAGTAGTGTAGAAATTCATTTATAATACTGAAGATATTCCTATACAAAAGCCCAATCTCTAAGCAATTAAATTTAGGATAGGGCTTTTTGTTATTTCGTGTTGGGAATTTTGGAGTTAATCAATGTGACTATTCACTTCATTTTTAATTATTATCATGTACGATATCGGCCATAAAAACATCAGCTATATAGAGAAATGTGAGGTGCTTTTCTTTCCAATTACTTAACTTTTAAAACAATGTCTTCTAATCTGTCACTGGATATAAAGTAATACTAGCTAAACCGCTTTAATTTTCATCTGAAAACTCTAAAGAATCCTCAGCTTTATTTTGACGTTCAACTAATGCGACAAAATAGAAAACAAAGTTAGATACATTTCCTATCATTTTATTTTATATATCTTCCTCATGCGCATATTTTTTACATTTTATAGGAATGATAACGTTACTCGTTGTATAACAAATATTCACTCATATAAAAGGTGGTAAAACGTGCGACAAAGATATCTTTTGAAAAGCTCTACTAAAGAAAAGACAACGGATTGTTCAGCAACTCCCTTATATGATGATATAAATAAAAATATAGAGAGACTATTGAACGAATTGGGAAATAGCTCTGATGTATCGTTTCGAATGGTTGAGTCTCCGTATCAAAAAACGTTAAAAGCAGCCGTTATTCACCTTGACGGATTAGCAGATGAAAACATTATAAATGAGAATATCATGACTCCTCTTATTCAGGGGCTTAAGGAAAGTAATCAAGTAGTAACCGTCAAAGAGATAGAAGCACAAATACCCCAGATGTTAACTGTATCTCAATTGACTATAAAAGAGAATTGGCATGAATTTATGTCAGCGGTTTTAACTGGTGATACAGTCATACTACTGAATGGAAGTTCTAAAATTTTCATTGGCAATACAAAAAAACTTCAGTCCCGCGCAGTAACAGAACCAACCAGCCAAACTGTTGTTAGAGGACCTAAAGATAGTTTTACAGAGAATTTAAGGACTAATACCTCCTTGATAAGAGCTAGAATTCAGGATTCTAATTTACGCTTAGATAGCATGAAAATTGGAAGCGTAACCCAAACAGATATAGGGATTATGTATATTAAAGGGAATGCAGATGAACGTATTGTAGAGGAAATCAAAGAACGTTTAAAAGAGATTAAGGTAGATGGGGTCCTCGAGTCGAACTATATTGAGGAATTTATCCGGGATGATAGGACGACTATTTTTCCACTTTTATTAAATACGGAACGACCTGATGCTGTTGTAGGAAATTTATTAGAAGGTCGAATTGCTATTATTGTACAAGGAACACCTTTTGTATTAATTGCGCCTGCTATTTTTTCTCAATTTTTTCAGTCTCCCGAAGATTATTATCAAAATTATTATATTGCTTCCTTTTTAAGGATACTAAGATTTGGCTCTTTTTTTCTTTCTATGTATGCGTCTGCTATCTATTTAGCATTGATTACGCATCATCAGGGACTTATTCCAAACACATTAATGGTCAGCTTAATGGCGCAAAGAGAAAGAGTTCCTTTTCCAGCAATTGTAGAAATGGTAGTGATGGAACTAGCTTTTGAGATGTTGCGAGAAGCAGGAATACGAATGCCTAGAGCAATCGGACCAGCAGTCTCCATTGTAGGAGCGCTGATTCTAGGACAAGCAGCTGTAGAAGCAGGTTTTGTATCGGCGGCTGTTGTGATCATTGTTGCTATTTCTGCCATCAGCAATTTTACACTGCCATCTACTAGCATTGTCAATGCGGCCCGTGGTTTTCGGTTTATCTTGATTCTAATTTCAGCATTTATTGGCTTATATGGAATTTTGCTTATGACCTTATGTATATGGCTTCATATAAGTAGTCTAAGATCTTTTGGTATCCCCTACTTTTCACCTTTTGCTCCCTTTGATTTTAAAAAGCAAAAGGATACTTTAGTTCGATTCTCTTTACCATCTCTGTTGAAAAAACATCAAAATAAATAGACTTCGTATAAAGATGAATGAGGATAGAAAATGAAAACTTATCTTTCGCTTTTATGGATCGCTGCCATTTGTTTATGCGTTTCAGGATGTTCGAATTACCGAGAATTAAACCAAATAGGAGTTATTATAGGATTGGGAATTGATGAGAACGAAAACTTGGAACAACCTTATAAAGTAACCTATCAGATCATTAATCCAAGTGGTTTATCACAGGGCAGTTCGTCAGGAGGACAGGGTCTTCCTGTCATTAACTATACAGTAACGGCCAAAACGTTAGTGGAAGCATTAAAAAAAGCCTCTGTCGTCATCCCAAGAGAACATATTACTTCTCATCTTTCGCTTATCGTTGTAGGTGAAAAGTTAGCAAGAAATGACCTTAGCTTATTATTTGATGCCTTGGATCGAGGCAAGCAAGCTCGTACAAGTATTCCAGTTTTTATTGCACGTGATGGAACTGCTGAGAAATTGCTTGGTGTAATTGAACCTTTCGAGGTTACTCCAGTCAAAAGTATTCTAAGTACAACCCAGAACAATCAAAAAATGTACGGAATAGTTAGTAATGTACAAGCATATGAAGTTATTTCTATGCTTTTGAGTGAGGGAAAAGACCTATCTCTTCCTGGAATCACCATTAACAAACCCTCTCAGAAGTCAGAAGAAGCAGGCAATTTAGAGAATACCAGCCCAAGTGCTATGCAGGTAAAGGGATTAGCTATGTTTAGAAAAGGGAAATTAGTTCGATGGCTGGATGGCGATGAGGCTCGATCTGTTCAACTTGTTACGTCTAAAGTGAAGAGCACGGCCCTTGTTTTCCCTTGTAATATAAATGCGAATATCACAGTTACGACGACCGGAATAAAAAGTCAAATAAAGACAAAAATCCGCCATGGACAACCTTTTATTCATACAGATTTGAATGTCATGGGAGAAATTACGGAAACATCATGCCAAAAAGATTTAAGCAACCCAAAGGTATTAAAAGAATTGGAAAAAGAGGTACAAAATGAATTACAAAAGGAAATCACAAAAACTATTCGCATCGCACAAAAAGAAAAGGTAGATATATTTGGCTTTGGTGATAGCTTGTCTCGAACCAACCCTAGTTACTGGCGTCAGCATAAACAGAATTGGGAGAATCTATTTTCAAGCGCAAAGGTATCGATGAATGTGAACGTCAGTATTGTAAATACCGGAATGCGGACAAATCCTTATGAGGTAAACTAGATGAGGAGCTGAAAAAGCGTTGACTAAAATAAAAATCGATGGGTTTCAATTATTTTGTATGATGTTTATCTTTATATTAGGCAGTACGTTGCTTTTAGATATAGGAAAGGCTGCTAGGCAAGATGCATGGGTAGTCCCCCTTTTGGCTACTTTTTTTGGATGTTTACTGTATTTAGTCTATATCTCCTTATATAAGAGATACCCTAATATACCCTTGACTGGCTACCTCATTAAAATCTGGGGTAAATACGTAGGCGGTGCTATCAGCTTTTGCTATATTATATATTTTGTTTATATTGCTTCCAGAGTACTACGTGATTTTGAAGAATTACTAATTAGTTCTTCTTACTATGTTACATCGATTATTACGCTGGGGATATGTATGACCTTTGTGCTGATTTATAGTATTCACTTAGGAATAGAAGCATTCGCACGAGTTACATGCTTATGTTTTGTTGTTATTTTACTGACTCTTTTTATATTAAATGTTTTATATGTAGTAGGAGGCTATATCAAGGTGGAAAACCTTCAACCCGTATTAGCAAATGGATGGGGAAACATAGGGAAAGAGTTAGCCCCTCTTGGTATTACTGTCCCTTTCGGGGAATTGATTACCTTCACTATGATTCTTCCTTATTTGAATAAAAAAAGTCAGGCTGCAACAATTGGGTTATCCGCTATTATAACAGGAGGAATTGTCTTAACCATTAATTCGATTATTCTTTTGTGTGTACTCGGACCAGAGACTGTTTTAAGATCCTCTTTCCCCGCTCTGACAGCTGTGAGTTACATCAACATAGCTAGTTTTATTCAAAGGCTGGATACCTTTATTCTTATTCTCATGGTCATTTTAGGTTTTGTTAAAATAACCATCTATTTCTTTTGTGCAGTGATTGGCGCGGCTGATTTGTTTCGAATGAAATCTTCTGTTACAAATATTTATTTAATTGGCGGTGTTATTTTTTTCTCCTCACTGATGATTGCTCCTAGTTACCAAGCTCATATAAATGAAGGACTCAAAATTGTTCCTTATTTATTGCACCTTCCTTTTCATATAGCAATTCCCATCCTATTGCTGATTACAGCATATATAAAACAAAAAATAAAGCCTGCCCTTTCATGACAAGGGAGGCTATTGTTTTTTTAAAACAGGAAAAATGCTAACAGTAAGGAATATCAAAGCAAATAAAATAACCAAAAAATAATCTTCTCCACGGGCAATTACAAAATATTGTTTTAGGTTATAAAACGATTGAAACATATAGTTTCCCTGAAAAACGTCGATGAATGCAATAAGAACATAAGCCCCCAGCAAAATGCATAAGGATGGAATTGTTTTAGCCATTATATCAGCCTCACCTTTTTCTTTTAAATTGCGGTAAATAATATAAAAATATACAAGGCGTCCATGAGATTCAATAATATTTATTAAATGATGGAAAATAATTGATTTTCTGCAAAGCAATCTGTTATAAAAATTTAACGCAACAAGAATTGTGGACATTGAGCTCCAAGGAACTTTGTTCATTCTAATGCACGATTCTATTTTTATAGACTCTTAAGAAATAGTACAAGCCAAGCAGAAGTAATCCTACATTTGTATAAAAATAAAAGATAAATTCATACAAAAAGTTCTTTTGAGCCAATGAATCAAAAACGTAGTGCAATAAGTGGTATAGCGCTACATAGATTAAACAAAGATTCCAGAAAATATTTTCTTCTCTAGAATAAATCTCTCTTAGTAATAAAAGAATGATCCACCAAAACACAAGTATGGATAATGTACTGAGTAAGTTAATTGGATAAGTCTTATAGTAAAAGAAATACGTGCTGCTATAAAATAAAAGCATCGATAGTAACAACATGAATAGTGGCTTTCTAGAGTGTTTATTGGTGATAAAAAAGTACAAGCCAACTAAAATGGCAATAAAAAAATAAATGTAATTCAACAAATTTCCCATCTTAAACCTCAAAATCTTTATAATTTAATACTATGATATTTAAGTTTCTACTAAAATCTTTTATGTATTGGCTCAAAAACACAGCACTTTACGCTTCCTTGCCTTTTTTATATGTATAATACCCGAAGATAGCAATCCCAAAGGAAACTCCAAAAGCGGTTGAAAATGCTGTTAAAAGATCAAAATTAGAGGTGAACAGAATATTAATCATTAAGTTTCCTCCAAAGAAGATTAAAAAGTATACAAAGAATTTTAAAATAACTTTTTTCAAGAACTACCCTACTTTCATAGATGTCGTTTAAATTGACTGCTGATTCAACATAGATTTTATAAACTGCAAAATTATAAATATATCCAATATAAGATTATATTACCATATATTTTTTACTGGCCATAAAAAAGAACCTCTTTAAAATAGAGGTTCTTTTTTTATAACAGATAAGATATTTAGTTACGGTAATGACAAGAATTAAAATGTCATTCGCAAGCTTTAATAAAGATAATCTTCTAATCCTCTTACTACCTATAGCTTCTCTACCAATTCATCAACACGGACACAAGTGAATCCTTTTGTTTTCACTGTCTTTAATACATCTCTTAACGCATTAATTGTGTTTCTTGGAGCTTCAGATTCTGCTCCGAGCGTATCTCCGCAGTCGTGCAGCAAAATGACGTCCCCGCCTTTTATATTGGCTAGGCGTTTTTTAATCTTTTCGCTTCCGCCAGAGGTTCGCCAATCTTCCGCCATGATTGACCATAGAATAATCTTATATTTACCTCTTCTCATAAAATCGAAAAGGTTGAGCATTCCCCAAGGCGGTCGATAATAAATAGGTGTGACTCCAGTGATAGATTTAATCACCTTGGCTGTATTCTTAACTCCATTTCTAACCTTCCAAGGCGACATAAACCAGTTGGAGTGATGTACGTAGTTATGAATTCCGATTAAGTGGCCTTCATTATGCATGCGCTGAATCAGTTCAGGGTACTTTTCTGCTTTAGTACCGACCACAAAAAAGGTTGCCTTCACCTCATTTTTCTTCAGTAAATCAAGAAGTATGGGGGTATAAACAGGATTCGGACCATCATCAAACGTAAAAGCAATTTTGGATAAATCCCTTCCTCTTTTAACTACGTTCACTCCTAGGCTACGTGATAGGAAATACGGAATAACGGTGTATAATAAAATAAAAAAAATAATAGCAGAAATCATGAACTCCATATTATATACTCACCTCTATCTCCTTTTGCTTTTGTATCGTTCTACTATCTGTTACGTTACGTAATGAACCGCATCTTGCTGCTTCGACAATGACATGGAGAGCTTCCGTGGATGATGTTTTGGTTTGATATTTTTTCATCCTTTGTTTCATCCATCTTAAAGGTGCTGAATCGCGGACAAGATTTTCAATTTGCGCAATTAACTTTTTTTCTGACTGTGCAGACAGTGCGAATCCCGAACGACATAAATATTCTGCATTGTCTTCTTCTTGTCCTGGTAACGAATGATAAAGTAGTATTGGCAAACCCATCGCCATTGCCTCAGAGGTTGTTACTCCCCCCGGCTTGCTGATCATTAAATCTGAAATAGCCATTAATTCTTCAACCTTTTCACAGTATCCAAAAATTCTCACGTCATGCTTTGAGTCTTTTAATTCCCACTCTAATTGTGTTTTTAATTTCTTATTTTTACCGCATACTATAAAAAGTTGAATCGGTGTGGAAATGGATTCTAATGCCTTAAAGGTTGAAAGTCCTTTTCCAAAAAATCCGTCTCCCCCTCCCATGATGAGCAGGGTGAACATATTTGGATTGATCATATATTTATCTAAGAGAAGGTCTGTTGGAAGAACATCCATAAATCTTTTCCGTACAGGTATTCCAGTGTTTTTAATTTTGTCCGCCTCTACCCCTAACGCAATTAATTGATCACGCAATCGAGCAGACCCTACCATATATTGATCTGTAGAGGGATGAATCCAATAAGAATGATCCGTATAATCTGTGATGATGGTTATCGCCGGAATATCAATCAACCCTTGCTCTTTTAATTTCGATATTATCCCAGCGGCAAATGGATAGGTACTAACCACTACTTTCGGTTTTATTTCCTGTATGATTTTAAGCACCGTTTGCATGCCCGATAAAAAGATCGAATTTAGCTTAACGGAAAACGAATTTTTTACACGAGTTTTTTTATACAAAAAGCTATACACTTGAGGAAACTTCTTAATGCTTTTTTTATAGATATAGTTGCTGATTGGATAGAGGTTGGGATGAATCCATTCCATGATATCCATGGTAATAGGCTCAGCATCAGCCATCAGCTCATTTACTGCCTCGCTTATCGCATTTGCCACTTGTTTATGCCCTTCTCCAAATGTAGCGGAAAGAATGAGGTATTTATCTTTTTCACGATTATTCATGACTTTTCCCTCCTTGTAGTTTGTCTGCTTTTGCTATGTGGTAAAGCCTGGGCTGTTTCCCGCACCTTTTTGTTCTCTTGTTTATACGATTAAAGAATTACTCTACTTGGAAAAGAGTAAGCATTATAAAAAATTAATAATGGGTAGTTACCCTTTTTAATCAATTTGTGTGATGTGTCTTTTCTTCTTTTTCGTTACATAGATTGTTTAGGAATTTCTTACACTATTTATTAGAAAAACATACAGTCTTAAGTTGAGCTTTCAAATAGCACATTTTCAGTCTACGGTTTGTAATTAAAAATAGGCTAAAAATAACATTAAAAATCAATGAAAAATAAAGTTTTTTTTATAAATAGTGCTACATTAAAAGAAAAGCAAAGCTGAAATTAACCTTTTCCCTCCTCTTATTTTCAATCAAATTCAAGCATATTTGAGTTATTCACTGTGCTTTAGGCAAATACATACTATGAAAGAAGGACAAACCATGGATTTTATCACATCTTATATAAATCAATACGGATATATCGTGCTGTTTTTAGCATTGATGCTGGAACTTCTTGCTCTTCCTCTTCCAGGGGAGCTGCTCATGGGCTACGCTGGGGTTCTTGCTTTTCAAGGACATTTAAGCTGGGTGGGAAGTATCTTGGCGGCTGGTATGGGGAGTATGGTTGGAATGACTATAGCCTACGGGGTAGGCTATAAGTTAGGGACTCCTTTTTTTGATAAATACGGCAAACCCCTTCATATGGGGCCAGAGCGAATTGAAAGAATGTCAAAATGGTTTAGTGTACATGGAAACAAGCTGTTGATTATTGCTTATTTCCTCCCAGTTATTAGACATATTACAGGATATTTTTCAGGAATTACTCGGCTTCCTTTTCGCACGTATGCACTGTACGCCTATAGTGGATCATTTCTTTGGGTCACCACATTTATTACTCTAGGAAAGTTATTAGGACCTCAGTGGGAACAGTTTCATCATTCTATTAAGAAGTATTTTATCATTGGGATAATTGTAGCTGTAAGTTTGTTCGTTGCTATTTACATTTATAAAAAGTTCAAAGTAACGATTAAAAAGATAGCAATTAATTGTCTCGAGTGGATAGTAAATGTGTTTCATACGCGGAAACGGGCAGGTCTTGTTTTTATATTTACAGCATTAGTAACATTAGCGTTTATTCTGCTTATGGTTGGAATGACGCAAGACTTTATCGCAAACGAGTTTGGAGATTTTAACAAAATAACCAGTCTATTAATATCAGCCCTTTTTAATAAAGATTGGAATGTACCAATGCGGATACTTTTCATGCTCGGATCCAGGCAAGTTCTGGTGGCATTAATTTTCTTTACACTTGTATGGATTTTATGGAAAGGCAGAGATAAAAAAATCGAATTATTATCTCTGGTAGTTGTGGCAGGCGGCGGAGAGCTGTACGAAGAAAGCCTAAGACGAATTTTTCACCATTTCTCCCCTATTAGAAAATCGTTGATAGAACAGCTTTCATACACCTTTCCAAGCGAGCAGTCTTTAATGGCTTTTGTTATTTATGGGTTTGCTGTGTTTATGATGGTTCGACACTCTAAAAGATTATGGGTTCCTACATTAGCACCAATAGCAGCCATTCTTATTTTATTGCTTATTGCGATTAGTCGTTTGTACCTCAGCATACAATATCCCAGCGATATTGCAGCAGGATATGTATTTGGAGGAGTATGGCTAGGGTTAAACGTTTTGCTTCTTGAAACCTTCCGTCTTATGAAAGGTATTAATCTATAGTGGTTCACTAAAGAGGAAGGTCTAACTAAACAGGAGCTTCCCTTGTCCAAATGAAGTTTATTATATTTTGAATGATGAGAAAGGAGAACCTGCATGCAAAACCGTATTTTAATCGTTGAAGATGAAGAAATGATTGCGAGAGCTCTTCAAATTGAGCTTGAGCATGAAGGATACCAAGTATTCGTAGAGCATGAAGGAAAAAGCGGCCTTGAAGCTGCCTTACATAATAGCATTGATCTAGTTTTATTAGACGTTATGCTTCCAGAACTTAGCGGTATCGAAGTCCTTCGAAGAATTAGAAAAAAGAACACCTACCTCCCTGTTATTCTTTTGACAGCCCGTGACACTACGTTAGATAAAGTGATGGGACTAGATCATGGAGCAAATGATTACATCACCAAGCCCTTCGAAATAGAAGAGGTATTAGCTAGAGTGCGCAATAGTCTTCGTCATAGAGCTATCATTCAAGAAGTTACTGAAAAAAAAGATGTTCATTTATCAATAGAAGATTTATCTGTAAATTTAGAGACCAGAGAAGTGATAAGAAAAAACAAAACGATTATATTAACACCGAAAGAATATGATTTGCTTGTTTATTTACTAAAAAATCAAAATATCGTACTGAGCAGAGAAAATATCCTTTTGACCGTTTGGGGCTACGATTATGAAGGAGAAACAAACGTCGTAGATGTGTATATTGGACATTTGAGAAAGAAAATAGAAGAAGAGATTAATTCTCCCTTGATTCGCACGGTCAGAGGAGTAGGATATGTGATAAGAAAGGAACCATATGAAAATTACTACCAAGGTTAACTTGTTTATTACAGTTTCTCTGTTAGTCAGCTTGCTCGTTGTAAATACGATTGTATTTTTCTTATTTATGAAAACAACCGTTAATATGGAAGCACACTTAGTCTTCAAAAATGCGAATGAAATGTTGAAAAAATACCACATTTCTGAATCATTAACGCTAGACAAAAACCTTTTAAACTCTTACATGCCTAGTCACTCTTTTATTCGAATCGTGGGACCGAACTCTACAACTATTAATCAAGTCACTAACGACAAAGTCCTTGTTCAGAAAATCTCACCTACTTTTTCAACAGAAAAGAGCTTTGAACTTAGACCTTTTCAAGAACATCAAAATTTAGTAGTTCACGTACCGATTCATCAGAATCACAAAGTAATAGGCACGTTAGAAATAAGTGAGCGGTTATCAGGACTAGAAAGCCGCAAAGATATTATTTTGTCCATAATGGGGACTGTTACCGTTGTTTCGGTTCTTCTCTCTTTTCTAGCTGGCAGATGGTTATCGGCTATCATTATGAAGCCTATTGTATCAATGATCTCTACAATGGAGGATATTGAACAAAGTGGAACGCTGAAAAAGATTGGTATACAAACTGAAACAAAAGATGAAGTGTACAAAATGGCAGCTACATTTAACCGTATGATTAGTAAACTGAAGGAAAACTCAGATAAACAACGGCAATTTATTTCCGATGCCTCTCATGAGTTAAAAACACCTGTGACTGTTATTAGCAGTTTTATTACGATTCTTAGAAGGCATGGAACACAAGATGAAACAATAGCAAAAGAAGCAATTGAGGCTATTTATTTAGAAACAAATAGAATGAAAAATTTGACTAAAACACTATTAAGTTTAGCTGAATTAGAGGACTCGGAACCTGTTGACATAAAATCAGTTGATCTTGTCTCTCTCAGTACAGCCCTTGTAACTCAGTTCATGCAAGTTTATGACCGACCTATTATCTTGCATAAAAATTCCTACTCCATTTTCATCAAGGGAGATGAATTGAAGCTGAAACAAGTAATCATTATCTTTTTAGATAATGCCATAAAGTATAGTACCGATGTAATTGAGGTCTTTTTGGAAAGTAATCAGCATAAAGCGATTCTCCGAATAAAAGATTATGGCATTGGCATACCAGAAGAAGAACAATCTCATGTTTTTGAAAGGTTTTATCGAGTAGACAAAGCCCGCAAACGGGATTCAGGAGGAAGTGGACTCGGATTAGCTATTGCTAAAAATATTGTGAACCTCCATAAAGGAGAAATTGATGTACAAAGCAAAGAACATGCTGGAACAGAGATTAAAGTTACTTTTCCCCTTACAAACTGAGTAAGTCGCTTTTATATAAATTAGCTCATGTACCACTAGTGAGGCAGCAACTATCAATATTTAATTTCTAAAAATGCTACCTACTGGATGCACTCAAAACCGAATCCCCAGTTTTTTATGAGAAAAAAACACCTCCAAGTGATTGCTCGGTACTCCATACCCGGTTATCAGCTTGAAGGTGTTTTTTTATTTATATAAAATCAGAGCCTGTCCAAATTATTAGCAACTACGTTTTCTTAATCTGCGAACGCTGATACTTTCTAAACTAGTCGTATTTCTATTACCTGAATTATCTTCCCATACCAAAAATCCGCCTTCTGCTCGAATAAACGTACCATTTCCATCAAGCTGTCTTCCAGCAGAAAAAACTTGAATTTTATCTCCTCTTCGAAAATTATCTACTATAGAGCGAGATTGAGATGTACGACGATCTCCACTACGACGTCCTGGCATAACTTCACCTCCTTATACATTTATAGTACATACTATGAAAAAAACGAAAATTGGCATAAGCAAAACGCGTAAAAGCACAAAAAATATTTTATAAATGAAAATTTGGACATCTCTGTCCATAGTATTTCTGCCATACTTCTTACATTCACCCCTAGTCAACATGATGCTCTTTCGAGGGCACATATAAAAAGCTAGCTCTTAGTGCATAACGATCCTTTTTGTTGCTACAACTTACAAACACACTGAATCTCTTTCATCTTATATTGCTGTTGTTGTATTGATTTATTGAGTATAAAATACATATATGTTAAAGAGTTTGATATATATAATTTAAAAAGTTATATCTTTTAGACACAAAAAAAAGAACCCTCCATAAAAAGAGGATTCAAACAGGGTAAGTAAGAAAAAGAAATATACATGCATGTTCCTGGGGGGCACTACGCTTGTATAATCAACTTATACCCGCTATTCACTGATTCAAACAGTTAAAAACATTTTAAATAAAAATTAATCGTTAATCTATTAAATACAATCTCTGAATATATTCAATAGCTTTATCTTTGTACTCTACCTGTTCTCTAATATTAATAATTCGCATAACAAGTACTCCTCTACAAAGAATAACAACCATCATTTACATAAAGGGTGTTATAGACATGCTTTTTAATAAAAGTGTGTTGCTTCTTCAATTAAAACGTATCCTTAAACCCATTCTTTCCTATGTTCACGAATAAATTTAATGTCATTTTGATAATGTTCAAGATGCCCTTCGTCTATCATTTTTTGGAACGCACTGTCGCCTTCACTGGCTTTTCTTGTAATTGTTTCACATAATCCCTCTAATCGCAGCAATACCACTTCCAAATAACCTTCTTGTAATTCTTCGCCGTATGATTCAAAAAATAATTTCACTCTTTGGTTTATATGTTGAGCATGCTGCAATGAATTATAATAAATCTTCTCACCTGTTTCAGAAAGATAAAATCTACTTAAGGGGACGCACGTATAAAGAGTATAAGCAATGTCCCAAATTCTTGGACCGGGCCCAGCAACATCAAAATCAATGATGCCTACTGGTCTTTCGTACTTGAAAATGATGTTGTATATGGCAAAATCATTATGACATAGTATCTCAAATGGTTTAGGAGTGTTATCTATTGATTTCCAGCTGTCATCAAATGAAAAATCACTCACTGAATCATGATAAAGACGGAGCATTTTCCCTATTTCTATTAAAACATCATCAGACCACATATATTTCTTCAAGGGATAATTACCGGCTTCACCTTCAATAAATGATAAGACCTCTCTTCCTTTTTCATCAATGCCTAAAAATTTTGGCGCATAACTAAAACCTTTGTTCTCTAAATGCTTTAATAGCTTATGAAATTTATGACTATCTGATTTTAATTCTCGTCGTACAGTATCTCCCGACCGATAAACGTTAGAGACATTCCCTCCTGTTAGCACTTCTTCGTCCTCAAAGCTTGACATATAAACATTCCCCCTGAATATATCCTATTTGTCGGCAATAAATAAAAATGATAAAGTATTCGTCATAAATGAAATATTTCATTTTACTACTGATTTAGAAAAGCCCGTACTTTTTCTTTTGTAGCCTCTTTGGAACTGACTGATAAAGTGTAGAAACTCGGTTATCTTCATGTTACGTTACATTATAAAAAAAGAATATTCATTCGAAGATCCTTTTAACTGCTTGTTTCATACAAAAATCCGCTAAAAAGTGGAAGACCGCTACTATGTAAAATCAACCAAAGCCTCCATCTGAGTGAATAATTTGTCCGGTAATCCATTCTGCTTCTTCACTTGCTAAAAAAATAACTAATTTTGCGGCATCCCGTGGCTCACCAAGTCGACCCATCGGGAACTTTGGCCGTAGCTCTTCTTTTAACTCACTGCTCATCCACCCAGTGTTAGTTGGTCCAGGATCTACAGCATTAACAGTAATTTTAAGAGGTGCTAATTCAATAGCAACTGATTTAGTGAACGTAGAAACAGCCCCTTTCGTTGCAACATAGGCCAAATTCCCAGGCTCAGGTGACTTATCTTGACCTGAAACCATATTAATAATTCGACCGCCATGCTTACCTTCGATTAGACGTGCAAACTCAACAGTCAAAAGACATGTCCCTCTAACATTCACGTTATAATGAGCGTCGAGAACATCAGCATCTATCGAACGAAAATCCACGTCCACAGAATGTGTTGCATTATTTACAAGGATTGATGGAGAACCCAGTTTGGTTTGAACTGTATCAAGCAGTTTTCTCGGTGCATCGGGCTGTGATAAATCCAACTCCATCGATTCACATCGTACTCCCAGACTGCGAATCTCTTCCATAAGATGCTTCGACCAGTTAGAATCATCTTCATTAAAATACGTCATCGAACGATCATAATTTGACCAATGAGTGAAAAAAATATCCGCGCCTTCTTTAGCTAATTCCCTGCATATTTCAGTACCAATACCTTTTGCCCGACTAGCACCAGTAACAATCGCAATTTTATTTATTAATCGCTTCATAAAGCATCTCCTCATGGGAACGCTGAATTCATATGCTCACCAATAACACACGAATTTAGCAATCCTGTATATGTATATTAATCTATCAAGTTGTAATAAATGAAAAAATGTAATTACAGTGTAACAGGTATTGCACTGTCTATATTCCGCACTCATAAACAGAAAATGAGATACCTTCTCCGTAGCCATCTTTTACTTCATGAACAGTAAGATTGTTAAATCCATTCGAGTTAAGGATACCTTCAAATTCTTCCGATCCATAAAGTCGAAGAGGGAAATCCATTATCTCCACCTTTTTTGTCTGATTTCCTTGAAGCAGCTCATATTTTATCTTAGTATTCAAAGAGCTCGTTCTTCTATCGTAGAAGCTTTTTTTGTAAACGACGAGGATTTCTTTATTAAAAGATACTCTATCCGTTTCGGTCCAATCTAATAGTTCTTCAATTTCTCTTTTTTTCTTTATCATCGTTAAAAGTATTTTCCCGTCGTCTTTTAAAACTGCTTTCATGTTTTGAAGACTCTTAACAGCAATATCATCAGCTAACAGTGAAAAAGAGCCAAAAGGTATTATAATAAGATCATAATTTTTACTACTTTTAAAATTCTTGATATCTTGATACCATACATTTGGTTTAAGGTTTAGTACTTCAGCTTTTTCTACACATGCTTTAAGCATTTCTTTAGAAATATCGAACCCTTCAATATCAATTCCGTTTTGCATAAATGGAATAAGCATTCTACCGCTCCCGCACATCGGTTCTAATACTTTCATATTTTGACCTTTGACAAAGGAAAGATAAAACTCAAGCTCTTTTCTATTTGCAGCGGATTTATCAACCTCGTACAACCTTGTGCAGAGCTCTCCATAGTAATCATTCATTCTCGTTTTCACCTCACATAATTAGTCTTCCATACGTGCATTCAACTTTCCTGCTCTATTCTAGTCAATATAGAACTTATCACAGGTAGTAAACTCTCGGTCTCTAACAAGTTTATGCTCGTCCCCTCCCCTTAGTTTTAGTTATATTTCACTCTTTGGAAAAGAGATAGGCAGAATAATCGATTTCCTAAATAAAATTCCAAAAGGAAATAACCTCATTTTAGAGAACTGAATAAAGGGCTGCTTTTCATTTCTCTAACATTAAAAAGGAGGTATACGAATGAATGAACAGATACTGAAAATTAACAAAGTGGAAATTTGCACAGAAAGTTTTGGGAACCCTAACAACCCGGCTGTACTGCTAATAATGGGAGCAATGTCTTCGTTAGATTGGTGGGATGAAGACTTCTGTCTTCGTCTTGCCGAACGGGAGAGATTTGTTATTCGTTACGACCATCGTGATTTAGGGCGATCTACCACTTATCCACCTGGTACCTCTAACTATACGATAACAGATATGGCTGATGACGCAATTGGTGTTTTAGACGCTTATTCTATAGAAAAAGCTCATATTGTTGGAATGTCTTTGGGCGGAATGATAGGTCAGATTCTTGCTCTTAGATATCCCGAACGCACAGATTCCCTTACTTTAATTGCATCAAGCGTATTTGGAACGGAGGCGGAAAAATTGCCCCCAATGGATCAGCGTATACTTGATTATCATACAAAAAGCACTTCCATAGACTGGTCAAATCAAGAGGCAATCGTTCACTACCTTGCAGGTGGATGGGAAACTTTAAGTGGAACAAAACCTTATGAAGAGGAAAGAATGTATAAGCTAGCAGAAAGAGAAGCTGCCCGTGCCAAACAGCTGCCGAGTAGATTTAACCATGCTTTGCTTCAAGGAGGAGGCCAATATTATGACAGATCGAGTGAAATTAGTATACCTACACTAATCATTCATGGGACAGAAGATCCGGCACTCCCATACGAACATGGACTTGCTCTTGCAAAAGCTATTGCTCATGCTAAATTAATAGCTCTTGAGGGTACAGGACATGAAGTCCATAGTGAAGACTGGGAACAAATTATCGAATCAATTGTAGAGATTAGCTCCTAAAAGTTAAAAAAGAGAAATGAAGACTTCAAAGCGCTTTTTTAAGAAAGCTTTGGGGTCTTTTCATGTTTCAAAGTTCCTTC
This sequence comes from Priestia sp. YIM B13552, assembly GCF_042787775.1. NCBI lineage: Bacteria > Bacillati > Bacillota > Bacilli > Caryophanales > Bacillaceae > Priestia > Priestia sp. YIM B13552. The sequence continues at coordinate 97,360 of NZ_JBHZOU010000001.1, forward strand.
CTTCTACTTACAGTAGACAAAACCTTTCCTATAGCAAAGGGTGTTTTGTACAAAAGTACCTGCATCTTTTCAAAACATCATATTTACGATACACTGATAATTCGCGAAATATCCACATAAGGGTATTACAGTAAGAAAGTGGAGGTTTTCATGAAATGTTTTAAGGCGCTTTTTTGTTTAATCTTATTAATCCTTGTAGGTATAACCGGCTGTTCTTCAAAAGAAGAAGTCACAAGCATTAACACTGTTGATGTAAAAGATCTTAAAGACCACGGCGGAACTTATGTTGGAGATAATTCTAACGTAGTAGCTATCGTAAGAGCATTGCCTGGAGGAGAAACATTTAAAGAAATTGATTTACATAATAAAACACCAAAAATAATATATGGTACTAAAGAGGGCTCTTTATCAAAAGATGAAATATTAAAATATTGGCTCGACGGTAAGGATACACTAGAGAAAAACTTTCTTTATAATGCTATTTATTTAACGATACTAATACCTAATGCTGAAGGGTACAGTTTTAAAATAGATGATCAGAAATTCTCAGTATCTAGACAAGAAATGAAACAATTCATTTCCAAAAACATTCAAACTTTACCAGATAGCAATGAGTTATTTGATAAAGAAAAAGCACAGCAATTTATAGATAATAATAAAGAGAAGATTAATAAAGCGGTTAAATCGGCAGCTATTCGAGAACAATTCTTTAAGAATGTTCCTATCGTAAAAGAATAAGAACAAATAAAGAGCCTTAAATAAGGCTCTTTATTTGTTTTCTATTTACTTAACCAATCTTTCAAATTAAATAAAAGCTCCAGAAAGTCACGAATCAAGGAAGCTTTTCACAGCAGTTAAAAAAGCGGATAAGTTTCCTGCATGCACCTCATGTCCAGCTCCTTCTATCGTTACTAATCTACAATTTGGAATGCGCTTAGAAACTTCTTGCAATTTATCTTGAGGAATATGGCTGGATCCTCCTCCTATGATGAGAGTAGGTGCAATTATCTCTGTAAGACTTTCCCACCATTTAGGATTGGGGTTGTTTAACTGTTGAAGAATTGAAGGTACAACCTCCCAGTCAAATGGTAAAGGTCCAGGCGGTTTGGCAGGAATTTCGAACTTTTCTCCTGTAAAAGGTGGAGGAGTGTCTTCAACAATCAATTGATCTACCCTTTCTGGAAATGTTTCAGAAAAAAGATAGGACACCGTACCGCCCATAGAATGCCCAATCAACGTAAAGCGCTCCACATTCATCGCATTTACGAACTGAAGCAAGTCATCACACATAAGTTCAAACGTATAGGTGCCGGTTCTTTCACTTCCACCGTGTCCTCGCTGATCTAAAGCTAAAAATCGATATTCCTCTCCTAATACAGCTGCTACATCATCCCACGACTCTGCACTCATTCCCAAAGCGTGAAGTGCAATAATGGCGGGTGCCGAAGCTTTGCCTGCCTCTCGATATTGAAATGTTAAACCATTTAGTTCAATTTGATTTACTCCCATTTTCAAATTAGATCAACTCCTAACTCAGATTTCACCAATTAAAATCTAGTTTATTAAGGTTCATCTATATATTAGCGAAGAAATGAAGATTTCCTTCACCTCTTATCTTACTAGGAAAGATATTAGATTATTTTATGTATCCTGTGTAATTCTTTAGTCAGCATAATTCACCTAGAGTTTTTTACTTTCGATACCTATATAATTTAAACCAAAAGTACTGCAAGCCAATTGAATAAAAGATTGCAAAGGAAGAGACATGAATTTATCTTTATGCCAAAACATTTGTGTGTAAAGAGGTGTATCAACTTTAGTGCATGCTAATTCTTTTAATATACCTTTCTCAACTTCCGCTTTTACTACTACTTCCGGTAGTATGGCAATACCTAAATCTAACATTACACACTGTTTAATAGCTTCTACGCTTACAAATTCAAATTTAGTTGATGTGCAAATACCCGCCTCACGAAACAAGTTTTCCAATACTACCCGGTATGAACAACCCGACTCAGTATACAAAAGAGTCTCATTCTCAAGGTCTTCTAAGTAGATTTCCGCTTTATTAGCTAAAGGATGCTGAGGAGAAGCTATAATTTTTAGGTTTTCTGCAACAAGACATTGCGTATGTAGATTTGCATCGTAATGCTGAATAGGCTCCAATGTAAAGGCAATATCAAGAGTGCCATCTAGTAGCTGCGCTCTCGTTTGTTCTTGAGAGTAAATGGGCTTAAAGATCATTTTAACCTTTGGAAATTGATCCTTGAACTCTTTTAATATTGGAGGCAATCTATACGTGCACTGACTTTCAGAAGATCCAATGATAAGCGTACCTGCGGGCTCCTCCACTCCACTTACAGCGTTTTTTGCTTCCTTAGTCAATTGAATCAGTTTATCGGCGTACCTTTTGAATTCTCTACCTGCTTCTGTTAAAACCAAGCGCTTTCCGAGACGTTCAAATAAAGGAGTTTCAAGTTCATTCTCAAGAGCTTTTATTTGAGCGGTAACGCTTGATTGAGCAAAGTTCAAAATTTTAGCTGTATATGTAAAATTTAAATTTTCTGCAGCTGTTTTAAATGTAATCAGTTGTTTTATTTCGATTTTCCTCACCTCTGTATAATCGGATATTTCGATTGATTCAATCGTAATGTTCATCTGTAACGATTGCTAATTTCATTATAAAATATGGTAAATCAAACCACAACATACTAAATATAAAGAGATAAGGGGAAATCATAATGTCTATAAAAAAAGAGAATACAGAGGAATCAACCGTTCTAATGCAAAAAAATACAAGTGACAAAAACTTCAAATACTATTGGAATGAAATTATTCGAGCGCTTATCGTAACCAAATAAGTAAGGCTAATCAATTTTATTTTTTGGAAAAGTAAATCCACATACAAGCGTATAAATATAAAAACAATAGCTCGCTAACGCTGACGATATACAGGATTAGCGAGCTATTAATCTATTTAAACTTATAATCATGTTTATTGGCTTGAATCTAACCTAAACTTTGCAATATCCTTGTGATCTTGGGAGATAATGAGTGTACCCTTTAACGCATTAGCTTGTAGCTTTTTTAGTTCTTCTTCAGTTGGCAAAAGAGGTAATTCATTATTTTTTTCCTTTGCTCCTAAGGTATAACTAAGAGTAAATTTACTTGTTCCTTTAGATGGAATTTCTCCTATACTCATACCAATACCTAACTTATTGTTATCCATATTATAAATATTTGAACCAATTGATTCCTTTACAGCTGATACTAACTCCTTATCTGGTTCTATGCGAATGTTTGTTTTAGCAGAATCAGAGAGAGCCATAATATTATTAGACGTATTTTCCATCGTAAATGTATAGCGTAACTCCATTGGAACGATACTTTTACTTTTATTCTTTTTATCAGGTACTATCATTTCCCCAACGATTTTTTTATCATCTGTTAACGTTACCTCTGCTTTTTGTAATTTTAAGTACTCAACATTGTTTACATATTCCGTTTTTGAACAAGCGGAGATGATAAACACCAAACACATAATAAACAAACCAAGATAGAACTTTTTCATATTTCTCCTCCAAACATTTTTTGTCCCCCAACAATAAACATATGTTATTATATTTTCTATATTTTGTATTTTATAATTGTCATATGAGCTATTATTAAACATAAAAACACTAAGGTACTTTATGTTTCCTTGGTGTCTTTTATTAGTTTTTAAGCGTTTAGTTAAAAAATTAGATTTGGAGAAGAGAGTTAATTTGGAAATGAATGTTGAAGATGAACGTAATGGAGTTTATTATACATTTTTTGTAGGAGGAAAAGATGATACAAAATTTATTTGTTTTTGTATCTAGTAATTTTCTTCTACAAAACGTATCGCTTTGTTTAATTCTGAAGTTCTTAAAACGACTTCTTTATCATTAAAAATAATAAAGAAAGGGCTGCCTTCTACCTTTAAGTCCGGATATTGATTCTTTACTTCTTCCAACGAAGAAAAATATCGAACTTGTTTTAAACCCATTATTTCCTCTGGATGATCGATCTCTTCTCCTACTGCCAAAATAGAATATTCTTCTCCATCTGACAATAACTCTTTAGGTGGAGAATCCGCGTATTGTTTTTTCCAAGTTAAACTTGAACATGCTGCACATAGAATAACCAAAGATAGAATAAAAGGTAAGTATAACCACTTTTTCATAACACAGCCCCTTCTGTATTCGAAATATATTTCAAAAGAAAAATGATGCAACATCTTTATTTACCATAATGGGTTTTACAGACACTTTAGCACCTTTATTGACGCGAGTACAAAAACCACGCAGGCATCTCGGTGTTTTCAATTAGCAGCACTTGTTTATGCTTAGGATCACCTTTAATAGCATAAATAAAATCCCCATTTTGTGTTTTACCAAAGGCTCTAAAATATTTCTTAGAGTCATACTTTGTTTGATCAGCCATCTCCGTGCACTCATAATCTCCATATGTATCACTTAAAAGCTTTGTGTTAAACATATTCTCGTCTTTTGTTACATAAAACTTATCGTAAGAAAAGAACAAAAAATATATACTTAACGCTCCTATAATTGTTATACAACTAGCTAAGCCCCATCGAATTTTTTTATTCACTTTCGACCTCTTAAAATTTTTTTGTTTTACTATAATTAGGTTTTGATATATGTAATACGCTCACGTAGAACGTATTTTCTGAAAGATAAAGTAGTCAACTTAAATAATACTCATCTTTTTTGGGCTACCTTTTTCATTAACTGACTTTTATGATCTTTATCTTTAACTATAATATAATCCTCTGTTCCTTTTACTGAATAGATTTCTGAACCAACTGTAAAATAGTTTGATTGATTATTACCTTCGGGCATCGTAGTTGCTTTAGTTTTCTTTTCTATGGTTCCTATTTGGTCTCCTATTTCTTGTGTTTGATCTAATTTATCTTCTGTTCCGTTATATTCCTTGTTTTCAACTACAACAATGATAGCAGAAGAACTCTCTATATTTTCCCCTGTACTTTCTTGATTACATGCAGTTAGAACGGTTAAATAAACTACTGACAGAAAACTAAGTGTTCTCTTCATAATAGCCTCCGAAAATCATTTTCCTTACCCCTTGATTAAAATTGATATTAGGCGATATACCAAGTTCAGTGACGTATCATAATGTATTCGAAAACGAACAATCCTAAAAGTTCTATTAAGAAAACTTTCCGGGTTCCTCCACATAAAAATCCACATAACCGCAGCTTGAACAAACATAAGGTATTAACTCGCTGTAATGGTGATTGTTATTTAATACGCTACTCGGTGTTTTATTTACACCTACTGTACCAGGTGATGATTGAATACGAGCTTTGATTAGAGTTGAATCACATTTAGAGCACTTTTTTCTTTGCATACATATCACCCTTTCTATTTCATAACATCCTTCCTATTTTCTATAGTACATGCTTACTCGCTTTAAAATTAATAATTAGCCATATAACTTGAATAATCAAAGGAAAAATACATGCAATTAGCAACACTATAAATGCGAACAATTTCAGCTCGGGTGTTTGGGTAACACCCGCTCCATCCACTTCTCTTGTCCAGACAACAGCTGTGCCTACAGCGAAAAGTATGATCCAAATTATATTAGCTATACACCAGGAAATCCATCGTCTTTTCACATCATCACTTCTTTCAATTTAAGCTGCATCTTTCTTTATTAATTCCCAGATAAGAGCAATGGTAGAAATAGCTCCACCTACCGCAAAGAGATAAGAAGAAAACGGTATTGTTTCATGTATGAATAAACTTCTTACTCCATAAAAACACAGGATAATAGTGCTGATTAAACCAATCATAAGCCGAATATTTTTATTGATCGTTTTCTCCCCCTTTAGGCTTCTCTTTGCACCTGATCCTTTATCATAAGCCCAAATAAAGCGAAGAAGTTCAACACAACCAGCAATCCATAATAAAAGCCGATCCCTTCAAAAAGCAAAGAGAGAATAGGAAATATCATAGATTCAAAGCCAAATAACATAATAATAAGCCCAATTCCTTTAGCGAGCTGTTTTTCATCCTTAGGTGTAAATATCTTTCCATACCCAGCAATAAAATTAGTACTACCTTTTTTCCATACACGTTTCCCAATATAAATGATGAAGCAGCTTACTAAACATATAAATAATACGTTTAACATCAGATATTATCCCTTCTTTACACACTCCAATTTAACATATATAGTATATTTTACCATAAAAATTTACAAATATTATGTATTAAAGGTGGACTCATAAAATATAACACTATAAAATATATCCATACTAAGTATGGATATTTTAATTAATCAAGAACTCACTGAAGAATATAATAAAACTGAAAAAGTTGTGAAAAGCGCCTTTTAAAATGAAGAATACAGCGATAAGAAAGAACATTTTGACGTGCCTGAAGAATTCTTTATGACCTTAGAGTTAACAGAGGGATTATTAAAAAATATGCAAGGTGTTGTGCAGTACTCAAAAGTTTTTTCAGAGTAAGTACTAACTGATTAATTAGGTTTTATGTAAAGGCTGCCTGAGAAAAAATTTTATAGTATTTTCTATGGACAGCCTCTTTTTTATTTACCTGATATTATTAAAGCGGTGGGTTTTCCACACCTAAATGAACCCAATCTTCTTTTGGAGGCCCATAAACTCCAGGGGGTTTCAGTCCTGCTTGACGCATCAGAATGGTAATTTGACCTCGGTGATGAACAATATGCTTGATTAGTCCCATTAAGATTGTGGCATTTGATTGGGTTCTTCCGAACGCTTCTTGCGTATGTCCTAAAGATTCATCTGTCCATTGCTGTTCAATGATTTTAGCAGCGTGAGAACTTACATTTTTAAAGGTTATAGCGATTTCCTGTGCTGAAGATGGAACGCTTGCTGTACTTTCTATTCTATCTATGCTCAGTCCAAATTCAGTTAGATAATCTGGAATATTTGTTGTAAAATGCCAAGCGATTCTTCCTAACGTACGTCCTTCAGGGCAAACTTGTTGTTTCAACGAATCATCTGTTAAGCTATCCAAAACTTTTTGAGTTAGCATGGCTTCGCTGTTCCATTCTTTGATAAAATCTGAAATGGTGTTATACATGTAAAAGACCTCCCAATATAAATCTAACCTAAATTAACACTTAAATAATATCATAGAAAAAACCAATTGGCTTATTTACTAAAGAAAGGAGATTCTATGTTATTTAAAGCTACCGCTCAAAAAACTATCATGTTTGCTTTATTACTTTTGTATGCTTCATTATTCATTCAAGCAATTCAATATAAAGTACTTGCCTTCTTACTTCTTTTTGCTATCCTCTGTTCATTTCTTTCCCTTTTCCTCAGATATGAATTTCAGATAGACAAAGATGCTTTAACCTATAGAACATATATATTATGGTTTAAAGTATATGCAAAAACCGTTAAACCAATGGACATTAAAAGAATTGTATTTAAAAGGTTAAGTTGGAAAGCAAAATTGGCTGTAGTACAAGTAGAAAACGGCTGGAATATGCGAATAGCATTATTTAATCCACCAAATGTTTTTAGGGAATTAGAAAGATTTGCACATGAATATGATGTAGATATTCAAAAAACATCAGATTATAAAATTTTAGATAAAACGTCTTGAATGTCACTGCGTTTTGGATACATTAAACTACACGTAAGTTAAGCCTTATAATCAGCAGTTATTCATTTCTAATTAAGCAGCTTTTGGACCTCTTTACCGCTACCAAACATTAGTAAAGAGGTCTTTTCCTAAGTACCTCCAAGTTTAAACACTTTGTCCTCCTTCCTCACATCAACCTCAAGCCCTACATAAAAATAGGCTTCAAGACCATTCTGTTTAACATTATTTAGATATACAATTCGTATATAACGCTTTTTAAGAGGTGATGATTCTGTATATATCGAAAAAGGTTGGCATTTTAAGCTGGTTTGCTACTTGCTTGTATTTTTTAGTTGAACCTTTCTTTATTTTGACTTCAACTGCTCCCTACAGTTTTTTAAATCACGCAATGAGTGATCTTGGCGTAACTTCTTGTGGAACCTACACCTATTCAATTGCACCTCATGACATTTGCTCTCCTCACCATTTCTGGATGAACGTATTGTTTATTATAAACGGATTAACACTTTCGATTGGTGTTCTGTACATTTCACAAAAACTCAAGAAAACAAAAATAACCCAGCTAGCAACAGCTTTTATTCTTATATTAGCTTTAGGTAACGTTGTTTCAGGCTTTATACCGGCTGATATAAATTTATTTTGGCATTCAATATTCGCTCAACTTGGCATGATCACTGTTTTAGCTGGTCTATGGATATATGCATCCTCCTTAACCAGCGGCAAGTATTGGACTTATGGCTGTTTAGTCTCCTTACTAGTCATCCTCATACTCATTATGCTTGTATTTTTTGTTCCTATGCCTACCGGTCTGCTGCAAAGATTATTCTATTTAGTAATCTTTATATGGGGCACTATGCTTTCCTTTATGTTAAACAAATAATCTATCATCACAGGACTATGTTGAACTACTCCTCGTCATCTCAAAAAGCAAAAAGTCCATAGAGGCATCCCCTATGGACTTTTTTGCAATTTTTTAGATAAATTCTCTTAATAATTCTTTAGATTTCTTTCCGCTAAAACCAAAATAATTGCCAATAAGCTTGACGTATTCTGTGTAGGTAACTTTTCTATTTAAAGCAGTTTCCCACCATCTCTGTGGATTATAATAGCGACTTCCACTAGAACAATAGGTTAATTGCATTTGGGTATCCTTAAATTCTTTATTAAAGTTTTTTTCTACCCTTTTCATATGATAGTTGGAAGAAACAACGATAGCGGATTGAAAATGATAGTTCATCATTAGCCTTTTTGTGAATTTAGCGTTTTCCGTAGTACTTGTAGCGTGATTTTCTAATATAATTGAATCCTCAGGTATTCCTGAGTCCTTGGCTTGATGATAAAAATTATTTTCTTGACCATTCGAAAGGATTAAATGAGCCGCATAGCCTTTTTTATATAATTCAATTCCTTTCTCCAGTCGATCATTATCACCACTTAACACAATGATCACGTCAGATTTTACAGGCTTTTCGTTTACCACAAGCTCTTTCCCGGCAAACAGAAAAAAAATAATCCCTAATCCCAGCATAAATATACTAATTTTTATCCTTTTACCTTTAATTTTTTGCATATAGACCCTCATTTAAAAAGTTCACTTCATATCGTATCATAAAGCTCAATATTCATAAAAATAAAAAGGTGCTTTCAAAAAAACTTTGCATTCTGTAAACAATCACAGCTTTTATATAAAAGTTAACATTAAAAATTTCAAAGAACATTCTTTCTCAATATTTTCATGAATAACATGAATTTTATACAAATTTAAATATTTTTTAACTTATTTGTATTAATATTTCTCTTTTCACTTATTTTTCATTTTTTAATGATAAAATTACAAACGATATGAGAAGTAAGCAAAATAGCTTATTAATTAACCTTAAAAAACTGACCATTATGGTCAGTTTTTTAGTGTAAAAAGAGTTAGTTGCATCATAGTTTTCTAACCGAATTTAACCAAAGTAATTCAGTTTGTAGTTAAATTCTAAGTTTTTTATTAGACAAATATTTTTCCTTAATGTTAAAATGTTTCCCTGAGGAAAGATAAATTAGGATTCTAATATATAAACTGCTAACACATGTAGACATTTCAGTTTGTTCTAAGTCAAAATTTTATTTTCAAAGGGTTTCTTATGCTCCAAAAGTTTCCTTAGGGAAAATTTATAGTATTTAATAAAAAAAATAAGCTGAAGTCAAAAAAATGTCTTGTTCACTAAATTAGGGCTAATAAACGTTTTGATTATACAGGCTATCGTATGGTAGACCTTTTATATAAAAAATCACAGTTAAAACAGATTGGAGGTTTGTGATAGATCGTGAGAAGAAATCTATTTTATTGATATTTTTCTAACATACATTAGAGAACCTTATATTCAGTGATTGGAATAGAAATTTAATAAAGAAAAGGTGTTTTAAACATGGAACGCAAGAAGTCAGAAAGCTTTAATTATGGTCTTGCTTTTACACTGCTGCTGTTTTTTATTATTAGCTGTATAGCTATTTATAACGCGCAAAAAACAGGACAGTATTCTACAAACTTCGTAATTAAACAAGTTGAATGGTACGCAGTAGGTATTGGGATTATCTTCATCACCATGAGGCCTGATGAAGATCAGTGGGACCAATTCACATGGTTCTTTTATGGGCTAAATATTTTTATCCTTATTTTACTCATCGTTTCTCCCCAAAGTATTGCTCCTGTCAAAAATGGTGCAAAAAGCTGGTTCGTCCTTCCTGGTATTGGATCGATACAGCCGTCAGAGTTCACAAAAATCTCTTTAATCTTAGCATTTAGTAAAGTGATACGAAATCATAACGAAAAATTTCGCGTAAGAGATATAAGAAGCGACGTTTTACTCGTTGGAAAGCTAGGAGCTACGTTAGCGGTCCCTATTCTTCTTATTATGCAGCAGCCCGATTTAGGAACGGCACTCGTGATGATCTTTTTATTCTTTGTCATGATATTCGTTTCAGGAGTCAGTTTTAAGCTCATTCTTCCTACCTTTACTTCAATTATAGGAATCGCTTCAGGTATTTTATATATGGTTTTGAACCACCCAAAAATATTGGAAAAATATTTGCACGTTCAATCCTATCAGTTTGATCGTATCTATGCGTGGTTTGATCCAGAATCTTATGCAGGCAGCTTGTCTTACAACTATATGCAAGTGTTAAAAGCAATAGGTGCCGGATCCATTTCAGGAAGAGATACATCAAAATTTTCAGTATATGTTCCCGAAAAACATTCAGACTTTATTTTTAGTGCAATTGGAGAAAGTTACGGCTTCTTAGGAACTAGCCTTATTCTTTTCTTATTTATGGTGCTGATTTACCAAATTATTACCGTCGCATTTCATACGAAAGATCAATTCTCTACATACATTTGTACCGGCGTTATTTCAATTGTTTTCTTTCATGTTTTAGAAAATGTGGGCATGTGTATAGGACTTCTTCCGATAACGGGAATACCACTGCCGTTTATAAGCTACGGGGGAAGTGCGTTAATGAGTACGATGTTTTTGATGGGACTAGTATTAAATATAAGCTTTCAATCAAAAGCTTATATGTTTGATCAGGATGTGAGGTAATACAATGACTAATAAAAAAATGGCTAAAGAGATAAATTTAGACCTAAAGATTCGTATAAAAGTATTGAAATATATGTGTATTTTTTTATTTTCTCTCTTGTATATAGCCGTTATTAGGTGGGTTTTTTAGGAGGAGTTTTTTATGTTCAAAAAAATTCTAAAATGTTACGATTACAAATTTATTGCTGCGTTAATTGTTCTAAGCCTGATCGGTTTAATTATGGTTTATAGTGCCAGCATGGTAACAGCAATTAGCCGTTATGGTGTATCTGGGGATTATTTTTATAAAAAACAAAAGCTTGCTCTTATAGCAGGCTTTATCCTTTTCACATTAGCAGCTATCGTACCATATAAAATTTATCAAGAAAAAGCAGTATTAAAATTTTTATTAGGTGTCGCTATTTCACTCCTTATTTTAGTTTTAGCTTTTGGACATACAGCGGGTAATGCACAAAGTTGGTTTAAAATAGGGCCTATTGCTATTCAGCCGTTAGAAATAACAAAATTAACGCTTATTATCTATTTAGCCGCTGTTTTTGCAAATAAACAAGAGTATATCAATGATTTAAAAAGGTCGATTCTTCCACCTATGGTGGTTGTGCTTTTTATTTGTTTCTTAATTATCTTGCAGCCTGACTATGGTGGAGCCTTGCTTATTTTAGGAACAGTTGCAGCTATTGTGTTATGCTCAGGGATTTCAAAGAAATCTATTTTAAAAATTAGTTTATTAGGGCTAATTGGAACACTTGTTATGTTAGCCGTTTTATTAGTAACCGGAAACATGGATCTTTTGTTTTCTCCGGGGCGTTTGGCTCGTTTTACCGGATTCTTGCATCCTTTTGAAAATCAACAAGGCGATGGATATCAACTTGTTAATTCTTATGTGGCTATAGGAAACGGAGGAATATTAGGTATGGGGTTAGGACAAGGCATTCAAAAAACGGGCTACTTGCCTGAATCACATACGGATTTTATTATGGCCATTATTGCAGAAGAGCTGGGATTTTGGGGTGTACTTCTTGTATTGGGGCTACTGTTTTTTATTATTTTTAAAGGATTAAAAACAGCTATTAAGTGTCGTGATCCTTTTGGAGCACTGTTAGCTATCGGTATTTCCGTTATGATTGCTGTTCAAGTATTTGTAAACCTTGGGGCTGTCACAGGTCTTCTTCCTATTACTGGTGTCACCCTTCCTTTTATAAGCTTTGGAGGTTCTTCGCTTACATTGTTAATGCTTGCTGCAGGAATACTTACCAATGTTTCCATGTTTAACACGTACACTCAAACATTCAAAAGCCATTCAATGGAACAAGCTTATATAAGAAGTGTTTAACGCCTGAATGGCTAAATGGTGTATGTTAGCTAGCGTTATTGTTATTAACAAGCTGCTACAGGACACATACATCTAATTCTTTCAACCAAGCTCAACCTCTATATTAAGACCATTGTTCGCTGCTATAACAAAAAGTCCTGACTGTATATCAGGACTTTTCACTTTATTTACACAAATAATAATAAAGCTGCTTAGTTTCAATTGCTATATTTTTTTACTAGTAATCTATTAGAAAATAGATTTACTTCCTAAATAACGAGGTGCCCAGTAAGAGTTGCTTAACGATGCAATAGTTACACCAGTTGAACTGCCAGCATGAATAAACTGCCCGTTTCCAATATAAATTCCAGCATGTGAAGGACCTCCAGTAGTATCAAAGAACACAATATCTCCTACATTTGAAGTAGATGTACTTTTTCCTGACTGATACAAGGTAGCTACTGTTCGCGGTACAGTTACTCCGCCTCCATTTTTAAATACATAATAAATGAAACCGCTGCAATCGAAACCACTCGGTGACGTTCCTCCCCACACATATGGTACGCCTATGAATTTTTTAGAATAAGCAATTATATCACTAGCTGTCGCTTGCGTTGAACTATTGACAGTTGAAGAACCAGTGGAGCTGCTAGATGCGTTATTTAAAGCATTCAAAGTAGCCGGACCTACTATTCCATCCACGGCTAAACCATGATCCCGTTGGAAATTCATAACCGCAGTTTGAGTAACTGTACCAAAATAGCCTGTTGGTGTGGCATTAAAGTAACCTTTTTCCTTTAACAATTGCTGTACTTTTTCAACTTCATTGCTAGTCATTCCATATTTTAAAAGTGTACCGTTTGTAACCGTACTTGTTGAATTACCTATTAACGCTTGATATGTATTAGATCCTACAATTCCATCAGCGGTTAAACTATGAGAACGCTGAAAGCTTAAAACTGAATCTTTTGTAATTGAACCAAAATAGCCAGTCGAAGTAGCTGAAAATATCCCCTTCTGTCTTAAAACATCCTGTAATTCTTTTACGTCTGGATCTGTCATACCTTCTTTTAATAGCTTGTCTCCTAAAGCTGCCTGGCTTATTGTCGGTAACACAATCAATGACGAGCATAGAGCTAATGAAGAAATTATCTTTTTCACTAAGTATATCCCCCGATGTTATATTTTTCTTGTTCTTGACTATAAAATTTTAGCAGGGAGAAAGAGAAAAGAAACAACCTATTTGTGAATTTTTTGTGACATTTTCAAAAATCACTTGATTTATTAGGAGGTAATTATTTGTTTTGTCATATAAAGTATAAATATACTTATAATGGTTAAATCTGTTGTTCTTTAACCTCATTTATCTTTTTACTTATATAACGCCAAATCTTGAATACAATAAAACACCTTTCTATAATGGTATACACCAAAAGGAAAGATAGGATGCCAGCGTGAAAAGATAGGAGGAATAATGTGGGCAAATTAGTATTTTTGAAGCGCCGATTTAAATACTTACTTCTTAAACTATTAAGATTAAAAGATCATTCACATAAAGTTGCGCTAGGTTTTAGTCTAGGTTCTGTTGTGAACTTTGTTCCTACCTTTGGATTGGGCCTTATAATATCCGTAGGTTTAGCTAAATTATGTAAAGGAAACAGCATAGCAGGCCTTATTGGTGGAATGTTTTTTATGTGGGCCTTTCCGTTGATGTTTTACTTAAATACAGTAGTGGGAGGATATATATTTCCAATCGACCTTAATCAAACTTTGCTTCAGAATGCAGATGAAGATTTGGATAATCGACTAGAACTAGGAGCGAAAGTAGGAAAGAATTTTTTAACAGGAATGGTTCTTAATAGCTTCTTATTTGGAAGTATACTTTATATTGTTAGTTACTATATTATAAATCAGTACAGAGGCTTCCTCTTACACTACATCTATAAGAAATGGACAGTAAAAAAACACACTAAAAAAACGGATAATTAGCTCAATTTCAACATTTATCTTTAATTGTAAAGCGATATAGCTGAACATTTTTTAAAAAGGCATAGAGATAAATTAGCCTATAATTGATACCTATGGTTATCAATTATAGGCTATACGATCTTTATTTCTGTTTTAAGATGAATATGGAGGAAATAAAGGACTGCTCTCATTCCTTTGTTGAAGATAATACAGTTTGTTTCACCCATTTTTTTCGATTTCTTTGGTCAATTATCCATTGATATAAACTTTGTATACCTAGTATCAGAGAAATTATGACACCGCTAGCTGCCAAGATTAATGCAAAATATTCTATAGGATTGTACGCAAGTATATTTCTCCATTTGATTCTTCCGATAAAATCATTTACTACAAGCCCCATTCCAAGCATTTGACCTACTACGGAATAAAGAGTCAAAATCAGCAATAGCAGGCTGTCTTTTTTCGCATTAACGTTTTCCTGGTATCTAAATAAACTCTCTAGAGATTGTTTAGCTTCCTTATATAACAACTCAATATTGAAATTTTTCCTAAGAAGATAGAAAATATCACGGCTTCGGGACTGAGATACTATTTCAAGCGAAAAATAATTGGCGGTAAACGAATTAATGGAATAAATTAATTTTTCCATTTCTTTTACGTCTTTTTCAATATTTAGCTCTGTATAGGTATTAGCTAATTTTAATAAAACGATCTTGTGAAAAAGATTTAATACAAGCCCGTAGTAAAATTCTCCATAAAACTGATTAGCTAAATCAGGAGTTGTACGTTCATCTTGAATCGTTATACAAGTGAAAATATGTTCTTCTATCAGAAAATAAGTGCTAGGAGCCCAGCGCTGATAAGCATGTTTTTGTAAATAATCTTGAATGTAAGGAAGGTTATTAGCATGAACATATGGCTTCCCCTCTACAGTTAAGCCGCAAAGACTTCCCATTCGATAAACATCAACTACATCGATTTTTTCATTTTTCTCTAATGCCACTAAAGATTGGACATACATTCTTTCATCTTCAAAAAAAGAAAAGGTTTCAAAATAAGAATTTTCCTTTGAATCACCTTCAAAAAAGCGGGAGAGCCCCTCAAAGAGGTTGTTAAATACAAATTCCCCTGCTCCCTTGTATATCTTGCCATCGCATTCAATTTTTGTACTGCTATCTTTTTGTGTTCGTGGTTCTAATACGCGAAAGCGATCTGCGAATTCTAAAGAATGAGACAACGGCATAGAAGTAAAGGGTTTCAACTCAGTTCGAATGGTTAAAAACCCAAGTTCATAAGGACATGTCGTTAAATCCACAGAGTGTATTTGAAAAGGAATGCATTCTGTATCTGTAATTAACTTACCTCTTATATTTAAAGGTTTTGAATATCTATGAAGGCCTTTTTCTTTTTCTGAGTGTGGAAAGAGTATCTTATTAGTGAAAGACAAATAATACGCCTCCATATCACGATGTGAGACTTTAAAATCGCCGTAATATGCACATTCGTCTTCTAGTTGATTTAACTGAAATAGCTTAAATCCGCTCTTATTTAAAAAAAGGTAGATACTAGATTCAGTTCCTTGCTTTAAGGAAAAAGGGAAAACAAATTGAAAGAGAGCTCTGTCTATCTTTTTTTCTTGAATATCAATTTGCTGCATTTGTTCTAATGTACTCCTTTCAATTATATATATCATTTACCATTTTGTATCATAACAATCGATAGTAAACCTACTATATTTTTTCTTGATAAGAGTTCATTCAATTTAATAATTTAAAAATAGTAAAACAGCTCCACATAAAAATAAGTAGCCATACTACGATAATAATTGAACCCGCAACCCAATTTTTAGGTCGTTCATTTCCAATGAGCTCTTCTGCTTTTATTGTGCAGTCCTCTATAACACTTGTAGGTAGCATTTTCAAAGCAAGCATAATTCCTAAAGGAACAATGATTATATCGTCAATATAGCCTAAAACCGGTATAAAATCAGGAATTAAATCGATTGGACTGAAGGCATATGCAACAACACAAGCAGTAAATAATTTGATATACCAAGATACTCGTTCATCTTTATAAGCTAAGTATAAGATGAATAGCTGTTTTTTTAACTTTTTCGCCCACAGCTTTAATTGATTAAGCATGTTTCCTATTCTCCTTTGCTATATATCTGGACGGTTTGATGTAATATAAAATTACTTTTATTCTCATTGATACCTACATATTTCTCTTATTAATAAATTTATAACTATAAAAATAACTGATTAATGCAATCATCTTGATTTACAGCTAGTTTGGGAATAGCTTGAATAGGAGCCCAATAGTATGAAAAGATTAATCCTGCATCTTCCCCTTTAGAATTAACCTTATATTCCCACCGTTCTGCAGTTTTTTCTTTAATTTCCAAATGAAAAACATGTCGTTCATGATACTGGCTTTTACCTTCATGATGATAAACATATGTTTTCAATTTTGTTACCGATAAAAACTCCATTAATCCAGATTCTTCTTTGATCTCCCTATATAAAGCTTCTTCAATTGTTTCTCCCTCTTCTACAGTACCTGCCGGAACTTGAACTCCTGCTTCTGGATAATCTTTGTGTTTGTAAACTAATAACTCTGTATGATGACCATTAAACCTAGTTATGTAAGCCATAACTTTTGTTATCATCGTTTTACCCTGCATCTTTGCTTCCTCCTATATATAGATACTAACCGTACAGATTTCTTCATCAGCAAACAAACTTCTTTAACTCCCAATAATAAATCAGGGATATTTTATTACATCTATTTTAATTGTAAATAATTAGTCTCAGTGTTGTCATAATAAGCTGCTTTTACGGAAGGTTAACTGGTATGGGAATTGGAATGGTTAGTTTTGCTATTCTGATAGGATCTATAATCATCATATCAGGAAGTGAAATAATAGGAAAAGGCAAGAATCAAATTGATTCTTGCCTTTTTTGTCTTTATTTTCTTTCAAGAGAAGGTTCTGATACATTTTCGTATTCTGTAATTTTACAGATGCGATTTTCATGACGGCCTCCAACAAATGGGGTTGTTAACCAAGTCTCCGCAATTTCGCGGGCTAAACCTGGTCCAATTACTCGTTCCCCCATGGCTAAAATGTTCGTATCGTTGTGTTCACGCGTCATTTTAGCTGAAAAAACATCATGAACGAGTGCGCAACGAATTCCTTTTACTTTGTTAGCGGCAATACTCATGCCAATTCCCGTACCGCAGATTAAAATTCCAAAATCCGCTTCTCCATTTGCTACTCGTTGGGCAACTGGAATCGCATAGTCCGGATAATCGACTGAACTGCTGCATTCACAGCCTAGATCTTCATATATTATGGACATTTCATCTAATAGATTTATAATCTCTTTACGAATGTTTATCCCACCATGATCTGAAGCAATTATGACTTTCATAAGATTACTCTCCTTGTTCAGCTATAGTCTTAATTAAAATTCTAATGATTTTTGGGGTCTCTTTTACCGCTACGTTATTTCCTGGAACAATCCTCGGAACACTTCCCGTACCATGTTTTAACCCCTTCAGAGTTGTCTACATTCTCAATAACTTTCCCACATACTTGACAAACGATAGTTCCCTGTTTTACATTAACCTGCTTATTCATGTTTATTTCCTCCTTTTTATTAGAAAAATTCGTTTGTATTCAAATACATTTCTTTAGAGACAAACTCGTTTTATCTCTACTTTGATAAAACATTGGATGTTAGAAAAGATATTCTTAAGCCAGAATGGTATCCAGTAAGCTGTATTTATCATCATTACTAGATAACTTCGAATGAACTTTTTCAATATCTACATTAATTAAGTCATTTTCTTTGATTCCTACAGCCCTACCAGAATATCCTTTGAATAATAATTCTACTGCTGTGATTCCCATTTTACTTGCTAATATGCGATCAAATGCGGACGGCTGTCCTCCTCTTTGAATGAAACCCAATATACTTGTCCTTACGCTAATATCTAATCGATCCTCGACATATTTTTGCAGGTCTTGAATATCGTACATTTTTTCAGTAATCAGGATTAAGTTATCTTTTTTACCATTTTTAATTTTCTCATTAAGCTTGAAGCAGATCTCTTCAAAGCCCAATTTCCTCTCTGGGGTTGAAATAATTTCTCCAGCTCCTGCTAAAGCAGAGTATAGGGCCAAATCTCCGCAATATCTTCCCATAACTTCTACAATGGTAGTCTTTTCATGAGATAAATCTGTATCCTTAATTTTACCGAGGCATTCTAATATCGTATTTAATGTAGTATCAAATCCAATTGAATAATCTGTATAAGATAAATCATTATCAATCGTTGCGGGAATAGCAATGACATTTGCACCTAATTCATGTAATTTTTGAGCGCCTTTAAAAGATCCTTCACCGCCGATTACCACTAAATGATTAATTCCATAATCTTTTAATATACTTAAAGCTTTCATTCTGCCCGACTCTTTCATAAATTCTGCGCAGCGGGAGGTTTTTAAAAATGTCCCTCCTTTATCCGCAACATAATCTACATCTGTAGAGGTTAATCTATGAAGTTTACCTTCTATTAAACCTTGGTAACCACTCTCGATTCCCATTACCTCTATGTTATGATAGTCAGCTGTTTTTACTACTGCTCTAATAGCAGCATTCATTCCTGGAGCGTCTCCGCCACTTGTTAAAACTCCTAGCTTTATCATTGCTAAACACCTTCTCATTAATTTAGAAAGGTGACCGACACATATTAAAGACCTTTTTGTCGGTCACTCTCAGTAGTACAATTTTTCTTTCAAACAAGAATTAACTAGTTTTTTCTAATCGATCGACTGTGTTTTTTTTAATAGCTCTTCCTGATTGTTTTAATAAAAAAGCTACGATAAAGGAAGCTACAAACATGCTAATACCTAGAAATGTCATACTAGCATTAAAAGATCCGGTCATATCTTTAATATATCCCACGATGTACGGTCCGAAGAAACCGCCTAGATTCCCAATACTATTAATAAGGGCAATGGCACCTGCAGCAGCAGCTTCCGTTAAGAAAGACGGTGGAATTGCCCAAAACGGAGAATATGCTCCGAACGCTCCGCAAAGGCTGATCGTTAAGAATACAAATGATAAAACAATGTTCATATTTGCAACGTAGCTACTAATAATCAATGCCACGCCACTTGTTACTAAGCAAGCAACGACGTGAAAGCGTCTTTCATTTTTCTTATCAGAGTGGTTACTAACCAACATCATGGTTACCATTGCACAAACATACATTAATCCTAAAATCCACCCCATAGCATGCGTACTAAGAGAAGTGGTTTTAGATAACCCTTCTGAAATTGTCGGTAAAAACATGACGATGCCATAGTAGCCAACCATCCAGAAAAAGTATCCTAAAGATAAGGTTAATACGTCACGGTCTTTTAAGGCCTGAGCGAATGTATAGTGTTTGGCTTCCTGCTTTTCTAACTTCTCTTTTGTTGTAACGTCGATTAACCATTTCTTCTCCTCGTTAGTCAACCATTTTACATCCTCCAGCTTATCGTCAAGATAGAAGAAGCATATCACACCTAAGATTAAAGCTGGAATCGCTTCCAAAATGAAAAGCCATTGCCATCCAGCCATGTTTAACCAGTCAATACCTAATAAATAAGTAGAAAGAGGAGATCCTATTGCATTAGCACCAGGGATTGCAATCATAAATCCAGCAATTGCTTTTGCATGATGTTTTGTTTGATAAAAACCACTTAGATAAAAGACCATACAAGGATAAAAGCTAGCTTCAGCAATTCCTAAAAGAAATCTTGCGGTATAAAACTGCCATGGTGTTTGGATAAAAGCCATTAAAATAGCAATTACTGCCCATGTAATCATGATTCTACTAATCCATCTTCTAGCTCCGACTTTCGTCATCATAGCACTTCCAGGTACTTCTAAAAGGAAATAGCCAAGGAAGAAAATTCCTGCCCCTAATCCAAAAACAGCATTAGAAAAACCTAAATCTTCATTCATTTGTAATGCAGCAAACCCAATATTTACTCGATCAAGTATCGATATGGTAAAACATAAAAATAGAAATGGAATGAGCCTTAACGTTACTTTTTTAGTAGTTGAACGTTCTAAGTTAATTGGATCCAAAATAATTCCTCCCTGGGTTACCATCCTTCTATTCTTCATACTCTTCGGTCTTTGACCTGAGTGTTTGCTCTAGGCTAATTGACAGAAAGAATTAAAAGTTTATATAAAAGATGATTGATCTATTTCTAAGTCTCAGTAAATCTAGTCCCTACTTCTGTAATCCCTTTCATATGGACATATAAAAAATGAAAGAGCGAAGTATCCCCCTGTATTATTTATCATTTAAAAAAGTAAGAACTATTAGAAAATATCATACACCAAAACCTTACTAGCGATATGAAAACACTATAAATCCACTTTCTACTTTCTATCCTAATAATCCAAAACATTTGTACTCCACAGTAACGGTAAAAAACGCTTACATTTTCGAACCCTTCTCTTAATCTCTCTAAAAAAATATCGAGCTGTAAAGACTAATGAATTTTAAGATTCACATTACCTCCGTTTTATAGATTTAGCTACTTGTATACTAAGTTCCCTTATATAAACAGTGTACTTACATACCTATCAATTGTCAATATAATTATTATATTAAATATTTTCTGAACCTTATTAAAAATGAAAAGAAATACACAGTTTGTTTGGAAAGAAAACACTGAATCTTACTCATTTTATGCTATCTTTTCAACAGCAAAAAGACAGCTACACTTTAGCTGCCTTTTACCTCTATATTTGGTATTGTTCTAATAAAAAATTAGTTGGAATTAAGCTTTCCAATAACGATCATATAGATTTTGCATGTGAAAACTCATAATTCTCACAGCTTCTTCTTCGTTATGCTGTTCAATTGCATTAATAAGTAATTTATGCTCATTAAAATTAACTTCCCGGTAGTCAGGTCTAGTGACGGTTCGATCTCTTATAAACTTCCACATTTCCTGCTGTTTCATCGCATTGCTAATAGCTGCCATAATACTAATAAATAAATCATTATGAGAAGCCTTTGCTATACCATTATGTAGGGCTTCATCTGTTTCTGGTACGTACACCCCTGCGTTCGTTTCTTCCTCCATCTTATCAATAGTTGCACGCAGGTCCTTAATATCTTCTTCTGTAGCTCTCAAAGCTGCAAAACGTACAATAAGAGGCTCTATGTTCATTCTTGCTTCTACAATGTCTTCAGGGGAGGTAGATTCCGTTAAAAGTGTTGATTGAGAATTTTCAGCTTCTGTTTGAAACTCTTTAACATATACACCTTCTCCTTGACGAGAATAGATAAAACCGTTCAATTCCAGGGCGCTAAGGGCTTGTCTAACAGGCACGCGGCTTACACCAAATTGTTCACACAGCTCCCTTTCAGCAGGGAGTTTATCTCCTACTTGAAACGCTCCAGATTGAATTTCAGAAAGAATTTGATTATAAATTTGAATATATAATTTATTATTAGAAACTGGATTAAAACTAATGGAAATCACTTCTCTCTATAATTATTAGCTCATTTTATTCATAATTAAGTAGACATAATTATTATATACTGTTCTATTTTTAGGGGCAACAAGCCTAGCATCTTCTAGCAAAAAAATCCTTATTTATGTAGTCAGTTTCTCATTTTACTAATGATTTTATCAATAAACAGCTATACAGGCATACCATCATGGCATGCCTGTATAACGAACCTGAATATTAATCCATATGTGAGCCACCGTTTATATCAATTTCTTCTCCTGTAATATAAGAAGCTTCTTCTGAAGCTAAAAAGGCAATTGTAGCCGCGATTTCTTTCACTTCACCCGGTCTACCCATAGGAATACTATCAATCACAGACTTTGCATCTTCTTCAGGAAGTGACTTCCAAATTTCTGTATTAACGAGTCCAGGAGCTACACAGTTAACCGTAATGCCATCTAAGGCTACCTCGCGCGCTAAGTTCTTCGAAAAACCTAGTACTGCGGCCTTAGATGCCGAGTAGTGAGGTCCCCCAAACACTCCTCCACCTCTTTTAGCCGAAACAGAAGACAAGCTTATAATTCGACCATACTTTTGATCTTTCATTGTTTCTAATACTGCTTGTGTACATAGAAACAACCCAAACATATTTACGTTAAACACTTTTGTAATGTCTTCAAGCGTCATATCTTGAACGGTAACCTTTTGAGAAATACCTGCATTATTAATTAAAATATCAATTCTGCCGAATTCTTCAAGTGTTTTTCTAACCATCGCCTCGCAAGAATCTTTACTTGTTACATTTAACTCTATTCCTAAGGCTTTGCCACCAGCTTCTTTTATTTCGTTGACTGTATCCTGCACACCATCAAAATTAATATCTGCTATAACAACAGCCGCTCCTTGCTCTGCAAGTGTCAGGGCGATTGTACGTCCAATCCCTTTTTTGGAACCGCTACCAGTAATAATTGCTACTCTCTCTTTTAAATCAAACATGTTATATTTCCCCCATCTTGTTAGCTTTATCTATTTAATATAGTTAGTCTTACATCAGATCTTTAGCTGTTTTGATAATATTTTCTACAGTAATTCCATTTAACTCTAATAGTTTTTCATAAGGCGCAGATTGTCCAAATTGATCCTGTACACCAATTCTTCGAACTGTACCTTTTCCTTCTTCCGCAACTACTTCACATACGGCACTGCCAAGGCCATTTAGAATATTGTGATCTTCAACCGTAATGATTTTTCCAATATTTAAGCAGTCAACCACTGCTTCTCGATCTAAAGGCTTAATCGTATGCATGTCTAGTAATTTCACAGATATGCCTTGTTTCTCTAATTCTTTCGTTGCTTCTAAAGCGAGTCGTACTGTATCGCCGTTGGCAATAATAGCGATGTCGCTTCCATCTTTAATTTTTTTCGCTTTTCCGATTGTAAACTCTTCATTTTCATCGTAAATCATTGGAACCGTATCACGAGTAAAACGAAGATATACAGGTCCGTACACTTTAGCAGCTTGTTCTACTAGCTTTCTAGTAGAATAATAGTCAGCTCCCATAATGACGGTCATATTTGGAACCGATCTTAATACACCCATATCTTCTATAGCTTGATGACTTCCGCCATCATTAGCTGGCGTTAAACCGCCGTGTGAACAAGCAATCTTTACATTTAAGTTAGGGTAGCAGACTTCTTGTCTAATTTGTTCAAGCATTCTTAACGAACCAAAAACCGCGTAAGTGCTTACAAAAGGAATTTTACCAGTCGTAGCAAGTCCAGCCGCTAACCCGGCTGCATTTTGCTCTGCAATTCCTACATTAATATGCTGGTCGGGTAATTGTTTGATAAAGTTTACTGTTTTACACGACTTTGCAATATCGACATCAATGACATAAATATTTTTATTTTCTTTCCCTAATTTTACGATTTCATCTCCAAAGGCTTCTCTCGTAGCTTTTTTTACTGTAAGATCTTTTTCTAGTATGCTCATTATCTTAACCCTCCTGCTACTTCTTCCATTGCTTGATGATATTGTTCTTCATTTGGAGCAACTCCGTGCCAATCAGCCACATCCTCCATGAACGAAACTCCTTTACCTTTTACCGTGTCACAGATGATACATTTTGGTCTTCCATTCTTCGCTACTTTTACTTCATCCAATGTTGCTACAATCTCTTCCATGGAGTGTCCATTAATTCGCTTTGTTTCAAAACCAAATGCATCAAATTTTTTCTCTAAATCTTGCAATGGCATAATTTCATCACAAAATCCATCGATTTGAAGTCTGTTATTATCTACAAATACAACTAAATTATCTAATTGGTACTTAACTGCTGTTTGAGCAGCTTCCCAAATTTGTCCTTCTTGACATTCTCCGTCTCCTACTAAAGAAAAAACTCTATAGTCTTTAAAATCTCGTTTACCTGCGATTGCCATACCTACGCCACACGAAAGTCCTTGTCCTAGTGAGCCTGTTGAAATATCAATACCTTTGCACTTTTTCATATCTGGATGCCCTTGAAACGGAGAACCGTATTCTCTTAACGTGTATATCGTTTCATAAGGAACGAATCCTCGTAAAGCTAAAGCGGAATACTGAATGGGACAAACGTGACCTTTAGAAAGGACGAATCTATCGCGATCTTCCCAGTTAGGGTTGTGCGGATCAACATTCATTTCTTTAAAGTAAAGCGCTGCCATAATATCAGCCGCAGAAAGTGAACCTCCTGGATGGCCAGATTGTGCTCCATAAATCATTGTAAGAGCTGTTTTTCTTAATTGAATGGCTTTTTCTTTTAATTCTTCAATACTAATTTCTTTCATTTTAGTCACCTCATTAATTTATGACTTGCTGTTTTCTAAATAATATATCTATTAACATATAATTTAGTATACTTAGGTAACTTGTATACTAAGTAGCTTTGTGACTTAAGTGTACATCTGAAATGCGAGTTCGTCAACAACAAGATTGAATTATTAGAATTTTTTTATTTAAAGCAAGTCATTTTGTAAATTCGTATGTTGTTTTCTCTAAAGTTTTTAAGTGAAAAAAAGTACTGCTCCTATTTTAGAAGCAGTACTTTTTTTATTGATTGATTAGTAAATTGTGTATATAAACAAAAGCTTTATCAAAAAACAACTATGCTTTTGCACTAGAATTATTGCTGCTTATTACATCTTGGCTACTAGATTTAATGCTTCTAGCTACTAGTATGCCTACTATCCCCGATATCCCTAAAATAATGAAGATGTAGTTATAGCTTGTAACGAGCGCAATAAGCGTGGACGAAATAATACTTCCAAAATAGCGAAATGTCGAGTAAATGCCAGAAGCTGTACCAGACTGTTCTTTGCTTACGGAGTCCAGCGAGGCAACCTGCATGCTTGTTAAACCTATTCCGGTCGAAAAACCTCCAATAATTAAAGCTACGATAAGAAAAAGAATAGATCCAATGTTCTCTAAAGATAGAAAAAGGATATTAGAGACAATAATCATAGCAAAAGAAAACCCAATCACTTTTTTAGAACTAAATTTATTGTTTAATAATCCACCTATCCAGCCGCTTAAAGACATTGAAATCGAAAAAACTGATAAAACAAGCCCTGTTTGCGCTGTAGATAGATGAAATTGAGACTTCATTAACAGAGGCATAATTAATAAAATCACATACATAACAAAGTTGCTAAGCATAATAGATAAATTAGCGCTTGTAAAGGTGGAATGTTTAAATAAAGAAAAATCGATAATCGGGTTTTCTGCCGTATTTTCTCTTTTGATAAACAAGATTGTAGATAAAATAAATATTATTCCCATTATTAAAGCCTTGGTAAATTCCATACCGTGTGTCAACAAGATCAATAAAGAAATGCTAATTGCTAAATAAATAGAACCTTGAATATCTAAAGTACTTGTTTGCTTTTTAACATTAAATTTAGGAATCATAACTATTCCGCTGATTAAAGCTAAGAAAAGAAAAGGAACATTGACCCAGAATATAGCTTCCAAATTGAAGTTTTCAAGCAGGACAGACCCTAATAAAGGTCCAATTGCAGCACCCAAACCCATCCCCATTCCAAATATACCTAGAACTTTAGGAAGCCGTTCTTTTGGCACCACATATCTAATGATTGCTATAGTGTTTGGAGTAAGTAAAGCTCCTCCTACTGCCTGCAGTGATCGAAAGGTAATAAGGGAAATGAGATTAGTTGAAAATATACAGCCTAAAGATGCTATCAGAAAGAACACCACGCCCCATAAATAGATATTTCTGTTTCCATATAGATCTCCTAGCTTTCCAGCGATAGGCTGAGTGACAGCCATTACAATTAAATAAATAGTTACTACCCAAGAAATACTTGCAAGTGGTTCATTAAAATGAGCCGATATGGTTGATAGAGCAACGGCAATCATTGTCGAATTTATTGGTACAAGAAATGTCCCAATTAGTAATGAAATAATCAAGATAAGCTCTTTATGTTTACCCAAACATTATTGCCTCCTTTTAATGGAGAGAAATTCCTTTTATAAACGTGTTTATGCTGTTTTTTATCATATCTTGATAATCTGCATGTAAGGCTTTGTCTCCAAAATTTAGTTTATACATAAAATATCCCCAATACGCACTTAGGAAAATCTCCGCTTGTGTACAGCAATCTAATTCTTTGATATATCCTTTCCTTTGCATTTCTTCAAAGTATTCTTTTAGTATTTCTTTCGTATCATTAATTTTTTTCAAAATTTCTTCGTGCGCCTGTGAGAAAATTAAAGGATCTTTTAAAGCAATTGAAATCATGTCTCGGTTATTATCAAAGTCTTTTAGTAACAGGTAACCGAAATTCGTCAAATCTTTTTCAAGCTCCCATTCAATTGATTTATCAAAAATTTCAAGCGAAAAGCTTGTTGTTTTGACAATAGCTTGAATAATGCCTTCTTTATTGCCAAAGTGGCGAAAAACAGTTAATTCATTAACGTCAGCTTGTTCTGCAATTTCTCTAGTGGTAGTACCTTTGTAGCCTTTTTCTTTAAGCAGTTCTATTGTAGCTTTTGTTATCTTCTTTTTTGTTTCATCTTTTTTCATGTTAATCATCCTTTATGCTTCCTGAATGTAAGTATTTACTTTCCATTAGGCAGTATATAAAGGAAAAAGTGCTGTTGTCAAATGGAAGCCAAGAGAACTATTTATTCATTTAAAAGCGTGACAATTCCATTCGTACCATCCACCATAACTATATCGCCATCTTTTAGCTTATTTGTACTTATTTTCGTACCAACCACTGCAGGAATTTCATATTCACGTGCAATTATTGCCGAATGAGAAAGAATGCCTCCAGCGTCAGTAATAACAGCCCCCGCAGTCTGAAATAAAGTAGTCCAAAGTGGAGTAGTGGTTTTACATACTAAAACATCACCTTTTTCCAGCTTATAAAATTCCTTCGTATTTGAAATGACTTTTACTTTTCCGGTATAGGTTCCTGAAGAAGAGGCTAATCCTTTAATAGAATGTTCGCTGTTATCGTCATTTTCTTCAATAGCTCCCATATATTTCTCAGCTTCTTTTAGGTGAGCTGGCTCAGGGACGCCGAAGTATCTAGGCAAATTAGGCATTTGTTCATGTTCTGCGTGTTCTTTTTTACGTTTCTCAACTAATTCTGTCACGTCTACCGGATTTTCTAAAAGAGACTTTACTTCATCAAGATATAAGAAGAAAATATCTTCTTTCATTAGAAAAACATGATGATGTACTAATAAATCACCTAGCTTGATTAGGAATAAACGAGCTTTTGCATCCAACATTGCATCGATATAAAAATGGTGGTCATCTCTTATAACAGATGCATCTAATGCCCACTGATAATATTTTTTAAACTCTTCTTTGTTTGTGCTATCCGCTATCTGTTCCAGAAATTCATTATAGTTCTGTTCACGTTTTTTGACCGTCTGTTTGAAATTCTCATCAAAGTTGTAACCGTCATTAACATACCCTTGAATAATCAATAACGCGTGAAGAGGATTCTCTAGCCAAGTTTCCCCTACAAAATCGTGACTTACGACGCTTCGATATCCATACTGTTTTAGAAAAGTATCTACTTCAGCCATAAAGCTTTTTGCTGCTTTATTTTCCTCTAATTTCTTTAATAAAGTTTCTGTACATTCTTCTTCAAAGATCTTAGTAAGCTCCGCATCGCCTTTAACTGTTAAAGCAAGTCTAGAAAGCTGCTGATCCGTTTCCAACGATTTATTCATTTCCCCGGTCAATAGCTCATAAACATCATGTCCGGATTTTTCATTTGTAAGGTTTTTATAGTATTCTTCAACCTTAGTATTTAAAGACATTTGAGGCATAACAATGTCAAAATGCAAGTCATATGCCGTTTTATAAAAATCAGTCAAACTTTGAAGAATCTCTTTTCCTCTCTGAAGATTGAGATTTCCCTCAGTAAAGCTATCTAACTTGTTATAGTAAGGCAGGAATTGTTCTTTAATCATTTGATTCATTCGTTTTGTTAGGATTGGATAAATACTTTCCATCAATTCTTTATTTGCTTGGAATCTTTTATTAGAATCTCCTTTATAAGGCTCCGTTTTTGTATAGATATGACCTTTATAAAGTTTTAAATGAAGTCTATTAAACATAAACTGTAACTTTTTAAAACTAGCAGCTGTTCCTTCCGAAAATGCCGGAATAATAAATGAAGCGTACAAAGGACTAACAGCATGAGAAAAACTTGTGTCATTTAAAATCCAAAACTCTTCCATATCCTCGAAACTTAAAGATATATCTTTTTGGAAAGGAGTTAATTCTTTTGATTCTGTTAATGTGGTAATCGCTCTTGCCTGTAATAGATATACTTGATTGTCTTGAATACCAAACTCTATGTCTACGGGATGTTGGTAAAGAGCTTCTACTTCTTTTGTTATTTCGCTCAATTCAATGATTTTCTCGTCTGTTAAACAAAACCTTTGCTGTTCATCTTCCGTTGTTTCGATTTCTTCAACGCCTTCAGCAAGTGGAATTATTTTTACTTCCTTTAGCCCTTTTTCTTTCTCTATCTCAAAGGTTTGTTTATTAACCAGGTAAACATCAGGTGTTACTATGCCCGATACGATTGCTTCTCCTAGTCCATAGCTGGCATTAATCATCATTTCTTTTGTATTATGAGTAACAGGGTTTTGGCTGAATATGACTCCCGATACTTCGGACTCAATTAATCCTTGAACAACAACTGCCATTGAAATTTCATCAAAATCAGCATACATATTTTGAGTATATTGTTCGACTCTTTCAGTAAAAAATGAGGCCCAGCACGCTTTTACTTTACTTAAAAAATCCTCAGCGCTTTTCACATTAAGATAGGTTTCATACTGGCCAGCAAACGATGCACCTTCTAAATCTTCAGCACTGGATGATGATCGAACAGCTACTGATGTATAAGAGCTTTTTAGATTTCTAAATGCCTCTATGAGATCCGATTCAATTTCAATAGGAATTTCCCCTTGCAAAATTCTCTCGTGGATATTATCCGTTTGACGATTAATCCCATTCCATTCGATATATCGCTTTAAAGCTTCTGTTTGAATAACAAACCCATCTGGAATCGGTAAATTTTCTTTTTTCATTTTTATAAGGTTTAAAGCCTTTGCTCCAACTTTTTCGTTCGCCTCATCTACCTTTTGAAAACTTAAACTATACATTAAAAATATTCATCCTCCTACAAACTAGTTTTAAAATGTAAGTAACTACTTACTTTATATTTATTTTAATTCTTTTAAATTTTTATGGTCAATAAAAAGTGGTAAAACATTTAAAAAATGCATATTTAGTTGTGCTTTATTTTAATTTCACTTAAATAATATTCCTCTTTTTTATTACATTTTTTAACTTTTATTAGCCTTTTTTATTATAAAGTCTAAATAGTTAACCAATTAAACGGTTAATAAAAGAAATGCAAAAAACCCCACCTAAATTAAGGTGGAGGTTTCCTTTTTTATAGTTGGGTTAACCATTATCTTTGAGTGCTTACAAGCTTCCACTGGCTGAGTGTCAATTTTATCTTATATCCTCTAATATATAACTGAGCGCTATCAGATTTACGAATCATATGCGAAGTCATAATCAAAAATCTCCTTTCTCATAGAATTATTTTTAATATAAAACTATTTTGGAAATCCTAACCTAAGCATAGCTCAGGATTGTAAACCATTTATTAATGACAATAAAAGATTATGTAAACATTTTAAATTGCAGAGGAACCGCTCATTGTTTATGTTTCAACTTCAGTAGATGGAGGTCTATATATGTGTGAGTTCATTGACGGAGCAGAAACTGCAGTGAAGATTCAAAATCAAGTGGCTTCCAATACTGTAAGGTAAATTAAACAGATAGGCCTTTAAAGGCCTATCCGTTTACATAGCATATAAAAAATTTATTTTCTTAATAGAATTGAGACATTAACCATCTATAATGGTTATGTACGAAGATCCGTCTATTAGATTGACAAGCTACTATTTATGTTAGATACAATCCTTTTTAACTCCTTCAAATCATCTATTACCACATCAGCCTGCGCAAGCTCAGCTTCTTGGGCAAAATCAAAATTACACCCTACTGCCATTAAACCATTATCCTTTGCAGCATTGATATCAGATAGGCGGTCTCCTACTACTGCAGCATGTTTGATATCATATTTCTTTATAATTGTTTTGACTAGCTCTCCTTTATCGAGGGTTTGGATTTGTTGAATACTAAATGTCTCTGTCACCCAATTATTCAAATCGTAATGGTCTACAATTGCTTCTAAATATTCTTTTAAACCGTTACTTGCTATGTAAATGAAACAGTTATTTTCTTTTAAATAGCTAAAGACCTCTTTTACATTGGGGTATAAAGCACCTTTCCCTTTTCTTATATTCTCCAATAAGCTTTTTAAAAAATAGTCATCCGTATACTTTCTTATTTCATCTGATTGATTAGGTAATAAAGCTTCCCATACTTTTGGTAAAGGTACACCCATAATCTCACGATACTTATCAATAGGAGTGCCAGTATCCCATTGATTGAGTGCACGTAAATGGTTAAAGGTATCGTCAAGCGATAATTCTAAAATTTTATCTGTTTGAAACAGCGTTCCATCCATATCAAAAATCAGTGATTGCAACATTAAGTATCTCCCTCTTTCAACAGTACTGAATACGTATCTATATATAATACCATAAAAAGGAAAAATAGCAGTTATTAAAAATCATAATGAATATTTTCAGCACAAAAAAGCACCTAATCATTTATAGGTGCTCTTTTTAACTTTACATCCTTTTTTTGAAATAATAAATGCAACGGTCGCTGCTATAGTAGCACTTAAAAATGGGTAACTAAAAGAAAAAATACTGACCGTTGAGCTACTCAAATGCTGTGAGGTCTCAGGTACATATGTAAGTGTAAGAAATAGCCCAGAAACAATTTGAAAAGCAAACAGTAACACTATAAAACTACCAATAAACACTGCATAATTTTTCAAAATGACTCCTCCAGTACTCTTAATTTATAAACCTCATATTATTTTAAAAATAGGGACACAGCGATAAAGCCTATAATCAGTACAGTAATAAGTATACCTAGCCCCTTCCATCCTAAGCTGCCTGCTAAACCAGATAGGTTTCCAGCTTCATTTCTGTTAAATGCATCGTTCATATTCCCTGTGGGGTTTATCTTGACCTCTTCGTGTTTTAATCTCTCTCTCTTCTTCTTTCAGGTGTTTCTTTATCTTCGCTCATCGTCACACCACCATTTTTGAAATATTATAACATATTATGGTTAAAATATAAATTAATGGGTTTTTGTTAGATCCCTTTTCTTACACTAACTGTACACATTTCTTTTTTTAATAAGTATGAAACACCGCTTTGTAATGAAGAAGTATACAACGCTAGTTAATATAATTACTATTACAAACACCTGCATCAAAGAGATCCTCTTTATGTAAGGGGATCTCTTTAATAACCTTATACTAGATACACATTCTTCAAGTTTTTTTGTGTACGCTTATTTATGTAAAACATCTTCTTTTGTGATTACTTTTTCATAAATTAGTGGTTTAGTTCCTGCTTCTGGCAAAAGATAAATAAAGACAGTAAACGTAAGTTGAAGGATTGAAACTACAGCCAAAAATAGAAAAAGACGTTCCCTGTCCTTAAACCATATTACTAAACATAAAACTAGAGATATTAATGACAAAAATAAAAAAAGAAAAAAGCTATATGAATAAGAAACACCATAATGATAAGAAATATCTAAAAAGAAAAATACTATATAGAGAAGTATAAAAGCTGACGGTACTACTTTAGTAAACGTACTCAATAGGAAAAAAACCTTTCTGTTTATTTGTTTTAGATTTATAGCTCAAACATACTCAATTTACATAAATGAGTACATATTAAAAGCTGCAGCAAAAATGAGTATTACTCATCTTAATTATTTATTTTTTGAACCAAAATGCCTCCAACTTTGTCCTTGTCATCTAAAGAAAACTCAATATTGAGTTTATGATTTTTATCAAAATACCCTATTATTGTTGCTCCGGTATCTTCTCTTTCGTAATAATTTTCTCCATACGCCCTAATAACATCTTTTTTGCTGTCACCAGTATGTATTCCCTTTTCGCTACCATACTTGCTGCTAATCAAGTCATACCTGCTGACTTTATTATCTACTATTTTAAATTCAACATCATACTTTTCTGTACTTTTTCCGTAAACGTAGGTAGTGTACGGAGGCTGCTCAGTAACCTCTATAAATTTTGGTTTCTTCCTCAAATAACTTGCTACGTCATATTTAGAACTTCCTACTGATACTGACTTAACGTTTTCTAATTCAAGATTGGTGGTTTTGGTACTTGAATAGTATTTTTCCTTAGGTGTAGAAGATGGATCGCAGCTTGCTAATAATAATAAAATGAGTGGAAAAATAAACAAAAAATAGCTCTTAATGCGCACTGTTAGACTCCTTTATATAATTTGTGTTTACTCTGACTCTCAGAATTTTCTAATCTATTAACTATTTTTCTTCTGCATATACAAGTCGATCGAATAGAAAACACTAGCTGCAAAGTAATACATGGCGAGTATAGCTAACGTCTCATAGACAGATTCCGCAGCGCTATTTTTCACAAAAGAAAAAACCGTACGCACTACAAAGAAAACGATAGGATAGACTATAAATAAAGAATTAAATTTACGATTCATAACAACATAATGTTCCTTTATTTGGATATTTATGATTATTATAACATATAATTTTCTTTCTTATTTCTTTACTACATATTCTTTAGGTTTTTCATTTACATAATTATTAAAGGTACAACATCAAAAGAAATTCTTATTAGTAGGTCTTCTTTTGATTATCCGTTGTTTTCGATTTCTTATCTAAGATGAATTTTAAATGGCTACTAAAGATGAATAAACCGCAGATGACCATCAACCAGCGCGTAACCCCTTGATGTATAGGATCAAAAAGGTTTAATAAAACAATTCCTAGTCCTGATAACATAGCTAGATAACGAAAAATCATGCCCCATCCCCCATTCCAGAAATGAAGAGGAGCCCCCCCCTCCTTCATACTTAAATTAAAGCTTTTTACCACACCATGGGCAAAATGAAATTCCAATGATGGATGAACCACCATCATGGATAATTAAACCGTATTCCTTATTTGTTTTATCAAATAAGATAAGATTATCTGGACAATCAAACGGATCACTGTGAATATCACACGTAAAGTTCGCATGATAATTCATATAATCGCAGCAATGCTTTTTCATTCGTTTTCTCCTTAACTATATGGTCACTATTACTTTTCTCGGTAAACTGAACAGTGTTCATCGGAAATACGATAATTTTCCTTACCGGTTGGGGCCGCTACCTCAACTAATTTATGTCCTAGCCGGTCCCATACTGCTACTGTATGCAAAGATACCCATTTCAGATCTCCTCTAGCAAGACGAAAAGAATAGTACCAGTTTTCAGTCCTTACTAATAAACTTCTATAAGAAAGTTCCTT
Organism: Priestia sp. YIM B13552; assembly: GCF_042787775.1. NCBI lineage: Bacteria > Bacillati > Bacillota > Bacilli > Caryophanales > Bacillaceae > Priestia > Priestia sp. YIM B13552. Next base: position 131,476 of record NZ_JBHZOU010000001.1, read on the forward strand.
TTTCTTTAAATTTTTGATTTCTAGAATAAAATCTAACATATTTTCTTCCTTAGGCACTTGAATAATTCGCGCTATAAATGTTCTGTTAGGATTTTTTTTCGTTTTATAAACTTTTTCCCTTTCTATTTCTAGCTCTGGCCTTCCCCTCATATTCCTTCTCCCTGTGTATTAACAAATAATCTCAGTGCTAAGTAGAAATCTATAATTGGTTCAGTAATTCTTCTAATTTTTCTTCAATATCAGCCTCTAAATGATTTTTTGACAAATCATACAAAGTGCCTGTCCCTTTAAAATACCCACTAAAGTAATACCATAATTGGATGTAATGAACGTATGCATCTTCTTCATCTGTAAATCCATCAAAGTTTATCCCAACCTGGGAACGATATTCTTTTTCTAAACACTGCTCCGAACTTAGATTTGGCAGTTGGTCGCCATCAATATCCCGGCACACCCATATTTTTAAGTTCTGCTTACCATCACGTTCAAATTTACTTCTATATTTTTGCTGAAGACTTTTGCAGTATGCCTCTCCTACTTCTTCCAACTTTACTATATCTCTTTTTAAATTCTCATTTATTTCACTCTCAGGGACTAAAATATATTTGTCATCTGTTTCCTGATCCTGTTTATCCATAAATAGCTTTTTTAATTTATTAAACAAGCTTTTCCCACCTATCTAAAAAAATAATACAAGCATGTTAAATTCGACTAAAGAAATCTTATTTCCTTCTCTGAGCTCTAGTCGTCATAACTAGTATGATATCAGCTACTTCCTTACAAGTAGATTCTTTTACTGGAGTGCTGATTTTCTGACATACTTGTAATTCAATATTTTTTTACAGCGAACACATGTGTTAAAGTGTAAAGTAGTGAAGCGAAAGGAGTAAAAACAACATGGCTCAACGAATCGTCAATATGTTTTTATCTGTCTTAGCTGCTTATGGAACGTTAATTTTAACCAAAAACATGAGCATTGCAGATAATATCTTTGTGACACAGATTGTTCGTCTGATCATTTGTGTTGTAGCTGTTATCATTGTGACAGGAATTACTACATACATTTTCAGAAATAAACCTTCTAATAAATAAAAGGGCTGCTATTTAGATAGCTGCCCTTTTTATTTTCCTTAATTCCTATTTTATTTCACCCTATTAAGGTCATACATACTTTTACGCGTTTAAAGCACGCACAAATTCTTTTGCGAGGCTGATAGTAGACTGTGGATTTTGTCCTGTTAAAAGCTTTCCGTCTACTTCAATATGATCGCTCCAATTATCTTTTGCAATAAACTCAGCGCCTAGCTCACGAAGCTTTGTTTCAAGAAGAAACGGCATGTATTTATCTAAGGTTGTATCTTTCTCTTCTGAATCAGTAAACGCTGTAATACGTTTACCCTTTACAATCGGCGCACCGTTTTTAAGCTTTCCGCCTACAAGAGCTGCCGGTCCATGGCATACTGCTGCAATCAGCTTGTCGTCTTCAGCAAATTCTGTTAACAAACGGTGTAAGTGCGTATCGTCTGGAAAATCAAACATTGTTCCGTGCCCTCCAGGTACAAACATGCCTGCAAAGTCTTGTGAACTTACTTCAGCTAATGATTTTGTATTCTCTAAAAGTTTTCCTGCTTCTTTGTCTTCGTCCGTCACATCATCTGTTAAGCTGTTAGGATCCACAGGTGATTTACCGCCTTTTGGACTTGCTACAACTACTTCGTATCCTTCTTTCTTAAATTCTAAATATGCTTCAGAGAATTCTGTAAGCCAAATGCCAGCAAGCTCTCCGTTTTCCATTGTATGTCCATTTGTAACAACCATTAAAATTTTTGAATTTCCTGTCATGATTTACTCATTCCTTTTTCATTTATTATTTATAATTTACATACATGTGCCTTTAATAATTCATTTATCTCTTTGAATATGTTCCCCGGTATTATTTGATGAAAACATGGTAACTTTTTCTTAATAATAAAAAGAACAGGTAAAAACAATGGTTAAATTATACGAAAAAATAGACGCTTTTTTTATAGTTTGAAGACTATACAGAGCAGATTTTTTATATGCAGTGTGAAAAGTGATCACTTTAAATATTTTCACTTTTTTGACATATACATCTAATTCGATTATTATCTAATTAGATGTATATCAAATTAGAGAAAGAAGGTAGTAAGCTATGCAATTAGATAAGTTGGTGAATTATCATAAAGCCGTTGGTGATCCTACCAGGATTAGAATTATTTCACTATTAAAAAAAGGACCTCTTCACGGGCAAGCCATTGCTTATAAGCTGGGGTTACAGCCTTCAACTATTACTCATCACATTTCAAAGCTAAGAGATGTAGGAATTATTTATCAAAGAAGACAAGGGAACATTATTTATTTTTATCTAGACCTTGAAAGACTCGAATATAACTCGAAGGCTATTTTGAGTATTGGAGAGGATTCGATGGAAAATCAAGAAAACCATTTACAGGATAAAGACAAATTATCGATTGTTAAAAACTTTATAAACAGTGATGGAACTTTAAAGATCATTCCAAGTCAAAGAAAGAAAAAGAACGTGATATTAGCTTATTTAATACGTGATTTACAGCATGGAAAAACGTATCAAGAAAAAGAACTGAATGAACATATAAAAAAATATCATGAAGATTATGCAACGATTCGCAGAGAGTTAATTATGCAGCATTTTATGTATAGGCAAAATGGAGAATACGAGTTAAATCCGAAAGAGATGTGGCCCATTATCTTTTAAAATGGACGTAAAAACGTTCATTTTTTAAGTTTTCTAATTCGATATATATCTAATTAGTCTATGTTATTTCAAATAGAATTAAAGTAAATTGGTAAGCATGTGATATTAATTTCATTCTCCTATGTGCTGGCACAGCAGCCATATTAGTTTGCTTACTGCTTACTCTAAAAGCATCTGCTTTGAAAAAAATCATAAAACCTCTGTATGCAATAAGGATTATCCTCTACCAGTTAAATTAGTCAATAATCCTTATCGTACTTTATTTATCTTTTAAAAAACTATAAAAGTGTTTTCACCATAATAAAGTCTATTTGTTCTTCGTCTCCCATGTAAAACGAGTGAGATCCAGTTTGAACAAATCCCTGTTTCTTATAAAAAGCAATCGCATTTTTATTTTTTTCCCATACGCCTAACCAAATTTTCTTTTTATTAAGTGTCGTTGCTATCTCTACTGCTTTATTAAATAAATGTTTACCAAGCCCTTGTTTTTGAAAGCTGTTACCTATATAAATTCTTTCAATTTCAAGCGCTTCTTCCCCCATCTCTTCAGACTGAGCATCATCCGTATTAACCTTTAAATAACCTGCAATTTCATGATTAACATGCATAAAAAAGAATTGCGAGGACGTATTTGATAGTTCTTTTTCTAGCTGTTCCACTGTAAATGCTTTTTCTAAATAAGCTTTCATGTTTTCAGGTGAATTTTGATCTTTAAACGTTTCATTAAATGTTTTGTAACTAATATCTTGAAGGTGATTTACATCTTCAAGAGTACACTTTTTTATATCCATCATCACTGACATACGCCTCTCCTTTATATCCTCAATAATTTCTCTTGTTTCCTTTTTTGACAAACTCCCAGTCTGCTTCTATATTTTTTCTTACTCTTTGAACCAGCTTAAGAATGGTATCTGTTTCTTCCTGGGTAAAACCTTCTAATGCCACTTTATCCGAATAATCATTTTCTCTTTTTATAAACGGATATACGTTCTTCCCTTTTTCAGTTGGAAAAAGGTTTTTATTTTTTTTATTGCGGAGATCGTCTTTCTTCTCAATAAAACCATTCATTTCAAGCTTTTTTATAGCCCGAGCCGCTGTTGTTCGATCTACTTTTATCATCTCAGCTAACTTTTCTTGAATGATTCCCGGATTTTCACATATTCGCACTAAATACAAATACTGCCCCTTAGTCAGGTCATACTCTTTAAATTCTATATTACTAATCGAATCCAATGCTCTTGCTATCATTCCAATTTCACGCAGAATTTCACTCATAAATGTCTCCTTTGCACATATTTTTGTTGCAAATACAATAAAAATAATATAAGTTTAATGTACCTTAAAATAGTTGCATTTGCAACAAAAAATAGTGAATAAAGGAGCTGATTACAGTGAAATATGTTGTTTATGTAGGAGGAATTTTACTATTAACTCTGGGAATTTCTTTAACGATCCAATCCAGCCTAGGAGCTTCACCTTTTGATGCACTTTTAGTTGGACTATCCCTAAACGTAGGCCTTAGCGTTGGAAGCTGGGAAATTATACTTGCATGTGTATTAATTTGTGGTAATGCCCTTTTAAGCAAACAAAAGCCGGAAGTACTGGGACTGTTAACCGCGTTCATAACGGGTCTTGGTATTGATGTATGGCTTTTTTTATTACAGAAGTGGGCTCCCTTTGAAATGTGGTACAGTAAATTATGTTGTTTTGGAATTGGTTTAATCATTATAGGTGTAGGAACCTCAGCCTATTTACATACAAATTTTGCACCCATTCCAATTGACCGCTTAACATTAATCATACAAAAACTAGCTAAAACAAACTTATTACTTTCAAGAACATTGATTTACTTCACATTTTTACTATCTGCGATGCTTTTAAACGGACCAGTTGGTGTTGGAACGCTATTAACCGTGTTTTTAGGCGGCGTGCTGCTTAATTTTTTTATGCCTATTACAAAAAAAGCAGTAGACTGCATATTACCAAAATCTCATACCTCACAAAATCATATTCAAGACAACAAGCGTTCCATATAGCTACATTTTTATTACTCAACTATCATAATAGATTTGCACCATAGTACTAGATATAATAAGAGCAATGAGGAGGAAACATTTAATGAAGGAAAGGAGTTATTATTAATCAATGATTGTATTGTATGAAGATAAGTATAAAGAAGCAGTTATTCAACTAATATTGCATGTGCAAAATGTAGAAGCTGGTGTAGGTATTAGTGTTGAAGAACAGCCGGATATTTTAGACATTAAGTCAAACTATCTCCATACCGGCGGTAACTTTTGGATAGCTTTGAATGATAAGCAAGAAGTAGTAGGATGTATTGGGTTGCAAAAGAAAACCAGTGAAATAGGCATATTAAAGAAATTTTTTGTCTACAAGCACTATAGAGGAAAAGAGTTTGGAATAGGAAAAAATCTTTATGCTTCTTTACTTCTTTTTGTGCAGAAGCACGGGTTTTCTAAAATTATTTTAGATACTCCATCTCAAGCTACTCGATCACATAATTTCTATAAAAAAGCTGGGTTTAAACAAGTGACCAAAAAGGATCTGACCGTTCAATATGATTATCCAGATCGAAATTCTCTTCTTTTTGAGCTAGATTTATCTAGCAAACAATTACATAATTAAACCAGAGAAAGCAGGTCTCCAGTTAGAGATCGGCTTTCTCTGGTTGATTAACTATTTATTTTGCTTTAGCTTTAATAATAAAACGATGTTGTTTTACGTCAAAGAAACCTTTAGACTGTATAATTCCATGTATGTTATACAACCCTTCGATATGTGTTTCTATATCAAAATTAGGAACTTGCCAAGGAATTGCCTTTAAATAAAAGACCAGCGCTCCAATATCATAAAATCTCTGTACAGGAAACTCTTCTTTGAAAGAAATGATGTTAAAAGAACTTTGTTTAAGCTCTTCTATTGCTTTCTTTAAATTCCAATTACAAAACTCTTTATTTATTGGAACCCCTATAGATTCATTGATTCGTGAACAGTCTAACCCTCCCACTTGCTGCGTGAAAAACGTGCCTTCCTTTGACAAAATCCTGCTTACTTCTGAAGCACAAAAAGATTCGTGCTGGTTCAAAATCAAATCAAATGTATCATCTTTAAACGGTAAATTTTTGTCTTCAGTTCGTTCAACAACTTTGACACCAAGCGGTTCTAAACGTTTTTTAGCGATTGGAATGTTAGGTTTGTATCCTTCTGTAGCGTACATAACGCGAGGAAAAGGCTGTAACAAAGATAAAAATTCTCCTCCTCCTGTTCCCATATCTAAAGCGGCATTAGAGTTTTGAATAAGACGAATAGCTTCACTTCCGTATGACCACGAAAGCACGTCGCTATCCATACGACCAGTACGAGTAATAATAGAAAAATCCCAGCCAGTAAAATCAACATTATTTGTATTGTTTACAGCATTAAAAAAATATTTGTCCGTTATCATATTGAACTCCTCCTTTTTATAGCTAGCATTAATCATCTATTCTAAACTAGTAAAAGGCGGACCACGGACATATAGACAGCGTTGTTATGTTTCATGTGCTAACGTATTCACACTAACCGCTCCTTTATTAAAATTACGTATGCTTCATTTGTTTGTCCATTCATATGTAATATCGGGGAGTTTCTCTTCGTTTTCACATCCTCTTTTTATAATACTGAAGCCGTGTTTCTCGTAAAACCTCTGGGCATTTTTATTTCGTTCAAATGTACGTAATATTAATTTTCCATTTGATTCTGTCTTGGCTCTTTCGAGTAAACGCTGTCCGATTCCTCTTCCTTGATAATCTACATGAACGTACAGTTGGCTAATTTCGTCAGCATGATAAGCAATCATTCCTACTATTTGTTCATCCATTAACGCTAATTCAATTTTATAGTGTGCTGACAATATATGATTTAAAAAATAGACATGACGGTCAAAACTATGCATTTCCTTTTGTTCAATTGCTTTTTCTTTACTATCTCTCCACATTTTTACCGTTTGCTCAGCAAATTGAGAATGATAGTGAACAATATCAACATTAAAACGGGTCATACATTTTCCCCTTATCTGTCATTGTGCTATATTCTTAATAACGATGTCTAGATATTCTCTTCATGTGGTTGAAGCCTGTCAAAATCTTGTTTTAATAACGAATACATATACAAATCATCAAATTTTCCACACGTAAATTCATAGCTTCTTAATAGGCCTTCTTTTATAAAGCCATGCTTTTTTATTAATTTTTGTGAAGCAACATTAGCAGGCTCTATTAATGCTTCAATTCTCCGCAAATTAAAATGTGTAAAACCATATTTTATAACAGCGCCCAATGCCTCATTAGCAATCCCATTCCCCCAGTAATCTTTGCTTAGCTCATATCCAATTTCTGCACGGTAATGGTTATGAACTCTATTAAGAAATCCGCAGCTACCAATAATGTCATCCTGTTCTTTAAGAGTAATACCCCATCTTATTCCAGATTTTTCGTTTAAGATTGATTTATACCACGCAATCTCATTTAAAGCATCTTCAACCGTTGTAAAAGGCTCTAGACCGTAGTGTTTCATTACTTCTTTATCGGATAGGTATTTTAAAATACTGCCTGCGTCTTCTGTTTCAAATTCCCTTAGGATAAGCCTTTTTGTTTTAATTACGGGAAAATAATTTGACACCTGTACCTTCCCTCCTCTTATTCATTCACTAAACGGAGCTTTTCTCACAGCTTTATCTAATTTAAATAAACGTTAATAAGAAATTTCTTTTATTATTACTGAATTCCTTTTTAATTCTAAATATTTGTCGAGAAATGAACAGAAAAAGCACGCATAACTTCATTTTTAAATCAGCACTGTCATTTCTTTTATCTTTGTTAGTTCTAAAAATTAAAGGAATGAAAGCTAGTAATGAAGAATTCTTTTCTAACTAGTCTAACTGAGAAAATAAGGAGAAAAAGATGAAGCAATTCGCGATGTAGCTCTTTATTTAAGCAGTACATACTAGAATAGAACAAACAAAACAAGATAACCGTGCAGTTATCTTGTTTTGTTTGTTTCGCAGTTTTTAACACCTGTATAGTTTGTGTATGAACAGGATTTTCTGTTATCAGCATTTAAATTTTTATTTGTTTATTGTTTAAACCAGCTTCCAACGTATCATACAGCGCAAGTTTATAATTAATTCGTTCTAGATGCAGGTAGGTTTGCGACATGTCTGCTTCCACTTTCTTTTTATGCTGAAGCATCATGTTTCTACGTTCGCTGATGGTACTTTCTCCTTTTTTATATGACTCTACATACTGCTTGATTTCAGCAAGAGGCATCCCTGTTGCACGTAAGGCTAAAATAAACTTGACCCACTCGATATTCTGGTCATTGTATAGACGCTGATCATGTTCATTTCGTTCGACAAACGGTAAAATACCTTCCTTTTCGTAGTAGCGCAGAGTGGGCGCAGACAGCCCCGTTTTTTCTTGCATGTCTCTCATTGTATAAGACATGTAGTTTCACTCCTATTTTCATATGCGTATCAATGGTACAAATAGAAAAAGCTTTCCAAAGAGTAATGTCACTCTCCGGACAGCTTTTGAGTTAACAAGGTCCTCACATTACCATTCTTGATGTACAGGACGAATAATCATTTCGTTTACTGCCACACCTGCTGGCTCTTCGATGGCAAACGCAATCGCGCGTGCGATGCTTTCCACTTCGATGGCACCTTTATAAAATTCATCAATACCTGATTTTAAATCTGTATCCGTGATTGTTTCTTTTAATTCTGTTGCAATTGCTCCTGGAGAAATATTCGTTGCGCGAATGTTGCTTCCGCCAGCTGATTCTTCTAGACGAAGACCTTCTGTGATCGCTTTAACCGCAAATTTTGTTGCGCTGTATACCGCACTTCCGGCACCTACTGCGTGACCAGCTACAGAAGACAGGTTAATCACGTGTCCATCTTTTTGTTCTCTCATCGCTGGAAGAACTGCTGAGATTCCGTAAAGAACGCCTTTAATGTTCACATCAATCATTGTGTTCCATTCATCTACTTTTTGGTTGCGTAGAAGAGATAATGGCATAAGTCCTGCATTGTTTACAAGCACATCGATGCGTCCAAACTCTGAAAGCGCATCTTGTGCTAGCTCCTGCATTTGGTCGTGAGACGTTACGTCCACTACTTTATAGATCGTTTCTCCGCCGTTAGCTTTGATTTCTTCTTGTAATGTTTTCAAACGATCTTCACGGCGAGCCGCTAAAACAAGCTTTGCTCCTTTTGCTGAAAGTTCTTTTGCTGTTGCTTCTCCGATTCCGCTAGAAGCACCCGTAATAATGACAACTTTATCTTTTGTGTTAGACATAATAAACATTCATCCTTTCTGTTTTAACTGATTTCTACCTTTAATGAGAAAGCAAGTCGATGACCGGCTGTTTTTCGCTGTGTTAACTGGTACAGTAGTAGCTTATCTCCTAAAGTCAGCTTCAACGCAAGGATTTTTTAAAAACTTTTTCTTATTTATTATGTAAAAATGCTGCTGTTAGTGTCTATAGAGCCTTTTTAAGAGCTGTTTTTCTTTATACAGCCACCTTTTTAACTTCTTTTAATTTCCTTTAATTTACATTTAATTCATGGTTTTCTGTTATTTCTCTTGCTGTGCATTAAAGTAAACTTTATGTGTTGTGTTATTTTTAATGATTTATATTAGGAATAATTACATAAAATATATTGTTTTACACTAAAGTTACGAACTTATATGGTGAACATCTCTTATGTAAAGTCATTAAGAAGCATTCAGCACTTTCTGCTCCTTTTTTCCCTTTTCTTTAATTAGTAAGACACCTAACAACCCCATCATTGAAAACAAAATGGGAATCATAAAAGCATAATGATAACCAACATGCAGCGAACGCTCAGGGAATAAATCCAAGACATTTCCAAAAATACTAGGTAATAATACGGCGCTTAAAAAGCCTCCCATATTGGCAAAACCTGATACAACTCCTACTTCTTTTACTGAGAAGGATTGACGTACTACGGCAAATGTCAAAGCGCTTGCGCCGTTTCCAAAGCCGATGATAAAAAGCAAAATAACGACTAGCATGAATGAAGGTTTCACGCCGGAAAGTAATAACCCAGTCCAGCTAAGCACCACAATAAGATGAATAAGTGAATAAATTTTTTTAATGGAATTTAACCTGCTTGATATCCAGCTGATTAAAGGTCCGCCAATCATAGCGCCAAACAGACCATACATAATAAGCTGACTTGCATCAGCGCGGGATAAATGGAACACATTCATTCCGTAAGGAACTCCCCAAGAACCAATAAAACCGATATATGTACCAACTACACCAAAATGACAAAGAAATGTTGCCCAGGCTTGGCGAGTTGTCATCACTCTCCTTAGGATCGCCCATACGCTTTCCGGAGTCTTAACAGAGGATTTATTTGCTTTAGCATCCTCTTGAAATAATCGTTTAGGTTTTACCACCAAAACGACATAAAGCAGGTAGGATACCGCCATTAAAACTAGACCTATGCTAAGAAAAGGAACTCTCCAGCCTGAAAATGAAATCCACATAGACAAAGGCACGGTAGCTGATAATGAACCTACACTTCCTACCAGCCCAATTAAACCTAATAGCTTTACAAACTCATTTCCCTTAAACCACTGACTTAAAATTAACACTAAATTGACAAAAATCATGGAGTCTCCCGTACCGACTAGTAAACGAGAGAAAATTAACACATATTCGTTAGGGGCCGTGCTGTAGATAAGACTTCCTATTCCCGTTAAAAGCGACCCTATAATCAAAAATCGATTGGGACCGTATCGGTCAGAAAGTAAACCAATAGGAATCTGAAGACCTGCATATGCTAAAAATTGTATACTAGTCATTAATCCTATAACAGACGCTGAAACGTGAAAATCTTTCATTAACTGTTCTGTAATAAGTCCAGGGGCTGTTCGTTGACTGACAATCAAATAATACGCTAATAAAGCGGTTCCAAAAACAACCCATCTGTAGCTACTTTCCTGTTTGTTCATTTTGACAGATCCTCTCATGTATAATTTTTCTGCGTAGAAATGCTGGTGGAAAATGTTTAAGAGATGAAGATATTGATAGAATGAAGGTCTGTTTGATAAATAAGTCGCTATTGCGGACAGCTCTTCTTTTTATCCTTGTTTTTCCTTTCTATTATAATTTTAAGTTTTTAAAGGTGATTTTTCAATGAGGGATGTAATCTTGTAATATACCTTTTTCAATTTCTTTTCACTATTAGATATCCAAGTTAGAGTCGTTCTCGCCATTTTTCGGGTGTAAAAAACCTTAATAATGACCCATAAATAACCTATGTTACACATAGAGCTTTTAAAAAAAGCCTTCTTTCACTATTTTGCCGGTGTTCAATAAGTTGGTATAAAACTTGCATATTCATTTATGAACACTTATTAAAGGAGGAGAACTTTATGAAAAAAGCTGAACGTAAGAAAAGTATTAAAAAGCAAGTCATTACTTGTGCTGTTCTCGCGGCATCTCTTTTACTTCCAATCTCCACTTCCGCTGCTTCTGCACCTTATACGCTTTATCAAGTCGGAAGTACTGCAGATAAAGCTACTAGTACAAGCTTCGGACAAGTCTATATGGGCGGAAGCACCGATGTAGATGAAGCATTCAAATGGATGATCCAAAAGGCAAACGGCGGAGATTTCTTGGTTATAAGAGCGACGGGTACTGATGCCTATAATTCATATATCTATGACCTTGCCAAAAGCATAGGTAAGCCCCTTAACTCTGTTAGCACAATTGTTGTTGATGATTTAATAAGAGCAGGTTCAGACTCTTCTTTAATTGACAAAATTAACAAAGCAGAAGGCATCTTTTTTGCTGGAGGCAATCAAGCTGATTACGTAGATTTCTTAAAAGGATCGCCAGCTCTTACAGCCTTAAATAATCGTATTAATCAAGGCATTCCTTTTGGAGGAACGAGTGCCGGCACCATGATTCAAGGTGATCACGTTTATGACTCTATCTCAGCAGGCTCTACAACTTTAGATTCGAAAACAGCGCTAAACAATCCCTATAGTTCTCTTATTTCTTTTACAGATTATTTGATTCAAACCCCGCATAATAATAACATTCAAACAGACACTCATTTTGAACAACGAGATAGAATGGGACGCTTTTTAACATTTCTTGCACGTAATATCAAAGACGGAGAAGAAACTGGAACAAGCGCCAAAGGAATTGCTGTTAATGAACAGTCAGCGCTTCTGGTAGAAAAAGATGGTTCAGCTAAAGTAGTAACACAGCCAGGCTCTACAAACGCAGCTGTTTATCTAGCTAAAACGAATAAGGCGCCTGCTACTTGTATAAGTGGTCAGCCGCTGACGTTTAATAATATTTCTATCTATAAACTATTTAATGGCAGCACTTTTAATCTTTCCACTTGGACGGGTTCTGGAGGGTTAGCTTATACTTTAAACGTAAACGGCGGTGTTATTACTTCTTCTACAGGAAAAGTATACGGAGGAAATCAGCCGTAAATGCCAAGTCTATGACGACACTATTTTATAGAAAAGGGAAACTTGATTAGTGAAGTTTCCCTTTCTTCCGTATATTAAGGATTGATCAAGTGCTGTTTTGTTTTTAAATGATATAGATAATGCAGTCCTTTTTCTGTTATTTTCGTTCCTGCTCTGCCTCTGCGTTTTATAATATACTCTTTTTCTTCTAGTACATCCAAACGATTTCTCACCTGCTGTTCTGTAAGAGTAAAGCCTTTTAAATGCTGTGTAATCCACTTTCTGCTTGCTGCTTTTCCTGTATCATTACACTGTTTTATCGCTTCTAACAGAGCGTGATTTTCTTGAAGTTCGATCAAGTCAACCGATTCATTTTCAACTTCATGTAAAGTATGCTCCTCCTTTTGACTACTAAGCCTATACTCTACGTCTTTTGCTTTCACTTCGTTTTCATCGCAGACAGTAAGCAAATACTCGATGACTCCTTTTAATTCTCTTATGTTTCCTAGCCATTCATATTCGATAAGCAGCTTCATCGCTTCTGGATGGATATGCGTCCACGTTTTTGATTTAGAAATAAAATGATGAATCAGTAAAGGAATATCGGTTCTTCTATATCTTAAAGGAGGAATCGTTAAAGATAATACGTGTAAACGATAGTACAAATCTTCTCGAAACAACCCTTCTTTCATTTTATGTAGTAAATTGTTGTGAGTAGCTGCGATTATTCTTACATTGATCGGAATAACTCTTGTCCCTCCTACCCGTCTAATTTCTTTTTCTTGAAGCACTCTTAAAAGCTGAGTTTGTAAACGCGGACTGATATCACCAATTTCATCCAGGAAGATCGTACCTTTATCAGCGCTCTCAAACAGCCCTTTTTTGCCGCCTTTTTGGGCTCCTGTAAAGCTGGCTTCTTCATACCCAAACAGCTCACTTTCTAGCAATGTATCGGTCATGGCACTGCAATTCACGGCTAGAAACGGTCCGTTTTTACGTGTAGAATGATTATGGATAGCCTGAGCAAACAGCTCTTTTCCTGTACCGGTTTCTCCTTGAATTAAAATAGGGTACTCAGTAACCGCCATTTTCCGGGAAATTTCAATCGTTTTAAGCAAAGCTGGGTGTTCTCCAATAATATCTTGATAATCATACTTAGCAGAAAAACCGTTTTTTCTAAGTTCTGACTGCGCTTTTCCTTCTATTTCAACAGCTTGATTCACACTTTTAAACGTTGCTACCGTAGTATTGCTTTCCTGAATCATAGACTTATAGATAACCATTTCGTACCCATTTATGTTAAAGTACTGACTTTTCTCTTCGGACGATGTAATAAACTCCACAAGGCCTTCGTTAGAAATGACATGTTGAATTTCACAATCTGCAACATCAGAAGAAGATAGCTGAAACAATGATTCTAACCTCTTATTAAATAACGTAATTCTTTTGTTAAAGTCCACGGCAAGAATACCATCTTCTACTACATTTACAACACTCCTTACATGGAGGTGAAGTTCTTTCATTTGCCCTTCTGCTTCTATTAGTTTTTTTTGCAGCTCAATAATATTTCGTAAATAGCGATCCCAAATAATTGAATGATTAGACTGATCAAAACCAAATGATTTTATAAGTTCAAAAATGGTCGCCATATCAAAAAGCCTAACACCTATATCAATTACATGTTTTACATATGGCGGACACAAGTGAACCTCACCTGGAGAAACAGCAATTTCAACACCTTCGTAATAGGTCTTTTTCTTTTTAAAAGGAATAAACTGAACATGATTAATTCCTACTTGATAGAGAGATTCTATTAACTTAAGAGTTTCTCTATCATCATCGTTTACAATTAATACTTTAGTATGGGCAGGAATTTGCAGCAATTCATTTATATGTTTATGGTGAATCGTTCTATTTCCTACGATTTCATGTGCACATTGAACCTCTAATCTGTCCTTCATTTCGTTCTTTATACTCTCTGATGAGTAGAGTACAACATCGCCACCAATTTTTTTCGGTAATTCTTCGTCAACTGCAAAGCATTCAATAAAAATGTAATCGCCTAATAACTCTTTTAATTGGTTATGTAAAATGATTCTAGTTTGCTTGCTTCCTGTTATTAAAACTAATTTCTTTTTCATCGTATGAACACCTTTCTGCAGGCCTTTAAATTGGCTTGCCTTCAGAGATTAGTCTTGGAATACTGTACCTATCATTTTATACGTTGCCCTGCATTTCATCTAGCGGACGTTTGTCCCTATTGCAAATAAAAATAAGTAGAAAAAAGTGCCTCCGCTTTAATAGGTGGAGGCACAATATGCTAAAGTGCTAGATGCATTGAATTACTGTCTGTTCTCTTTTTATTTAATAGCTACTTTTATTGGTTTGATATCTAACGAAACTTTCACAATGGAATAATCGTCTTTTTGACCGTCTGTATAAGCCCAATAACCATTGCTTTCAGCACTTTTTCGGAAGGTAAGCTCAAAACCTTTGTTTTGGTTAAATGCATAGCTCTTTATTTCTTTACTCTGAGCGTTATCAACAAGATTGTAAGCTAAAAACTTGCTTAGTACACCGTGCGGAGAGAAAAGACCTGTATTTGGTCCAACTTTTTCACTGTAGTATTCATTTTTTCTAGTAGATGTTTTAGCTGGTTTTATGACGATTTCTTTTGTTGTGAGATTTACTTTGTCGCCTGGAGTGATACAAGAGATAAGAATATTTTTGTAATCACTCGGAAATTTGTCATTTGCCTGTACCTTCGCTAAGTCAACTAGCGTAATACCGCCTCTTCCCACAACTTCTATTTGTTTTTCTTTATTATTTACCACCATAGCAGTATCTTCATCAATTCCGTATGAAAGCTGATTTTTATTTCCTTTTTCATATGCTGTTGCAATAAGACGTCCGAGTCTTGCTTTGTTGTCAAAATGCTGATCTACAAGACCGTATTGGAAAAAGCCAAGACCTTTTTCCAAATAAGCAGGCCCGCCTTCTTGCTGAGTCATATCATCATATGTGTTTGTAAATCCGTATGAAAGCGCTCCGTAGCTATCTCCGCCTGCGAGCATAGTATTACTCATAATTGCCGCGCCGGCGCTCGTACCGCCAAGTACTGCCCCGTTTTTATACGTATGCCATATAGCTTGTAAAACTTTTGAGTCCGAGCCATTTTCATTACGCAAGGAGCCCGTAATCAAGGTTTGATCTCCTCCTACAAACCAAATGCCCGTTAGCCCTTTAACTTTTTGCGCTAGTTTATCACTGTTCATATTTGTTTTCCAGGTCGACTCATTTTCAGAAGTTCCTTTAAAGTCATGGTTCGAAATAGGTAAAATCTCTATATTTTCTGCTTTCACTCCGTATTTAATTAAATCACTTTTAAACTGATTAGAAGAGTCGAACTTAGTACTCGCTGCAGGCACAATTCCTATTTTGGCTTGTTTTCCTCCTGCAAGATTAATAAACTTGTTATACACGCTTGAATTGCTGCTGCCAAGCGCTCCTCCTGCAATTAAGAGATTACCTTTAATCGAATCGTATGCAGGACTTTCAGATGAAGAAAAAGTAGGTTTTTTATACGTTAAACTAGTTTTTCTATCCGATTGGAATTTGAAGGTTTTGGGCGTAATATCCATTCTGACATTTACAATGGAATAGTCGTCTTTTTGTCCGTCAGTATATCTCCAGTAGCCGTTTGTATCATTGTCCTTTTGAAAAGCAATTTCATATCCCGACCCTTTACTGTCATAAACATAGCTGTTGGCAGATTTCATCGATTCATTGTCAACAAGAGAATAGGATAAATAAGCCTTTAATCTTCCATATGGCGTAAAAACACCCGTAGCAGGCAGTGCGTTAAACGAGTAATATTCAAATCCCTTCGTTTCTACTTTCTCTTTTGGAAATTCAAATGACTTTAAATGATAGTTAATTTTATCTCCAGAAGATAAGTAACTAACCTTCATATTCTCTAATCCCGAACGAGCTTTCTGCTTAGATACAAGCTTAGCTTTACTCATATCCAAGACGGCTACTCCGCTTCGTCCAACAACTTCAATCTTTTGATCTTTATTGTTAACGACCATAGCCGTATCTTCGTCCACACCGTATGCAAAGTTTTTTTCTTTGTCACGTTCAGAAATATATGCAGCTACTGCAAGTCGCCCAAGTCGTGCTCGTTCATCCATGTGCTGATCAATTATGCCGTGTTGGAAAAACCCCAGCCCTTTTTGAATTGACAGGGGCTCGTACTCTTTTTGACTGCGTTTGTTTTTGCTTACATGTTTATTTTCCTTGTTTTCTAAACTGTCTTTTAACGCTCCTAGACTGTCTCCTCCTGTAATCATGACGTCACTCATAATTGCAGCTCCTGCACTTGTGCCTCCGATTACTGCTCCTTTACGATATATATCCCAAATAGCTTTTAACGCTTCAGAATCACTTCCATTATTTTGACGAAGAGAATCCACAATTTTGGTTTGATCTCCTCCAACAAACCAAACTGCCGTTAGTCCTTTAATCGTACGGGATAACTTCTTATCATTTACTTGATTCTTCCAGGTTGATTCGTCCTTTTGTGTATCAGAAAAATCGTGATTTGAAACGGGAAGAATTTTAATAGAATCTGAGTTTGCTCCGTATTTTACGAGGTCTTCCTTAAACTTTTTAGAAGACTGCAGCGTTGTGCTAGCAGCTGGAATAATCCCTACTTTTGCTTTTTCTTTTCCTCCAGCAAGCGAGAGGAATTTTTCATATACATCGTGATTAGAGATCCCTACACCTCCGCCTGCAATAATAAGGCTGCCTTTAATGTCTCCAGTATTTTCTTGTGCTTTTGCAAGCAGCGGTGTACTCAGAGAAGAAAGTAATGTAAAGCTGATAAGACATGAAACAAGTTTCTTTTTCATTTGAAAGATCCTTTCCACGCAAATTTTAATATCTTTCTCTGACTAGCTCGTATCCTTCCTCGATACTTTCGTTAAATGATGTTTAAAACCTATTATTCAAACGTTCCTTTCACAACAGGGACACCGTCTTTTACCATTACTTTACCTTGAGCAAAAACTGTTTTAATTGTTAGTGTCTCTTTGTCTAAAAGGACTAAATCTGCATCTTTTCCAGGTTGAATATGCCCTTTATTGGCCAGTTTTAATACTTTGGCAGGATTAGACGTAATGACTTGAAGAGCTGTTTCTAACGGCACTGATTCTTCTAATACTGCATCTCGTACTTCTTGAAATAAAGAAGACACTTTTCCAACTTGAAGCCCTTTATAGTCTCCGTTATCATCAAAAAACGGCAGGCTCGCTTGTCCATCGGATGAGAACGTAATGCTCGAGATTGG
The DNA here is from genome assembly GCF_042787775.1 of Priestia sp. YIM B13552. NCBI lineage: Bacteria > Bacillati > Bacillota > Bacilli > Caryophanales > Bacillaceae > Priestia > Priestia sp. YIM B13552. The sequence continues at coordinate 149,108 of NZ_JBHZOU010000001.1, forward strand.
AACTTCTTCTTCAAGCATGATACGTAACCCTTTGCTGCACTTAACTTCGCCTTCTTCTAAAAAATATGGAATGGTGCTAGTTGTAAAATCTACATAGCCACCTCGTTTTGCAAATTGAATTCCTTCTTTAAACAGTTCTTCATTTCGATTAATATGTGTAGGATGAAACTGACGAATTGGCAGATCTGTTTTATCTGCGATTTGATTTAATAAAGATAATTTCCGTTCCCCGTCTCCTACATGAACTTCTAATATTCCGGCTTTCCCTGATAAAATCCCTCCATTGCGGGCAGCAGAAGCCGCCTTTACCAGTTCTTCAAATGTCGGTTCAGAGGAACGGTGGTCAGAAATGGCAATTTCACCTACTCCGATAATTTTATCAATTAAAATAAGATCTTCTTCGATGCTGGTAGTTAACGTTTTTACTGGTATTTGATAAGAACCTGTGTGAATAAAGCAACTAATTCCTTCTTCTTCTAATCCTCTTGCTTTAGCAAGAAGACTTTCCATTCTTCTTGTTGTACCGTCTGTTCCAAGTACACCTACAATAGTTGTAACACCGGCAGTCGTTGCATCGGTTAACATTAGTTCAGGCGTGCGTGTTTTATATCCGCCTTCTCCTCCTCCGCCAATAATATGAACATGTGAGTCAATAAAGCCTGGAGCTATAACATCATTAGCAGCGTCTACAACATGAATAGGAATGGACGTATTTACATGATCAATACAATCCTCTATAAGGATGATTTTGCTGTTTGCAAGCAATACGTCTTTTTTCTCTAAATACTCTGGTGCATATACTTCTGCGTTTTTGATTAAGGTTAACAACTTCTATTCCTCCTACTAGTAAGCTCAACTTACGAATAACATTTTTCTATATAATTTTAATGCTTAAAATGGTCCGTAATTGATAAAATAAGCAATCACAACGGCGATTAAACCAATCACATATTGAATAAGGACTAACGGCAACACCCATTTGGCCCACTTTGTCCATGAAATTCCCGCAATCGCTAAACCAGCCATTAATGTTCCAGCTGTCGGGAAGATAATATTTCCAATGCCATCTGCAAAAGAAAAAGATAATACTGCTGTTTGCCTTGTAATATCAAGTAAATCTGCAAGAGGCGTCATGATTGGCATCGTCAGCATCGCATGACCTGTTCCAGATGCTAAAATAAGATGAATCAGCGCTTGGAAGTTATAGATTCCGATGACGCTTAAATATCCCGGAATATGCTGAATAGCTCCAGATACTTGATGAAGCATAGGGTCTACAATATGTCCTTCATTTAAAACAACAAGAACAGCACGAGAAACTCCGATAACAAGCGCTCCTCCAACTAGTGCTGCTGCCCCGTTTGTAAACGACTTAACCGTATTTTCAACAGAGAGCCTTCCAATAATCCCAATTACAACTGTCAAAATGACAAATAAAGAGGCAATTTCAGTAATGTACCATTTGTACTTAATAACGCCAAAAGCAAGAATTACATAGTTAACAAGAAATGCTGCCATAATCCATTTATGCTTTCTAGTTAACTTGGCATCCGAGTTTAAAAGTTTATTTGCGCTGGTTATGCTGTATTTTCCGTACGTCCCAATAGAAGGAATTTTTTTCACTTTCATCGCATATCGGTAGACAAACCAAACTGAAACAGCGTAAACAACTACAAACAAGATGAGTCGAAAGCCCATTCCAGAAAACATAGGAAGCTCTGCTACTCCTTGTGCAACACCCACTGTAAATGGATTCATAACTGCCGTAGTAAAACCAGCCGATGCGCCAATTAAAACAATAGCAGTCCCTGTTAATGCATCGAATCCAAGAGCAAGTGCCAGGGGAATTAAAAGAGGAATATAGGCTAGCGTTTCTTCCGCCATCCCCATTAAAGAACCGCCTACTGCAAAAAATAGCATCATAACAGGAATTAATAATTTTTCTCGGGTAGCAAGTTTTTTAGCCATCGTTGTAATTAATACATCTACTGTCCCTGTAGCGCTTAGTACACCAAAGAAACCGCCGATAATTAATACAAAAAAGATAATGTCGGCTCCTTCTACCATTCCTGTATGTATTGCTTTGACCATATCAAAGAATCCAACAGGTGTAGAATCAATCCATTTAAACGATTGAGGATCTACCGTTGTTCTCCCGTCTACTTCTACACGCGCATATTCTCCAGCTGGCAAGATATACGTTAAAATGGTAGCAATCACAAGAAAGCCTAACAATAAAGCAAAAACGTTTATTTTCCTCTCTTTTTTTCGTACATGATTTAATGAACTCATTTCCTTTTGCGGTTCACTCATCCTTCTTCTCCCCTTCATTGTGAAATAATAACTTTAAACAGACATCTCGTTCTTTAAAAGCAGCTTCCTTATCTGCGACTACATATTGCTCCTTTCTTTTGTATTCCTCATATACAGTACAAGCAATTTTCGTGCCAACGTAGAACCGTTTAATTTTCTGAATTATGATATAATTAAATCGTGTTTTAGGTGTTAATTGGGTGTTTTTAAAAAATCAACAGCGCCAATTAAGATGTTGGTTGATAGAAAATCTGGAGCACGAAGCATTAGCTAGTTCTTTTTTTAAAAAGCCACAAAAAGAAAGATAAAAGAATTTAATCTATAAACATAAAAAAATATTATTTTATTATTGTCTTTTCTTTAAGTAGATTAATACTATAAACCTTCAATCTATTTATAAAAGCATTGCGCATAATGAAAGGGTGTTCAAAACAATGACTGTTTATCATATCGGGGTATTGAGGGGTGATGGCATCGGGCCGGAGATTGTCGATGCCGCAGTTAAGGTAGTTAAAAATGCTTCTTGCAAAGCAGGAGTAAAAATGGAGTGGATTTATCTGCCGATGGGGTGGGAAGGAATTAAACAATATAACGATCCTCTTCCAGAAGTAACGATAGATGCTTTAAAACATACGCATGGATGGATACTTGGCCCGCACGATTCTGCGGCTTACCCTCTTGAACACAAAGAAAAGCGTAATCCTAGCGGAGAGCTTCGTCACAGTTTAGATCTTTACGCAAATATTCGCCCTGCTAAAACAATGCCAGGCATTAAAAGCGTCGTGAAAGAAGCAGATTTAGTGATCGTCCGAGAAAATACAGAAGGATTTTATGCCGATCGTAATATGTATTCTGGACACGGCGAATGGCAGATTACAAAAGACGTTGTGGTGACATCGGGGGTATTTACGCGAAAAGCCATAGAAAGAATTGCACGTGAAGCTTTTGCATTGGCCATGCAGCGTCGTAAAAAAGTAACAATCGTACATAAAGCAAATGTTTTAAGATTAAGTACCGGACTATTTCTAAACGTTTGTCGAGAAGTAGCTGAGCAATACCCTGAAGTAAAAGTGGACGACTACCATATCGATGCCATGGCTGCTCATCTCGTACGTCGTGCAGCCGATTTCGATGTCATTGTGACAGAAAACATGTACGGTGATATTCTTTCAGATTTAGCCGGCGAGCTTGTAGGAAGCTTAGGATTAGCCCCTTCTCTTAATGCAAATGAACATATCGCTATGGCACAAGCAGCTCATGGTTCTGCGCCAGATATCGCAGGTTTGAACATAGCAAACCCAACCGGTATTATTTCTTCAGCAGCCATGCTACTGAAATGGTTGGCTGAAAAACATGCGGATCACAAACTTACAGAAGTGGCTGCTACAGTAGAACACGCACTTTATCAAACGCTCCAAGCTGAAGTGAAAACGAAAGATTTAGGCGGACATGCCTCTACGTCGGAGTTTACAGAAGCTATTTTAGAAAAAATAAAATCCATGTAAAATTAACAGCAATTTATCCATTCTATAGAGGTGATCATAATGAAAAAAAGAAAGATTATTATGGACTGTGATCCAGGTCATGATGATGCTATTGCTATCATTTTGGCTGCCGCACGACCGGAATTAGATATTTTAGCGATTACAACTGTTTCAGGAAACGCAGAAATTGAAAAAACGACGATGAATGCTTTGAAAGTGTGTGATTTAGTATCGTTACATAACGTGATGGTTTCAAAAGGAGCAAGCGAACCAATGATGCGCAGACGTGAAAACGCGCCTAGTATACACGGGGATTCAGGATTAGACGGCCCTGAGTTCCCGGCTCTCTCTCGCAGCTGGAGCGAAGAACACGGAGTAGATACTATTATACGAATGGTCAAAGAGTCAGAAGATCCCGTTACGCTTTTGCCTACCGGTCCTTTAACGAACATTGCTTTAGCTTTAATAAAAGCTCCAGAAATGAAAGAAAACATTGAAGAGATTATCCTTATGGGCGGTGGAACCTTCGGGAACTGGACGCCAACGGCTGAGTTTAATATTTGGGCAGATCCAGAAGCGGCTAAAAAAGTGTTTGATAGCGGCATTCCACTCGTAGTAATGGGGTTAGATATTACGCATCAAGCCGTTGCAACAGATAATGTTATTAACCAAGTGATGAACATTGATAATAACGTAGCAAAAAAGGTGGGTGAATTATTAGCATTTTTTAAATCTACCTATAAGGAAACATTTGGTTTTGATGGCCCTCCTGTTCACGATGTATTAACCGTTGCTTATTGCATAGCTCCAGAACTATTTACCCTAAAGGAAGTTAATATCGTAGTAGAAACACGCGGAGAATATACCCCTGGAACAACTTCAGTTGATTTGCTTGGAGTTACAGGAAGGAAAGCAAATGCGAAGTTTGGTTTAACCCTTGATGTCCATGGATTTTGGGATCTGATGCTTGAAGCTCTTAAAACGTATTCCGCTTCGTAAAATTCATCTAGAAGATAAATTTTATAGAGGCAGCACCAGAACGTCGAGTTCGCAACTTGCTGGTGCTGTCTTACGTTTATTCATACTATCTAGCTGTTTTTTTCGCTTTTTGATTGAGCATTACCGTAATGATTGAAGCAACAATAACACCTGTAATTAAACAGTTTGATATATCTTTATAAATTACTCCCATTACTGTCCCGCCTATAACGCCTACACTAATGAGTGAAATTCGTTCCCTTTGATTCATGATTTATCCCTCCATCTTTTTTAATAAAACATTTAATTTATGAAGAGCAAACTGCAGGTCTAGTTGCTCTTCGTCATTTAACTTCGCAAGATTTGTATGAAAGTTACTATAAATCCCTCTCCATTTTTCCTCTTGAATACTTTTTCCTTTAGACGTTAATGAGACTAAAACTGCACGCTTATCTCGCGGATCAGGCATTTTGATTAAATATCCTTCATTTTCTAATTCACTGATAACATTCGTTAACTGTTGTTTGGCAATATTTAATCCATTACTAATTTCCTTAATATTCAAATCTCTTTTTTTCATATACATAAATTCAACTACGTGATTTTGTAAATGTGTTAATTTCACTTCATTTTTGTTTAAATTCTTGAAGTTTTTAAATAAAACCGGTATTAAAGCGATATATTCCTTAGCCAGTTTTTCCTTCATGAGATATCCACCTTCTTTAGTAAATATATTATTACTAAATTTGAATAAAAACAATAAAAATCGTTTATTTTAGTAAAAATATATTTACTAAAATCCATACATACTTCTAAAGTTATTTTATCCCAATCTCAACAATCGTTTATGAAGCTTATAAAAAGAGCCATAAAAAAAGTAAGGAAGCACACTTCCTTACTTTCTGTTTGCAACGCCCGTTAAAAAATTCAAAAACACGTGTACGCCTGCTTTCACGGTAATTTCTCCTACATCACGCAGCGGATCTAGACATACAATGTCCATTGCTTGAACAAGGGGATGACTCCCCGCGGTGTATACTGCTTCAAATAACTCATCCGTCCTCATTCCGCCCGTCGTTCCTGCTGGAACTCCCGGTGCGTAAGCGATATCCAACACATCCATATCAACTGTTAAATAGATCATATCTACCTCTTTGCTCAGCTGTTTTAATGCTTCTTTCACGGTATGATTTATTCCTGCTTTTCTTGCTTGCAGTAACGTTACATAATGAACGCCTTTGCTATCTGCATATTCCTTTAACGATTTGGAATTATAAAACCCGTGAAGTCCGATATTCCATACATGAGCTGCATCAATCGTGTTGCTTTCGATTAAATTTCGTATAGGGGTTCCGTTAGAAGGACCGTTATCTTCTAAGCTACGTAAGTCAAAGTGCGTATCAAACTGTAAAATCCCTATTTTCTGTTCGGGATGTGACTCTTTCCACCCTTTTACTAACATAGCTGTAATAGAATGATCTCCTCCAAGCATAATAGGCAGCGCGTGCGGATGACATTTCCGCATAGACGTCATCGCTTCTTTTATATACTGATGAGACTTCCCTATATCCGTTACGTGCTGTTTTACGTCTCCTAAATCCAACACTGACAAGGAAGTCAAATCCGTATCATACTCAATATGATACGGGTTAAAGGATTTCCAGAGCTTCCTCATGGCCATTGGCGTCTCACTGGCTCCAGAAGCGCTAATGGAAGATCTTGAAAGAGGCACGCCCAAGACCGTAATATCTATCGATGTAAAGTCGACGTTGCTCCCATCTTCAACTGTCTGAATCCAATCACTTACTTTGGGATCAGAAGTACTTTGACGCTGCCAGCAAAAAGGCGGTCGATCAAGCTGTGGGTACGGATAGTTCATGTAAAACACCGCCTTCAACCACAACTTTTCCATCTTTTAATACCGTGTCTACAAGATTTACGGCATAGTTATACTGTAGCGTTTGGTAATTGGGAGCGTCAAATAGCACTAAATCGGCTTTTTTACCTACTTCAATACTGCCGATTTGATCCCCTTTGCAAATGGCATGAGCCGCGTTGATCGTACAGGCGGTTAAAACTTCTGCTGGCGTCATCTTCATCGTTAAACAAGCTAAATTCATAATAAACGGCAGCGATTCCGTAGGAGAAGACCCTGGGTTTCGATCTGTAGACAAAGCAACAGGCACTCCTGCTTCGATCATTTTCCTAGCACGCGCCGGCTCTTCCATTAAAAAGAATGCAGTACCCGGCAATAGAACGGCTATAACTCCCCTTTCAGCCATTTGCTTAATTCCTTGATCCGATGCTTTTAACAAATGATCCGCGGACACAGCTCCCACTTTAGCCGCTAATTCTGCCCCGCCAAAAGACACAATTTCATCGGCGTGGATTTTAGATTTTAGTCCGTATGCTTTTCCAGCTTGTAAAATACGATCTGACTGTTCAACTGTAAACACGCCTTCTTCACAAAATACATCACAAAACTCCGCTAGCTCTTCTTTTGCAACGATTGGTATCATTTCTTCGATAACGAAACGAACAAACTCATCTTCATTTCCTTTGTACTCAACTGGCACCGCATGAGCTCCCATAAAGGTTGAAACAACATCTACCGGATGCTGTTCATTCAGTTTCTTCGCTACTTTTAATTGTTTGATTTCATCTTTAAGATTTAAACCGTACCCGCTTTTGGCTTCGACAGTTGTAACTCCGTACTGCAGAAATTTATTTAAACGTTTTGTAGATTGCTTGATTAGCTCCTCTTCCGTTGCTTGTCGTGTACTAACGGTTGTTTGTAAAATTCCTCCTCCCGCTTTTAAAATATCAATATACTTTGCCCCGTTTAAGCGCATTTCTAATTCTTTTTCACGACTGCCGCCAAACACAAGGTGAGTGTGGGGATCAATCAACCCAGGCGTTACGATTTTTTCTTCGGCATCAATTATATTAATAGGTTCATGAATATGCTCAAGGTATTCCTGCGCTTTGACGTCAGGCCCAACAAATACAATTCTTCCATTTTTCACGAGTACGCTGCCATTTTCAATGATCCCTAGATCTGACATTTCCTCCGATCGTCTAGGCTGACTTCCTCCTTTAACCGTAATGACTTGTGCAGCGCATTTGATATACGTAATAGTCATACGTATCCCTCCTTTTTTATTCATTTAACGCCGGAATTTGTATTCCTTTTTCTTTTGCAGTTTGAATGGCCTTATCATAGCCAGCGTCTACATGACGAACTACACCCATGCCTGGGTCTGTTGTTAAAACACGTTCTAGACGTTTGGCGGCTTCTTCCGTCCCATCTGCTACTACAACCATTCCAGCGTGAAGAGAATACCCCATACCTACTCCTCCTCCGTGGTGAACAGATACCCAGCTTGCGCCTGCTGCCGTATTTACTAATGCATTCAAAATCGGCCAGTCTGCTACTGCATCACTGCCGTCTTTCATCGCTTCAGTTTCACGGTTTGGCGACGCCACAGAACCGGCATCTAGATGATCTCTGCCAATAACGATAGGCGCTGACAGTTCTCCGGACGCCACCATATCATTAATAATTTTTCCAAAGCGCGCTCTTTCTCCGTAGCCTAGCCAACAAATACGCGCAGGCAATCCTTGAAACTCAATTTTTTCTCTCGCCATTTTAATCCAGTTGCAAAGATGCGTATTATCCGAAAACTCACGTAAAATGACTTCATCTGTTTTATAAATATCCTCTGGGTTTCCTGACAAAGCGACCCATCGAAACGGTCCTTTTCCTTCACAGAACTGCGGACGGATATACGCTGGGACAAATCCCGGGAAATCAAATGCATTCGTGATGCCTTCATCAAGCGCCACTTGGCGAATATTATTGCCATAGTCAAAAGCAACCGCGCCTTTTCTTTGCATCTCTAACATGGCTTGAACGTGGATAGCCATACTTGCTTTTGATTGTTTTATATATTCATTTGGATTTGTATTCCGCAATCTTTCTCCTTCTGCTAAGCTGACTCCAATCGGCAAATATCCGTTAAGTGGATCATGTGCCGATGTTTGATCCGTCACAATATCTGGGATAAATCCTCGCTCTATCATTTCAGGAAGAATCTCGGCTGCATTTCCAACTAATCCAATGGAAAGCGCTTTGCCCAATTTTTTTGCATCTTCAGCTAACGTGATTGCATCAGCTACACTTTCGACTACCGTATCGCAATATTTTGTTTCGATACGTTTTTCAATACGCGTGCGATCAACATCAATTCCAATTACAACGCCGCCTGCCATCGTAACGGCTAGTGGCTGTGCACCTCCCATTCCTCCTAATCCAGCTGTTACCGTAATCGTTCCTTTCAAAGTTCCGTTAAAATGCTGGTTGGCACACTCAGCAAATGTTTCATACGTTCCTTGAACAATGCCTTGGCTTCCGATATAAATCCAGCTTCCTGCAGTCATTTGTCCGTACATCATTAACCCTTTTTTATCAAGCTCATGGAACGTCTCCCAATTTGCAAAAGCAGGAACAAGATTCGAATTCGCTAATAAAACACGCGGTGCATCACTGTGGGTTTTAAAAACCGCAACAGGCTTACCGGACTGTATGAGAAGCGTTTCATCATCTTCTAACTCTTTTAACGCTGCGACAATACGCTCGAACGCCTCCCAGTTACGGGCTGCTTTTCCGATTCCTCCGTATACGACTAACTTTTCCGGATGCTCCGCTACTTCAGAATCTAAATTGTTTAGAAGCATGCGAAGAGCAGCTTCTTGTACCCAGCCTTTTGTCGTTAGTTCCGTCCCACGAGGTGCTTTCATCCCACTTTGTTTTGTCTCCATTTTGTTTTCCTCCTCTATAAAAATGAAAAACTGTTAAACGAACATTTTTATTACAGCGCTAGTTCATAATTAGTATCTTGCACAAAGGTTTTGAAATCAGCTGCTAACACTTCAATATCACGTGAGAAAATTCGATCTTTAGTAATGGTTGGTACGGTTTTCCTAATTCTGGAATAAATTTTTCTTGTTTCCGAAGCCAGTTTATCCACCCCTTGAATATCGGCTGCTTGAGCCGCACAAATTGCTTCAATCGATAGAACCCTTCGTGTATTTTGGATAATTTGATAAGCATGACGTGCAGCAGTCGTTCCCATGCTGACATGATCTTCTTGATTCGCTGAAGATGGGATAGAATCGACACTTGATGGATGCGCTAATACTTTATTTTCGGAAACTAATGAAGCAGCAGCGTATTGAGTAATCATGAGCCCGGATTCTAAACCAGGATCTGCACTTAAAAATGCCGGCAGCCCGCTAAGCTGAGGGTTTACTATTCGTTCAATGCGCCGTTCAGAAATATTCCCAAGCTCCGCCATTGCAATTCCTAGAAAATCCATAGCAAACGCAATGGGCTGCCCGTGAAAGTTCCCTCCAGAAATTACTTTGCCGCTGTCGGCAAAGATGAGCGGGTTATCGGTTGCTGAATTAATTTCAATTAACAGCTTTTCTTTTACATAATTTAAAACTTGATAAATAGCACCATGAACTTGAGGAATGCAGCGCAGTGAATAAGCATCTTGCACTCTTATTTGACCTTGAGAAGTAGTTAATTGACTGCCTTCTAAATATGAAAGAATTCGGGCAGCTACCTGCTGTTGTTCCGGATAAGGTCTTACTCCATGAGACTCGGGCATGAATGCATCTAAAATGCCTTGCAGGCCTTCTAACGTCAGTGCTGCAATCCCGTCAGCAAGATCTGCTAGCTTTTGAGCTTCAAGGTACGAAACTACTCCTACAGCTGTCATTGCCTGAGTGCCGTTGATTAAAGCTAGCCCTTCTTTTGCTTGTAATTGGATAGGCTCAAGCCCCGCTAGCTTTAAAGCTTCTTCTCCTTGCATTCGCTGACCATTATATACAGCTTCTCCTTCTCCAACTAACAGCAGCGCTAGATGTGATAATGGAGCTAAGTCACCGCTAGCTCCAAGTGAACCTTGACTTGGGATAACCGGCACTACATTTTGGTTTAAGCAATCGATAAGCAGCTGCAAGGTTTCCAGTCGTATGCCTGAATACCCTTTAGCCAATGCATTTGCTCGTAAAAGCAGCATCACTCTGCTTACCTCTAAAGAAAATGGTTCTCCTAGTCCGCAGGCATGACTCCGAATCAAGTTAATCTGCAGATCAGCTAAGTCCATTTTTGAAATAACCGTATCGCTAAACTTTCCGAATCCAGTATTTACTCCGTAAATTACGTTGTTGTTCGTAATACTCTCTTCAACTAACGTTCTGCTTTTTTGGATATGTTCAACTGCGTGATCGCTAATTTTTACGGAGTATCCTTGGTAAATAACTTTGTAGATTTGGTCGAACGTCAGTGAATTTCCGTCGATTTGAATAAACATCATACCCGCTCCCTTGTTAAACTGTAGACTACCTTTTTTTGAACACAAAAAGGGGCTATATCAAAGAGGAAACAAGCTCCTTTTGATATAGCCCCCTATAAACTAACCTACTTACACTATGGGCTTTTATTAATAATTGGCATTTCAACTTATACATACAAACAATCGCTAAATGACTAAATCACTATACACTTTAAGCTGTACAACTTAAAGCAACTAGGGTACCTACACTAAGTATTACGCTGAATTAATCATTTGTCAATTGTTATTTAAGAAAATTTTAAATAATCTGAAATAAACTTATTATTTCTTATAACAGCGATGATTCACGGCTGCACAATTTTATTTTTCAAACGTTATCGGACGTTCATGTCACTTGGGTGCGGACCTTTGCGGCGATTGCTGTTTAACCCATTAATCTCTGCCATATCATCGGCAGTGAGTTCGAAATCAAACACGTTAAAGTTTTCTTCTATTCTAGACGGTGTAACTGATTTAGGGATGACAATTGTGTTGTTTTGTAAGTGCCAGCGCAATACAACTTGAGCCGGAGTTTTGCTATGTACTTCAGCAATTTTTTGAATGACCTCGTCTTGTAACACTTCTCCTCCTTGATCAAGAGGGCTCCATGCTTCCACAAAAATATTATGTTTGGCGCAAAACTCTTTTAATTCATTTTGAGCTAGATACGGATGGCACTCAATTTGGTTTAAAACCGGTGTTACATCACATTCGTTTAACAAGCGCTCTAAATGCTCAATTTCAAAGTTGCAGACGCCAATTGCTTTTACTTTTCCATCGTGATAAAGCTTTTCTAATGCTTTATACGTCTCCACATACTCATCATATTGAGGCGTAGGCCAGTGAATTAAATATAAATCGACATAATCAAGTCCTAATCGTTCTAAGCTTTCATCAAATGCACGTAATGCATTTTCATAGCCTTGGTCGCTGTTCCAAACTTTTGTTGTAATAAACAGCTGTTCTCGAGGAACAGAAGATTCTTTAATCGCCTGGCCTACTCCTTCTTCATTTTTATAAATCATGGCTGTGTCAATAGAGGTGTACCCAACTTCAATTGCTTTTGACACTGCAGCTGCTGCCTGGTTATCTTCTACTTGCCATACGCCAAATCCAAGCTGAGGCATTTTTAAACCATTGTTTAATGTAACAGTATTCATTTTACACGTCTCCTTTTTTGTTAAAAAATTCAAAGTTTTAATGATGGTGCCAGCCGATCAGCATAGCAACCTGTCCCATTATAATGCCGACTGGGATTCCTATAATCATGGCTCCAAATCGAAATTTAAAAGACCATGCACGCGGCACAAGGGAAAATAAATAAATCATACTCATCGTTGCCATACATGTACTGCTAAAAAAACTGACGACAGTGTGTAAATTTGGCATTACTTCTCCTCATTTCACTAGAACGTTTGCGCCTTTTCAATTTCATCATTTATCTTTCGTTCTAATGCCTATGTTTTCGCAGCCGACATAGTTACATTCGTCAAATGGTTCCGTAATCCTGCTTTAATCAGTTAAAAATACTTTACCTACGTAACTTTTTTAATTAAAACGAATATGTGCTTTTAACTTCAAAGTTGTGTATAATTTCTATATATTAAAATAATAAGATTTTTTCACTGTAAAGAACAACTGCACGTTTTCTGTAAGGCAATCATACATGTTTGCAAGAAAGGAATGGATATAAAAAATGTCGATTGGAAAAGTAAAAGCATATTTTAAACAATATGGTATGGAGAATCGAATTATCGAAATGGATGAGTCCAGTGCTACTGTAGAACTAGCAGCGCAAGCTTTAAAATGCGAGCCGAAACGGATCGCAAAAAGTCTTTCTTTTAACGCCGAAGGAACTGTTCTATTGATTGTGGCAGCAGGAGATGCGAAAATTGATAACCGAAAATACAAAGAAGAGTTCGGAACCAAAGCAAAAATGCTTGGAGCAAGTGAAGTAGAAACGCTGATTGGTCATGCTGTAGGCGGCGTATGCCCTTTTGCCGTTAATGAAGGTGTTCACGTGTATCTAGATGAATCTCTGAAACGTTTTGTCACCGTTTTCCCTGCCTGTGGAAGTGGAAATAGTGCAATCGAATTAACAATACCTGAACTAGAAGAATTTTCGAAATGCTTAAAGTGGGTTGATGTATGCAAAGGATGGAATGAATAATTCAGGTAAATTACGGTACAGCTATACATAAAATAAATAAATCAGCACGCCAACAAGCTGAAACAGTTTTTTGTTTCAGCTCATTGGTGTATCTAAACGAATTTATGAAACAGCTTAACCCAACCTAGGTAAGAAACCCCTAAGAGAAATACAAAAAGAAATAGTAAAGGAATGTTCCTAGGGATAAAAAGCCAGCCGTCTAACGTATTCCACAGAAATTCACTTTTATTTGCTTTTCTCATCATTTTCACCTCAAGCAGATTTACTATTTTGTCTTCAAAAATTCTTTTACATAGTTATATACAGTATCTTCAACTTATGACCTTTTTTCAAGAAAAACGTGCACGGAAAATTGATTGAATATGAACCTTCTTAATTTATACCCGTTATGTACTCATTCATCATCTTAGTTTCCTCTGTAAAAAAGAAGAAGCCTACATTTTTAGATGCAGGCTTCTTCTAGTTGATTCAGTCTTTCCTTTGTTTGCCTAGTCAGGCCCTTTCGTTACGTATATCGGTTCATAACCAAAGTGCCTTGTGTCAGATACGAATATCTGCTTTCAATTTGCGGTAATACATTTGCTGAAGTCGCTGTTAAGCCTTTCAAAACTAATCAGTCCCTTCATACGCTAAGTATTTAACCTTTCACAACAACCATTTGCATGATAGCTGCTGTACTATATGTGTACCCCGTATTTATATAGTAAAACCTTAAAAAACAATTTTTTATTATATAATTTTTCTAGACTTCAAAGCAAAGAAAATTTAGATAGTATAGATGAAAGACACCCCTCACCTATTAGCGCTTCTACTGCTCGTACTCAAGCGTTCAAAGAGAAGCATCCGCAGTGAAATTCATCAAATTTATTTATCAAATTTATTTAATGTACGATTTCATCAATTTTTTGAAATGCATCTTCAAGTGAAGTATATCCATTTGTTTCTCCTTCGTTACCTTGAACGGTCCATTCTTGATTTTCTACTGCTAGTTTCCCGTCTTTATCTTTTAGATAAGGTCTGTTAAGCATAAACACATGATCATTCTTTTTTACTGTGTAGCCAAGATAATAGTGATTACCTTCTCCTTCTTCTTCATATACGGAGACGCCTTGAAGGTTATATTTGTTTAAAATGTCATCCATATGATGCGTCAGTTCACTTATAGCCGTTTCTCTTTTTACATATTCCACATTTTATACCCCTTTTCATTTTGATCTATGTTTAGCATTCCCTTGAGCATATTCAATTACACTATCTTTCAAACGTTATCTGAACAAAGCAAATCAATATGATCATCATTCATTGCATAATAAATCAAAAAAGCCACCTCACTATAACACAATAAAAAAACATTGCTAAGTGAAGTAGCTTTTTATTAATTAATGGAATCTATAAAAATAAGAAGACGTGCGAAACTTGATTATAGTTCAGTTAAAATAATCGGTTCGCCGTTTGTTACCACAATCGTATGTTCACACTGTGCTACAAGACTATTATCAGGTGTAACAAACGTCCAGCCGTCGTCTCCGCGTTCAATGATATGATCAGCTTTCATAGAGATAAATGGTTCGACAGCAATAACAAGGCCTTTTTTCAAAAGGGCTTTATCCATTGGATCATAATAGTTTAAAATATGGTTAGGAGCGTCATGCAAGCTGCGGCCCACACCGTGACCCGTTAAGTTTTCAATAACAGCATATCCGTTTTGATGTGCAAAGTTAGAGACAGCGCGACCAATTTGGTTTTGTTTTGAACCAGCTTTTACTTTTTTCATGGCTGCCCAAAATGCATCTACTGCAGCCTGGCACAGCTTTTCTTTTTCTTCGTCTTGCCCAATAACAAATGAAATACCCGTATCTGAATAATAGCCGTCAAGTACGGCAGATACATCCACATTGACTAAATCGCCATCTTTTAATACTCGATCTCCCGGAATACCGTGAGCCACTTCTTCGTTTACACTAATGCACGTTACACCTGGGAAATTATATTCTTTTTCAGGTGCAGAAATAGCACCGTGTTCATCCAATATTTTTTTACCGATCATATCAAGCTCTTTTGTTGTCATGCCTGCTTTTGCTTGGTTTTTCATCTCTTCGCGCGCAAGTGCAACGATGCGTCCAATTTTGCGTAAACTTTCTAAATCTTGTTCGTTACCAATAATCATAAAAAACACTTTCCTTCCTCGAAATATATATCCTATCCGATTTTATCATATTTTTATGAGGATTTTTCAAAAGACCTTTTAAGAACTAAAATGTACAATTAATTAGACTAGTAAGATATTTATCATATGTCAAAATCCTCTTCACTAACCTATGGAATTCAAAAAAGCATGCTACTTTACCGCAGCATGCTTTTTTATGGTATATAAAAGCTCCCTCAAACAAGCAGAAGCTTTCGCAATTCCTTAATCCACTGTTTCAAACTTCACATCATTAAACAAACTAGTAGAATTCCACGCGTTCAACCCCGCATAGCCTTCTGAAAAGGTATGGTCCACTGCATCAATCACAAGCTTATCATTGAGATAAACTTGAATGTGTTCTCCTTCAGCCGTTACTTTCAAGCGATAATCCGTATTTGTCTTTAAATCCAGCTTTCCCCCATCATTGTAAATAATGAGGTCCTTTCCTATTCCGTCTCTAAACGCAATGAGTTTTACTTGATTATTAAGCACATCTACATTCGCAGCGTAAGCGTTATTTGCCTGTTCATCCGAACGGAATACTAACGCTCCTGCTCCTGTAGAATTTGAAACAGGATCGTCTAACACCTTTATCTTTGCCCCATATATAAAATTCTTTGCATTTTCTGATGATAAGGTAAAGGAATCTTCTTTGCTTCGTCCTTGTTTTCCGTTAATCGTATCGGCCCATAGTCCGCTAATGCTTTTCCACCCTGATAAGTTTGTTTCAACAGGACTTTTATTCCAAATAGATTTTAATGGATACATCTTCAAGGAATTCAATTTCACAGCTCCTCCTTTGCTATAAAGCCTTATTTTATTACTTGAAAGCGTCGGAAAGAGCTGATCTGTTATTACTTCTGTGCCGTCATTACCAAATACTTCTACAGATGACTGGTCTACAAACATATGAAGCTTAACCTTTCCGTCTTTTGGAAGCATGGAAGCAGAGTGTTTGCCTTTCACATCTTCACCAAAATCAAAACTTCCAGAGTTTGTTCGGTCAACAAATAATCGCTGCTTGTTTACGTTATAGCTGACTTTTGTATTTTCACTGCCTTCTTTTTGAATTTGAAAACCAAATTCTTGTGCATCTGTATTAGAAACATCAAATTCTGCCATAATTTCATATTTGTTTTCCTGTATGCCTGAAAGAAGATTTTTATTTTCAACGACCATCAGATTCTTTAACACCTTTTTTTCTTGCTTATTGCGAATTGAATCAATTGAAACAGGTATTTGTTTTAAACGAAGCCCTTTTGCTGTGTTGGTGAGTTCTATTTTTCTTGGAATTGACATAGAACTTCTCCAAGTAGTAGTTGGGGTATTGTTGGCATATTGCCAGTTGCTCATCCAGCCTAGCCAATACTTTTCTCCGTTATCTCCTTCAACTCCGCTCCAATCTACAGCAGCATAAAAGTCGGCACCATAATCTGTCCAAAGCACTTCCTCTGGCGGGTTTTCATTTTTAAATGTTTTCCCGTCAAAATCACCAACAAAGTACTGCATACCTGAACCTCCAGCTGCCGCTCCATCATTGATGCTGACTTGCAGCACCCATTTTTTCTTTGTACTGTCTCCATCAACCGGCAGTTCGAGTAAAGTAGGACACTCCCAAATCCCTCCGTTGCTTCCATGAGTTGATTCCACCCATTCTCCTGACACAGTATTCCAATCTGAAAGCTCTCCGCTTTCCCTTTGTTTAACTTCCTCCGGTTCTTTTGCTACACTGTCTATTTTCTCCGGCATTTTTTCTGTATTAAATACATTAATATCATCTAGATTAATGTGCCCCCATCCGCCTACAGCTTGATCAACGGCTTTAACGTACAATACTTCTCTTATATACTTAGAAGCATCCCATACGTAGCGCTGATACTTTTCATCTGCAAACTTTGTATTCGCTTGACGAATCAATTCTTTATCGTCAGAGGCCCTGACTAAGGAGACATAGCGGTTTGTGGGGTCGTTTCCGCCTCCCATTAACAAATTGATTTCACCTGATCCGCTCAATTTAAAATAAGATGAATGTAATTCTCCAGTGGCATTATCGCCGTCTTGCTTATCGGAAAATCCCCATAAATGATACTTTCCTTTTTGTTCAAAGAGACCGCTCCAATTTGCGGTGGCATCCGTTACATGATCGTTTGTGAATGCATTTCCTTTTATCGTTTTCCAGCCGGTGAGATCGCCTGTTTCAAAACTTTTATTTTTAATTTCCTTTTCATCTGTATCAATAAACTTGGTCATGTTAACATCTTGAAACCGGACTGAAGATTGATGAACATGTAATCCAAACAATCCTTTTGAAAAAGTTTCATCTTTTGCAGTAAGGGTGAAGTTATCGTCTATATACAAATCAAGTTTATTTCCCGAGGCAGTTACTTTTACTTGATGTGATTTGCTCGCATCAATTTTTGCGTTGATTTCGGCAAGGACAGTTGAAATGCCATTTTGAAGCTTTACTAGTTTGATTGTATCTTTAGAAGCATCCACGCTAGCTATATATCCGTTTTTGGCTTCCGCGTCTGCCCGAAAGAGTAGTGCACCTGAACCAGGATTTCCATCTAAAAATGTCATATTTGACTTAAAAATGAACTGATCTCCCTGTTCTTCACTCATGATATATCCATCGCTGTCAGATTTACCGGTTTTTCCATCAGCAGTATCATTCCACGTTCCCGTAACAGGTTTCCAGTTAGATAGATTGGTTATAAAATTAGATTGATTCGTAAATTTAACATGACGAAAGACAGCTGTGGAATTCCATGCTGTTAATCCAAACTGACCATTTTCAAAAGATGCATCACTGCCTTCTAGAACCTGTTTTCCATTTAACAGTACCTTTAAGTAGTGACTGTTTGTTTCTACTTTTACATGATATGCTTGTGATGTATCAAGCCTCATCGGCTTTGAAACAACGGTCGTTACGTTTCCTTTCTCCACTTTGTTAAGTGTTAAGAGGTTCTTTTCTGCATCTAAATTGACGGTATATGCGTTTGTTGCGTCTTTATTAGAACGAAAAACAAGACCGCCTGCGCCTGCGCGTCCATTCTTTTCTACAAGCGTAATTTCTCCCTCCAGAGTAAAGGATTGACCTTTTTGTTCGGATAAAGTATATGAGTAGGCACCATTTTGACCGTTTGCTTGGATGCCTCCATCAGGTCCAAACTCACTTGCGTATTTCCAACTTTTCAAGTCAGGTGATGTATAAAACATAATTTTATCTTTAGCAGCTAAAGACATCACCCACTGCTTGGTTTGCTCGTGCCAAAACACTTTTGGGTCGCGCCAGTCAGGAACTGGGGGATTGGGCATAACAGGATTTCCTTCATACTTGGTCCACGTTCTTCCGCTGTCCTTGCTGTATGCTAGACTTTGCACTTGTCCTTTTCTGCCCGAGTGTGTAAAGATAGCTACCATTGCTTCTTTTCCAAACCCTGCGGTATTATTCCAATCGATAACGGCACTTCCTGAAAAAATCTCTCCGTTCTCGTCTGGAGAAAGAGCAATCGGCAGGTGTTTCCATTTCACTAAATCTGTACTAACTGCATGCCCCCAGTGCATAGGTCCCCAAGTGGTACCATAAGGATAATACTGATAAAAAAGGTGATACTCTCCGTTATAATAGACCATTCCATTTGGATCGTTCATCCAGTTCGCTTCTGGAGAAAAATGAAATTGATTCCGGTATTTTTCTTGATAATACCCTGTATTATCAGCTAATACAGGGTATGCAGAAAACAAGCTTATGGAACAAGCGACTCCAATCATCAATAACTTTTTAACGATTCTTTTCATCTTCCTTTCCTCCTTTATTTGCATACTGGTTATGTAAAACATTTTCACCAGCAGATGCTAGAAGAATAGATGACTCCTCTTATTTATCACCCTAAAAAGCCTATCCAATAACCCCCTATACCAATTAAGAAAATACCGAAAATAATAAGCAGCGGATTTGTGCCTTTTCGAAGCATCCATGCTACTAATAGAGTTAGAGCTAAAGGAAGCAGCCCCGGTAGAATACTATCAAGTACGTCTTGCACGGTTTTTACCACAACTTTACCAGAATCATCTTTGATCCTAGAAACAACCACTGGTATATTAATAGTGGTCCATTTCGAAACTAACGCTCCCATTACGAAGAGTCCCAAAATGGATGCACCTTCCGTCAGTTTTTGAATTCGATTGCCTACTAAATCTTTTAAAATTTCTGTTCCTTTTAAGTAGCCATATTTTAATCCATAATATTTTGTACTTAATCGAATTGCATTAATTAAGATGAAAAACAGCAGTGGGCCGGCAATATTCCCGCCTAACGCAAGCGATGCGCCTAGGGCTGCAAGAACTGGTCGAAGCGTTCCCCAGAAAATAGGGTCTCCTACACCAGCAAGCGGGCCCATTAATCCAATTTTCATTCCGCTGATAGCTTTTTCATCAAAATCTTTTTTGTTTGCCATTTCTTCTTCCATTGCTGCCGTGACGCCGAATATAGGTGCAGAAATCCATGGGTGTGTATTGAACCATTCTAAATGACGCTTTAATGCTGCATTTCGCTGAGCTCCCGGTCCATATAAGCGTTTGATTGCTGGAATCATGACATAGCAATAGCCCATTGCTTGAACACGCTCAAAGTTAAATGAACCGAGTAAAAAATTCGAACGAATGAACATGCTAAAGATATCTTTTTTCGTTAATCTTTTTTCATTTTCCATCTCTATCCCTCCCTTAAGTTCGCCATTTAGGCATCTAAATCATCATCGTCATCATCATATACTTGTTCGCTCCCTGTAGCTGCGGGAACGCCTGCCGGCTGCATTTGATTTCGCTGCTGCATTACTTGTTGATAAAGAAGTGCTAAACAAAGACCCAGCGCTCCAAATCCTACCAGGTTAAACCCTGTAAATGCCGCCAATAAGAACCCGATATAGAAAAAGGGCTTTAAATGAGGAATGTTCATCATATTGATAACCATGGCATATCCTACGACCACGATAATGCCTCCCCCAATTTGCAGGCCTTTTGTAATAACTTCCGGAATATTTCCGAGGAAAGTTTGCACGGCGCTTACGCTGATTAATGTAACAATTAAAGTTGGAATCATAACGCGGAGAGCCTGAAAACCCATAGCAGTAATATGCATAATTTCAATTCCTTTAAAGTTTCCTTCTTCCGCGTACTTATCAGCCCGATGAATTAAAAATACTGTGATGGTACGAACAAAAATGGTGAGTACTTGCCCTGCAGCTGCTAAAGCTATGGCTACCGCAATGCCTTCACCAATCCCCTGACCAGCTGTGATAACTAAAATAGTTGAAATAACAGAAGCAATAGCCGTATCAGGTGCCATCGCCAATCCAACATTCATCCATCCAAGAGCCATTAATTCCAGTGTTCCACCTAAAATAATGCCGGTTTTTAAATCTCCAAGTACCAAGCCTACTAACGTACAGGCAATGAGAGGACGATGGGATTGCCCTTCGTCCAACACGCTTGCGATACCAGTTACTGCTGCAATGACTAATAATAAAATAATTTGTATGGAAGACATAAACTCATCTCCTTATTTGATTTTTGTTTCGTTTCTCAGTAGTTGAATAAAATTTTCACTAGAATCTGAAGGTAATTGGCGCAGCTCAAGCTTTACGCCTAGTTCCTGCAGTTTCTCAAAAGCATCGATATCTTTTTCGGTAACGCTTACAGATTTAGTGATTTGTTTTCGGTCATTAGCAAAACGCATGCCCCCTACGTTTACTGTCTCAATAGGTACGCCCGCTTGAACAAGAGCGACAATGTCTGCGGGGTTTTCAAACAGCAGCATGGCTGTTGTATCCTGATAGCGAGGGCTGTGAAATGCTTTTGTCATTTTAGAAATCGAGACAGCGCTCGCCTTTACATTCGAAGGAGCCACAGAAAGAATAAGCGTTTTTCGCATTTCATCCGCTGCCACCTCATCTGAAACAATGATAATTCGATCTGCTGCATTTGTTTTGATCCATCTTGTTAATACCTGCCCGTGAATAAAGCGGTCATCAATTCTTGCTAAAACGATTTTCATAATAATCCATCCTCTCCGATTTGGTTTGCTTGCTGGATTTTCTCCAAATGTTCACTGCACACTTGAAAACTTTCTTCATTCACTTGCTTTAATCTTCCTAGCATCTCTTTTAATGTAACGTGTTCCCTCATGGCTAACACTTCTAATAGCATAGGCAAGTTAACTCCGGATACCATATCCGCTGTTTTATTTTTAAGGATATATGGAGTAGCCGCATTGTAGGGTGTGCCTCCGAAAATATCTACTAAAAAAAGCACTTCATTTTCTAAGGGCATTTCCTCTAATGCCTGCTTATATTTTTCTTCAAGGGTTTGGATACCCTCTCCTTTTAGAAAAGGTACGGCTACTACGTGATTCTCTTCACCAAATATCATTTTGGAAGACCCCTCTAACGCTGGCGCGAAATCACCATGTCCACTAATAATGACTGAAATCATGTACACTTGCTCCTCTCTTTTACGTTCTACACTTATTTATTGCAAGTATCGTGCCAACAAAGAGTATTAAGCGCTTTCATTTATTTTTCAATACCTTTTTCTGTGTTGTTGATACAGGTTCCTTAAAATAAACAAACCTGTATCAAAACGTCATTCGTTTTAATACAGGTTTTTCTGTTATTTAAAAAATGGGATAAAAAAAGAAACTAGTGGCATATAAATCAAACTAGTTTCTCAGAATTATAATATGATTTTTACATTTCATCCGCAAAAATGGTGGCAATAAATAATTTTTCATCTCTTGTTAAGGTAAGTTTCAGCTTTTTTTCGACGGCTTGTAATGTTTTTTCCGTTTTTTGATAAATGTTTTCTAACTGGTGAGTGATTTCTTCATCCTCGGGAAAAGTAAGAGGTTCATTTTTTATCATTCTTTCTAAAGCAAAGGCTGTATGCATCACAATTCGAATCATAACAGTGTTGCTTAATTCCATTTCTAACTCATCTTGTACATGACTTAACCACTCTAACAGAATTTCACTTATGAGGTACGGATTGATAAATAGAAGGTACTTTCGCAAGTTTTCTTCGCAAAGTTCACGCACCACAATATTCGCTTCGGTTTTCTCATCATCATAGCTTATCGTTTCTTTTGTAATTGCCTGTTGAAGTATTCGCTCTCCCTGCCCTTCAATGAGGACTTCTAATGATACATGAGGCGCATCAATCCTTGGATTTTTAGTGCCTGCCGTTGCAACAATTTCATATTCTTTTTGAATTTCTCGAATATTTGCTGCTAATTTAATAGAAGAAACGGTTAAAATTTTAATAGGTTCTTGAGATACTTTGCGTGAAATAATCGTTAAGATTTTTTCTAATTGTTTTGCTGTACCGCTTCCTGTTGTACAAATAGAAACAAGTGCTTTCTTCTTTCCAAACACGTGCTGCTGTTTATCTATAAATTCCATAAAGTCTTTTTGCACCGAGTCAAATATGGCATATAAATTTAAATCTAAATAATTTACTTTTCTAACGGTGTCTAACACCATAGACGTCGTCACATTGCTGATGGTTTTAATCTTAGTCCCTGTTTTTTGTTCCAACTTGCTTTCTAACATGGCAAGCGAACCCATGTCCACAAGCATTAATACGCCTTCTCCTTCATCTACTTTCTTAATTCCTTGGGTTAACCTGTCTACAATTTCAACTGGAGATACCGTCAAAGGCACATCAATAGCTATAATAGGAGTGCTTCCTAAAAGCTCCGTAGCAACTTCAACCATAGAAGTTGCCGTGCTGTTTCCATGGGCAGCAACTACAATTCCTACTCGTTTATTTTCTTCTAACGTTCGAATTGATTGAATAACCATTGTGAGATAAATAACTTCTATTTCTGGCACGGTGATGTTAAACCACTTTTCAATTCGATTTTTAAAAAGCAGTGCTACCGCATATTCTTTTGGATATGTTTCGCGAATTTCATCTATCTCCTTTGTATTTAATACGTCTACTTGTTTTTTTCGCTTTAAAAAGGATTCCATATGCATACTTAAAAAATGAATAAACCTGCGATCAAATTTACAGTTCAATTCTTTTTCAGCCAACTGTTTTAATTCTTTTGTAAGCTGAATCACATCGTCTTCCACAAACTTCATTAAATTAGAGCTCTGGCCATTTTTTTGATTAAAAAAGCTTCGAACATTCAAATGAATGTCGGTAAGAATATACTGATTGATGTCTTCTTGAGATAAACCTTCTTTTGTTAAAACATCTACTTTTTCTTCTATTAACTGATATAAATTAAATGATACGTCTTCCTCCATTTTTATTTCTTGGCTCTCCATAGCCGGGGAGATAATCGTTTTAAGGTTTACATATTCAGAAATTTTTTTGCTGCGCTCCATATTTTTACTATTTGAAATCCAATCTCGTTTAATATCGTCAGGCAGATCTCGCACTGTAAGTTCCACCATATGTTTACTATCAAGGTTATTTAAAAATCCGTGTGCGCAAACGAGCTGCACATTCGACTTTAACTGCCCTACATTCCCGAATTTTTCAGTGTGGATTAAAGCATTTAATACATCAATGTGGACACTTAGCTTTTTATTAATTCGTTTAGCCTCCTGTTCTAAAAGAAACGTGGTGAGGCGAATTTTTTCTTTTAAAGACCTCTCTTCTAATGAGGGAATATGGATAGTCATCGGAATTCTTCTTAAGAAAGTTTGCAGTAAGGCTGAACCGGGATTTTCAGTTGTAGCACAAATAATTAATACCTTAGACGTTCGCTTATGATCTGTTTCCCCTAGACGGTTATACGTACCTTGATCAATGAGATAGAAAAGCATTTCTTGGCCTTCGGGAGGAAGCCGGTGTACTTCATCCATAAAGAGAATACCTTCATTTGCTTGTTCTACTAAACCTACTTTACTTTCAGTTGCTCCGGTGAAACTCCCTTGCTTATGACCAAATAACTGAGAAAGAAGTAATTGAGGATTATGGTAATAATCAGCGCAGTTAAAGGTAATGAACGGGGCATCTGTTTTTAGCCTCTCTGAATATAAGGCAAATTGATAGATTCGTTTTGCAAAAAGAGATTTTCCCGATCCCGTGGGACCTAATAGCAGCATATGTAATCCATTAGGCGGGTAAAGAACAGCAGCTTTTGCTTGAGAAATCGATTTTTTCAAACTTCCGGTAGCTCCAATCATTAATTCAAAAGGATTAGCAGGAAGAGCTTCTTCTTTTCCCCCATTAGATAGCTGCTCTAGCTTTTCTACTTCCATCTTATTCGTATCCCACTTTTGACGACAAATGATTTCAACAATCTCTAGCGGAACGTAGCGAACGGGGAACATTTTAATTTTGATTACTTTTTGCATGCGGACAAGTTTGTTAAGTTCAAGACTTACATTAGATCTCTCTAAATCTAACTGTTCAGCAATTTCAATCGCTGAGCTTCCTTGTTTATGTAACAGTTCCACTTCTGTAAACTCTTGAAAATTACTCAACAGCTGATTGTATACCTTATCAATTCGTTTCATTAGAAGCACCTTCTTTATTTTCAGTTAACGATTGGAATTTTCTCTTTCAAAGAAATGATCATTCCCTACTACTACAAGCTATTTCATCTACAAGTACCCTCATGTCATACTAATCTAGGAAAACGTTTCAAACCATTATATGTAAATATATTAAGTTAGTCAAACCTGCATGTCAACCGGTTTCATTCTTAAAGTTATAGTCTGTCTGAATGTTTCATTTTCTTTAAATAACTATCAATGTGTACACTGCTTTTTTATTTAATCAGCACTGCGGTTACAGCACATTTTTGATTAAATAATAAAACGAAAGAAAACAGCAGCAGTTACCGCCATCTTCTTTCGTTTTTAAAAATTATTTGTCCGTACTTAATTGCCCTTGTGGTAAAATACTGTTTTTCACAACAGCTGTTTTTGATCCTTTAATATTTAATAAGAAGCTAGGAGCAAAAGTAGAATGTTCCTCTGAATAGAAGCCTCTGTTTGTCATGTAACTTGTAATGACGACATTGTCTCCTTTCACTTGTGGAACTGCAAAATGTGAATACGTAAACGTTTTGTCATTAGGATCGAGGTCCATATGTAAAACAAGTCCTGTATCATTTAGCGGCTTGTATTTTCCTGTCAGCGTATTTGATACGTATCCTAGCATATATACGTCATCTTGGCCGATACCATCAATAGTCATTTTAGATCCGCGAGAATCTGTAAATAAGTACCATTTCCCATCTTTTTTAAATACATTTGCGCGTTCAATTTCATCTGTCACCGTGTTTGAAGTAATCAGTGGATCCATTACTTTTTTCAAGGTATAATCGTTATTTAGTTCAACAATACCTAATGCACCGTTTGCTAAAGAGGCTTTCTTTTTATTAGAGCTCTGCAGTAATTTCTCTTTTTCTGATTGGAAAAATGGATTATTTCCACCGTAGTAAGCTCGATTGTAAAGGGAATCTTCACCTTGATAACCATCTTCAGTTCCTGTGTTTGCTTCAAATACAAGGTATTTATGCCCTTTATCCTCTACATAGTGAGGATCTCTCAACGTATGATTATCTCCTGAACCATATGCGCCTTCGTCAATAAACTGCTGAATATTTTGATACTTTTTACCATCACCATCAAAAATGGATTTATGATCTTCAACACCTTCAATTTTTAACGTATCTCCACCCGGCTGGGATACATTTACTTGAGCCGTTGTTAAGGTTTGTTTTCCATAGTTTGTACCTGAAAAGTTAGTATAGAATAAGCGTATTTTTCCGTCTGATGTTAAAGTAGCAGATCCTGACCATTCTTGTGTTTGCTTTTTCAAATGAGGATCATTCGGTACGAATTTGTCACTGTCTTTGAACACTCTTCCTGCATTTTTCCAACTGTCAATCGAATCTTCACCGATTTTTTGATAAAACACATAAATAGATGTATCATCAGCATCTTTCGGATCACCTGCTAGTGCAAATACAACTTGGTAACCATGATAGTTGGCTACTGTTCCGTCAGCATTTTGCAGAGGCCAGCTGTCCCATACGTCTAAATCAATTAAATTGCCCGATTTATCGTACCCTTTTGCAGAAGCAATATTTTTGATTGTTGATTTATCAAAAGCTGGAACTTTAAACTGTTCGCTTTTTTGCTGCTGAGGAATTTTCAGCATGTTATCACGCGTAATATGGGAAACTCCATAATTATTGTTGGTATCTTTATGATTGCTTTCAGCAGCCCATGTTTGAGATCCAGCACCTACTAACAGAGCTGTAGCAAAAGATAAAGCTGTAGTTTGCTTTGCGATTTTCTTAATATTCATCTGTTTTTCTCCCTTTTGTATAATACCTTTTCTTGTGTCACTCACAAGTAATTCATTTTCTATGTATCGAGAAGTCATATCAATCTGGCGAAATAACAGAACCGGTTCCATTACCTTTCCAAGATTACTTGCATAATATTGAAAAGTCAAATAGGTAAAATGGAGTGATTATCTCATTTTTCTCCTCTTATATTTTTCATTTGGTTATAAAGTCTTAAAGCTTCCATTTTTTGATTAAATAGGCAAATCCATCGTCATATTTAACCTGATATTTTTTTATAAACTCTTCTACAGCTATTAAAGTAGACCATTTTCAAAAAAATATCGTTAATGTATTTTTTGTGAAATAGTGGAATAATTTATTATATAATAGTTCCTATTGGCAATAATGAGAGACCAAAGAATCAGATAATCACTTTTTATTTTGATTCTTTTATCCTGTTAAATTTTATGTAGATTTTTGCAAGAAATCGCTATCATTTTAATGGATCAATAATACATTTTTCAGAAAATCAAAAAGAGCTCTTTATAAAGAGCTCTTTTTGATTTCGTTTATCCTGTTTTTAAATACCAGTTCTTATTTAGGCAGATCAAGTTCCACAGTAAGTTTGATAAGGCTGATTAGACGGAGCAGACGGTGTACAATACTCTGGCTGACCCGGAGATTCATATGGGCTAGAAAGCACTTCAAGAAGGGTTTCCATGACGCTGTAGTCTTCTTTTTGTGCTGCGTCTAACGCTTCTTCCACTCGGTGATTTCGAGGAATGACAGCCGGATTATTATTTTTCATAAGCTCTTGTGACTCCGCTTTAGATTGTTGTTGTCTACCTAGTCTTTGCTGCCATAGCTCATGCCACTGTGCAAACTCTTTGCTTTCAAACAAGTCACTATTTTCTAGCTTCTCGAAAGTTAATGCACGAAACGTATTTGTATAGTCAGCTTTATAGGTTTTCATTATTGTAAGAAGGTCTTGGAATAATGCTTCATCTTCTTTTTCTTCGTTAAAAAGCCCAAGTTTAGCCTGCATACCAGCGAGCCAGTTTTCCCGATAGAATTTTGGAAATTCCGTCACGGCGCTTTGCGCTATTTCAACTGCTTTTTCTATATCTTGATCCAATAGCGGTAATAAAGCCTCAGCAAACCTAGCAAGATTCCACCCTGTAATGCCTGGTTGATTTTGATAAGCGTAGCGCCCTTGTACATCAATTGAACTAAATACAGTTTCTGGATCATAGGTATCCATAAATGCACATGGTCCATAATCAATTGTTTCTCCGCTAATTGTCATATTATCCGTATTCATGACGCCATGAATAAAACCAACAAGCTGCCATTTAGAAACTAGCTTAGCGTGACGCTTAATCACTTCTTGAAGCAATGATAAATATTTTTTTTCATTCTTTTCTATATGGGAAAAGTGACGTTCTAATGCATAGTCAGCTAAAGCTTGAAGGTTTTCTACCGTTCCCCATTTTGCAGCGAACTGAAATGTGCCAAAACGAAGGTGACTGGAAGCTACACGCGTCAGAATTGCCCCGGGCAGTTCTTTTTCACGAAAAATGGATTCGCCTGTTGTTACGACTGCTAGGCTCCGAGTAGTTGGAATACCAAGAGCATGCATGGCTTCACTAATAATATACTCACGCAGCATAGGTCCTAGAGCTGCCCGTCCATCTCCTCCGCGGGAATACGGAGTTCGGCCTGAGCCTTTAAGCTGAAGGTCTACTTTCTCACCCGAAGGCGTAACTTGCTCCCCTATCAGCATAGCCCGACCGTCTCCTAGCATGTTAAAGTGGCCAAATTGATGCCCCCCATAAGCTTGTGCAAGTGGGAAAGCACCTTTTGGGACACTGTTTCCAGCCAAAATGCTAACTCCTTCTGGGCTTTGCAGCTGTTCCTTTTGTAACCCTAGAGATGGGGCTAAAGAGTCGTTAAATTTAACTATTTTAGGTGAACTCACTGGATTAGGATCAAGAGGCGTAAAAAAGATGTTTGGTAACTCCGCATAGCTATTACGTAAATTCCATCCTGTTTCTTTTTGATTAGTCATCGTATCTCCTTTTCTTTTTGTGTCTTAAAACATAATTTTTTCTTTACTGATCGTTGTTTTATAAGCGCAGTAGCCTTGCTCTATCCTACTTTCTTCTGGGAATCTTAGAGCAGGACAGTTTCTCTTTCATTCATTATCTCTTTTACTATTATATCGTATTTGCTCGTACTTTTAATCTAAAGTGCCTTATCCATTTATATACCTCCACTTTGTTGACGAACTATTAAATGCTCAAAAAAGAAGAAGTATTAATATACTTCTTCCTCTGTATTTTACCCCCAAATATCTTTTAAATTCCAATACGTTAACTCTTTTACGATTACGTTTCCTCCTTCAGTAAATAACTCAATTCCGAGCCTGCTTTCTTTTGGATAAATACGGCTCGTCATGGTCGCTTGTCCTTCGTTTGCAAATACTTCAATGGAAGAACGGTCCACAAATATTCGTAAAGCTAGTGTCTCACCTGCTTGTAACGCTGCTTTCCTCACTCCATCTTCTTTTCCCGAGTGAGTACAGTCAAGCAATAGCTTTTGCTCATTAAGGTTGTAACACATCAGCGTTTCTTCGTTGTTTATTCCACGAATTTTTATTCCTACCGATGAAGCTTGGCAGTCCGCTAAATCAAATACAGCTTGTATCTCTAGCAAGTCTTCATTTACTTCTACTACATAGCTGTTAGAAAGAGCTTTATTGGTTAGCATATTATACTGAGTTTTCCGAAGTGATGTAAGCTCTTGGACGGGGTTCATCAACACTTTATCCCCTCTTAAAGTTAGTTCTCTCGGAAGCGTTAGCGCACCGCACCATCCATCCTCTTTCGTTGGCATATTAGCTTCCCACATGTCCATCCAGCCAATTGCAATTCGCCGCCCTTTATCATCTAAAAGTGTTTGAACAGCGTAAAAATCGTGGCCGTAATCTAATTCAGTAAATGACCCGTGATGAAATGTATTGGTTTCATAATTATATTCTCCAACTAAATATCCCGTTTGGAAAAGGTTGTGATAGGAATCACCTTTTGCTTCTATCCCTTGAGGAGAAATCATTAAAACGTGCTTTCCGTCTAACTCAAAGAAGTCTGGACACTCCCACATATATCCTAGATCTCCATCGCTTTTAGCAAGAACACCAACATATTCCCATTTTCGTAAATTTGAAGACCGGTATAAGATAACACGTCCCTCTTTTTTCTTTGTTGAGTTTCCTAGAATCATATACCAGAAATCTTCGTACTTCCATACTTTGGGGTCTCGAAAATGATGAGAACTATCTGCTGGCGGCTCAGCAATAACTGGGTTAGCCTCTGCTTTTTCAAAGGTAATGCCGTCTTTACTAACAGCTATATTTTGGTTTTGAAAAAAAGTATCCAGCTCTTTGTCTATATAATTATGTCCTGTATAAATTAACGTAAGCTCTCCTTCGTTATCCACGGCACTTCCAGAAAAACATCCATCTTTATCAAATGGATCTCCAGGAGCTAAAGCAATCGGCAAGTGCTGCCAATGAACAAGATCTTTGCTTTTGACATGCCCCCAATGCATCGGCCCCCAATTCTCGTCATAAGGATGATGTTGATAAAAAACATGATATTCTCCTTTATACTGAACCAACCCATTCGGGTCATTAATCCAGTTCGCTGGCGCCATAATGTGATACCCTAACCGATATTGATGATTCACCTTTTTCTCTGCTTCATTTAATGAATGTTGAGCTTGCTCGATTTTATTTATCGTTAACATCATCATATCCCCCTATATAATCTGCGTGTTTTCTTGTACATCTTTTCTTATAAATCTATGTTTTTTAGAGTTTAGTAATGTAAACATCGAAATAACGTTAAATACCAAAACCATACCTCCCATAATTAAATAGGTACGGGAAAAACCTACGCCATCATATAATCCTCCCGCTATAGGTGAAAGAACTGAAGCACCTATTTGTGAAGCAAATTGGAATCCAACCAAATAAAGTATAGAAGATAGGCGCGTGTCAAAGTTAGCTGCCAAATATTTAAAGATGGCAATGAGCATAATAGGAAGTTCTAATGCATGAATAAGTTTCATCGACGATATTCCGATTGGACCAACAACAAGCCCTGACCCAATAATACGAAATCCCATTAGAAACCCTGCTAAAATTAAACTGTTTTTTGCACCGATCTTATTTACAATAAACGGTGCTGCGAACATCATTCCAGCTTCTAAAAATACTTGAAACGAATTTAAGTAGCCAAATACTTGGTTACCTATCGATTCAGTAGGAAACAAAGATGCATAATAGATAGGAAATTGCTGATCGTATACCCCATATACGCATGTAACGCCAACAACATAAATCATAAAAAACCAAAATTCCTTCAATAAGAATAAACTGCCTACATCTCTCAGCGTGACGGATTCAGCCTTTTCCATTTCATAGCTGCTCATTTCTACCTTTACAGAAAAAATAATAGCCACTAAGATAATCGCTGAAACAGATGCCACCCAAAAATTAATGTGAGGATTAATATTAAATAATTGTCCTGCAAAAAACGTAGCTGCAGCCCAGCCTAATGAACCCCACATTCTAGATTTTCCGTACTCAAATTTATATTTTCGGCTGACTTTCTCTATGTAGGTTTCAATCGCTCCGATGCCCGCCAAAAACGCCACTCCTAAATATAGTCCTCCAATAATAGCTCCTATCAACACATTGTATTGAAGTAAAGGTCCATAAACAAAAATATAAAATGGTCCTACAAACACTAAAAGACAGCTAATAAAAAATAAAATGTGTTTCTTTAAACCTATCCTGTCAGATATATATCCGTACAAAGGCTGCATACACAAAGCAAAGATAGCGTTTATAGAAAAGATTAAGCCTGTTGCTGATCCGTTCAACTTAATCTCTTGCCCTAACCAGATAGAAAATAAAGAGTAGCTCGACGACCACGTAAAAAAGAAGAAGAAAAAATATGCACTCAGCTTCCAATATAAACTTTTTGAACTTTTCATTTTAGTTACCCCTTTAGCTTAAGATATAAAATCTTTTATCTAACAAAATGAAAGCACTTTCAAATTTGATTTTATGTCAACCGGTTTCACATTTTATATTAAAAAAAGATTGTATTAGGCGGAAAAGTGGGCTTTGTGGTATGTTTAAATTGTTTAATAAACCGTTTACAATCCTTATATAGATTTTTATCGTTCAAAAGAAAACGAACAATTAGAAAACTATTTGCTTGATTGCAATTTATTTTAAGCCTTTTACATGTCTGATATATACTATAAAAGCAATGTTTTGGAGAAATTAGGAGGAAACTAGATGAAAGCCAAGATTAGTGATGTAGCAAAAATTGCAGGTGTTTCACCGACTACCGTTTCTCGTGTATTAAATAACCGTGGTTACATAAGCAAAGAAACACGAGAAAATGTTTATAAAGCAATGAAAGAAATTAATTATTTCCCAAACGATATTGCACGTTCATTATTTAATAAGCGAACAAATTTAATAGGTATGATCGTCCCGCAAACGAGCAACCCTTTTTTCGGAGAGTTAGCCTTTCACATTGAAAGTATATGTGCTTCCCTTAACTACAAAGTACTTCTTTGTAACAGTCTTAATCGAATTGATAAAGAAAAAAAATATGTAGAGATGCTCATCAGAAATCAGGTAGATGGTGTTATTGCCGTTACTTATAACAGAGGTATTTTTGATTCAGAAAGTCAAAGTCTTCCTGTGGTAGCAGTGGATCATTATTTATCAACAGATATTCCTACCGTATCTTCTGATAACTATGCTGGAGGAAAACAAGCCACAGAATTGCTCATTTCAAAAGGTTGTAAGCATATTGTTCATATTAACGGCCCCCTTAAACTTGAAACTCCAGCTAACTTAAGAAGGAAAGCTTATGAAAACGTGATGAAAAAGGACGGAAAACAGCCTATCACGTATGAAATTTCAAATACCTTTGACCGCAACATTCAGCGAGAAACTATTTCTAAGGTTTTTGAAGAACATCCGGAAGTAGATGGTATTTTTGCAAGTGATGACTTACTTGCAGCTTTAGTAGTTGCGGAAGCACAAAAAAGAGGAAAAAATATCCCAAGAGATTTAAAAATCGTGGGCTATGACGGAACGGAGACCAGTCAGACTTTGTTACCTGGTCTAACTACAGTTCAACAACCCATCGAATCGATTGCTCAAACAGCCATTGATATTTTACTAAAAGAAATTGAAGGAGAATTCAGCAATATACCTCGTGAAATCTGCCTTCCCGTTAAGCTTCTAGAAGGACAAACAACGTAAAGATACGTTTTTTATAAAATAAATATCAGTTTGTTGTATATTCTTCTTCTTTTATTCACACCTTAACGTTACAGAAAGGAGTTGAATACAATGGCAAACAA
Source organism: Priestia sp. YIM B13552 (assembly GCF_042787775.1). Lineage (NCBI taxonomy): Bacteria > Bacillati > Bacillota > Bacilli > Caryophanales > Bacillaceae > Priestia > Priestia sp. YIM B13552. The sequence goes on from NZ_JBHZOU010000001.1 coordinate 182,424, forward strand.
CAAAAGCAGCAATAATAATGAATTATTAGTATACGGAGCTGAACAAGCAATCGATCAAATGAAATATGAAATCGCTAGCGAGTTCGGAGTAAATTTAGGAGCTGACACTACTGCACGTGCAAACGGATCAGTAGGCGGCGAAATCACAAAACGTCTTGTACAATTAGCTGAGCAACAACTTGGCGGCGGACGTTTCTAAGACAATTTCATACACACCATGACTTAAGGAAGAATGGAGATCCATTCTTCCTTTTCATATATTTACTTTCCATCTTTATATAAAAATTATTATTCTTCCTCCTCTTTACTGACTGATTTTGTTTTTCCTTTCTTTAGTACAGCGCTGATTCCTAAACAACAGACAGCTGCTATCCATCCGGAGATGAGAAAATAAACGGAAGTATTTGCAAAGAGTGTGCCTATTAAAATAAACAGCCCTCCGAGAATAATAAAAAAGACGTGACCCTCACTATTTCTTTTCACCTTCATCACCTCTCCCTACCTATATAAACGAATGTTCAGATACAAAAGAAACTTCTTGATAACCAAGAAGTTTTCTTCGTGTGTTCTTTTTTAATAAAAAGTAAAGGTGTTTTCTTTTTATTTATTCAACGAAACCCCTCAATATTCTTCTCAACTACATGCTATTCAATAATTTCTGCGGTTTTATACTCTTTCATAAATACATCAATAACATCTCCTGCTTCTTCGTTCTCCTCCTCCATTTGAACGAGTATTTCGTTTTGTGCATTTACCGAAAGGATTCTGACATCCGACATTCGGTTTATATCCAGCTGCAGTTCCAAATCTCGGGCAACTTCATCAGCTTTTAGTGAATCTTTAATAATATATCTGTGGCTTCTCATAACAATCGCTCCCTTTACGTTATATGAACGACTATAGTTTATCCAAACTATCAGCGTACAATGACATTTTTCTTGTATCTTTCATTTAAACAAAACAAAAAAACGGCTTTTCTCAGCCGTTTTTTTGTTTTGCTTTTTACTTATGAAAATGCATAGTTATTTCTTTATTTGACCGTTCTCTGTATCAGGTATCATACGCTTATTTATTCCGAATGCGTAGAAACTAACGACAACAAGAGCAAGGAAAATAATTCCTACGATAAGTGAAATACGCGTTTCATCATTAAACCACATGCCTACAAGCACCATTAGTAGAAAGGCAATAGTTACATAATTCGTTACAGGTGCAAAAGGCATTTTGAAAGGATGACTATCCATTTCAGCACCTTTAGCTTTACGGAAACGAATTTGACTGATAAGAATGATGAACCAAGGAATCATTCCCGGAAGCACGCTCGCACTGTATACATAAACAAATACATTAGGGGGAGCGATGTAGTTTAAAACAACACCAATTACCAATCCAATCATAACAGCGAGTGTGCTATAAATTGGAACGCCGTTACGAGAAATTTTTGTGAAGAATTTAGGTGCTTGACCGTTTACGCCAAGTGTATAAAGCATGCGTCCTGCACTAAAAATTCCGCTGTTACAGCCTGACATCGCTGCTGTAATAACAACAAAGTTAATGATACCTGCAGCTGCCGTAACACCAACTTTAGCAAATGTAGATACAAATGGACTTCCTAAAGAATCTAATTCATTCCACGGATATACCGTCACGATAACGAAAATAGCTCCAATATAAAAAATTAAAATGCGCCAGATGATGCTTTGAATTGCGTTTCTTAACGTTTTTTTAGGGTCCTTTGCTTCACCAGCTGTAATACCAATTAGCTCGACTCCTTGATAAGCTGCAATAACAAGAGATAGTGCAAAGAAAAAACCTGACCATCCGCCTGCAAAGAAGCCGCCGTGTGCCCAAAGGTTTGATAATCCAATGGCGTCTCCCCCGTTTCCAAATCCGAAGAAAATCAACCCAAGCCCTGCAATAATCATCAAAATAATCGTTACAATCTTAATCATCGCAAACCAAAATTCAAACTCTCCAAATGATTTTACTGAAACTAAGTTTGCTGTGCCTAAAATCAACATGGCGATAATACCTGGTACCCAAGCAGGTAGATGTGGGAACCAGTAATGCATATATGCTCCTACCGCTATAATTTCAGACATCCCTACGATTACAAATTGAAACCAGTTGCTCCACGCAGCCATATAACCTGCTAATGGATGAATATATTTGTGGCCAAATGTAGCGAATGAACCTGTGCTTGGTTCCATGTACAGCATCTCGCCCATGGCACGCATAATAAAGAAAATAAACATTCCGCAGATTGCGTAAGCAAGCAATACCGATGGACCTGTCCATTGGATGGTGCTTGCTGATCCCATAAATAATCCAACGCCAATTGTTCCGCCTAGCGCGATCATTTGAATGTGACGGGATTCTAAGCCTCTTTTTAGCTCTTTGTCTGCCATTCCATTTCCTCCTCCTAAACTTGTTATAGCTCTGTTAGGAAAGATACTTTTTGTGTCTGATGGAACAGCTATCGCTTTTAAAACCTTCCATTTTTATCTAGTACCTTTACAACTAAACTATTTTTTCTATTTTTAGCTATTCGACTGTATAATTACTTATTTTATAATAATAAATTTCCCTCAGAAATACAATTGTTTTTTTCAGAAAAACACTTAACAAAACCTTTCACCTTTATTAAATCAATCATCTCAGTGAAATATTTTTTTATTTCAGTATAATTTAAATTTTATGAATATTAAAAATAAATATAGGCGTAGATGCTGGAACACTCTATTTCTTAAGGATAACGAAATGAAACCGCTACTTGATCGAACAAATTCCTTTCTTCTCCCTTTACGTTTTCACTTTCTCTACTTAGGGAAAGTATCAATAGAAAATAGAGATGAGGAGGGATTTTTCATGTGGCAAGCTGCGATGTGGGGCGGAATCTCCGGATCAGCTGTCCTTCTTGGTGCTTTGGCAGCAGTTTTTTTGCCTATCGGCAAAAAGATAATTGGTTATATTATGGCTTTTGGGACAGGTGTATTAATTGGAGCATCTACCTATGAGCTGCTTGGAGACTCGGTTCATAACGGCGGGTTAAAAGCTACTTCTCTTGGGTTCCTTGCAGGTGCTATTGTTTTTACTTTTTTAGACTATCTAATTTCACGTCAAGGAGCGAATAAAAGAAAGAGGTCTACCAAACAAATGGCTGCGAGTAGTTCTGGAATTGCTATATTTATAGGAACCGTAATGGATGCAATCCCGGAGTCTATTATGATTGGGGCTAGCTTAATCGAAAATGCAACCGTTAGCTGGCTTCTTGTTATCGCTATTTTTATAAGTAATATTCCTGAAGGATTGTCCAGTACGACCGGTCTAGTAAAAAGCGGATTCTCTAAAAAGAAAATTTTTTTACTATGGGCAGCGGTTTTGTTCATTTCAGCTTTTAGTTCATGGACAGGCTTTGTTTTTTTAGACCATGCATCTGAGACACTTATGGCTGCTATTGCTGCTTTTGCCGGCGGCGGTATTATTGCTATGGTAGGTTCTACAATGATGCCAGAGGCCTATGAAGAAGGAGGTTCTATTACAGGATTGATTGCTGCACTTGGATTACTTGCTTCACTGATACTGGATCATTTTTCTTAATCGTCTTCATACTACTTATATCGTTTCCAAGTAGAAAACAGAAAGCCTTCTACTTGGAGACATTTATTTCAATCACATTATTATGAATATGGCTTCTTAATAAGTAAAATCGTAGTTTTCTTTTATTTCCCGAGTAAAAGCTTTCCAATCCGTAGCTTCAAATTCTGCATTGCGTGCTTTTAACTCTTTTTCCATTCCTTGAATCTCTTGAACAGCTTCTATAGTTCTTTCACTTCCTGGCCCTACTCTCCAAATTAAGTTTTTGTATTCTTTAATCTTATTCATTAGATAACCCGTCTCTAATTCTTTATATTTAGACATATTAGCTGACTCCTTTTACTTCATTCTTTCTTCTAAGATATCATATTTCTCCTTTATGGATAAGTCTCTCGTCTGACGCTTCTTTAACGCTCAAAGATAGAGAATATAACAATAAAAAAGCAAGCACAAGTGCTTGCTTTCGCTTTTATTAAGGCAATGGTTCAACCGCTACGTTCCCTACCGTTACAGCTTCTGTATATGCATTCGTACCGCTTTGGCGTAAGCGAAGATTGGCACTCCCCGCTGCATTTGGATTTAATTGGACATTCAAAACCTTTTCTCCATTTCCAGGTGCGTCCGTTGTAATTGAAAAATTGCTGCTGTATCCATACGATGACGGCCAGCTTCCATCTGCGTTTTGAACTTTAGCAATTTGAGTTCCTGATCCGTTATATGCACCTAGATTAAACGTGCTGTACGTAGTGTTAGCCGAAAGCCCGCTTACCTTTACGCGTATTTGGAATACGCCGCTCGTTGGTAAAATGGCTTGATGTTCCAATACGTAAGCACTAGCAGCTGGGGGCTGTGTGGTTCCACCTTTATAACCATATGAACCAGAGGCAAAAGTTGACGTATCGTACCATTTATAGCCTGCTGTAGGTGCTGACCATGGCTCTGGCTGAGGCTCAGTGGACTGACTTGGCGTTTCCGACGAAAGTAATGCTGTAGCCTGATCTAATTGAAGTCCTGATACTTGATTCAAAGAGGTATAGCTTTCTTGCTTCGCTAACCAATTGACCATATTTACAAGCAGTATAGAATCGTCTTGTTCCTTAAATCCGTCATATGTGGTTTTAGAAGATTCTGTATCTTCTCGTTTATATTTTGGTGTAGCATCTTCAACCGGTGAAGAATCTCCGATAAAAGCAGCTTTACCTGTCCCTACTTTTGAAACAGCAGCAAAAGGTCCCTCGGCTCTTCCTCCTCCATTATACACTCCTTGATCTACAGCATTTGACCATTTTGTCGTTGTCTTAGGAAGATACACAATTCCTTTTGCTTTGTTTGGGTCCGTAATAGCAACCGTAGAACCTGCATGCATAGCAACGGTAGAAACACCTAGCGTAATACCGAATGCCTGAGAAGGAGCTACAATATCATTGGCTGTCACATCACCAATGGCATTATAGCGAAAGCGAACACCAAAGTTACTCGCTAACCAGTCAGAGCTTGCTACGTTTTGCATTGCATCGGAGGTTGCTTCTTCCGTTGTCATGCCTTTTGCGGGGGTTGTCCATGCTCCGCGACGGTATCCGTTAAAAACTTCTGAAGAGTCCCACCGGTTTTTGTTTCGGTCTGCATTGTAATGATCAGCAATAAAAAAGACGCTTCCCCCGTTCTGAACATATTGTAAAAGGGCGGCTTGTTCAGAAGATTTATACGGAATATTCGCTTCTGGCACAACAAACACGCTATAGCCACTGAGGTCATTGTATGTAATCGGCGTAGATTTTCGCAGCTCTTTTACATCAAACCCGCTACCAGCCAATCCTTTTCCAAAATCAGAAAAACCTCCGTCAATAACCCAATCTGCTGTACCCGCAGTTTGACCATGGGTATTATCAAACAAGATTTTTTTACCGTTATTTTCATTTACGACAGAGGCTTTAATTTCTGGTGCAGGGTCAGCAGCGCTTTCTGCTGATGCTGAATGAGTAGTAAAAGGCAGTGAGATAGATAAAGCTGTACACATTGTTAAAACGGCATAACCTACACGATTATATTTTTTTCGCATATAAAATGCTCCTCTCAAATTTTTGCAAAGCTTGTCTTTTCAAGAGGATTATAGCAGGTTCATTTATGATTTTTTTAAATTTATTGTAAATAATATATATTTTTTCAAAAAAGGTTCTTTATACCTTATATTTGTCGAAACGAACCCTTTTAAATATGCCCATGATTATATGTAAAATTTGTTAACGATAACGACTTGAATATTCGAGAATATTGCGTAGCATTTGACGTGTACTCTGTGATTCATTTGTACGTTCTTTATATTCAAGAGGACGACTATGAGTTGACTTATTTTGTTCTTTATGTTGAGAATTTTTGTTTTCTGACACGTTTTTTTCACTTCCCTCTCTCTATTTTCTTCAGAGCAGCTCAATGCTGCTCTTTTGTCATTCTTTTATTTGTTATGACGGCTTACTTTTGCTTTTTGAAGCTCATCTGTATGAATATCGTTTGATAAAATACTTTTATTCACATTATCGACAGCAGCTTCACTGCTGCTGAATCCTCGGTTTTTGCTTTTATTTTGTTTACTCATTCCATCCACCTCCATGTGTAACGTCTATATTTTATGGAGTTATAAAAAGAAAATAAGAGGTAGTATTAGGAAAATGACCTTCTTTTCTTTTTGCTTGTATTCCTCCTATTTAAGTAAAAATAAAATCTCCATATTTAACAGAATGCACCAGAAATAACTGCTCATACTAAGAGTAGAAACTGTATGTGTCTATTTTGAAAATATAGGAGGAAATAAGCGTGAGTACAAATAGCAATACATTATCCATTTTTGCTTTAGGCGGCATTAATGAAATAGGAAAAAATATGTATGCCGTTCAATATGACGATGACATCATTGTGATTGACTGCGGGTCTAAATTTCCTGATGAAAGTTTATTAGGAATTGATTTGATCATACCTGATATTACATACTTACAAGAGAATCGAGAAAAAGTTCGCGCACTGGTTGTGACTCATGGTCACGAAGACCATATTGGAGGTATTCCTTATCTTTTAAAACAGTTAAATCTCCCTATTTATGCAACAAGCCTTACCCTTGGATTAATTGATATTAAACTTCAAGAGCACCAATTATCTGCTGAGACGGAGCTTATTGAAATCAACGAAGAGTCCGAGATTATATTAGGCAATATTCCGCTTTCGTTTTTTAAAACGAATCACAGCATTCCAGATTGTCTCGGCATTGTCTTTCATACCCCTGAAGGAGCTGTTGTGCATACGGGAGATTTTAAGTTTGATTTAACTCCTGTTAACGACCAATATCCAGACCTTCATAAAATGGCGAAAATTGGCAGTGAAGGTGTACTGGCTTTAATATCCGAAAGCACAAATGCTGAACGCCCTGGATTTACGCCTTCAGAAAAGCTAGTTGGCAAACATGTAGAAGAAGCTTTTCGTAAAGCAAAGCGAAAAGTGATTATTTCTACTTTCGCCTCCAACGTTAACCGCGTACAGCAAATTGTAGATGCAGCGATTAAAACGAATAGAAAGCTTGCGCTTCTTGGAAGAAGCATGGTTAACGTTGTATCAGTTGCGTTAGAGAAAGGGTATTTAACTATTCCTGAAGGGATGCTAATTGAACCTTATGAAGTACATTCACTTGCGCCTGAACAAGTCGCTATTCTCTGCACTGGAAGCCAAGGCGAGCCGATGGCCGCTCTATCTAGATTAGCCAGTGGAAATCACCGACAAGTAGAAATTCTTCCTGAAGACACGGTTATTTTATCAGCAGGGCCTATTCCTGGCAATGAACGTAATATCTCTCGTATTGTCGACAGTCTTTTCACACTCGGGGCTCATGTGATTTACGGTTCAGGAAGCGCAACAGGTATGCACGTATCAGGACATGGCTATCAAGAAGAGCTAAAATTAATGGCTACATTGATGAAGCCAAAGTATTTTATCCCCATTCACGGCGAGTTTCGAATGCTTCATCACCACAGCTTATTAGCAGAATCCGTCGGGGTGGAAAAAGAGAACATTTTTATTATAAATAACGGTGATATTGTTGACATCAAGGGCGGAACAGCTTTTCAAACAAGAAAAATCCCTGCTGGCAATGTATATGTAGACGGTTTCGGCATTGGCGATGTTGGAAACGCGGTTTTACGTGACCGTAAACAGCTTTCAGAAGATGGCATGCTGGTTATTGTGATTACTTTAAATAAAACGGAAGGAAAAATTGTGTCTGGTCCAGATACAATTTCGCGAGGTTTTGTTTATACAAGAGACTCAGAGCAGCTATTAAAAGATGTTAATCGACAAGTGACTAAAATCGTAAACCAATTACAAAAAGCGCATGTTCATCAATGGAACATTATGAAAAAAGAAATTAAGACCACCCTTGGACAGTTCTTATATAACCAAACGAAAAGAAGACCTATGATTCTTCCCATCATTATTGAAGTTTAATCCCTCAAGCAAAAACTGCCTTAGTCCCCACTAAGGCAGTTTTTGCTTATAAATCCGAAGCTTAACCTAAAGTTAGAAGTTGCCTTCTGTAGTTTATGAATAGGCACTCCTTTTATATGTATGGTTAAAAGTGTTAGGTGTATTTCTTCTTTTTTACCCCATTCTATAAGAGAGATATTTCACCGCAAATATCTTGTGAAAGTATCCTATCCTTGAGGTGATTATGATGAATGATAAAAATCATGTAGATCAGCATTCAGAACTATTCCGCCACAACTGGACGAGACCGAAGCGTTCAAAGTCCCAAGTAAATGGACATACAGAGATGTCTCAAACGAACATCATCCTGCGAAGTAATGCAAAAGCTCATCGTTGGTAAGGATACACTTCAACAAAAAAAGACGCGAACGCGTCTTTTTTTGTTATTGGCCGTCTGCCCCGCTTTGAGTTATCTTGCGAATATGACCATCTTCATAATTATTTTCTCGTAGCGCTTTTGCTTTGTCATCTACTACTTGTTTTTGATCTACTTGTGAAGAAGGAGTCTGCTTGTTTTTTGGCATGATCATAACCACCTTTTATTTTTGTAATTGTACAACGTGCATAGTGTCCCTCATAAAGATTAAATATATGTTAGCTAGCGGCTTCTTCTTCTTTCCACTTATGGCGCAATTTCAAAATAACAAGACTTATAACAATTAAAAAGCCTAAGCTTGCAAAAAAGCCCGGTCTGCTTGCTGATTCCAACAGCGTGCCGCTTACTGCTAGTAAGATTAACAAGATACCAATAGCTTGTTTTATTTTATCCCACACGGTTTGTTCCATTAAACGATGAAAAGAAATTAAAATAAAGAACCAGTTATAAATCAGCATCAGTCCCGCTGCTGTTGTAATGTACTCATAAATTTTCCCGGGCAATAGCAAGGACAAAACAATAGAAATAACTAATCCCAACGTTGTTAAAAGCAAAGCCGGGAAAGGAAATTGCCGCTTTTTCTTTTTTTGTTTTGAAAATAATGCCGGAGCATCCCCATCTTCTGAAAGAGTGACAATCATTGTCGTTACGGAAAAAAAAGACGCTGACATCGTTGAAAAACCAGCGATAATCATTGCTCCATTAAAAACATGAGGAAAAAATGGAAGATGGTATGTTTCTAAAGCCGTTATAAATGGACTTTGATTTCCATGAAAATCATGAAATGGCACAATTAAAATAGCTAAACTTAGTGAAGCGATATAAATAATTCCAAGCAAAATAAGCATGCTTCTCCCTGCTTTGGGCGCATCTTCTTTGTTTTCTAAACGAACCGTCATAATTCCCATAACTTCGATGCCTCCAAAAGCATAAAATGCATAAAGCAAAGCACCCCATAAACCCCAAAAACCGCGGGGAAATAATTCATTTATCGTTCGAGGCACTCCTTGTTGGGCACCTTCATCTAGAAATCCAAATAAAGCGAGACTAGCCAATACAATGAACATTAAAATAGCAGCCACTTTTGTGACAGCAAATACATTTTCCATTCGTTCAAAACCTTTTGTTCCGATTAATACAACAGCAATGCCTAAAACAGCATAAATAGAGGCAAAGACCCACAGTGGAATACCGTCAAACCAAAAACGTGTAAAAAGAGATAAAGCCGTGAGCTGACTCCCCATGATCAGCATCTCTGAACTCCAGTATACCCATCCGCTGCTAAAGCCTGCCCATCTTCCATAAGCTTTCTTTGCATAGGAACGAAACGAACCTTTTTGAGGATCTTGAGCACTCATTTTAGCAAGCGCATCAAACACAATAAATGTACACACTGCCGCTAATAAAAAGGCGATTAATACAGCGGGGCCGGCTGCTTTTATTGCAATACTTGATCCTAAAAAATAGCCTGTACCGATGATGCATCCTACTCCGATTAAAGACAGCTGCCACCATTTTAATTTTCCTTCAACTTGACTTCCGCAGCCTATTTTCTTTTTCACTCTATCACTCCTCACACTTCGATGTAGTGTGTGATAGTTTGAAAAATTTATGCGTAAAAAGAAGCACCTTTTCTATTATTTTTCAACGTACTGAACACACTTTAGATTCAGCACTTCTTTTAGCCTAATTGCTGTGCCGCTTGCCAACCGAAATATAGGCCAAATCCTATTAAAGATAACCCCGATACAACGGACACGGCAGTTAAAAACGTCGCTGCTAAGTATCGTCGAAACGTGCTTGCTAAAGCTGCCATCGCAATATCCCAGGCCAGAATTCCCGTAAAAATAGCGCAGCTATATAAGATAAGCTGTTCGGTTTCATATGTATTAGCTGTTTTTGCTAAAACAGAGCCATAAATGCCAAGCCAAAAAAGAATTGTAAGCGGATTCGTTAATGACAGCAAAAAACCTGAGAAAAAACACTTTAACACAGAATCACCGTTTGTTTTTCTATGTTGTGTAATCCTTCCTGCACCCATTAGCCCCTCAATACCGGTATAAATTAATACGAAGCATCCAAACGAAAAAAGAAACGTTTTCATAAAATCGCTGCTTAAAAAATGAACGGACCCAAAATAAACTACAAGCATATAAAGAGCGTCAACCGATGTTGCCCCTATCCCTAAGAACCAAGCATGTAAAAAACCATTTTTAATTCCTTTATCAAGCTGAGCGGCGTTAATTGGACCGATTGGTGCGGCTAACGATAGCCCTAATAACATATAGCTAAAAAAAACCCCCACGTACATCCCTCCCTGCTTCTGAGGTTTTATAAATTGAACTATGATAAATGTATGCAGCCTGCTTAGCTTGTACTACGTAATTTTTATTTTTTTCTAAATCCTTTTGTATAGCTGTATAGCTGCGAAAAACCAGCGCATGTTAACTGTAAATACTATACAGAAGGATGAGAAGCATGAATTCATACACTCATATTAAAGAAGCATTACAATTAGCTGAACAGGCAGTTTATCAAGGACAGATGAATTTGAATGGAGCTAATTTTCAAAATGCTCAAATGCATTTGACTATCGTTCAGCAACAAATTAATGAACAAAAAGAAGCGGCGTCTAATGATAAAGAATTAAAACGAATGGAAGAGCACTTAAGACATTTACGAGAAGCGCAGCAGGCTATTCAACAAAATTTTTAATAAGGGTAATAACAACCTTTTTTCACTTTTATACGAAAAATTAAAAAAGCTCTACGAACTCACTGAGTTCGTAGAGCTTTTGATCTTCACCTGCAGCTTTTAGGAGCTGCGTAAAGAGTAACATTTTTTCTTTAGCCCTATACATACTTTCCGTAATCAGGACGAGCAATTTCATTGAAATTCTTCGTAAGCTTCAATAAATTAGTTGAAAGCCATTCGCCGGAAACCGGTTTTCCATGTCCGGTCACCGCCACAGACGGATGAAGTGACTGAAGCACTTCAACTGATTTTTGGGCAGATGCCCAGTCCGTAGTTAAATAACGAGGAGGACCGCTAATCTCCAATTCTTGCTCTAGTACATCCAGTAAATATTCTTGCTTAGTTGTAACAAAAGCATCTCCAGCGATAAGTGCAAGATCCTGCTTTCTAAAAAGAGAAATATGTCCTGGAGAATGACCAGGGGTGTGAATCCATTCCCATTCCGGCATATGAGGTACAGAGCCGTCGACTGGTAAAGCTTGCACATGAGAGCCTAAATCAATGGCTTCCGTTGGAAATAGTGGAGAAAGCTTTGCCACGAGCCCGCCTTCCACTGTACCATCCGGTGCAGGATAATTTTTTTCACCCGTCACATATGGAAGTTCAAGTGGATGTGCATATACCGGTATGTTCCACTTCTCCACTAGGTCAATAATAGATCCAATATGATCAAAATGTGCATGTGTAAGAATAATTGCTTTTGGTTTTTTGCCTTTTCCAAACCTTTCCTCTGCCTCTTCGATAATCATAGAAGCCGAATTAGGCATTCCCGCATCCACAAGTACAAAACTATTATCTTTATCTGGATTTCCTATAAAACATATGTTAACAATCTGTGTAGTGTAGCTGTAGATATCCGGTGCCACTTCGACTCCTTTTCCACTGGCTATAGAGCTCATGGGAATAAAGCTTTCCGTTGATGAACTTCCGTGCATCTCTCTATCCAATTATAATTCCCTCCTTTAACGTGTCACTTCATATGCGCCATACACGTTTATGCTATCCACCTTTGCTTTCGTTATTCTTTTTTTAACTAGCTCTCTTTTATGTATCCATAAAAAAAGAAAGGAGAAAAACTCCTTTCTTTTTTTTACACCAATTATACTTTTGCTGGAACTTTAACGCCCATGATCGCTTTTGGCTCTAGATATTCTTCGATACCAAATGCTCCCCATTCGCGTCCAATACCAGATTGCTTAAATCCACCGAATGGTGCAGCTCTGTCTTGCTCGGCATCGTTAACAATGATTTGACCAGCTCTAATATTTTTAGCAACATAGTCAAGTGTTTCTTGGTCTTTTCCGACCGCATAGCCTGCAAGTCCATAAATTGTATCATTTGCAATTTCAAGAGCTTGCTCTAGATCATCATACGTAATAATAGTTGTTACAGGTCCAAAGATTTCTTCTTGTGCAATAACCATATCATTTGAAACATCAGTAAAGACTGTCGGTTTAACAAAGTATCCTGTCTCTAAGCCGTCTGGTTTGCCCGTTCCGCCAGTAAGAAGTGTTGCACCTTCGTCCATTCCTTTTTTAATATAATCCTGTACGCGATCCCACTGTTTTTCCGCTACGAGCGGTCCAGTTACGTTGTCTTTATTTAATGGATCACCAACTGGGAATGATGGTAAAACCTTCTTCACTGCTTCTTCAAATTTTTCTTTCATAGAGGCAGGAATGATAATGCGCGTTGCTGCCGTACATACTTGCCCTGTATTCATTGCAATGTGTGAAACTGCTATTTTAGCCGCTTCTTCTACATCCGCATCCTCTAATACAACTAGCGGTGATTTCCCGCCTAGCTCAAGCGCTACTTTTTTGATTGTTTTAGCCGCGTTTTGCATAATTTTCTCGCCTACAGCACCTGATCCTGTAAATGATACAAAATCAATGTCCGGGTGAGAACTAATACCGTCACCGATTGTGCTTCCCGTTCCGTTTACAAGGTTAAAGGCACCTTTTGGTACACCAGCTTCATCAATGATCTCTGCTAATATCATCGCTGCATACGGTGTAAGTTCTGATGGTTTTAATACCATTGGACTTCCTGCTGCGATGGCTCCTGCAATTTTAGTAGACGTCTGATTCGTTGGGAAGTTCCATGGTGTAATAAGTCCGCTTACTCCAATAGACTCTTTCACGACCTTGTAGCTTCCATGATCTTTTTCAAATGTGTAATCTTCAAGTGCATTAGCTGCTTCTTTAAAGTGGCTAAGTCCCATTTCATAGTGAACTTCTTCTGAAATCTTTAAAGGAGCGCCAAGCTCTTCAGTCATAACTTCAATAAGCTCCTGTTTACGCTTTTCATATCCTTTTGCAATATTGCGAAGCATTTTAATTCGCTCTTCTTTTGTTGTTCTTGAAAATGTGGGAAGAGCTGCTTTAGCTGCTGCCACGGCTTTATCTAGATCTTCTTTTGTGCCTAAGCTAATTTTACCAATTGATTTTTCAGTAGCAGGATTGATCACATCTGACGTTTCGTTTCCTGTTGATTCAATCCATTCTCCGTTAATAAAGTGTTTTAAATTTGTACGCATTGATTTGATCTCTCCTTTTAGTTTGTTAATTGTTGAACTATGTCATCTAGTTTTTATCTACCCGCCTGTCTGCTTCTCAAACACCGCTTCTATTATTTTTTGTTTCTTTCACTGTCTTACCCCTTTTCCAATCGGCTTTTCGCAGCTGCAATTATTTTTCCTCATCGCTTACCCTTCTGCGTGATCTCACTAAATGAAATCTGCATTCACCATAACCACAAAAAAATCCGAACGAGTTTGATTCTCCATCAAGAATCTCGGTTCCTCGTTCGGATCTTCCTTCAACTAAAACACTTTTATTCCCCTTCTTTTTGTATTAACGTACTTCTTGTAAACGATGTACCGCTCTGCTTTCAATTAACGGTTCTGTTTGCTGTCTGTATTGTTGATAGTGAGGTGTTTCAATGTGAGCTTCAACATCTTCTTGGCTTTTCCATTTCTCATAAAAAACAAATGTGCCTGCTTTGTCTGTATCCTGGTGGAGAGTGTATTGAATACATCCTTTTTCTTCTCTTGATGGTTTAATAACTTTTACTAACTCTGATCGAAGCTCTTCTTCTTTTCCTGGCTTGGCTTGCAAAATGGCGTTAATAATAATTTCTGACATCGTTTTTCCTCATTTCTTTAAAAATATTCTCCATAAAAAGCTTCCCTCTTTTTGAATTTATTACACTGACCATCATATTTTTTGTATGATGATTGATTTCTCTAGTTCAAGCCGGCAAAACATACATTTTATCCACATCGATCTTTCTTGATGCTGTTCATAAAAAAGCCTGTAGGCTATAAGCCTACAGGCTTTTTTACATCTTATTTCAATAAGTGTTTCACGACTGCTTTAGCTACACTGATTGTTGACTGAGGATTTTGACCTGTTATTAGGTTGCCATCTGCTTGTACATTATCTGTCCAGTTTGGAGCAGTTACTACATTTGCCCCAAGTTCACGCAGACGTGTTTCCAAAAGAAACGGCATGAAGCGGTCCAATGTTGTTTCACGTTCTTCATCATCTGTAAACGCAGCGACATCTTTTCCTTCGACCAACGGCTTTTCATCTGATAATGTAACACCTACTAAGCCTGCGGGTCCGTGGCATACAGCGGCTACTACTTTGTCTCCTTCGTATAGTTCACGAATTAAAGCGTGGAGCGTTTGATTATCTGGCAGATCAAACATTGTGCCGTGACCGCCTGGTAAGAAAACAGCATCGAATTTAGCACTGTCTGTAATGGTATCAAGTTTTAGGGTATTCTCTAGATGCTTAGCTGTATTTAAGATTTCTTGAGAAGTCTCCCCTTCAAGGCTGCGAGCATCCACCGGCGCTTTTCCTCCTAGAGGACTTGCTACAGTAATCGTAAATCCAGCTTTTTCGAACTCTACGTACGCTTCACCAAATTCTGAAAGCCAAAGGCCTGTTGGATGATTTTCTTTCATTTTGTCAGCCGTTGTTACGACCATTAATATATGTTTAGACATAGTAACGTCCTCCTGTAAATAAAGATAGTATTTTCTGTTTCCGCCTTACACACCCTATTGTAAGAGAGGAATTACTATAATACAAATTAGAAAATATCTGCTTATCCATAAATATTTTTATAGATAATGTGTCTTTGTTAATAAAGCATCTGCGAAAAAACAACCGTATATCTGAATTTATTTTTTATACACTCAAAAAAACCGCCCTTTTGAATAAGCGCGGTTTTTTCCAGAAAAGCATAGAATCTATCTTTTATTTTAAAGAGCAGATTGAGCGTTCATTTGTTTCACTTTCTTTTCTCCCGTTCTTTTAAGACTTACCATAAAAATAAACGAAATACAGTACAGCCCCGCCAAGTACGTCATCGCTACTGTCATATCATAGCTTTGCAAAAGATAGCCGACAAGAATGGGTGATAACCCTCCGAGCGCTCGCCCAAAGTTAAAAATGGTGTTCGTTGCAGTGCTGCGCACTTCTACTGAATAGTGGCTGCTGATCAATGCTCCGTATCCCGCGAACATTCCGTTTGAGAAAAATCCGACCACAGCTCCTCCTATAAGCAGCCCTGCACCTCCTTCGGCATACGAGTATAAAAATACCGCACAAGCTGAAGCAAGAAGAAAGATTCCAAAAGTACGTTTCGATCCAAAACGGTCCATAAATTGACCAAATGTTAGCATGCCTATAATCATTCCCACGGCTGTACTGATTGTCCAAAGAGCTGAACTTGAAACAGAGAGGCCTTGTGATTGCTGAAGCATAGATGGAAGCCATATCATCAGTCCGTTATAGCCTGCAATTTGGACTGTAGCCATCACTGCCAGCGAAATAGTCGTCATCGCCGTCCTAGGCGTAGCGAATAATTGACGAAGCTTACCATTATTTTTAACAACCGCTGTTTTCTCTTTTTGAGCTTGTAGCCACTCAGGAGATTCGTTTAAATTTTTTCGTACGATAAAAGCAAAAATGACGGGGATGATTCCCACAAAAAACAGCGCTCTCCATCCGAAAATCGGCAGGATTAGAGAACTTAAAAGCGCCGCAAGGATCACTCCAAATTGTGCGCCAATACTAACATAGGATGAAGCTCGTCCTTGCTTATGTTTCGGCCACGCTTCTGCTACAAGAGCCATACCGATCCCGTACTCTCCTCCAGCCCCAATTCCGGCAATAAATCGCGAAGCATACACTTGTTCAACATTTGCTGCAAAACCTGTTAATGCCGTTCCGACTGCAAATAGAAGAACCGTGTAGGTAAAAACCCGCACTCTTCCAAATTTATCTGCTAAAATTCCGAAGATGACTCCGCCTATCAGCATTCCTATATTCGTAATAGAAGAAATAAGTCCACCTGTTGCTAAATCAATGTGAAATTCAGCAATAATCATTGACATAGCAAACGAGATAAACATAATGTCCATCCCTTCTAACGTCAAACCTGCTACTGATGCTACAACTGTCTTGTTACGATAATTCATGTTGTTCCACCCTCCAGTGTATTCTTTCCGTATCAACGCTCTTTCTTTTTTGAAGGAATGGATAAATAACATATCTCCATTCTCTTTTGAAGCCTCTCTGGACTTCGTTTAAAAGAGGTAAGTAACACATAAAAGCCCTTTTGTCGCAGAGGGCAAAAGGGCACAGATAGGCATAGAAGCAGTAAATGAGTGATCCGTCCTTTTCGGCCTCTCTGGACCGTCTTAAAGGCAGTTATTATATTAATTATTATGTTAACACGCCGCACAGAACCTTTCAATAAGAAAAATATCTTCTTTAAAGCAGCTATGTACATCTCTCACTTTTTACATTCGTACTATTTCGTTCATTATTTTTTAAATGTGGTTAAAACCAAAGCCTAATGTATCATGTTCAAAGCCTTTTTTAGGCGCACCTATCGTTCCATACACACAAACGCTAATCCATTCGTCGCTTGATCCTGAAAACTCAATTTTTCCGCGCACGATTGAAAATGTGAGTCCTACCGTCCGTAAAATATCACCCAGCTGCAGCGTTCCTCGACTAACTCCTTGAATGGCTTCAAGTATAGCATGATAAAGAGCGTGAACTTCCCGGTACGACTGGGCATTAATAATTTTGTTTGTCTTGGCGCTCGTTTCAATTGCCGCCACGACTTTAGACAGCTCCATCGCTCCGACTTTTCCTACTGTGTAGCTGTATCCTCTCTCATTAATTTCCTTTTCAATACCTTCAGCTAGTTCCGTATTATGTAAAAGAACGAGTAAAGATGTTAATCTTCCCATTGAAAAATCATTAACTTGTTGAAATTTATTGCTCAACTGTCATTCCCTCCCTTCTATCCCCTTATTATTTTAACAGACGGTACTTACAAAGGTGCTGATTATTCAACGAACGAGCGCTCACTTAAAGGATTAGGAGATCTATGTGTACTGTCCACCACTGTTACGAAGTAGAACTTGCATAAACAAGTAACCTACCTTTTAGTAAGCGCTTACTTTAATTTTAAGGAAGAAATCATTTTTCTCTACTTACGTTAAGACAAGCTGTGATTCAACTTTTAACTTTCCCAGCATCTCTCTCGTCATTTTTTCTAGGTTATATTCTGTTTTAAACCCCCACTCTTCTATTGCACAGCTGGAATCTATATGGTTAGGCCAGCTTTCCGCAATTGCTTGTCGAACAGGATCTACTTGATAATTCAGCACAAATTCCGGAATCGTTTTTCTGATTTCAGTCGCCATTTGTTCTGGATCAAAGCTCATGGCAGAAACGTTAAATGAATTTCGGTGCTTCAGCTTAGAACCGTCCGCTTCCATTAGTTGGATAACAGCATTTAATGCATCAGGCATATACATCATATCCATATATGTTCCTTTGTCAATGTAAGAGGTATATCGCTTATGCTTAACGGCTTCATAATAAATTTCAACAGCGTAGTCCGTTGTTCCTCCACCTGGAGGCGTTACGTATGAAATTAAGCCTGGAAAACGCAGCCCTCGTGTATCTACTCCGAATTTATGGTGGTAGTAATCGCAAAGTAATTCACCCGCTACTTTATTAACACCATACATCGTGGTAGGACGTTGAATTGTATCCTGCGGCGTCCAGTCTTTTGGAGTCGTTGGACCAAATGCACCAATTGAACTTGGAGTGAAAAATTGACATTGAAGCTCGCGTGCTACTTCGAGCGCGTTTACTAATCCGCCCATATTTAGATTCCAAGCTAGAAGCGGTTTTTGCTCGGCTGTCGCTGATAACAGCGCAGCCAAGTGAATAATCGTATCAACTTTATGCTTTTTAGCGATCGTAAATAACGCAGTCTGATCCGTTACATCTAAAATCTCGAATGGACCTGAAGTCACGACATCGCTCGTCGTTTTGCGAATATCGGTGGCAATAATATTTTCTGAACCATATATCTCTCTCATTTTCGCCGTTAACTCAGAACCGATTTGCCCTAAAGAACCCGTTATTAATACTTTTTTCATGTCAATATCCTCCTCGTGTACTGCCTAGATTCAACGTTTAGATTAATTTCATTTCCTTGCCTACTTTTTTGTAGATACGAAGTGCTTCATCTAACATTTCTTTCGTATGAGCAGCCGTCGGCATATTGCGAACGCGTCCTGTCCCTCTTGGAACGGTTGGGAAAACAATTGATTTAGCGTATACCCCTTCTTCTATTAACCTCTTACTAAAAATCTGGGTTTGGTTTTCATCTCCTATGATGCACGGAGTGATAGGTGTTTCACTTTCTCCAATGTTAAAGCCTAGTTCTTTTAATCCTTGCTTTAAATACCGACTGTTTTCCCACATTTGCTGCTGCAGCTCTGTACTTGTGCTTAGGATTTCAATTGCTTTCATACAGGCAGCAGCCGTGCCTGGTGTAATAGCAGTCGAAAACAAAAACGGACGGCTTCTTACTTTTAACCAGTCGATTAAGTCTTTTTTTCCGGCTACGTACCCACCTACAGCTCCAATCGCTTTTGATAATGTTCCAATCTGGAAGTCTACTTTTTCAGATAAGCCAAAATGTTTAACTGTGCCCATGCCGTTCCCTAATACGCCCGACCCGTGAGCATCATCTACGTATGTGATTAAGTCAAATTCCTCTGCGATTTCTACAATTTCCGGAAGCTTAGCAATGTCTCCATCCATTGAGAACACACCATCGGTAATTACCATTATTTTATTATATAAATCGGATTTTTGTGCTTCGCCTGCTTTTGCACGAAGATCTTCCATATCCGAATGCTTAAAAGGAATAATTTTTGCTTTTGATAGCCGGCATCCGTCAATAATTGAAGCGTGATTCAGCTCATCTGATAAAATCGCATCATGTTTATCCATAACCGCGGAGATGGCTGCCATATTACAGTTAAACCCAGACTGATAAGCTATAGCTGCTTCTGTATGCTTAAACTCGGCTAGCTTTTCCTCTAGCTTAATATGAATATCTAGAGTTCCATTAATCGTTCGGACAGCTCCAGCCCCCACTCCGTATTTTTCAGTGGCTTCGTTGCACGCATTAATAAGCCTCTCGTCTGTAGCAAGCCCCAAATAATTGTTGGATGATAAATTAATTAATTGCTTTCCCTCAATTTGAATCACAGGTCCATTGGGCCCCTCTACCGGATTAATGACATTGTATAATCCTTTATCTTTTAAATCTTCTAAATTATTATTCAAGAATTCTTTTAAACGTCTGCTTGTCATCTTCCATACCCCCTCATTGTTGTTCAACACGTCTTATAAACTTCTCTTTTCCCCATTAAAAGATTCATCTAAGCACTTACAGTATATGAGTTAAAAATCAAGTGTATTCCTGAGAAAGACAAATGTTCCTCTTGAAAGCGCTTAAAATTCAATGCTTATAGAATTCATAATAATCAACAACTAGGTAAATGTCCATACTAAAAAAACAAAAAATAAAAAATTTTCTGCATTGATAAAAATCCTTCTTATTATGAATGAGTTTGCGGGAACGTTATCAGACAATATCTTTTTTCTTTCTTTCTTTGATATTTTTTTAAAAGAAGAGACTGATATATAACGAAATCAATCCAATCAACAGCTAAAAGCAGCTAGATATGTGAAAGCTACATTTACCATACCTATAAAAAAATCCGAACGAGTTTGATTCCTAATCAAACTCGTTCGGATTGTCCTTCAACTAAAATACTTGTGTTTCAGCCTCTTTCGTTACTTTTGCACAGATATATTTTTTATTTTTTCATGTCTTGTTTTTACTAGGAAGCATGAAACAGCAAAGCTTAGTAATGCAGCTAAAAATGTTCCACTGTAAATAATGTGAACACCTGATGCAAGAATTTCATGCAGCTTTGACAGTTCTTCTGCTGGTACTCCGCCTGTCTCAAACGAAGCATTTAAATTTTCTTGCCCTAATTTCTTTGCTTGTGAAAGTGTCACTAAGTTAAAGATTGTACCAAACACCGCAGAACCTAGCGTTTGACTAAATGTATTTGTAAACGTATTAAGAGCCACCGCTACTCCTCTTTTGCTAGCCGGGACCGCTGATTGAATAACCAGCATAAAAATAGGCGTAATAATACCCATTCCTAACCCAAGGACCCCAACGGCTACATAAATTAAAAATACGGGTGAGTGGGTGGAAACTAAAAACAGCATAAAACAAGCCGTACTTACAATGGCCGTGCCCAGCGTAAGGATGGAGTGCGTTTTAAGACGCCCTACTAAATTCCCTGAAAGCAGTGAACCAATCGTCCAGCATACTGGCATAGGCATTAATACAAAACCAGCAGCGGTTGCACTTTTCCCCAGCACTCCTTGACTCCAAATTGGAAGGTAGACCGTAATACTAATAACTACTGATCCGACAAGAAGTGTTAATAAGTTTATAACAGATACACTTCGAATGGAAAACAGTTCAAGCGGGATAAGAGGTTCGGGCGATTTCTTTTCTATATAAATAAAGCCAATGAATGTCAGAACAGCTAGAACAAATAACCCTATAATGGTCGGATCTCCCCAGTTTTGATGCTGACTTCCGGTTAAAAGGGCATATAAAAACGCAATTGTTCCCACTGAAAACGTCACCGCTCCAATATAATCGATATAGCGTTTTTCTTTTACCACTTCTTCTTTATAGTTTACTAAAAGAACAAAAAAAGCCATTAGTCCAAACGGTATATTCAAAAAGAAAATATAGCGCCAAGACAGCGTATCCACTAAGAATCCCCCAAGAAGAGGTCCGAGAACTCCCGCAACTCCCCAAACTGCGCTAATCCATCCTTGCGCTTTGGCTCTTTCTTTTGCTTCTTCATACAAGTCGCCAATAATAATCATTGTAAGCGGCATAACGACCCCGGCGCCCAGCCCTTGGATAGCTCTATAGACAATTAATTGCTGCATCGAAAAGCTAAGTCCGCAAAGTATCGATCCGATTAAGAAAATAATGATTCCAACAAGCATCACTTTTTTGCGGCCGAATAGATCCGCTAACTTTCCGTATATAGGTGTAGATACAGCAGTTGTCAGCATATAAATGGCATATACCCAGCTAACTAGCTCAATGCCCGACAAATCACTTGTAATTCTTGGAACAGCCGTACTGACAATGGTTCCTTCCATTGCAGCTAAAACAGTGACAAGCAGCAGCGCTGTCATGATTCGTTTTCTCATCTTTCTCTCTCCTTGCAACTGCGGGCATAGCATGGTTTTTCTTCCAAAACATAAAAGCGGTTTCAATATACGTATACCCTTTTAGCCTTTATATGTATGTGATGCCCCGCATATAGTTGCTGCCATATGCAGCCAAATAATTATTTTACTATAAATTTTTTCAAAGCGATAGATAATTTCAAAAATATGACTTTCCTCACATTGATAGAAACATGCGTACATGATGTTTTATTTCCTTTTTAAATTACAAAAAAGCACCCCGTAACACCTGGTACGGGATGCTTTTTACGTATTTTGTATGATTAACTTAGTCGGGGATCTTTTAATAAACGTTCCATTTCTTCCATATGATTTGTTTCATCTGCAATCATATCTTCAAGCTTTACAACAAGCTCTGTTAACCCTAACTCTTCCGCTTGTTTTTTACGCTCTTCGTAGCGCTGGATAGTTTCTTTTTCAGCCTTGCTCGCTTCTTTAAGCATTTCCGTTACGTTTGAAACGTGCTTCACCTCAGCCGGCTTTGTTGTTGGCTCACCGCCAAGGTTTTTGATTTTTTCCGATAAATAAAGGGCGTGTCCTTGCTCGTCAGGAATTTCTCCCTCAAAGAAAGGTTTTAAAATTTGATATTCTAAGCCGGTTACTGTAGACGCATAGTAAGTGTACTGAATAACCGCCGAATATTCACCCGCTAAATCGGTATTAAGTCCCTCTATTAGTTGTCTCATTTTCTCTTCCATTTGAATAAACACCCTTTCATTTGCTGTTAGTAGACATGTACCCTTTCTGCCTAGTCCTAAACCACAATAAGGCGATATTCTGCTCCTTCTTTTTAAAAGTAGGGAAATTACTGAATGGAACGAAAATGTTTGATTTCTATATTTTTAAAGAGAGACGTTCCTCCTTGAGAGAAAAGCGTAATTCCTTGGTCGTTGTGACGCGGAAACACCTCGCTAGAATGCACGGTTTTCCCATTATCAACAAAGACTTCAATGCTTGTTTTATCTACTAATATCTTCAAATGAACATTTTTCTTGCCTGCATCAAAGTAATCACGGCTTTCCACATACTTTTTGCTTTGATCAGGCTGATTGCTATAGCTTCTGTTCACATATGAGACGTTATCTTTTGCAAAAATACCCACATCAATGTGCCGCTTTTGATCGGCGGACTCTCGAAGTCGTAAGCCTACATTTTCTGCATCTGACCATGAAATATCTGTATCAAGCTGATAAGCTTCACCTTTTATCTTTAACTTTTTCTCTCCATTCACTTCTACTTGTTCAAGAGAGTTTGTTGAATCAGTTAGCTGATTTAATTCTTCGACAGGCTTTGATAACAGGCTGTACTGATTGTCGTCTTGTTTTGAAAGTGTAATTTCACGGGTTACTGAATCGAAGCCGTTAAACCCTTCTTTCATCGTTGGCGTCTTATCTGGATAATCCCAGTTGTTCATCCATGCAAAAGCGTAGCGTTTTTTTAAGGAACCTTTATTTTTACCGTCTTCAAACGTGACTGCTCCGTACCAATCGAAGCCATGATCGAGCCATTGCGGCTCGTCCATATCGGGAGTGAATGTTGTTCCATCGTAATTTCCTGTCCAATAAGCATAAGTGTTTGGCTTTCCGCTTTCTTTTCCATTTGCACTTGTCCCGAGAACCCACTTAACTGTCCCGTCATCTGCCTTCATTTGAAAAAGGTCTGGACATTCGGTAATGCCAATATCTTTAGTTACAAATCCTCCCGTATATGTCCAATCCTTTAGATTAGAAGATTCATAAAATCCGATTTTTTCACCTTCTGACATGACGAGAACCCACTTGTCATGTTCATTATCCCATATGACTTTGGGATCTCTAAAATCTTTGGTGCCTGGATTAGGCATGATAGGATTTTTGCTATATGATTTAAAGGTTTTTCCTCTATCGGTACTATACCATAAATACTGTTCTTGCTTTTGTCCATCGGCAGAAGGCTGAGTCATAATCGCTACAATTGCGCCTTTACCAAAGCCTGCTGTGTTCTCTTTATCTTCTACAACCGATCCGGACCATATATCGCCATTTTTATTTGTATACTTTGGAATAGCTACTCCTTCATCTTTCCAATGAACCAAATCTTTAGACGTTGCATGTCGCCATTCCGTCCCGTTCCCTTTAGGATAATCATGATTGTATAAGTAATAGTAATGATATTTCCCGTCAAAATAAATGGGCTTTTGGGGATCATTTTTCCATTTATCAGGCGTGCTGAAGTGATACACTGGGCGATAAGTGGATTCACTTTTATTCTCTTTTTCTTTTCCTTGGTCTTTTGTATCCTCTTTTTTGGATACGGCTGCTATAATGAGTCCGGCTATTACAACTAAAAGAACGGCAAGCGCTATCCATTTATAAGCACCTTTTTTCTTCAAACAAACCCCACCTTTCTCTTTTTTGTCTACATCGAATAAAACAAAAGAAAATGGTGATTACAATCACCATTTTCTTTTGTTGCTATTGCAAAGCGCTCAGTCTTCATCTACTGTTAACTGACCTTGCTCAAGAACACTATCTTTTACAACAGATGTTTTTGAACCGTCAATGTTCACTAAGAAGCTTGGTGCAAATGTAGAGTGGTTGTCTTCATAAAAGCCTCTATTTGTCATGTAGCTTGTAATAACGACATTATCCCCTTTTGTTTGCGGTACAGCAAAGTGAGAATACGTAAATGTTTTATCATTAGGATCTAAATCCATATGAAGAACTAATCCTGTATCATTTAAAGGCTTATATTTTCCTGTTAACGTATTTGAAACATAGCCTAGCATATACACATCATCTTGTCCGATTCCATCAATCGTCATTTTAGATCCGCGAGAATCGGTGAACAAATACCATTTTCCATCTTTTTTGAAGATGTTTGCACGTTCAATTTCGTCTGTAACTGTGTTTGATGTAATAAGCGGCTTCATTACTTTTTTAAGCGTATAGTCGTCATTTAACTCAATAATGCCTAAAGCCCCGTTTGCTAAAGAAGCTTTTTCTTTATTAGATCCTTCAAGAAGCTTTTTCTTTTCAGATTGGAAGAAAGGATTGTTTCCTCCATAGTATGCTCTGTTATATAAAGAGTCTTCGCCTTGGTAGCCATCTTCTGTTCCAGTGTTCGCTTCGAAAACAAGGTACTTATGTCCGTTGTCTTCTATGTAGTGAGGATCTCTTAGCGTATGGTTATCTCCTGTGTCATACCCGCCTTCATCAATAAACTGCTGAACCGTTTGATAAATCTTTCCGTCGCCATCAAAGATTGACTTGTAATCTTCTACTCCGTCAACTTTTAACGTAGTATCGTCTGGCTGAGACATGTTCACTTGAGCTGTCGTTAACGTTTGTTTTCCGTATTGTTTACCTGAATAATCCGTATAGAATAAACGAACTTTACCATCTTTTGTTAACGTGGCAGAACCAGACCATTCTTGTGTTTGATTTTTAAGATGCGGGTCATTCGGAACGAATTTATCGCTGTCTTTAAACACTCTTCCAGCGTTTTTCCAGCTGTCAATAGATTTGTCTCCAGCTTTTTTATAGAAAAGATAAACAGACGTGTCATTCGAATCTTTTGGGTCACCTGCTAGGGCAAACACAATTTGATATCCATGATAAGTCGCCACTGTTCCATCAACATTTTGTAATGGCCAGCTGTCCCATACATCTAAGTCAATTGTATTTCCTGATGCATCTTTTCCTTTAGCAGAAGCAATGTTTTTAATAGTTGATTCATTAAAAGCAGGAACTTTAAACTGATCACTGTTTTGCTGCTGTGGAATTTTCACCATATTATCGCGAGTAATATGCGAAATGCCGTAGCTATTATTAAAGTCTTTACTGTCATTTCCTTTAGCAAATGTTTGATATCCTCCACCTACTAGTAGGGCTGCAGCCAATGTAGCAGCAGTTGTATGCTTAGCAACTCGTTTCATTTTCATATGTTTTCTCCTTTTGTGTTAGTAAAGAATATAAATTTATTAATTCAATTAGCTATCAAAAATCCGAAAACAGAACCGGTTCCGTTCAACCAAAAGATTACTTGGATAAATGACGAAAGTCAAACATGCCAAATGTAGCTATTTCTCATTTTTATCTTTTTCATTGAGCTGTAACTAGGACCAAAGTTTACGTGTAAGAGCCCTTTTTATGTAACCGTTTTTCCAACAAAAGTGTACGGCTTTTTTTACATTTCAAACCATGATTTCCAGACGTTTCGTTTTATACTTCTACATGATTAAACACTTTATCTTTCCAGCATTGAAAACGCTATTCCGTTTTTTATACTTTCCGACCATTTTGTTTTCATTAATCTCTTGAAAAATCAGTACCTTTTTTTATTAGCCGGACATGAAAACGTTCTATTCTTTTTCCTTTCTGAAGATTAGGCTGATAATAATAAAGGTCTAAAGTATGTTTTCAGAAAAAAATATTCCTTCTTTTTACCTACTCATTTTTATCTTTTTTAATGCATTGTACGCCCTCTCTTTTTACAAAAGAGAGGGCGTACAATGCATTTTTTAACTATTAAGAGTCTAAGCCAGTTGCTTTTCCTTCACGGCTGGAATCAGCTGCTCCAAATAAACGGCCGTTTTCTTTATCGATTTGAATCCCTTGAACATTTCCGATTGGGAATGGCTCATCTCCAAAATTAAATCCCATGGCTTCTAGCTCTCCTTTGGCATTCATATCCACTCCGGCTTCCCAACCGATAAGTGATCCTGTACTATTAAAAATTCTTGGTTCTTCAATCGCTTCTTTTATATCCATTCCATAGTCTAAGACATTCATAAGTGTTTGAAACACAGACCCTACAATTGTTGGTCCGCCTGGAGATCCTAGAGTGAGTACAGGTTCGCTATCTTTAAAAACGATGGTTGGACTTTTACAGCTAACCGGACGCTTTCCTGCATCTGCTTGATTTAATCCTCCAGGAATAGCATCAAAATCAGTAAGCTCGTTGTTGAGTAAAAACCCATGGTCTTTAACCATAATTCCTGTACCAAAAGGATGTTCCACAGTTGATGTACAAGCGACAATATTACCCCAGCGGTCAACTACGGTGAAGTGAGTTGTTTCACTAAGCTCACGTTCAGGTTCATAAGGCTGACGCACAACGTTCACTTTTTGGCCTTTCTCATAATCCCACGGGTTGCCAAAATCAACTTTCTCATTTTTATGTTTCCAATTAATTAATTTTTGACGTTCCTTTATATATTCGTCATTTAAAAGCCCTTTTAGTGGAATGTCACTGTAGGCTGGATCTCCAGAGAATGCAATTTTATCTGAAAATGCAATGCGCATAGCCTCTGCAAACAAATAATACTTTTCCCAAGATTTCACGTCGTATTGAGACACATCAAAGTCCTCTAATAGCTTTAAGATTTGCAGCACGGTGGTTCCTCCTGCACTAGGCATGTTGGAAGAAGCAATTCGGTATCCTTTATAATCTCCCCACACGGGCTCATCGATCTTAATCTGGTATTCTTTCAAATCCGACAGTTCCATAAAACCGCCGTGCTCTTTGATCGTTGAAATAATGGCTTCTGCAATTTCACCTTCATAAAAAGCCTCGATACCTTTTTCTTGAAGAATACGAAATGTTTTAGCAAGATCTTTTTTATTAATCATATCTCCTTCTTGCATAGGCTTGCCGTTTGGAGAATATAGCTGCTTAGCATGTTCTCCTAGTCGGTAAGCGTATGTTTTTAAAATATCTCCAAGAACCCAGTTTGTTTCCACACCTGCTTCTGCTGCTTTGGCAGCCGGTTCAATCAATTCAGCAAGGGGTTTTGTTCCATACTCTTTACGAGCTGCTTCCATCGCCTTTAAAATCCCTGGAATTCCAATTGCCGTTGCATGAGTAGAACGCTTTCTAAACGGAATAACTTCTTTATTTTCATCAAGAAACATTTCAGGATAAGCTGCTTTAGGAGCCTGAGAATGCCCGTCAAAAATTTTAGTTGTTTTGCTTTCATTGTGATACACCATAAAAAAGCCGCTGCCTCCAATACCGGTCATCATCGGTTCTCCGACGTTGAGCCCAAACTGAACGGCAATTGCTGCATCAATTGCGTTGCCTCCAGCTCTTAGCACTTGTTCTCCGGCGTCTGTTGCAATTGGATGAGCACTGGCTACCATTCCTGTTTTTCCAACCGCTGTTTCTCTTCTATATGAACTCTTTCCTGAACGAGATAAGCTTTTTCCGTTAATCATCTTTTACGACCTCCTAGTTACTTACTTTATCTGGGATATTGTTAAAATACCCTATTGCTTTTGAGATAAAACTGTTTAAATATGTATTGATTACCTTAGTAATCACGTTCATAGACCGATATCCCTAGAGTTATTTTTAAGCTCTCAAAAGCCATAAAATAAAAAACACCAGCCTTTTTATTCAGAGGAAAGGACTGGTGTTTTTTTGTTTCTTTTATTATATATTTTACACTTGTAATGAAGCTGCTTCATTACTTACGTTCAGCAAGTCATAAAGCTCTTGAAGTCTTCCTATTTCGTAGGTTGACACCCACTTTGTATCGTTCTTTTTTGCCTGAGGATTAAACCAGCACGTATCAATACCGGCTAGCTGCCCGCCTTGAATATCTGCACTCAAAGAATCTCCGACAATTAATGTTTTATGTACGGACAGCTCTTCTATATGTGAAAAAACATAATCAAAATATTCCTTCATAGGTTTTTGAAAACCTGTATCTTCTGAAACAAATACTTCTTTAAAATAAGGATATAGGCCTGAGTCTTGAAGGCGCTTATACTGTGTAGCCGAGACTCCGTTTGTAACAACGTACAAATCATAGTACCTGCTCAGTTTTTTAATTACCTCAATTGCTCCGTCAATTAGCTGATGGCCATTATTCAAATACGTTCGGTACTCTGCTTCAAGTAGCTTTCCGTCTTTTTCTATTCCATATTCTTTACATAGAGTAGAAAAGCGGGTATTTACAACTTGCTCACGGCTTATTTTATTCTCTTCAAAAGCTGTCCATAACCCCTGGTTGATTAAACTATAACGTTTTTTGCTTTCCTCAGTCAGCGGAATATCGTGGTTAGCAAAAAGAAGCTGTAAAGCCTGCTCTTCGGCTGCGTTAAAATCTAAAAGCGTATTATCAATGTCAAATAGCAGCGTTCGGTATGTTTTCATTCTTCTCTCTCCCCCTTCAACTAATCTATTACTTTTTCTACTCGTATATATTGTCGTTTGCTAGACAGCTCAGTTTTTCCTTATCTTTGAGAATAATGGAGCCTTTCTTTTTTTCAATAACTCCTTGCGCTACAAATTTTTGAAGAACACGATTTAAATGCCGGTAAGTCGTTCCGATTAAATTAGCTATATCTTTTAAGCTTTCTGTTTTTTGATTCATAACCAAATGCGATTCTTCACAAAAAATAGAGAGCAAGTAACTAGCCAGCCGCACTTCCACTGGGTACATTAAATTAAAGCTTAGCGAGTTCGATTTTGCGCAAAACTTTTTTGTGAGCATTTCCAGTAAAAATGTCAGCAGCTGTGGATCATTGCTCGCATGCTGTTTTAATCGTTTGTATGGTATGCCGATAACAACTAAAGGTGAAACGGCTTCAACCGTATTCATAATCTCAACATCTTGTACATACTCAATATCGCCTATTACTTCAAGGGGCTGTTTAAAGGAAAGAACAAGTGTCTTGCCTTCGGGCGATATGGTATAAACTTTAACCTTGCCTTTCATCAATATGTACAAACAGTGAGACGCATCTCCTTGAGAACAAAGACGTTCCCCTGCCTCGACATCATACAGTGACAAATGCGGTAGTAACTCTTTTTTGAAAACCGACTCTAATTTATAAGTATTTATATACTCCATCAGCTGTTTCTCACTCGTAATTTCCCTCATGTTTTCCTCTCCATCATAACGGTTTCTTTTATTAAACAATAACACTTCCTAAAATAAAAAGGACATATGTCTCAAATAAAGTTTTAATTTTTACGTTATGTTCATAGATCACTTTCAAGAGAAATATATACACAAAAAAGACTCTAGCTTGTTCGCTTAGAGTCTTTTTGTTAAGCGCTCTTGTTCTTTCTGGCGTATCCAACGTAAATAAAGACGCCAATCAGCATCCAGCCGATTGAATACATCCACGTTTTCATTGATAAGTTGAACATGAGAAAGATACAGCAAAGAATAGCAATAATCGGAATAAATGGTACAAAAGGTACTTTGAAACCGCGTTTTAAATTAGGCTGACTTTTTCGCAGAGCCAAAATCGAAAATGAAACGGCAGCAAACGTGACAATCGCCAGCATATTCGCTAAATCTGCCAGCTGTTTTAAATCAACAAAACCAGCTACGATCGCGCCTAACGCCCCGACAAGCCATGTGGATATGACAGGTTCACTGTTTTTTCGGTTTACTTTCGCAAAAAGAGACGGCAATAATCCATCATGGCTCATTGACATCAGTATGCGAGGCACGACAAACAAATAAGCAAATACGACGGCCATAATACCAATAACCGCTCCTATAGATACAATGAGCGCTGCCCATTCTTGTCCTACGCTATTGAGCGCATATGACAACGCATCGCCTACGTTTAGCTCTTTATAAGAAACCATTCCTGTTAATACTAATGCAATTACTACGTAAATGACTGCACAAACACTCAGTGCAATCAAAATACCTAGCGGCAAGTTTCTTTGCGGATTTTTCACTTCCTCTGCCGAAGTAGAAATGGCATCAAATCCGTTATAAGCAAAAAAGACGGAAGCTGCGCCTGCAAAGATTCCTTTCACACCAAAAGGGGTAAATGGGTGCCAGTTATTTGTATGAATAAAAAAGACGCCCACGGCTACAAATAAAAGAACAATACCTATCTTGATTAAAACCATTAAGTTATTTATTTTTTTACTTTCTTTTACCCCTCTTGTTAATAAAAACGACATGCACAGCACAATAAATACTGCAGGAAGATTGATAATACCTCCATTGCTTGGTATGGCCGTGAACGATTCAGGAAGTCTAATACCAAATTCAGTAAGCACATTATTCACATAAGATGACCATCCGCCCGCTACGGAAGCTAAAGATACCGTATAGCATCCTACGATGGACCACCCTATCAAATGCGCTACAAATTTTCCTAGTGAAACATATATGTATGTATATGCGCCTCCCGAACTTGGAACAGCTGAACCAAATTCTGCATAACACAGCGCAACAAGAATACAGGCTACTGCAGAAATAACAAAGGAAATGGAGACCGAGGGCCCTGCATCCCTGGCGGCAACTAGCCCTGCTATAACCAGAACTCCTGTCCCAATAGTTGCTCCTACTCCCATCAAAATAACATCAAATAACCCTAGTGTCTTAGTTGATTCTTTTGCTGCATTTTCCTCTAACAGCTTGTTAACATCTTTTTTTGCAAACAGATTACTCATGATGACTAACCTCTCTTCATCTCATTACGAATGACTACTTTTCAGTGGTAGATCTTTCTATATATGTAACAGTGAATTATTTTACTACATTTAATTTTCTGTGTAAAATAATTTATTTTTTGAACTTTTTAATGATTAAAATAAATTTACTAGTGATGTTTTTTATAACACCATTATGATGTACCCGAACAGACTAAAAATATGTGTTAACAACTTTCTCAAATTTGGCTTCATTCACGATTGCTTTTGTACTATACTAAAGAAAAACTTCATAGGAGCAACGTAAAAGATGAACTTATTTTATTTTCTAAAGGGGTTAGTGATCGGTTTTTCCGTTGCTGCTCCCGTCGGTCCCATTGGTATTTTATGTATCAATCGCACGTTATCTAAAGGGCGATTACACGGATTTGTATCCGGGCTGGGAGCAGCTACAGCAGATGCTCTTTATGGATGCATCGCTGCGTTTGGCCTAACGTTCATTACAACCTTTTTACTAACCCAAAAGATTTGGCTTCAGCTGATTGGGGGATTATTTTTATGTTATTTAGGTGTACAAACTTTTCGTTCTCGACCTGCGGAGCACGCTGCCGCTGCTAAAGGAGAAGGTTTACTTCGTTCTTATACATCCGTTCTTTTTTTAACAGTTACGAATCCAATGACGATCTTATTTTTTATTGGCGTATTTTCTGGTGTAGGCATTAGTAAATCAGCATTTGATGCTGCTTCTGCTTTGACAATGGTTGCAGGCGTATTTTTAGGATCGGCCTGCTGGTGGCTTTCGCTCAGTTTTGCTATTAGTCTTGCCCGTTCGAAGTTTACGAATAAAAGCTTAATTTGGGTAAATCGTATTTCGGGAGCGGTTGTACTGACTTTCGGGATATTTGCGTTATACAAATTGCTATAAAAAGTCATTTGTCTCCTTTTCTGGGGACGAATGACTTTTTTAATAGAAAAGAATAATCTTAAAAAATACCCTAAACGCTCTGTTTTCTGTATAATAGATAAATAGAAAAACAGAAAAAGTATAAAAAATGCTTGAAAACTACATACTCAATCATTAGTCTTCAAACATAATAAGGGGAAATAAAGCATGACCATTCTTCTAGTAGATGACAATCAAGTCAATCTATTTGTGATTGAAAAAATTTTAAAAGGCGCTGGCTACGATAACTGTGTGTCTCTTACGTCTGCCCATGCCCTTTTTGACTATCTTAACCTGGACGATGAGAACTCAAAAACGAATTCGGTCGATTTGATTTTACTTGATATTATGATGCCCGAAATTGATGGAATCGAAGCCTGCAGGCGAATTCAACAGGTAGAACGCTTAAAACATATTCCAATTATCTTTGTCACAGCCCTAGAAGACAGCAGCAAATTAGTAGAAGCTCTAGACGCCGGCGGAACAGATTACGTTACAAAGCCGATCAATAAAGTGGAACTGCTGGCTCGTATGCGGGTAGCCTTACGTCTTAAAGCAGAAATTGACTGGCACACGGAACATGAAAAGAAAATTCAAACTGAGTTAGATTTAGCTACGCACGTACAGCAAAACTTACTCAGTCCCCCTTTACGAGAGAAAGATATTCAAATGGAAGTTTCATATTATCCTTCTTTTAAATTAGCGGGTGATAT
The DNA here is from genome assembly GCF_042787775.1 of Priestia sp. YIM B13552. Taxonomy (NCBI): domain Bacteria; kingdom Bacillati; phylum Bacillota; class Bacilli; order Caryophanales; family Bacillaceae; genus Priestia; species Priestia sp. YIM B13552. The sequence continues at coordinate 215,421 of NZ_JBHZOU010000001.1, forward strand.
GTACTATTGGCACAAAATTGATGAGCACCGGTACGGGATTATCCTTTTTGATATGATGGGGCACGGCATCTCTGCCTCGCTTGTTTGTATGTTTATTTCGTCTGTGCTCAGAGAAGCTATCAAGTCTCTCGTAGACCCTGAGCAGGTTATTACAGAGCTGAATCGCTACATGGAATTATTGCACAGCGAAAAAGATGAAATCCCTTACTATTTCACTGCTATTTATTTAGTGATTGATACGGAAGCTAAGACAGTAGAATATGTGAATGCCGGGCATCCAGAAGGTTATATGTTAGTGGATGAACATACGCTCGTTCCTCTTCAACGAGGAAGCTGCCCTGTAGGGTTTTTTGAAGAAATGGACGTTCAGAAATCTGTTGTCAGCTTTGAGAACGATGTGCAAATTTTGCTATTTACAGACGGAGCTCTTGAATCAATGGGCCCTTGCGAAAATGAATCTGCCCTTCGTCTTCAAAAGCTTACTGAACAAAAATGGACAAATCCGCAGACATTTATGAATGAAATTTTTTCAGAAGAACAAAAGTTAAATCAGCCTGATGATATGTGCGTGCTTATGATTCAAGCCCAAGCACAATAAAAAAAGACCTCATAAATGAGGTCTTTTTTTATTGCTTTTGATAAATGCGCTCGTTCCCTGCAAACTCGATATAAGAAGCTGCTCCTTCAGCAAAGCGAAGCGTTTCTTTATCACCAAGCCCAAGAAATCCTTTTGCACACAGGCTTTCTGAAAATAAATTATACACTTGATTTTGCAGCTGAGCTGTAAAATAAATAAGGACGTTTCGGCAAATGATGACGTGAAATTCATTAAATGACTGATCCGTGACTAAATTATGCTGAGCAAAGATAATATTTTTTAACAGCGACGGATGAAAATATGCATAGTGATGATCCGTCTGATAATATTCTGAGAAGGCGTTCTTTCCACCGGCTTGAATATAATTTTTTGTATATGACTTCATTTTACGTAAAGAAAAGGCACCTTGTTTTGCTTTTTCTAATACATCTTCGTTCATATCGGTTGCGTAAATGACCGTTTTATCCATTAACCCTTCTTCTTCTAAAAGAATCGCCATAGAAAATACCTCTTCGCCCGTTGCACAGCCAGCGTGCCAAATGCGAATTTCCGGATAATCCTTTAATACCGGAATCACTTTTGTGCGAAATGCTTTAAAAAAGCTTGGATCGCGAAACATCTCTGTTACATTTATCGAAAAATCATTTAAAAGCTGATTCATAAATTCTTCTTCGTGAATCGCTTTTTCTAGCAATCGAGACACAGTTGGAATACGTTCAATTTTCATTCGATTATAGACCCGGCGACAGATAGAAGATTTAGCGTACTGTCTGAAATCGAATCCTGTTAATCGATAAATAGCCGTCAGCAGTAAATCAATCTCCAAATCTGTTTTTTTATTCATAACTAAGTCTTCACTTAAATCTAGGTGCTTCATATCCATTTATGTTTCATACCCCGCTTAATTTACTAGCCATACACGCATAACGGAGAACAGCTGATTTAAATCTAAAGGTTTGCTGATATAATCTGATGCTCCAGCTTCCAAGCATTTTTCACGATCATTTTTCATCGCTTTAGCGGTTAATGCAATAATAGGCAAATCAACAAGCTTTAGCTCTCCTCTAATTTTCTGCATCGCTTCATATCCGTCCATTTGCGGCATCATAATATCCATTAAAATGAGATCAAATGGTTCACTATTCTTCATCATTTCAAGACACTCTATTCCGTTATGAGCTGTCATAATGGTCATACCTTGTTTAGCTAGCGCAGTTTTTAAGGCGAAGATGTTGCGCTGGTCATCATCTACGATGAGCACTCGCTTATCCTGAAATACATTTTCATCATCTTGTAATGAAGGTTCAACTGGTTGTACAGGATGATCAATTTCAGTTATTTCTGCTTCAGGTTTAGCTTCTTCTACAGCTTCTTCTACAGATACTGCTACTTCTTCATATGCAAAATTTACTTTTTCATAGTCAACAAGACCGTTAGAGAGACTAGGAAGATAGAGTGTAAACGTACTTCCTTTTCCTACTTCACTGCTTAGGGAAATCCAGCCGCCCAATAATTTTGCAAACTCACTGCAAATAGATAAACCAAGTCCCGTTCCTCCGTACTTGCGAACCGTAGCTCCATCGGCCTGCTGAAACGCTTCAAAGATAAGCTGATGCTTTTCTTTTGGTATACCAATCCCTGTATCAGCTACAGCTATTTCTAGCCAGCAATCCGTATCGACTGTACGCATAGCTGTTGTAAGACGATGGTCAGCTACTTGTTGAATAGATACTGTGACAGATCCCGATTCCGTAAATTTAAATGCATTTGATAAAAGATTTTTCACAATTTGCTGGAATCTCTTTTCATCTGTGTGAATGATGTCCGGTACATCTTGTGCTTTATTAATTTTTAATTTTACTTCTTTCTGTTCAGCAACGTGGCTGAAATTACGTTCAATTTGATCTGGAAGCTCACTCATATTCATCTCAGCAAGCAAGACATCTAGTTTTCCAGACTCTACTTTTGATAAATCCAAGATATCGTTGATTAATGCCAACAAGTCTTTTCCTGAAGAATGGATAATACGAGCATATTCTTCTTCATCTTCAGATAGCGTTTTAGCCGCGTTTTCCTCAAGCATTTCAGACAAAATAAGAATGCTGTTAAGCGGTGTTCGAAGCTCGTGCGACATATTAGCAAGGAATTCAGATTTGTATTGAGAATTCAATTCCAGCTGATGAGCTTTTTCTTCTAAATCTTCTTTTGCAGCCTCTAATTCAAACGATTTTTCTTCTGCATCTTTTGTTCTTTCTTCTAGCTGTTCATTAATCATACGCAGCTCTTCAGACTGCATTTGCAGTTCCTCTGATTGTGTTTGAAGTTCTTCAGACTGAGCCTGGAGCTCTTCTGTCATCGCCTGAGATTCTTTTAATAGACGGGCAATTTCCATCCGTCTGATTACACCATTGATAGTGAGACCAAACGTTTCAATCACTTGACTAATAAGTTCTTGCTCTAAAACTGTAAATTCGTGCAGCGATGCCAGCTCGATAACTGCAATTACCTCATCTTCAAATAAGACGGGCACAATAAAAATACTCTTAGGTTTTACATCTCCTAATCCTGAAGCAATGAGCTGGTACGTGTCAGGTACATCGTTTATGACAAGGGTTCTTTTTTCTAAAGCAGCTTGTCCAATGAGCCCTTGGCCTATCAAAAAGCTCTCTCTTCCCGCATCGCCTTTTCTATCTGCAAAAGCAGCTTGTTTGACGAATAGATCTCCTTTATCATTTTCCTCTCGAACATAAAATGCTCCGAAAGAAGCTCCTGTCATTTCTGAAACCGTAAAGAGAAATTTTTCCGCAAGCTTGTCTACAGATGCTATGCCTTGGTACATCGTTACAGCATGAGCAATGTTCGTTTGAAGCCAGTTTCGCTCTTCAATATTTTCTAACAACGCGTTCGTGGCTATCCCTAAATCTTTAATTTCATCATTAGATCGAACTTTAATTCTTCCTTTTAACTCGCCTTTTGAAGCCGTAATTCGTTTGATCGTTTGCGTAACTTCTTTAATCGTATTCACAATGGAATTGGACAAAACAATAGCGATAGCAAGTGAAATAAGCGTAACAAATAACAGCAAACCGTAAAGTCCAATTTTTATTTTTTGATTTTTCTCGTCTAACTCTGTTGCTCTTGTTTCAGTCGATTTTTTCTCTACATTTCTAAAAGAAGTAAACTGGCTGCGTATATCATCCATATACTGGCGCCCAGGATCTTTCTCAAAAAACTGCTGAAGCTCTTTTGTATTATTTTCTTTTTTTAATGCAATGGTCGGTTCACCAGCAGCTTCAATCCAGTCTTGAATGCTTCCTTTAATCTTCTCCAGTTTCTCCTGCTGATTTGGATTATTATTTAGAAGCTGATACAGCGCATTATAATCTTTTTCCCAACTTGATGCTGCGCTGTTATAAGGTTCTAAGTAACTCGCTTCTCCTGTAATAATATAGCCCCTTTGTCCGGTTTCCATATCGAGCAGGTGTTTTTCAATTCGATTGGTCAAATCATGCACTTCAATATCATGATCAATGATAAAATTTCGTTCTTTTTGCAAAGATGAAATTTGACTGTTTAAAACAATAAATGCAATGAATAAACAGACAATAACAATTAAATATCCAATAATAATTTTGGATTTGATGCCAAACCTCATTTTCTTTTCCATAATGTTCCTACTTTCATTCTAGATATTCTTCTAGAAGCATTCGAAAAACATGTTTATTTTTGCTGCTGGACAATTTCACTTTCAGTACACACTCTCCACTCCATCTTCCTTTGCTTGATAAGGCTCTCTCTTTTTCCTATCAAGTCAACATTCCTATTATACACTCTATTTTTGTACAGAAGAATATTTATTGTACAAGAGGGAAAGATTAATTTTCCAGTTTGCAAATACCTATTTTCAAGCTGTCTATAAAAATAGGCCCATGCTGTTAAAAGCATGAGCCTATCTTACAATATTTTTGTACACAATAAGGTAATGAAAAGTAATTTATGCTTTGGGGAATCACATAAATTATGACAACATAGGTATAAATAAATACTTACATGCGAAACGTAAAGCATTCATTATTTAAATTGTACTTGGATAATAGAAAGCAATGCCACTTTTTTTAATTTAAATATATTTTTTTAATTTACATATCAGGTTAAAAAACTTTCATTTATTGAGATTTTACCGAACTTAATCCGTTAGAAAAACTGCAGATAAAAAGTTCTCCCCCAAAAAAACAGTCTCTAAGTCAATAGGTTCACTTATGAGACAGCCTTTTCTTTTCCATCTATTATTTTACCCAGCTTTCCGTCACTTTTTTATTTTTAGAAATCCAGTTTTTCACACCTTTTGTCTCGTCTTTTGCACTGTTAATTTCTGATTCTAAAGATGCTAGTTGATCGGCACTAATAGAAAAATCTTTCAGCCACTTTGCTGCTTCTGGATAATCTTCTTTAAATCCCTTTTTGCTAATCGACTGTATTTTTTCAGGTCCAGTTGGATTCATCGTATTTTTGGGATCTTTTAAGTATCTGAGATTATACTTTTCAAAAGCCCAGTGGGGGCGCCATAACGTAACAACAATGGGTTCTTTATTAGCAATGGCTTTATCTAACTCCGATAACATGGCGGCTGTGCTGCTTTCTACTAAATTCCAGTCTGTTAACCCATAGCTTGGCATCGCATGATCTTTAGTAAGGCCGTTTATTCCAGATCCTGGTTCAATACTAATAATCTTTCCGTTAAACTCATCTTTCTTATTTTTTAAATCAGCTAGTGACTGCGCGTCTACGTAGTCGGGAACGGCCAATCCGCTATCTGCTTGATCATACCAAGTACCGAGCACGTCAACTTGTTTTCCAAACCTTTTCATATAAACACTATGAGTGGTCGGCATCCATACATCCAAAAATAAATCAATGTTTCCTTGAGCAACTCCTGAGAAAAGCGGAGCTACGTCGCTTTGAACTGCTTTAACTTTATAACCTTTTCCCTCTAATAATTCCTTCCATAGAAACGTAACAGCTACGGCTTCGTCCCATGGTATGTATCCAATTGTAATTTCTTTTTTAGTCGTCGTGCCGCTTGCTGTATTTCTATTGCCACATGCGGAGACAAGCAGCATAATGACGATTGTTAGCATAATAAAAGAAAATTTTTTTGATTGTTTCATATACTCCCACCTTTATTCATTTTATTTACTTGATTGAATACCTTTTCTTTTTTGAGTAGAAAGGTGCGTCAGACGATCTAAAATAACGGCAATAATGACAACCGCAATCCCACCGATAAATCCTAAGCCTACATCCAACATACTGATGCTTCTTAATACCTCAGCACCCAAGCCACCTGCACCGACCATTGAAGAAATAACAACCATCGAAAGAGATAGCATAATAACCTGGTTTACACCCGACATAATCATAGGCAAAGCGAGCGGCAGCTGGACTTTGATTAATTTTTGCCATTCCGTCGCTCCAAAAGCTTCTGCTGCTTCTAAAGTGGTTTGGGGAACTTGCTGAAGTCCAAGCAGCGTCAGACGAACCGCAGGCGGCATTGCGAAAATAAAAGTAGCAATAAGAGCTGTAACATTCCCTAATCCAAATAAAAGTACGGACGGAATTAAGTAAACAAAAGCAGGCATTGTTTGCATAATATCAAGAATGGGCTTTATCACTGCTCCAACTTTGTTAAAGCGATGTGATAATATGCCTAAAGGAACGCCAAATAGAAGTGAGATAATAGTAGAAGCTAAAACGAGAGATAAGGTCAGCATCGATGCTTCCCATAAATTCAAGCTAATAATAAGAAGTAAACCAAAACATGTAAATACAGCTATCTTCCAATCTGTTAACCATAGCGCTAATAGAACAAAAACAACAACCGTTACTAGTGGAGGAGAAGCCGTCAATGCCCATTCGAGACTGCTTATTAAGCTGGTCATTATCTGGTTGATTCCAGTAAATACACCTGAAAAACTATCAATCATGTAATCAACAAATGAATTTGCCCATTTATCTAAAGGGATGCGAGGAATCGTCGCGGAATTTACCATCATATTTATCGGACCTCCATTTGATATGACTTAACTTCTTGTTGCTCGGTCACTGAAGTACGTTCAGTGAGATTTGCAATAAGAGTGCTTGGGGAAATCATACCTTGTAGGCGATGATAGTTATCAACAATGACTACAGGCGAATGACTGTCTGTAAATAGAGGAATCATTTCTTGTAAAGACATATCAGGATTAACACAATGCGGCTGTGTCATTTCTTTTCCTTTTAAATCATGCTTATGAGCTTCTATCAGCTCCATCACTGTATAAATGCTCATTAAGCCCAATAAGCGATCAGCGCTATCAAGAACAAAAATAGTAGATAAATGATTGGTTCTCATTCTTCTTAATACGACTTGCGGTGATTCATACTCATAGGCAGCCGTTTCTACCGGAATCACCGCGTCTTTAGCAAGGCGAATTTTGCCGTAATTAACGTCTTGAACAAGCAGCTTTACATAATCAGTTGCCGGTTGACTTAAAATATCTTCAGCGGTTCCAAGCTGTACAATTTCCCCGTCTTTCATCACGGCAGCCCGGTGGCCTAAAGTTAATGCTTCATCCAAATCATGCGTCACAAAAATAACTGTTTTTTGTACTTCTCCCTGAATATCAAGAAATAGCTTTTGCATATCTCTTCGAATAAGAGGATCTAAAGCTGAAAAAGGCTCATCCATCAGCAAAATCTCCTGTTCAGAAGCAAGAGCTCTTGCTAGTCCAACCCGCTGCTGCATACCTCCTGATAATTCATAAATTCTTTTATAAGCTTGTCCATTTAAGCCCACCATTTCAAGCGCCTTTTTCCCTCGCTTTTCTCTTTCGTTTGCTGATACACCTTGTATCTCTAGACCAAACGTAATGTTGTCAATCACAGTGCGGTTTGGAAGGAGGCCCACATTTTGAAAGACCATCCCAATTTTATTTCTCCGGACTTCCTGAAGCTGTCTTTTTGGCATATGAGAAATATCTGTGTTTTCTAGATATACCGTCCCTTCTGTCGGTTCTACAAGCCCGTTCAAGCATCGAAGTAAAGTAGATTTCCCGCTTCCTGATAATCCAATTAACACAAAGGTTTCTCCCTTTTTCACTTCGAAATGAGCATTGTAAATAGCAACGGTTGTCTTAGTAGCTTGTTCGACTTCATATTTACTTTGTCCAGCTTCTCGTAGCTTAAGAGCCTGTTCTTTTTGGCGACCAAATACTTTTGAAACATCGGTAACGCGGATAATGGGTTCTGTTAGTTTAGAGCTTGTACTCAATTTATTTCCCCCTTATTTTAAAGTAGATTGTTAGAGGTGGTCTGACACCTCAAAGTAACGTGTGAGACCACTTCTACTTACTATTCGACCTTCATACCGATTGCTTCCAATACATAATTGTAAAAATGAGAAACGTGCTGTTCGATAGGTACTAAAATACCTCCTTCTTTGTAAGATTTTGAGCTCATATTTTCTTGACACCACTCACACGCTTCAAAGTCTTGTAAATTCACGCGGTGAAATAATTCCACAGCATCTTTTGGGTCAAAATCAGGCTTAGCCATTTCCTCCGGGTCGAATAACCATTCACAAATCACTTTAGACTTTTCTGCACTAATTGGAATAATACGATGAATAATAACGTGATCCGGTGTTAAATTGATAAATACAAGCGGCAGAACGGTAATGCCAAAATACGTGCGGTCATCTTCAGGAAGCAATCCTTTTAACATAGGGCGGCTTCCTTTCCCACTGATTGAAAAAGCTTCTAATTCATCCCCAAACTTAGCTCCGCCTCCCACGGAACTTTGAGTGCCGACTCCCGAACGAAATTCAGGCAGCGTTGCCGTAAGTTCAGGGTGAATAGAGGAACAGTGATAACACTCTTGAAAGTTTTCTACAATAAGCTTCCAGTTTGCCTCAACTTCATATTCTTCACGGTGAGCAGATTTCAAGTTTTGAATTTCATATCTAGTAAACGTATAAAGTTCTCCAAAACGATCAAAAATTTGTGCGTCTAGCTGGTATTCAACAGACATAGGATTGTCAGATAAATTAACCCAAACCATGCCGTGCCACACTTCAATGTGAACGGATGTTAGTCCATAATTTTCATTATGCACGAGTTCCTCTCGACAGTGGCTTGTGTTAGGAACACCTACTAAATCACCATCTAAGCTATAGCTCCACGAATGATATGGACAGCGAATGACACCTGCTTTACCGGATGCCTGGCTGCACAGCTTAGCTCCTCGATGCCGACATACGTTCAAGAATCCACGCAGCACGTGATCTTTTCCTCTAGTAATTAAAATATTTTCGTCTTCAACTCTCGTCGTAATATATTGTCCTGGCTCTGCTATTTCGTATTCAAATGCAACTAAACTCCATGATTTAGAAAATATATGATCTTTTTCTAACTTAAAAATGTCCGAAGATGTATACAGCTCTCCTTTCAACGTGGGCTCAAGTCTCCCATTATCATTCACTAAACCATGTTCCATAACCATCTACTATTCCTCCTTCGCTTCTTTAGAAACATTTAAATAGAACCATTCGCAAGAGCTGACGACGATTTATACTATTTTATTCGCCGCAAATCGCTGCGGAGTAAATAAATCAATTGGGTGATTGGTTTTTCCCTCTATCACTAAATCTGCTAAAATCTCTCCTACTACGCTTGCAAACTTAAAACCATGTCCAGAAAATCCAGCTGCAATCGCTACTTGAGGATATTCAGGATGCAGTGAAATGACAAAATGCTCATCTGGTGTATTGGTATACATGCACGTTTTCCCTTGTAAAAATCGACCGTTAAGCTGTGGAATACCTTGAGATAGATAGTGCCGCATCATGTTCACTTCGTCTTCATATATATTTCGATCAATCGTTTCCGGCGTACACGCTGTTCCTTTTCGAAAAAACGCCACTTTTGCTCCTTCAGCCTTTAATCCAAAAGAAGGGAAACCATACAACTGTACATAATCATCTGCTTCCCAAATATAAATCGGCTGTTTTCCCATTGAAAAAATATCTATTCCTTGTGTTGGTTCAAAAAACATTTGCACATGACGCTCTACTTGTAAGCTAACACCTAAATCCCGTAATAAATCGGGTGCCCAAGCGCCTGCAGAAATAATGATTTTTCCAGCTTCATATATTCCATTAGCTGTTACAACGCGCACGCCTTCACCAGAAGGGTGAGCTTCCCACGACATCACTTCTTCAAAAAAATGAAGCTCAGCTCCGTACTTTTCTGCTTGAAGAAGGTGAGTATATACGCTCGCTTCCGGCCTGACGAATCCAGCTCTTTCTTCATATAGAGCAACCGTAGCAGGTGAAGGTGTAAACACCGGAAACCGTTTGTAAATATCCTTTGCTTCTAGAATCTCATACGCAAGATTCCACTGTTTAGAGCTTTCGATGCTTCCAGAAACCGTCAAGCTATCAGGAGGTCCCATCATAAGTCCACCGGTAACCGTAAGAATTTCTTGACCGCTTTCTCTTTCAATTTCATTCCATAATTCATAAGCGCGAAGCAATAATGGAACGTAAGCGGGGTCTTCAAAATACGACTGTCGAATGATTCTAGAACCGCCGTGACTCGATCCTAGGTCATGAGCGGGACCGTATTGTTCTAACCCCAATACCCGCTGACCTTTTTTGGCGAGCTGATAAGCAGCCGTACTCCCCATAGCTCCTAATCCGATAATAATGACATCATAATGTGTTGACATCTGCATTCCTCCTGTCTTTGGATTGATCAATTAAACTACTGCCGGGGAGTGTGTCATCATTGTTGCTTTATAACGCCGACCAAAGTATTCAACTTCTAAAACCATTTCTTCATGTACAGCTTGAGATAATAAAGTGTGTACAATTCCTTTTCCTAAGCTGTATGAATAGCCGGCACTTGTCACAAATCCGAGGGCTGTTTCTCCATAAAAGACCGGTTCATATCCCATTACTATCGCTGAAGGATCATCTAATATGAGCGTCGCTAATACTGTATCAGAGTCTTTTCGCTGACGATCAAGCAATGCCTCTTTTCCAATAAAAAATGGTTTTGTTAAATCAACCATTTTATGAAGGTTAACTTCATATGGATGATGCTCGCTCCAAAAGTCTTTCCCGCTTTTTAACGAAAAAGATTCAATCCGAAGATTTTCAAGAGCTCGGTCTCCCGCGGCAATCAGCTGATAAGGCTGTCCTTGTTCAATTAATAAATCCCATAAATTCAGGCCTTGATCAGAAGTCGTAATCAACTCCCAGCTCTCCATTCCCCCGTAGGAATCACGCAGAGCAAGAACTAAAATATTTTCGATAAACATCGTTTTCGCTTGTCCTTCAATCCAAGTGCTGCTAAGGTCTGAGCGTTGAACCACGGACTTCATTACTCCTGTAGCTTTAGGACCAATTAATGCTATACTGCATGTCCCTGACGTTACATCTTGAAAAACAACTTGACCGTTTTGAGGCACGTGTTTTTGAATCCAGCTTGCTTCTACAGCTCCCGTACAAACAATCAAGAAAGTGGATATATTTTTGCGAATAACCGTTATTTGATCTTTTATGCCGCCTCGCTCATGCAACATACACGTACGTATGCTTTGCCCTACTGTAATGTCTATATTTCCTGTCGTTAGCTTCTGTAAAAACTGGAGAGCTCCTTCCCCTTTAATTTCCAACCTTTTCTTTGCTGCCGTTGTATCGTAAATCGCTGCGTACTGACGAGTATGCAACTGTTCAGCCTCGATAATCGGTGACCAATATTCAGCGGACCACCCCTTTCTTATTACCATCTTCTTTTCATACGTGGATATAAGCGGATAGTTAGCTTCATACCACTGCGGCTGCTCCCACCCTGCTTTTTCGTTAAAATACGCTTTTAGTTCTTGCTGACGCATATAAAATGGACTTACGCGCATGTTTCGCGATACTTTTCGCTGCATAAATGGATGATGAATGCTATAAACCTCTTCATACTCTTCAATAGACCGCTGTTTGTAATAAACAGGGCTGCATGCATACGTATCGAAACGATTAATATCGCATAGCTCCAAATCCACAGTCGGTGCACCATTCATCATCCATTCAGCCATTTGCCTAGCGACACCTGCAGAGTGCGTTACCCATATGGCTTCGGCTACCCAAAATCCCCCTACTGCTTGTGATTCGCCAAGCAGCGGCATCCCATCAGGTGTGAAAGAAAAAATGCCGTTTATTCCTTTTTTTATCCCCCCTTGTTTTAATGCCGGAATTAATTCCATTGAATCTTCCCACGGTTTTTCAAAATCTTTTGGTGTAAAAGGTTTAACAGAAGGCATTTCTTTTGTTTCTCCGTATTTTGTAATGTCACTGAGTTCGATTGGAAACGGTTCATGCTGATATGATCCAATCCCAAGCCCTTTGTCTACCTGACGAAAATAAATTGCATTATCCTGATCTCGAATAAGAGGAGTCGCCGCTTCTTCCGTTTCTCCGTTTAATTCAAGTAAATCATTTGTAAACACATATTGATGAGCCATTGGCTGAAGAGGAATCGTTACACCGACCATTTCTCCGATACGAGGTCCCCAAAATCCGGCACAGCACACGATTACATCTGCTTCAAATTTTCCAGCGCTCGTGTACACTGCTTTTACTTGACCATTTGTCACTTCAATATTCGTCACTTCTGTATGACCGTAAAATTCTACTCCGCACTCCTTAGAAAAACGAGTCATTTTATCAACGGCATGCAAAGGTTTGGCAATACCGTCTGACGGAACATAGAGACCTCCGCAAATACGCTCAGGACAAATCAACGAATTTTTTTCTGCGCATTCTTGCGGTGAAAGAAGAAAAGCTTCGATTCCCCATGAGCTAGCAACACCAGCCTTTCTCTTTAGGTCTTCTAATCGCTCGGATGTACGGGCAACTTCTAAACTGCCGACAGGATAAAACGAGCGCTGTTCATCTGTACTCAACTCTTTAAAGGTCTCGACTGTTTGAGAAGCTAGTGTTGTAAGGATTTTTGAAAAGCTAAGCTGAAATACAAGCCCCGGAGCGTGAGAAGTAGATCCTCCCGTTTCAAACAAAGGGCCTTGCTCAATCACTGTTATGTTTCTTTGCCCCATTTTGCTTAAATAGTAGGCAATGGTGCACCCGACAATTCCAGCTCCTATCACTACTATCCTCTTATGTTCCATCACTTTATATCTCCCTCCTTTTTTGGTTTAAAGATGTTAAATATTGTCGATAGTTAATTATATTTTTAATATTCATAATTTTAAAAGTATTTTGTTAAAAAGTGTGACATAGATTTTTTTGCACTTTCTTTTGCTAATGTTCGGATAACGCTTTCTTAACTTTAAAATCCCAGAAAAACCATCGTCTTTTTCTTTCGAATAACGAATTTTAAAGAAACTATCTATCTATCAAAATGACTCTTATCAATGAATGGTTATACTAAAAATGACGGAAATAAGATAGCTAAAATAACTTAGCTATCTTATTTTTCAACCATTTACCGATTAATTAATTTTGAAGGTCTAAATACTTTTGCTTATTTTTAGACCAAAGTTGCTTGTTTGACTACTTTTTTCATTTCTTCTGCAACGTTTCTTTTGTCTTTTTCACTTGTAATCCCCCCGCCTACAATCACAAGATCCGGCTGTGACTGCACAACTTCAGGAAGTGTATTCAGTTTAATGCCCCCTGCCACCGCTGTTTTTGCATTTTTCACAACTCGTTTAATCGTTTGAAGCTGCTCGAACGGGGTTTCTCCTTCAGCTTGAAGATCATACCCTGTGTGTACACAAATATAGTCAACACCGAGTGCATCGACTTCTTTTGCACGTTGTTCAAGGTTTTTTACATTAATCATATCAACAAGAATTTGTGTTCCTTGTTTTTTGGCCTCTTCTACAGCGCCTTTTATAGTCGAATCATCAGTAGCGCCAAGAATGGTAATAATACTAGCCCCCGCTTCAGAAGCTTTCATTACTTCATAAGCACCTGCATCCATAATTTTCAAATCAGCTAATACCTTTAAAGACGGAAAGGCTTCCTTGATTTCTTTGACTGCTTTTAGCCCTTCGTTAATCACAACTGGAGTTCCAATTTCTACAATATCGATATACTCTTGAACCTCCTGCACTACTTCTTTTGCCTCTGAAATATTTACAAGATCCAATGCTAATTGAAGTTCCATACTGACTTCACTCCTTCATTAAATAGGGTTGTCTAGCATGAATTCATTGTAAAACCGTTACTTTCAAAAAAAAAGTAGGCACTTTTAAAACATATAGTCACTAAAAATATACTATGGACGCTTCAATGCAGCGTATCATTTTTATTTATAGAAAATTCTGAATAATAAGGACAGTTTTATCCTTTTCAACAAAAGATTTTAACCCATATGGCTGGAATTGTTCATTTCAGGCTCTATAACGGTTTCCATATAATTTTTTCCCCACTCATCCATGCTCTTAAGGATAGGCATCAAGCTTCTCCCGTGTTCAGTCAAGGAATATTCAACTTTTGGAGGGACAACCGGATAGACTTTTCGGTGAACGATTTGATCTTCTTCTAATTCTCGCAGCTGACTTACTAACATTCGCTGAGTAATTCCCGGCATCATGGACTTTAACTCCCCAAATCGTTTCGTCCCTTCTTTTCCTAGGTGCCACATAATCAACATTTTCCACTTTCCACCAATGATCGTTAACGTTAATTCCTTTTCACAGTTAAACGTTTTGCTAAAGAGTCTGCTCAATCCTTTTTCCTCCCTTTTTATGCGTAATAGTATAGTTTTAGACACTATATGAAAATAAAGTGTCTACTTATAAAGGAAAATTGTACCTGCTATACTGTAATCTGTAAAGGTGATAAAAGACTATATTCACTGCACTAGACCGTTAAAATAAAGGAGGAGATCAATTGGGCAGTGTAGCTCGTTCACGTGATAATTGTCTCAAGTCTCATTCACCACAAGCGTCAGAAGTGGATTCCATGACCTTTATCTTATTTGGAGCAACAGGAGATTTAGCTAAAAGAAAAATTTTTCCTGCGTTATATAATTTATTTTTAGATAAAAAGCTTCCTTCTTCCTTTTCTATTGTTGGTACGGATAGAAGCAACTGGTCTGATGATGCCTTTCAAATATATGTAGAAGAATCAGTAAAGACTTTTTCAAGGCGCTTTAGACAAGGTGAATCCAGGATAAGAGAATTTCTTAAGACAGTTCGCTATCATAAAATGGATGTTACCAATAGTGATGGATATGAACAGTTGCTGCATGCTATTCAAGAAGGCGAAGCAGAATTAAATATTCCTGAAAATCGTCTTTTCTATTTATCAGTGGCTCCTGAATTTGTAGACGTTATTGCTTCAAATATAAATAGCGGCGGATTGGGATCTACAAAAGGCTGGAAACGTCTTATTATCGAAAAGCCTTTCGGACACGATTTACAATCTGCTCAAGTGTTAAATCAAAAGCTTACTGAAACGTTCAATGAAGAAGAGATTTATCGTATCGACCACTATCTGGGAAAACCCATGATTCAAAATTTGGAGGCTCTAGCATCTGCAAACCCTATTTTACAAGCACTATGGAACCATCACTACGTTGCAAATGTTCAAATTACAGCTAGTGAAACAGTTGGTGTAGAAGAAAGAGCGCCTTACTATGATCAGTCCGGTGCAATTAGGGATATGTTTCAAAACCATATGCTTCAAATGCTGATGATGACTGCCATGCAGCTGCCAAAGACACTTAACACCGCAAAGACTCGCCAACAAAAGATAAAAATTATGAAAAGCCTTCGCCCTCTACAAAAAGAGTTTATCCATTCGAACGTCATAAGAGGTCAATACGAAGCGGGAAAAATCCAAAATCATTCCGTTATAGGATATAAAGATGAGCCCGGCATCAATTCAGCTTCCGTTAATGACACATTTATAGCAGTCCGGGTATGGATTGATCATGAGCTTTGGAAAGGAGTGCCCTTCTATCTTCGCACAGGAAAACGAATGAGTAAAAAATGCACGCGTATCGTCATTGAATTTAAACATCCTTTAAAAGATGTTTATACAGATGAAGAAGTTATTCCCAACCTTTTGGTTGTCGAAATAAGCCCAAATGAAGGTATATCACTGCAATTAAACAGCAAAAATCCTTTGAATGACAATAAAATCGAACCTATTTTCATCAATTTCTCAACAAATCAAAAAGAAGTACCCGAAGCTTATGAACTGCTGTTAGTTGATGCTTTACAGGGAGACTCCACATTTTTTGCTCATTGGGAAGAAGTTGAATTATCTTGGAAATGGGTGCAACCTATTTTAGAAGTTTTTAATGATGAACGCTTTCCTCTTCACTTTTATCCTGCGGGTACGATGGGACCAGCAGCTTCAAATCATTTGTTAGAAGACGACGGGTTTAAGTGGTGGTGATTACTTTTAACCTGGTTAAAAAGAGGCTGGGGTAAAAGTATTTTATTTGAAGAAAGATCCGAACGATGAAGCGAGATTCTTGATGGAGAATCGAACTCGTTCGGATTTTTTCATTGTGGTTGTAAACGCAGGTTTACTGTATGTAGTTGCTTCTAGTTGTTGATTGGAGGGCAAGACGAAGACTCCTGCGGGAAAGCGGAACAGGTGAGACCCCGCAGGAGCGTATGCGACGAGGAGGCTTACCGGCCTCCCGCGGAAAGCGAAGTCTTGCACGGAAATCAACTGCAGTGTAACAAGCAGTCGATACTAGCTCATGTATTCAATTTGTGCGTCTTTAGATTGGGTTAATGTAGTTATATCTTAATCTCGTTTATCAATGTTTCAAATACATTCAATTGGCTAAATCTATGTTACTTAAAAAATTAAGCCTTCGTATCTTCTTTATTTAATATCAGCCATTTGATTTTTCGATCTCGCTCTTTTTTTTCTTGTTCATCAACCAAATCATATTTCTTCAGCAAGTGAAACATCTCGTTTAATGTTGTTTGCGAAGGATTTCGTACGAGAAACTCATGAAATAACGAGCGAATATCTTCTGGCAGCCATTGTGACTGCGAGTTAAACTTCTGTTGGACATCTTCTACCGAGTGGTCTAAATTACATTTACCCATCCCTTTTCCTCCCTTTTTATGTAACTGTTTTGCATTTTTAGTCTTCTTTGCGTTTAAACGTACTTGGCATAACAACTGCCACAACTTCTCCGGTCGCAACAATGATGTCGCTTGCGTATACTTCTGTTTTAACTCTCCATTTCTTCGGGTGAATTTCTTCAACCGTTCCTATTGCTTTTAGTACTTCACCCTGCGGCGTTGGTTTTTTAAAATCTACGTGGAGAGAACCGGTAACAAATCGCGGCGGCTCTGCTGAATCTCCTATTTCGTAGCCATTTTTACGATATAGAGCAAGAGATGCAGAGCCTGTTCCATGGCAGTCAATCAGTGATGCAAGAAGTCCGCCATAAACAAATCCTGGTATGGCTGTATGTTCAGGCTTAGGTGTATAAAGGGTAATGGTTTTTTCTTCTAACCACCCTGTCCGAAAATGATAGCCGTCTTGATTTAATCGGCCGCAGCCGTAACACCATGCAAAATCATCCGGATACTCGTCTTGAATCGCTTTTACTACTTTTTCCATGGTTCACCACTCCTTTTTCCGGAATATTTTAACACATTTTCTCCTACAATCGTTAGAACTAAACGGACTATTTTCAAGCTTAAATAACTAAAAATCATAATAGAAGAAAAGCCTCACTTAAAAAATAATCGATTAACTAGGGTTTTATTTATAAATGATGGTGACGAGAAAGCATCTTTCTAATTGAAAGGTGCTTTTTTATTTCTTATAAAAATATAAAAAAGAGGAGAGTTTTTATGAAGAACATTTTCATGAAATCAATGACCGTTCTTACCTTATTAATGGTCGCATTATGTGGAGTAAATCAGGTGAAAACAGAAGCAGCAAGCAAGCCTACGAATCAAGATTTGATATTATTAACAAGTACTACAACAAGCTTGCCTATTTTCACAATGGCTATATTGAAATGTTTGATCCAGTAGCAACGGGAAAAACATGGGATAAAACACCTGTTGGCTTCTTTAAAGTGGTAAACAAAATTAAAAACCGTCCTTACTATACAGGACATATTCCTGGGGGCGATCCTCGCAACCCATTAGGAAAAAGGTGGTTAGGATTAAATGCAAACGGTACGTATGGTGATACATACGGTATTCACGGCAATAACAATGAAAGTAGCATTGGAAAATATGTGAGTCAAGGGTGCGTAAGAATGCATAATGCAGACATCGAAAAGCTTTATGATAAAGTCCAAGTAGGCACACCGGTTGCTATCACTTATTCCTATAAGAGCTTTGTAGAGTTGACGAGCGTGTACGGTTACGAGTTCAAAGGGTATCATTTAAAAGAAAATTAATCAAAAAGCAGTATTAACAATTTTTCTATGATGCAGGCATTAACCATGAATTAAGAAGCTGACTTTTTATACTCTACTGACATCTTGCAAATTAACCGAGCGTTTGAAAAATTAACTGTAAAGAGCTTAAAGCGTTACGCTGCTTATGCTGTTGGAGGACTTGCTTTGACAGCCGTTGTTATACTGGCCTTTACAATGGAGACAGGAACAAGTTCCAATTCAGTTACAGGTTCTGAAAAAGCTGTGGTAGTTGAAAATGTAACTCTCGAACAAAATAAGTAAACAATATGGGCGGCCTTTCTCGTTAGAGAAAGGCCACTTTTTTTGTAAGGCTGATTTTTACTTGTTCTTAAGACTCAGTCCATCCTCAAAAGCATTTCCTCTTTGGCCATTTCATCTAACCAAAATGAGACTGTGAGAGTTTTCTTTACCGATTTATTTAGTCTGTACCAGGTCCGTGATTAAATTTAGTACCTTTTCCAATAGCATAGAATTGACCGCCAGCAACATAGTGTATTGTACGCAATTCATCAGGAGCATCATCAAAAATCCAATGTCCGTTGTTGAATACTCGATCATCACTCCAAGCACCAACAATTTCACCCATGAAAAGATCATGTTCTTGTTCATTTTCAGAATTTGGAAGAACCTTGCATACTAGCCAGCCAGCGGAACCTTCAACTAGTGGTAAATCAAACTCTTCTTGGTAAAATAGTGAGATCTTATCAAGTTTATTGTCTATTTCTTTAGAGCTGTGCTCACCAACATACAAGACAGTTTCCATTTGTTTAACAGTTGGAACATGTACTACAAAATAACCACTCTTTTCAACGAGTTCACGTGTGAAAGCTTGTTTGCCGATAAACGCCATCACTTTATTATTTCCCACCAGACCGACCCAAGCGGCTGCCATTACATTTTCTATCCCATCGTGTTTAGCAGAAATCATGGTTGTTGGACCTACTTGTAATAAACGGTATGCTTTCTTTAAATCAACAGGCTTAATTGCCATTATTCATTCTCCTTTTGTTTTATATTTTGATATTTCTAGAAATATAGATTTAAGTTCATACATTAACCGAACGTTTGAAAAATTAGCTGTAAAGAGCTGATTTTTGCACGTAGACAAAGGGACCTTTACAATTTCTTCAGAAATGTCTTATAAAGGTGACACAACATGAATTTAACGCGCTTATAATAACGATAGATGATTTGCTTTAGCCTTTTTATCTAAAGTACTAGTAATGGATATACTCAGAATTTAGATGAGGATACCTATCAAGCAATTTAGCCATAATCCAGACAAGAAAAATCATACCTCTTAGTTCTATATTTCCTTAAGTATAGAAATATAGAACTAAGAGAAATTACTCCATTACATATGGAGCATACTTTCCAATTAACTCACGGTCTAGGCTGTAGTATATATATGTGCCTTCTTTATAAGTACTCAGAAGTCCGCAATCAGTTAATTGTTTTAAATGATGGGATAAAGTTGATCCAGCAATTGATTCAAGTTTTGTCCCAATATCCGAACAACATAAATTTGCTTCATTAGCAAGCAAACAAGCAATCTTTAATCGGGTCGGTTCACCGAGTGCTTTATATATTTTTGTCGCCTGCTGTAACTTCGAGTTATCCTCCATTGTTAGTACCCCTTTTTCTGAATGAATTAGATACCCCATATGAGTACAAGCTAAAATTATAGTTGCAAGTACACTATAGAGATCTCATTTTCCTGATGGATGATTATATAGTATTGCTAAAGCCAAATGCACTTTAAAGATAAAACCCTCAAAATAGTACTATAAGCACAAATGAAAATAATTTATTGCCATTGCTAATCCTAATTATCTTCGGTTAATTTCTTGAAGTTTAATTCTTTTTCATGATACATTAGGTTCCAATACCAATCAAATGCACATTAATTATATAGGAGATAACAAAATTGATATGAACAAATCACAAATTGAACTTATTGTCCGTATATCAGAAACAGGAAGTTTTACAAAAGCCGGTGAAGCACTACATATGACACAACCTGCAGTAAGTCGTACCGTTGCAACAATTGAATCGGAATTAGGAACGAAGTTAATTAAAAGAGATAAGAAGAATGGAATATCTTTTACAGATGTAGGAGAGAGAATATTAATTACTTTTAGAACAATCCTGAGTGAATTACAAAAAGTAGATGAATTAATTGTGGCTGAACAGGGGTTAGAAATTGGAAAGGTACACATTGGCGCTTACCGAACTGCTTGTACTAGGTTTATTCCTAAGATCATACGTGCAATGGAAAGTCAGTATCCTGGTATAGAAATCAAGCTTTCGGAAGGTAGTGTAGATCAAGTAAAAGAGTGGTTACGTTCCAGATGCATTGATGTAGGAATTATCATTCCTCCTGATAAAGATTTTGATACCTTACCTTTAATTAAAGATCAACTGATTGTACTTATGCATTCAAGCCATCCTTTATCTCAGAAAGAAACAATAAGTATTCCTGACCTACAAGGTGAAGATATACTAATTGGAAAATGCGGTTATGAGGTACAGATTCATGCTCTATTCAACGAGTATAACTTGACTCCTAAAGTACGGTTTGAGATGGATTATATAGAGACAGGATTAAGTATGATACAAGAAGGGTTAGGAATTACCATTACAACAAAACAAAATATTTGGTGGTTGCCAGACCAAGTTGTTGTTCGTGAGTTAAAACCAGATACGTATAGAGATATCAATATAGCAGTGCTAGATATGAAAGATATATCCAAAGCGACAGATGCTTTTATCCAAACAGCTCGTACCCTTTTTGCTCAAGAAGATGCTTAAATAGTACTTAAATAAACATGTGTTGCTATTTAGTGCATATAAAAAAGACAGCTGTTTGATTCAAAAAGTGGCTGTCTTTTTTATTTCTACTATTTATGAATGGTAGTGGCTAGGAAGAGTATTTATTGAATGCTTATAAAAAAGGTTTCTCTTTATAAGGAATATTCAGTAACACGGCTTATTGTATACCGTTATATACCTTGTTTAACAATGTCTTTAGTTGAGTATTTTCTTCATTACTTAATTGACGCGTGATGAAGAGGTGAGCGTCTTCAACTAAAGGTGAAAGAATTTTCTTTAACTCTTCCCCCTTTTCTGTAAGAAATAGATAGTGTAAGCGACGATCTCGTTTACTGTATATTCTTTTTAAGAGTCCTTTTTCCTCCATCGCATAAATCATTTCTACAATAGTTGTTTGTTTCTTATCAATTGCTTCTGCTAGTTCTGTTTGGGTGATCCCTTTTTGAGAATCTAGAACACTAATGATGCTCCATCGTACTGGAGTCATGCCATAAGATTTGAGCTTTTTCTTGAAATAATTCATTGCTCTTACATCTGTTCGATGAATAAGATGGCCTGTTAAATCATGTAAATCCATAACGTCACCTCAGAAATGTGAAAAATATGTCTTAAGCTAATAATCGAGTAATATAAGTCTTTATTAGTAGGCGGTACCCATGTGTGATTCTATATAATCGCTACTATTTATCTGACCAAATGTATTCATGTGGCTAAACCTTCTCCTGCACACAGTAATATCATTCTATACTTTGAAAGTTGTTTAGCTTTTTTAAAAGCTAAAATAAAAACCACGATTTACTTCGTGGTTTTTATTTCACAGGTAAGCCCTCTGTTTTACCTTTAGCTGGTTTGGTGATTTTCCACCCTAATAAGATGGCAATGAATCCTATAATTATAAGAAGATATAATGTCGGAACGAAACTTCCTAGATAATCATGCAGAAATCCAATTATAAATGGGCCGACTGCACCAATCATATATCCAATTGCTTGAGTCATTGCTGACCAAGTACTTGCTTCTAGAGGGGAAGATGCCATATCTAATGGTAACAACAAAGTTAGCGACACAAGACCACCGGCACCAACTCCTAAACATATACTTGAAACAATAGGTGTTACGTTTGTAAAACATAAAAGGGATAAACCAATTATTATACTTAAGGTAAAGGTTGTAATCCAAAACCTTCTGCTCGGTAGCACTTTTAAAAGACTAGGTAATAAAAGAGTAGCTGGTAGCTGTGAAATCATAGCAATTGTACCTACAAGACCACCAAATGCTGGTGTCCACCCTTTTTCCTCTACAATGGCTGGTAGCCATGCTGCAAAACAATAAAATAGAAGAGTTACAATCCCTACAAAAGAAGTTAATAGCCAGGCTTTTTTGTTTTTTAATGGTAAAGAAGCCTTCGTCTTTTGTGAAAAATTACTTACAGGAATACGGGATTGTTTTATTACCATAAGCCAAAGTGGAATAGCGAGTAGAGCAAGAATACTCCAAAATGCTAATCCATTTTTCCATGAATTATTGAACCAGTGTTGAAGTGGTGTTGTTAGCCCAATAGAAATAGATGCACCCACTACCATTGAAGTAGAGTATATGCCTATCATCGATGCTGCCTTGTCTGGAAAATGACTTTTAATAAAACCAGAAAGCAAAGGGCTTACAACACCAATTCCTGCACCAATTAATAAAGCCGTTATTAACAGGTAAATTGAAGAATTTGTAAAGGCCCTTAGAAATGTTGCAATACCTATGCAAGTTATAGCGAAAGTAATCATCTTCTCTGGTTGATAGCGATTTGCTAAACGACCAGCAAATAACGAACAAAAACCAAAACATAACAAAGGAATGGAAGTGAGCAAACTAGCTAAAGTAGAACTCATACCTAGATCCTTCGTTATTCCATGTAATACTGGGCTAACTGAAGTTAGACCCGGCCTAAGGTTAAATGCAGCTAGTATAAGTGCAAATAGAAACAATTTATTACGATTGACCATACTAATTACCTCCAGTTAATTTCTTGAAACTTAATCCTCTTCTATGGTACATTAGGCTTTTTTATAAATGAAATGCATATTTTTTATAACGAATATAACAAAAATGTTATGAGGTTGGGAATGGAAAACAAACATGGAATACAGCAAACTCTATTAGAAAAAATAGAGTGAATGAAACTAATGTGAAAGTGAAATAAGTATACCTTTATCATTTTAGATGAATAAAGTAGAGAAACATATAATACTTAAAGACATCTGAACAAGTAGGTTTATCTTGTGAAAAACGACCAATACAATATTGGTCGTTTTTATATTCATTATAAGTACAATACTTCATGTATATAGTTAACTTACTCTTATTAACAAAAGTAATAGTTAACGCACTTTATTAAAAATAGTGTTAACTATTACATACCTTGTAGAAAAACTTTGTATTTGTCGTCACTAACTGTAAATAGTAAAACCTTAATAATAAATGAAGTAATTTAATATTTACTTAACAAACAATAAAGCGTAAACAAGGTTATTTTTTCTGAATATAGTTAATGACAACATTTTTTTAAAAGGTATATGTATATGAATCTACAAATCTGGCCAGACTAATAACGTATTCCCCCTATTCCGATAAATTTGAAAACCCTTTGCCTATATGAGCAAAGGGTTCTTTTTTTATGTAAATATTTATCAAGGCGCAAATCCTTGAAAACTGACAGCAAGATAGATACCAAACGAAAGAGCACATAAGGACACAAAATGTAATGTTAAAAAAGGGATTTTCTGTTTACCTTTGATAAAGAAAGAATAAATAAACCCGAGTATTGTAACTAAAGTTAAAATAGGCACAATAATCTTAATCACAGTACCAAAAGCGTTTGCTGTAACAACTGATAAAAGAAAGAACCCAATTATAACTACATACAAGATTATTGAAGTAACTAAAGAGGCTATTGATACCTTTAAAGAATCTTTTAAGAATTTCTTCATCTAAATTCCTCCTATTTGAGCTATATATTGGTGTGAAATATTGTCCTACCCCAATAACGATTCCAAGCAACGATAAACACAAAGAGTATTGACTAAAACGTTTTTTCAAGTTGACCCTCCAGGAACTAAATATATGGTTAATAATAACATTTGTTCACCTGTCAGTTAATATAAAACTAATTACAGGAAAAATATCTGTTATGATAAAAATATAATCTTCTCTAAAGGATGAAGTCTATGAAGGAGTTTTTATCTAGTTTTTTACTTATAACAAGTTGGCTTATATTTGCTATAAGTGCCTATTTGTTTGTTAGTGTTTTAATCGCACCTTCCTATGCATTTATTCCTTTTTGTAAGGTGGTAGGTGCTGGATTAGTTTGTTTTTATTTATCAAAAAAGCTAAATAAAAAAACTAAAGTTAACTAGGTTTAATCTTTATATAATATACATCCGTAGACTAGACAAGAAGGGTGTGTTCATTCAGTGACATTTAAAGAGCTTTTGCCATATCATGCGTTAACAGTTATTAGCTCTAGCGTTTCTTATTCCATATTTCTTATCATCATTGAGCCTAGTTATAGAGCTGTTATTGCATTTTTTATGATCGCACTTATTACAATCATTCCTTATTCTGTTGCAGCCGTACCACTGCAGATATTTCTAAATAAATGGCCCAAGAAGTTCAATATTCTCTACTTATTTATCTATTGTGTCGTAGCAACCCTATTCCTTTATATCTTTTATAAGCTTCAAGGAAATTGGTCTGATCCAATATGGGACTACCGTAAAATGCTTATATTTGCAGTAGGTGCAGCCATCATATACTGGTTTTGGGATTCCGTTATCATGAACAAGAAAGAATATCCTTATTATTAAAATTCAAATCTATATTAGCCAATCTACATAAAACGGATTGTAAGAAGCATCTAAAAATAAACGCACCCGCCTAAATGAAAGGTGAGTGCGTTTATTTAATCTAATAATTCCTAATTTAATATTTATGCTTTTAATTGTTTAATACCTTCTTTTACGTTCCATACAATAACACCAAACGTAATTAGAAAGATTACAATTGTACAGCCACTAACTAATACAGGATTAGGTGTCTTTGTTCCAGCTAATTTAGCAGATATGTAATAACAGATTGCTATAACAATAAGAGTTAAAGTCGGTATTAAATGAGATATAAATGCTCTCTTTCCATGCTTCTTCATTTCCTTATAACCAAATATCAGTGTAATAAGTGGAAAAACAAGTGGAGCGAAAAACAAACTAAAATAGTTTAATGCCGATAAAAGACTACGATTAGAGAACATCCCCGTCCCTCCTTTCACTTTGATCTTACCTTGTAAAGAACGATCTCCCTTTATTAACTCATCAAGACTAATTTCAAATAGTTCACTTAGCATTATTAGGTTTTGAATGTCAGGGTATCCTTTTCCACTTTCCCATTTATAAATTGCTTGTCTAGTCACATTCATTTTTTGACCTAACTGCTCTTGTGAAAGATTTTCGTTTTTACGTATCTTTCTAATCTGTTCAGCAAGTTTCATCTTAGCTGCCTCCTTCATAATCAGTGTATGGTTTTAATCAATATAAAGCGATAAACCCTTGGTATACATATGACAACGCTTAGTTTACATTGAAAAAAGCCCACTTTTCATTGAGTAATTTTGGGTGAAATAAAAAGCAAACCTTTAATTAAAGATCTGCTTCTTTTCTTTGCTCTTTTTTCTTGAAAATACCAATCAATAACACTATAAGTCCTATTACGAAAATTACGGGAAAGATATACCACATTATTAAGGCTGCCCATCCGTTTTCTGCAATAACTGCGTATGTCAAACCAATTGCAAAAGATAAAAATGGTGCAATGGTCAACATTAGCGCTATTCCCCAAACAATGTATTTTCTTTTTTTTGTTTTTCCCTTGCTTAGTTGATAAGCTATCATCGCTCCTATGATGGCAATTCCATAACCTACTACAAATGGCATTCTATCATTCCTCTCTATTTAATTCCTATAATTTTGTAATAATGATAATTAGAGCACGATGAAGATTACTACTGGTTTAGAGTTATTATTGTATTTCTTATACAAAGTTAGTTATCATAATGGATTTTATGGGAAATCAAATAGGTAGAAGCCCTTTTAAAATAAAGAACTTCTGCCTATTTGATTTTTATTTAATATGGTTAGCATATGGATCATATATTCCAGTTAACAATAGAATGCTTGTAAGTAAGACAACTGTTCCTACCACTAACGACGCACTACTTACAATTCTATTCTTCTGCTTACGTGAGAATAGCCCCCATAAAATAAATAAAATTGCAAAAAATATTAACATAACTCCTAAGCCCATGTTCAAAATTTCCTCGCCTCCTGGAATATAATAACATATACCTTTGTTTCTAGTTACCATAATTAACGTTAGTGGTAGTAATAAAATTATCCCCACCACATGGCTAAAACAAATAATGACCATAGAGAAACAAACAAACTAAGTCCTAAAATAACAAGCCAATACACATCTAAGATACTCTTTTTAAGTTTATTTTTTTTATTGAATATGTAAGTCGATACTATTGTAACTAGATATAAAAAAATGCTTATGCATGTTGTAGCAGTCAAGTAGTAGATTGGATTTAACTTTATTATGTTCTTATCCATAAAATAAGAGATATCCTGACCAAATATTGCTAATACTGTAGCCGAGAGTAGAAAAATACATATAAATAAATTAGCTTTCACCATATATTACACCTCCAAAACAAAACACTAATAAGTTGTATTTTTATATAATTAGTGTAATTTTACACTAATTCTCGTTTTTTTCAATGTAATAAAAGAAAACTGTTAACTAAATACTTTTTCTAACATAAAATAGCCGTTATTAATATAAAAAGAAGAACATCAAATAGGATGTTCTTCTTTTTAAGAAATTAATTTATAATACTATAAAGAATATTAACGTTCATTCTCCTATATTGTTCGATAAGGCATAAACGTTCCTCCCAAAAAGTAACTCCATACAACGAGAAGTACAGCAAATAAAATGAACAAGAACCACCCTCTGGCATATGTGTTTAGTTCTTGTTTGTTTTGTATCTTTTCTCTATATTTTCGTTGGACATCATGATGTTTCGATATATTTTTCATTAATATCCCCCTCTTGAATAGTAAACAAACAATTGGAGCTAGTGTTACGAAATATAAA
This sequence comes from Priestia sp. YIM B13552, assembly GCF_042787775.1. Classification (NCBI taxonomy): domain Bacteria; kingdom Bacillati; phylum Bacillota; class Bacilli; order Caryophanales; family Bacillaceae; genus Priestia; species Priestia sp. YIM B13552. The sequence continues at coordinate 242,529 of NZ_JBHZOU010000001.1, forward strand.
ACATACTATACACTACCTTTTTTCCTTACTATTTTCCGTTAGGTTGAATTAACTTTTGCACTAGGCCTTCAAAGGGCTTAAGGAACTAATGAGCTCTTATTACTTTCTCCTTTGCTATTCATATCCATTACCACTTCTAACAAAAAGAGGAGAAAAACAGCTATAAGCTCAGTTATAGAGGAAATACTAATGCTGCTAATTAATTCATCAGCATTATGTATAGCAAACCAAGAAAAGCTACAATCGATGACTAGTCTCACGAGGAATTTTCTTTTAGAACTTTTAATTTGTTGAGAAAATATATTAATAAGAAATATGGATAGGAAATCTACTATAAATCCAATAATAAAAAACAGTAATAGGAATATTAATAGGGATAAAAATGAGTCGTATTGTACGCCAAGTATTTCAAATAAACCAACAAATCCAAACACAAATGCTCCTAGCATTAATGAAATAGTAATAGTAACGATTAAAGTTATAAAAATAACCGTAAATGCTTTAGCAAAAAAATTGGATATGTTGTGAGAGGATCTAGTTTTCTTTGTTTTCAAGGTAAAGATCCACATCCCTTGCTGCTAATTTTTCTTTAATGTATTTATCCTAGCCAATTGTGCGTATAAGCTAGTATTCCTAAGATAGATCCAATTACAGCTCCAAATGAGGTAGCCCCTAGTATTTTTAATTTATTCTTATTATAAGTCATAAAAACCTCCTTTTATCCAATTATATACAAAAATGGTTTTTAGTAAATAAACCTCTTTAAACGATATAATTAATATGTATATACACCCTTAGTTAACATAAAACACATTATCGGTAGTGAAGAAATCCTTCTACATCCCACATATTAATGGTAAAATATTGTAATTGAATTTATCAATGGTTAAAACTAATACATGTACTATGTTTTCACTTTTAACTTTACCAGGGGGATTAATATGAGTTATAAGATTGTGTTCTTTGATGTTGATGGAACCCTTACACATCATGAAAATGGAAGTATTTCTGAAAAAACTATAGAGGCAGTAAAGAGCTTAAAAGACAAAGGTCTAAAAGTAGTAGCTGCTACGGGAAGACCTCTATCTATGTGTGAAGAAATCAGACAGTTAGGTATAGATACGTTTATTACAGCCAATGGGGCGTTTACTATACATAATCAAGAGGTCATTCATAAATTAACAATGGATAAGCGCATTGTGCAAGAGATATTTGAATATGCAACAACAGAAAATCATGGCCTTTCATTTTATACAAAAGAATTCAATATGAATGGTGTAAAAGAAGAAAATATATTAAAAGCACTAAAGGAAACATTGTCATTAAATGATTATCCTAAAACTAATGAACTTATTTACAATGAAGAGATCTATTTAATGTGTTTGTATGCTAATGACAAGACGGTTGAGCAGTATATACAAAAATTCCCGCATTTAATGTTCAAAAGATGGCATCCTTATGTATTAAGTGTTCTTCAAGAGGATGTTACAAAATCTTTAGCAATACTGAAAGTTTTAGAATATTTCGGTATAGATAAATCAGAGGCTATTGCATTTGGAGACGGGGAAAATGATATTGATATGTTAGAATTAGTGGGACTCGGAATTGCAATGGGTAACGGTCATGAAAAGTTAAAGATGGTTGCTGATTTCGTAACAAAGAAATCAAGTGAAGATGGAATTGAATTTGCATTAAAAGAATATCATGTAATATAAATTTCTCTTTTTTCTACAAACTAGCTATGTATATAGTATACATAGCTAGTTAACATAATCACTCTTTCCGGAACACATAAAGAAAAAGAACCCTTGTCGCAGAGCCGTTCTGCCAAGAGTTCTTTTTCCGGAATATGCAGCTTTTTATACATCCTTGATTTCTCAACGTTCTTTGCAAGGGCATTCGCAAAATACATGAATAAAAAGTGCACTTTTTATTCATATGCTAACCCTCTAAAATGTAGTATTTATGGAAAATATATATTATAATGTGTTTGCACATGCATTTTATAGTAAAAAGCCACCTGTCCTGCAAATACTGGGTGGCTTTTTATTTTGTTAACTAATTTAGTATCCAAGGAACGTAACATATAAATACCATTTCTTCTAATTCTGGTCGTGCAGTAGCTTCTTCATGAAAAAAATAACCATGTTTATATACTAAACCTATCCTTTTCTCGCTTAAAAAATTAAGTATTCCACCTGCTTCTTTATTTCTCCAAAGATGTGATTCCTCATTTTTTAAATAATCAACTATTAAATTTTTAGAAATGTCTTCTTCAGAAAATAAAATAACTGTATCTAAACTTTTATTAAACAGATCAAGAGTGAATTGTTCATCATCATACTTAGTTAAGTTCTTATAACAATATTTAATCGTTCGAACCTCTTCCGACACAAAAGGTGTGTAATCCTTTTCGTCCTTTACATAAGAATAGTCTAACTCTTTAAATCCATTCTTTTGAAGGTTTCTTTCATATAATAGTTTTTGTATTTTACTGTGGCCCTCAACAGGCTGCAGAATATAAAAAAAGTAACCATTATTACTCAAAAACGAGAATAGCTTATTTTTTTCAATTAGATATCTATTTACTAACCGCATTGCTTCAATGCTATTATCAAATTTATAGTCCCACTTATAAGCCCCTATTTTGGCTGCAGGCTCATACTTAGCTAAAAACCATTTATTATTTACATTCATCTCTACCTTTTCCTTTGTAACCTTTATATTCTGCCATGTAAATAGACTAAATTACAGGTTTATTCTCTTCAAATCAAAATATGTGATTATTTAAATTCAAAATATATCTCATTAGCTATATTATCTTTACCTTCTTGAACAATCTGGACAATAAAATCTTTAAGAGTATCGTAGCTTTCTATTACTTTTTTTGTTTTACAATCAACTTCCAATACATTTTCATCCTTATCCATTACATAATAAGTATTTTTTACCAAAGAATCTGCAAAAATGAAATGTTCTTTAGGCGTACGCTTTCTCAAATGTATCCCTTGAATATCTTCTACATCAACAGTAGAACGTACTTGTTCTTCAATAGTCAAGCCTTTATAACTTTCAAGTTCTTTTCCACCCATTCTTAATAAATCAAATAAGTAACAACCATTATAGAAAGAAAGAAATTCTTTATATGCTGAAGGAAAGCTATTTCCTACCCTTGACTCAAACTCTTTTACCTCTTCCCTTGTCAAACTAGGGTGTAGATACGTATGCCATCTATGTTCGAGTTTCCCATACATTACTGTTTTTGTTCGTAATTTCTTATTATCATCTTGGTATATATTTTTTATTTCTTCTTCTAGAAACTCATACATTGTCATCACCTCTATAACATAATTTTAAATCTTTCAAGGTGAATATGGTATACAAAATTAGTTAACGTAGTGCTTCTTTTTAAAAGACATACAACAAACGAGCCATTGAATACGAAGGACTTGTTCACTTGTTTGTTTTGCTGATTATGCAAGGTTTTATACGTCGTTAATGTACAAATTTAATTATATAAGCCTGGAGGAAGATTAAAAACTCAACTTTTATCCTTTTTATAGGTTTATACAACGTTCACAACTTAAAATATATAATTGAGTTAGTTAATGTATAAGGGAGTTACTATTATGAAGAAGTATGAAAAGATGTTAGTTGGGTTCAATAATAAAGATTTAAATTGTTATGCCAGCCGAGGAGATTGGCTTTATCTTGCGAATAAAAAAGATACAAAAAAGGGACTTTTTCGCTTACCAAATTATCTTTATTTCTTCGTTTCTTTAAATAGTAAACGTATGCCTTCGGAATTTGGAGTTGTAAAAATAATTGAAGGATATGTTACAGCAGAAGATATTGCTAAGCTTGATTATGAAAGCAGGAAAATAGATGTTTCACTCATAAATGAGGAAATCTTAAAAGAGTATGAAGAATTTCTTGAAAAGATAAATGCTCAACCAGAGCATACTCCTATTGGGGCCACATGGTTAGAAACGATATTCCCTACAAAAACAAAAAAATTAAGAGTACATAAAAAATTCTTTACTGGCATGTCTAAAGAGGAGAAAAAATCCGTATTTGAATTTGATATTAAAGATATATCTGAATGAAACAAACGCTGATTTTATAGTCAGTATTTGTTCCATTAAAATAATTGATTTTTTGTTGAAAGGTGGAGCTTTTTTTGAATCATTTTTTTGTTAACTTAATCCCAAATGGATACTACGATTATGAAGAAAACGAGGCACTTCCAGCACATGAGTTGATTCTCCGCCCACTGCTCTTGTGTGCCGAAGAATGCTATGTGTATGGTCTCAAAAAAGATACAGAATTATTTCAACAGTGTACTGATATACTTTCTTTTACTCGTAACAAATACAAACTAGAGTTAAAAAAGGAAGTCATCAAAGGATATGAACAACTTTGGAATGCAACAGGATGGCAGAGAGGTTCAATTTTAATCTTTCTAGAGTCAGAAAAGCTTAAGAAGCTAAACATTTTCACTTCCTGTTATGATCCTAGTATTTCGGAAAATCCTAATTCAGGAGAAAGTGCTGCAGCTATTAGATTTTGTAAAGATGTAGTTACTAAAGAGAAGCTAGTTGGTCTTTGCTTTTCAGCCTCTAATGGTATTGAATATATGAAGGTTTATGCGGAGAGGGATACATTAAAAGAATTATATGAATGTGCGTCAGTACAGGCACTGTCTTCAAGATCAGATTCTATATATACACAAAAAACAAAACGTAGAAAATTACCTGGGTAGTAAGTATTAATCATTAACTTTTATTATTTAGACGGTATTTATGGAAAGGAAGAAACTTAATGAATATCTTTGATTACTTAGAAGAACTACAAGCAGAATTGTTTGAGAAATCATACGAAGAAATGGAAGCTAAGTATTATGAATTATGCTCTACTACAGTGAAAGGTAATGCAGCAGAACGGATTCATAATATAAATTTAGATACTTTTCAAAAGCAAGTAAAGAGTAGCCTTCAAGAAGCTGTGCATATAGTAAATGAACAGTCTGCAAAAGCCATTTATTTTGAATATGATATGGATAATAATTGGGGAAGTACATTTTTTATTTGTGATGGATATAGTAGTCTCTTTGAAGAAGATGATGACTGGGCCAGTGATTGGATAGACGAAATTGAAGGACCTAGTAACAAAGAGTTTGCTCAGGTTTATAAAGAGAACGGCTTTGATGCTACAGAAAAGGCAAAGGCTATAACACTATTTTTAATTGTAAGAACGCTTGTAGCTTTTGGGACAGTTGCAAAAAGCATGAAACTGACTGTCCCACTATGCATAGGATTTCATGATCAAGATCCGATAATGAGAATTAAAGAATAACTACTTATAACACATTTTGTATGTCATACAGAATGATTGACAGGTACCTTCTACTAATAACTAAATTATTAATTGAAAGGAATTGCATATAGTGAATTCAAAAAAGTCAGTACAAGTAGGCGATATTTTTGCTACACCATTACCGATGAATAAGTATGGTGCAGTTAAAGTAATGGATATCATTGATCGCTCTTATCTTCTTGGTATTACAAGTTATATAGATGAACAGATTCCAACAATAGAATCAAAAGGAATTCATCAAATTTTAATTACGAAATCTATAGCAGACGGGTTAGAAAAGCCTTTGTTCGAATGGGTAGATGGAAAGTTACCTAAAGAGTTAAGTTTTATCGGAAATATCCCTCTAACTACAGACGAAATAGGGGTGGAGTCTAATATATACGCTGGAAAATGGTCAAAAGAATGTGGAATAGATGTTTACTATAAATGGCGAGAAGCAACAGATCCACAAGGGTTTAAACATGAGATGCAGAAGAAAATAGAGGAAGCCGATGCCTACGCTCGTAAAAACACGATTTCAAAACCAAAGAAAATGATGGATGATCAAGTCTTTTGGGAAATTATTTCTTTATTAGACTGGAGTAAGGAAGCTGAAGAGGCAATTGTAGATGCTGCTATCAAGAAACTTTCTACTTTTACTGTATGGAAAATAAGACATTTTGAAGAGGCACTATCTTATAAGCTCTTTTTATTAGATACAGAAGAACATGCAAAAGAAATGGGAGAACATTGTTATTCTCCACAAAATCAACATTTCTCGCCTGACCTTTTCTTATATGCCAGATGTGCAGTAGTGGCTCGTGGTAAGGGATTTTTTGAAGATGTTTTATCTACTCCTTCCAAAATGCTCAAGGACACTGAATTTGAAATCTTACTGTCTCTTTCATCAGAAGCTTATTATTTAAAAAAGGGATATGACTTTGAATACATGAGTGGGTGTAGTTATGAGACGTTCTCCAATAGAGAAGGTTGGCCAGAGGAGTTTCAACAATAAAAGTGTGCTTTTCTGTATATACAACAAAATGAAAAGTCCGTAAAAGTATACCTTTACGAACTTTTCTTTTTCATGAGAAATCTATCATCTTTATCGTTCGCTTAAGTTATAAAAACAATTATGAACGTCTTCTGGAATCCATGCACTTTTACGAACGTTTTTAGTAATAAAAAAGGATTCATACCGGTTAATTGATATGAGTCCTTTTGAAACATAGTTATATACCAATAGGTATTTCTTATAATAAAATTAATCCACCTATTATAAGAACAGCACCAAGCATAATACGGAACCCAGAAGACGACACTGGATCAGTAACTATATCGGATGCTACTGCTAAAAAAACTAAAGTTTTTTTAGTCTTTCCTTTTGTGTTTTTATCTTTTACAATGATTAAAATTCCCGAGATTAATAGATACAAACCAACTAGTAAAACTAATATAGGTATAAAAATTATTTCCACCTGCTTTTATGTATTATAGTGTATTTATTTTCTATGCTTTTTATAACGTACATAGCTCTTTGTGTATGTATAAATAAACCATTAGAAAACATTCAATATTGCTCCAATAATAATTGCTATTAAAAAATATATCAGGAGACTAAATGACAGTAAATATTCCCTCGTTTCTCCGTTATATCTCCACTCCATAAAGATTCGGAAACTTAAATAACATAAACAGAAAATAATTAACATGCCCCACATAGGAACCTGTTCAAAAGCAATAAAGAGTATAATAAAAACTTTTTTCTACCCATTTATGCCACTTGTTCACATAATTTTTTCAGTGTCGAGGTCATCTTTAACATTTAATTTTATAGCAAGATACTTTGTAATAAGAGATGCTACTAACAATAATAGTAAGAGGTATAAAAATGTTTTTAGCAATAATATTCAACTCCTATTTAAAATACATTTAATAAAGTGCCAACTCCTATAGAAGCTAAATAAAAGAAGAAGAAAATAACGGCTAAGAGGTGTTCCCTCGTTTCTCTTGCAAATTTCCATTCCATAAATATATTAAATCCCTGATAAACAATACAAAAAGCAGCTAAAATAATCCACATAGGGACTTGATTATAATAGCTTAGGGAAAATAAAAATATTATGTATAGTACAACTTCTATTCTTGAGTGCCACCTGTTTACTTTTTTTCTGTAAATCTCTGGATCGGTTTCTAAGTGCATCTTTTTTCTTAAGTATTTTTCAACATAATGAGCGATATAAAACGCTACTATAATAAAAATCAAAAATTTGTACATAAATACCTCCTAATGTCCAATAATATCTTTTTTTCTATTTTAATTAAATTAATCCAATTATTGTAGAATTAATTATATGATTTAAGGCAGGTTTCATTGAGCAGTAAGAAGAGGCTTCACTTGTGAATAAAGATATAGTAGCAATTGAAAGTGATAAAACTGCGTTTTACAAAGATTTAAAATATATGTTACCTGGGAAGATGACGCAATAACAAAAATAACTGTGTGACGAAAAATATGGAAGGTTAAAGAGCCCTTGTATATCAAGAGCTCATATTTTTGTATGGTTCCTATAATCAAACTTATGGTAACTAAACTAGAAAATAAAAAGCCTGGATCTCCTTAGATACAGGCTTTTTCTCAACTCTGTTGTTTAAGTAGAAAAAAGTACTTACTTTAAATTAAAGGTTACTTCCTTATTTAGATATGGAGATGTAAAAGTTACTGTTTGTTCATTTCCCCATTGTGCATCATGAGCTCCTAAAACATTTAAATCGCTCATATCCGTATTTCGTGTCATGACATGAAGAGGTTCTTGATTTATTCGTTTTTTCACCAAAGGGAATTCCGTTTGTTTATAAAAATCATAGTAATGGTTAGTTTCTCCAAGACTCCAATTGGAATAACCAATAATAATTTTTTGGGTATTCTTAGGGGAACTTAGATCATAATAGTCAACTTTATTAGTATAAAAGAACGTGAACCACCCAACGATTGCTATAGGTACAATAAAAAACGGCCCAATTACTCCCCAAAAAACTTTAGACTCTTTTGTTTTGCTAACGGTTATAAGGACTATGTATAAATAGATAAAGTGTAGCACAAATATCAGAAAATATATCGAAACCTTTGAAGAGAAAACGTATAGGCTCTTTAGTGCTAAAAGATAAAAGAATAGATCTATAGAAAGAAGGATGATAGCTAACATTTTTAGTATACTCTTATTATTTTTATACTTCATTGACTACAAACCCTCCTTCTTTTAATTTAGAAATGTTAAATATTGCTGCTATTAATATCAAGTGAGTAGCTACGAGGTATATAATTTTTGACTTTTCCAGGTGAGTTAAATAGATCACTCTTACTGAATATCGTAAATCCAACCTCTTCCACATCCACAAATGTATCGACTTTATCTATATCGACATTTTTAAATTCTATAGGTTTATTCCATTGTCTCGAAGGAATTAAATCCTGCTCTACAATACCTTCTCCGTAGAAAATGAATATACTGAGCCCATTCTTAACTAATTCTTCTGCTAATCCACTAACATGGCTCAATTTTTTTTCAGAATCAACTTTAATAATAGCACCATCTGATGAATGCTCATAAAAAGGCGTTTTATTTTTAATCAATGTTTCTTTTTCATGTCCAGAGAGCATTGAGTCTAAAACAAAAAAAACAGGTAAACCAAACATTTTTCGAACTAAAGAGATGATCAGATCATGATTAATGTCCCTAATCCCTACAGTAATAGATACAAATTTATCTTCTGGAAAGTCAAAACTATCAATTATACTTTGGTCTGAATATTGCACAAAATATTCTTTTTTCAACATTTATCCCCCTTTAGGGTTTAGTCTTTTTGAACTCTTACCATTACGTTATGTAGTAGTTACTTCTGTTAATGTAACAATAAATTCTATGCAAGTGATAGCAATGATTGGGAAAAATGTAGAGTTTTTATTTTAGGAGTATTTTCAATGGAGGATGAACAGTTACCAAACAGAATCATTATATGTATCGACATGAAGGCGTTCTATGCTTCAGTTTCTTCTGTCATAAGAGGATTAAACCCGTTGAAAACAAAGCTTGCGGTAGTCGGAGATATCAAACGGTCGGGATCCGTTGTATTAGCTGCCACACCCTTATTAAAGAAAGAAGGGGTCAAAACAGGAAGTCATCTTTTCGACATTCCTAAAAGGAAAGATATCCATGTGGTGAATCCATCCATTGAGAGGTATATCAAGGCTTCGACCTATATTTCGAGCTTGGTGTTACAGTATGTGGCTCCTGAGGATTTTCATGCCTATAGTATTGATGAGTTGTTTATTGATGCGACAGCTTCGTTGCATCTATTCGCTCGTACACCAGAAGAATTAGCCCACAATATTATCGACGAAATTTATCATAAGACACGCCTGACAGCTACGGCAGGCATAGGCCCTAATCTCTTACTGGGGAAGGTAAGCTTAGACCATGAGGCTAAGAATAGCCCAACAGGAGTGGCTTATTGGCGATATGAGGATATCCCCTTTAAATTGTGGGCTATTCATCATCAATCGCACTCGTTATAGCGTTGACTCCTTCATTTCCGTTAAGCTTGTATGTACCAAAACCTATAGCAGGCAAGGTTACCCCGTCATTAAGGGTTATTTCAGGAATTACTTTACTCATTATTATCCACTCCTTTCGATCATGCCCTAAGGTTAGCACATATTATCCAATACTTGAATAAATTTGCATCACTCATTTTTACAAAGGAGTGATGCTTTCAAACATTCAAAAAAGTGATTACGGAGAAACCTTCGTTTTAAACTCGTTAACTTCGCACTTTTCTGTTTCTTTCTTGTTTTTAGTTAACGTAAAGAAAGCTACAAAACCTAAAAGCGCCGTACTAAATAAAATAGCAGCCATCGGAATCGCTGTGGTTTCGTTAATACCCACTAAAGGAGAAACAATGGATCCTAAAGTTAGTGGAAGCATGCCTAACACGGCACTCGCACTTCCTGCTCTATGTCCTTGATTTTTCATTGCCAATGTCACCGAGCCTGTGATCGTCATTCCTATAGAGATCATGTAAATAAAAATGGGAATAACAATCGTAGCCAGCGGCCCTTTAAGCATGGTCATGATAAGAAGTACGCTAGTAGCACTTACAGCCGTAATCACGGCAATGCGAAGCAGACTTCTTTCATGAAGAATTCCGCTAAAGCGCCCAATAATAAAGCTTCCAGTCACAATGGCTAAGCCGTTAATGCCAAACAAAATGCTAAAAATTTGCGGAGAAACATGGTAGATCCCTTGATAGACAAATGGAGTGCCTGATACATAAGCAAAGCTACCTCCATGGACCAGTCCGACAATTAAGGCATACCCAATAAAAGAACGGTCTTGTAATAGACTGCCCATCGTGCGAATGGAATGACCAATTGAACTTGGCGTTCTATTTTCAATTGGCAAAGTTTCTTTTAAACGCATTGAAATTGTTAAAACAATTAAAAGGCCTATTAAACTTAAAAACAAGAAAATAGTATGCCAGCTTGCAAAAGGAAGAAGTAAAATAGCACCTCCGGCCATTGGTGCTATCATTGGCGCAAAGGCATTAATAACCATTAATAGAGCAAAAAACTTCGTAAGCTCTCTTCCACTAAAAACGTCTCTGACAATCGCGCGAGAAAGAACAACTCCTGCCGAAGCGGTAAACCCTTGTAAAAAGCGTGCGATGACTAAAGCTGTAATAGTAGGAGCCAAAGCACAGAGCAAGGATGATATCATAAATAAAGAAATGGAAATGAGTAAAGGTCGTTTTCGTCCCTTCGCATCACTGATTGGACCGATCACGATTTGACCAATGGCAAGGCCTAGTAAACACGATGTTAAACTAAGCTGTACAAGTGAAGCTCGCGCATCTAAATGATCAGCAATAGCAGGGAAACTTGGCAAATACATATCGATATTAAGCGGACCTAATATCGCAAGCGTGCTGAGGAGAAACGCCAATCCTAGACGTTTTTTTCCAGTTGGATTATGAAGCATAATAGCAGAGCACCTTCCTTACCTAAATATTGTATTTTTACAGATAACCTTTAGTCTATTGAAAGGCATCTCTTCTGTCTAGGACATTTGTCTAAAGATGTAGGTAAAGTTCCACTCGCAAAAAAAGATCTATGAGTGATGACATGCAGTTGATATTCAAAAAACAACGCTTGAAATATCCTTAAGATACTTCAAGCGCTGTTTGAGCGTTTGTTATATACTATCTAATGCCTGCTGTAAATCTCTCATAATATCTTCCCATGCTTCCAGCCCAACTGATAAGCGAAGGAGTTCATTTGAGATTCCCATTTCTTTTCGAGCTTCTTCCGGCACGACTGCGTGCGTCATCGAGGCAGGATGCTGAATAAGTGTTTCAGCATCTCCAAGACTCACCGCAATGGAAATGAGCTTAAGCTGATTAACCACTTTTACGGTTTCTTCATAACCGCCTTCCACTTCAAAAGAGAGAAGCCCCCCTCCTTTTTTCATTTGCTTTTGCATGAGAGAATAAGCAGTGCTCTTTTTATCACCCGGATAATAAACGGCTTTCACCTTGGGGTGGAGACTTAATTGTTTTGCGATGTGTTCAGCATTTTCACAGTGACGATCCATCCGAACGGCCAGTGTTTTTAACCCGCGGAGTAACAGCCACGCATCAAACGGGGAAAGAATGCCTCCGATATCTTTTTGCGTCGTTTTGCGCAGTACGGAAATAACCTCTTTGTTCCCTACTACAATTCCTGCAACAACATCTCCGTGTCCACCAATAAATTTTGTTGCGCTATGAATGACTAAGTCGCATCCAAGCTTCAGCGGCTGCTGCAAATAAGGAGTTGAAAAGGTATTGTCTACTACCACAGGAATTCCTTTTTGTTTGGCGATAGAAGCAACTAACTCTAAATCTACTAAAGTCATAGTCGGATTAATCGGTGTTTCAATATAAATACATGCTGTATCTTTTCTGATAGCAGCAAGAATTTCTTCTTCAGTTTCCAAGTTGGAGAAAGAATGATGGATTTGATATTTTTCCTCAAGCATTTCTAAGAGACCAAACGTGCATCCATACACTCCTTTAGAACACAAAATATGATCGCCTGCTTTTGTAAGTCCAATCAATACAGCCGATACTGCAGCCATTCCCGATCCAAATGCCAAAGCTGCTTCTCCTTCTTCAAGCTGTGCCATACGCTCTTCTAAAATGGTGACCGTTGGATTCGATAACCGGGAATATACATAACCATCTTCTGCTCCGCTAAACCGGCTTGCACCTTGTTCTAGAGATGAGAATGTAAATGTAGACGTTTGATAAATAGGCGGAGCTAAGCTATCAAAATGATGTTTTGATTCATACCCTGCGTGAATGGCTTTTGTTTCAAACTGATATTTCTCTTTTTCGTTCATACGGCTTCCCCCTTATGCACACAAGCACTATGTCATTTTTTAAATGTAAGCGTTTTCTTTTATTATATTTCTCTTTTCTTTTTTCGTTCCCTGCCTCCCTGCTTAGATAATTCCACCCTAGAAAAAGAAGCGACATGCACACTGCACCTCGCTTTACGTCATCATTTGTTTAATTAGTGCTGAATTGCGCTTTTTGAATACTTCATTATGAGAAGAAACCATAGCTGTCTTAGCCGCGGAGGGCTGAACAAATTGTTTTGCTTTGTTTACGGCATTAGCAGCGTCTTGAAAAGCACCTGTAATCAAATGGACTTTTCCTTCGTGCATGAGAATATCTCCCGCTGCATACACGCCTTCTACAGACGTTTCGCTTGCTGCATTACCTGCGATGTAATAGTCATCAATAGTTTTGATATGTAGTTCACTGCCCTTTAACAGCTCTGTGTCTCTTTCATAGCCGTGATTAATAATAACTTCGTCAATCGGCAAGTAAGCAATTTCACCGGTTTGATGATTAGTCAGTTCAACTTTTTCTATAAATTCATGCGTCGCATCAGCCACTAATTTTGTAATAGATGTGTTAAGCAGACACCGAGCTGAGCTATTTATTAATTGTCTCACTTGTGCTTCATGACCATTTAGTTCGCTGTTTCGGTACGTAATATACACTTTTTTAGCAACGGGCTCTAGCTCATTTGCCCAATCAATGGCTGAATTGCCTCCACCGGAAACAATCACCGTTTTATTTTTAAAATGCTGCAGAGATTTAACTGTATAGTTTAAGTTTGTTACTTCAAATCGTTCTGCTCCTTCAATTTTGAGCTTTTGCGGGTTTAAAATACCTCCTCCGACAGCAAGGATAATAGTTTTAGAGTAATGACGTTCACCTGAAGAACTCGTTAGCTGGAAAATACCATCTTTTAAGCGAGAAATGGATTCAATCTTCTCATTTAAAACAACAGTTGGATCAAACGTCAGCCCTTGTTCAACAAGCTGTTCAATAAGCTTTGCACCAGCCACAGGAGTTTGTCCGCCCACATCCCAAATCATTTTTTCAGGATAAACGTGAAGCTTCCCGCCTAGCTTTGGCTGATATTCAATCAGCTTTGTTTTCATTTCTCTTAGTCCACTGTAAAAGGCCGAGTAAAGGCCAGCCGGTCCCCCGCCGATAATTGTCACATCAAAAAGTTCATGGTGTGTCATGCACGTTCACTCCTTATAATCAACCGTTATTGATTATCATTCTCATTTAAATATACATCTTCTTCACCGTTTTGACAATAAAAATAACTATTGACATACGAAAACGTTCGAATTATAGTATGTAAAGAAAACGATATTGATAATCATTATCATATATTTGTTGTATTAAATATAAACGGAGGTTCAGATATGGTTCGCCTATATACAGAGAAATTACATATTAGTTATGGTGAACGTCTAATAGTAAAGAATTTAAGCGTTAACATTCCAGACAAAAAGATTACAACGATTATTGGTTCCAACGGATGCGGCAAATCAACGCTTTTAAAAGCCATTACCCGCATTATTTCTCATCAATCTGGTTCCGTTATTTTGGATGGGGAAAACATTTCAAAAGAACATACAAAATCACTCGCTAAAAAAATGGCCATTCTCCCTCAAACGCCGGAAAGTGCCAGTGGGTTGACTGTTGGCGAGCTCGTGTCTTATGGGCGCTTTCCCTATCAAAAAGGTTTTGGACGTCTATCAAAAGAAGACTATCAAACGATTGACTGGGCGCTTGAAGTCACTGGCATAAAAGACTACAAGTTTCGTCTCGTTGACTCTCTTTCAGGCGGTCAACGTCAGCGAGTGTGGATTGCAATGGCTTTAGCTCAAGAAACCGACATTATATTCCTCGACGAGCCGACTACCTACTTAGATATGGCCCATCAGTTAGAAGTGCTTGAGCTGCTTCAAAAACTAAACAAAGAGCAAGAACGTACCGTCGTAATGGTGCTTCACGATTTAAATCAAGCCGCTCGCTTTGCAGATTATATTGTCGCTTTAAAAGATGGAGAAATTGTTAAAGCTGGAACGTGTAACGAAGTTATTACGCATGACGTTCTAAAAAAAGTGTTTCATATCGACGCTGAAATCGGACGAGACCCGAGAACCAATAAACCAATGTGCATCACGTATAACTTATTAAGAGGAGATAACTAAATGAAAAAATTACTGCTTCCATTCATGCTCATATTCGTATTACTTATTAGTGCCTGCAGCAGCGGTTCAACTGAAAGCAAAAACGATTCTAATAAAGGAAACAGCGGATCCAAGACAATCACATATCAATCTGAAGACGGTCCTGTAAAAGTTCCGGCTAACCCGAAACGTGTCGTAGTGTTAGGCTCTTACGCAGGTAACGTCATGTCGTTAGGTGTCAATATTGTCGGAGTTGATTCGTGGTCTAAAATGAATCCCCGCTTTGAAAAGAAATTAAAAGGCGTTGAAGAAGTATCAGATGAAAATTTAGAAAAGATCATTAAATTAAAGCCCGACCTAATTATTGGCTTATCTACTACAAAAAACGTTGATAAATTGAAAAAAATTGCTCCTACCGTTACGTATACATACGATAAAGTAGATTACCTTACTCAGCATGTAGAAATCGGAAAACTATTAAATAAAGAAAAAGAAGCACAGTCATGGGTAAACGATTTTAAAAAGCGTACGGCAAAAGCTGGTTCTGACATCAAAACTAAAATTGGCGAAGATACCACGGTTTCAGTTATTGAGAACTTTGACAAGCAGTTGTATGTGTTTGGCGATAACTGGGGACGCGGAACGGAAATTCTTTATCAAGAAATGAAATTAAAAATGCCAGAGAAAGTAAAGAAAATGGCTTTGAAAGATGGATACTATGCGATTTCGCCAGAAGTTCTTCCTGAATATGCCGGAGATTATTTAATCTTCAGCAAAAACCAAGATGGAGATACATCATTTGAGAAAACAGATACGTACAAAAATATTCCTGCTGTAAAGAATAATCACGTATTTGAAGCAAATGCAAAAGAATTTTATTTTAATGATCCAATCACATTAGATTATCAACTAGATTTCTTTACTCAAAAATTTCTTGGCAAGTAATTCATTCAAGAGGAATTCTTTTTAGAATTCCTCTTACTTTGTTTTACTAAATTTATTCTTATATGAAAAGATGGGTGTTTTATGAAAATAGACAATCAGCGGTTCATTCCTTTCTTATATAAATTAATAGGTATGCTGCTCGTATTCATCGTAATGTTTGGTCTTTCCATCGTTTTTGGTGCTGCTGACATATCGATAAAAGATGTGTGGCTAGCACTTTCATCAAGCAGTGTAAACGAACAGATTTCGATCATCCGAGATATTCGCCTACCTCGTGAAATCGCCGCTGTTTTTGTTGGCGCTGCTTTATCAGTATCAGGGGCGATTATGCAAGGTATGACAAAAAATCCTCTTGCAGATCCAGGACTTTTAGGCTTAACTTCTGGCGCAAATGCAGCTTTAGCTGTAACCATTGCCTTTATCCCTTCTGTAAATTATTTAGGCATTACGATTGCTTGCTTTATTGGAGCTGCGGTTGGCGCAATTTTGGTGTTTGGAATTGCCGCTATAAAAAGAGGTGGTTTTTCTCCGCTTCGAATTGTACTAGCCGGGGCTGCCGTTTCAGCGTTTCTTTATGCGATTGGAGAAGGCGTCGGTATTTATTTTAAAATTTCAAAAGATGTATCGATGTGGACTGCTGGCGGAATGGTAGGCACTTCTTGGGAACAGCTTCAAATCATTGTTCCCTTTATTGTCGGAGGTATATTCATTGCCCTTTTGCTTTCTCGGCAGCTTACTATTTTAAGTTTAAATGAAGAAGTCGCTGTGGGGTTAGGTCAGCAAACAACAAAGGTCAAAACCATTTTATTTGTTGTCATGGTTCTTCTTGCAGGTGCTTCTGTTGCGCTAGTCGGAAACATGGTGTTTATCGGCTTGATGATTCCTCATATTGTACGAGGAATTGTAGGAACCGACTATCGTTATATTATCCCTATGTCGGCTATCACTGGCGCAGCGTTTATGCTGCTCGCTGATACATTGGGCCGAACCGTAAGTGCGCCTTATGAAACACCAATAGCAGCAGTTGTATCCATGATTGGTTTACCTTTCTTTTTAATCATTGTTCGTAAAGGAGGAAAAGCATTCTCATGATCCACCCAGCCCTTATTAGAAAACAACGAATAATTATGATGCTCCTCACTGTTTTGATTCTTGGAACGATTGTGATAGGAGTGGGGCTTGGTGATGCCTCCCTTCCTTATAATAAAGTGTTTCTTACTCTTTTTGGCAAAGGGAATTTTGCGGATGAGTTTGTTCTTTTTTCAATTCGACTTCCGCGAATTATCATTACTCTTTTAGCAGGAATGGCTCTAGCTTTATCAGGCGCTATCTTACAAGGTGTTACGCGCAATGATTTAGCGGAACCTGGAATTATAGGAATTAATTCGGGAGCAGGCGTCGCAATTGCCGTATTCTTTTTATTTTTTCCAATTGAAGCTGGCTCTTTCGTGTATGCTCTTCCGTTAGTAGGGTTCATCGGCGCCTTGTTTACAGCTGGCCTTATCTACCTTTGTGCATATAGTAAAAGCCAAGGGCTGCAGCCTGTAAAGTTTATTTTAACAGGCGTAGGTTTTTCGATGGCTCTTTCTGGAGTGATGGTGGTGATTATGTCATCAGCTGATCATGCTAAAGTTGATTTTATTGCTAAATGGATTGCAGGAAACATTTGGGGGACAGACTGGCCTTTTATATGGGCACTTCTGCCTTGGCTTCTTGTCTTGATTCCTTTTATATTGTACAAAGCAAATTCATTAAATATTTTTAACTTAAATGAAGCTGCAGCTATTGGAGTCGGCATCGCTATAGAGAAAGAGCGTGTAACATTGCTTTTAGCAGCGGTTGCATTAGCGGCAGCCGCAGTTTCAGTTACAGGCGGGGTTGCCTTTATTGGGCTTCTTGCTCCTCATATTGCCAAAGGCTTAGTCGGACCGAGAAACCAGCTTTTTATTCCCGTTGCTATTTTACTTGGCGGCTGGCTTTTGCTGATTGCAGATACAATAGGACATAACATTGCCGATCCTAACGGCCTACCAGCAGGAATTATTGCTGCCGTAATCGGTGCTCCTTACTTTATTTATTTGCTTTTGAAAAGATAATAAACGAGGCTGAGAAATAACGAACCACTAATCAAACATTTCAATTAGTGGTTCGTTTTTCACTTGGGCTAAAATACTTTTATCTCAGCTTTATTTTTGTTTTTTTTGTCTCTCATCTGCAGCGTTCGCTCTAGCCTGAGCTTCTAAATCGTCTTGGTCTGCTAATTCACGAGAAAACTCTTCGTCTACTCCATCTGCTTTAGATGCAGGATAATCCGCTACCTTTTTTAATTGTTTTTTCAACTCTTTTTCATTCATTATAAACACTCCTTTATTCTAGACTGTTACTAGTATGCGTTTGTCGTTTCTGCACTATGTGGAGAAAGAAGGAATTTTACCAATAAGACCGAAAGCATACGTAATAAGAAAAAGAAAGGACGTTTTATATGATCATCATTATTACACTCTCTATTATCATTGTATTTGTTATTTTACTGCTATGCATAGTTACTACTTCGAAAGCTTATGATTACAAACATACGGTAGATCCACTTACAAAAAAACAAGACGAAAAAAAGTAGGTGCGCTCGTTTCACACCTACTTTTTGTATTAACCTTGCAGTGTTTTTAAATCATCATCGTTCAATTGAAATGCTTGCTTAATTTTGTCTTCCAAGTTTTTTGTTACTCTTCGCTTCCCCACTTCAACCAGTGCAATTAAAGAAAAGCTGCAGTTCACTGCTTGAGCAAAGTTTCGCTGATTCATATTGTAGTTTTTCCGAATGTTTTTTACCATTTCTTTATTCATTTACACTCACTCCGCTTAACTCAATATACTTTTTTCTACTCAAGTTCAAGTCACATGTTCATCTAGCTGTCGACAGAGCGTGAGAAATTGCTGCTGTTCTTCTTCTTTATAGCAAGCAAACAGTTTTTCAACCCCTTGCTGCATGTCTTTTTCAGCAGCTTGAATCACTTGTTTCCCTTTGTTTGTAAGCTCGACCATAACTTTACGCCGATCTCTTTTTGAATGGTAGCGCTCCACAAGATTCAGTTCATACAAACGTGTAATCGATGCTGTAATAACGCTTGGGCTCGCCTTTATCTCGTCTGCCACTTTGGTGACAGGCATTGTATCTGCACGTTCAACAATCAGTAAAATATGATATTGAAAAGGGGTAATTCCGTAATGCTGTAAAAGGCTTTTTACATTTGTCATTACTTTTTTGTTTAAAGATATTGAAATTCTTTGAATTTCTTCACCAAATATCAATGGATCCATCCGCCTCACTGCCCCTTTCTCTCCAACATTTTTATGATGAACTTTAGATTTCTATAGCTCCTTATGAATTTATACTTTTTGGAGCTGGAAGCATACGAATATCTTCCTCTTGAGCTTTTGATTTCTTTTCTTCGACTACTTTATCTTTACGTACGTCACGAAGGAAGAAACTTAAAATTAAACCAATAACAGAAATTGCTGTTGCCCAGTAAAAGGCATCGTTAATACCTTGGATCGTACCTTGCTGCGTCATTTTTCCAGATAAAACCTTCAGCGCTTGCTGCTGAGCCTGATCTTGTGATAAATGCAAAGTAGCAGCTACTTTTTGTACAAATAAATGAAAGCTGTTCATAAAGAATGGATCAGACGTATTCATGGAACTGCTGATTTCATTTACATGATACGTTGTACGGTTCGTAAAAATGGTCGTCATTAAACTAATACCAATTGAACCACTTACTTGACGAAGCGTATTAGACATTGATGTTCCGTGACTGCTTAGTCGCTGCGGAAGCTGATTCAAACCCGCTGTCATAATCGGCATCATTAACAGTGACATACCGAACGAGCGGATAATATAAATCGCTAAAATATGATTAAACGGTGTATCCATCGTCAGCTTCGTAAATTCAAACGTTGAAATAGATGTAATGAGCATACCAACGATTGCTAGCGGACGAGGTCCCACTTTATCAAACAATGTACCTGAAATCGGCGACATAACCAGCATAACAAGTGCGCCAGGAAGCAAGAGCAGTCCTGAATCAAAAGCAGAATATCCGCGGATATTTTGCAAGTAAATTGGAAGCAAGAACATACCTGCGTACATACTGATTGTAATCGCAATACTAATAATATTTGATAGTGAAAAAATATTATATTTAAACACACGCATATCCAATAGCGGCTTTTCAGATTTAATTTGTTGAAGAACAAATATAATTAAAAGAACTGCTCCACCAATGATTGTAGAAAGAACAACTGAATCCGTCCAGCCGTCATTTCCAGCTTCACTGAATCCATAAAGCAATAATCCCATACCTGCAAGTGATGTCACAACAGAAGGCATGTGAACTTTTACATCCTTTGGAGGCTGAATGTCTTTTAATTGAAAGAAAGCAATAATTAATACAATGGCACCTAATGGCACCATGCCGTTAAAAAGGATGTGCCAATCATAGTTTTGAATAACCCATCCAGATAACGTTGGTCCAATAGCCGGTGCGAACATCATGGCTAAACCAAAAATCCCCATCCCTTTTCCTCGCATGTGAGGAGGGAAAATAAACACAATAATGGTCATAACAAGAGGCGATAAGACACCTCCGCCAATAGCTTGAATTAAACGGCCGGTAAGCATAATCGAAAACGTAGGTGCAATTCCGCAAATCAATGACCCTACTGTAAAACAAAACATTGCAAATAAGAACAAGCGACGCACACCAAATCGTTCAATTAAAAAAGCTGAAAGCGGAATTAACGCCCCGTTCACAAGCATATATCCTGTTAACAACCACTGAGCTGTATTTGCCGTTACGCCAAACTCAGTAATCAAATGCGGGATGGCTACGTTCAGTAACGTTTGGTTTAATATCGCAAGAAACAAACCAAGCATTAAAACAATCAATAGCGGAATATGCTTTTTGATGGATCCATCACTTGTGTTTTCTATACTGGCTGTCATCATATTTCCTCCCTTCTTGAACTGTTGTAGTAAGAATTAGTCTTTCGAAATTTTTACCTCGGCGTTCATACCTGGCAGTACATGCTCTGAATAATTAGAAATAGAAATTTTCACAGGAACCGTTTGAGACACTTTTGTGTAGTTTCCATCTGAGCTTGAGTTCGATGTTAAAGATGAAAGTGAATTGGTTGCATATCCAATTTCTTCGACTTTGCCGTCGATTTTTGCACTGCTGTCTCCGTCTACCGTTACATCTACATCGTCGCCTTCTTTAATATCTTTAAGCTGATCTTCTTTAATATTTGCTACGATAAATAGGTCTTTCATATCTACTTCCGTTGCAATTTGCTGTCCAGCTTGAACCATTTGATTTTCTTTTACGTTTGTTTGAATAATTTTTCCATCGGCTGGTACTTTAGCAGCTACAGACCCTTTTTCAGCTTGAATTTTAGCAATTTCAGCATCTTTTGATACATCATTTCCTTCTTCTACTGTCCAGCTTGCTACTTTACCTGCTGCAGGTGCAACTACATTGTATACATCTCCGGATACTTTAGCGTTATCCGTTGTAATATAGTTCGATTTTTGAACGTAATAATATCCTCCTCCAATTAATAAAGCTAAAATAACGATAATTCCAATAAAATTTGTTACCATTAAGCGACTTCTAGACATTCATTACTCCTCCTTAATACTTCACTAATAAAATTGCTTTTTTATATAGCTTTTTCATAAAGATATTATCTCCATCTATTATGAGATATGTTTCTTTACAATCATCTATTTGGTTAACCACCTAAATAACTTTATCATAAAGATATTTTTTCGTAAAGATATTAATTTAAAAATAATAATGGTGGTTAAAGATAATCATTGCCATCCTTTACAATTGTTTCATTTTATTTTAGAGTTAGTTTATATACGTCCGTAGTGTACAAGGAGATGGAAGCTAGCATGGATAACAATTTAGATTCAAAAATTGAACACCTTTATCAAATTAACACATCTTTTTTTCAATATATGCGGCATTTAGTCGAAGAAACATTAAAAACACAGCCTTATCACTTAACACCCACTAAATTTTATATCTTAAACTACATCGCCAGCGGCACAAAGTATATGGTAGCAGATATTTCAAATAAACTTCACTTAACCTCGGGCGCTACAACTAGCTTATTAAATCAATTGGAAGAAGAATCTCTCATTCAACGCGTGCGAGACGAAAAAGACCGGAGAGTCGTGTGGGTTTCACTGACCGATGAATCAAAGAAACTTGTTTTAATGATTACAGAGAAGCGAAATGGATTTTTAAAAGATATGCTAGCAGCTCTAACTGTAGAAGAACAAGAAGAATATTTTCGCTTATTAAATAAAATGGATGCCCTTTTAAGTGATAAATATGGATTTTCATATTAGATTATCCAAAAGAGCTCCGCTTCAATTCGAAGCGGAGCTCTTCGCTATTTTAGAAAGCAGAACTCATTAACGCACCTGCTTTGTCAGGAAAATCGATAAAAGGATTTCGGTTGCCTTGCAACTCAAAGATTGCTGCATTGCGATGTTTTTCATAAAGTGAAACAGTAAATTCTTCATGCCATTTTAGTAAAAGAGGAAGATCTACTCGCGAAGAGTCAATTTTATTATGATAGCGAATAAAAAAATAAAGCGTAGCCCGAGCCACAATTCCTTTGCCATATTCAGGTTCAAACTTACCTTTTTCTGCTTTGCCACATCCTTCTTTCACATCTGATTGCTTTACTTCCGGCGTATAATCCGGGAAGTCAATATAAGAAGAATTACCTCTTCGACTGTTACAAGAAGGTTCACACGCAAATAAATGATGCAAATCACCTCTCATAGGCTCTTGTTTCCCAAACCAAGATTGCGGGACAACGTGCTCACAGTTCAGCAGTATATCATTGCTTGAAAAAGATGAGTTACTAAGCGCCTGAAGTTGATCAATATCTTGCTGTATAGTTTCTAACGGATCCATCCCTTTCCCTGAGTATAGACTTTTCAGCTCCCCATTCTCCTGTAGATCCACCCATGGATATACATATTTGTGGGGCGAATAACTTAGCAAATGCTGATGCGTTTCCGTTAACAAAGTTTGCATGGCTTCTCTTTCAAAGAGCGTATCTTGATAATAAAGATTTTTATTTTCTTCATCCATCTTTTCATCATAATAACTTCGATTGTTTACGTATTCGTGATAAAGAGCTTTTGCCTGCTGCTTTTCCATCATTAACATATCTAAACTGCTTCTCATCCGATCACCTCTGAAGTCATTTGACGTTGAATTTCACGCAACAGCTTTTCAACAACGGTCAAGTGCACAAATCCGTTTCCTACTTCTCTTGGTGATTCATTTAATGGAAGCGTTCTTCTAATTAACTGTGCATAAAGCTCTGGTTCCGTAAGTGTCCTTCCAAACGTTTCATTTGAAAGAACTTTTATCAATGCTAAGGCCCCCGCTATGTGAGGTGTTGCCATAGAGGTTCCGCTCAGTGCGGCATACTTTCCGTTCAAGTAAGTTGATACAATCTTCTCTCCCGGAGCCACTACATCTACTTCGTTGTTTGAGTTGGAAAATGCCGAAGATCGTTTCTCTAAATCAACAGCTCCTACGCTAATCACTTCATTATATGACCCTGGGTACGCAAACTCATCTGTGGAGCCTTCTCCATCTCCTTCATTTCCCGCTGCGCAGACAACTAAAATATTCTGATCAACAGCATCTTGAATCGCTTCATGTAGCTCAGGCACATCGGCCGGACCTCCAAGCGACATCGAAATGATATCTACTTTTTGCTTAATAGCGTAGGTAATACCTTCAATAATCCACTCATATTGACCTGAACCATTTTCATCAAGTACTTTCAGAATAAGTAAATTCACTTCGGGAGCCACTCCTACAACACCTGTACCATTATGAGCTGCTGCAATTGTGCCTGCTACGTGAGTACCGTGACCATTATAATCTTGAAAAATATCTGGATTTTGTTGATCATCGTGTGTGAAATTTCTTCCTCCAATAATTCGTTCCTGCAAATCTGGATGTGTAACATCACAGCCAGTATCCAAAACTGCTATGGTTATTCCCCGTCCCTTTGTTTGCTTCCATACTTGCTCTGCTCCAATTAGAGCGACTCCTTCTGGGACTTCATTAAATTGATTCCATTGTTCAACTACTTGAAATGGGATAATGCGCACTTTGCTCTTCATTCAGATTCCCCCTGCAGGATTAAATGGAAGCTAGTTCATGGTGGGATCACTTTTAATCGCTTATTTTTGGAGCTTACTCATCGAGGTTTGTTGCTTCTAAACTTATTATAACACAAAAACAGAACACATGTTTGCATTTTTTAAATTTTTTTTTACAAATAAACAAAAAGCAGAAGCGAAATTTCCGCCTCTGCTTTTTGTTTATTGTTGGTTTTTAGAGGAATCAGGAACGGCACATTGCCCATCTGCACAAAAGGCATCATCTGCGCCTTCTGGAGAAAGACTCTTCAAAGCGGGAGTCGGATTTTCTTCTTCCCATACTTGTTGGAGAGCCCCTACAAATGTTTCGACTGGCTGTGCACCTGAAATCGCATATTTTTGATTAACAACAAAATATGGAACACCGCTAATACCATATTGCTGAGCCGTTGCTTCATCACTGCGGACTTCATTTGCGTATGCGTTTTTATCTGCGAGAATTTGACGTGCTTCTTCTCGGTCAAGACCTGCATCTTCTGCAACAGCAACCAGCGTCTCTTCTTCACCTAGATGTTTTGATTCAGTAAAGTATGCATATAAGAGTTTTTCTGTAATGGCTGCTTCTTTTCCTTGAACTTTTGCAAATTTAGCTAAGCGGTGAGCATCAAATGTATTAGTTGGCTTCATATCGTCAAAATTAAAGGATAAGCCCACACTAGCTGCCTGCTGTCCGATTCCTTCATTTGCTTGCTTCGCTTGTTCAATCGTCATTCCATATTTAGCAGCAAGAGCTTCATTAATCGTTTTGCCAGTATTAACTGGGGCGTTTGGATCTAGCTCGAAGCTTTTAAATTCAACCTGCACATCATCTTTGTGTGCAAATTGCTGAAGCGCTTGCTCTAATCGGCGCTTTCCAATATAACAAAAAGGACAGACAAAATCTGACCAAACTTCTATTTTCATCGTGACACCTCTTCAATTCAAGATAATTCTTATCGTAGCATACCTTTGAAGAAATTCCATCATAACTTGCTCAAACAAAGCAAAAACACGGTGTTGATTTACATACTAAGTGTATTAAATCAACACCGTGTTTTTATCTCACTTATTTTAAATTCATTGCTTTTAGAAGAGCATCATGTAAATACGTATTTTCATATACTCCGGTAAATCTTTCTGAGCCGGCACCCATTGCATTTAAAGGAACGTCTGATGACGTATGCTCTTCAGTTGTCCAATCCGCAACGAACTGCTCTTTTGAATGAGCGATTGCAAATGGCCCGTCTTCTTTTGATGCTTCATTTTCACCGTTATCTTTATTGTCTACTTTTTCAAGTGCTAAACCTCCGGTTGCATGGTCAGCTGTTACTAATACGAGAGTGTCTGGGTGTGTTTTAGCATAAGCTTTAGCCATCTTCACCGTATCATCAAACTGCTTACCTGCTTTAATCATGAGTTCAGCATTATTATTATGAGCCATTTCATCAATGGCTTCCTCTTCTACTACAAGAAAGAACCCTTTTTTATTTTGTGATAGCGTATTGATTGCTTTTTTTGTCATGTCTTTTAGAGATACTTGAGGGTTGTACACATCACCTTGGCCTTCAGGAGCTTGTTGAAACATTTCTTCATTAGCAAACAGACCAAGCAATTTTGTTCCTTTAGCATATTTTAATTCATTTTCGTTATTAACGTACGTATACCCAAGTTTTTGTGCTTTGTTTACTAAGTTCCCTTGCGTTCCTTTGCTTCCTTCAGTTTTATCTTCTGGCGGGGCATCTGAGTGTGCACCTTCATTTCCTTTTGGGTACCAATAATCTTCTCCGCCACCTAGAATCACATCTACTTTACTATTTTCAAGATACTGCTTCGCGATGTCACTTTGAGCACTTCGATCCTTAACATGTGCGCCAAAAGCAGCTGGAGTTGCGTCTGTTACTTGACTTGTTGTCACAAGCCCCGTCGTTTTTCCAGCTAATTTTGCTTTTTCTAAAACCGTTTGAACTGGCTTTCCTTTCATATTTACGCCAATAGCGCCATTATAGCTTTTAACTCCTGAAGCCATGGCTGTAGCAGCTGCAGCGGAATCCGTAACAAATGAATTTCCTGAAGATGTATGGACTCTTCCTACTGCCGGCATATCATCCATTGCTAACTTTCCATTTGCACCTACGGCGGCCAGTCGGATCGCATCACGATGATCGGTACCCATACCGTCTCCAACAAAAAGGATAACATTTTTAGCTTTTTGGTTATTTACGCCTTTAGCTGCTTTAGCATCTGTTGGTGAATTTGTTCCAAATGCCAGCGCTGCTACAGTTACCGCTGATAATACTGCCGCTCCAATTGCACGTTTTTTCATTGTTTACACCCTTTACTGTTTATTATTGACATAACTTAACTGTACACGCAGTCTGTTAAATCAACTTGAATAAAAGGTTAAAGGTGTGTAAAGATATATAAACTTCCATTTACAATGCATGAAAGAGGCTTTCCTTTTAGCTAATCAATACTTGGCGGAACTTCAAGCCAGCCTTTTTTGATCATAATTTCCGTTGCTTCGCTTGCATATTGAAAAGCATCTTCTCCTATCAGCATCATTTTAGCGACAATATCTCTTCGAAAACTAAATGCTGCTCCAAACGCCTGACTTCCGATACTGAAGTTACTTAGTAAAATATCGCATGTCAGCATCAAACGATCCGAAAAAGCAGGCGTTTCAGAAGTCGTTATGCTTCCTGTTGAGGCAACAGAAGGTGAAATATCGTCTTGTATAATTATTTCTTCAAGTCGCGTAATAATTTTTTTACTGAGCTCTTTTCCTTTCAAAAAATGCTTTTTCACTTCGGCATCTTTCGCCGTTTGAGAAAAAGCCTTCATTAACTTCATCCCGACAATGTTTGTTTCGACTCCATGATAAATTTGCGCTAGCTCCATCGTATTTAATACTCTTTTGTCCGCAAATACATTTAAGCCGCTCAGATATTTTCTATCCGAAACAAACTCAACGGTGGTTGGCATCGGAATATAGGGTGGACGTGATAAAATTCCTTTTTTCAATAAGTACTGCGTACAGGAATCGTAGCACTCTTGCGTAATTTTTGTTAAATCTTGATAAAATTTCACCACATCTTCTCTGTAGGCCTTGCCTAAACTTAATGTATACATCCCCATACTAATTTCTTTGATGACACGAAGAAACATAATATCAAATCCATTAGTAAATAGTTTTGGAGCCTGTACGTTTACGTCTTGAGATGAAAGCCCTGTTGGCACTACCGCTCCCTCTTTTTCAAATATTGTTTTTATTTTTCGTATGTATATAATAAGCTGCTCACGCAAGTCCGTCATAATTGTTTTAGCATCTTCATCATCCGCATGTTCAATCATATAATCTAACAAGCAAATAATTAACGTTTTCTGCTGATATGTCATCCACAGCGTCCCAATTTCGCTTGAGGTAATACTAGGTTTGTCAGGCACTGTTACTTCCCTCCGCTTCTTCAGCTTTGTTGAGTACGTCTACTTCTTTGAAAAGAGAGCATCCTCATTGTACATTTACTTATCATTATGCTATCCAACATTCTTTTTTTTATTTAACCCGCTTACCTATAGCTTTTGGGCAACAAAAAAGAGGCTAGGACAAAAGTATTTTAGACGAAATAAAAAACGAACCATTAATCAAGATGTTTGATTCGTGGTTCGTTTTGTTGGTTATGGTAAACGTAGGTTTAATGTGTGTAAGTCTTTCTAGCAGTTGATTCGAGGGAAAGACGAAGACTCCTGCGGGAAAAGCGGAACAGGTGAGACCCCGCAGGAGCGTATGCGACGAGGAGGCTCAGCGGCCGCCCGCGGAAAGCGAAGTCTCGCACGGAAATCAACGGCGGTTTCACGAGCGGTTCAGCTATGTATCCCATTTGTTCGCCTTTCAATTGGATTTATCTCGTTATGTCTCAACGTCTTTTTTACCTTACGCACGGAACGAATACATAACACCTGTCAATTTCTCGGATACGCTCCATAGTTTTTCCGCTACGTTCGGTTTAAATAAAACATCTCCCATCCTATCTTTTACAGGATATCCTTTTTTAGCATCTTTTCCATCCGGCCCGATATATGTACCGCCTTCTATTGATTCAGTGGCTGCATAAAGAGTAGGCAGCGCGCCCATTTCTGCAGATTGACTAAATAGCTTGACTAAAAATTTCAGCAAGCCGTTTGGCTCTTTACCTGAACCTCGTGATAATAGGTTAGTATTTGAAATACCCGGATGTACCGCAGCACTAATTGTCGTCGATCCAGCTGCTTCTAAGCGGTTTTGCAGTTCTTTAGCAAACAATAGGTTGGCAAGTTTACTTTGTCTATAGAACTTCATTGGACTGTAGCCTTTTTCCCCGTCTAGATTATCAAAATAGATCTCTCCAGAATTAGCAGCTATACTGCTTACCGTTACGACTCTTGAATGTGGAGTTGCCATTAGTAAAGGAAGCAGCAAACCCGTAAGCGCAAAATGCCCTAAATGATTACAGCCAAACTGCAGTTCAAATCCGTCTTTCGTTTTGCTGCGAGGCGGAATCATCACGCCTGCATTATTAATAAGAAGATCCAAAGACGGGTATTGTTGAAGAAATTGATTGGCAAAATGCCGAATAGAGCTCAAGTCACTGAGATCTAATGACATAATAGTCACTTTAACATTTCCGTTATCCGCTTTAATTCTTTTCTCAGCTTCTTTCCCTTTTTCCTCATTACGCACAGCAAGAATGATTTCTGCTCCTCGAGCTGCTAGAGCCCTTGCTGCTTCAAATCCAATGCCGCTGTTTCCTCCCGTTATAAGGGCTGTTTTTCCTATTACATCAGGCATTCGTTCAGCTGTCCATTTTGTTATCATATAAGTTCTCCCTTTCAGCTATAGCTGTTTTTCTAAAATTCACGCGTCTAAATCACACTAAATTAACGTTTTTTTAAAATTAAAGTATGTATAAAGTATAAGGTCTTCAAAACAAAAGGGACAAGCTTTTTCAAAGCTTGTCCCTTTTGTTTATGTGGTTCGCGGAGAATCGTAGCGTCCAAACCAGTCGTATCGGTTTGTGGAGACCCATTTGTATAGCGGACTAAACGTTTTGTTCATTAATGGTAAATGCAAAAGCACACCTATTGGAAATGTAAGAGGCAAAACAGCTAAAAGGCGTCTGACCGTTTCAAATCCTGCTAGAACTTCTCCTTTTTTGGTCACCATATGAATTTGATCATATAAGTCTCTTCCCTCTTCTTTTAAGTAACTATACTCCGTTCGTTCAATGTATTGAACTGGAATCCACTGAATTTGGTTCGTCCAGTCCAGCGCTTTAATTATTTTTTTTACGTTGTAACATAAAGGACATTGCGCATCAAAAAATACTTTGTGTTTCATTGTTTCCACCTTTCTTCTTTTGTTTCTTTTTCCTTAATTTATAAATACCCTTTTCTCCTTTTTAATAACCACTATTGGGAGGCACTTCTTGTGCATCCTGGCTTTAAAACAAACATTTTTTGTGGGGTTTCTTTTGTGAAGCCGCGAAAGAAGACAGGATTTTTTTATAAAATATCACTTTTTTGGTTTAAAGCGCTAAAAACATGTTAGAATAGATTTCATATTGATTTGAAGCACTAGGTGCACGCATTTAGTCACATACTAAAAAGGACTAAATAAATATAATGATAAAAGGTAAAGGTAATGTCTTCGTAAACTTATCATGGAAGTAGGTTTATAAATAACGAAGAAAAAAGGAGGAACGGGTGTTACTTTTATCCCTTTCATATAAGCTTTTTTTACGTAAGGATGTGTAAACGATGAAAAATAAGTACATGCTGTCAGCTTCAGGTATGTATATTAACTACTTTCTACTTGGCATGGTAAATATCATGCTTGCATCAAATATGTCATTTTTGACAAAACAATTAAATACCGACGGTGCTGGAATCAGCTATATTATTTCTGCTATTGGAATTGGAAAATTGCTTTCGTATTCTCTATCAGGCGTCTTGTCTGATAAATTCGGACGAAAGCCTTTGATTATTGTTTCATCTCTGACGATGGCTATTTTTTTAATCGGCATTCCATTATCGCCAAATTATCAAACAGCCTTTATCTTTGCCATTATTGCTGGTATTGCAAACTCTGCTATGGATGCTGGAACGTACCCTGCTTTGATTGAGGTCTTTCCTAAATCTTCAGGTTCAGCCAGTGTTCTTGTAAAAGCATTTATTTCAGCAGGAGCAGCGCTTCTTCCGTTTATGATTGCTTTTTTTGCAGATCGTGATTTATTTTATGGGTATGCTTTTTTTCTTCCTGCTCTTATTTATTTACTAAATATGATCTTTATGTTCAAACTGCCTTTTCCCAATCATAAACGCGAACAGAGTACAGTACAACAGCAAAATACAGCAGAGAATAAATTTATCTCTGCTCCTAAAATGAAACAAGAAGGAATTGCTCTTATTGTGATTGGATTTACTTCTACAGCGCTTTTTACGGTGGCTCAAATTTGGCTCCCTACTTATGGTCAACAAGTATTAGGTATGGCCGAAAGCACCTCGGTCCGCCTTTTAAGCTACTACAGCATCGGAGCGTTAATCTCTGTTTTAGTATTAGCTGTATTGTTAAGCAAAGTGCTTCGTCCTGTAACGGTTATTCTCGTTTACCCGATGATTACCCTTATAGCCGTACTTACGCTTCTGTTTGTTAAAGTACCTGCTATTGCAATTGCAGCTGCTTTTTTCATGGGATTTTCTACGGCTGGGGTCTTTCAATTAGCGATTACCGTTATGACCGAGCTTTTCTGGAACAAAAAAGGAACGGTTACGGGAATTGTAGCGACCGCTGCTGGATTAGCTGCAATTTTATTGCCTTTAGCCACAGGGCTCATGTCTAAAACGGGACATATTTCAATCATCTTTATTTTTGATGCGATGCTTTCAGTAGTAGGTATGGCGGCTGCCGCTTTTGTTAATTACCGCTACCGCAAAATTTTAAATAAAAATCGCAGCGAACAAATTCAAGAAACAGCATCATAAAAAAAGAAGCTGGGGCAAAAGTATTTTAGAAAAAGTAAAAAAACGAACCATTGATCAATGGTTCGTTTTTTTGTTGTGGTGAACGTATGTCTCACTCTCTTCTTAACTTCTCAACTCATTTCCTCAGCTGGTTTTTGCTTCATAAATAGAAACATCACACCTGAAACAACTGCAAAAACAGCTAAAATGTAAAAAGTAGAAGGCAAAGGAATGACGCTAACTAGTGACCCCATAGCTAAGCTGCTGACAACTGCTGAAGTTTGTATAGCGGTCATATACGCCGTCGTGGCTAGTCCAATTTGGCGCGGAGCCAGTGACTGTGCATACACCATTCCCACTCCCATCGTAGCGGATAGAATAAAGGCATAAAATACCTGAAGCGCAATTAATCCACTAAGTGGTAAATGAAGGCTCGTTAAAACAAAATAAAGCACTTGGCAAGCAATTCCAATAACAAAGAATCGTTTAACTCCGATCTTATCAGAAAAATAGCCCCCTAACGGCATAAATACTAGCTCAAAAACAGATGTAACGGTAAAGAGAATCCCTACAATCGAAACGGATTGTTTTAACGTATCCGTTATGTAGAGCGGCAAATACATAGAACGCCCGGAATCACCCGCAAAAATGAAAAGAGCTGCTACAAATACAGCTATTAACACAGAAGGTATACCGGCTGGCGCTTTTGAAGATGCATGAGCTGAAGTTTGAGGCATACTGTCTTCTTTAAGTGCAAAAAGAACCCACCCTAAAGTTGCTAGCGATAACAACCCTGATAATAAAAATAAAAGAGTATACCCTCCGTGGTCAATAATTAAAGCGCCAAGCATAGGTCCAAAAATATAGCCTTGTGAAAAAGCCATTCGCACGGTACCAGTAATCGTACCTGCCTGCGATTTGCTTTCTTGCTTTTTAACAATAAAATCATTCAGCAGGGCAAAGAAAAAAGAAAACGCATTAAACCCTCCTATAGCAAGTAAAATGAGTGCTATTGTATAAGAATGCGTAAACGCTAACGGCACTCTTGAAATGGTTCCAATCAGTAACGCCCAAATAATAAATGGCTTTCGTTTCCCCCATTTGTCTGATAACGAAGCTAAATAAAACGATACGATTAAACCAATAATGCTCATTGGCACAAATAAAAATCCTGCTTGAAAAGAAGTGGCATGCAATGTATTTGTTGCCCAAACCGTTAAATAAGGCATAAAGCCGCCGACAGATAATCCAATAATAAATAATGAAATAAAAATCGTTCGAAAATCCCGGTCTGTAAATACAACCTTTATGCCTGATACAAACGAATTTTCTGTTTTCGACATAAACTCATTTCAACCCTTTCTATCCAGCTGTCAAACGTTCAATTTCCGCAAAAAAATGCACCTTTCTTCAAGAAAAAGTAGAAGAAAGGTGTGTAAATGAAGGTTATTTTCCAATTTGTACAGCAATTTTTTCTTTTTGTTCTTCTTTGCTGATAAGTTCTTTGAATTTGGTCAAAAGAGGTACTTTTAATTCTTCATCTTTTAATGCAAAAGCAAGAGTCGTAAAAATAAAATCTAATTTTTCCCCTGCATCATAACGTTCACCCTCGAATTCGTAAGCATAAATAGAACGGTCTATATTCATACGCTGAATAGCATCCGTTAGCTGAATTTCCCCGCCTTTTCCAGCTTCCTGTGTTTCAAGATAATCAAAAATGTCAGGTGTAAATACATAGCGTCCAATAATTCCTAAATTAGACGGAGCTTCTTCGACTGATGGTTTTTCTACAAAACCATTCACTTCGTATAATCGGTTTTTATTTGCTTTTGGATCTATAATCCCGTAGCGGTGAACGGATTCTTCCTCGACGCGCTGTACGCCGATAACCGACGATCCCGTTTGGTTATACTGGTCAATCAGCTGTTTTAAACAAGGCTGGTCTGGATCTGTTAAGTCATCTCCAAGTAAAACTGCAAACGGTTCGTTTCCAATAAACTGTCGAGCGCAGTTAATCGCGTGGCCAAGCCCCTTCATTTCTTTTTGACGCACGTAATGAATGTTCGCTAGTTCAGAGATTTGCTCCATTTCTTCTAATAGTTCAGTTTTTCCTTTTTGATGAAGCAAGTGTTCTAGTTGAATATTGTGATCAAAATGATTTTCAATTGCTTGTTTCCCGTTTCCTGTCACAATTAAAATATCTTCGATTCCTGATTTTAAGGCTTCTTCTACAATAAATTGAATTACGGGTTTATTTACAATTGGAAGCATTTCTTTTGGGATAGATTTTGTAACGGGTAAAAAACGAGTGCCCAACCCTGCTGCTGGTATAACTGCTTTTTTTATAGTCTTCATAATTATTTACTCCTTTCTGTTAGTTATCTAGCTGCCTTACATCTATTACGCTTTAACAGGCACCACATTGAAAATTTCTTTCACGCCTTGCTTGTATCCTCCCGCTGAGCGAAGTGATTCTCCAATTTGTTGTGCGTGCTGTTTATATGTGTGAGTAGTTAAAACGTCGTTAACTGTATTTTTGATTAGCTCAGCAGATACATTATTTTTGTCTAATTTTACACCTGCTCCTAACTTCTGCACGCGATCGCCAACCATAAATTGATCCACTGCCATTGGAATAACGACAAGCGGCGTATCGTAGTATAAACCTTCACTGCTGCTGTTCATTCCGCCGTGAGTAATAAATAAATCCGCGCGTTTTAAAATTTCCAGCTGAGGCACATATTGTTTCACAACGAAGTTTTCTGGAATGTGTGCTAATTCTTCAGGTTCTGTATTTTTACCAATAGATAAAATAACTTTACCCTTAAAATCTTTTAATGCTTCTACACATAAGTTATAGATTTCTAGCTGCTGATTAAAAATAGTTCCCATAGAAACAAAAATAATTTTTTCATTTTCATTTTGTAAGTAAGAAGGATCTTCAATATCTAGTCGTTTAACAATTGAAGGACCAATAAACTTGTACTCACTCGTAAATTCAGCTACGTTTGGCTGAAAGAATTCTGACGTAAATACTAGCGTAATATCCCCTGGATTCGACATAATGTCAATGGAATCTTTTAACTCAGTATTATATTGGTTGTTGAACTTATTTAATGATTTTTCGAATTGAGGATAAAAGGAAGATTGGTCAGGTTCTGTTTGACCACTTGGCATCATACAAGTTGCTAATTCCTTATCTAACGCAAATGTCGTACAAAGAGAAACCTTCGGAAGCTGAAGAAGGTCGGCCACAGCGGAACCTGCTAAAAGGTGATAATCGTAAAGTACATAATCATATGTTTCGTGCTTTGTTTCACTCATGATTTTAGTAATAATATTCTCAGATTCATTTAAAAACAAATTCATTACTTCATAGCGATCATAAGACTCTTCTTTGGTCATTCGATTGCTCATATCAAGACTTGGACGAAAATCTTCATATTCACGAAATTCCGCGCCTGATTTTCGAATTTTTTCAGCATAGTCTTCAATACCGTAATAGACGACCTTTTCCCCTTGAGCCATCAATTCTTTTACAATTCCTAAAGAAGGATTCACATGCCCTTCACCTGGAAATCCTATTACTAATACATTTCCCATAACATTCATTCCTTTCACTTAGTTAATAATTAAATCACTTAATTATTCATTTAGTAAATTTATTGTATAGAAACTGAATTTACTATAAATTATCTTTATCGTAAAGTCATTAAGCGTTTTCAACTAAAAAAAGGTTAAATAGGCTCATTTTGGAATATAGTTATAAATTAACTCAAGAAAAACAAATATTGTAAAATTTATCTCGTTTGTAAATAGATGTATGCGTTTCATTATGATTCAAATAAAAAAACACACCTCGCTAAATCAAGCAAGAGGTGTGTTTTTTATTTGAAAGTTGTATAACTCCCATATATCTGATGTTTCTGAACCAATATACCAAGCTGCCGCTCCGCCTAAATGATAGTCCTTAATCAAATTAACCCGGCGCTGCATAGATGCTTTGTCTTCGAGCCATATTTGATGCTTCGTACCATTTTCCGTGTATTCTACATAGTACTGTGAGGATTGGCTATCCCATTTTTTAGTTAACTTTTTAGAAGAGATAACAGCTTCTGCTTCTTTCATCGTTAAGTCTTTTGTGACAACTTTTTTGGTCGATAGGTCCGTTTTCCATTCTCGCGTATAAAAAGGAACTCCCAGCAGGATTTTGTGTGCAGGTACATCTTTCATAAGAAGTTGTGTACCTTCTTTCACCCAAGGCAGTGAAGCAACAGATCCTGGAACTTGACTTCCTCCCCAGTGTTCTTCATATCCCATCATAATCACATAGTCTGCCACTTGACCAATCTGTTTCCTATCAAAGCTTCCCGACCAAAAAGGATCATTATTTTCTCTTGTTACGTCTACTGAAATAGTCATACCATGAGGTTTTAACGCTGCTTTTAATTCTTTAATAAATAAAACAAAATCTTGTTTGTTTTTAATATTAATATTTTCAAAGTCAACATTGATCCCATCGCTGTTTGTTTTTACTAGCGAACTTTCTACTGACGATACAAGCTTTTGCCGCTTTGCTTTGTTGCTCAGCACATCACTTGTAAGTACATCATCAAAATTGTTACCAATAAGCGGCCAGACTTTTTTGCCGTTTTTATGAGCCGTTTGAACATATGATTCATTTATAGAAGATGAAACAACTTTGTCATTCGACGTTAGCGTAAACCAACGAGGTGAAACAACGTCTAAATTCTTTTGTTTCATCGATTCTGTGTAGCCTGCTGTTTTTTCATTAAAGCTCCAACCCATAACTACAGGCTGATGCTTCTTTTGCGCTAAATCAGATTTTTTGATCCAGCCCTTTTTCCCTTCCAAAAGCTGTACTTGTACATAGTAATCAGGAATAATAAGCATTTGTCCGGGCTTAATATTTGTTGAGGATAGCTGATTTAACTTTGTTAATTCATTCGCTTTTACACCGTACTTTACGGAGACTTTCCAAAGCGTATCTCCTGATACTACTTTATGTAACAAGCCTTTTGGCGGTATTTTCAGCGTTTGCCCTGGAATCAGCTCCGTCTTTTTTAGCTGATTTTGTTTTATTAGATCACTGACTGTTACACCGTATTGCTTAGCTAGTAGCCATAGTGTATTTCCCGGCACTACCGTATGAGTAGTAACCTGAGCTGCATCTCCAGCTTCATATGAAATGACAGGAAATTCTTCTCCTTTTTTCACTGTCTGCATAACAGAAGAATGCAAGGAAGGAGAACGATATACGTTTACGTTGTCACCTTTGACAGTGCCCACTGAAGAAGCAGCGGCTCCTTTACTCATCGGGGCCAATCCTCCGCTGAAAAGACAGAGAACGATCAGGCTCATACATATTTTCTTCATTTTATAATTTCGCCTCCCCATTTTTTGACATCACCTGTCTAGTTTACTACTCCTATAAGATAGAATCCTAGAGGTACATTGTGGTAAAGAAACGTCTGGGTATACGTAAAATTCAAATAAAAAAGCTTACCGTCCGATGACGATAAGCTTTCGTTTCTTATGCATTTCCCACTAGATTTTGATCCTTAATATCCATATCAATTGTATTAGCGGTACTGGAACTGCTTGTAATATTCATAAAATTCCCCGTGTTCCCGCTGCCAGAACCGACTGTTGTAAAAGCTGTACTTTTTGGCTTAATAGCCAGACAATCACCAAACTCCACTGAAGATGAAACCAATACATTCGAGATATTTACGGCTCCTACTACCGATGGCATCTGCCTCTCCTCCTGTTCATTATCTATCTGCTATAGGATATGAGCAGAAAGCTAAAAAGTAGCTTTTTCATCTTTTTAATTTTATTAAGGATCAATTCGTTTATACCTTGATTCTGCAAACATATATACTCCGTATGCCATAAGTCCGATTGATACGATAGCAAGCAGTACAGACCCAAAAGGACGCTGTGCTACTTCAGCAAGGGCTCCATCTAACCCTTTCGTTTCGTCTGGATCCGCTTGAAGAGCCGTGCGAATAAGAAAGAAACCAATAATGCCAAAGACGATACTTCGAGCAATAATACCTGCTTTTCCAATATGCCCGCTCCATCGCCACTCTTCTTTTGACATTTCGTTTTTCTTTAGTTTTTTTAGGAATCGTCCTGAAAGAGCCCAATATACTTGTCCAATCCCAAAGATAATAACGCCGATACCTGTAAGCGCAATGATGGTTTGCCCAAAGGGATAAGATAACAGCTTGGCTGATACCGTTTGATAATGCTTACCTGACGTATGAACGTGAGCATGAAGCAAAATTTTTACCGAACTCACACAAAGGCTAATATAAAACGTGGCTACAACTAAATAGCCTAAACGAGTAAAAACGCCTTTTACCCCATGCCCGACGTGGTGAGGATCAAAAATAGCAGAAATGATTTGCCAAAACGCATATCCACTTAAACCTACTGCTAAAACAATTAAAATTAAAAAGCCAAACGGCTGCTTTGCAATTGTGTGTAGGGCTCCTTGAGAAGTAACTAAATCGCCTTTTAATCCGAAAGCCGTCTGAATCGCTAATATACCAATGACAAAATAGACCACACCTTGAGCCACATGACCAAACCGTGAAAAATGCACGACAAATGGCTTAGTACGTTCTTTTAAGCGATGTAACTTTCGACCAAACGTATCTTTTTTAACAAATGGAGATTCACCCATACGTTTCCTCCTGCTTTTTGAAAACAAACTTTATTTTATAAAACACCTGAAAATAAGCGTGCAAATGACTCTTTCGAACGTTCTACTAAGCTTCGCTTGTAAAATGCTACTGGTTTGATCAAATGACTGTCTTCAATATCTTCTTCGTAATTTTTGATGAGCGTTTGAATCGTCTCTCCTTCAATTAAAAATGCATTAACTTCAAAGTTCAGATGAAAACTTCTCATATCCATATTTGCAGTACCGACCGAAGCCATATCTCCGTCTATAATCACAATTTTTTGATGCAAAAACCCTTTTTTATACGAATATACTTCAATTCCACATCGAAGAAGTTCAGCAAAATATGACCTCGTTCCATATTGAGTCAGAAAGCCATCATTAATTTCTGGTACCATAATTCGTACCTCTACGCCTTTTCTAGCTGCAATACGAAGGGCGGTTCTTATGGCTTCATTTGGAACAAAATAAGGGGTTGAAATCCAGATTGATTTCGTCGCGCTTGTAATCATAGTATAGTAATAATCACTCATATTTTCCTGCGTATCCGGCCCCGTCGCCACCACTTGCACAAAGCCTTCTCCTTCGACAGGATGAGGCTTTGTATATGCTTCATTGTTAATTAAGCATTCTCCAGAAACGTATTCCCAATCGAACATAAAGATCGAATGCAAGGTTTGAACAGATTCTCCTTTTAGCATCAGATGAGTATCTCTCCAAAAACCAATTTTTTTGTTTTTTCCTAGATACTCATCCCCAACATTCAATCCCCCTACAAAACCTACTTCCCCGTCAATTACGACTATTTTACGGTGGTTTCGAAAGTTAAATTTTTGGTTGAAAAATCCATACTTAATAGGTAAGAAAGGATGCACTTTAATATTCGCTTTTTTCATTCGTTTAATATCTGAACCCGATAGTGTAAAACTTCCCATTGTGTCGAATGTAAAGCGCACTTCTATACCTTCGCTTGCTTTTTTTATTAGAATATCAATGATTTCTTTTCCTAGAGAATCCGAGTGAAACATATAGTATTCCATATGAATAAACTGTTTTGCTGATTGCAAATGCTTTTTGATTTCATTAAACGTTTCTTGCCCGTTCTTAAGGACGTAGGTTTTTGTATGAACATTCATCTTCGTCAAAGATACACATTGAAGATACTGAGCAAAGTAACGCTGATGAGATTGAAGCGGCGATAGATCAGGCGTCGTTTCTTTGTCTGCCATCTTTCTAAGCATCTCTCGGTTATGCATACGCTTTTTTTTGAACATATGCCCCTTTAAATAGAGCTGTCCTGAATACAAATAAAAGAAAAAGCCTGCAACAGGAAAGAAAAAGAGGACATACATCCAAACCAATGTACTTTCAGGCGTTCGATTTTCAAGCATAAGTGAATACATACAAATGAAAATGATGACACCATATAATCCAACTAAGGCATACTTCCAATGAACATCAATAGAGGTAAAAAAGAAAGCATAAATTGAAAGTAAAATAATAAATAAAAAAATAAAGTCCAACCGGCGTTTTTTCATAAAAGCTCTCCTAAAAACAAACTGTATTGTATCACTTGTCTATCTTTCATATGAGGTAGTATATGGAATACACAGAATTCTTATCATGCATGCTACATAAAATGTACATATATTTGCACAAAAAGCAGTTTAGCCGCTTAAGCAACTAAACTGAACTACCTCAGACAAGCATCATTCATATACCTATACCCTGGATGGTAAAACAAAAAACCTCCTTGCGGGGAGGTTTTTTCGCTGATTTTTCACACATGACGATGCCTTTTTATGAGTTGATATAACCGGACTCTTTTTCTTTTTTAGGCCAAACGAAATTAGAAAGAGATAATAAGAAATCAATTCCTACAATAACTGTCCAAAATTCCACTACATTTTGCAGCACGTTGGTTTTTCCATTTGGTACTATATACATCATCCCCGCTAAAAGAGTTGCTCCAATGGCGTAAGCAACAAGATGCTGTATCCATGACTTAAAATAATGCTTTGCATATTCTTTTCCATAGCGTCTACGAGGTTTTTCTCCGTTTTTCATCACATAATATTGAAAGCGTTCGTCTGCCCATTGAATCATACTTTTTCCAAAAGCGATCGAAATTCCAATATACACGGCTGCAATAGCGTGAGCATACGTCGCTGTAGCACCTCCGTAAAGGTCTACGCTCGTCACAATCAGAAGAAAAAAATCAACAACAGGTGTTAGAGCTAAAATAAAAAAACTGAGCTTTTGTTTTTTAAACATATACCTTGTTGCTAATCCTAAAACGATGACTATCCAAAAAGCGATTTCACATGCAATAATCATCCAGGCTATTAAGTTCAAATAATCCCCTCTCTTCCTCTCGTTCAACGAATAAACAATTGGTTTTAAGTAAAAAATTTTTATGCATAAGTTTATTTTTATGTATATACATCCTGCTTCATAACCTTACGGCTTATTCCATCCTCAGCTGAGTTCTAAGATTCGTTGAACCGTATTTGCTAGACAGATCTTTTAAATCGATATCTATAATATTCCCAGCTCATTCCTACTCCGACTCCAATCGAATAAGCCAGTATATCGCTCCATAAGAAGCCATACCCCAGAATGAGCGCTCCTAGCGCAGTCTTTCTTATGTCATCAATCCACGGAGCGTGATACAGCTGTGTAAATTCAATAAAGTAACAAAACACTATAGCAAACATACCAATCATTTTTGTCTTCCATG
This sequence comes from Priestia sp. YIM B13552, assembly GCF_042787775.1. Taxonomy (NCBI): domain Bacteria; kingdom Bacillati; phylum Bacillota; class Bacilli; order Caryophanales; family Bacillaceae; genus Priestia; species Priestia sp. YIM B13552. The sequence continues at coordinate 283,130 of NZ_JBHZOU010000001.1, forward strand.
CAGGAAACAAAAAACCCGCGCTGACAAAAATCATTAAGGCCCATAACGAATCTCCCGCATATATATTTACGATGTGAGGAAGATACGCGGTAAGTTTTCTTGATAAAAGGCCTGCTCCCATGATCACAAAAGCTAGAAGAAGATATACGCATCTATTTCTTTTATTCATTTCAAACTCCTTTTTTCTTCTTAAATACTCCGTAGCAATAAGCCTTCACTGTATAATTTTATCAGAACCGCAGACTGTTAAATACCGCTTTTTTTCATTTTTTACAGCTTCCCCCTACGTATATATGACAACTGTCATAGTTTCTATATGACACGTATGTCTTAAATAGTCAGAAAAATCTCTTTATACTGAGGGTAATATACGGTGATGAAAGGAATTTCATATGACTATACAAAAACAAAAGAATTTACGAAAACAAGTTGCACCTTTTGAAAAAGCAGTAATGAAAGACAGCATAAGACAATTGATTAATACTTTTTTACCTTTTTTCACACTGTGGTTTCTCGCTTATGAGAGCCTTTCAATTTCTTATTTTTTAGCATTTCCGCTAACTGTTATCGCAGCAGGATTTTTAGTAAGAATATTCATTATTTTTCATGACTGTTGTCACTACTCTTTCTTTAAAAGTAGACAACACAATAAAATTCTCGGAACCATTACCGGTGTCTTAACGATGTTCCCTTACAGTCAATGGGGACATAGCCATGCAATTCACCATGCAACAAGCAGCAACTTAGATAAAAGAGGTACGGGTGACATTTGGGTCTTAACCGTAACAGAATATAAAGAAGCTTCTATTTGGAAAAAAATCGCTTACCGTATCTATCGTAACCCGTTCATTATGTTCGGCGTGGGACCTATATATGTATTTTTGATTACAAACCGATTCAATCAAAAAAATGCGAAGAAACAAGAAAGAATGAATACGTATCTTACAAATGTATTGATCGTTGCATTAGCAGCAGCGACCTGCTGGTTGGTAGGTTGGCAGGCGTTCTTATTAATTCAAGGACCGATTTTCTTCATTTCAGGTTCCATTGGAATTTGGCTGTTTTATGTACAGCATCAGTTTGAAGACTCCTATTTTGAAGAAGATGAGCACTGGGATTATGTAAAAGCAGCCGTTGAAGGAAGTTCATTTTACAAGCTTCCAAAACTATTGCAATGGCTAACAGGCAATATTGGGTTTCACCATGTACATCATTTAAGCCCAAGAGTGCCCAACTATAAGCTTGAAGCTGTTCATCAACACACACAGCCTCTTCAAAATGTACCAACCATTACACTCGCAACAAGTCTTCGCTCTCTTCGGTTCCGTCTATGGGATGAAGAAAACAAAATGTTTGTGAGCTTTAAAGAAATAAAAACACGCTCAGCTGCACCAAAAGCAAGCAGAATTTCATCTCAAACAAAAGCAGAACTTTAATAAAACAAAACAGTCAAGCTTTCAGAAGCTTGACTGTTTTATCTATCTCTCTAAACTTATTTCGTTCTACTTTGTGGTAAACTAATAGTGTATTTTAACAAGTAAACGAGGTTCTTTATGAAAAAATATACGTTTTTCCAAAAAATCACTGGGCTATCTCCGTACATATGGACGGTATTTGTCATTCTACCATTTTATTTTATTTTACAGTCTTCATCCATGAATCACATTATTGTTGGTTCGTTACTCACCATCTTATTTTTTATTTTCTATCGTTTTGCGTTTGTTTCAACAGGCAAGTCCGTTTACGTATGGACAGCTTTGTTAATCGTTATTTCCTTAGCCCTGACAACTATTTTTAATTATATTTACTTTGCCTTTTACTTTGCTTTTTTTATCGCTTATTTTATTGGAAATATCCAAAAACGACTCGCTTTCTTCACTTTGTATGCTGTTCATTTAATTAGCACCGTTATTTCGGTAAACTTTAACGTTGTGATGCAAGAAGAGATCTTTTTAAAACAGCTGCCTTTCATTTTTGTAATTTCCATCAGTGTGATTGTACTGCCATTCAGCATTTATAATCGAAAGAAGCGAGACCGGCTGGAAGAACAGCTTGAAGATGCAAACAAACGTATTTCTGAGCTTGTAAAACAGGAAGAACGCCAGCGGATAGCTCGCGATCTGCACGATACGTTAGGACAAAAGCTGTCTCTTATCGGTCTAAAAAGTGATTTAGCAAGAAAACTTATTACAAAAGATCCTGAAAAAGCAAAATCAGAATTAAAAGATGTCCAGCAAACAGCGCGCACGGCTCTTAATGAAGTGAGAAACATGGTTTCTCAAATGCGTGGAATACGCCTTAGTGAAGAACTAAAACGCGTTCAAGAGCTTTTAGAAGCTGCCGAAATTAAGTTTGTAGGAGAAGAGGCCATTTCATTAGAGAATGTGTCGTTGCTAATTGAAAATATTCTTAGCATGTGCTTAAAAGAAGCCGTAACCAATGTGGTCAAACATAGTCAAGCCACCGTTTGCACGATTACTTTACATCAGTCTGCAAAAGAAGTAGGCATAAGGGTAGAAGACAATGGAGTTGGTATTAATACGAAGAAAACCTGCTGGAAAGGAAACGGTCTGTTAGGAATGAAAGAACGGCTGGAGTTTGTAAACGGCCATCTTGATATCTCCAGTCAAGGTGGGACGATTATTCATATTACAGTTCCAAACATCGTTAAACATATTAAGGAGGAACAATTATGATTCGAATTGTTATTGCCGAAGATCAGCAAATGATGTTAGGGGCTTTAGGCTCTTTGTTAAATTTAGAAGATGACATGGAAGTTGTCGGAAAAGCTTCAAATGGGGAACAAGCGGTATCACTTGCTAAGCAGCACCAGCCAGATATATGCGTAATGGATATCGAGATGCCTCTTAAAACTGGGCTTGAAGCTGCAGAGGAACTGAAAGATTTAAACTGCAAAGTCATCATTTTGACAACGTTCGCTCGCTCCGGCTATTTTCAAAGAGCTTTGAAAGCCGGCGTAAGCGGATACTTGCTAAAAGATAGTCCGAGTGAAGAACTCGCAAATTCCATTCGAAGCGTGATGGCAGGCAGACGCCTCTACGCTCCAGAATTAGTGGATGACTTATATAGTGAATCTACTAGTCCTCTTACAGCTAGAGAGAAAGAAGTATTAGCTCTAGTAGCTGATGGAAAAAACACAAAAGAAATTGCTGACGAACTATCTATTAAGACTGGAACGGTGCGCAATTATATTTCTACCATTCTGGACAAACTCGAAGTAAAGAACCGCATTGAAGCCATTACTCGCTTTAAGGAAAAAGGCTGGTTCAAATGAAAAAAGCATGCATCAAACCGAGATGCATGCTTTTTAATCATTTGGCAATTTATCGTACCCTAATTTGTCGATGATCACAACATGCTCAGGGAATTCATCAAGCAGCTGCTGTTTTGTGAATAATTCAAAGTCACGGAAATCAAAACCTGGTGCGACCATGCATCCAACGAGAGAAAATGTATTCTCATTTGCCACAGAGGAACCAAAAATCGTATCTCTTGGAACTAAAAATTGAGGAACTTCTCCATTTTCTAAGTTTGTACCTAGTTTTACTTCTTGATAGGTTCCGTCGCGGTAAATAATATGAATGGTTAAAGGGCTTCCCCCATGATAGTACCATAGTTCATCTGATTGCAGCCGGTGGAAATGCGATACATCTTGAGATCTTAATAAAAAGTAAATACTCGTGTATAGAAATCGTTTATCATCAAACTGCGATGACACTTCTTTATCAGAAATTTCATCATTGGAGCGATAGGTTTGTTTATAAAACCCTCCTTCTGGATGAGGCTGAAGCTCGAGCTTTGAAATCCAATATTCCCACTTATGTAAATCCATTACGTTCCTTCCCTTCTTTTTCTTTTATCATTAACTACATCATAGTAAATCATTCTTTCTAACACAACAAACGGCTTCATTATTCCATCAGGAAAAATGAAGCCGCTTACCACCGGTATCTTATCATTACATCCTACCCTTTCTGTTAGCAGGGCTATATCTATACCTGCTAGAATGGCAGCGATGAAATAAATATGTCATATACAAATCTAACTGAAATCGATCTCCCTCAATGAAACATTGAAACGGCTGTTCTTTGCCTTGAACATTTTTTGCAGATGAACGCTGCTTAAACGGGACAATATTCATCTCTTTTCCCCCTCAGACAGATGTACTTTTTAGTGTAAATGCTGATGACAAACGTAATATTTTTTGATAAAAGTGAGGGCTGCCTGTGCATCTTGAATGCCAAGCTTTTTACAAACGCCAGCTAACATGAGCAGTTTGTACATAACCAGCTTTTGATTATTTGTTGCCAGTACGTAATAAACAATCGTATTAGCAACTGCCCGCGGTAATCTTATTTTTTTCAACTCATATAGCGCAGCAGACGAAGACATGCCTGCTTCAGTTAAAATCTGCTCAGTTGTGTACGTCTCCAAATAGCGAGCAAGCTTTCTTTCTTTATCGTTAAATATACCTTTAGAATCGTTCATTTTCTCTCCCTCTATTATTTTAATAATCCATTAAATGCTGCATTAATTAGCCATAATGCGATAGCTCCCCCTGATAAATAAGTGCTGAGATAGAATAATAATTCCATATACCTCCCTCCCATTTCTATCTTACCCCTTCATTTTTCTAGCTGCAGTGATATTCATCACAGGTAAAAAATGTATTGTTGAGCTACTGAATAGCTCCGCAAAAGAGCTCGTGAGAAAGATCTCACGAGCTGCTTAGTTAGCATTTTTATTTTCGGATAAAGCGTTTAAAAATCATAATAATTAATAATATAACTACAATAACAAGCAAAAATTTCAACATGAGTTGTCCATCCCTTCAAATCAGTGAGTCATCTTTCATTAGTAAGTAGTTACCCTGTTTCGTTTTTTATAAACTGCCTACCTACTTATTTCATGCCAAAAATTATATAATAGTAGAAAATCATCTAAAATAGCCCTACAGGTAAAACATAAATAGGAGTATAACCATGACTGACTATCTTCAAACATTTCTGCTTGAACATTTAGAAGCAGCTGGGTTTATCAGCATTCTTTTGAACATTCTTATTAGCATTACGGGCGTATTTCCAAGCGCACCCCTTACGTTCGTAAACGTAAAGTTATTTGGTTTTTGGAACGGATTTTTACTTTCTTTTATTGGAGAAGTTTTAGGTGCAGCTCTCTCTTTTTGGCTGTATCGAAAAGGATTCCGTACACTTGTTCATACCAAAACACCTTCTCACTCCAAGTGGCTAAAGCTGCTGCGCGTACAAGGGAAAGAAAGTTTTATATTGATTCTTTCTTTGCGATTACTGCCCTTTGTTCCATCAGGCCTCGTTACATTCTTTAGCGCTGTAGGAAAAGGCTCCTTTGCGGTATTCATTTCTGCTAGCGCACTTGGAAAAATTCCAGCGCTTTTTATTGAAGTTTATTCCGTTTATCATATTACGCAAGGATCTATGCAAGGCAAAATCATTTTAGTGGCTTTATCTATTATTTCACTTTTTTATATAAGTAAAAAATGGAAGAAAAAAGCTTAACGGATTATAAAAAGGGAAGACTATCTAAAAATAAGCAAAAACATTATCTTATGTAACTGTAATAAGCTAACGTATTGGAGATGGTCCATTGATTTTCCTGCTGGTTTCTGGAAGTATTATTGTTCCTATTATCATGCTCTTTTTCTCACTCAAATGGAAAGGAGCAGAGCTAGTTTTTAATACGCTAGCCCTTCTTTCAGCGCTAGTATTTGGAAATATAGCTGCTGCTTCTATCTATCGTATCTTAAAAAACCATACTGTTTTTATGACGAGCATCCATGCAATCTTTTTAAATTCAGCTTTTTTATTAACCGGTGCATACCTTGGAATCTATGTATTGTATAAACTGTTAGCTCTTACTTTAAATGTAAAAAGCCGTTCTTTTAAATAAGAACGGCTTTATTCTTTATTAATGAACAAATTCCATTTTTTCTTCGATTTTATGAAATTTCTCATAAAATTCCTCCGCTGAAATCGGTTTGGAAAAATAGTATCCCTGCACTTCATCACATTTTTCTTTATGAAGAAGTTCTACTTGTTCAACTTCTTCTACACCTTCTGCTACGACGGATAGCTGCAAACTTTTGGCTAGTGTAATAATGGCTCTGACAATCGATACTTCCGTTGTATTAGGATCTAAATCTTTAATAAAAGACCGGTCAATTTTCAGCGTATGAATAGGTAGCTTCTGAATATAGCTGAACGAGGAGTATCCTGAGCCAAAATCATCAATCGAAATAAATACTCCTGCATCTTTTAAGATTTGTAGCTTTTCGATTGTTTGCTCAACATGCTTCATCGTTACACTTTCTGTAATTTCAAGTTCTAAATATCGTGGTTCTAACTCTACTTCACGCAAGACACCTAGCACATAATCAACAAAATCAGTTGTACCAAAATCCACGCTTGATATGTTCACACTCATTTTTAAGGGAGGAAGTCCTTGAAGCTGCCAATACTTATTTTGATGGCACGCTTTTTTTAATACCCATTTCGTCAGTGTAACAATAACCCCTGTTTCTTCAGCAATCGGAATAAATTCTGCGGGAGAAATAACGCCCATCTCGGCATGAGTCCACCGGATTAAAGCCTCCACTCCAACAATATGGCCACTTTGAATATTGACTTTCGGCTGATAGTGAAGCTCCATTTCGCCCAGCTCAAAAGCCTTGCGTAACCCATCTTCAATTCTCATTCGTCGCGTAGTATGAACCTGCATTTCTTTTTGATAAAACAGATAATGATTACGCCCTTGTTTTTTGACTTCATACATCGCTAAATCAGCATGGCGAACGAGCACTTCAAGTGAATTTCCATCTTTAGGAAATAAACTAACTCCGATACTTACCCCTAAATAAACATCTCTCGATAGCACTACAAAAGGAGTGGATAAGCAGTCATTTAATGATTGACAGATTTTTTCCACTTCTTCATCCGTCCTATCATGCAGTAAAATTAAAAACTCATCTCCTCCAAAACGCGAAAGCACATCTTGGTTTCTTAGGCAGCTCTTCATTCGATCAACAACCTGAAGCATAAGCTGATCTCCAGCATGATGACCAAGCGTGTCATTTACCTGTTTGAAACGATCGAGATCTAAAAATAAGAAATGAAGCTTTTTTCCTGAATCAGCTGCTGAATCAATGGATTTCTCTACAATGCTTGAAAACATACTTCGATTTGGTAAATCTGTTAGCATATCGTGAAAAGCCATATATTGAAGCGATTCTTGAGCTTTTTTCTGTTCCGTTACATCTCTAGTTACTGTCTGAAAAAGCGTCTCTCCATTAATTTGAATGAGCGTAGATTTTACTTCTAAGAAGAGTTCCTTACCTAACGCATTAAACATTTTCAACTGAGCTAATGGAGATCTTGGCTCATCTTTTCTATCCTTTACTGCCTTCAATCCTTTTTTAATATCAGGAACTTGTTCAGATGAAAAGAAATCATATAACGATTTACCAACGAGCTGGTCTTCCGTTACTCCTAAAAGCTGAATCATAGCATCATTCACAGACACGACCTCTTCTTCTCGATGGACCATAATGGCCAATGGAGAGGAGTAAAACAAGTTTTCATAGCGATTTTTTGCTTCAATCAACGTTTTTTCCGCTTCGCGCTCTTGCGTCATATTGCGGATATACAGCATATACTCAACCGTCTCTTCAATCGCTACCGCCATCACCGTTATCTCAACCGTAACTTCTCTATTACTTATCACAAGTGAGTGCTCAGTTCGTCCATCTTGTAGAGAAGAAAATTCATAGAATGGCAGCAGCTTAACAATATTACTCCCGATTACATCTGATGCTTTAAGAGAGAAAAGCGTTTCCGCTGCATAATTGAGCGATAAAACATGTCTTTTTTCATCGATCACCAAAATAGCATCCAGGGCGGATTCAAAAAAAGCCCATTTTAAAACTTCTTGTTTTTGTACGCGTCGATCCATAAAAATGGTTAAAAACACAGCCGTGAATAGGCAGACAATAAAAAAAGCAATAACGACGGATAAATATATTGGATTTAAGGCAAAACCGTTTGAGTGTTCAGACATTGACATTCCTGAAAAAGAAGCTGCCTGCATGCCCGTATAGTGCATACCTGCAATAGCAATGCCCATAATAGTAGAACAAATAACCTTAGCAAAAACGGTAAGCTTGCCTTCATTTAGCTTTGAATAAAAACCAAGCCACAAAGCTGTATTAGAAGCAGCAACAGCAATAAGAATAGAGAGGAAAACGATAAACGGATCATATGAAATCATAATTGGCTCCATAGCCATCATGCCCAAATAGTGCATAAAAACAATTCCAGCTCCCATAAAGCTCCCTGCAATGATAAGTGCTTTTATACTTTTCTTTTGTTTGTGAATGAGGTAGAGGCCTATATAACATCCCGTTATCGCTCCCAAGATTGAGAGAAGAACAAACCCTAAATTATATGAAACATCTACGGGCAAGTGAAAAGCAAGCATGGCGATAAAATGCATTGACCAAATGCCTATTCCCAATGTAAATGCCCCGCTGATTAACCAAAACTGAATAAATTTTGCCCGGGAAATTTTCACACGATTAGCTAACCCAAAAGAAGCGTACGCCGCAGTAATAGCGATAAGGAAAGAGAGTGTAACGAGTAACTCATTGTACGTCCCTTCTAGTAAATGTGTATGATGATTCATTCATGACCTTCCTTCAATTCGTTCTTTTCTTTGTTATCGGTTAAGGCCTAAAAATATTTACTATTTCAAAAGAACTTATGCTTGATTTACTTCTTACCTTTTGAACGCCCTGACAATATCGCGCTCACTTTTTCCTTGTTGACGGTGTATAAACAAGTACAATCATCTGACTCATACGCCTCTTCTAGTTGAAACGAAAATTTTTTTAAAAGAGTAATTGAATCTTTATTATTGGGATCAACTTTTGCTTCAATTTCTTGTATATGAAACTCTTCAAAAGCTTTTTCTAGCAAAAGGCAGAGCGCTTCTGTCATGAGGCCTTTTTTCCAAAAAGGTCTGCCTAAATCATACCCAATCTCTGCTTGCTTTTTAACATAATCAATACGGTTTAGACCGCAGGTTCCAATGATTTCATCGGAAGTCTTTAATCGAATAGCATAGCGTGTTGCTTTGCCTTCTTTCGTCAAACTCTGGAGAAGTGCAATCATGCTTTCCGCTTGATAAAGCGTCGTAAAGGGCTCAATATTCATATATCTAGTAACCTCTTCATCCGACCAATATGCAAAAACTTTAGAAGCATCTTTTTTTTGAAGAGGAGATAAATATACCCTCATCTATGTTCTCCCTCCCTTTGGTGAATGATGGAGCAAGACATTTTCATCTGCGCCTCTTTCACATCTTAAAAAATCTCACATGGTGCACGGAACATGTGAGATTTGACATTTAACTATTTTTTGATTGTGCATCGCGCAGCTGCGTATATAAACGATTAATTGCTACAGTCATTGACTGTTCATAGGAATGATGATCATAATAAACCGCTATGTTTTTTAACATTTCATACGTTTGATGATCAAGCTGCACCTCAAGCGTAATTTTTTCGTCAATTGTTGCTGTTTGCAAATGATGAGGCAAGTCCTCTTTTGTAGAAACTTGCTCTGCAATATGAATTGCTTCTTCTACTGTTTCAATTCGGCCGTACTGATGCACCCATCTTCTGCCCATTTCAATTGTATCTTTTACAAACTGACGATTGGTAATGGTATCTTTAATATTAAATTGATGATCTGCCACATATACAGATTGATACAAGATTACACTGATCACTTCGTCTTTTAAATTTAATTTTCTCAGCTCATCAATTAAATCCGCTATATATTTAGGTAATGGACTAAATGTCCCTCGCACTTCCTTAATTAAATCCATGGCAATGGATTCAGTTGAATTGCGTTTAAATGCTTTTATAATATCTATCATTACATGTTCGTTTGCCATACATACACCACCATTTATGAATCGAATAATTTCATGCTTCTTGCTGCTTTGCATAGACATTCACTATTCGTTTAAAATATATACTATTATTCTATTATATAAAAAATATGAATAAGTTGGTATAGGATGAATGATTTATCATTATTTTTTCATAAAATTTTATGAAAAAGAACATGTTTATCTATTACTAGCATAAATCCAGCACAGCAAATAACGGTCTCGCCAAAATCTGAGAAGACAAGCATTTATTATTAGTAAATGTGAGTTTTTCTTTGATAGAAGACATTAAATAAAAGAGACCAAACCAATCCCGCTTATTGAAGTATATGGTCAAAAGATTTTTAGATGTTAGATGACAGAAGGTATCCAATATCAGCAATTAATCTCCTTCCCTGTTCATTGTCACTTAGTCCATCTATCAAAACAACGGCATAATACGTTTCGTTACCTCGCATGAGAATAGCACTATCATGTTCTGCTCCCTGTAGTTCTCGAGTCTTATTCGCAGCTTGAAACGCTGACCCTATACGTGCTGGAAGCTTATGCTGAAACTGCTGTATTTTTAACATTCTCATTATTTTTTCGCGACTGGATTTTTGCAAAAGGTTTCCTTCATATATTTCCCTTAGACACTTTACTACGTCAGAGGCACACGTATAATTATCAATCCCTTTTTCAACAGCGATTTCGTCCATCATATAGCGGTTTAAAACGGTTTTCTTTAATCCTAGATTTTTAGCACATTCGTTAATTTTTTCAAATCCTACTAAAGAAATGAGCTCATTTGTAGCTGTGTTGTCAGAAACAACTATCATAAGGGTAAGCAGCTCTTCCACTTTAATATATGTTAACCGCGGAAGAGCTCTAAGTACGCCTGCTCCGCCAACCGTGTTTTTTTCCGTTCTTTGAATGACAGATGTCAAAGCCAAGATGCCCGCATCAATTTGACGAAACGCTTCTATTGCAAGCAGCAGCTTGATTGTACTTGCTGCTCGTTGTTGGATAAAAGAATTAATCTGTATGGATTCTTTTCCTTCAATATGAATACGTATAAGTCCATTATTACTCCGCTTCCATGTAGTAACTGCATCTTCGATTTTCATTCTCGCTCTTTCCATCATTTTGTCGCAGCTGTTTCCATATAGTTGTTACTCATTATCTTTTGATTGTATAAGTGACAGGCTACAAAGTGATTGTCTTCAACTTCCTGCCACTCCGGCTTTTGAGTCTTACAGGCTGCTACTGCAAGAGGACAGCGCGTATTAAACACGCAGCCAGAGGGCGGGTTAATTGGACTCGGTAATTCTCCTTTAAGAACAATCCGCTTCCGATTATCCTCAACGTCAGGATCAGGGATAGGAATAGCTGACAGTAGAGCTTGAGTGTAAGGGTGAAGCGGTTTTTGATACAGCTCCGAACTTGTTGTTAATTCTACTAAATGTCCTAAATACATAACTCCAATACGATTGCTTATATGCTTTACCATCGACAAGTCATGTGCAATAAATAAATAAGTTAACCCTTTTTCTTTTTGGAGTTTTTTTAATAAATTAACTACTTGAGCCTGTACAGACACATCTAAAGCAGAAATAGGTTCGTCTGCAATAATGCATTCTGGATTTAGTGCTAAAGCTCTCGCAATCCCTATACGCTGACGCTGCCCGCCGCTGAATTCATGAGGATAGCGATTGGCATGATCACGGTTTAGCCCGACATCTTCTAGCAGCTCATACACGCGGTTCAGCATCTCTTTTTTATTCGAATAAAGTCCGTGAACCTCCATTGGTTCTGAGATAATCTCCTTCACGGTAGAACGAGGGTTTAGTGAAGCATATGGATCTTGAAAAATCATTTGCATATTACGATGAAAAGCAAATTTTTCTTTCTCTGATAGCTCATGCACGTTTTTCCCTTTATAAAGCACCTCTCCTGATGTACGGTTATACAACCCAATGATTGTTCGTCCGGCAGTTGATTTTCCGCAGCCGGATTCGCCAACAAGTCCAAAGGTTTCTCCTTTTGAAATATGAAAAGACACGCCGTCTACTGCTTTCAAAACCTGCTTATTCGTAATCGAAAAATATTTGCTCAGCTGCTTTACTTCTAACAAATGCTTCGTTGCCATAACTGCCACCTCCTAATAATAGCGCCGGGCTGCGCACAGCTCTTCTTCATAAAGCGTTCCTTTTAATTCAATCAGTTCAACGGTTTTACCTGTTTTAGGTGAATGAAGCATTTTTCCTTTACCATAATAAATACCAACATGGTGGATAGACCCTTCACCTTTTTCATGAGCAAAAAACAGCAAATCTCCAGGTTGAATAGAGACTAACCCTACTTCTTTTCCTTGCCTTGCTTGATCGGTTGCATCTCTGGGAATAAGATATCCGTTTGCTTTATGAGTAGCATAGGCAAACCCTGAACAATCATATCCCCAGGCACTCATGCCGCCCCATAAATATGGAAGATTCAAAAACTGTTCTCCTGCTGCAATAATCATATCGCCAGTTCCTTTTACTTTACGGTTTCTATCCTCCATTACAACAGCATCTTGACGTTTTATTCTCCCCCTGCCAACCGGCGTTTGAACTTCTAGCCATTCTTTATCTTCTTTTAAAAGAGGCAGCTGCGTTTGATAACTAATTTGCAAGGCTTCTTCCGCTAGGTGCAGGGTCGCAATTGTTGCTGATACCACTGCCGTTGGTTTATTCAATGGAAAATATTCAGCTTGAGAAATCAGTTGGTGGAAAGGAACCCACCCGGGATATCCTCTTTCATCTTTAGAAGAAAACTGAGAAGGAATAACGATTTTTGCCCATTTACCTTTGATTTCTGTTACATATACTTCTTCTCCTAGTAACAGCTGCGTTTGAACTAAATTTTTCTCACAAAGGTCCAACCGGCGTGTATACGTTAATTGTTCTAACCATTTATCCAGTTTTACTGGGACACTTGTTGCATTGTCATCTATTTCTCTGCTAGAGTCATAGGAAGTCCAAACAGTCGCCACAGCTACGCAAACGTAATACGTTTTTTTATCCGCCATTTATTGATCCTCCCCGCACGCTTAACGTTCGATTTTATCTTTTGGTAATGCGATACCTGATTCAAACTCCACGGTTCGTTGATGAGTAGACATCGTGGCATAACTTCCAATCGCCACAGCTGTTTGAGGAGAACAGTGTCCGATGCGAAACCCTTTCATAACAGGCTTTTTTAAAGAAGTCAGGTAACTTGTTAATGCCATTTCTAATGAAAGCGACTCCGTACGTTTTTTAGGATAGCAGTTATGAAAATCTCCGATAATAATTCCTGCTGCATTCTGCAGTTTATTGGCCATATACAGCTGTGTCATCATGCGGTCAATTTCATACGGTTCTTCATCAATATCTTCAATAAACAAAATTCGATTTTTTGTATCTAGTTCAAATGGCGTGCCCAGCGTGCTTACCAGCAAAGTAAGATTTCCTCCTATCAGCTGACCAGTTGCTTCTCCTTCACAAATAGTGTCGAGCGTACTAATTTGATCCGTATAGCACAAAGAACGGTGAGAAAATAATTGATAAAAAGCTTGCTTCGTCTCTATATGAACATCTTCTTTTCCGAGATCCGACGAAAGCATTGGCCCGTGAAAGGTAACCAAACCTGTGCGCTGATGAATAGCCGTATGTAAAAACGTAATATCACTATACCCCCAAAAAATCTTTGGGTTTCGTTTAATTAAATCGTAGTTTAATTGCGAGGCAAGCCTAGCAGTCCCGTACCCTCCGCATGCACAAATAATTGCCTTTACTTGCTTATTAGCAAACATCGCATGTATATCCGCTGCCCGCTGTTCATCAGTCCCTGCCAAGTACCCGTTTTTTTTATATAAATGCGCGCCTGTTACTACGTTTAACCCTATTTCCTTTAAATATTCTATTCCTTTTTTTAGATTGTGCTGATTAGGCGGACTAGCAGGTGCAATAACAGCTACTGTATCACCTTTTTGTAATCGTTGTGGTTTTATCATTTGTTACACTCCTTTTGGGTAAAGAAATGAAGAAAGTGAAACTTGGGTCAGAAGGGAATTGAAATCCCCTCTGACAAAAAGTTCCACTTTACTGTTTATCTGCCCACTTCAAATCTAAATAGCCAACAGGATGACGAACAATTCCAGATACGTTATCTTTGATTAAAAACACATAGTTGTAGAAATGGATAGGAATGATCGGCATCTCATCAAATAAAATACCTTCTGCTTTATACATAAGCTCAAAACGTTTTTTATTATCCGTTTCGTTCATAGCTTGTTTAATTAACTCATCATATTCTTTATTGCTCCAAGCTGTACGGTTCATTGAATGACCCGTCTGGAAGCTTTCTAAAAAGTTAATTGGATCTGCATAATCAGCTAAAAATGAACTTCGTGACAGCTGAAACTTTAACGCTTTTTGTTCTTCTTGGAAAACATTCCACTCCATATTGGCAAGCTTCACATCTACGCCTAGATTTTCTTTGAACATTTGCTGCAGTGCTTCTGCTATTTTTTTATGCGTATCGTCTGTACTGTATGTTAACGTAATAGCTGGCAGCTTTTTATATCCTTCTTCTTTCATTCCTTTTTTCAGAAGTGCTTTTGCTTCTTTGCCATCTGTTTTTAATAAGTCGCCGCCCGTTTTCCGGAAATCCTTTTCATCTGCATCTTTAAATCCGTAAGACACGAACCCGCGAGCTGGCTTTTCTTTATTCTTTGTAACAAAATTAACAATTTGATCTTGATCTACAGCCATTGCAAATGCTTTACGGATATTTTTGTTTTGAAAGGGCTCTTTATTTAAGTTAAAGCGATAGAAGTAAGTTCCCGCTTGGTCTTCGATATGAACATCTCCATCTTTCAGCAGCTTTTCACTTAAATCCGATGGAATTTCAGAAACATCTAGTTCTCCATTTTGATACATTTGATATTCTGTGTTTGTATTTTCAACAATTGCCCATTTTACCTTGTCGAGCTTTACATTTTCAGCATCCCAGTACTGATCGTTTCTTTCCATGACTAGATTACTGTTATGCTTCCATTGAGTTAATTTGAAGGGACCATTAGCAACAAACGAATCTGCTTCTGCAAACCATTTCGGATTTTTTGTCGCTACTTTTTCATTAATTGGGAAGAACGCTGGATTGGAAACTACGCTTAAGAAATAGGCTTGAGGGCTTTTAAGCGTAACTTCAAAGGTTTTGTCATCTAGCGCTTTTACCCCTACTTGATCAGCACTGCCTTTACCCGTATTAAATTCTTCTCCACCTTGGATGAAATAACCTAAAAATGCCGCTGGTGAACCCGTCTTAGGATCTAACAGCCTCTTCCAAGCAAATACGAAATCACTTGCTTTCACGTCATCTCCATTTGACCATTTAGCATTTTTTCGTAAATGAAACGTATAGACCTTTTTGTCATCAGAGATATCCCATTTCTCGGCCATTGCTCCTTCAGGCTCATCGCTTTTTCCTAAACGAGTCAGCCCTTCCATTAAGTTATTAAGCATATTCCATGAATATGAATCAAATCCAATAGGTGGATCAAAAGACGTAGGTTCTGCGCCATTATTCATATAAAGGACCTTACCCTCATCTTTTGCTGTACTGCTCTTCTTTTCTGGCTCCGCGCCGGAATCTTTTGTGGCCGTACAGGCAGCAAGTGCAAATATAAGTACACACATCATTAGTAAAGACCCTATTTTTTTCATCATTTCCCCCTCTTTCATAAGTTCTCTATTCATCTATAAATCTAGCTTATAGTTGTTACAAATTTTTGGGCTCTCTCATCTTGAAGCCAGCAGTGCACTTGGTGACTTTCTTTCAGCTTTGTCGATACAGGATACATGCGATCACACACTTCCATTACGTAAGGACAGCGAGGTGCGAACGAACATCCGGGTGGAGGTGCAAATAAATCGGGAGGCGATCCTGCAATAGGCACAAGCTCACTTTCGTATAAATCTAACCGAGGAACTGAACGCAGCAATCCTTTTGTATACGGATGCTGCGGCGTATAAAAGATATCTCTTCTTGTTCCAATTTCTACAATTTTTCCTGCATACATTACGGCCACTCGGTCAGCTACCTGAGCCACTACCCCTAAATCATGGGTAATTAAAACAATGGAGACATCCGTTTTCTGCTGAATATCCTTAAACAATTCTAAAATCTGCGCTTGTATCGTGACGTCAAGAGCTGTGGTAGGTTCATCAGCAATTAGCACTTCGGGATTGCACACAAGAGCCATTGCAATGACAATACGCTGTCTCATTCCCCCGCTAAATTCATGAGGATATTGCTTTAAGCGTTCTTTAGGATTTGGGATTCCGACTAGCTCCAGCATTTCAAATGCTTTTTCTTTGGCTTTTTCTTTCGAGATGTTTTCATGTTGCATAATATTTTCTGAAATTTGCTCACCTACGCGAAGAGTTGGATTAAGCGCAGTCATAGGATCCTGAAAAATCATCGAAATATCAGCGCCTCGAATGTCTCGCATTTTCTTTTCTGGTAGTTTCGTTAAATCCTGGCCTTTAAATAAAATAGATCCGCTTGTGATCCTGCCCGGAGGTGTCGGAATTAACCTCATAATACTTTGAGATGTTACGCTTTTTCCACACCCTGACTCTCCGACAATCGCTAGTGTTTCTCCTTTATGTAAATCAAAACTAACGCCTCTTACAGCTTGAACTCGCCCTCCGTAAGTTGAAAACTGTACGTGTAAGTTTTTGATTTGGATCATTTTTTCCATTTGCTTACCTCCTTAATTTCGGATCAAGTGCATCTTGCAGTCCGTCTCCAAGGACATTAAAAGCAAACATGGTTAGAGAAATAAAAAACGCAGGGAAAAATAAACGCCACCAATAGCCTGATAGAATCGTTGATAAACCATCGTTTGCCATTACTCCCCAGCTGGCATAAGGAGCCTGTACACCCAGCCCTAAAAAGCTTAAAAAAGCTTCCGCAAAAATGGCAGTTGGCACGGTTAGTGTCATTTGAACGATAATCGGTCCCATCGTATTTGGAAGCAGGTTTCGCTTAATGATACGACTAGTTTTTGTTCCAAAGGTTTTGGATGCAAGCACGTATTCATAGTTTTTTATTTGCAATACTTGCCCCCGTACAATTCTCGCCATCCCGATCCAACCTGTAACGGAAAGTGCCACAATAATCGTAGAAAGCCCAGGGCCCATCACTACCATTAGTAAAATCACCACTAATAAATAAGGAAGACCGTATAAAATTTCAATTACGCGCATCATGGCATTATCTGTTTTTCCGCCTTTGTAGCCGGAGAATCCCCCGTAAATGACACCGATGATAAAATCAATAAGCGCTGCCATCAGCCCTACAAATAAAGAAATTCTAGCCCCGTACCATGTCCGAGTGTACATATCTCTTCCTAAGTCATCCGTTCCAAACCAATGACTAGCTGAAGGAGGAAGGTTTTGCTCTGTAAAAGAAGCTTTCGTTACACTGTAGGGTGAAAACATAGGGCCGAATATAGCCATCACAACGAGAATGACTAAAAAAAAGAGGCCCAGCATGGCTAACTTGTTTTTTACAAGCCTGCGCCAAGCATCATGCCAATAAGAAAGACTCGGCCTTACAACTGCTTCAGCTTCAGATTTCTTTTTTTTCTTTGGCACAAACCACTCATCAGGAATTTGCTTATACTCCTGTTTTTCCAGCACATTATCCCTCCTTCTTGTACAGTTTGATTCGTGGATCAAGTATTCCGTAAGCAATGTCTACCAAAAAAAGCATAATGATGAGAATCGAACTGTAAAAGACCGTCGTGCCCATAATTACCGGGTAGTCTCTCGTATTAATACTGTCCACAAAATATTTTCCCATGCCAGGAATAGCAAAGATTTGTTCAATAACAAATGTGCCGGTTAATACGCTGGCTGCAATCGTTCCAAGAACTGTTATAACGGGCATTAAAGCATTTCTAAGCGCATGCTTAAATACAATTTTTACTGGCGAAAGCCCTTTTGCACGCGCTGTTCGAATATAATCTTGAGTTAGTACTTCTATCATGCTGGAACGAGTCAAACGTGCAATAATAGCCATAGGACCTGTGGCAAGAGCTAGAGTCGGAAGAATCATATGTAAAGGGCTCGTCCACGTAGCGGCAGGTAAAATTTTCAAATTAACAGAGAGCTGTTGAATTAACAACGTGGCCATAACAAAATTTGGAACCGACAATCCGATAACTGCTATGCTCATCGCCATGTAATCAATTATTCCATTCCTTCTAAGAGCAGCAATAATGCCTAGTGTAATACCGGAAATCACCGCAAGAATTAACGTCACTATTCCAAGTTCAAATGACACAGGAAATCCTCTTCCTAAAAGGTCGTTAACCGTTTGAGAGGGCTGTTTAATGGAAGGACCAAAGTCAAAGGTAACAATGGATTTTAAATAAAGAATATATTGCACAGCTAGCGGCTCATCTAAGTGATAGAATGATTCCAGGTTTTTTTGAACTGCATCGCTTGTCGCTCGTTCTTCATTAAATGGAGATCCAGGAATCGAATGCATTAAAAAGAAGGTTAAGGTCACAATTACCCACAGCGTGACAAGCATGGATAAAAATCGTTTCAAAATATAACTTTTCACCTTTATCCCACCTTCTAACAGAATGTTGTGCGTGTAGCTAATTCAGTCATCACAAGCATGGCCTGATAAGCTTCTAAAATATCTTTTGCTTGAAACCGAACGGTCGTCGTTCCAGGCTCAATTTCTGTTCCCGGCATTAAATGCGCCCACTCTGCTTGACCGTAATTTGCAAATTCTATTCGTAAGGTTGGATGTTTAGGTGGAATTAAAGGTTTAACAAGGTGTTTGTGTTGAATAGCTGCGGTTGTTTTTTCTTGAAGTAATTGTTCTGCTTTCTTAGGGGTTAATGTTTTGGCTGCAGAACGTGAAATGGCCTGTTTGACGATAGCAGTCGTTACATTTGGAATAAGCTGCTGTGCTTCCAGCGCCGTTTGGTCATCGCCGGCTACCATTAAAACTGGCACGCCGTAATAGCCTGCGACGTATGCGTTGAAGCCTAACTCTCCAATATTCGTATCGTCTATGTACATATTGCGGGCACCAAATATCATCGAATGAGACATGACACCAGGCATGGATGCTTTAGCATGATACCCTAGAAACATAGCACCATCAAAAGTCTGATCTAATCCCTGTACCATTGAATATGGTTTTACACTTCCTGAAATAAGCTGAGTTTCTGGATGAAGCCGTTCAACAAGGAGATTATTCATACTCGAATGGCTGTCATTTACCACAACTTCTGAGCACTGTTCTTTAAATCCCGCATAAATTACTGCATTTGCTTCATCCGTCATTATTTTGCGGCTTCTTTCATAATCTTCTTTCTGTCGCAGAACATTTGTGTGATCGACGAGTCCCGTAATTCCTTCCATATCAACCGACAGATATAGTTTCATTTGTCTTTTCCCTCCTCCTTCCTTGACTGTTAGTCAGTTCATTATAAATTATTCTTATGTTTATAATTTATAATTGTAAGAAAATTATAAATTATCTTTCTCCTTTTTACAACAATAT
Source organism: Priestia sp. YIM B13552 (assembly GCF_042787775.1). Classification (NCBI taxonomy): domain Bacteria; kingdom Bacillati; phylum Bacillota; class Bacilli; order Caryophanales; family Bacillaceae; genus Priestia; species Priestia sp. YIM B13552. The sequence goes on from NZ_JBHZOU010000001.1 coordinate 302,735, forward strand.
ATTGAATTTTTTGACACTTTACTCATCTTCCTTTTAACAAGATATCGCTTACAAATTGGAAATCCCATGGTAAAATAATAGAGCAGCCTGTTGGTTCATTCAGCCGCTCGTCGGCATTAATTGAGGTGTTAAGAATGTTTCGAGTTTCCATTGCTTCACTACAATGGTTTTTATTTATGATTTCTAATAGTATGATTGTTCCTATTGTAATTGCTTCTCAGTTTCATTTAAACGCAGCGGATTCTATTCAATTTTTACAGCGAACGTTATTTATTTTAGCTTTATCCGGGCTCTTGCAGGTATTTATAGGGCATAAATACCCAATCATGGAAGGGCCAGCTGGCGTTTGGTGGGGCGTCTTTTCTCTGTATGCGAGTCTTGGAACCGTTCTGTTTGGTTCTCACTCTGAAACGCTCCGCGTGCTGCAGTTTACCCTCCTTATAAGCGGGATAGTTGCTATTTTGATGAGCCTGCTTGGTCTCATTGATAAACTAGCAAAATACTTTACCCCGACAGTTACCGGTACATATTTAATTTTATTAGTGACGCAGCTCAGCGGTTCCTTTTTAAAAGGAATGTTTGGCATTACAGAAACGAATTCAGCTATTAAACTTCCAATTGCGCTGGCTTCAGCTGCGATTTTGCTGCTGACTTTTTATTTATTATCGCACCGGACGTTAAATAAGCTCAGCATTATTATTAGTATTGGTGTAGGCTGGGGAGTATTTGCAATGCTAGGATTAGCTAAACCTATCGAGTTTCAGGCGCAGTTATTTTACATACCTAAAGTATTCGTATTTGGAGCTCCTCGCGTTGAATGGAATATGGTTGTTACTGCTTTTTTTGTGACGCTCATTTTAATTACAAACATGCTCGCTTCTATTCGTGTTGTTGAGTCTGTTTATAAACAAAAAGGAGAAAAAATTGAAAAAGACAATATTAAGCGTTCCGGGATGGTTTCGGGTATAAGTCAGCTGCTTGGAGGATTGTTTTCAGGTGTCGGTGCCGTTCCTATTTCAGGTTCCGGTGGATTTATTTCAGCTACAAATCTTTATAGCCGAGTTCCTTTCATTGTAGCATCGTGTCTTTTGCTTTTTCTGAGTATCTTTACTCCTTTAACGTCCATTATGTCCGCTCTTCCTCCTGCCGTCGGATACGCGGCAATCTTTCCTGTTTTTACAGGTATGATGGCTCTTGGAATTGGAGAATTCAAGCATGCCAAACAGCCCGAAAAAGCAATGAAAAAAGCTGGTATTGCGTTGCTGTCGGGGATAGGGGTTATGTTTTTGCCTTCTCAAGCTTTTTCAACACTGCCTCCTTTAGTTACTACGTTTTTAAGCAACGGATTAGTTCTTGGTACCATTATCATTCTTGCACTGGAAATTTCCGAATCCATTTCTTTGAACAGACAAGGTGCAAAAGAGGGATAAAAAAAGAAGCTGAAACCCAGCTTCTTTTTTTTACCTTCTTACCGTTAATCCTTTTAGTTCATCGTCTTCCATAGCCATTTCATAAAATTCTCCCGTTTCATCGTGCGCTAAAACATAATCCAACTCTTCCTGAGCAGAAGCAGTTTTTCCAAGAACAGCTAGATAGCATGCCAAGTTATAGCGAATAAAAAGATCTTCGTCTCCACTTTCTACTCTGGTTATCATAAGCGAAGCTGCTGCTTCCGTTTCACCTTCTAAATGATATGCGATACCTAAATCGGTATACATCCCTTCATACTCTTGACGCTGTTCAATTGCTTTTTGAAGAAGCTGAACAGTTTCATGATAACGTTCCGTTTTATTATACAGTTTTGCTAGTCCTGCATATATGTCAGGCTGATAAATCTCCTGCTGAAGTAATTCTTGAAAAGCTGCCTCCGATTTTTCTACCTCTTCAAGGCTACTCAAAATAAATGCTCGGTATATCTGCAAATCTATATGATATGGCTGCTGTTCAAGAAGTTTTTGAACTAAGTTTAGCGCTTCATGTGCAGCCTGTTCATTTTCATGGATGTTAACGAGTATATTGGCTAAATGATAGGCAACATCAAAATCCCAGCTTTGATGCAGCGATTTTTTCAGCACGGTGATGCTATCTTCAATTAATCCTTTCTCTTCGTAAAAAGCCGCAAATGCATGCACAGCCTCTTTATTATTCCGATCCGTTTTTATAGCAAGTTCATACAGTTCAATCGTTAAGCCAAGCAGCGTAACCGTTTTTGCTTTTGCTTTGAACTTTGCTAAGCTTCGTTTGAAAATAGATCCTTTCTGCTCTTCTACGATCGAATCGGCATACTCATTTAAAGCCTCGGCTGCGTTTTTAAATAACAAGCTTTTGCTTTGTTTTTCCATTTTTATCTTTTTTAAATCTGCCGTAAGCCCGGACAGTTTTTTTCCATTTGGAAAGCTAGACATGAACGTTTGAAATAGAGCGTAATCTTCCGGATCCTCACTTAGTAACTCTGTAAGAATTTTTCTAGCTTCTTCATATCTCTGCTCCATGATGAGCCATTTTGCCTGATGATGGCGAATAGCAGGATTCTGTGGATCTAGTTCAAGCGCCTTCTCTAAATACGTTTCAGCCTGTGAAATGTCTCCTTTTAGGCGATACACATGAGCCTGGCTGTCAGCGAGCCATTGGGGAAGTACAATTTCCTCTACGCTTTTTAATACCTCTAACAGCTCTTCATACTCTTTCTCTGTTTCACAAAGTGAAGCTGCGTGCTCAACGTTTACTTCCATAGGATTCAGCTGTATCCATTGAAGCAGCCAATTCCTTTCAGCCGTTCGATTTTGTTCTTCACAAGCTATTTCGGCAAGCTTCATACAAACGGCTTCAAATGTTTTATCAAGAGTTAAGCATTTTTGGAAGGCCTCTTTTGCTTCAGTGATGCGATTCATTGATTGATATATTTCACCTAACCGATAATATGGCAAACCATCTTGCTTGATACGAAGCGCTTGTTGATAAAGTTTCTCACTTTTTGTTAGCTGCTTGGCTTGTTCGTATAATATGCCTAAGTAGCACATGTACAAAATCTCATCAGGGTGCTCTTGATGTTCTGCAGTTAAAAACTTAATTCCACGAGTCAGTAAAGCCGTGTCTTCTAAATAACTCGTATATGCTTCTAACACTTCAGCTAGCGCTGTTTGAGCAAAATGAATTCCTTCTTCATAAAGAGCAAATCCAAACTCTATCGTTTGGTCGTCTAGATTCTTCTCTTTTGCTGCATCCAAAAGCATGCTGCCTGCATCCAACAGGACGTCGCTGTTCGATGAAAACTTCTGCGCAATAAGCGTGAGCGTATCAACGGCCGTTAAATGTTCACCTGTTTCTAGATACGCATAAGATAAGCCCAAATACATAAGGGCATCTTCTTCTATTTTTAAGCCTTCTTTATACAGAGCAATAGCTTCTTCGTACCTTTGATTCGCGACGTATAAATCGCCTAGTCTTCCTCGAATTGTCATGTCGCTTGGGAGATGCTTCATGCCTTCTTTGAGATAGCTTTCAGCTTCGTCTGTTTTTTCTAGTTGATATTGTAGCAAATCAGCTATCGAAAGATATGGATAAGGAACAGTCGGCAAAAGCTTTTTAGCTACTTGAAATCCCCGGTAAGCTTTACGAAACTTTTTTAAATGTTCATCACAACGGGCTCTTTCAAACCAGCTGTGCGCATCTTTTGGGTTTTCTTTTAATAACGCGTCGAAAAGATTTCTGGCTTCTGCATATCTTTCTTTCTCCATTAAAATAAGTCCGTGATTGATTTGTGTATAAGATTCATCGCCATACATATTTAAGGAAATGGTCGAGCATTCAAAAGCTTTTTCGAGGTTTCCTTTGTACATATATGCAAGTGCTAAATAGCTCCAGTTCAAATGCTGCTCTACGTCTAATTGCAGGGAGCTCCGCAGTGCTTCAACAGCCTCATCATATCTCTCTTCATCGAGCGCAATTCTTCCTTTAAGATAGTGATAAAAAGAGCTATGCTTTTTGTTATCTATGTGGTGTAACAAGGAAGATGCTCCCTTACTGTCGTCAAGTTTAAAAAAGGCATATGCAGCGTGAAGCTTAAGATAATCATGATTGCTATACTTCTCTAACACATGGTTAATACACGTACGAATATAAGCTTCATGCTCTTTTCTATACAAATGCTTCATACTGTAAATAGCGGCAAATGGAACATGCTCATTTGCTTTTAGTAAAGAAACGAGATCATTAATGTGTGCCTCTTCATCCGCTTCAACTAGTTCGATTAAGTCATACAGCTGACGAATAAACACATCTTGCTCTTTAGAAAGTGAAGCGAGATCCGCTGCCGCTTTAGAAGCAACAATTGATAAAAAACCCGAATTAGCGTAATGCTGATCAAAATTTTTATATTCTACATACGTTGGACTTAGAAAATTAGCATCTTGTACATGAAAAAGTTCAAGTTCATCATCATAGCCAAATACAACTTGAACATGGGAAGCTTGTTCAAATTCCAGACTGACCAAAATAGGCAGCCCTTTGTCTAATAGTTCTTTAAACTGTTCAACTGTGCCTGTAAAAAACATCGCTGCAAAGCCAAGAGATTCAAAGTAGCTCACCGCAGTTGATAATTTGGAGCCTAACCCTCCGTAAATACGCGTCCCAATCTCATCCTGTGTTTTTTCGGTATGTAAAAGCCTTAACATCATACTCATACTAGCTGGCACGCAATAATTATCTTTTTGAACAATCGGTACAATAGGAAGCTTGATTGTACTGCATTTATCGTCTGTATTCTTTCCAATTAATTTTTGATAAGGTGAATCTTTTAAACATCGCTTAGTCGACAGCAGATGCGTAAGCTGAGATTGCTGCTTCTGTTCAAAATAAATGTCGGCGCGCAGCAGCGTAAAAAAATCTTGATAATCGTGATAGGGTAACTTTGAATCGATAAATTCAATCGTTTCAAGCAAAAGAGAATACTCTTTTAAATCTTTTAATCGCATCACTTTATCCATATATAAAGACGGAAGCTGTGGGTAGCGGACAATAGCCTCGTTAATTTTTTCAAGCGATTGTTTATGCTTCCCTTCATAGGCATATAGATCTGCGAGCATTGCATAGCAAAAATCTCCATTCTCCTTATATGTCGTTCCTTCTTTTAAGCAGGCTTCAGCTTTCATTCTGTCGTTGAGCTGCAAATAAAAATAGCCCCATCTGTCAGCCATACCCTTTTGATTATGGGACGTTACTTGTTTCATCCACTCAGAAGCTTCATCCACTTGTTTCATTTCTAAAAGAATTCTTACCTTTAAAAAATAGATTTTCTCAAGCTGTTCCTCTTTAACTGATTCCGTATCCAGCTGAGAAATTAATAAAGAAAGTCTATCATCAGCGTCGAGTATCTTGCCTTCTCGCAGGAGATCATCACAATAAAGAGTTACCATTCGAATCGAGCTAAATCGACGATATCCATATGTCGTTAACATTCGACTTAAACGATTTAATAAAGCTTCATCACAAAAGCGGATAAGCTCGTACAGCTCTTCTTCCGTTTGTAAGTTTGCTAACCATTCTTTCACAATACCCGTAAGGCTCTTTGGTTGAAGGCTTTGTACTTCTTCTGTTATATACGCTACAAGATCAAATATTTGATAATGATCCACCATGCTTTTTAATTTCTGATAATTTATACTCAATTCAAAACCACCTTATTCAATAAAATAAGAACTATTGCATCTGCTGTCTATAAATTGAAGTATAAGAAATTTCAAGGATTTTTTCTAGACACAATATAAATTTAAGCATATTGACGGGTCTTTAAATAGCAAAGAGCTGTCTTTTATCATAAGACAGCTCTATAAAATCACACTTCAGCTTTCTTCAGTTTTACGCCGCCTTCAGGTTTTGGTTTGATCGCTTTTAAAACTAAAATGGCACCTACTGCACTAACCCCTAGAGACGTTTGGAACACAGCCATGTCCGACCACTTCATAAGCAATGTATAAAGAGGAGGTCCAGCTGCTACTCCGACAAAGCGCATCGAACTGTAAAGAGACGTAATGGTTCCTCTCTCTTCCTTTTCAATTCCTTCTGTAATAAGCGCATCAAGACTGGGAAGAGCTGCTCCAATTCCAATTCCACCAAGCACTAAAGTGAGTAAAATACTAAAAAGAGACGTATTAAAAAATAAAATGATGAAAGAACATGTTAACAATAAAAAGCCAAAAAAAGCAGACCACTTCATAACGATTTTATTGTTGCCAACTTTTTTCCCCGCCACAAAAGAAGAAATAGATAAAGCGAGCAAGGGAATAGCCATTACTAAACCTTTTTTCGTATTCACAATATGATAACGCTCCTCTAGTATCGTCGATAGGTAAAATAAAACCCCGAATAATACAAGCATAATAATGGCGCCTAAAATAAAAATAGCCATAAGCCATCCCATATTTTCTTTGAGCGTCTTCTTCAAATCCTTTAAAAACTGCGTAATACTTTTCTTTTTTTGTTCCGATTCAGAAGAACTGTCATTTTTCGGAACTTTTACTAAAAAGATAACTAAAAGAATCGAAATAAGGCAAAGAATAGGAATGAACCAAAAAGGAAGAAACCAAATCATAGCCGCTAAAAAAGCTCCCAGTATTGGGCTTAGTACTTTCCCAAACGTATTAGCTGTTTCAATTAAACCTAGTCCTTTTGTAATTTCTTGCTCGTCTTTGAACATATCTCCTACACAAGGCATCACAACAGGCATAGCTCCTGCTGAACCTATTCCTTGAATCGCGCGGCCAATTAAAATAACCCAGAATGGATTGGCCATTTGCCATGAAGCCCAGCCTGTTAAAGCCCCTCCTACTGCAGCAAGCAGCAAACTAGGAATAATAATTTTCTTGCGGCCAAATCGATCTGATAAATAACCAGCAATCGGGATTAAAAAAATAGCGAAAATTGAGTAGACCGTGATAATCATGGATACCTGCAGCGAGCTTATCTGTAGACGTTTTTCAATCACCGGCAACACCGGAATTAACATTGAATTTCCGAGGGTCATGATAAGTGGCACAGAAGCAAGAGCAAGTAAATCCAATTTTTTTCTACTTTCCATAGCGTCCTCCAAACCTTACTTCTAATTAACGTCACAATCACACGTTTTTCAATTTAAGCTTTATAAAACCTCTCGTGTTCATTGATTTTAAAGCTTAACTATCTCATTACATAAGATGATGTATATCTATATTTTTTAGCTAAAAAGGTGATTGCTATTCATGGTTTCACTGTTCTTCTTCAATTTATTGAACTTTGTTATTTATCCCTGTTAATACTTGTAAAATCACATATTTTTAATCCTATATATGAAGAAGCGTACGAGTATCTCCGTACGCTTCTTCATATATAGGTGTCATCTTGTTACACTACTTCACCTCGATGACCATCTCCATCATACATAAACTGTTTATCAATGATATGTTCGATATATATGGTTGTCAAATCACTTTTTTTCACTTGAGCTACAATTAATCCTAACGGATCGCCAATGGTGAAGCTTGTTCCATTTTGAAACATTAGCAGCTGCTCATTTAAATGCAATACGCGCTTATAAATTTGCTCTTTCTCTAGGTTGCTGCGGCTCTTTGCTGCTTCGAGCGTTGAAAATAACAAAATGATTTCTTTTCCATTTACTTGTGTACGATACATACACGACCCACTCCTTATCACCGCGTTAAAATTATGCTGACTATACTTTTATTATAAACTAAATTTTCAGTTATTTTTCATCTCATAAGAAATTTTTTTAGTTATAATTGTACTACGTCCAGGTTACATAAAAATTTAATTTTCAGAAAAGTTAAATTTTAATATTGAAATTTTATTTCTTCTTATTATATAATATAAACAATCATTTACCTCTATTGGAAATGATAATTCGAGTTTCAGCAGCATGAGGCTGCACAGTACTAGGGGGATTCAAGTTATGCAAAATGGTAAAGTAAAATGGTTCAACAATGAAAAAGGCTATGGCTTTATTGAAGTTGAAGGCGGCAGCGACGTATTTGTACATTTTTCTGCCATCCAAAGCGAAGGTTATAAATCCTTGGAAGAAGGACAAGAGGTATCTTTTGAAATTGTAGAAGGCAATAGAGGCCCGCAAGCCGCTAATGTCACTAAGCTATCATAAATAGATCTTTTTATTTTATAGTAAAAGAGACTCTTTTCCGAGTCTCTTTTTTGTTATACCTAGCGTTTGGCCTCAGTAAGCTGCTGTTCACATGTTTGAATAGACTGCATGCACTGCTGAAGAAATTGCTCGTCTACTCCTGTGCCATGAGCTTTGGCAGATTGAAGCTGTGCTTTTGCATCATTAAGCGCATTCGTTGCCTCTTCAAGCTGCTGAGGACTCATACTCATCGTAGCTGTCCCAATCATCTTTTGAGCAGATTGAATAGACACTTCTACTTGCTTTAAATCATTATATCCCGTTGTTACTTCTTCATTTGAAAACTTATCCATTGAAAGAACACCTCCATATGGATAGAATGAAGCTGCTGCCGGCAAATTATACACGCTTACTTTTTAGTCAGCAAATCTCCATACTGCTTAATTTTTTCTCCTACGGTACACTCTTTAATACAAAACGTCTGAGCGTATGTTTTGCCCTTTTCTTTATTAAACGTTTTTTTTACAAAACAATCACTACAGTAGTAATCCAATAACTCCGTTACTTCTTCTAATAATTGTTTACGTTCCACTCTCGTTCATCTCCATTTCGTTCTGTGTGTTACACTTGCTTCCTGCTAGCAATTGGTATCCCTTGAAGAGCTTGAGTAGCAAGCTGGTCGGCCTCTTCATTTTCTTTCCTTGAAATAGGCTCATATACGGGTCGGATACCAAGTTCCTGCATTTTATCTTCTATTCGATCTAAGTACCGATTAAACTCTTCTTCGAAACAGGGCCACTCCCCAGCCAGCTGATTTAATACAACCTGAGAGTCACCTCTAAACGTTACCGGTATATGATGAACACCAAGTTCCTCAAGCTCTTGTATCAAATAATAAAAAGCAGCATACTCTGCCTCATTATTTGATTCAATCTCTTGCAACCTTGAGTTGCGTCGTATTCGGTAAGAGCTGTTGTTCTGTTTAAAATAAATCACAACCCCAAGCCCCGCTAAGAGCGTATCATGCTCATAGCCTCCGTCAAAATATGCCACAATATCGTGAGGCTCTGTCTGTACTTCCTGTAAGAGCTTTTTCGCTTCTTTTACAGTCCATTTTTGCTGTTGCTCATCAAGTAGAAAAATTTCCTTCGTTCGACCTGTTTTTTCTAAATCACCCACAATCATTAGCGCCTCATTCGCATCTGTGAAATCGGATGTGAAAATTAACTGTTTATGTTTCGAGGATTTATAATGCCATTCAATTTGGAAATTCATAACGAGCATTCCTTTCATCAGCAATTTTGAATTCAACACTTTTTCTGCTTTTTTGTATTTTATCTTCTATTATGTCTTTTCATGACAGTTTTCTTACCTAATAAGCGGATTTTAGCGTTTATACGTGCTAATATAAAATAGCTGAAGTACTTATGATACAATACTATTGATGAAAAAACATGGTTTAAGCTTATATTGTTTTAACAAGGAGGCTGTATGATGATTGAAGTTTATATAGACGGAGCCACTGCTGGTAACCCTGGTCCTTCTGGAGCTGGTATTTTAATTAAAGGAAATGGTGAACATCATCGTTACGCTATTGCTCTTGGGACAATGACGAATCATGAAGCAGAGTACCATGCACTTCTTCATGCATTAAAAATTTGTTTAGAAAAAAAGTATACGAGCGTATCTTTTCGAACGGACTCTCAGCTAGTAGACCGCGCAATGAACCAAGAATACGTTAAAAATAAAGCGTTTGCTCCTTTACTGGAAGAAGCCCTCAAATTGTCCAGTCAATTTGAGTTATTTTTTATAAAGTGGATCCCTAGCTCTCAAAACGCAGGTGCTGATCAGCTGGCAAGACAAGCCATTAATCAAAAAGAAGCAGGAATGTAATCCTGCTTAAATCATACCTGATGACTTTAAATATTGAATGGCTTGTTTTTGATTGCTAATACGATGTGATGTCAAATTCTCGAGGAGCGATACAAAAAAACTGCCGTCAAATTCTTTTTGTACTTTTAGTGTCCATTCAATTGTAAATATGACCATCTCGTCAGCTGCACGCGTATACTGCTGACCAAATGAAATAAATCCACGTGCATCTTCTGCTAAATGAAAGCCTTTTTCTTCAAGATAAAGAAGATACTCTTCAACGGTTTGAGCTGTTTTTGTCACTTTTTCGTCCCATCCTTTTGCAAAGGTTCTTCTTTATCTTAGCTTACTTTTGGCTGTTTGACTATGATTTCCCTTCTAAAAAATAGCCAATCGCTCCAAGTGCTACTCCTAAAATGGCTCCGCCAATCACTTCTTCGGGCTGATGCCCAAGCATTTCTTTCAAGCGCTGTTCCGTCAAATCGTGAAAGCCTCCGTCTGGAAGACCCGCAAGCTTTTCAATTTCTTCATCTAACGTATTCACTTTAATAGTAATTTCGCCAGTCTGCCTTCGAATTCCTTGTGCATCGTACATCACAATAATTCCAAAAACAGATGCTAACGCAAAATCAATCGTAGAAACACCTCTTTTTAACGCTACATAGGTCGCTAAAGAAGATACGCCGGCTGAATGAGAGCTTGGCATTCCACCCGACGCAGCAATCATCCGCATATCCCATTTTCCTGTTTGATACTTTTTAATGGGGATTTTTAAGGCTTGGGCTAAACCGATTGATGAAAGAGCAATGACAATTCCTTTATTCATATTGCTTCACCTCATCTATAGTTTGCGATGGATTGACATCTCGTACCCAAGCAAATATTGCCCAACAAAAAACGCCGGGCTAATCTGCTGACAGAGCAGACTAATCCCGGCGCTTTTGGAAACAGTTCTGTTATTTTTTACGCTTTTTTTGTGCAGCATTATTCATTTTGGCAGATTCAACTTCAGCATAAGAGCCGAATTCTTGGCCATATTGATTATTTGCACTTTTATTAGCTTCTAACTTCTTGTTAACAGAATTGTTTTGGTTTTGTTGCACGTTGAACTCAGAAGCAAACTCCCCAGCATAAGTGTCATTTGCACTTTTTGCACGCTTTGCTTTTTGAGCCTGATTTGCTTTAAACTCAGAAGAGAACTCTTGGTTATAATTATGCTTTGCATTGTTATTCGCTTGCGCATTTTTATTACCTAATTTTTGACGACCCATCGCTATCTCCTCCTATTTGTACCTCGTTGGTACACTATTAGTATGGATCAAGCGGTACGTCATATCCTGTTCAAATTAAGGTAAAAACACCAGAGCTTAGCACGTTTATATTCTTGCTACGTACTCTTTAACCATTTCTTCTGTCACTACTTTACGGCCTGGAATGATGGTATATTTTTGAGACAGTTCATTAATTTCTGCTGTTACAGCATTAATACCATCTACAGAAAAGGGTTTCCCTTCTTTACACAAAAGCACAGCTGCTTCAATAGCTTGCTCGCGTCGAGCTTCTAAGCTGGCAAAAGCACGTACTAATTCGTGTTGTTTTTTAGAATGGGCTGAAATTTCTTTATGTACACTCATGTTCGTTCCTCCATTATATTATGCTGAGTTAGTAAAAATAAGTTAATGTCCTCATAACTGATTTGCTTTTCCGGTAATTCTTTTAAGCTTTTTTCTATCGCTGCAGCTTCTTTCTTAATGCTGTCTAAAAAGTTTTTCATCTTTTCATTAAAAGCAACTTTCCGGCTTATCTTGCACTGTACAAATTGCTCAATGATGGATTGCTGCCTATCGTCGAGATTTGCCTGCTTACATAAATCGGCAAATAAAATAACAGGGAAACTGCGCTGCTTTACTACTACTTTCAGTGATAAAAATGCACGAATCAGTTGAAGCATCACTTTTATATCCTCTATTGTAACAGAAGATGTCAGATTTCTTTTACTATTTATCGTTAAAATTTTAAAATAATGATATCCCAATGCTTTTAAGGAATATGATTGAGCCATCATTTGCCGCAGTGGCTCAGCAAACGATGGCTTCTGATAATAAACAAGAGGCGACCATAGCCACTCATAAAGCGAAGGGTTTGATTTTGCAAACAAATAAATGGTTTTGTACAAATCCCACCCTTGCATATCATAATTGCCTTCTGCTACATTAATGACCTCCTGAGGTCTATTGAGATGAAGATAGCGTGACGCTTTATATTTGTATATAAAGCGAACGTCAAAATCACTCGTTGACGTGTCGAGTCCGTAAGCACGGCTGCCTGATTCACATGCAAACAAAATTTCCACATTATATTCTTTTTCAATTTCCTGTAAACGTTGATTTATGTGTGTAGACATAAAAATTAATGACCCTTTCTTTCCTCCAATACATGTTCTAACACCGTCATTGTACTTACCAATTCTTGAATTGGAAATTCTTCAGACACGGCTGCTTGCAGCTGTTTGTAATAATCATACCATTCTTCAGACACAGACTGTTTATGCGCTAAAACGTACTGATTCACTAAATGGGTATAGTGTGAATGAAGAGCGGCTTCTTCTTTCGCAATGTAGTGATTAACCTCTGGCTTAATACGTTCTAGTAAAGCAGCGTGAAGCTTTGCTTTCTCATTTTTTTCAAAAAAGCTTTTATTGTTTTTATACAGTGAAAGCTCTTTTTGATACGATTCATTCTCATCAAATTGATGACTTGTCACAACTTCACTGCCATTTGGAGGCTCTAACGAGTTCAACGTTGGAGTAAACGTCGGTTCATAGCGCTGGAGCTTTGTAATGATCATTCGATGCCAGTCTTCGATTAATTTTACGATGTATTTTTCGATTCGCAAAGTGGTCGCACGCACTTCTTGCGTTGCGTCAAAGGAAATAGACGTTAATAACTCCTGCAAACACAGGCGCAGCTGCTTTTGCTTTTCACCTCGATCATCCCTTAAGTTTGCCGGACTGAAGGCTTCTTTAAAGAAGTCATCGTACCTCACAAACAGACGTTTTTTCACATAAAATAAAAGTTCTTCTAATTCTCGGTCAAACTGCTGTTGTTCATATTCAAAATGAATTTCATGCAGTTTTGCTGCTACCTGCTCATTCTTTATGTGAAGAGATTGAATGTATCGCTTTTTATCCACTTCTGATTTTGTTTGCACCTGTTTCATTTCATTGGCAACTGCTAAAATTTGTTCGAAATCTGCATAAACACTTTGGATAGCAAGCTCTGGTAATTCATAATTTATGAAGCGGTAAAACGCATTTTTGAATGGCAGAAACATTTTATCCTCGTGGTTTTGCAAAGCCTGTAAGCTTGATACCGGGTATAAGCGCGGAAAGCGTATACCATACTGTTCAAGCTGCTCTTTTACGTACGTCTGAACTAACTGCAGCTCTGTATCCGAGCTGGCTAGGTCCGCTGCATTTACTAAGAAAAACATTTTATCAAGCGCAAATACATCTTTTACACGGCCAAGCTGAATAAGAAATTCGCGGTCAGCTTTTGAAAACGCATGATTATAATACGTTACAAATAAAATGGCATCTGCATTTTTGATATACTCAAACGCTACTCCCGTGTGCCTCGCATTGATTGAATCCGCTCCGGGTGTATCAACGAGCGTAATGCCTAAGCGAGTAAATTCACAGTCATAATACAGGTTAATAAATTGAACAAAGCACGCTTTTTCTTCTTTGGCTACATAATCATGAAATCCTTCCGTATCCACTACTACTTCTGAACCGATATGCTGCTTGACTTCGCCGTAGCCTTTTTCTACTGCCTGTAAAAACGACAAATGCAGCTGCAGCTCTTCTGTTGCCTGCAGGGTTGGAATAATTGTTAGCGCTTCGTCAATTGATTCTACTTCATGATGAAACAGCTTAAGTGCACCATTTAAATCTTGGATCATCTGCTCGTTTGTTTTCATTTGCACAACAGCTGTTTTATGCGGCCGTTTTTCTGTTGGAGGCATAATTTTATTGATGGTTGCTGTTGTTGGGTTCGGAGATACAGGAAGTAATCTTTCTCCAATCAACGCATTAGCAAAAGATGACTTACCGGCACTGAACGCCCCGAATAAAGCTACGGTAAACGTTTGATTTGATAGCTTTTTACGCTTTTCTTGAAGCCTGTTAATAAAGCGGTCTAACTTTCCAAATGAACGGAGCTGTTCGAGAACAGCTGATACATCTTGAAGAACCTTTTCTGTTCCTGTTTCATGCGCAGCTTCCTCAGGCTCTGAAACTAACTGCTGCTCACTCACGGCTTCATGCTTTTCTTCAGCTTTCATGATGCCCGTTTCATATTCTTCTTGTAACATATATGACAACTCGTTCGCATCTTCTGCCGTTAGGTCGTCATCAGTTTGCTGTAAAGATTGAAGCAAAGCTTTTGTACGTGCCAATTTTGCTTTCATTTCCTGAAGAGATGTATACGCTTCTTCAAATGCTTCACATTCCTGCAAGTGCTGATAAATTTTTTCACGCTTTACTTCATCTTGCTCGATTTTGCTTTGTTCAATTTGCGCATAAAGCTCATATAATAATCGCGTCGCTTTTTTCTTAATATGATCGGCTACATCTTTTGCGTACGTTAAAACATAATCACCATTAATTGTAGCTCCTGCCTTTACCGTTTCAATTAAATCATGCGGCTCTAACGGAATTTCAAACTGCTGAACCTGGCGTATAAGATCCGGGTCGGTAAGATTTTGATTTTTCACCAGCTCTTGCACATATTGCTGCAAGTGCCACTGCAGCTGAGAAGCTGCACGTTCTTTCATATCATCAAAAAATAACGTCAGCCGCTCTTTTTTTACTTCCTCGGTCTTTTTCTTAGCAAATAAAAGACCCACTTTAAAATCAGGCTTTGTCGTTTCTAAAAACAGCCTAGCTTTTTCTCTCATTTCATATGGTGTTAAATTGGCGTTGCTTAGTATCTTACCTGTTTCTTGTTGGTACGTTTCTGCTAGCTGCTTTTCAGCCCACCTCATTTCCGCTTCTTTTTCGAGAAGCTGCTCTTTTTGCTGCTTATTGATTTCATGGTTCTCAAGCGTCAGCTTATGGCGCAGATCGTCATGAATCGTTAACTTTTCTTCTTCTTGGTCTTCAATAAAGGCAAGGTGATCGTCAATTACCATTTGCATCGCATGTTGAATATGCTGATGTCGGTTTTCTTTTTCCGTCATCATAGCAAGTAATAGAGATTTTACGTACGAAAGGTCGTTATGACGGTTGGTTGGCTCTTTTAACGACGTATAGAAGATTCCTTCTGGTCTCACATTCCACTTTAAAAATGACGTTTCTACAGATTCTTTAAATGCTTGAAATGTTAGCTGATCTTCTTGGTGTTTATCGATTTGATTTACAATTAAATAAAGCGTTTTATTAGCTTCTTGCAGCTGTTTTGCAAATTGAAGATTTAATTCTGCCTGCACATGATTATAATCCATCACGTAGAAAATAACGTCCGCTAAGTGAAGAGCTGACTCGGTCGATACACGATGCGCATCATCTGTTGAATCAATTCCCGGTGTGTCCATCACCACAACATTTTTAGGAATAGCATCTGTATCTATCGATAAATGAATGGACTCTACTTCATCTCCATCGACAGCAAACTGCTTAATTTGCTCATACTCATAAGGCGCTTCATAACGCACCGGCGGCTGTTTGCGGTAATAAACGGTTGCATGCTCATCCCCAGCTTTTACTGATACTAAGTTTGCGCTTGTTGGAATAGGACTTGCAGGCAAAATTGCTTGCCCCATTAATTCGTTAATCATGCTCGATTTTCCAGCCGAAAAATGTCCGCAAAATGCTACAACAAATTCACCGTTCACCCACTTTTTTAACAGCTGTATTGCTTTTGCTGCCTGCTGTTCATCTCCAGCTGCTTGAAATTGCTTATGTAAATGAAAAAGAGATGCTTCCAATCGGAGATTTTCTTGATGTTTCACACTCACTTTACCCATTATTACTCTACCCCTTTTGCCTCATTCAAGACTGTATTTAAATGTTCTCTATCCAGCTTCATTTCTGCTTATTCTTTCTCTATTTTACTTGATTCGCATGCGTTTTCCCATAAAAAACTGAATTTTTAGTTACAAAAACAATAAAAAAAGCTGTCAATAATTTGACAGCTTTGTATCGTATTTTTTATTCATCGCATGTATGTTACGCCTTTTGGGCTTTTTCAATATTTTTCATTACATACGTTGTGACGCCAACATATGTAGCAAGAGCTCCGATCACAAAAAGACTAACCATTACGTCCACCACCGTTTCTACTTGATGAAATTGATAATCTTTATCATTTGTTTCATCTTATCATGAAAGATAATCATTTTCAATTAGTTTTAAGATTTTTTTACAGGAAAGAAACGTCCCCTGTTTTGCATCACTTCGCCGTAATTTGTTTCATTCGTTAACGCTTGCTCTTCTAAGGGAATTCTAACAGCTAATATACACAAATTGAAAACAGAAAAAATAGCTAACGTCCAGTATGCCTGAAACATAAGCGGAACTAACACCAATTCTGCCGCTACTACCATATAGTTAGGGTGCTTCATAAAACGATAAGGACCTCTTAGCACAACCTTCGCATTAGGCAAAACGATAATCTTTGTATTCCAATACTTTCCTAACGAAGAAATAGCCCATATTCTTGCAAGTTGCACAAGCACAAAAAAGCTAAACAACAAAAAAGAAAAGTGATACATTCCATCGTTTAATACATACACTTCCGTAAAAAGAGCAGCAAAAAAAGCGGCATGCATGCTTACCATCCATTTGTAGTGACTTTGACCAGCTTCGTATGCTCCCTGCTTCTTCATCCAAGCTTCATTTCTTTTGGCAATAACCAATTCACATAGACGCTGTAAGATAATAAATACAAAAAAGCTATAAAAAAACAATCGCTTTACCTCCACTCTAATAGAAGCATTTCAGAACTAAATCCAGGGCCAAGAGCTGTTAATAAACCGTATTCTTCACTCGAAATTTCTTTCTTCATAAAGCGGTCTAATACATACAAAACGGTTGCGGAAGACATGTTTCCATGGTTTTTAAGTACATCTAGGGAATCAGCAATCATATTTTCGTTTAGCGACAGTGTTGATACATATGCTTCAAGCACTTTTTTCCCTCCAGGATGAGCAACAAAATGCTTTAAATCCCGACTGGTCAAATGCTGTGTTTGTAAAAATGACTCAACTTCTCCGCCTAACCACGAATCGATAATCGTGGGAATATCTTTTGAAAAGACAACAAATAGTCCATCATTTTTGATCTCCCACCCCATTACATCTTCTGAATTGGGCATGAGTGTCGATTGTGTATGTAAAATGTAAGGATAGCTTTTTGCAAGGGCAAAAGTGGTATCAGCTTCGTCACCTGCGACTAAAGCAGCCGCTACTCCATCTGCAAATAAAGACGTACCGATTAAGTTGCTTTTTGAACGATCATTTCGCTGAAAAGTTAAACTGCAAAGCTCAATGGATAAAACAAGGACTTTAGCACGCGGAAAGGCTTTGCAATACTCATAAGCTCTTGAAAGCCCAGCCGCTCCTCCAGCACACCCTAATCCCCAAATAGGAATTCGTTTTGTGTGGTCTGAGAACGCAAGCTTATTCATAATTCGTGCTTCAATGCTAGGCGTAGCTAAACCGCTTGTTGAAACATAAAAAATAGCCTCAATTTCTCCACATGGCAAAGGGGTACTTACATAGTTCTTATTTGTTAAGCAGTCTTCAATTGCTTTTGTACCTAATTCAACAGCAGATTCTATAAAAGCATCATTTTTTTCTTCAAATGTATGGTCTTCTTGAAACCAAGATAAGTCTTTGGCAAAATTACGTTTCTCAATTTGACCATTTTGAAAAACGGTTAGCAGACGATTAATATCTTTAAACGATTCGGAAAAAAGTTCTTTTGCAAATAGCAGCGTGTCTTGCTGAGTTAATTCATAGGGGGGAACTCCAAATCCAACTGAGATAATCTTTGGCATACACTTCACCTCTTTGATTGCGTTACATTTAACATTTGTAATAGCTGGGGATTTATTCAATTCTTTTTTAGTGGAATGGAGGCGAAACATAAAAAAACTTTCCTGTAACTCAGGAAAGTCTACGTTTTGAAGAAGTGTATGTTTGTTGTGCACTTTTATTATAGCGCAAATAATCTGAATGTACAGATACAATTTATGGATTGACGAAAATAAGTGCTTATTTTTTATGAAAAGAAAATGGACATATAGATTTCATCTACATATTCATTGTTGAAATAAGCTTGTTCTTTCATAACGCCTTCTTGTTCAAATCCTACCTTTTTATACAATTCGTATGCCACTTTATTCGAAGCAAACACAGTTAAAGAAAGTTTATGAAGATTATTTTCTTTGCACCAGTTTAGCGTATAATTCATAAATTGTTTTCCTATTCCCATTCCCTGTGCTTTTGAAATAAGCCATGTACGGAAGAGCCCCGTGTGGCGCTTCATTTTAATTTCGCCTCTAAGAACACGTGCAATTCCAAGAACTTCATCTTCGACTTCAGCTACAACGTACATGTGATTGTTCTTTTCTACTGATGCAATAAAATCTTGCTCTTCTTGGACTGTGCGCGGCTCATCTTTTTGAATAAATTCACCGGCTTCAATAATTTCTCTTACCGCTGTTGTAATATGCTCTGCATCGCTTGCCTGCGCAGGGCGAATAGTGACTTCACGTCCGTCTTTTGCTTTAAATTTCACTATGTTTTTCTCTGCTGTAATCATCTATATCAACTCCTATATTTTTCACCATTCAGTACTACTATTTTGGTTCTAGCTTGCGTAATTTATCAGTGGTAAAGTTCTGCTTTTCATTTCATCTAACAAGCAATCATATGCATTTGTTGTATTACCCACGCTTTAGACAAAGCTAAACCATTTTTGAAATATTTATTCTTGCACAGACACCCTAGAAATGCAATTAATTGCGCTAAAGAACTATTATTCCAAATTTTCTTTACAAAAGTGCATAAAAAAAGCTAGGACACAACGAAACACCTGAAAGTTACGTCCACCTTAACAACAAAAAAATACGAACTAACAACCAACCATTTTGATTATTAGTTGCTAGTTCGTATTTCACTTCGACTAAAATATTTTTGTCCCTCTGCTTTTGATTAAAGTCCCATTGAGATATATTTTACTTCTAAATAATCTTCAATGCCGTAATGACTTCCTTCGCGTCCAAGACCACTTTCTTTAAAGCCGCCGAATGGAGCTTGAGCTGCAGATGGAGAGCCATCATTTACTCCTACAATGCCGTATTCTAACTCTTCAGATACAAACGTTGCTTCCTTAATGTTTTCTGTAAATACGTAAGCGGCTAAACCATAAGGGCTATTGTTTGCTCGTTCTACGGCTTCTTCTACTGTTTTGAATGTTGCTACAGGTGCCAATGGTCCAAACGTTTCTTCAAACATGCAATTCATGTCATCAGTTACATTTGTAATAATTGTCGGCTCCATAAAGAAACCGTTTTTAGTTGTTATAGCTTGTCCGCCAACCACAACTTTAGCTCCTTTACTTTTTGCATCCGCAATTTGTGCTTTTACTTTCTCAACCGCTTTATCGTTAATTAACGGTCCAATTTGTGTACCTTCTTCTAATCCATTTCCTACTGTTAATTCCGCCGCTTTTGCTGCAAATTTTTCAACAAAAGCATCTGCAATGGATTCTTGTACATATACGCGGTTTGTGCAGATGCACGTTTGACCTGCGTTTACGAACTTAGAAGCAATTACGCCGTTTACAGCAGCGTCTAAATCTGCATTTTCTGTTACGATAAACGGTGCGTGACCGCCTAATTCCAGCGATAATTTTTTCACAGTATCAGCAGCACCGCGCATTAAATGTTTGCCAACCGCTGTTGAACCAGTAAATGTTAATTTTCGGATACGTCCGTCTTTTTGCCATGTGTCACCAATAGCTGCTGCATCTCCAGTAACAACATTGATCACACCTTTTGGAACTCCAGCTTCTTCTGCGAGCTCTACTAAACGATATGCTGTAAATGGTGTTTCTTCAGATGGTTTTAGAACAATTGTACATCCTGCTGCAAGAGCTGGGGCCACTTTACGCGTAATCATTGCTGCAGGGAAGTTCCATGGTGTAATAGCTGCTACAACGCCGACAGGCTGTTTTTTAACCGTAATACGTTTATGCGTATGATGAGCTGGAATCGTTTCACCGTATACACGCTTTCCTTCTTCAGCAAACCAAGCAATATAATCATTGCCATACTGCACTTCACCTTTTGCTTCTGCAAATGGTTTGCCTTGTTCCGTTGTCATAATTTCTGCTAGTTCATCTTTATGATTTTCAATTAGTTGATGCCATCTCATTAAAATAGCACTGCGCTCTTGAGCGGTTCTTTTCGACCATGTTTTAAAAGCTGCAGCCGCTGCATCAGCGGCAAGTGCTGCTTCCTTTGCGCCTGCCTTTGGAATTTGTCCTATTACTTCTTTTGTTGCTGGATTGACTACATCAATTTTCTCTTCTGTTGTTGTCCATTCACCGTTAATATATAGTTTGTTTGGATACATCATTCATCCTCCTAGTTGTGTGAATTTCTTTGTGCTGTGTTAACTACACTATATACACTAGCATCTTCATTGATTTATGAGAACTTCCCTTCTATACTATGGGTATAACAAAAGGTTATAGGTGATAAATATGAAAACAGAATGGCTTGAGTCTTTTATTGAAACAGCCAAAACAAAAAGCTTAAGCAAAGCAAGCGAACAGCTGCATATGACGCAGCCCGCGCTCAGTAAGCAAATGAGAAAACTAGAAGAAGATTTAGGGGTAACATTATTTATTCGCTCCGCTACAGGAGTAGAATTAACCTCAGCAGGTGAAATTCTTTTACAAGAAGGTGAATCCATACTATCAAGCGTTCATGCTCTTCAAAAAAAATTAGTGTCTACGCAAGAAGCTTGTGATTTAACTATCGGAACGTGGCAGAGTATGGCTGCTTTTTACTTACCTTATCAACTGGCTTCTGCTAAAGATCACAATCGCCATATTGATATAAAAACCTCGCATCACTATTATGATTTGTTAGAGCAGTTAGAAAGCAATCAAATTGATGGGGCTTTATTTGATGATCGAGAGGTTCAACATACTTACTGGTCAAAACTATTATTCAAAGAAGATTTTTATTTATTTGTGAATGATCAGCACCCGTTAGCCGAAAAAGAAAGCGTATCATTTAAAGATTTTAAAGAAGAACCCATTGTAGTTCTCCCGCCAGGGTGCGATGTTCGGACACTAGTAGAAAAAGCGTACAATCGTCATAACTTAAAAATTTCCATTGCCAATGAAATTGAATTTGCGCAAAGTATTATGGGATTTATTTCAGCTAATTTAGGTATTTCAATTCTGCCTGAAATTTTTATGCGCCATTTACAAAGCTCAACCATTAAAGCGTTACCCATTACAGACTTCAAATTCAAAAGAGAAATTTCATTAGTGGCAAAAAACCCTGATGTGGGAAAAATGCTTTATACACTGTTTTTCAAAACACGGTCTTAATAGGAAAAACGAACAAATTAGGCCTATGTTCCCCATAACAATGAAAAGATCCGAACGATTAATCGTTCGGATCTTCTCAACTAAAATATTTTTGTCCTAGCCTCTTTTTATTTCGATACTACTTCATTTGTTAACTTTGTTTCTGCAACTTGCGTACGTGGTGATTTCATCATATTAAAGACAATATTTAAAAAGATTGCTGTAAAACTCCCCATTACAATACCGCTTCCAGTAAGAACTTGAAGACTATCTGGTAAGTTTTTGAAGAGTTCAGGTACAACCGTCACCCCTAGACCCATGCCAACCGAACATGCAATCACAAGAAGGTTTTCTTGTTTTGCTAAATCAACTTGACTAAGGATTTTAATACCTGAAGAGATTACCATTCCAAACATAGCTACCATTGCTCCACCAAGGACAGAGCTCGGGATAACCGTCGTCACGGCTGCGATTTTAGGTAGAAAACCCAAAACGATTAAAATTCCACTCGCTGCAAATATAACATTTCTTGTGCGAACACCTGACAATTGTAAAAGTCCTACATTTTGAGAATATGCTGTATAAGGAAATGCGTTAAAAAATCCGCCTAATAAAATCGCCAGTCCTTCTGCACGATAGCCTTTAGATAAATCTTTTTCATCCACTTCTTTTTTACAAATATCACTAACAGCAAAATAAACGCCTGTTGACTCGACAATACCAACAAGTAAAACAAGGAACATTGTCAGAATGGCCATAATATTAAAAGTTGGCATCCCAAAGTACAAAACATGTGGCATATGAACCCACGCTTCTTCTTTTACGCCGGAAAAATCTACTTTTCCCATAAAAGAAGCTGCGATTGTTCCAACAACTAATCCTAATAACACAGAGACGGAGCGCATAAATCCTTTTGTAAATCGATACAGAACAATAATTAATAACAAAACGCCAAAACCTAAACCTAAATTGCTCAAGCTGCCAAAATCTTTACTTCCTTCTCCTCCGGCTAAATCTTTAATCGCTACAGGAATTAACGTAATTCCAATAATCGTTACAACCGAGCCCGTAACTAAAGGAGGGAAAAACTTAACCAATTTACCTAAAAAAGCAGAAAGAAGGACAATGAGTAAACCAGCGACGATAATAGAACCATATATGGAAGAAACGCCGTAAGAACCTCCAATTGAAATCATAGGTCCTACTGCAGTAAACGTACACCCTAATACAACTGGAAGACCAATTCCAAAAAAACGATTTTTCCATACTTGCAGCAGAGTTGCCACACCACACATAAATAAGTCAATCGCCACTAAATACGTAAGCTGCTGCTGAGTCAAGCCAATGGCTCCTCCAACAATAAGCGGAACAACAATCGCACCTCCGTACATAGCTAAAACATGCTGTAAACCAAGTGAAAAGACTTTTCCTTTATTCATATTAAACCTCCACTGTTGGTTTATCTTCAGCAAATGTAACTTTACCATTTGATAAAGACTGAATGCGTGCTAATGATTCTACTTTAACGCCTGATTTACGAATTTGTTTTCCTCCATCTTGGAACGCTTTTTCAATAACAATCCCAATGCCGCCTACTTTAGCACCTGCTTTTTGTACGATATCCATCAAGCCGAATGCAGCTTGGCCGTTTGCTAAAAAGTCATCAATAATTAAAATCACGTCATCTTCTCGAATAAATTTATCAGCAACTGAAATTTCATTTTCTTCTTTTTTTGTAAATGAATATACTTTTGATGTAATGAGTCCGTCTTGAAGTGTTAAAGATTTTCTTTTTCTGGCAAACACCATCTCAACGTTTAGCTTCAATGCGGTCATAATCGCTGGAGCAATTCCTGATGATTCAATCGTTAAAATCTTCGTAATTCCTGCATCTTCAAAACGTGAAGCGAATTCTTCTCCAATTTCTTTCATTAATACAGGATCCATTTGGTGGTTTAAAAATGTGTCTACTTTTAAAACCGTGTCCGATAATACGATACCATCTGTTAAAATTTTGTTTTGCAAAGCTTTCATAGTTCGTTCCTCCAACGTTTGTATTAAAAAAGCTCAAAAACATAGCTGCACTCGTATATGAGTAGAGCAATGTCCTTGAGCTGTTACGCACAAAAGTGAAAAACAAACTTCATCGCTCACCCATAGTCAAACTATTTACGGTAGTTTGGTAGATACTTACGAGCCTTATTCTCGTCATTATATGAGTGCGTTATTGAGTTAATTGTATTATATCAGCAAATCTTTTATTTGAAAATATCTAAAAGCGATATTTTCGAACATTTACTTGCGATACAAAACATAATATTCGGTTATAGTGCTTTTTATACGTGATAAATTTCTCCATATTTCTTTTCTAGATATTGAATTAAATAATCTACATTTAAGCCTTCTCCCGTTACATCGTTTAAAATTTCAAGAGGCTTTTTCATTTTTCCGTACTGATGAATATGTTCTGTTAGCCAATTTGTAATCGGCGAAATTTCTCCTTTTTCAAGAAGTTCATCATAATTAGGCAAGTCTTTTAACATGGTATGCTTAAACTGCGCTGCGTACATATAGCCAAGAGCATAGGAAGGGAAGTACCCAAAGCTTCCTCCGGCCCAGTGTACATCCTGAAGCACGCCTTCTCCATCGTGACTTGGACGAACTCCTAAATATTCTTCGTATTTCTCATTCCAAATTTCCGGTAAATCTGCAACTTTATATTCTCCGTTTATTAATCCTTTTTCAATCTCATAGCGAATCATAATATGAAGAGGATACGTTAACTCATCTGCTTCAATACGAATAAGAGACGGTTTCGCCTCATTTACTCCTCGGTAAAAATCTTCTAAATCTACATCGTCAAATTGTCCCGGCGCATGCTTTTTTAGTACGTCGTAATGATGCTGCCAGAATGCCTTATTTTTACCGACAAACTGCTCAAAAAACAGTGACTGTGATTCATGAATTCCCATTGAAGTACCTTCACATAGAACTGTACCGACAAGATCCTTTGAAATATTCTGCTCATATAAAGCATGGCCGCATTCGTGAATTGTTCCAAAAATAGCCGTTCGAAAATCGTTTTCGGCATATTTAGTCGTGATGCGCACATCTCCCGGGTTTAAACCAGTAGCAAAAGGATGGACTGTTTCATCAAGTCGCCCCGCTTCAAAATCATAGCCAAGCGTTTTTAACACGTCTAGACTAAATTGCTTTTGCGCTTCTTTTGGGAAAGTACGGAATAAAAATTCCGTATTTGGCTTTGTATTCGACACGGCGATTCGCTGAACAAGAGGCACAATATGCTTCCGTAGCTTTCCAAATACCTCGTCTAAGATTTCAACCGTCATCCCCGGTTCAAAAAGGTCTAATAAACGATTATATTTGTTTCCTTCATACCCCCAATACTCCACAAACTTCTGATTGAACGCTACAATTTTTTCGAGATACGGTTGAAATAAAGCAAAATCTGCTTTTTCTTTTGCGTCTTCCCAAACCGACTCAGCTTTTGAAGTTAATGTAACGTATTCTTTATATTCATGCGGAGGAATCTTTTTATTTAAGTCATATTCTTTTTTACATTCTTCCACTGCTTTTTTCGTAATATCGTTTATGTAAGGCTGTGACTCAGGGTTCGTTAATTTCTCAATAAAACCTGCCATTTCATCAGAAACCGAAAGATTGAACGCTTCTGATGACATCATGCCAATAACTTCAGAACGCTGATCCGCCCCTTTTTTTGGAGCACCCGTCCTCAAATCCCAGTACATCACTCCGATTGCCTCGTGATAACTTTTGATTTTATTCATGTATTCATAAAACTGTTTCTCAATTTTCTGTATGTCTTCTCTCATTGTTTTTCCTCCTTACTTTCCTTATTTCACCATAAATTATTTTATCATAATAGTAACGGCGTGTATATAACTGAATATTCAATCTATTATACGTATAAAAAAACGCGGCTACAACCGCGCTTTTTTATACGTTTTCTATTTTTGTTGGGACATTTTGTTCAATGATTGAACGCACTTTTGAATCTGTGCTTTTTGGCATAAAGATCGTGATTAGACCCTTATCGTTATGAGAGCGAATCAGCCTTCCAACTCCTTGCTTTAAGCGAAGAAGCATATACGGCATATCTGCATCCCAAAATGGATCGACTACTTGATTGCGTTTTGCTTCAAAGACCGGATCATTTGGTGGATACGGCAGAGACCAAATAATTACATTAGATAGCGAAGGTCCAGGAATATCCAATCCTTCCCACAAATGAACAGCGCATAAAATCGTTTTTTCTTCCCTTTGGAACTGAGATACTAATTTACTGATTTCTTGATCGCCTTCAAATAAGAATGTGTACTGATTTAACTCTTTGGAAACTTCTTTGAACATCTCTAGTTCTTCTTTGCTGTTAAACAGTAAAAGTGCTCGTCCGTTCGTTTTTTCGAGCTGCGCAACAGCGAAGGCGAATTTTTCAGCAAACGCTTCTTCTTGATCATCTGAAACATTTTTTACCGCAATTTTCATTTGCTCATCATAATCAAATGGCGATTCAACGGAAAAAGAAAGCGGCTTTGCAATTCCTAAGCTATATGCTAAATAATCGAACGATTGGTTATCTGACAGAGTGGCAGACGTGAAAATGTATGGTATTTTCTTTGCAAATACTCGTTCTTTTAAGACGTCTTTTACTGCTTGCGGCATAATAACCAACGTCAGCTGCCAGTTGTTTTCTTCCACCCAGTAGATGGCATTTTCGTTGTCCATAAATAAGCGCAGCGAATAATCAATTTGATCTAGGTACTCATCTACAATTCGCAGCGTATATTCGTCTACTGTATAGGTCTCACTCTCAAACACAAGCTCGTTTCCGATATGCTCAAGCAGCGATAAAAGTTCTTTTCCTACACTTTGTAATCCGTTTGTACGGGCTACTTCTTTACGGCTAGAACCAACGATTTCTGTGCTTGCTTCACTTAAACGGTCAAAGAACATTGCGTACACATCGATAGCGTGCTCGATCTTCACAGCAAATTCTTCTCGCACGTCATTTTCTAATAGACGCGTTAACAAGTTTTCTAACGTATCTTCTTGAATTCGATATGTTAAAGCCTTTTGTGCAGCAAATTCCAGCAGGTGACCTTCATCAAATACAACACAGCTGCTTTCAGGAAGAAGGGGAAGCTGTCCTTCACGCTTGCGGGCTTCATATGTCCAAATGTGCTCCATGTAAAAATCGTGAGAGCAAATAATTAAGTCATGTGCTTTTCTATAGTGCTCACGTGAAAGCGTTAAGCCGCATCTATGACGCTGCTCACAGGAAGAGCAGTCTTGAAACGTATCCCAGTTAATTTGATTCCATTCCTCATCCGTTAAATGAGGATATTCTTTACGGTCTCCGTAGTGATAGAACGACTGCATACCGCTATGATCATGAACAAAATCAGGAAGCGTATCGTAAATTTCTTCAATGTTTTCATTATCTGTTCGTGCTGTCACAGCATCTAATTTCTTTAAACACAGATACTGATCTTGAGATTTTGCTAGGCGAACATCCATGTTAATATCTAAAATACCAGAGAGCTTGGCAATGTCTCCTTCGGCTTTTACTAACTGTTCAATTAATGTTTCATCCGCACAGGCAATAATTGCTGGCTTGCCAATATACCTTGCATAACAAATAGCATACAGTAAATACACAATAGTTTTTCCTGTTCCTACACCTGCTTCTGCAAAGATTACATTTTTTTCTTTAAAAGCTCGTTCGATTTGAAAAGCCATAAAAATTTGTTCGTCTCGAAGTTCTAACCCTGCGTCTGGAAGATGATCATAAAAAACATCACCTATCCATTCATTTAATTTGTCAAAAAAGTTTTCATCCCGCTCAATTGTAAAAGGCAACCGCTCTCTCATCATCGATACTGACTCCTTTATTTATGTAAATATCTATCAATAAAAATTAGCTTCACTTCTTTTTATCTAGTAAATTTCTCATGTAAGCAAAACTTAATTATTGACTACTTTATCTAAAATGTCAATAAAAAGAGCTGAACATAAAAAAGTTCTGCCTGTAAGGACAGAACCTTTTTGTATAAAAGCTGAGTGTATAGAACGCAAACGGAATAAGTGCTATTAAAAAATTAATTACAGCGGAATTTTGAGTCCGTGGAATGAGACAATAAAAAGGCCGCTTCATACTCGGCTTTTGCTTGTTCCAGCTGAGTAAGCGTCTCTCCGCTCACTTCTATTCCCTGCTGCATTAAATGATAGCTGTTTTCCAACGCTTGACGAATCATAGTGAACTGCGTGTTTCTATCCATTTATAAACATCCTCTCTCTGTAGTGCTTACTATAAAAGTGAATACTATCATTCTATACACCAGCTGTTTATTTTATTCCCAAAACCAGCATCTCTGGCTTAATAAATGGCTTCTTTCATTTAAGAAAATAATCGAACTTATTAAAATACTTTAATTCTCACTTGACATATAGGAATAATATATTTTAAAATTACTTACAGATTCAATCACTCAAAACTACATAATACAGGCTTGCCGGTCAACCGATAGCCTCTAATTGCCAGATACACGTACAATCCGTCTGTGCAATTAGAGGCTTTTATTTTTTTAAAAGCCTGCTGAAAGGAGAAAAAATGGCAGAACTGCAGTTACAGCATGTGTATAAAAAATACGGAAAAGATAGTCTTGCAGTTGATAATTTCAATCTTCATATTCAAGACAAAGAATTTATTGTGTTTGTAGGACCTTCAGGGTGCGGCAAATCCACTACCCTTCGAATGATCGCCGGCCTTGAATCGATAACAGAAGGAGAATTGCTTATTAATGGAGATCGTGCAAACGATTTACCTTCTAAGGACCGGGATATTGCAATGGTGTTTCAAAACTACGCGCTTTACCCTCATTTAACAGTTTACGACAACATGGCATTTGGCTTGCAGCTCCGCAAAGTCCCAAAACAAGAAATTGATGATCGCGTTCGTGAAGCGGCTCGTATTTTGGACTTAGAACCCTATTTAAAACGCAAGCCAAAAGCGTTATCAGGAGGGCAACGTCAGCGAGTGGCTTTAGGAAGAGCCATTGTACGGAATGCCCCAATTTTTTTAATGGATGAACCTTTATCTAATCTTGATGCGAAGCTTCGCGTACAAATGCGTGCTGAAATCAGTAAGCTTCATCAGAGGCTGCAGACGACCATTATTTATGTAACCCACGATCAAACAGAAGCGATGACGATGGCAAGCAGAATTGTAGTTATGAAAGACGGAAAAATTCAGCAAATAGGTTCACCTATGCAAGTGTATAATGCTCCAGAGAATACGTTTGTAGCCAGTTTTATAGGATCGCCGGGAATGAACTTTTTCACAGGAAAAGTAGTGAACAACAAACTGTACATCAGTGAACATGAGTTTCAGCTGACAGAAAATCAAATGCATTCGTTACATGAAAAAGGCTACAACAATCAGTTCATTACTGTAGGAATTCGACCAGAGCATATTACGCGCGCCTCTTCTGATGCATCTCATATTTCATTACCGGTAGAGGTGTCTGAGTTATTAGGAGCAGAGTACATACTATACAGTAGTTTAGGAGACCAGCTCTTTGTAGCTAAAATCCCTGGGGATGAACATATTCAAGTTCATCAGCACTTTCCATTTCATTTTCAAATGAATCATGCTCATTTCTTTGACCAAGCATCTACCAACCGTATCAAAATTGACCAATAACTATCTAAAAAGAATTCTATAAGTGGGGGAACTAAAATGAAAAAATTATTAATTCTGTTAGCAATGCTCACCGTGATCATCGCGGGCTGCGGCAAAAACAGTTCAACAAGCGGCGACAGCAGTGACTCTTCTAAAAAAGTAACCATTAACTTTACGCATTGGCGAGGAGAAGATTCGAAAGCTTTTGATTCTATCATTGAGCAATTTGAAAAGAAAAATCCAAATATTCATGTAGAAATGATCGTCTTTCCTTCTGATTCCTATCAATCACAAATTCAAGGATCTCTATTATCTGGAGAAGGTATCGATGTATTTGCTAGTTTTCCAGGAAGTCAATTTGAAACGATTCGCAAAGCAAACGGTTTTGCCAAGCTGGACGACCAAAACTTACTCAGCAAATTTGACGAAAAGCTAATCCAAGCGGGCAAAGCGGATAATACGCAATATGCTCTTCCTTATCAGCTAGTCTATAACATCCCTGTCTATAACAAAGGCATTTTTGAAAAACTAAATTTAGATGTTCCTAAAGATTGGAATAGCTTTTTAAAAACATCTGAAACATTAAAGAAAAATGGATATACTCCGATTTTATTTTCAGGAGACGTAAGTCCTTCTCAATTTATTAATCCAATGATTATGAATAACGAACCTACAAACAACGCCCTTCACGAAGTAGAAACGGGCAAGCGCAAGCTAACTGATGAATGGTTTATCAAAACCCTATCTCAAATTAAAGAATTAAATGACAAAGGTTACTTCCAAAAAGATGCTCTTGGTACGAAAAAAGAAAGTGCTGCAGCACTTTTTGCTCAGGAAAAAGGCGCAATGCTTGCTCAAGGTTCTTATATGATGGCTACAGTCAAACAGCAAAATCCGAAGATTGATCAAGGTTTGCTTGCCCCGATTACAGTGGATCAAGATAAAGCAAAATACGAAGGTGTTCATACCACGACATTCTTATTAGGTGTTGCTGAAAAATCAAAACACAAAGAAGCTGCTAAGAAATTTTTAACTTTCCTTGCAGATCCAAAGATTTCTTCTGAGTATGCGAATGCTACTGGCCAGTTATTAACGGTCAAAGACGTGAAATATGATTCACCTGAACTCAAAGAAAGCGCAAAATGGAAAGACAAAAAAACGGTCTTCCAACCTCGATTTACAATTTTAAATGAGCGCGTATCAAAAGCTGTTGAAACATCTGTACAGGACGTACTATCCGGTATGTCAGCGAAAAAAGCTGCTGAAAAAGCACAAGGAGAGGTAGAACGTGTCGCTAAAAACTAATACGTCTATTCAAGAAGAAGAAAAGAGAACCCCTTCGTTCTCTTTTCCTCTCTTTTCATTTAAAAGTATCTCTAAAAGCAGACATCTATGGTTGTTTTTACTTCCCGGTTTTATCATATATACTGTTTTCTTTGCATTGCCAACGCTTTCTGCTTTATTTTTAAGCACAACTGATTGGAATGGATTGTCTTCTCAGTTCTCATTTGTAGGGTTTCAAAACTTCAAAGAAATTTTAACAAACGATGCTATTTTTACACAGTCTCTTACAAACAACTTAAAGTTCACAATTGGCGTGCTGATCTTTCAAACGTTATTGAGCTTGGGCTTTGCACTTTTACTTTATAAAAATTCTGCATGGAATACATTTTATCGCTCACTCTTTTTTGTACCGACGATTATTTCGTCCGTGTCGATTGCCTTCACGTGGAACTTTATGTATGACCCCAACATTGGAGGAGTGAACCTATTTTTAAGTAAAGTAGGCCTTGAGCATTGGACCCAGTCTTGGATTGGAAATGGACATATCGCAATTTACAGCTTGGCTTTTGTACAATTTTGGGCACATACTGGTCAAATGCTTATTATTTTTGTAGCTGGAATTCAAGCTATTCCCAGTGAGTTATATGAAGCTGCTAGTATTGATGGAGCAACACGATGGCAAAAATTCAAGCGCATTACGTGGCCTCTTTTAGCTCCAGCTACGACAATGGTTGTGGCTTATACGACCATACAAAGTTTTAAAGCATTTGATTTAATCATTGCAATGACAAATGGAGGTCCCTCCAACTCAACTGAAATTCTTTCGACACTTCTTTATCACGAAGCTTTTATTAATTTTCGTTTCGGCTATGCCTCTGCCATTTCAGTTGTATTTATGATTGTAATTGCTCTTTTAACGTTTCTTCAATTTCGCGTACTTCGCTTGACCAAAATGTAAAAGGAGATTCTTTTATGAAACAAAACCCATTCAGACAACTGATTTTAGGAATATACGGTTTAATCATTCTGTTGCCCTTAAGCTTGGTTTTATTAACAACCTTTAAAACAACGCCCGAGCTTTACAGCAACCCAATCGGATTACCAGCAGGCTGGAATATTGAAAATTATAAACAGCTGCTCGTCAATGAACCTATCTTTGGCTATATTAAAAACAGCGTGATTGTTACCGTCTTTAGCACGTTTTTTATTCTATGGTTTTCAAGCATGATTGCTTACGCTATTATTCAGCTACCTCAAAAGCTTGGATGGATTGTATACGGCTTTTTTGTTTGCGGAATGATTGTCCCTACCCAAGTCAATATGATTCCTGTCTTTTTGCTGATGAATAAGCTTGGGCTCGTCAATACGCTAACAGGCGTCATTATCGTCTCCATAAGTTTTTTGCTTCCCATCGGTGTGTTTATTATCACGGGGTTTATGAAAACTTTGCCAAAGGAACTATTTGAAGCTGCTCGCATGGACGGAGCGTCAGAGTGGAAAATATATTCAAAAATCGCTCTTCGACTCTCAATACCATCAATGGCTACAGTAGGAATTTTTTCGTTTGTGATTGTGTGGAATGATCTGTTATTCCCTTTGCTCTTGTTAAAATCTAAAGAAGTAAAAACGCTGCCTATTGCACTATTGGACTTTCAAGGGGAATTTCTGACTAATTACCCTATGCTGTTTTCAGCAGTCGTTCTTTCTTCTATTCCATTATTGATTGCGTACGTGTTTTTGCAAAAGCATTTCATTTCAGGAATGACATCTGGAGCATTAAAATAGCGGGCAAGAAAATCACGCTTCCCTGCCTGCTCCTTTATTCTATAGGATTATTTTTTAAAGCACGCTGAGGTTTTGGTTTCTCTACTACTAGATGTTGGTAAACGTACATTAAAGCAGCTTTCAACAGAAAGATACCTAGCAAATGGTACTCTTTAAATGTGCCTACCCTAAAAAGCTTTGCACGGCTCATAGCTCGTTGAAAAGGATAAACAAAAAATGTATCTACGATTGCATTTAATAACATATACCTTCCAAAATGGCCATATGTGAACTTTTTAATCCATAAAGAACCTGCTAAAAATGGACCTAAAAGTAAAGCAGCTTCACCTGTTAGATATGGATGAGGAGGATGAGGGAATATCCACCACTTCTTTTTTTCAGCAATATAGCTTTCAACCATAATCAAAAAGGAAATAAACATAGTAGATGATAAATAACGCTTAATATGCTGTCGTCCTATAAAAGGGATGGTTAACCATGAAAGAAGCATCATCCCGCCAAAAATCCGTGCTGATCGATTTTTTCTCATTTTATCACCTCTTAGGTTTTAGTATGAGATTTCCCTTTCGTAAATATGTTAGAAATAAGCTGATCATTTCTCGTTTTAAGCCTGCTAGTAAAAAGAAATGAATACATATATTGCCCTGCTACTCGCCCATACTATAAAAAAACACAATGGGGTGAGTACATGCATGATTATTATGACGGACTATATAAATACCTGCTTAATGCCACGTTTTGGTTTATTTTATTAATTATCGTGCTCGGTATAGGCATGTTTGGAATGCTAGCTTATCGGGGTTTAAAAAAGAAATAACGTAAAAAAGCCAAGCTGGTTTTTACACCGCTTGGCTTTTGTATTTATTGATCGTTGCGTGGAGGACGAGGTCCCCAGTATTGATAGTAGTCTGTTTTAATAAACCCGTTAAACAATTTGCGTTTTTTCGTTGCTTTTTTACCGTAGTATTGTTCAAATTGTTCATGAGATGTCAGCATATAAATCGACCACGTATCAAGCTTAGAAAATGCTTCGCCCATTTCAGCGTACATTTTTTCAACAGAAGGACGATCGCTTAAACGTTCGCCGTACGGAGGGTTACCAATAATGATTCCATATTCTTTCGGCGTCGTAAAATCGCGCACTTGCATTTGTTTAAATTGAATTAAATCTCCAAGTCCAGCTTCAAATGCATTTTGCTCCGCTACTTTTACCATACGATGGTCAATATCATGACCAGCAATATCTAGCACTTGGTCGTAGTTCGCTAAGTCTTCTGCTTCTTCGCGCGCTTTGTCCCAAATACTTGCTGACATCCACGGCCACTCTTCTGATAAAAAGTCACGGTTAAACCCTGGTGCGATATTTTGACCGATAAGCGCTGCTTCGATAGCAATTGTACCAGAACCGCAAAAAACATCGACAAACGGGCGATCCGCATTCCACGGTGTTAGCATAATCAAAGCCGCTGCCAGCGTTTCTTTTAAAGGAGCTTCCCCTTGTCCTACGCGGTAACCGCGCTTATGAAGTCCTGCACCGCTTGCGTCAATTGTTAATGTAGCAACATCTTTTAATAGCGCTACTTCAATTTTAAACGTTGACCCTGTTTCTTCGAGCCAGCCTGTTGTTTTGTTATAATGTTTTTTCATGCTGTCAACAATTGCTTTTTTCACAATGCTTTGACAATCTGATACGCTGAACAATTTAGATTTCACGGATTTTCCCGATACAGGAAACTGTGCATCTACGGGCAAGTAATCTCCCCAATTTAATGCTTTTGTTTGTTCAAAAAGCTCATCAAACGTACGAGCTTTGAACTGTCCAACCTGCACTTTAATTCGATCTGCTGTACGAAGCCATAAATTGCAGCGAGCAATTGCGAGCTCGTCTCCTTCAAAGATAACCTTGCCATTATCTACTTCACATTCATATCCTAAAGCACGCACTTCTTTAGCGACCAGTGCTTCAATTCCCATTGCTGCTGTTGCAATAATTTTATATTTCGCCATTTTTCAACCTCATTTTGTTTCTAATTATCTACACTAAGTGTAAAAGTACCATATACATGCGCCGTAGTCAAAGCTTTCTCCGTCTTTTTATTAAAATACAAAAACTGCTGGCTCTTGACAGAGCCAGCAGTTTCTTCACCTGTGTCGCAGATAAATGCGTTTTTAAAAGCTTTTCACTTTAAAGTTGCGCAATCGGTTGCTCAACTTGTTTATGAAAGTAAGTATACACGTGTTTCATATGGGTGCAGCATACATTTTTCAAGCGTTTCGTTTATATCCAACGGATAATTATGAATCAGCACTTCTCTGTTTGTAAATGCGCTCTCTGAAGGAAACTCGAACGTTTGATTATTCGGTGACATATTACAAATAACAACAGCGGTTTTACCTTCTAATGTTCGCGTATACGCGTAAATAGCGGAATCTTCTTCTGCCAACAGCTTATAAGTTCCATACACCAGCACATCATGCTGTTTTCTAATTTTAATGAGCTGTTTGTAAAAATTCAGTACCGAATTCTTATCACTTTTCTGCTCTTCTACGTTAATGTCTACGTAATTTGGGTTCACTTTCATCCAAGGGTTTCCGGTAGAAAATCCTGCATTTTTTTCTGTATTCCACTGCATTGGCGTCCTTGAGTTATCGCGGCCTGTTTCCCAAATAACTTTCATAATCTCGTCATGTGAATCGCCTTTTTCACGCTGAATACGGTAGTAGTTAATCATCCCAACATCATCATAATCATCAATAGAATCAAATTTAACATTGGTCATTCCAAGTTCTTGTCCTTGATAAATAAACGGTGTTCCTTTCATTAAAAAGTATAGTGCAGCTAAGCACTTTGCACTTTCCACTCGGTAAGCTGTGCTGCCGAATTTATTTACAGAACGAATTTGGTCATGATTTTCTAAATATAAAGCGTTCCAGCCGTTAATTTTTTCTAAACCATTTTGCCAATTTGTTAAAATTGTTTTTAACTCGATTAAATCAAGCGGTTTTTCTTCTCCTTTATCCCACAGTCCCATATGCTCGAACTGAAAAATCATATTGAAGTTTCCGCCATCTTCAGCTACCCACTCATCTGCGCTGTCCGATGTTACACCATTTGCCTCTCCAACCGTCATAATATCGTATTTGGCAAACGTTTTTTCTTTTAGCTCTTTTAAATGTTCTTGAATTCCCGGTCGATTCATATGCCCTTCAAACGATGGCACATAATCTAGCTTTTCAGGGTTCGGCAGATCTGGGAAGCCGGCCACTTTCTTAATATGCGAAATAGCATCTACACGAAAGCCGTCAATTCCTTTATCTAACCACCAGTTAACCATTTCATAAAGCTCATGACGTACTTTTTCGTTTTCCCAGTTTAAATCGGGCTGTTTTTTAGAAAATACGTGCATGTAATATTCTTTTGTCTTTTCGTCGAACTCCCAAGCTGATCCGCTAAAAATAGATTCCCAGTTGTTTGGCTCTTTTCCATCTTTACCTTCGTGCCAGATATAATAATCACGATATGGATTCTCTTTAGCAGACCTAGATTCTAAAAACCAAGGATGTTCATCTGAAGTATGGTTAATAACTAAATCCATAATCAGCTTCATTCCGCGATGGTGAACTTCATCTAACAGCTCATCAAAGTCTTCCATCGTTCCGAAATTTTCCATAATATCTTTATAATCACTGATATCGTAGCCATTATCGTCGTTAGGAGACTGATAAATCGGGCAAATCCAAATGACATCAATTCCAAGATCAGATAAATAGTCTAATTTTGAAATAACCCCTTGAATGTCACCAATTCCGTCGCCGTTTGAATCCATGAAGCTTCGCGGATAGATTTGATACGCAACAGCTTCTTTCCACCATTTCTTTTCCATGTGCTCAACCCCTCAAAATAGTGCTTTTACGTAAGCGTTCGCCTTTACGCATATCGCTATTTTATAATGAATACATGCAAAAAAATAGGTTTTTCAAAAAAAAAATCGTTATTCTCTTTTGAATAACGATTCTCACTGCGCTAATTTGTGTTTAAAGGCATAAATGACGGCTTGAGTTCGGTCCTGCACATCCAGCTTACTTAATAAATTGCTCACATGTGTTTTTACCGTCTTTAGCGCAATAAATAATTCGTCTGCAATCTCTTGATTTGTTTTACCCTGTGTCATTAAAAGTAAAATTTCCATTTCACGAGCTGTGAGTTCTTCATGAGGTAAAGACGGCTCTCTCATTTTAGACATCATTTTACCGGTTACTTCAGGCTCTAATACAGATTCCCCCTCATATGTACGGCGAATAGCAGCTGCAATTTCTCCTGCTTTAGACGTTTTTAATAAGTAGCTTGTTGCCCCTGCCTCTAGAGCGGGATATACTTTTTCGTCATCTAGAAAGCTAGTGACAATAATTACTTTTGCTTCCGGCCACTGCTTAATGAGCTGTTTTGTTGCTTCAATCCCGTCCATTTCTTCCATGACTAAATCCATTAAAATAATATCCGGGCGCAGCTGAAGCCCTAATTCAACGGCCTGTTGGCCATTGGCTGCTTCAGCTATTACATGAATGTCTGCTTGAGCCGACAAATACGCTCCTACGCCAATACGAACCATTTCATGGTCATCTACTAACAGTACATTAATCATTTTGCTTCTCCTCTCTTTCTACTAACGGTACTTTTACTTCTAGCTTTGTTCCTTTGTCGGGCAAACTAATAATTTTTAATAGGCCTCCAATTTCAACTGCACGTTCATACATATTTTGCAGACCGTACGATCCGACTTTCTCCTTTTCTACATCAAAACCAACTCCGTTATCCACAATACGTAAAATAATGGAAAAGTCACGTTTGATCAGCAGCACGTCTAAAGCTGTTGCATTTGCATGACGCAGCGTATTTGATACGGATTCTTGCAAAATTCTAAACAAGTGGTCTTCAATGCCTTTATCAAGTTCAAACCCTTCTATTTTCCAATTTAATTCAAGCGGTACTTTTTGAGCAAGCTCATTCATCAGTTCTTTCATTCCGGCCTGTAGCGATTTTCCTTTTAATGCTGCAGGACGAAGATGAAGAAGCAAAGCCCTCATTTCAAGCTGTGATTGATTAATCATTTTTTCAACCATCTTTAATTGCTTAGCTTCAGAATCTTGCAGCGTAAGATTGGATTCCGTAATAGCAGACATAAGCATCGAAGCGGCAAATAGCTGCTGACTAACGGAGTCATGCAATTCTCTAGCAAGCCGATTTCGTTCCTGAGAAACAATTTCTTGCACTTGCTTTTGCTGATTTTCCACTTTTTCCGTTGCCATCTTTTGAGATTGCTGTGCTTGAAGAATCATTTTATGATCTACTTTATTTAAACGGCTTATAATTCGAGACGTTTCTTGAATAAACGGTTCATTTGCCGACATATGCCGATGGCCATTTTCTATTTCATATAATCGGTTTTCAACATATGTCCACTGCTCTCTCCACATAAACCCCATGATTCCTCCAATCACGCTTCCAATCGTAAGGCTTAAACTGAAGGAAAACAGCGCAAAAGGCATGCCAAATACGCTTGTTTTCCATAAGTCGCTAAGTTGAAAAACAGGATATGCAAAAAACACGGTAAGGAGCACGGATACAAATACAAAAAAACTTAAGAAAATCCCCCATAATAACTGCCGTTGAAGAATACTCATATCCTTTGCACCTCTAAATCTCCAATCACAACAGTTGTAACAATCTTCACCCTATGAGCAGATTGATCAAATTCCTCTGTTTTGATAGACAAATTTTCATTGAACGAAAAGCCGCGCTGATGTCCAAAAACCGTTACGTTTCCTGCTAGTTTAGAATGATTCACAGATACTTCCGTTTCGTAAGGAATGAGCACTTTAATATTTCCAAACACCTGACGAATAAAAATAACCGCATCGCCTTTTGGCAGAACGGTATTGCTTAAATCAACCACAATGTCTCCCCATACGCTTTGAATATTAATATCATCCCATTCGTATACGGAGTCTTCAGTTCTTTGACTACCAAGAAGTTTATTCGTCAAAACCGGGCGGACCTGCACCAAACTTTGGTTTGGCTGCTGGGTAAATTGGTCAGTTGGTCTGAATTCAACCGGATGCTTTCTTGATTGAATAAATCTAAGTAAAAAATACAGAAAAAGAGCAATAACTAAAAACTTAAAGGCAACCGTATTAAATATATTCAACACAAGTCCAATAACGCCAATCCAAAATAAAATGCGCCCTAGTTTTCTTCTCATTTTTTTTCGCCCAATATACATGAACGCACCGGCAATTAATACAGAAAAGATCAAGCCGCTGTGAAAAAACATAATTTCAATAAACAGGACAAATAAACTGCAAATAAAAATGAACATAAGAGATTCTGTTTTGTTTACGCTTTGCACAGCTCTCTCTCCCTTCTCCTCGTAGATGACATAGCGTTCTTTGGATGCTGCAGGTATCTATTCTCTCACCTTAAAAAGACGCAGAAACCTACGCCTTTTTTAGAATACCATGTTTTATGCAGAAACACTGATTTTTTACGATGATTTTACTCTTTTTTCTAATTCAGCAATCTTGCTGTCTACCGTTTGTCTATAGTAATTTGTATTAATTTGATTTTCAAGCTGGTCAATATAGGTTTCCATTTCGTCAAACTGGCTGTAGGACGTATAAGATGCTTCTGTTTTCATTACTGAATTCATACGATGATGCGCACGAGCAATATTTTCGCGTCCCATTAGTTCCATGCGGCGAATATGCATATCTTTTACCTTATGCTTCATTTCTTCATACTTTTGTTCAAGCTCT
Source organism: Priestia sp. YIM B13552 (assembly GCF_042787775.1). Taxonomy (NCBI): domain Bacteria; kingdom Bacillati; phylum Bacillota; class Bacilli; order Caryophanales; family Bacillaceae; genus Priestia; species Priestia sp. YIM B13552. The sequence continues at coordinate 341,951 of NZ_JBHZOU010000001.1, forward strand.
TCTAACTGCTTGGATGTATTTTCATAAGATTCTTTTACACGCTTTGCTCTCTCTTCGTAGTGAGCATGTTCTTTTAAAATAAATTCATGTAATTCCGTTTCTTCAGCTGCTTGTGCTACTTGTGCTTGCTCATGACGTTTTTTCATCATGTCAAGGGCCAGATGGTATTCGCGATTAAACTGTTCTTTTAACGTGTGCTGTCGCTCAACAAGCTGCCTTACCTTTTCGGTCTCCTGCTCGCATTGACGCAAATAGTGGTTTAGTGCAGCAATTGGATTTTTTTGTTCTTTGTGATCAAGTAATTGATGAAGGTCTGCAGAAATCGTTTCTTTCATTCGAGTAAATAAGTTTCTCATTTTGTTCATCTCCTTAGATAATAAAGTAAACTTTCATTATTTTTGATTTAAATCAGCCCACTGACGTTCAAAATGCTTAAACGGATCTTCTTTTTCCGTTTTTATAGGGCTGCTGCTGTTCCATTTTTTATATACAATGTAAAGTACGACTGCTGCGATGATACCAGCAAGGGCCGGGAGATTTGAAACAGTTGTTAAGAGTACGACAACACCTATAAACCCCCAGAGCCATTTTTTAAAGGGGGTCTCTGCTTTAACAAACCCTTTAAATGCTACGTACAAAATAACTAAGCCAAGTGCAAGTCCTACCATCGGACCAGCATTTGCAAGAAGAACGATAGCAGCTACCGCTCCAATCAAAAACAAACCAACTTTTTTCATTTTGTCTCCTCCTTTCGCTTATCTATATACTTAGTTTAAGGATTATGAGGTTTTTTCAAAACGAGCTAAAGCTTTATTTTCTCCTAAGACCTGAGGCTGACAACAAGCTCAGTCTGGTTGTACAAAAAAATGACAGCTTATGATAAGCTGTCATTTTGACATAAAAAAAGCTCTTCCGTTATACGAAGAGCTGGGTTGGATTAAAATATAGTGTGTAACAACAAGTGTCGATTGCTTTTCAATAACGTTCTGTAAGCCATGTTTTGTACCATTGTACTGCAAGCGGCTAGCTACCTCGTACTCCGGTGGCAATTATCTATCTACAAAATGTAACCATTTTGTCCTTCCTTCCGTTCAGTTCCTTCCAGAAAGTTCCCCTACCATTATTTGGGTTTCTCGCTCGAGGGGTTTACCTCGTTCCACTCTTATCATTTCTGATAAGACTTCGTCACTGTGGCACTTTCAGAGTAGTCAAGCCATATCTTAAAAAGACTTAGGCTTTTTCCCCGCCGTTAGCTTTTAACAGCTACCCTAGCTTATGACTTCGCTAGGCACGAACACTACAGACATCGCAGTCTGTGCGAGCATGGACTTTCCTCTACATCCTCATATGTGATGCAGCAATTACCCGAACGTTATTGATAACGACTTTCCTTAGTATAATAAAAATAGGAGTTGAATGCAACTCCTATTTTTAGGTTATTCGTATAATTTACTTCCAAACACATGTTTTTCTAAGTTCGACAAACGTTTTAAAATATCAAAGTTTGTCGTACCCGCTTGCTGCTGCTGTTGAGCCGGCGGCGGGGTAAACGAAGGTTGTTGCGGCTTTTTAGATAATTCTTCTACTTGCTTTTTTAAGCGTAAATTTTCAGTTTGTAATGCTTCAATTTCTTCATGAAATGCTTCATAATCTTTAATAACAGAATCTAGATACTTATCTACTTCTTCTTGATTATAGCCTCTCATGCCTGTTTTAAATTCTTTTTCTAAAATTTCTTTGGCCGTTAAACGGATTTTATCAGCTAACATCTCTATCACCTCGAATACGATAAACCTTATCTTTATTATAATTCATTTTTTCAAAAATAGCTTCAAATGTCAATTTATCTTTTAAAATGTTTCGCCAAGTGGCGTTAAAAAGACGAAAATTTTTCTTCATCCACGATATCCTGTAAGTCATGAGACGTCACCATTATAATAGGGTATTCTTCTCGTTCAGCACGTTTTTTAGCCGTTTCTAACATATATTTGGGACTTCCTTCGTGCTCTTCATCGTAAACTAAACAAATACCTTCACTTTTTTCTACTAAAAATTGATTTTTCAACCGAAACTGTGCTGGACTTTCATATTTCTTTTTTGTAATGCTATCTACATAATCTGCTTGACTTAAGACGAATTCATACAATTCTTTATTCACGTCATTCCATTTTTCTTCTTGCTCCAAAAACGGTGTTAAAACAGCTAACTGAAGCTCGGGATAATCGAGCTGAAGATCAAATACCACTTCTGCTGCCCAAATTTCTACTCCTAGCTGGCCACTAATCAATACCCATTCTAATCCATCTTCTGCTAATTCCTGTAATTTTTTATAGAGTGCTTTTTTTATATATGTAATACCTTGATGTTTTTCATTAAAAATGCCAAGTTCGAATGGCTTATAACCGGTAACTGTTAGCACCTTCATTATATAACTCCTTTATAACAAAATAGAATAGGAACTGATGAAATCAGCTCCTATTAGCGTACATTATCTAAAATACCCTGAATTTGGTCCTTGATGCGCGCCTTTTGTATGACAGCTTCCTTGGCCGCAACCTTTGTGTCCCGGATAACTAGCACCTGCTACTTGACCTGGGTAGCCTGCTCCTGCCACTTGACCTGGATAGCCTCCCATTTGACCTGGATAACCAGCACCTGCTACTTGACCTGGATAGCCTCCCATTTGACCTGGATAACCAGCACCTGCTACTTGACCTGGGTAGCCTGCTCCTGCCACTTGACCTGGATAGCCTGCTCCTCCTACTTGAGTTGGATATTGCTGCGCGCCGCCAAAAAACTGTTGATTTGAAGTTTCATTTACAACAGATTGCGTTTGCGGGAAGTAATGTACGTGCTTCACATTTGTATGATTCACCAATGTATTATGACTTGGATGAATGTGAGGTACTACTACCTCCTGAGAAGTAAACTGCGTGCAGCATTTTGTTGGATGCACAATTGGTGGCATACATTTTGTTGGTCTTGGATACATATCCTTTTTCCCCTTTCACTGTTTAGTTATTACACTATTACAATATGTGAAGGGCAATGTACATGTACTAAGACAAACACCTATTTTTGACCTACATAAAGGAGTTATACGAATTTTTCAAACTGCTTAAGACAATTACTGTTAAACAAATTAATGCGAAAAATGATACTAAAATCACATTTTTCATGGGGCCTCTCTCCATCTCACCAAAGTTCTGTTTTTAAGCTGTAAGAATAAGTCTTACATTGACTAATTTTATCAATGACTGAAAAATAGAACAATATAAAATATCCACAAAAACAAAAGAATAATAATTCTGAATTTTTTTAAAATAAATCAGCTGAAGTCTATGCTTTAGCTGATTTATTTTTTAGTCTAAGAAGTCTTTTTTCAAGTGCTTCCTTCGACGTTTTTTTAGTCATTCCTCTGAGTTGATTCCACTTCTCCGAGGCTAGCTCAGTATATAGAAGTGCTTGATGAACATCTTTGAGACGATGCTCATAAATTTTAGCTAGCTCAACCAATGCTTCTATAGCGACGTCACCTTCACATGTTTGAACCAAGGGTTCAAACATGTCCACTGCCTCTTTCCAACTCTTCTCTTTTTTATAATGATAAGCCATCGCTAGCTGAGCTTTTTCATGCTCTTCTTTTTCTTTTTCTGCTACGCCCTGATAAAGAGAGAAGGCGTGCTTGTTCTCCCCTAACTGCTCATACCACCTTGCTACTTCGTATGTTTCTTTCTCTGTAAACTCCTCACTAGTAAGGAGATGCTTTGATAAATGAATGTATAAGGTAATAAGCGATAAAATATCATGTTCATTATGTTTCATAATATCGAATAAGCCTCTTGGATTTTTCGTTTCAATAAAATCAAAATAGATCATGGGAGCTAAAAAACCTGGAATATCATCAACTCGTTCAATTCCAAGTATTTCTTTTTCGACATTCGCAAGCTTCACCGAACTCATTTTGTGTTTCCACAGCCTTCTTGACGCATGCAGCAAATCAAAGTGACCGAACTTAGGCAGCTTGGGCAAATGATCTCTCAATAGCGTATGGCGAGTCTTCACGTGAGGCCAATCGAAAGATTTCCCATTATAAGTCACAAGCGTCGTATAGTCTACTTCTTTTAAAAAACTTTCGTAAAATGCTACTTCTCCACTTGGCTCCGTTAATATATGCTGACGAAAAACGACGGAATCTTTTAGCACCCTTGCATATCCTAGCAAAAAGATAGTCGTTCCCGTACCTGTACTAAGCCCCGTCGTTTCCGTATCAAAGAAAAATAAATCTGAATATGTGTGGCCTTTTGATGAAAGCGGATGGGCAACTGTAGACCGATTCCATACTTGCACTACTTTTTTTAGCTCATTAAATTCATAATGTCCATGTTTGTAGTCGAGCGGGTACACCACTTCTCTGATCATACAGTAGCTGTCTTCCGCAAAGTAAGGCACAGCATGATTTCCCTTCCATTCCTGCTCATAGGGAATAGATGCGCTCTTAGGCCGCTGCGGGTTACTTTCAACCGGCGGCTTTGCTTCTGTAACGTGAAGATGCTTTTTCATACGGTTTAATTTATTTTTAAAAGACAAGAGTTCACCTACTTTGCAGTTGTTGTAGCAGCACGAGCGCATCGCTTTTTGCGTGTTCTCCCTGTGCTTCCATACCGATACAAGACGGACAGCCGCTTTCGCAAGAACAATTTACAATTAATTGATTGGTTTGATTTAGCACATCATTCATTTGTTCGTATACTTTATCACTTAGTCCAATGCCTCCCGGGTATCGATCATATAAGAAGATAGTCGGCTGTTCGTTGTGCACCGCTTTTATCTGAGGCACTACATGTAAATCAGCCGGATCGCACATCACCATAAGCGGTGCAATTGACTGAATGGCATTTGCCACGGAAATGAGTGCTTGTTCCAATCGTTCTTCAGATTCGTAAAACTGTTCTTTTTCAAAGCTTAGCCACACGGCATTTGTATGAAGCTCTTCTTCCGGAAGTGAAATGGGACCTGACCCTATGTTTTCATGCGTCTCAAACTTTATTTTTTTAAATATCGTAGCCATAGCGCTGACCATTACATCACCGTAACCGATTGAATATGTCCTTTCCACTCGTTCTTTATCAGCTTCTAGAACCTTTAAGTTAACCGCTAAGTTTGCATCGGTGAAATAGTCTACATCGACTTCACGAACATACGCTTTTTTCTCATCCCAGTCCAAGTATTCTACTTGATACTGAATGCCTTGATGCAAGTAAATCGCCTCATCATGAAGAAGCGTCATGGCACTAAAGCGATCCATTTCTCCAATTACTTTCACATTTGCAACGTCCGATTGATCAATGATGACAACATTTTCTTGGGATGCAGAGCGCAGACTGATATTATGAGCTGGAAACGAATCATTCATCCAGTACCATTTGTCTCCGCTAAAATGAATCACTCGCTCTTCTTGCAAAAACTCCAGCACGTCTTCAATTTCTACCCCATCAAATGTTTCTCCCTGCTTAAACGGCAGCTCATAGGACGCGCATTTTAAATGATCGACTAAAATAACAAGATTATCAGGATTAATTCGAGCTGTTTCTGGATTTCTGCTAAAAAAGTAATCGGGATGCTGAATCATATACTGATCAAGCGGACTTGAACTTGCGACCATCACAATGACGGCTTCTCCGTGACGTCTCCCTGCTCGTCCTGCTTGCTGCCAAGCGCTTGCAACCGTGCCTGGATAACCTGTCATCACACACACCTGCAGCTGCCCGATATCCACTCCTAGTTCTAAAGCATTCGTACTGACTACCCCGTAAATACTTCCCTCTCGAAGTCCTCTTTCTATTTCGCGTCGCTGCTTCGGCAAATATCCTCCGCGGTACCCTTGAATAGACTTATTTTGAAGCTGGTTTTTTACGAGCTCCTGCAGATACGTTAAAATAATTTCCACTCGTACTCGACTTCGTGCAAATACAATCGTTTGAATTTTATTTTTCAAAAACTCTCCTGCAATATTTCGCACTTCAAGGGTAGCACTTCTTCTAATGTTTAAAGGTTTATTAACAATAGGCGGGTTATAAAAAATAAAATGCTTGCGGCCGCTAGGCGCTCCGTTGTTATCTACTAACATAACATGAGCTCCCGTTAAATGCTCAGCAAGTTCTTTTGGGTTAGCGATGGTCGCTGATGTACAAATAAAGATAGGATTGCTTCCATAGTAGCGGCAAATTCGCTTTAACCGGCGTATAACGTTAGCTACGTGGCTTCCAAAAACACCGCGGTACGTATGAAGTTCATCGATCACAATGTACTTCAGGTTTTCAAACAGTGATACCCATTTAGTATGATGAGGTAAAATAGCTGAATGAAGCATATCTGGATTCGTAATAACAATATGACCTGCTTTTCTTACCTTTTGACGGATATTTGCCGGAGTATCTCCATCATACGTGTAGCTATTGATTGGTACTTCCATTTCTTCAATGATTTCATTTAATTCACTTTTTTGATCTTGGGCAAGCGCTTTTGTTGGAAACAAATAAAGAGCTCTAGCTTGATCATTCTCCATGATACTCTGAAGTACCGGCAAGTTGTAACACAATGTTTTCCCCGATGCTGTAGGCGTCACAGCCACAACATTCTTCTTAGCTGTCGCCAAATCAAACGCTGTTTTTTGATGCGTATAAAGCGAACCAATTCCTCGGTTCTCAAGTGCTTGCCGCAGTTTCGTATGCAAAGAAGCCGGAAATGGCGAAGTTTTAGCTTCTTTCTCTTCGATTGTATGCCAATGAACAATATTTTTCTGATACGATGGATTCGTTTGCAAGACATCCATTACTTCTTGTAAGTTTTTTCGTATTCTCATTTTCATCACCTGCTTCTATTTTAACGAATGAACGTTCGATAGAAAACCATAAGTTTTTGTATGTTTTTGGTGGATTCGGACATGGTATTAATACAGTAAATTTTTCAAGGAGATGTTAAAAATGGGAAGCCCTTATCTTTGCCCTAGCTGCAAAACAAATCGAACGCGTTTTAATATCATTGAACAAAATGCAAAACCTGTAAAAATGGATCCAAGAAGCGGAGACGTTGTAGAAGAATACACAAACGATACGCTCGATGCCTTTCACGCTGCTTATAACGGACCGCAAAAACGCATTCAGTGCGGAGCTTGCGGATTAGTAGAAGATGAAACCATGTTTGTACGGCATGCTGAATCCAATAAACTTCAATAAAAAAGGTGAGGCTCTTTGTCCTCACCTTTAATCATATAAATCTCTATGCTTTTTCTTAATCAAAAAGCAGACATTTTCATCTGAAAAATTCATGTCTTTTCTTATAGAAACATGCTAAAATACCTAAAAAAGATATGGAGATGATGGTCATGTCATTTCTTCTTTCGCTTTTACCTTTCTCCTTTTTGAAGAAATTTCGTTTTCCTTCTGGAAGAGAAGTTAATGAAGATAAAATGTTCGATAAAACGAATGTAGAGATGCTTCAACAGAGAGTCAAGCTAGTTTCACTTGCTCTTGTAGTTTCCTATCCTATTTATATTTATATAGGGTTTTCTTTACTTCAACATGCGGGGACATCTCAGTTTAGACATACACTAATTGGTATTCATTTCACTAGTTTTGCTCTCTCCTCTCTTTATTTATTTTTCTATTATGTTAGTAAGAGAAAAGAACGGTTTGCTAACTACTTGAGCACCATTGTATATGGCTATATATTTTATTACGTATTTGCTGCAGCACTTTCTACTATTAACAGTCAGCTTTTCACAGGTCGCGTAGACGTGTATATGATGCTTTTGATTTCCACAGCTGTTTTATGTCCTATGAAATTAAAACATCTGTGCATCATTTTTATTCCTAACCATCTTTTTTTACTATACGGCTTATCACGATATGTACCGGATTCTTTTTCCCTTATTTCAAAGCAGATCAATACAACTGCAGCAGTTGCTATCGCTTTGCTTATTTCATACATTCTTTATACATACCGTCACAAAGAATATATGAATCATTTACAGCTAAAAGAAAGCGAACGTAATTTTTTTACGCTGTTCAAAATTAATCCCTATCCTTTGCTATTAACGAGATTATCCGACCACAAAGTGCTGCTCATTAACAATAAAGCTATTCACTTTTACAATCTTGTTTCTCAAGATCTTGATCAAATAGACGGATTTATAATCTATCATACTGATGAAGATCGAGAGAAGATTTTAAAACGTCTTCAACAAGAGAAATATGTAAAAAACTACATCCTAGAAGCACGTGAACATGGAGATTCAAAGTGGGTTATGATCAATTATGAATTACTAGAGTATCAAAGCGAAAGCTGTATACTCGCAGGTATTACCGATATAACCGATTTAAAAGCGGTTGAGCATGAATTGAACTTGCACGCTTCAACTGATATGCTAACCGGAATTTTAAATCGAAGAAGCGGAATGGAAAAACTGCAGCTGGAACTGCTGAGAGCTAAAACCAATCATACATCTTTCCTATTATGTTTTATCGATATTAATTCTTTAAAACTAGTAAATGATCAATATGGTCATAGAGAAGGCGACTGGCTTATTAAAACAATAGCAGAATCAATTAGTGGTTATGTTGGCAACGATGATACGCTCTTTCGCTACGGAGGAGATGAGTTTTTATTAATTGCTCCTGAACAAACGGAAGAATACGTACAAGAGCTGTGGCAAAATATTAATGAACAGCTAGAAGATAAAAAGAAAGAATTTAATAAGCCGTATGCACTGTCTGCGAGTTACGGATTTATTATATGTGCGCCTTCAGACGACACCAACCTAGATACATTAATTCAAAAAGCAGATGCTGCCATGTATAAGCAGAAACATACGCGCGTTTCTTCCACATTTAAGTAAATCATCGAAGTTCTTGCGCCATCGCATCGGGTAGGTTTGCTAAATAGAACGATCAAGGAATAAATCCGTGCATGAATTACGCATGCACTTTCTTTCTTTGCAAAGAAAAACTATAATAGATGATGCAAGTATTTTACTGATATATGGAAAGGACGTACATATGTTTACAATTAAAGAATATACAGCTGAACAATTACAGGATCCATTTGGTCTCCTTCTAGGTGAACGCTATGAATTTCATTTATACATTGAGGTAGAAGAAGATGATGAATTATATACGGGCAACGACCTAGCACTACGCGTAGTATATATTAAAAGCGAAGATAACACTTCTATTGCCCAAACTCATTTCTACGAAGTTTCAACAAATAAAGTATTAGACTTCGACCTTGAAGAAGAGGAAGAAGAAGCTGTAAAAGAATTTTGCGGGAAGCATTTACCTTCAGAGGAAGGTACAAATAACGAGGAATAATTAAAAGAGACTGGAACACACGTATTTTAGTTTAAGGAAAATCCGAACGATGAATCGAGGTTTTTGGTGGAGAATCAAACTCGTTCGGATTTTTTCATTGGGAGAGTGAACGTAGGTTTTATGTATGTAACTGCTTCTAGCTGTTGTGTAACAAACGAGCCCTACCAGCTCATTTGTTCGTCTGTAGATTGAATTGACTTCGTTATGTCCCAGCCTCATTTTTGATTTCGTTTTTCCATTAACTTTTTAACTACTTCTTTTGGCTCCCAGCATGTAAACTGATATGAAGGACGGGTTTCATAGCCTAGTCTTTTGCATCGATACTTCATTCCCTTATCCAATTTAATGCTTTGAAAATGTTCACATGTGGCACAGCAATGAAATGAACTCATGCCTTCCCTTCTCCCCTACTTTAATCTATTTTCTTAATCATACAAATAAAACAAATTTGTACAAAAAAAGCTGCCTATCGGCAGCTTTCATATGTAGCGTTGAATTATAATTTTACAACATTCTCCGCTTGTGGTCCACGTTGGCCTTCAACGATTTCAAATTCAACTTTTTGACCTTCTTCTAATGTTTTGAAGCCTTCAGATTGGATAGCTGAAAAATGAACAAATACGTCATTTTCGCCTGGTACTTCGATAAAACCGAAGCCTTTTTCACTGTTAAACCATTTTACTGTACCTGTAGTAGCCATGTAAAAAAACCTCCAAAAAATGTAAAAATTTTAATATGTTACTCTATATTTACATTTATACCGTAAATAAAAAATTCACATATTATAAAAGAGACCTACGCGAAGTAGATCTCCTTTATAACAAGTGAATTTTCACTAAATCTAATTCGAGTGTATGGTCAAATGTAGTATTCATCACATTTATTAAATTTGGTTGCGTTTACATTATACTATACCTATATGTAGAATGCAAATATTGGGCCATTCTTAACATATGGCTCATCCGTTTTGCAAAATATTTATCTTCCTTACGTCAACATGTTATCAATATGGGCGTCGATAATTTCTTTTCGTTTATTTTGCAGGGTCTCAAATAATAGCTTAGCTTCTTCTGAAGTTAGTGCAAACGTTGTTGTTTCTTCATGGTTTTCTTCTTTTGTATGAAGCACAAATATGCTTTGTTGAATTCCACTCATACATATTCCTCCTTTTTCGATAGTATAGGCTTTTTTATATTTTTCATGTATGCTTCACACGTTTTTAACAAATTATAAGAAAGGTTAAAACTTATAAGGAGTGATACTATCATGAAGAAATCGTTTTTGTTTGTTGTAGGCTGCATGACGACCCTTTCTTTATTCGGCTGCAGCACAGCAGATCAAGGTAAAGATGGCGTCATTGATGATGATACAGTCCGCAACGTCACATATGAAAATGGGAACAATAAAACGAAAATGAATGACGTAAACGATACGCAAGACGTACAGCGTAACGAAAAAGAACAGTATAATCAGTCCGGCGGAATGAGAGTAGCCGATGTGGCGGCTGATCGTATCGTAGCGTTAAAAAACGTAAAAGATGCTAATGTCATCGTAACCGATCATACAGCTTATGTGGCCGCTGTATTAGACGACAACAAAGAAGGTAATCTTACAAAAGATATGGAGCATAAAATCGCACACGAAGTAAGAAAAGCAGACGGTAGTGTTCATCGAGTATTTGTTTCAACAAACCCTGACTTTGTAAACCGTATGAACGGATATGTGGACAAGCTCCAAACAGGTAAACCAGTTTCTGGGCTGTTTGACGAGTTTTCAGAAGTTGTTCGACGCGTGTTCCCGAATTCACGCTAATATACATGAATGTCAAAAGAGCATTTTATAAAATGCTCTTTTCATTTTACCTATTGCATAAAATATTGCATAAAAAATGCGCTTATAAGTTTCTGAATATTTTTATTTTATTTAATTTTGAAATCGCTTTCATTTCTTTATTATAAAGGGATAGGGGATTTTCGCCTCATGTATTTTACGGTTTTGTGGGTTGATAGTAAGGGAAAAGTTTGTTAGTTTTAGAAACCATAAGATGTTTGCATGGCGAGTAGTGCTCGTTTCATGCATAAAAAATGCATAAAGGGGAGATTTCGTGGATATTGGTGTTTATATTTCACTGGGCATTTATTTTGTAGGAATGCTTGGAATAGGATGGTATGCCTACACAAAAACAACTCAAGACGTATCGGGTTACATGCTAGGCGGACGCGGACTAGGTCCGGCTGTTACTGCGCTTTCAGCAGGTGCTTCAGATATGAGTGGATGGATGTTAATGGGTCTTCCGGGATCCATGTATGTGACAGGTCTTTCGAGTTTATGGCTTGCAGTAGGTTTATCTATTGGTGCGTATTTAAATTATTTAATCCTCGCTCCGCGTCTTCGCACTTATACGGAAGTAGCGAATGACTCCATTACAATTCCGGACTTTTTTGAAAATCGCTTTGGCGACCATGCCAAGGTTCTTCGAACAGTATCAGCGATTGTTATCTTTATTTTCTTCACTCTTTACACTTCAGCTGGTATGGTATCAGGCGGACGACTGTTCGAATCGGCATTTGGTGTGAATTATCAAATTGGCTTATTTGTAACAGCATCTGTTGTTATTGCCTACACCCTTTTCGGTGGATTTTTAGCCGTTAGTTTAACAGATTTTGTTCAAGGTGTTATTATGTTTCTTGCCTTAGTTTTAGTACCTATTGTAGCTTTCACCAATGTTGGAGGCGTTAACACAACAATAGATATTGTGCAGGACATTAATCCAGCATATCTTGACATTTTTAAAGGTACGACCGTTTTAGGTATTATATCTTTCTTAGCCTGGGGACTCGGCTATTTCGGACAGCCTCATATTATCGTTCGCTTTATGGCTATCTCTTCTGTTAAGGAGTTAAAACCCGCACGTCGTATTGGAATGAGCTGGATGATTATTTCTATTATTGGTGCTATGCTGACAGGACTTGTTGGGATTGCATATGTAGAAAAAACAGGTATGAAACTAGCAGATCCTGAAACTATTTTTATTAAATTTGCGGATATACTCTTCAATCCGTTAATTACTGGATTCTTATATGCAGCTTTACTAGCGGCAATTATGAGTACCATTTCTTCTCAGCTGCTTGTAACGGCAAGCTCTGTTACAGAAGACTTTTATAAAACATTTTTCCGACGCAAGGCCTCTGACAAAGAGCTTGTGACGGTTGGAAGAGCTGCGGTTTTAGGTGTTGCAATTATTGGCATTTTGCTTTCTTTAAAACCTAGTGATACGATTTTAGGGCTGGTTGGATACGCTTGGGCTGGATTTGGTTCAGCTTTTGGTCCTGCTATTTTACTAAGTCTTTACTGGAAGCGTATGACTCGATGGGGAGCCCTTGCAGGGATGATTGTAGGTGCTGCTACAGTATTAATTTGGGTAAATACTCCATTGAAGGATGCTCTTTACGAAATGATTCCTGGGTTCTTTTTAAGCTTATTAGCTGTTATTATTGTAAGTTTACTAACAAAGAAACCGTCAAACGATGTTCAAAATCAATTCATTGAAATGAAAGAAATCTTAATTAAAGAATCGAAATAAACAAAAAGAAGCTGAAGAAAAGTATGTTAGTTGAAGGAAGATCCGAACGAATTTGATTCTTGATGAAGAATCAAATTCGTTCGGATTTTTTTATTGGTATGGTGAATGTAGATTTCATGTATGTAGGTGCTTCTAGCGGTTGATTTAGTTATGTCTCAATCTCTTTTTGTTTTTAATCTCCTTTTCTTATCATATATATACTAAAGATCAATAAAGGAGGTTTTTGGTATGCAACATTCTTATTTCCCTTATGAACCTACACAGCAACTGCGCGTAGATACACAAAATAGAGAAATTAAAGTAATTGGTGAAGGAAGTGTTTCAGCAGTTCCAAATGAAATTTCCATGACGATTGGAACCCGCACGGAAAACCGAGACGTTCAAGAAGCCTTAAAAGAAAATTCAGCTGTTTCAAATACTTTGCTGCAAGAAATAAAAAAACTTGGAATCAATGACCAGCAAATTGAAACAGCTTCGTTCACCATAAATCCTAAATATGATTACAGCGATGGAAAATCGACTCTTACAGGATACGAAGTACAGCACTTATTTAGAGTAAGAGTACAAGATGTAAAACAAGCTGGCGATGTCTATAACGCTACTTTTTCAAGCGGAGCCAACGTAGCGCAAGATCTTCAATTCCACGTTACAAATGATGATAAATATGAACAAGAAGCGATAAGCAAAGCTTTGCTTAACGCTAAAGAAAAGGCCTTTACCATTGCCAACACGCTGCAGCTCCCTATTAACCAAATTCCTATTTTAATCGAAGAAGGACCTGTCTATCAGTCATCTGGCTCCTCGCCTAAGTTATTAGCAGCCTCTCCCCCTATTCAAGCTCAGTCCTTGATTGTATCTGCTTCTGTAAAAGTTACGTACACGTATTAATACTTGTGGTAAACTATAGATTATTATAATGAAGAAACTAATCTAAAGGAGCTCTTTGCACAATGACTTCTGAACATTTACTAGCAGCTTATCAAACCCTATGGTTGAACCGTTCGTTCGCTTCTAAACAAGCCATGACAAGTGAAGATCAGCTTCACGAAGCCATTATGAAAGATTTAAAAGATGAAATGACTCATCCACGCGTCCGGCAAACACCGTATGTAAAATATCACCTTGGCATAAAAAGAATTCTAAACAGCAGTCTTTCCTCTGATGAAAAAGTTGCGCTTGCGTCCCTATACACAAACCTTTTAGATAGCTGTATATAACGATAAAAAAGGACTTCCTTGATGGAAGTCCTTTTCTTTATTTAATTAACGCTTTTTCTTCTAAGCTTTGAAAAACCGCCTTAAAGTCTTGCTTTAAATCTTCGAATTCCTCTAACCCTACTGAAAGACGAAGAAGTGAATCAGTAATTCCTTTTTCTTCACGCACTTCTTTTGGGATACTTGCATGAGACATTGTTGCAGGATGCGTTAAAATGGATTCAACTGCACCTAGACTAACGCCAATTGAAGCCAATTTTACTCCTTGTAAAATATGTCGTGCTACCTTTTCATCCTGTACTTGGAAAGAAATCATAGCTCCGTATCCATTTGCTTGTTCTGAAATCAGTTTGTGGTCTGGATGACTTTTTAAGCCTGGATAATATACATGGCTTACTAGAGATTGTTCTTCAAGCCACTTTGCAAACTGCAGCGCTGTTTTTAACTGCTGATCTAAACGAACTTTTAATGTCTTAATTCCTCGAAGCAGTAAAAAACAATCCTGCGGTCCCAAGATAGCACCAAAAGCATTTTGTACAAACTTTACTTCTTCTGCTAGCTTTTCATCGCTTACTACAACTAAACCGCCAATGACGTCACTGTGACCGCTGATATATTTTGTAGCACTATGAATCACAATGTTTACACCAAGGTCAATCGGCTGCTGTAGATAAGGTGTTAAAAACGTGTTATCCACAATTGTAAGGAGATTGCGCTCCTTCGCCAAACTTGCTACTGCTTTAATATCCGTTACCTGTAAAAATGGATTTGAAGGGCTTTCGATATAAATAGCCTTCGTATCCTTTGTGATAGCTTCTTCAACTTTCTCAACCTTCGTTGTATCAACAAAAGTTGTTTTGATACCAAACTTTGAAAATAATCGTGTTAATACACGATATGTCCCGCCGTACGTATCATGTGAAACTAAAATTTCATCCCCCGATTCAAAAATAGATAACACCGATGAGATAGCAGCCATACCTGATGAAAAAGCAAAACCAGCGTATCCATTTTCTAGCTGAGCAATGGTGTTTTCTAAAGCCTCACGAGTTGGATTTCCTGAACGAGAATAGTCATAGCGGCCGTTGTTCGTCTCATCTTCTTGGTTAAATGTAGATACCTGATAAATAGGTACGTTAACCGCTCCAAAATGACCGTCAATTCCTGTATTTGCATGGATTAAGTTCGTACCAAATCTATGTTTATTATTGTTGGTATGCATCAAATGCCTCCTTCAAATCTTTAATTAAATCATCTGCGTGCTCAATTCCAACTGATAATCGCAGTAAACAGTTTGTTACTCCGACACGATTTCGAATTTCTTCCGGAATATCAGCATGTGTTTGACGAGCTGGGAATGTCATTAAACTTTCCACGCCTCCTAAGCTTTCTGCAAATGTAATAACTTTGACATTTTCTAAAAGTACTGACACGATGTCAGGGTGTGAGACAGCAAAAGAAATCATGCCTCCAAATCCAGTTGCTTGTTTCTTCATGATTTCATAGCCTGGATGTGTTTCAAGACCAGGGTAATACACTTTTTCCACGAGATCATGAGCAGTAAGCCAATTTGCAATTTTCAGTGCGTTTTCATTATGCTTTTCCATACGAAGGGCTAGCGTTTTAACACCGCGTAATAACAGCCAGCTATCCTGTGGACCTAAGATTGCCCCAGCTGCATTTTGATAAAAACGAATTTTCTCTCCTAAGCTACTACATCGAGCCACTACAAGACCAGCAACTACATCATTATGACCCCCAATGTATTTGCTTGCACTATGTATCACAATATCTGCTCCAAGCTCTAAAGGACGCTGATAATAAGGGGACATGAAGGTATTGTCAACGATAGTAAGCAAATCATGCTGTTTAGCTAACGAAATTGCTTCTGGCAAATCAGTCACGTGCATCATTGGATTCGTAGGTGTTTCAATAAATAAAGCTTTTGTGTTGGGACGAAGCGCATCTTTTACTTGCTCGAGATGGGCTGTGTTGACGTACGAAACAGTAATTCCTTGCTCTGAAAAAATTTCATTTAGTACTCGGTACGTTCCTCCGTATAAATCCTCTGATACAATTAAATGATCTCCGTTTTTAAATAGTGCTAAAACTGCCATTACACCCGCCATTCCTGAAGCGAATGCTACTCCTACTTCTCCTTTTTCCAAAGCAGCAATTGCTTCTTCCAATGCTGTACGAGTAGGGTTTGCCGTACGTGCATAGTCAAATCCTGTACTTTGCCCTAAAGCAGGATGAGCAAATGTTGATGCTTGGTAAATGGGTGTTGTAATAGAACCTGTTGAAGGATCACGACCTACTCCTGAACGAACTAATAAAGTTTCAATTTTCATCTATTTCTCTCCTTAACTCAAAATAAAAAACACTCTTCACAGATGGAAGAGTGTTCGTTTATACACGATTTCTCTCATCTGTTAGAACAATACTGATGTTCCACAGGAATTAGCACCGTTCAAATGAATGTTTCATTTGATGGTTGCCGGGCATCGCAGGGCCAGTCCCTCCGCCACTCTTGATAAGAGTTCTATATAATTGTTGGTGGTTAACGTTTGTTGTTAATAACTTTAATAAAGATTTTCTTTATTGTCAACATAATTTTCTAAAAAATTTAAATCATCTCATTTGTTTATTCAATATACCTGTCCTGATAAGCACATAAAAAAAAGAGACGAAAGCGAGGTCTCTTTTTCTAAGGCAAGTGTACAGATTTTACGTGAGCTAACTTCCAATACATACTTTCTCCATTTGCCGTAATTAGTTCAACAATATTATTAGAAACTTCTTTAAGTACGCCAATTTTTTCTGATTGATCCCCTAAATCTAATACGACCAGTTGATTTTCATATTTTTTAAGCTGCTCTTCAAAGTTTCTGACAAAAGGTGCAGAGGCGGGCCTTACTGGGAGCTCTTTGTCGCTTAAAGAATAAGGGGTTAACTCATTGCTGTAAGGAGTGAGCCATTTCAAATGATGCAGAGAAACAAAGACATTTTTATACACTGGAGAATAAAACACAAGATAATCATTCAGCACGCTTGTGATATAGCCATGCAATGATTTCCCTCCTGTTACATAAATTTCAATAAATTTCCCTTTTGCCTGCTGTAAAATATTACGATAAGAAATCCGCTGACTTTCTTCTATTAAATTCTCTTCTATTTCACGTAAAACCGTATAGTCTTCTTCAGATACTTCCCGCAAACCATGCATGTGTAAAAGAGGAATATACAAATAATCATGTCCATTATACAAAACCATAATATCTAATCCAAGATCAATAAGCCTGCCAACAAATGTCGTTTTACCTGAAATATCTAACTCCACAATTTTATTGATATAATGATTCATACTCATTCTCATTCTCCTCCTTTTTCCCATATGATAGAAAAGGTGCTTTATAAGCACCTTTTATGTTCCATTTCATCATGCTTTCCAACGATAATTTTTCGTTTTAATAACTTTCTCAGCCGGTGTTGAAGAGCGTGAACCCGTACGGCGTCTTCCCGAGCGATCACCTGTGCGTCCTCCCGTGCGGCGTCCTCGAGAACGATCGTCTGTGCGTCCACCCGTGCGGCGTCCTGTACGCCCACCTGTCCGGCTTCCCGTACGTCCGCCTGTGCGGCTTCCTGTACGTTCTCCCGTACGGCTTCCTGTACGCTCTTCTGTAGACTTTGCAGCTTCAGTCTCTCCATTTTCTTCTGTTTCTTCATTATTTTGATTGTTATCGTTTTGCTTAAAAGCCCCTTTTGCTCCTACACAAATGGTTTTAACGTGTCTTGGCTGTAAGCGTAATACTTGATTATTCTGCACAAGTGTAAATGTACCATTTCGGCTTTGTACTAACACGCCCTCTACAGCTTCAGGTCCTCCATTATTGATTGATACCCATTTATGAGAAAGGTGGGCAAAAAGATCGTTAAAGCTTTTGGATTTCATATATTCTGGTTCTTGGCTCACTACGAGTTCATTTGCAGATTGACTAGCTTGATCTCCATTGTTGTTTTGATATTCACTCACACTCTTAACGTGTTCAGTATTAATATAGATGACACCGTCGTCCTCTGTGAGTAATACTATATAAGCAGATTCAAATGAACCTAAGACATCAAGAAGCTGACCTGCTTTTTTCTCAGGTCCACCTTGGTTAACCTGCACATATTTAGTTTTCATTAATGATAAAGTTGTAGCAAAAGTTTTTCCTCGATATAATTCTAATTCTGCGCTAATTCCAGTAAACGTTTGTGCCGAATTTGACATAGTATCTTCAGTTATACTTTTTACATGCGCTAAGTGATAATATACAAGTGTATATTCTTGTTGATTATTATTTTGATTGTTTTGATTATTTTGGTTGTTATTTTCACCATCATTGTTATTATTGTTATTGTTGCTTTCCACTGCTAAGATTAAATAATCTGATTGCACGTCAACCAAATAACCTGTTTTAGATTCAGGTCCTCCACGATAAACGGTCACCACTCTTCCTTTTAGGGGTTTGAAGTGAGAAGAATAGCCTTTATCAGGCATTTGTATATTTCGGCTGCGTTTTTGGCTTGATTTTTGGCGCGGGTTTTGATTTTGCCCTTGTTCTTGGCCATAGTAATAGTTACTCATTGTTTTTCCTCCTTATTAGTTATCCTTATTGGTCATTCATACTGTATATATACGTATCATGTACAGCTATTGATTTCCTGCATTTGCCTATTATTAGCAAAATCCACTGTTGCCTATAAAGTGCCTATAAATCTATCTCTTTTTAAAGAGTCAAAAGGTTATTTTCAATATACGCTGTTCGTTCTTTTATAAAAGACAGCATAAATTCGGGTTCTTTATAAAATTGCTCCAAGTTATCTTTTACGTAAGGATCTTTTAATACATAAGGAGCAATATAATCATGCAGTTGATAAATGATTGGTTTCATGCATTCTATTGTAAATTGATTATTTAGAACATTGTTCATTTTTTGAATATATCGCTTTTTAATGCTGTTTACCGCCAGTAAGCGAGCTGTAAGCGTATTAAATCCTTGTGCGCGGACATAGTCTCCTTCCATTACTTTCCCATTTACATCTCTTCCCCAAGTTGCATCATAATCCCATGGAATCAGTTCAAAGCGACCGCTTTCATGATTTAGATAGAGGGCATAGTTATGGACAAAACCGTCGTAATTCTGCATACAAATAATACCGACTAACCAAGATAAGTAGCGGTCGACGTTCAGATACTTCTCAATATTCTGTTCGAATTCCGTATTTGTCCACGTATTAAGATTAAATATAAACTTTTCTAATTTTTCCTCATCCCCTTCTCTCACTGCTTTATCTTCATATCCAGATAACAAAGTTGTTTTCGGCCTTTTATCCAAATCGCTCATCAAAGAAAAATTAGCATCTCCGTCCACTGCATAAAATATGGATCCATCCGCTAAATTTCTTTTTTTCAAAAATAGTTCATCTACCGATTCGAGCTGAAGATATATTCCTTCATTTTTCCCATTAATCTTAAGAGTGACAAACTGAGAATGAGGAGATAAAACGTCTAAAGAGGAGAAAAAATCGAGGGACAATTTGTTGCGCATAAGCGATGGATCTTTGTATTCAGCGTTTAGGTGTATTTCTTTGGCTCGCTGAAATATTTTTGGAGAATAAAATTCAATATAATATGACTTTTTTTTCATCTTCCGAATGTGGGAGCCTCTTAGCAGCAAATCAATATCGTAGCGTTTTTTGTTAAACTTCATCGTTGCCTGAACCGCTTCTTCTGACCAAATATCTCTTTGTATTTCCTTTAAATCTTTTACATTCACAAACAGAGCGTATTGAGGGATTTCTTTTTGCTTCATTATTCGACCACCTTTCTTCAATTATTAAAGTATATGAAGGGTAAATTCTCCATGATACCCCACCTCATCAACTATTTGCGCAAACTCCACTTTTGACTCATATCAAGGACAAGCATCAGTGCGTATTCTATTAATGCAAGACCTAGTCCAATTGACAAGGAGGTTTTTGTATTGCATATTACACCTGAAAAAATTAAAGAGGCTGCTGAAGCCTTGGAATGTACAGAACTGAAATCTTTTATGTTTCAAGAGCCAACTGCCGGTCCACTAACAAAGCCGGGTCGCTCTTCTCGTAGCACTGGCCGTTCACGTCGTTCTACTCGCCGTTCTTCTCGTCGTTCTCGTCGTTCTACTCGTCGTTCTTCTCGTCGTTCTCGTCGTTCTACTCGTCGTTCACGTCGTTCTACTCGTCGTTCACGTCGTTCTACTCGCCGCTCTCGTCGTTCTACTCGTCGTTCACGTCGTTCTACTCGTCGTTCACGTCGTTCTACTCGCCGCTCTCGTCGTTCTACTCGTCGTTCACGCCGTTCTACTCGCCGCTCTCGTCGTTCTACTCGTCGTTCACGTCGTTCTACTCGTCGTTCACGTCGTGCTCGCCGTTCACGCCGCTCTTAATTTTTCTAAACACTCATCTTTATTGCAAAAAAACGCCGAAGAACCATGAGTGTCTTCGGCGTTTTTTTCCACTTATAGTAGGGCACATTTGGAAATATACTAAGATGGGATGTTATTCATTTTACATAGAGAAGGAGAGGTTTTATGAAAAAAAGCAAGCATCAAATTTCAACTTCATCAACAACAGATGTCGAAGAAGTCAAACGTTTAAATGCTCAGTCCGGATTAACTTACAATGAAGTATTTACACTTCTTGGAGAAAGCTATTTGAAAAATCAAAAGAAAAAATAATAAGCAGGGACTAGAAAACACCTTCTAGTCCTTATACTTTGAAAATCCCGGAAAACCCTTTTACTAGGGATGTTAATTGGTTCATGGCTCCCATCATCTGCCCCGCAGTATTCATCATCTTGTTCATATCGTAATTGCCATCACTCGATTTAAACTGAGACATTAATGACTGAAATTGAGAAGGCTGAGGCTTTTGTTGCTGAGCTTTAGGGTATGGATTAAAAGGCGCACCTGCATTATTGTACATGGGCTGCTGGTACATTCCGTTCATATAGGGAATTTGCTGAGGACCAAAAGGCATTTGTTGCTGAGCGTACGGATGTTGCGGCATATAAGCTTCCGTCCATGGCTGCTGATGATACTGCGGAAATGGATGTACCTGGCTTAAATCAAAACGTTCTGGTTGATGTTGCTCATAATACGGATAATGCTTACTTGTATACATGCAAAATCAATACCTCCTTTTTAATATTACATAATATATAGTATGTATGCAGAAATAAGAGGTGACGTTCGTCTACTTGTACTTTTGGAAAACACATTCAAAAATATGTAGGTTTCTGTCGAAAGTTTAAATTTTTCAAAAAAACGAGATTATTTAAATATATGGTACGATAAGAACAAGTGATACTACGATACGTAGTGGCACAAACGGGGATTAGGAGGGAATTTACATGTATGTGAACGAACTTCAAGAAGCTTTTATTGCGGTGAAACAGTATGAGCCGCAGTCAAGTAATGAATTACTCGATTTTGCTCAGCAGCAGTATTTAAAAGGTTTTTTAACTCCTATGAATTACAAAGCCGCTGTACGTGAACTCGAACAAATTGGAGCTACTAAGCCCGATTTTAGTGCACAAGATGATTAATTTTTTTACTACCACCGAGAAATCGGTGGTTTCTTTGTTTCTTATAAAGTGGACACATACTTCTTTTTTGACTTGTTTATACTATAAAAGCTTTAACGCAGTATTCAATAAAGGAGGTCTATCTCATGAGTCGTGGAAAACATTTTGATCATAAAAAGCAAGGCCAAAGTGCAGTAACTAAAACAAATAACGCTGTTGCTTCTAAACATACTGAAAAAGTTGATTATCATATCGATACAGTCGCTTCACAAGATCACCCAGCTGTTTCTATCCAATCTCAAAAAGATTTTGATTAACTTTTTAATTGATATGATAAAAAGAGGCTGGGACATAACAAAATGATTCCAATCTAGAGAGGAACAAATGGGATACATGAGCTGAACTGCTTATGACACCGCAGTTGATATCTCCATGCAAGGCTTCGCTTTCCGCGGGGGCCGCTGAGCCTCCTCGTCGCTTGCGCTCCTGCGGGGTCTCATCTGTTCCGCTTTTCCCGAAGGAGTCTTCGCCTTGCCCTCCAATCAACTGCTAGAAGGAACAAAGCAAATGAAACCTATGCTTCTCATCAAAAAAACGAACTACGAATCAAAAATTTTGATCGATAGTTCGTTTTTCACTTCGTGTAAAATACGCTTGTCACAATCTCATGCATAGAAAATCCCCACCTTATAAGTCTCAACGGAAGGCCGGGATTAATTATTCAATATCGACTCGAGCACATACTTATTTGAGTGATACATCTTTTTAAATCGCTTTTCTCGCGTCTCGGGATAAAATGACTGTAGTACAACGTTTTGTAAATTTTCTTTTAACGTCTCTACTTGATTAACATGAATATATTTTGGTCGCTCTTTCTTCAGCCATTCCGTTACGAGACTAGCCCATTCATCAAGTTCTTTGAAGAAAATATCTCCATAAGGCTTTACTTCTTCAAAAAATTTCACTTCATAATTTTCTTCCTGTTGAATAGACGCTAATCGTTCTACAGCTACTTCATTATATTGAAACATGATCTCCGTACTTTTTTTCACATCTTCATTCATCGTTATTCGTCACCTCTACGATGACTATTGTAACATAAACAGTCTTTATACTGTATGAAGAACCATTTCTCTTCGGCTTCTATTCCATTCTGTTTCGGAAGGCATGCTTTCGTACACAGCTACTTCAATTTCTTGCAGTGATTGGTCAATGCGATGAACTTGTTCCATATATGTTTCTTCACAATGTGTAAATGCTTCATTTATAGATGTAGACATCGTTTTATCCACTAAATCTACTTGCTCTAGTAAGCTATCTAATAAAGTCATCATTTCGCTTGTTTTAACCATACTTTGTTTCATCGCCATCCCTCCAAATTTTCCTTTGCATAACGTATTCTCTCTTTTCTTCATTGTCCCTTCACACATGACAAAACTAGTTTCTATTCGTCAAAGAAAGATGTTTTCGACATTTTCATTTATGATGAATCGAAAGTGAACATATTGAAAACACTAGTATAGACATTTCAGCTAAGCAGATACATTCCGCTGCTGAACGTTTATTACGACATGATAGGAGGTGCCTAGATATGGCCAACAAACAGCAAAAATCACAGCCTAAAAATAAGCCTGAAACAAAAACCTACGGTGATCCTAAAAAGTTAAACGGTCCTAACCAGCCTTCTACTTAAGAACAAAACGGTCACAAGTGACCGTTTTTATTTATATTAAATACTTGCGCTACTTTCATTAATATATACAGCTGCTTTTGCTTTTGAAGATACCACTTTGTAAAATGAACTTTCTTTGGAAAAGACGGCTTTTTCATGAGCTTTTGCTCCTCTTTTTTCGTTAAAAACCACTCTTCTCTCTTCTTTTCATGATGTCTAATAGCCGGATACACCTTTCGAAGAGCAGGTGTACGGCAACTAGTTTCATTCACAAAATACTGTTCATAGTCGTATCTTGAACCCGTATGCTTTGTTTTCAAAGAAAATTCATAAAACAAGGGATAATACTTTTCATGAAATAATAAAGCCGCTAATTCCTTGCCCAAATCAATCCGATTATTTACTTTTGTAAAATCATGAACAGAACAACCGTATAATTCCCCTTTTGTAGTAGGAAAAAGGACGGAACTAAAGTGGAATATATCTTGAAAAAAAAACAGCGCACTTTTAAATACTCTATCTTGATAAAAAGGCTGTTCAATAACGGGCTGTTGAATAACATGCTGCTCATTCACAATTAACGCATGAATAAGCTGCAGTTCACAAGGTCTCTGCATAAATTGTCTCCACTTCTCTTCGATAAAAGATGAAACATTTAAATAGGGAAGTAAATGAGCGTAAGAGACATGTTTTTTACGCGAAACAGCATACAATAGTAATTGTGGGAAGGCATCTTTAAAAATAAGCCAATTTGCTCTTTCATACGTCAAAAATAATAAATCGCGCGTTTGCTTTGATAACGCTTTTTTCATGTTTTTCCCTTGCAAATCACACATATTCCATCCTGCATTTCGTGATACCATACTTGCGAGAAATGCCCACTTTACTTCAGGATATCTATGATAAAAAGTTGCATAAGCCTGGGTTCTTGATATATTATCAATATTCAGCTTGTCTGTGGTTTTTTTAATCGCCGTCAACAGCGCTTGTTCCGAACTATTGAGTGACATCTCTTCATCTTCTTTCATCTATTTTTATTTGTAGGATTTGGTATAATAGAATTTGTTTGTTTAATAGATTTACACTAAAGGAGTGATGGTTATGATTCGCTATCCTAACGGAAAGGCCTATAAGCCATTGAATACCAGCAGTCCTTCCCCTAAAAAGCTAGAAGCTAGCTATAGCAATCGTGGTATGACGCTGGAGGACGATTTAAACGAAACAAACGAATACTATGTTTCAAAAGGAATAGCCATTGTTCACAAAAAACCAACCCCTGTTCAAATTGTAAAAGTAGACTATCCGAAGAGAAGTGCCGCTGTTATCAAAGAAGCTTATTTTAAACAGGCTTCTACTACAGACTATAATGGAGTCTATAAAGGAAAACACCTTGACTTTGAAGCAAAAGAAACGAGAAATAAAACCTCATTTCCGCTGCGTAATTTTCATGAACATCAAATTGAACATATGAAGCAAATTGTGAAACAAAACGGGATTTGTTTCGTTATATTAATGTTCTCTACTTTACAAGAAATATACTTGTTCGAAGCACAGTTCCTTTTTCCTTATTGGGATGCCATGAAAAAAGATGGACGAAAATCAATCCCTAAGGCAGATATTGAAAAAAAAGGACATTTCATCGAACTTGGTTACCATCCGAGAATCGATTACATAAAAACTATAGATAAATTATACTTTTAAGAGTATGATATATATGTTTACGGAAATCATTCTCTTACAATGCGTTGAAAGGTAGGAGTTTTTATGTCAGATAATTATCGCTCTCGTGAAGAACGACGAAGAGCTATGAATGACAACAAACCAGAAGGTAAATCTCAAGGAAAACCGAAAAAGAAGAAAAAAGGAGGCCTATTTCGTAAAATTGTTGCCGCAGTTTTACTGATAGGAATCATCGGGCTCATTGCCGGAGTGGGAACTTTTTTTGCTATGATAAGCGATGCTCCAAAAGTTGATGACTCGGTATTAAAAAACTCTTTTTCATCTAAAGTATATGCAAACGATGGAAAGACAGTTGTAAAAGAAATTGGAGCTCAAAAACGTACATATGTGCAATACGATGAAATCCCTCAAGTCGTCAAAAACGCATTTATCGCTACGGAAGACGTTCGTTTTTATAAGCATCACGGCGTCGACTTTTACCGAATTGGCGGAGCATTAATGGCGAACTTTAAAAACGGTTTCGGTGCTGAGGGCGGTAGTACGATTACTCAGCAAGTGGTAAAGAATTCGTTCTTATCACCAAAGAAGACGGTTAAACGTAAAGTACAAGAAATGTGGTTAGCTTACCAGCTTGAGCGTAAATATTCGAAGCAACAAATTCTTGAAATGTATTTAAACAAAATATATTTCGCATCAGGTGAAGTATACGGTATTGAACGAGCAGCTGAGAAATTTTACGGAGTTAAAAGCGTAAAAGATTTAACTCTTGATGAAGCTGCTATGTTGGCAGGCTTACCAAAAGCGCCAACTACTTATAACCCAGTTACAAACCCAGAGAATGCTACTAAACGCCGTAACACAGTATTAAACTTAATGGCTAAAAACGGCTTCATTACACAAGCCGAGGCCGACAAAGCAAAACAAGTAGATGTACAGGCTCATTTAGCTAAACAAACTGAATCAACATCTAAGTACGATGTATTTATTGATCAAGTAATCGAGGAAGTAAAAAAGAAAACAGACGCGGATCCATTTTCTGCGGGCTTAGAAATTTATACAACGCTTGACACTAATGCTCAGGACTATGTGGATGATGTGATGAACAACAAAGTAGTCAACTTCCCGAACGATAAATTCCAAGCAGGTCTTGTCGTTGTAGATAATGAAACAGGCGGTATTCAAGCAATTGGAGGCGGACGTAATCGTGTATCAGGCGGCTTAAACTTTGCAACAAATATGAGACGTCAGCCCGGCTCAACAATTAAGCCGATCTTAGATTACGGTCCAGCGATTGAGAACTTAAAGTGGTCTACTGGACAACCGTTAAAAGATGAAGAATATCATTATTCAAACGGCACGCCAATCCGAAATTTTGGACGCAACTATAAAGGCTGGGTTTCAGCTCGTGAAGCTTTAGGACGTTCACTGAACATCCCTGCTTTAAAAGCGTTTCAAGCAACCGGTGCGGACAAAGCAAAAGAGTTCGCTACAGGCCTTGGGCTAAAATTAGATGAAGAAGACGGCGAAGCTTATTCTGAATCTTATTCTATCGGAGGCTTCCGTACAGGTGTTACACCTCTACAAATGGCTGGAGCCTATAGTGCTTTTGCAAATGAAGGTATGTACAATGCACCGCATACAGTGACAAAGGTAAAATTCCCTGATGGAACAGAAATTGATTTAACGCCAAAACCAAAACGCGCAATGCAAGATTACACGGCATTTATGATGACGGACATGATGAAATCTGTTGTAAACGAATCATATGGTACAGCTCGTGCTGTTCGTACACCAGGATTAGAAATTGCGGGTAAAACAGGAACTTCGAACTTTAGTGCTGCAGAAAAGCAACGATATAATATTCCAGACGCTGGTGAAAAAGACGTTTGGTTTAATGGGTTTACGCCAAACTATACGATTTCCGTATGGACAGGCTATGAAACTGCTAAAGACGGCTATATTTTAAGTGCTAATGAAACAGGCATGGCAAAAAATATCTTTAAGCATGTTATTACTCATATTTCTGAAGGCAAACCTAAAGGAAGTTTCAAGCAGCCGGACAGCGTAGTTGAACGTTCCGTGGAAAAACCAACGGGCAAAGACTTAAAACGTCCAAGCGGCTCTACTCCTTCGAGCTTAATTACTAAAGAATACTTTGTGCGCGGTACTGCACCGACAAAAGTATCTCAAACGTTTGTGAAGAAAGAAAAAGAAGAAAAGAAAGAAGATAAAAAAGAGGACAAAAAAGAGAAAAAAGACAATAAAGATGTGAAGCCAAAAATTACTGCTTCGTATAGCGGAGGAGCAATTTCAGTTAACTGGTCAGCGTCAAACGTAGCCAGCGATACGACCTTTACAGTCACAATGTCATCTCCTAACGGTTCTGAACAACTCGCATCTGGCGCAGGAGCCGGTGGAAAAACAATTTCCAACCCAGCACCAGGCGCAACGTATAGTTTCACCGTAACAACAAATACGGGCGAAAGCGCTAGTTCTTCTGTAAAAGTCCCTGGTTCATCAGATCAAGCTACGGAAGATGATTCTACTAAGCCTGAAGATGACGGAACAACGGACGATAATCAAAATGAAGACAATAGCAACACTGATCAAAACAACGGCTCTGATCAAGGTGACGATTCATCTACTCAGCCGGATGATAACCAAAACAGTAATAATGGCAGCAATAGCGGCGGTAACAATAGCGGCAATAGCGGCAATAGCGGCAACACCGATAATAACAATAATGATAGCGGCAATGGTAACGATGGTAATAGCGGCAACAACAATAATAACGGAGGCACAACAACTCCTCCAGCAGACAACGGTGGAAGTGACTCAGGAAGCCAAACACCACCAACAACACCTGCTACACCATCGACGCCGTCAACACCTGCTACACCGCAGCAAGAGCCAACAACTGAAAATTAACGTAGCAGTAAAAAGCCCCTACACGTGTAGGGGCTTTATTGCTTGTGAAGAATAAGCATTTTTGCATATTGCTTACGCAGCTCATTAAATAATTCTGTCAGCTGAATATACGCTTGATAAGAAGAAACTCGCTGCAGCAAAAACATAAGTCTCTCAGCACAGTTAATAGGCTTATAGGTTAGGTCTGCTATATCTTCTTGCAGCTGATTTAAACGCCGAACGGGCTGTCCATTAATCCAAAACAGTAAACTAATATACATAGCAGCAGCTTGTTTCATACAAGGCGCTGCTTCTTTTGCTTTCCGCTGAGAAAAAAGCGTATGCAGTTCTTCCCTTTGAGTTTCCCACTTTTCAAAAAATGGCCGTATGTTCTTTTGAACATCCCTCCAAGGTGTTTTCGTTTCTTTATGTACATCGTATAAAATATCATAAGTAAAATAATTTCTTCCATTTTTTGTATCTAATTCAAGAACCCGATCTTCTTTTGAATAGAATGGTTCGCATATGAAATGTGACGGCACTTCAATCGGTAACATCTGTCTTCTTCTCTTTTCCTTTCATTCGTTTCTTTCCTTCTCGGCAAAGATCAAGAAGCGGGCAGACATGACATTGAGGAGACTGTGCTTTACAGTGATAGCGTCCAAAAAAGATAAGTCGATGATGCGTAACGGACCATTCATCTTTCGGAATTTTTCTCATCAGCGTTTTTTCTACTTCTAAAACTGAATCTTTCCACCTGCAAATCCCAAGGCGTTTACTTACACGTTCTACATGCGTGTCTACGGCTATTGACGGTACTCCAAAAGCTACGGATACAACAACATTAGCCGTCTTACGCCCTACTCCCGGAAGATTGGTCAGCTCATCACGATCTTTCGGAACTTCTCCTCCGTATTCATCAATGAGCATACGGCAGAGCTTTTGAATGTTTTTAGCTTTATTTCTATATAAGCCGATTGATCTAATATCTTGCTGCAGCTCTTCTAACGAAACGGCTAAATAGTCTTCAGGCGTTTGATATTTCTTGAATAAATCCGCTGTTACGCGGTTGACTAAAGCATCTGTGCACTGAGCAGATAGCGCCACAGCAATGACTAAATCAAAGGGATTCCGATGATTTAACTCACAGTGAGCGTCAGGAAACATTTCTGCCATAGCATCTAGACACTGTCTGATTTGTTTTAACGTTAACATACTAGTTCTCCTTCTTCTTACAGGTAGTTCCCTCCTATTTTACAATAGGGTTCCTGTCAAATGCTACTCTTGTCCGTATTCTTTTAAAAAAGCTGCTTCAAGATTCAATTACTTGGATCTTGAAGCAGCTTTTTATCCTGTCATTGCTCTAGCCAATTAAAAAAAGGAATGGCTGATGTAGACTGAGAAGGGTTAACAGAAGATAGTTTTTTGGGCTGTTGATTTTGACGAAATTTTTGGCTATGCTTGCGGGCTTGATCAATGGTCCGAATACCATTTTTCTTCCATTCAAATAAAATACGATCAATATACCGGAAGTTTAATTTTCCAGACATCACCGACTCTCTTAGTGCCGCTTTAATAATAATGGGATCATGATGATCTTGATCAATCCACATCGCTAGTGTTTCGCATTCAAACGGAGACAATGCTCTGCCGAACTCTTTTTCAAACATTGTATATAAATTAAGCTCTTCTTGTTCTTCTTCGTTTTTTTCTACTTCTCTTGTTTCTTGCATCATATGATGAATAAGCTTTTCCCAAAGCGGTTTTAATGAATAACGTTCACAAATAAGGGCGTTTTGCTGTTGATCTTGCTCAATAGATAAAAAGCCGCGCTGAATTAATGCTCGCAGCGTATCCATGCAGACAGCACTTGAAATACTCATTTTTGCCGCCAATTCGTTAGGTGTCGGGAAACCTTCACCGCCTTCAATGGAAACATAAATATGCATTAACGTCATGAATTCCGTTTCGTTCATTCCCAAATCGCTATAGTGATTAAACAGCAGCTTCGGAATTGAAACTGTGCCTTGTTCAAACCATTCAATTAACGTTTCTTTTTTCATATCCGAACACCTCAGTAGTTAGTATATCATGAAGTTTATAGTCAAAGTAATAATTATTCGAAGCTAAAAAAGCTTCTATGTAAAACTTTCCGCTGAAACCGTACCATTGCTCTGCACATATAAAATATATACGAACGATGACTTCCTTCCAAGAATATTACACTAACTTATTTTTTCGAGAATTGCAACTCCCTTTTAAGTTAGACTCTTTTCTATGTTTGCCTTTGTTTCCTTATGATATAAGTAAAAGCCTCGTTTATCTTTTCTTTTTATGATTCATAAAAAAAGCTAAAAAAGTATCCTGACTACAAGAGTCAGAATACTTTTTTCACTTCCTTACGGGTATAAACGGTTTAATAAGCGTGGGAATGGAATCGTTTCACGAACGTGTTCTACGCCGCTAATCCATGCTACCGTACGCTCAAGGCCTAAACCAAATCCTGAATGTGGAACTGAGCCATACTTGCGAAGCTCTAAATACCACTTATACGTTTCAGTATCTAATTTATGCTCTTCTACACGCTGAGCTAAAAGCTCTTGATCATGAATACGTTCAGAGCCTCCAATGATTTCTCCGTAGCCTTCTGGTGCGATTAAGTCTGCACATAATACTACGTCTTCATTTGTTGGATCTGGCTGCATATAAAATGGTTTTAATGACGTTGGATAGTGTGTAATGAATACCGGCTTGTCATAGCTTTCTGCGATAGCCGTTTCATGCGGTGCTCCAAAGTCATCTCCCCACTGAATGTCTGTAAATCCTTTTTCATGTAAGAATTTAAGAGCGTCATCGTACGAAATACGAGGGAATGGCGCTTTAATTTGTTCTAACTTAGATGTATCACGGCCTAGTACGTTTAACTCTAACTTACAGTTTGTTAAAACAGACTGTACAACATGAGACACATACTCTTCCTGTACTTTCAAGTTATCTTCGAATTGGTAGAAAGCCATCTCTGGTTCAATCATCCAAAACTCAATTAAATGACGGCGTGTTTTAGATTTTTCAGCACGGAACGTTGGACCGAATGAAAATACTTTTCCAAGCGCCATTGCCGCTGCTTCCATATAAAGCTGTCCACTTTGAGAAAGATATGCATCTTCGTCAAAATATTTCGTGTGGAATAATTCTGTTGTTCCTTCAGGAGCACTTCCTGTTAGGATTGGCGGATCTACTTTTGTAAACCCGTTTTCGTTAAAGAATTCATACGTTGCACGAATAATTTCGTTACGAACCTTCATAACAGCATGTTGACGTTTAGAACGCAGCCATAAATGACGGTTATCCATTAAGAACTCTGTTCCATGTTCTTTTGGCGTAATTGGATAATCAACAGCTTCATGAATAACTTCAAGGCTTGTAACTGTTAACTCATAGCCAAACGGTGAGCGCTCATCTTCACGTACTACACCTGTTACATATAGTGATGATTCTTGCGTCATAGATTTAGCTAATTTAAAAGTTTCTTCTTCTACTTCAGCTTTTACAACTACCCCTTGCATGAATCCTGATCCATCGCGCAGCTGTAAAAAGGCAATTTTACCACTTGAACGTTTATTCGCTAACCAAGCACCAATTGTTACTTCTTTTCCTACATGCTTGCTTGCTTCTGAAATCGTAATTTTCACGATTAATATCCCTCCAAAAAACTTACATTTCGTAATTATGTATGCCATCCTATTATACATTTCGACAAACATAATAACAAGTAACAAACAAAAAGAGCCTTCTAACACGTGTGATTTGTGCTAAAAAGCTCTTTTGTTTCTACCTATTGTTACTTTTTTATTTCATGTGACGAGTCATGAATGATTGAATTCGTTCTAATGCCTTTTCTAGCAGATCTAGTGATGTAGCATAAGAAAGACGTACGTTTTCAGGTGAACCGAATCCTGATCCAGGAACTAGGGCTACCTTCTCTTCTTCTAAAATAGCTTCTACCCAAGCATCAACTGTATCAAAGCCAGTTAACTTTGCAGCTTCAATTGCGTTAGGGAATAAGTAGAAAGCACCCTGTGGCTTTAAGCATGAGAACCCTGGAATGTTAATCAGCTTTTCATGAATCACGTTTAGACGCTCTTCAAAAGCTTGTCGCATCATTTCCACCGGTTCTTGAGTGCCGTTATACGCAGCAATTGTTGCATATTGAGCAATAGATGTTGGATTTGACGTGCTGTGACTCGCTAGGTTTGTCATCGCTTTAATAACTGTAGCATCACCAGCTGCATATCCAATGCGCCAGCCCGTCATGGAATGTGACTTAGAAACACCGTTAATGATAATTGTTTTTTCTTTTAACGCTGGTGAAAGCTGTGCAATCGATACATGTTCATTTTGACCGTATACAAGCTTTTCATAAATTTCATCTGATACGATAAAAATATCGTGTTTCAAGCAAACTTCCCCTAAAGCTTGAAGCTCTTCTCTTGTGTAAATCATACCTGTTGGGTTGCTTGGTGAATTGATAATAACAGCTTTGGTTTTAGCAGTAATAGCCGCTTCTAATTGTTCAGGTGTGATTTTAAATTCGTTATTTTCAGAACCTTCAACGAATACTGGTGTACCTTCTGCTAACTTTACTTGCTCAGGATAACTTACCCAGTAAGGAGTTGGGATAATCACTTCGTCACCTTCGTCTAACAGAACTTGAAATAACGTATACAGTGCGTGCTTAGCACCTGTACAAACAATAATTTCAGAAGGTGAATACGTCAGGCCTTGGTCGCGTTTGAATTTTTCAATTACCGCTTCTTTTAATGGTGCAAGGCCGCCTGCTGGCGTATATTTTGTCTGACCATCATTCATTGCTGTGACAGCCGCTTCTAAAATGTGCTGCGGCGTATTAAAATCAGGTTCCCCTGCTCCAAGTCCAATCACATCATGACCAGCCGCTTTCAATTCTTTCGCTTTTGCTGTAATCGCTAATGTTGATGATGGCGTTAATGCTGATACACGTTTTGCTAACTTCACTAAAATCTCCCCCTATGAACTAAAGCTATAATCAGCCCGCGGGCTGATTATAGATAAAAAATTGGCTTCATTTTCATAAAGCGCTGAAATCTTATATTATGACACATATGGCATTTCATATGGTATAAACGATTTATGATTGAGATAAGCTGTATCGTTTTATAAATTCACCGCTAGAGAAATCAAGATAATAGTATGTTAAATGTTTCTTATCTTTATCCACATATGTTACTTCCCACAGCGGCTTTTTCTTTTCAATGCCTAGGCGCACCGACTTAATTTCCTGCGGGTTTTTATCATTTTTCACAATGGAAATGGCTTTTTCTTTTGTGATCCCGCTGCTTGCTTTCTTTAAAACTGCTGTTTGTTTTTTGCTTTTAGGCATCCAAGCAATTACCTTTTGATTGCTTCGGTTTGTACCTTCTACTACATAAAATGCATGATTGCCGAAATATGGCTGGGTGCTTGTGACAGATTTCAAATTAAATTCTTTTTTTGCTTGAGATGCTGCTTTTTCCTCAGCAGACTGCACATCCTTCACGGACGAGTGATAAATGCTAAAAGAAATGCCCCCGATAATTAAAAGCACAGCAGCTACCGCTACAATAATTAACTTTTTCATAAAACCCCTACTTATGTACGATAAATTGTAAATACAGCTTTGCTTTGATCTTCTTCATCTAACGCTAATCCGAACATCAAATCTTGCTTTTTCAACGTGCGATTCAAACTATCAACAATTTTATATAAATCCGAGGAATTTTCCACGCGGACAGTTGATAATACTTCAATCCTGCTTTCCATTGTAAACCTCCTAGCTCGTCTATCACGACGCAAAAATGACGATATCCGTATTATAACAGGTATCAAAAACCATCGTCATCTTTTTCACTCATCAATCCCATCTGTACGTTTTGCGTAAAAACCGAATAAATAAGTAAACATATATAATATTATAAGGAATTTACCTCTTTTTGCAAAAGGAAATTTGTTTATTTTGCAGAAAATTTCATCACATCATAGGATTTTAGCGACATTTTAATAGAGTAAGCGCTCCCTTCTCTTACGTCATATAATTCAATCCATTCAGCTGTTAAATTTGAAAGCAGTCGAGGGGAATAGGAACGGCCTGGTTTCGTAAACATAACGGCAAGCTGTGTATCTAATTGCTTCAAAAATGTATTCGAAAAAAACGTTCCCTCTCCAAAATTAGGAATTTTTAATACATCTACATGGGTAAGAGGAATGCGTAAAAACTTTTCTTCTACTTCATCTGAGCTGCTCATTGCATATAGAATCCGATGTTCTCCAATCGTAAATAATAGATCCATAGCCGCTGTTTTTTGTTTCGATGCATGCAAGACATCAACGTGTATATTATCTGTTAACTGAAATAAATCATTTTCTTTCCACTTCTCTGTTTGAAATTCCGCCTGGTACTGAGCCGGGACAATAATGCGCTTTATATGATAATCATTCACAGCACGCTGAACATTTGAATCATAGTATTTTTGCTGTTTTGTAATCACTAATTGGTTGATTTTTTTTACTTTATATCGCTTCAACCACTTCTTTAGCTCGAGATAGGAAGATGCATTACCGGTATTTATCAAAATAGTCTCACCGCTTCCGTCTTGAATCAGACTCGCTTCTCCAGCTGAAAGAGGTAGAAAGGTAATCACTACTTCATCAGCTTGCAAACCAAAATCTACGTTTTTAATGACGGCTGCTGAAGCCGAACAGTTCATAAAACTAAAAAACAGTACAGCACTTAGCAATATTTTAATCATACACTGCCCTCATTTGCTTATCATAGTATATTACTATCGTCTCTCAAGTGAAGAAACAGTATGCATAAAAAAAGACTTAAGCGTATGCTCAAGTCTTTTCATTCCACCATTCTTTGTAGTCCAGTAAGATATTCGAAAACGTTTTTTGAACAACCTGGACTTTTGGAAGTGAATGAAGAAAATGGTATCCATATGCTGTTCGCGTAATGCGATTATCAAAAATAAATATAGCTCCTCGGTCACTTTTGGAACGAATTAACCGTCCAAATCCTTGTTTAAAACGGATAACGGCCTGAGGAAGTGAATAATTCATAAAAGGACTTTTTCCTTCTTTTTTCATCTGCTCAAATTTAGCTGTCAGCAGAGGTTGATTAGGCGATGAAAAAGGAAGTCTGACAATTACGAGACATGATAATAAATCTCCTGGCAGATCAATTCCTTCCCACAGGCTATTTGTACCTAATAGAATGGAATGCTCAAACTGGCTGAAGTCCTTTAGCAGTCTATTACGATTTCTAGTTGTGACTCCTTGACCGAGCAGTACAAACTCTTCAAGATCGTTTAACTCTTTTAAATAACCATACGTAGCTTTCAACATGTCATATGAAGTAAAAAGCACCAGCATACGACCATTTGTTACTTTAGCTACGTCAAGAATACTTTCTGCCATCATAGCGCTATACTCATATAATGATACTTCGTTAACAGCAGGCATATCTTGAGGAATATAGACTCTAGCTTGCTTCTCATAATCAAACTCGGAAGGTAGAATGAGTTGAGCAGGCTGAAAGTCATATAACCCTAGCTCTTGAATTAAATAATCAAATGTTCCATTCACCGTCAATGTAGCCGATGTTAAAATAACGCTTTGTTTCTTAGCGAAAAATTCATCAGCCAGCGTATCGGCAATGGAAGTAGGCTGACTATAGATATACGTAGCATTCGCTGCTCCTTTTGGTTCAATCTCAAACCACGTTACGTGATGACTCTGCTGTTTGAACAGAAGCTTTTCTATTTGCTGAGATATGTGCTCAAATCCTTTAACAGCCGTTTGAAATTCATGAAGAGACGACTGTTCATTTTTTGTGACTTTGTCATATAGTTCGTCAAAGGAATGTCTTGCCCCATCATTCCATGTAAAAAGATCGTGAATTAAAAAACGAATGCGCGACGCTGCTTCTTGAATAGCCGTCCAGTAATGCCCATGCTCTTTTTCCACTTTATATCGATAGCTGCTTCTTCCAATCTCGCCCTGCTGATTGCCGATTCTTTTTTGGACAAAAGAATGAATCAAACGAAATAAGTCATCGCACTCAGAATGAAGCTGCACAAACAGGTTTTGAAGCAGTTCAGTGTTAAGCTCGATGCTATATTTTACAAAGGTATGATGAACTTTTTTTAACAGCCCTTTGTCTTGAATAGTTCCGATTCGGTTTAATAGCGCATGAACCGCAAAATAATCTAAGCGCTCCCCCAGCTCTTCTCCGGCAATGTCTTCTAAGTGATGAGCCTCGTCAATAATAATCTGTTCATACTCAGGCAGCAGCTCATGATTACTCATCACATCCATCAACAGCAAGCGATGATTTGTCACTACTATGTGGGCATTTTGCGCTCTGTTCTGCGCTCGTTCATAAAAAGAATAAAGTTTCCAAGGATGCTTAAAGTCACTTGGAGACGGATTGCTTTCATTTAGCTGTTCCCAAAAAAGTTTGCCGCCAGAAGGCAGGTTTATTTCATCGCTGTCGCCCGTTTCCGTTTCCGTCAGCCAGATAAGCAGCTTCGCTTTTGTTAGGATCGCATCGTAATTATTATTGCGCTCTTTTAAGAGCTGAATAAATTTTCTTATACTAATGTAGTGTTCTCTTCCTTTTAAAACAGCTGCTGTAACAGGAAACGGAACAATCTTTTCTAGAATAGGCACATCTTTTTCGATGATTTGCTGCTGAAGCGTTACCGTGTTAGTTGAGATAATGACTGGGTGATGATGAACAGAAGCATAAAACACGGCAGGAACTAAATAAGCGTAGGTTTTACCAATACCGGTCCCGGCTTCAATTAAAGCATGCTCATTACCTGCAAAGCACTCTTGTACAAAGTTCATCATCTCCCACTGCCCTTTTCGTTCTTCAAACAATGGCAGAGCCTGATGGAACAGCTTTTGCTTTTCAGTTTCAAATATTTCGTAAGTATGAGAGTTCTGCTTTTCATTAGCTGAATGCGGCTGATATTTGTTTAGCGCAATCCCATGTATAAATTCATAAGAATCATCCTCAGCATAGCTTTTATCATCTATAACTTGTTGAATCAGTTCTCCAATTTCACTTTTAAAGTGCAAGCTTAGCGCATACAGCTGCTTTAAGGTTGTTAGAGGTAGCTTCTTCAATTTTTCAATTAGTAACAGTAAAATACGTGCTGTTACTTCTGCATCACTATCTGCTTGATGAGGGTTTTCATGTTCAATATGTAAATACTCAGCTAATTGGCTAAGTTTGTACCCATCAACTGTAGGCAGCAGAATCCGAGCCAGTTCGACGGTGTCTACGGTTGAATTATAAAGCGTCTCCTCTCCGCACTGATAGAGTTCTTCTTGTAAAAAAGTTAAATCAAATGCCACATTATGTGCAACAAAATAAGCATCATCTAGCAATTCTATAATTTTAGGTGAAATTTCTTCAAATAAAGGCGCATCTTTCACCATATCATTTTGAATGTTAGTTAGTTGTGTAATAAAAGGCGGAATATCCATACCAGGATTTAAAAAACTAGAAAAACGTTCAACAATTTTGCCGTCTTCTACTATGACAGCAGCAAATTGAATCATTTTATCTCCTTGTTTTGGAGAATGTCCCGTCGTTTCAAGATCTACCACAACAAAGCGTTTATTCACGGTCAACACCTCGCAAGTCTGTCTTTTTATAGTATAAAGTGAAAGCCTGCTCTATATGCTTTAAAAGCGCAACTCCTTCTCGTGAAAAACAGAGAGGCTTTCATACATAGAAGTTTTACTTTAGTGTGTATAGAGGTTTATACCGTTCACTTACTAGCGTATGTATTCAAATAAAAATCCCCCTCATAAAGGGGGACTGTTCTTATAGAATTGTACCAGCTGGTTCTTGTTTAAGCAATTGTTGGATTTTATTCTGCTCATTCATAATCGCTACGGTTGGATGATGATGAGCTACTTCTTCATTGGCTACGAACGCATAAGAGATAATGATGATGATATCTCCAGGCTGCACGAGTCTTGCAGCAGCTCCATTTAAACAAACTACCCCGCTCCCGCGTTCGCCGGGAATCACGTACGTTTCCAAGCGCGCTCCGTTATTATTGTTTACAATTTGGACTTTTTCGTTTGCTGC
Organism: Priestia sp. YIM B13552; assembly: GCF_042787775.1. Lineage (NCBI taxonomy): Bacteria > Bacillati > Bacillota > Bacilli > Caryophanales > Bacillaceae > Priestia > Priestia sp. YIM B13552. The sequence continues at coordinate 380,176 of NZ_JBHZOU010000001.1, forward strand.
GATTCCTACTGCGTCGATGATATCTTCATCAATGGTGATACTACCAACATAATTTAAGTTGGCTTCAGTTACATGAGCTCTGTGTATTTTAGCATTCATCATCGTGCGAAACATTTAGTTATCCCCCTGTACGTCTACAATTACATTATCAATTAAACGGGCTTTAGAGAATTGAACAGCTAAAGCAATAATGATTTTTCCAGCGGTTTGCTTAATCGTTTTTAGCTCTGGATACGTATAAACCTCGATATAATCCACTTTACCGCTCGTATATTGCTCAATTTCTTTTCGAATGGTCTCTTTAAGGATTTCTACTTGCTTCTCTCCGCTTTCAAGAAGCTGCAGAGCGCTTTGTAAACTCTTAAATAAAACAGGTGCCTCTTCTCTTTCTTTATCTGTTAAATATACGTTGCGAGAACTTTTAGCTAATCCATCTGCTTCTCTCACCGTATCTACTGCTCTAAGCTCCACAGGAAAATTAAAGTCTTCAATTAAGCCATCTACCACAGCAACTTGCTGTGCATCTTTTTTACCAAAGTATGCACGATCCGGTGTTACAATGTGAAAAAGCTTTGTTAGTACCGTGGCTACTCCGTCAAAATGTCCAGGGCGCTTCTGTCCACACAATACGTCTACACGATCGGTCACGGTTATAGCAACTGAACGGCTTGACTTATACATTTCCTCTACTGAAGGATAAAATAAATAGTCGACGTTAGCTTCTTTTGCCACGCGCTCATCGCGTTCAAAATCTCTTGGATACGTATCAAAATCTTCATTCGGCCCAAATTGAGTCGGGTTCACAAAAATACTTAGCGCTACTACTTCATTTTCTGTGCGGGCTGCTCCAAGCAAAGTAGCATGGCCTTCATGCAAATAGCCCATCGTCGGGACAAATCCAATTGAACGTCCAAGCTGCTTTTCTTTTTTCATCTCCTGCTGCATGTCTTTAATTGTTGTAATGACTTTCATCTTATTTTCCTCCGTACAGTGCCGTTAACTGCTCTTCTTTCATTGAAAAAGTATGTGCTTCTTTCGGAAACTCTCTTTTTTTCACTTCACTTACATACTGAGAAAGCCCCTGTAAAATAGGCTCATTTATTTTCGCAAATGACTGAACGAATTTTGGCACACGCTCTACTCCGTACGTTAATACATCGTGGTATACAAGTACTTGACCATCCGTATCAGCTCCTGCTCCAATTCCGATTGTTGGAATGCTCAAGCGTTCAGCTACTTGTTTTGCTACTTGTTTAGGAACACATTCTAATACAACAGCAATAGCTCCCGCTTGCTCACACTTGATCGCGTCTTGGATTAGCTGTTTGGCTTCTTTTGCTTCTTTTCCCTGCACTTTATAACCGCCCAGGACACCGACAGACTGAGGTGTTAACCCGAGATGTGCAACAACCGGAATACCAGCTTGCGTCAATTCTGAAATTGTATAAAGAACATCCTTTGCACCTTCTACTTTTAAAGCATGAGCTCCGCTTTCCTGCATAATGCGAGCAGCATTTTTCATCGTGTCTTCTTTCGACACGTGATAGGACATAAATGGCATGTCGGTAACGATAAATGTATCAGCAGCTCCTCTTTTAACTGCTTTTGTATGATGAATCATATCATCTACCGTTACAGGAATCGTAGAGTCATATCCTAAAACGACCATTCCGAGAGAATCGCCTACTAAAATCATGTCTACGCCTGCTTCCTCAGCGTACTTAGCTGACGGATAATCGTACGCAGTCAGCATCACAATTGGTTCATTGTTCTGTTTCATACGTAAAAAATCTAATTTTGTTTTCACTAACTTTCTCCTCCTTCTCAGAGGAGATGAGCGCACGTCTGCACACAAAAAGTCCTTCTACCTATAAAAGGAAGAAGGACTTTGACAGACTTCATCTATAAAAAGCACACTTTACCTAATGTGCTTACCTACGCGTCATCCCTCTGTCCTAGTCCTTAATGGATCAAGGCAGATTTATTGTCGTATTAAAAATAAAAAACGAGTATCAAGTGAAGTTCTTGCGATACTACCTTGATACTCGTATTATAATAAAAATTTCTTTATTTTTCTACTATTTTTTAGCAGAGAGCTCAATATCTGCAGAATGAATTCGGTGTATAACTCCTTTATCATCTTCAATCAATAAAACACCTTCATCTGTTATACCTTTTGCAAAGCCTTCAATGTTGGCTGTCATCGTGCGTGCTATAATTCGCTTGCCAATACTGATCGCATATGTTTCCCAAAGAACTTTAATTAAACCAAAGCCATTTTTTAAGTATTCTTCGTAAAGGGTTTCTAACTTTAAGAAAAACGCTTGCATCAAAGCTGCACGATTAATTTCTTCACCTTTTTCAATACGTAAAGATGTGGCAATGTGTTTGATTTGTTCATTAAAATCCGTTTCCTGCTGATTCACATTGATGCCGATTCCAATGATGACCGAATGAATCCGGTCAAAATCAGCCTGCATTTCTGTTAAAATCCCAACTAGCTTCTTCCCATTTAATAAAACATCATTAGGCCATTTAATGTCTGGAGAAAGGTTCGTCACTTCTTGAATGGCCTGTACAACAGCCACTGCTGATAGTAGAGTCAGCTGAGGAGCCTGCTGCGGAGGGATAGAAGGACGCAGTATAATACTCATCCAGGCACCAGTATATTTTGGGGAATACCACGCTCTATCAAGTCTTCCTCTCCCTGCCGTTTGCTCTTCAGCAACTACAACCGTTCCTTCTTTTGCTCCTTCTTGAGCAATTCGATGAGCAATTTTTTGAGTAGAATGTACGCTTTCCTCATAATGAATATACTGACCGATTTTTGTTGTTTGGAGCCCTAATAAAAGCTCGTTGCTGCTTACTTTGTTCGGCTTCCCTACAATGCGATAGCCTTTTTTACGAACAGCTTCAAGTTCATAGCCGTCTTTTCGCAGCTCTTCGATATGCTTCCATACAGCTGTTCTTGAACAGCCTAATAAATCGCTGATCTTTTGGCCGGACACATAGTCCCCATCTGCGTTCGTAAACATTTCAAGCAGCGTTCTTCTTATATCTGACTGCAAGACTGCACCCACTTTCTTATTGAAGATTTCGTGTTCATTAACTCATTGTATAGAACTTTCTCCTCAATTTCTTTTAACAGTTGAGACACCCATGGACCACCCTTTTTACCTGTCCACACTAAAAGATCTTGACCATTTATATCTAAATCTTTTAAAGAATGAATAGGCAGCTCGCTATAGATGTAAAGAAGCTCATGTTCATTCATATGCTCATTGCTTCGAAGAAGTTGTAAAATACGATTCACGCTTACGCTGGCCTGCTCTCCAATTGTATACATGATGCGTTTTGACCATCCATTTTCCAAAACGTCTCGAAGACCAATAGACTGAAGCTGAATATCTTTAATTTGCTTATTAGATAATTTCCAGCTTTTAAAAAATGCCTGCTTGTCTTGAATGTCGAGTAGATGTACCAGAAGTGTCCATGACTCCGATACTCGCTGAAGCATCATCCAATCGTGTGCACAAACAGATCGGAATTTTTGCGGATCTACATTCAATTGGGGCAAGTAGCGATACAGCTCCGTATCTGCTACAAGTGCTAATGCTAAAGACGGACGCTTTCCACTCAGCATTTTTTCGAATTCAACTGTAATGCGCTCAATAGAAACATGCCTCAGCAGTTCACCGTATTGCTGAATGGCTCTTTTAGTTTGATCAGACAGCGAAAACGCCAGCTGACTGACAAAGCGAACGGCTCTCATCATACGAAGAGCATCTTCATGAAAGCGTTCTTTAGCATTTCCGACAGTGCGAATTAACTGATTTCGCAAATCTTCTCTTCCATTAAATGGATCAATGATTTCTCCCTTTGCATTCATAGCCATTGCATTGATTGTAAAATCGCGACGCTGCAAATCTTCTATCAGAGACGAAATAAACGTAACGGACGAGGGGCGACGAAAATCATCATATTCTCCCTCAGAGCGAAAAGTGGTTACCTCATAGGTCTCGTTCTCATGGACAACGACAACCGTACCATGCTCGATTCCTACATGAATCGTCTTAGGAAAGAGTTCCATCACTTGTTCAGGCCTAGCTGACGTAGCGATATCAATATCTCCAATCGTCCGATTTAAAATGAGATCCCGGACCGCTCCTCCAACAAAATACGCTTCGTAACCGGCTGTCTCCAGTTTTTCAATAATATAAAGCGGATGAATGAACGGTTCTTTCATAACGTCCTCCATTCTTCAACCCTGTACCAATTTATAATAAAGTTTTTCATATTGACTCACAATCTCTGTTGAATGAAATTTATGATTAACTGCGCTTAGAGACGCTTCCCTCATTTGGTGATGCAGCTGTTCATTTTCAAGTAGCTGAATTGCTTTGCTCGCTGCCTCTTCGACGTCTCCCACTTCGCAAATATATCCTGTTTTTTCGTGTTCAATTACTTCAGGAATTCCGCCTGTATTTGTTCCGATGCATGGAACACCGCAAGCCATAGCTTCTAAAAGTACAAGCCCAAAGCTTTCTTTTTCAGATAATAACAATTTTAAATCGCTAATCGAATATAATTCTGCTACATTTTCTTGTTTCCCAAGAAATAACACAGAATCTTGAAGATTTAGCTCTCTTACTAATTGAGACACAACCGTCATTTCAGGGCCGTCTCCTACAAGCAGCAGCTTAGACTGAAGCTTTTTATTAATAATAGCAAATGTTTTGACTATATCTGTAACTCGTTTGACTTGACGAAAGTTTGAAATATGAATAACGACTTTTTCATTTTCTAATATGCCATACTCCGCTTTTAAATACTGAACTTCTTTTTTATGATAAACTCGTTCATCAATAAAATTATACATCGTTTCAATTTCTTTATCTGGACTAATTAAATGGTGAGTTTGATCAACAAGTGACTGAGATACAGCCGTCACTGCATCTGATTTCTCAATTCCAAATTTAATTAAATCTTTTAACGATGGATCCTCTCCTAGAACCGTAATATCTGTCCCATGAAGAGTCGTCACAATTTTCACTTCGTGCTCCACCATTTGTTTAGCTAAAATCCCGCAAACGGCGTGGGGAATTGCATAGTGCGTATGAATAATGTCAAGCTTTTCTCTTTTAGCCACTTCAGCCATTTTACTGGATAAAGCAAGATCATACGGAGGGTATTTAAAGACGGAGTACTGATTTACATCTACTTCGTGAAAATAAATATTTGGATATACTTTCGTCAATCTAAAAGGCATGCTAGAGGAAATAAAATGAATTTCGTGCCCCTTTTCAGCCAGCAGCTTCCCTAGCTCCGTTGCTACCACTCCTGAACCTCCAACGGAAGCATAACATGTAATACCAATTTTTAACTTCATTTATTTTCCACCTACTAAATCGTCGTACATCAAAATCGGTTTTTTAGATAAAAAACCTTCACCGTATGCTACCCCGACTTCTTTGCCAAATAATCGCTCTCTGCTCTCTACCGTTTCAATATATCCGTTTACCAGCGGCGTATCAAACGTATCTGCTGTTTTTATAAATTGACTTTCATAAGCCTCTAGACTAGCTACTTTCTTTTGAAACGTGCTTGATACATCTATAATAAAATCTGGCTTATGAAATCCATTTATCATATAGAAATAAAGAGACTCAGCACGATGAGCTTTTTGCTTTTTATAATCGATATAATTTTTAACGCCAGCGGAAAACATAGCCTCTTCTACAAGCTTTGCACAATTTCCATGATCAGGATGACGATCTTCGAAGTAAGGAGCAAATATAATCCTTGGTTGATACGTGCGAATAACTGATGCAATTTCAGCTATATACTCTGCCTTTAAAACCAAACCTCTGTCTGGCAAATGCAGATGAATTCGCTCATGAACACCTAAGACATCAGCAGCTTTGGACGCTTCTTGCTTTCGAATTTCAACCGTTCCATTTGAAGAAAGTTCAGCTTGCGTCAAATCGCAAATAACTACCTTCAAACCTTGTTCACTCATTCTTGCAATGGTTCCACCCATGCCGATTTCTACATCATCGGCATGAGCACCAAAGGCAAGGATATCTATTGTTTCTTTCATTATCTTCACCCTATTTTTTTATAATTGAACGCCAATGCAAATCGCCTCGTTCAAGTCCATGAATTAAAATCTCTGCTGTTCCCATATTCGTTGCAAGAGGAACCGCATAGACGTCACAGAGACGCATCAGAGCTGAAATATCAGGTTCATGAGGCTGAGCTGTTAATGGATCGCGGAAAAAAATAACCATATCCATTTCATTTTGAGCAATTAAAGCTCCTATCTCCTGATCTCCTCCAAGGGGTCCTGATTGAAAGCGGTGAACCTTCAAACCTGTTGCTTCTGAAATACGCGTTCCTGTTGTTCCTGTTGCGAACAGCGAATGTTCCTGTAAAATCGCTTGATAGGCTGTTGTGAATTGTACCATATCATTTTTCTTTTTATCATGTGCAATTAAGGCGATTTTCATTTTTCTCGCTCCTTAGTCAATAATATTTTCTAACCCATATACAAGTGTGTCTACGTTCATAACTGTGTCAACAGCTAGCTTCACACCTGACATAAAAGAAGCACGGTTGTATGAATCATGACGGATTTTTAATGTTTGTCCAAATCCTCCGAACATCACTTCTTGGTGAGCAATCAGTCCTGGCAAACGTACGCTATGTAGGCGGATTCCTTCATAATCTGCACCGCGTGCGCCCTCTAGCAATTCTTTTTCTTCAGGATGACCTTGTTTTTTTGCTTCACGAACTTCACTGATAAGCTCCGCTGTTTTTAAGCCTGTTCCTGATGGTGCATCTAACTTTTGATCGTGATGCATTTCAATAATTTCAACATCATCAAAGTATTTAGCTGCCATTTGTGAAAACTTCATCATTAAAATAGCGCCAATCGCAAAATTAGGTGCAATGATACAGCCAAGTTCCTTCTCTTCAGCAAGCTGCTTTAATTCTTTTAAATCTTCTTCTGAAAAGCCAGTTGTTCCTACAACAGGTCTTACTCCATATGTTAGGGCTGTTTTAGTATGAACGCGCCCAATTTCAGGTGTTGTCAAATCAACTAAAACATCTGCCTTAACGTCTTCAAAACATTTTTCAATATCCGTGTAGATTGGCGCTTGTACATTTGGCATTCCTTCAATATCACTTATGTATTTTCCTTCATTGATACGATCTACCGCTGCTACTAATTCAAAATGCTCTGTTTCTTCTATTAATAATACAGCTTCTTTTCCCATACGACCTCTTGGTCCTGCAAGTACAATTCGAATTTTGTCCATTCTTTTTCTCTCCTTAGTCTTCTTTTTTCGTCCAGCGATCTTTGTCACGCGTATTAAATTTATTCATAACGCGATCATGCGCTTCTTGTAAATCAATATTTAATGAATTTGCAAAGCAAATTAATACAAATAAAATGTCGCCCATTTCTTCTTCGACCGTACGTTCTGCTTCAGTCGTTTTCTTCGGCTTTTCACCATAATAGTGGTTAATTTCGCGCGATAATTCGCCCACTTCTTCCGACATTCGCGCAAGCATAGCAAGAGGACTAAAATATCCTTCTTTAAATTGGCTAATATATGCATCAACTTCTTGCTGCATTTGCTCCATCGTTTTTTTTGACATCTTTTTATTTCACCTCTTTTAGAAGTACACTCAGCTTACTATTATAACATCTTTACTTCAAATTATTTAGTGTAATTACTTCTTCTTACCAAGCCTTTGTCAGATGCTCTTTCACAATATTCCTCACGTTTCCCTTAATTCTCAAAAATCTGTCTATATTTTACGAATTGAGGATACTACTAATACATAGCACTAGAAGAAACATCATCACTTTTTACTATTTTCAAAAATCTTTTCGATAGTTATTTACGAAATGAAATATATTCCTTTATGATAAGGTAGTGCAAAAACGGTCATAGGAGGTTTGTAAGTATGAAAGGTCTCAGATTTAAAAATATTATTTTTATAATGCTTGGTGCTGCCATATTTGCGTTTGGACTTGTTAATTTTAACATGCAAAACAATTTAGCTGAAGGTGGATTCACAGGCATTACCCTGCTTTTATTTTTCTTATTTAACATTGATCCCTCTTATTCTAACTTAGTGTTAAATATTCCTTTGTTTTTTGTAGGGTGGAAACTATTAGGGAGAACAGCATTTATTTATACCATGCTCGGAGTCGTCAGCTTATCGCTATTTTTATGGATATTCCAGCGCTTCCCGGTGAATATGCCCCTGCGTCATGATATGACTCTAGCAGCTCTTTTTGCCGGTGTTTTTATTGGAGTGGGCCTTGGCATTATTTTCAGGTTTGGAGGAACAACTGGAGGAGTCGATATCATCGCACGTGTTGTTCAAAAATATATCGGGTGGAATATGGGGAAAACGATGTTTCTTTTTGACTTTATTGTGATTAGTGCATCTCTCATTTATTTATCCTACCGAGAAGCTATGTACACACTTGTTGCAGTCTTTGTCGCTGCACGGGTTATTGACTTTATGCAAGACGGCGCGTATGCCGCTAAAGGAGCAACGATCATTTCAAATCATAACGAAGCCATATCGGATAAAATTATGAAAGAAATGGATCGAGGCGTGACGATTTTAAAAGGCCAAGGTTCTTTTTCTAAGCAAGATACTAACGTGCTATACTGCGTGGTTAGTAAAAATGAAATTTTCCGTTTAAAGCAAGTTATTACTTCTGTAGATCCACACGCATTCGTTGCAGTTACGGATGTTCATGATGTCTTAGGCGAAGGCTTTACCCTTGATGAAAATAAAAAACCGCTTGAAAGATAAAAAAATACCGCTAATGCGGTATTTTTTTATTAGTCGTCGTTATTCATTCCTGTATAAATCATGATTAAACGAACCAACTCAAGAACTGCTACTGCTGCAGCTGCTACGTATGTTAAAGCCGCTGCGTTAAGCACTTTGCGCGTCTCGCGCTCTTCGTCATTTCGAATCGCTCCGACTGAGACGATTTGCGTCATCGCTCGGCTTGAAGCGTTAAATTCAACAGGCAGTGTTACAACTTGGAATACGACCGCTGCTGCCATGAAGATAATACCTAACAATAGCAACGGCTTAATCGACGCGATAATTCCAATCATAATTAAAATCCAAGAAGCGTTTGATCCAAGGCTTGCCACCGGCACAAGCGAGTGGCGAAGACGTAAAAACGAATAGTTTTCTTTGTCTTGAATCGCGTGTCCCACTTCGTGAGCCGCAACGGCAGCGCCTGCGACAGACGTTCCGTAATAGTTGTCTTCTGACAAACGAATGACTTTTGAACGAGGATCATAGTGATCTGATAAAAATCCGCCTACAGGCTCTACGTGAACGTTGTACAACCCGTTTTCATCCAAAATTTTTCTTGCTACTTCTGCGCCTGTCATTCCTGATGAGTTGCTTACTTGTGAATATTTTTTGTAAGCACTTCTCACCTTAAACTGTGCCCAAATTGGCACAAGGATAATAATGAGAAAATAAATCAAAAAGCTCATTTACCCACACCTTTCATTATGTGTTTGACTACTCTTTTATTTTAGACAATTCTGCGCTTTTACGTCAATCATTACGCCCTCTAGCTGACTTTCTTTTCTGATCAGCGAAATATTTTCGCGCTCCTACATAAAAAAGTGTAGCAATAATAATACTTCCGGTGGTAATTGTAACCCAAATAAAAGACGGGTCTGTACGATTTTCTTTTACTTGTTCAAAAAAATCTTTCAAGTTTTGTTCCATTTGGTTAAACTGCTCATCGTTAATCTCACTTAGCGTTCCTTCAGTTTGTAAAAAGTGAACGTCCGCGCTCACACGCTGTACGTAGGGAAACGACACGTCTACCTGCGCGCTCGGTAAGATCATATCATATTCCTTCAAAAATTGCTTAAGCTGCGCTTCATAAGCCGCTTGTTCTCCTTTTACCGCTTCATTTCGCATCTCTTTAAATGTTGCTAGCATACTGCCTTCAAGCTCAGTCCACATAGGCTGATGCTTGCTGTGCAGCGCATCGACTAATAATCGAAATTGAGTAGCTTTTTGAAGACGTTCTTCATCACTGGAATCAGAAGATAAAAGAGACCTTTCTACCTGTTCATAACAAAGAGTTAAAATACGTATATCTTCGGCCGATACGCCCAAAGAAGCTGTATTGAGACTGGTAAATTCATTCGAAAAGTTTCTGAACAAATGTTGGGCTGCTTTATACTCCTTTTGCTCTACAAGCGATAGCGTTTGATCAGATAAGTTATCAAGCTTTTCCCACTGCCCTTCAGCTGCATGTACAGTAGTCGTATATGCAAAGAAAAGTACGAGCAATATTCCTACTATTCTTCCTTTCATTCTCGTCCCTCCTCTAACCTCTACTAAAACTTATGAGAAAGAGGACAAGAGTAGACCTATTTTCAAAAGGAAGTTTTAAACTTACTATTCATTCATGGGAGTGATAAAGTTTTGCGTATAATATTTCTCATATACACCTACACCAAGACGCGTAAACTCTTTATTGAGTAAAGCCTTACGATGTCCCTCACTATTAAGCCACCCTTCAACAGCAGCGATTCCATCCTGATAATTCGAGGCAATATTTTCGCCCGCGATACGGTATACTACATCACCTTTTTGCAGACGGTTGCCTAAATCACCTTGTGCTGGTGAAACGTGAGAGAAATAGTTTAAGTCGCTCATTTCTTTGCTGTGTAAATAAGCTACTCCGGCAGTGGCTTCGTCCCAAGCTAAAGGTGACAGCTGAAACCGGTCTCGAATTACATTTGTAATATCGATAATTTGCTGCTCTTCTCCTTCTTGGACACTTTGCCACTCCTCCGATGTCAATGACGGAGCTGTGGGAAGCTCGCCGCGATAAACAATTTCGTATGGACGCTGTTTTAATAGCGTGTCCATGTCCATAATTCGAATACTTGAGATTGTATTAAGGAACTGATCAAAATATAGTTGGACGTATACATCTCCATATTTAATAATGGGACGCATTTTCATATCCTCTTCACTCAGACGAAATCGGTATTCATTTCCGTCTTTTTGAAGCGTGAGTTCGGATGAAAGTGAAACTCTTTTTTCTACTTCCTCTCGCTTCTCACCAATCTCAAAAGGATCTGTATTTGTTTTTGAGCCAATGACGTATACAGATACGACTTGATTATTTTCTACTCCTACCTGCGCATACGTTTGACGATTCTTTTTGTAAATCCACCAGTCATAGCCATATGCAGAAGAATCAATACGATCCGGCTCTCCAAGCATTCCAATTAACTGTTCTGAATGATCTCCAATGAGTCTCATCATATTTTCACTTTGTTTTTCATAAGAAGCCACTTCTTGTGTGGGCTGACTTTTGGAATCCGTTTGGTTTTGCTCAATATTTTGACCCGTTAGATATTTTTCTAGCTGAGGTAAATAATCCTCCGCGTATACAAATGCCACTATTAATACGAGAATAAAAATAACTTTTTTCAGCTTTTCTTCCTCTCCTTACACCTGTTTTCTTTACCTGTTTAACTTATTTTTATCTCTATTATACATGCATTCAAAAAAAAATAGCTATCGGTATGAAGGAAACAAAAGAAAAAGCCAACTATTTACGAGTATACTGCAAACAGTTGACTTTCGCTTTTTAATGCGTTTGTTGTGAAATGTCTGAGAGCGCTTCTCCTGCACGTTCATTTGCATAGCGAAACGTTGATAAATCACCTAGCGATACAATCCCTACTAGCTTTTGATTTTCCACAACGGGAAGACGACGGATTTGATGTTGAGCCATAAGCTTAGAAGCTTCTTCTACAGAGGCTTCCGCTGTAATAGTTATAAGCTCTTCACTCATAACATCCGTTACTTTACTTGAATTCGGCTTCTTTTCTGCAATGCCTTTTATAACTAAGTCTCGATCTGTAATCATTCCTACTAGCTGATCTCTATCGACAATTGGAATTGCTCCTACATTCCATTCCTTCATTTTCACTGCTACTTCATATACGTTATCAAGCGTGGTGCATGTTTCCGTATCAGCTGTCATTACCTCTTGTACAGTTTTCATTGTTTTATCCTCCTTTACATCGTGTGCTCGTTTTATAGTGTGACCAACTTTTTAGTAAACTTTCGTATTTAAAACGTTTAAATAAAAATAGATAACGTTTACATTTTTCTTTATTAGATATTGCAAGTTTTATCCATTCGGCTTATGATTTAATTGGGGTATATCTGTTTTGGGAGGGAGTTCATATGAAATTTGAATATGCAAAATTTGATTCATTAAAGGTTGATTTAGATTTATTAGATGAGATTATGCATCAATTTGGTCTGGTCCGCGCCGGACAATGGGATTATGAACGCGTCACGTACGATCGAAAATTCGAGTTTCAGCGAGATACCTTCTATTTGCGAGTCCAAGGACATGCTATTTCAGGCGACGTAGGGGGCAGGCATGCTGTTATTCATCTTATGACACCTCTACTAGGCAAACATTATTATCCTCACGGTGTAGAATATGGAGACGGCGAATATTTTCCGCCATCCCTTGTAGAACAGTGTGAAAAGATATTAACACAAATCAAATCACAGCTTGAAACCGTTCAGCTATAGAATTAGAAAAAGCGCAGTAATTACACTGCGCTTTTTTTAATTCAAAGGAGGAGTAGATGGAATCTCCTTTGCTTTTATATCTTGACGTTCACTAAAATCAGGCATGTACGTATCTTTCTCTCGCTCTTTTCGAGCCCACTGAAAAAAAATAAAGCCTAAAACCGTTCCATACACAATTTCTTGAATGATCTTCATAATAACGCCGCCTAGCTGCTGATCTTCCACGGGCGGCAGCGTATTAAACATCTCGGGAGCAAGCTGTCCTAAACTTGCAATCATAGAAGGCGGTACACAAAGGGAAAGAGCTTGTACCCAAGCGCTTGAGTCTGTATACGTTGCATATAAAGAATGATTTGCAAAAATAATTAACGCGCACGCTGGAGTAAGGAGTACGCCATCTGCAAAAATATAGCCAAGCTTTTTTAAAGAACTTAGCGTTTGTTCTTCTTCTAGCTGATTAACGAGTGGCCACCACATGCAAAATGCAGCGATAAATAATACAACACTCACAATTCCGTGGAGCATCATATCCGTTTTAATAAAATCAAAAAGCAGCGGAATATGATACAAAGAAAATAACCCATTGAATAACAGTAGCGCAATTAAGGGCTTTGTAAAGAATTTAAAAATAGGTTTAACCCCTCTTACATAAATAACAGAACGAGCTAACCACGGCGGAATTCCTAAAATAAAAAGCGGAGGAATCACCAAGTAAACGATTGCCATTTGCGTCATATGAGCACTAAACATAAAGTGCCCCAGTAAATCTACAGGTCCTCCTTTACATATATATAAAAGAACCATGCTAATAACAAAATACGCTTTTGTTTTTCTGTTTACGGCCACCGCTCCTATAAAATTCTCTCTCCATCTCCCAACGATGAAAAAATACAATACGGTCACCAGACAAATGGTTAAAAAATAATAAGGACTCCAAAGTGCTTCAAAACCAAACATCTGCAAATTGTTAATCAACGTCTATTCCTCCTTCTACAGATGATGAAAAGGACTGGCGCATGCCAGCCCTTCTCTTTACCACCAAATAATGGTTACAAAAGCTAAAATGGTTAAAAGAGCTACCAATACGCCTGAATACAAGAAAAATGCTGGTATGGTATGTCCTTTGTGGTTCATATGCATGAAATAATAAAGTTGAAAGATGACTTGAACAACGGCCAAGAGCACAATCACCGGCATAATGTACCATCCGCTAAACTCTTGATAAACCGCAAAAAAAGCAATTAGCGTTAGAAATAACATCATCGCAAAAGAAATAACTTGCATCTTCATATCTTCTGCGTTTCTTTTTTTACGATAATCTAAATTGAGCCTTGGGTTATCTGAGTTTGATTGATTTGTCGTCATCAGCTTATCCCACCATTCCCATTAAATATACAACCGTGAAAATAAAGACCCACACAACATCGATAAAGTGCCAGTATAAACTTGCGACATAATATTTAGGAGCGTTATATAAGTTTAACCCCCGCTTCGCATTTCGAATCATCAAAGAACCAATCCAAAGCAATCCGAACGTTACGTGAGCTCCGTGTGTCCCAACCAGCGCGTAGAAAGAAGAACCGAATGCGCTGCTTGTAAACGTATGGCCTTCATGAACATAATGCCTGAACTCATAAATTTCTAGCCCTAAAAACGCTAAACCTAAAAGCCACGTAACGCCTAACCATAGCTGCATCTTTTTAAATTCAAAATTTTTCATATGATACATAGCATATACGCTTGTTAGTGAACTTGTTAATAAAATCATGGTGGCTGCAAAAACAAGCTTAATATCAAACAATTCTTCTGGCTTAGGTCCTGACATCGTTGAATTACGTAAAGCTAAATAAGTAGCAAAAAGTGAAGCAAACAAAACCGTCTCTCCGCCTAAAAAGAGCCAAAAGCCAGTAAATTTATTTTTCCCTTCAAGCGTTGCTTTTTCAGGCGAAGCAGGGAAAGTTTCAGCAGTTAGCTTTTGTTCAGTCTCCATTACATCTTCGCCTCCTTGTCATCATCAACTAAGTCTTCTTTGTGAATATGAAAGCCGTGATCATCAATCCATGAACGGAAGAACATCGATAAAAACATGACGATCATTCCGATAATCCCTACAATATCTCCCCACGCATGATCATTTCGATACAAAAAGCCAATCCCTGCAATAAACATTCCAAGCGATATCATAAATGGAATAAACGACGAGTTTGGCATATGAATATCACCAAGAGGTTCGGCTGGCGTCATTTCTTTATTTCCTGCCATTTTTTCAATCCAATATGCATCTAACCCGCGTACAAGCGGTGTTTGTTTAAAGTTATACTCTGGAGGCGGAGATGAAATAGCCCATTCTAATGTACGTCCGTCTCCCCAAGGGTCTCCTCCTACCTTTTGTCCTTTGGCAGTTGTTTTTATAATATTAACCAGTAAAATGAGCGTAGCAACCGCCATGAAAGCAGCTCCTGATGAACTGATTGCATTCCCAAGGTCGAGACCTTGATTAGGCAAGAACGTCCATACGCGGCGAGGCATCCCCATTAGGCCTAAGAAATGCTGAATAAAGAACGTTAAATGGAAACCAATCAAAAAGAGCCAAAACGTTGCTTTGCTTAACTTTTCATCTAACATCTTCCCAAACATTTTTGGCCACCAGTATGTGACACCTGCTAATATAGCGTATACGACACCGCCTACGATAACGTAATGGAAGTGAGCAACGATAAAATAAGAATCTTGAAATTGATAATCTGCAGGTGCTACAGCTGCCATAACTCCTGTTACTCCCCCGATAACAAATGATGGAATAAAGGCGACAGCATACAGCATTGGAGAAGTAAACTCAATACTTCCTCCCCAAAGCGTAAACAGCCAGTTGAAAATTTTAATTCCAGTTGGAACGGCTATAGCCATCGTAGCGACAGCAAAAATGGCATTTGCAATTGGACCAAGTCCGGTTGTGAACATGTGGTGAGCCCACACCATGAACCCTAAAAATCCGATTAATACGGTAGCAAAAACCATCGACGAGTACCCGAATAATCTCTTTCTTGAAAAAGTAGGTAAAATTTCAGAGAAAACACCAAACGCTGGAAGAATTAAAATATATACTTCCGGATGACCGAATATCCAGAAAAGATGTTCCCAGATAATGGTGTTCCCACCCATTGTGGCGTCAAAAAAGTTTCCCCCGAATAAGCGGTCAAAAATCATTAAAAACAATCCAACCGTTAGTGCTGGAAACGCAAACAAAATAAGAGCTGATGCAACAAACGTCGTCCACGTAAACAGCGGCATACGCATATAAGTCATACCTGGCGCCCTCATGTTAATGATGGTCACGAGAAAGTTGATACCTGAAATCAATGTCCCGGCTCCGGAAATCTGCAAACCTATCGCATAAAAATCAATTCCGTGACCAGGTGATGCAATAGACAGCGAAGCATATGATGTCCAACCTGCATCAGGTGCTCCTCCTAAAAACCAGCTTAGATTTAAAAAGAGTCCCCCAAAGGCAAACAACCAAAAACCTAACAAATTTAAAAATGGAAATGCTACATCTCGAGCTCCAATTTGCAGTGGAACAACTGCATTCATCATGGCAAAAAGAAGCGGCATTGCGGCTAAGAAAATCATTGTTGTTCCATGCATTGTTAAAATTTCGTTATACGTTCCTGCACTGACAAAGTCATTGCTTGGTATAGCCAGCTGAATACGTATAAATAGCGCTTCCACTCCTCCGACTAGAAAAAAGATACCGCCGGCAATTAAATAAAGAATGGCGATTTTCTTATGGTCAACGGTTGTCATAAAGTCCCAAATTGTTCCACCTACACCCTTCTTTTGACTGAGTGTACTCATCGCTAAACCTCCCCTTTTAAAAACGACTGGACGTTTATTTTTCTTTTAAACTCATTAAATAGTCTGCTAGCTCATTCACTTGTTCATCTGTTAAGTCAGGATATGTACCACTCATCTTATTACCCGGCTTAACTTTTTCAGGGTCTTTTAACCATTTTTTGATATTTTCCTTGTTGTGAGGAAGCACTCCAGCTACACGCTCACGTTCAGAAAAACCGGCTAAGTTTGGTGCTTGACGGGCTTGCTCTGGACGATTATCTTTAACGTCAACAGCATGACATCCGATACAGCTTTCATTAAAGACCTCTTGACCAGCTTTTGCGGATGCTGTTTCTACATCAGGCTTTGCTTTTTTCAAATCTTTTGCCCACGTATCAAATTCACCGCTTGATACAGCCCGTACTTTAAAGTCCATAAGAGAATGAGATGGACCGCAAAGCTCAGCACATTTTCCGTAGAAAACCCCGTTAGCTTCCTTCGATTTTTCAGAATCAAACACTAGCCAGAATTTATTATCATTTTCTGTGTTAGCATCGAGCTTTCCTCCAACTGAAGGAATCCAGAATGAGTGCTTGACGTCGGAAGCTTTAATATTAAAGTAGACTTTTTTATCCGTTGGAACAACTAGATCTTGCGATGTAATAATTTTTTGATTAGGATACTCAAATTCCCACCAGTACAAGTTAGCTCGCACATTTACTACGACAGCATCTTTGTCCTTCATTCCTTTTACATCCGCTAGCTTAAATGTTGAGATGACCGTTGGAACAGTCAAAATAATCAGCAGCAAGATAGGAATCACTGTCCATATAATTTCTAACTTTCTGCTCCCCTCTACTTGCTTTGGAATCACATTTTCTTCGCCTTTGCGACGACGAAAGCGCAGAATAACAAATATAAAGATAATGGTGACAACAATAATAACTAAAACCATGATGGCTGTACTAAGCAGCATAAGCGAATATTGTTCTTCAGCTACCTCACCTGCAGGCTTAAGTGTTGACAAAAACGGTTTTCCACAGGCCGATAACACGAATGCAAGCAGCGTAAATAACGACAAAACACGAAAGTTCAATCGCCATTTTTTCATACCATTCCCCAACCTCTCTTTCATTGACGTGATTTCATCTATGCCCTCTTGAGCATAAAACTTATTCCTTCTATAATGAATTCTACATGTAGAAGAAATCCCCCTTGTGCAGTGTCGCATTCAGTGAAAGATTTTATCTAGGCAAAAAGCGTTGCGACAATCATTGAGACAAATAAAATAGTTAAATAGTTTAGTGAGTAGACAAACATCATGCTAGCCCACTTTGTGTCTTCTTGTTTATTGTATTGAGCAAATCCTAAAAATAGCCATCCTATGTTTAAAACAGTGGCCAAAATTAGAAATGGAGTGCCTAATTCGTATAAATAAAGAGGTAATGGCAACAAACAAGCAATCCAAATGAGAATCTGTCGTTTTGTCAGCTCAAACCCGTGTACAACAGGCAACATAGGGATTCCCGCTGCCCGGTATTCTTCACATCTTCGCATAGCAAGAGCTAGAAAATGAGGCGGCTGCCAAATAAACATGATTAGAAATAATACCCAAGCTACTACATGTAAATTGGGATCGATAGCGGCCCATCCAATTAAAGGCGGAACAGCGCCTGATATACTTCCGATTACTGTATTAATTGTGTATAGTCTTTTGGACCACATGGTGTAAAGAACTACATATGTAAGTATTCCTGCTAATCCGATGAGAGCGGCTACGGAAGAAACAACTAGTAGCATAAGCAAGCCGGTTAACGTAAAACCGATTCCAATCCCAAGGACCGTCAAAGGTGCAAAACTCCCTGTCACTGTAGGTCGTCCCTTTGTTCGTTCCATTAGAGGGTCAATGTCACGATCTATGTAATTGTTCAAACTGCATGAACCGGCGATGATAAGTGAAGAACCTATTAAAGTAAAAAATGCTTTATCCAGGTTTTCTAAGAAGTGTTGTTCGTTGAAGAAAAGAGCTAGCCAAAAACCAGTAAAGGTGGTGATGAAATTTGAGTTGACTATTCCAATTTTAATCGTAGCTAAAAAATCTGACCAAACGGAACTATTTTCGCTTACATGAGCTGTGTTAGGCGATGCAGAAAGCGTTGAATCTTCCACCATTTTTGAATCTTCCATGGCGCTTCCTCCTTTACTCATCCACAGACTTTTATCTAGTAAATAAAGAGTCTATCAATGAAGGCGTTTTCAACATAATTTTACAAAAATCTCCTCTTTGTTCACAAAGAAGTCATATTCCTCTCACCAAAGCTACTTAAAAGCTTCACATGTAAACGATAAAATAGTAGAGAAATATCTATTTCTCATGTTTATTAAACCATATTTTGCCGTTACTTTGTGAAGAATTCATGAAAAAAATATGGATTTTTTTTGTCATGAGCTAAATGCATGTCCCTGTCACTTGTTAAAAGATATTTGTGCAAGTAAAATAGTTTTCTGTACGGTACCTTTTACATATCTGCAAAGTCAAACTCATGAACAAACCTTACACTTTCTACCATTATAACAAATTCAATCAAGTTTATGGAGAATAAATGAAATTTATGTTTAATATACAAAAAGATTAGGATAAATTGTTTAGCTCGTTATATTACTTACTTTGCTTTTAGGATGGTGATTATTGTGCGACTTGGATTAAAATTTTTATCCGTTGTGACGAGCATGGCCATGTTACTTATTCTGCTTGGCGGTGCCCTTGTCACGAAAACTGGTTCAGCAGACGGGTGCGGAGATTCTTGGCCTCTGTGTAATGGACAGCTCATTCCCGACCCTTTAACATTTGAAACCGTTGTTGAACTAAGCCACCGCTTAGTTTCTGGCGTGTCGGGCTTTCTTGTGCTCGCTTTATGCGTATGGGCATGGATTTCACTAGGACATATAAAAGAAGTTAGACCTTTAGCGTTTATCTCTTTTTTCTTCCTAGTACTGCAAGCATTAATTGGAGCTGCCGCTGTTATGTGGGGGCAATCAGAGGCAGTGCTTGCTCTTCATTTTGGTATTTCCCTTATTTCGTTTGCTTCTGTGCTGCTGTTAACACTTATTATCTTTGAAGTGGATCAAAAGCTCGACTCAACTAATATACAGCTAGGCTCTAAAATGAAAAAACACATTTACGGGGTTATCTTATACACGTATGCCGTTGTGTACACGGGCGCGCTTGTTCGCCATAAAGAAGCTAGCTTGGCTTGTCCAGACGTTCCATTTTGTTCAAACGGAAACGGTTGGCTACCTGTTGATTTGAATCAGTGGATTCAAATGGGACATCGATTCGCTGCTGTTTTAACGTTTGTATGGATATTAGCTGCCTTTATCCATGCAGTTAAATATTATCGCCATCAAAAAAATATTTTTTACGGATGGTTAGCCGCTCTCGTTCTAGTTATTTTTCAGGCGGTTTCCGGTATGCTTGTTGTTGTCACACGTCTGCAGCTAGAGCTCGCGCTTGCTCATTCTTTAATTATCTCTTTCCTATTCGGTGTATTAAGCTACTTAACCTTACTTGCAACGCGTCATACACATAATTGATCAAAAAAGGTACGAGCTCAGAGCTCGTACCTTTTTTGATTAGCTTTCTAATTCAATTAATAAATCTCCCGGCTGGATGCCATCTCCATTCGACACATGTACTTGTTTAATCACGCCGTCAAATGGTGCTTGCACGGTTGTTTCCATTTTCATTGCTTCTGTGATCATTAAGTGATCACCTTTTGAGACTTTATCGCCTTTTTCTACTACTACTCGAATAACGGTTCCAGGCATTGAAGCGCCGATGTGGGCCGGATTTGCTTGGTCGGCTTTTTGTTTTGCCGTAACGGTTGTTTTGACACTTTCGTCTTTAATCACGACTTCACGAGGCTGACCGTTCAATTCAAAGTATACCGCTCGCGTACCGTCTGCCTGCGGTTCTCCAATGGATACAAGGCGGACAATTAAGGTTTTTCCTTTTTCAATCTCAATTTCAACCTCTTCTCCTAAACGCATGCCGTATAGGAAAGTCGGGGTATCAAGAACAGAAATGTCCCCGTATTGTTCGACTGCTTTGTGATAATCCATAAATACTTTTGGATACAGCGCATAAGCAATGGCATCAAAACTCGTTACTTGACGATTTA
The DNA here is from genome assembly GCF_042787775.1 of Priestia sp. YIM B13552. Taxonomy (NCBI): domain Bacteria; kingdom Bacillati; phylum Bacillota; class Bacilli; order Caryophanales; family Bacillaceae; genus Priestia; species Priestia sp. YIM B13552. Next base: position 400,839 of record NZ_JBHZOU010000001.1, read on the forward strand.
AGTCTTTAAACAGCTTTTCTTTCACTGCATCGAAGTCCACATCTTCTAACAGTTCTCCAGGGCGAACTGTAATAGGTTTTCTGCCTTTTAGAATGATGCGCTGAAGCTCTTTAGGGAATCCCCCGTGAGGCTGTCCTAAATACCCTTCAAACAATTCAATAACTGAATCCGGGAAGTCAAGCGTTTCACCGCGCTCAAACAGCGTTTCTTCTGTCAAGTTGTTTTGGACCATAAACAATGCCATATCTCCAACTACTTTTGATGATGGCGTAACTTTTACAATATCACCAAATAACAAATTCACGCGTGAATACATATCTTTTACTTCATCCCAGCGGTTTCCTAAACCAACTGCTTTTGCTTGTTGCTGTAAGTTGCTATATTGACCGCCTGGCATTTCATGCTCGTACACTTCCGTATGAGGAGCGTTCATGCCGCTTTCGAAGTCTTGGTAATATTTTCGCACGTCTTCCCAATAGTACGAAAGCTGTTCTAGATTTTTAATATCCAGATTTGGTCTGCGGTCCGCACCTTCTAATGCGTAATAAAGAGAGTTAGCACTTGGCTGAGACGTTAAGCCTGCCATTGAGCTTACGGCTACGTCTACAATGTCTACGCCTGCTTCAATTGCTTTTGCATACGTGTATACACCGTTTCCGCTTGTATCATGCGTATGAAGGTGGATTGGAATATCAACCGTTTCTTTTAGAGCCGATACTAAATCATAAGCTGCCTGTGGTTTTAAAAGACCCGCCATATCTTTAATACCCAGAATATGTGCTCCAGACTGCTCAAGCTCTTTTGCTAAGTTCTTGTAGTAATCCAAATCATACTTACGGCGCGTCGGATCTAAAATATCACCTGTATAACACATCGCTGCTTCTGCAATCTTTCCTGTTTGACGAACAGAGTCAATTGCAAGAGTCATTCCTTGCACCCAGTTTAAGCTGTCAAAGATACGGAAAACATCAATACCTGCATAAGCTGATTTTTCAACAAATTCCTTAATTACATTATCAGGATAGTTTTTATATCCAACCGCATTTGACGCGCGAAGAAGCATTTGGAAAAGAACGTTTGGCGCTTGTTGACGTAAAGTAAGCAAGCGATCCCACGGATCTTCTTTTAAGAATCGATAAGCAACATCAAACGTTGCTCCCCCCCACATTTCCATAGAAAATAAATCTGGAAGCAAGCGTGCAGTTGGGTTAGCTACTTGTCTTAAGTCGTTTGTACGAATACGCGTTGCTAAAAGAGACTGATGGCCATCACGGAAGGTTGTATCCGTTAATAGTACTTCCTTGCGTTCTTTCACCCAATTTACTAGCCCTTCAGCGCCTTTTTCATCTAAAATCTGCTTTGTTCCGTTTTGAATTGGTTTGCTTATATCCACACTAGGAACGCGCGGTTTCGTAAAGATCGGCTTTTTCTTTTCCGATACACCTGGGAATCCGTTTACCGTAACATTCCCAATGTATGTAAGCATTTTAGTTCCGCGGTCTTTTCGCTTCGGAAAAACAAAAAGTTCAGGCGTTGTGTCAATAAATGATGTATCATAAGCACCTGTTAAGAACTTATCATGCTTCACTACATTTTCAAGAAACGGAATATTTGTTTTAATTCCACGAATACGAAATTCTTTTAAATTCCGCACCATTTTTGATGCGGCTTGATCGAATGTTAATGCCCATGTTGTTACTTTTACTAACAGTGAATCATAATAAGGCGTAATTACAGCACCTTGGAAGCTGTTTCCCGTATCTAAGCGTACGCCAAAACCGCCACCAGAACGATAAGCCATAATCTTACCCGTATCCGGCATAAAATTGTTTAACGGATCTTCTGTCGTTACACGAGATTGAATCGCATATCCATGTACGTGAATTTGATCTTGTGCAGGAATGGATACTTCCTTGCTGTGAAGCGCGTAGCCGTCTGCAATTAAAATTTGCGATTGAACGATATCGATACCTGTAATCATTTCAGTAATTGTGTGCTCTACTTGAACACGTGGATTTACTTCAATAAAATAAAAATCGTTTCCTGATACTAAAAATTCTACTGTACCAGCATTTATGTACTGCACTTTTTCCATCAGCTGCACAGCTGCTTCACAAATGCGGAGACGTAAGTCTTCATCTATAGAAACACTTGGTGCTACTTCTACCACTTTTTGGTGACGACGCTGCACAGAACAGTCGCGTTCATAAAGATGCACAACATTTCCTTGTTCATCACCTAAAATTTGCACTTCAATATGTTTTGGATTTTCAACTAGTTTCTCGACATACACTTCATCATTACCAAAAGCCGCTTTTGCTTCTGATTTGGCACGGTCATAAGATTCACTTAGGCTGTCTGCATCGCGAACGATACGCATGCCTCGACCGCCTCCGCCCAAAGCAGCTTTGATCATTAGAGGATATCCATGCTGATTAGCAAATTCTTTTGCTTCGTCAATTGAATCAATAGGACCATCCGTACCAGGAATAACGGGAATATCTGCTTGAATAGCCTGGTGACGTGCTTTTACTTTATCTCCAAACATATCAAGATGCTTGGATTTTGGACCAATAAAAATAATGCCTTCTTCTTCGCAACGTTTCGCAAATTGGATATTTTCTGACAAAAAACCATAGCCAGGGTGAATAGCATCTACATCATGAGACTTAGCAATGTCGATGATGCCTTCTATATCCAAATAAGCATCAATCGGTTTTTTCTCCGCTCCTACTAAATAGGCTTCATCCGCTTTGTAACGGTGATAAGAACCTGCGTCTTCCTTAGAATAAATCCCAACAGTCCGAATATTCAGTTCAGTACATGCTCGAAATACACGAATCGCAATTTCTCCTCGGTTTGCTACTAATACTTTTTTGATTTTTTTAGTTACAAAACTCATGTTGCTAATCTCCTCTCAATTTCGTATAAACTTCAATATATAGCAAAATTAGATAAAAGAAAAGCAAAAATCAATGGAAAATGATAAAATTCCAATAAATTTTTGCTTTTTTTACACAATTTTTTCACGAAAATCAATCGCTTGTTGTTGATGTATTGTTCGGATGTAGCACAATATTTTCCGTATTTTTCTGTTTTTTATTTTGATAATTTACGAAAAACGAAATATTTACAATAATTCCCATAGATACCATCAGCGTTAGCAGCGAAGACCCCCCGTAACTGATAAACGGAAGCGTGACGCCGGTAATCGGAATGAGTCCCGTAAGCCCTCCAAGGTTAATGCCTGTTTGAATACCTATCATACTGGCTACTCCAATACAAATCATGCTAGCAAACGGATCCTGAGATTTTTTAGCCAGCATTAAAATCCTGAAAATTAAGAAGCCTAAAAGACCCAGCACGAGCATAACTCCAAAGAACCCTAATTCTTCTGCAATAATAGCCATAATGAAATCGGTATGGGGCTCCGGAAGGTAACCATACTTTTGTACACTTTCTCCTAAACCAAGGCCTTTTAAGCCTCCTGTACCTATTGCTAAATATGAATTAACCAGCTGATAACCAGTTCCTTGAGCATTGGCAAATGGATCTGATGCACCGGTAAAACGGCCAATTCGATTGGCAGTAAACTGACCTGTAAAAAACCCAATTGTAATAATTACCGTAAGCAAAATGAGACCTAGTGCTAGCATGCGGAAAAAGGTTTTTTTAGAGATTCCCGAACACAGCATAATGGTAACGGCAATAGCAAAAATAATTGATCCCGTTCCAAGGTCAGGCTGAATAGCTACAAAGCCTAATATTAGAAATACAAGACCCATAGGTCCAAAAAAAGCTTTTTTGATGTTGTCAATATACTCTTGCCTTTTAGACAAAACATACGATAAGTATAAAATGACAACAAGCTTGGCATACTCAGCCGGCTGCATGTTTGCGCCGCCAAGCTGCAGCCAACTTTGGGCATTGTTACTCGTATGCCCCATTACAAACACAAGCAAAAGCAGTACAAAAATGCCCAGAATCGCATAAGGCAGTATTTTAGGATACAGCTTGTAAGGTGTTAGCATTGTTAAAATGAACAATACAAGCGTAAAAGCAAGCCACATTTTTTGTCTGTTGTAAAAGAAATCGCTTGACGTATGATATCTTGTAATACTTACAATCATACTTGAACTGTAAACCATAACTAGTCCAACCGCACAAAGAAGCAGCACTGGAATTACAATTGAATAGTCAAAATGCCTAAATATTTTTTTTACCATAACCCTCTTCCTTTAAAAATGACGTGTTTCTGTTTCGTTTCATCTTTTATGTACAAATTTGAGTAAATTAGGAAATTTCAACCACCTGTAATAAAAAACTCAAACTACGTTTATATATAGTTTGAGTTTCGATCGCGTGATTTTTATTTTTTTGTAAACGCTTCATGCAGTGCAGAAAGTTCACGCTCGAGGCGGTCTAGCAATGTTTTTCCAACACGTTCATCAATTAAACCAAGACGAACTGCAAAATCAATTTCTCTTGATAAACCAAACATTTGTGTATCTAAAACCTCTTCATAAAGAGGACATTGTGGCATTGTTAAGTTATCCATTTGAACTTGAATTAATTGCAAAATCTTATCTGCATCAGCTTTTAACAACGCATACGCTTTTTCACGATGATCTATCATTGTCTCAGGCGTCAAACTCAATCCCTCCGTTCGCGAGCGATTACCTAATCTATCTCTCAATTTTAAAGGCTATGCTCCAAAAAAGCAAGGATAAACATGTCCGTGAGGCTGGCCGTCTTTTTTATACTGTTACTTTCTCAAAACCGTTACCATAGATGTAGGAAATTTCGCACTTTCGTTGACCCTTACATTATATCATACGAGAATCACTCTCAACTAAATTTTTTCATCAAAGTGACAAATAAGTAGAAAGCGCTTATACTTTTAGCAAGGGGGCATTTATAATGAATTCAATTATTATGTTAAAAGGAAAAGTAAAATATACGCTGACACTCGACCCAAGCGTGTGGATTTTCGATGACCGCAAGCTCGATATGGACGTTTTCTTTGAACATCCACCGGAGCAAAAAGACGAGACAGAAGCGTACACAAAGGCTGTTTCCAAGCATTGGGACCGTGAAATTCAAGAGGGAGCCGTCTTTCCTCCTACGTTAAAAACTGAAAAGAAATTCAAAAAACAGGAGCTAGTAAATGGGACATTCGGCATTTTATTTGCACCTTTTCTAGCTAACGCTTCACCTACTGAAGAAGCTACCAACGTTTCATTTAAAACAAAAGACGCGCTGATTTCTTTTTCATTAGAAGAAGCGCAAAAACTAATCTTTGGTTTCAGCCAAGATGGAAAGCCTCTTAGAGAAGATGGGCCTATCTATGTCTATTTGCCTGACGGATCTAACCGAAATAACCCTATTAAATATGTGGAAGAAATCATCGTTACATAATAAAAGAAGCGGGGTTCCAAAAGGAACCCCGCTTCTTTTAAAGAATATCAGCTGCTAATTGTGCCAGTCCTGAGCGCTCTCCTTTGATTAACCGAACGTGGCCCGATACTTTTTGCTCTTTAAACTTTTCGACTACGTACGTTAATCCGTTGTTATACTCATCTAAATAAGGATGATCAATTTGAGCTGGATCTCCCATAAGGACAATTTTACTCTTTTCCCCTACCCTTGTTAAAATTGTTTTAATTTCATGCTTCGTTAAATTTTGCGCTTCATCAATAATAATGAACTGTTCCGGAATGCTTCGGCCTCTTATATACGTCAAGGCTTCCACTTCTATTGAACTGAGCCCCGCTAGAATCGCATCCAGTTCTCCAGGCTTTTTAGTGTTGAATAAGTACTCTAGGTTATCGTAAATTGGCTGCATCCATGGACGAAGCTTCTCCTGCTTTTCTCCTGGCAAGAATCCAATATCTTTCCCTAAAGGAACAATTGGACGAGCTACAAGTAGCTTTTTAAAACATCCTAGATCTTCCGTCTGCATAAGTCCTGAAGCTAAAGCAAGCAGCGTTTTACCCGTACCTGCCTTTCCAATTAACGTGACCAGTTGAACGTCGTCTCTAAGAAGAAGTTCTAAAGCCATAATTTGCTGAACATTTCGAGGTTTGATTCCCCAGATATGATCATATTCAAATAAAAGCTTTTTTACTTTTGTTGTTGTTTGATCGACAATGCCGATTGCTGATCCGGATCCCCCAAATGCATCTTTCATCACTAAGAATTGATTTGCAAAAAAGGAGTGGTTCGCAATTTGAGACGTTAGCAGTTCTCCTTTTTCGTAAAATTGACTCAGCAGTTCTTTTGCAATATAGACTTCCGAAAAGCCTGTATAAATACTATTGAACTCCACTACTCGATCACTTAAAAAATCTTCTGCTCTTAAGCCGATTGCGTCAGCCTTCACACGTACCAACACATCTTTACTCACTAGTATCACTTCACGTCCATCTTCTTTTGTTTCCTCTTCAAGAGATAGATTTTTAGCAACAGCTAAAATTCGATTATCATTTGTTTTTTCCACAAAGATTTCTTGAAGCTGTTGAAAAGAGCGATGATTGAGTTCAATTCGCAAATGGCCCCCATTTTCTAAAGGGATTTTCTCATATAACTTTCCATGTTGTCTCAAGTTATCAATGAGTTTGGATACCTGCCTTGCATTTCGTCCGACTTCATCCATATTTCTTTTTTTCGAATCAACTTCTTCTAGCACAACGGCCGGAATCACTACTTCGTTATCATCAAATGAAAAAATTGAATGCGGATCTTGTAATAAAACATTCGTATCTAATACATAAATTTTTCCCAATAATTCAGCCTCCTACTCCGATTGTTTTTCCTGTAAGGAGTGAAACAAGGCACCCATCCATTTATATACTATGTAACGCACATGTGTGAAGTGACCTTAAATGGACGGACCATTTTCTTTAAATATATGAACACGTGTATAAAGATAGAAGAACTATTAGAAACTAAATACAAATTACTACAAAAAATGAGTCATTCATAAGGAGGAGTCTCCCACATGAACAAATTTTTTCTATCCATTAGCTTATGTTTTATTACACTAACCGGCTGCAACAATAACCAAGCAGACGTTGAAGAAGGGCAAAAAACAGATCGAATTGTACAGGTTAAAAATTCATCTCCTGAACGCTCTCACAAGCGTACTGCTAATGAAATATCAGCTCATTTAGTTGAACTGGCTTCAAGCGTTCCGAATGTAAATGATGCTACTGCCATTGTGCTCGGTAAGTATGCAATCGTAGGCATTGACGTCGGCAAAGATATTGATCGTTCAGAAGTAAGTTCCATCAAATATACAGTTGCCGAAGGTCTGAAAGCTGATCCGTACGGCGCTAATTCTGTTGTTATTGCAGATCCTGATACGGTCGCTCGACTAAAACAAATTGGAAATGAAATTCGCAAAGGTCGTCCGGTTACAGGGTTTTTAGATGAATTAGCAGCCATTGTAAACCGAGTGATGCCTGAATTTGCAGAAGAAATCCGCCGAAATCCTAGCTCAACAGATACAAATAATCAAAAATTAAATAATAAACAAGAGCAAAATTTAAAGAATGAGCAGGAAAAACAATCTAATAATCATCTTCAAAAAAACGAATAAGAAAGTCGCTTAGCGGCAGGCTGCTGCTAAGCTTTTTTTATCGCTTCAATTACTTGCCTATCGAGTTTAGCAGCTGCTACTGGATCATAGGTCTTTTCATATGAAGGGTTTACTGAAATCTTAGAACCATAGAACATGACGTCTCTTACTTCATTAATATCTAGTTCAATTAGCGTCAGCTTTAAAGCTACTCCTTCTAACTTTTCTTGCACTACCTCAGCTATTCCGCTGATTGAGTAGCATGATTCATTAGCAAGAATATTTACCACTGCTTTATTCGTATGTTTAATGTTTTCTACAATCCTCGATTTGACATCTACGGCAAATCGAATTTTTTGTTTAGTCGGAGCTACTAACCACGAAATGGCGCTAACATTTGGACCGTTTGTTTCAAAATCAATAGTTGAAATGGTTGCAAATCTCTCTGTCTGTAGCTCATCGTATAATGCATCTACTAGTTGAGTCTCGACTTCGTTGGCCATTTTCATCCCTCCTACTGTTTATGTACTTACTAGTTACTATCTTCGAGCTAACAAGCAAAATTACCTGCTTCTTTAGGAATGTTTTCCTATCGTTTCTTTTCTACTGAAAGACAGCACCGCAAAAAAACTTTATAAAACAAGAATTTTCGGCTAGAATGATGTATAGAGAAGTTGAGGTGATAGAAATGAGAGTACAATGTGTCATGTGCGATAAAATTGAAACAATTGAGGATGAAACGCTTGTGGCAAAACGACTGCGCAACCGTCCTATCCATACATATATGTGCAATGAATGTTCTGAACGGATTGAAAAACGAACAAAAGAACGCATAGCTACTGGTAACTTTAAACTATATGAGTCGAAAAAGACAGAGGAGGATTGGTAAGGTGCTCCGATTAGGAATAAGTATTGGCATGTTAAGCGGGATTATCCTTGGGTTATGTTTAAAATGGATAGAGTGGCTAACCGGCAAACAAGTTTATACCCTTTTATTAAATGTTGATTTTATTCCTATGATTGGCCCTATTCAATGGCCTGAATGGGTAGAGTTTGTTTTTCATTTACTCATTGCCGCTGCAATTGGGATCGTTTTTGTTTACATAGTAGGTAAATTAAATAATATGTCTATTCGAAAAATCGTATTGTGTTCCTTTTTATTAACACTTCCAACCATTCCTTTGTATTTTCCGTTGACGCTGCTTGCGCTCAAGCCTACGCCTGCGGTGGATGATGCAGTAGCGATTTTTTATTGGACAGCTGGCCATTTAATTTTCGCAGCCGCTCTTGTCTTCGGCTATATCATACTAAAAAGACGCTTGTAGCTACAAGCGTCTTTTTATGTAGTTTTATGAACCCAACGTGGAGTTTTGCTTCTTAGCCTGATACAGCCGTATTTTATAAATAATCAACACAAGCGCTGCAACCACAAGCCCTTCAGCTACAGGTAAAAAAATGCCTAAAAACGTTAAGATCGTACATCCAAAAGCTAAAAACAGATAAATAACCACAGATTTTAAAAGCGGCAGCTTCTTTGCAAACCCGAGTTTGTACACGAGAACAGATAGCCCTAAAATGGTAAAGTATAACAGCCACATTCCTATTTTTGCATGTTCATCTACTTGATACAAAGCTGCAAAAAATGAAAGGTGTTCTTTTACATCCATATTTCTTCCCCCTATTCCTTACTTTACATTATTCGATATAAGCCACCTTTTTCCTTTCCAAACTCCTTCTTTATAAAACGCTTTCAAAAAATAGAAAATTCTGATATAATAGATAAAAAACAAGCCGCTAGCAAATAGAGCTAACGACTTACTTTTTTTATTATTTCGTGTCAGCGTATTTTTTCTTTTTCGCTGCTTTTTCACGTTCATTTTTATCAAGAACTTTTTTACGTAGACGAATAGATTCTGGTGTGATTTCACAATATTCATCTTCGTTTAAATATTCAAGTGATTGCTCTAAAGACATAATACGAGGTTTTTTCATACCTGTTGTTTGATCTTTATTAGCAGAACGCATATTCGTCATTTGCTTCATTTTACAGATGTTAACAACGATATCATTTTCACGAGTGTGTTCTCCTACGATCATACCTTCGTATACTTCTGTACCTGGCTCAACGAAAATTGTACCGCGGTCTTCTACGCCTTGGATTCCATAAGTAGATGATTTACCGCTTTCCATAGAAACAAGCACACCTTGACGGCGACCTCCAACTTGACCTTGCTGCATTTGTTGGTAGCTATCAAATGAATGGTTAATGATACCGAATCCACGAGTTAACGATAAGAACTCAGTTGTATAACCGATTAAACCACGTGCAGGAACCATAAAGATCAGACGAACTTGACCGCTGCCGTTGTTAATCATATCAACCATTTCACCTTTACGAGCACCCATTGATTCCATAATAGAACCCGTATGTTCTTCAGGCACGTCGATTTGCACACGTTCAACTGGCTCACAGCGAACGCCATCAATTTCACGAACGATTACTTCAGGTTTTGATACTTGAATCTCATATCCTTCACGACGCATGTTTTCAATTAAAATAGATAAATGAAGTTCTCCACGTCCTGAAACAACCCATACATCCGGTGAATCAGTATTTTCCACGCGTAAACTTACATCCGTCTCAAGTTCAGACATTAAGCGCTCTTCAATTTTACGAGATGTAACAAATTTACCTTCACGACCAGCAAACGGTGAATTGTTTACTAAGAACGTCATTTGTAAAGTAGGTTCATCAATACGTAAAATTGGCAGTGCATCTTGGTGGTCAAACGGACATACTGTTTCACCTACGTTGATGTCTTCCATTCCTGATACAGCGATCAGGTCTCCTGCTTTTGCTTCTTCGATTTCAACACGCTTTAAGCCTAGGAAACCGAATAATTTTGTTACACGGAATTGTTTTACCGTACCGTCAAGCTTCATTAATGCAACTTGCTGGCCTACTTTCATTGTTCCGCGGAATACGCGGCCTACACCGATACGACCAAGATAGTCATTGTAGTCAAGCATTGCCACTTGGAATTGAAGTGGTTCATCGCTGTTGTCTACTGGTGCTGGAATGTGCTCGATGATTGAGTCAAATAGAGATGACATGTTCTCATCTTGCTTTTCAGGATTCGTGCTAGCTGTTCCGTTGATTGCTGAAGCATAAACAACAGGGAACTCAATTTGTTCCTCGCTTGCACCTAGTTCAATAAATAAGTCAATTACTTCATCAACTACTTCAGTTGGACGAGCAAAGTCACGGTCAATTTTGTTAACAACAACAATCGGCGTTAAGTTTTGCTCTAATGCTTTTTTCAATACAAAGCGAGTTTGAGGCATACATCCTTCGTATGCATCTACTACAAGTAGAACACCGTCTACCATTTTCATAATACGCTCAACTTCTCCACCGAAGTCAGCATGTCCCGGCGTATCCATAATGTTGATACGCGTATCTTTATAATTAATAGCTGTGTTTTTCGCTAAAATTGTAATTCCACGCTCACGCTCAAGGTCATTTGAATCCATCGCACGTTCTTCAACATGCTCATTAGTACGGAATGTTCCGGACTGATGTAATAATTTATCTACTAACGTTGTTTTCCCATGGTCTACATGGGCAATAATGGCAATATTACGTAAATCTTTACGAATGTTCACGCATTTCACTCCTATGCTTGTAATAACTAAGCTATTATATCACACTAACTCTAGAATTGCAGAATGATTTTGTTGTACACTATAAATATCCGTTATAAATGGGAGGAATCAACATGAGAAACATTAAGTGGGTATTTGTTTTATATGCATTTATCGCAACTGCGGCAATTATGTCAATCGGCATATTTATCGGAGAAGGAAGCGCTCTCGGGGTCATTTTAGCTATCGCAGCTTTAATTGTTGTAATGGGCCTTGGCTTTACGACTAAGAAAAAAATGCGAGAAAAAGGGCAGCTGTAATTTTTTTGCGATGATTGAAAGCGTCATGGCCATTTGCAACATCAAAATGGTTCATGACGTTTTTTCATCACAAAATTCTTTGACTACACGTAAGTCTTCACTTCTATTTTATTTATTCCACTTTCCTTCAAGGTACGTACGAAAGATTTCGTCATGTAATGTTGGTTTGCTTACAAATACACTGCTTTTTTCAAGAATCTCTAACGGCTTTCCTTCTAAATCCGTCATAACTCCTCCAACTTCTTCAATCAATACTTTACCGGCAGCAAAGTCCCATGGAGCCAAACGTAAAGTAATGTATCCATCCAAGCGTCCAGCCGCTACGTAAGCAAGCTCAATAGCTGCGGATCCATATGAACGGGTCCCTCTTACTTTACGCACAAGCGGACTTAATACGGAAGGATCAATACGGCGGTTCTCCGTCACCCATGTTGCATTTAGGCTAATAATAGCTTGTTCAACTGGTACAGGTTCAAGTTTCGGCAATTGGATATCATTCATAAACGCGCCCTGTCCTTTTAAAGCATGATACAACTCATTATGAATAACATCATAAATATAACCTGCTTGTCCTACACCATTTTCAAATATACCGATGGAAATAGCAAAATTTCGCTGCTGATGAACAAAGTTCATCGTACCGTCGATTGGATCGATAATCCAAATCGTTCCTTCTTCTGATTCAAGCTCTTCTCCATATCCTTCTTCTCCGAGAATATGATGTTCCGGAAAGGTTTCATTGATTTTTGAGATAAAAAACTGTTCAATTTCTTTATCCATATTTGTTACTAAATCATTTGGATTCGATTTCGTTTGAATGAGAAGTTCTTTACTAAACGACTGTTGAATTTTTTGTCCAGCTTCTTTTAGCCACTCTTTAACGTATGTATCGATTTCTTTCCAGCGTTGCGTCATCTCAATTCCCCCTCAAAAATACGTCTCTTATTTAAGCTTAAAAAAACCTCTGCAAGATGTCAATTAACAGAGCACGTGGGAGAAGAACTGCCGCTTCTTCTCCCACGTGCTCTGTTACCACTTATGAATCTGCTCATTCAGTTTAATCCTTTTTTACAGTTTACCCTTATTTGTTCTATTTTATTCCCGTATCTGCTACTGAAGAGATATCATTTCTTCACGAAGTTTCTCGAGCTTTCGCTTACATTTTTGTTTTTGTTCCTCATTATTCTCCATCATGGCTTCATATAATGTCGCTAACTCGTAATCTAACTCCAAACGAATTACACCTAATCTTTTTTGTCCATCATTCTTCTTATACATATTCACCACTTGTTTCATTCTTCAAACACCCCTCTCAAATTATTGAACCCGCTTATAGAAAACTAAATTTTCAGATATTTTGATTGATATAGTCTATGTCGAAACCTAATCTCATGTAACTAAATTGTGTGATTACCTATAAAAAAATGATAGACACGTTTTGACAAGCATATGCGAATTAATTGGTGTTTATGCTTTTCATGTGGTAGAATCTTCGCGTAAATCATACTTACTTGCATAGATGCACAGCAGCTATACATATTCACTAAAAAACGGAGGTTTCACATGGCATTCTCAGGATTTTCACAAGATGACTTTAACGTATTCCGTATCGAGGGACTTGATGCACGTATGGAAGCCATCAAGACAACGATACGCCCAAAATTCGAACAATTGAGCAATCATTTTGCTCCTACTCTTTCTTCACTTTGTGGAGATGAAATGTTCATACACATTGCCAAACATGCACGAAGAACAGTTAACCCGCCAGCAGATACGTGGGTAGCCTTTGCTAATAGTAAACGCGGGTATAAAAAGCTCCCTCATTTTCAAGTTGGCCTTTGGGAAACACACGTCTTTGTGTGGTTCGCCGTCATTTACGAATCACCTATTAAAGAACAATTTGGAAAGCTGCTAAAACAAAACATTGAGGAGATTCGTCAACACATCCCAGCCTCGTTTGTTTGGTCGAAAGATCATACAAAACCTGATAGTGAAAAAATGGGCGACTTATCTTCCGAAGACTTAGAGAGTTTGTTTGAACGTCTAGAGACGGTTAAAAAAGCTGAGATCCTATGCGGCATTACGATTCCAAAAGAAGAAGCGATTGCAATGAACGGCGAAGAATGGATAGCTCGTATTGAACAAACATTTCATACGGTAACTCCATTATATGAACTAACTAAAAAAGCATATGCATAATTTTAACGAATTGATATAAAAAAAATGGAGCCAAGCTTGGCTCCATTTTTTACATTTTTATGATGTCTCCAGAAGAAGCAGCCTTTGCTTTTTGAATCGTTCGATAAGAAGAGTATTCGCTTTGGTCTTCAAAATCGTTACAGATTGTTTTTTCTTCTGCTTTACTTGGCACAATTTCTTTAAATCGGCGATAGACTGCCATTAGATGATCACGCTCAATACCTTTTTCATAAGCGCGTTCAATGCTTTCAAAAAACTTCACTACATCAATAATTTCTTCTGTACTCCAATCAAGGGAGATAGGGTATTGATATTCCACTTCTCATCACTCCATTTATTTCTTCAATCTATGTATATCTATATTCTTAACTCTATCACAATCTATAATGTACACAAAATTTATTCTCTTTTCACACAAAAGAATTTCTCCTTTTTTTTCTTTTTATTTTCTCTTTAAAATATCTTTGCAAATGGGTTAATAAGTGCTATAATTCTTTTGTTTTATGGGGATTTTCAAAACATAAAGAACTATAAAATAATGAGTAATAAGCAGTTTACAATTACTTGTATTTTTTTAACTAAAAATTGTATTTATATTATCAAACAGTAGTAAACATACACGTTTCATTCATTTATATAATGGTTAAAATCAAGAAAACTGCCGAGTAGAATTTCTGTTGAATTTCTTTTATAGAAAAAAGATCCGATATTTTAATATGTAGAATTCAACAGCCACTAGTTTTGGGTATATAAAATTGAATGCTGTAATTTGATAAAAAAACAATCAAAGTCCCTCTAAGCTTTGCTTAGAGGGACTGACAATTTATGATAAAAGAGGTGTATAGCAAAGTTGTCTTCTCAATTTTCAACTCCATTATTTACTGGATTGGTTAATCACGCTAAGAAAAATCCAACACAATTCCATATCCCTGGACATAAAAAAGGAAATGGAATGGATCCTGAATTCCGCTCATTTATTGGCGATGATGCTTTATCCATTGATTTAATTAATATCGGTCCTCTTGATGACCTTCACCAGCCAAAAGGCATTATCAAACAAGCGCAGGATTTAGCTGCAGAAGCATTTGGTGCTGACCATACTTTTTTCTCTGTTCAAGGAACGAGCGGAGCAATTATGGCAATGGTTATGGCGACATGTGGGCCTGGAGATAAAATTATCGTTCCTAGAAACGTGCATAAATCTGTTATGAGTGCGATTGTTTTTTCAGGAGCTACGCCTATTTTTATTCATCCTGAAATTGACGAAAAGCTTGGCATTTCTCACGGTATCACATCGGACTCTGTAGAAAAAGCCTTGAAGCAGCACCCTGAAGCAAAAGCAGTGCTTGTTATCAATCCAACTTACTTTGGAATTTCGGGAGACCTTCGTAAAATCGTAGAAATTGCCCACTCGTATCAAGTACCTGTACTTGTTGATGAAGCTCACGGCGTTCATATTCACTTCCATGATGATTTGCCTCTGTCTGCTATGCAGGCCGGTGCAGATATGGCAGCAACAAGCGTGCATAAATTAGGTGGCTCTATGACGCAAAGTTCAATTCTAAACATACGCGAAGGCTTAATTTCTCCAAAACGTGTACAGTCTATTTTAAGCATGCTGACAACAACATCAACATCTTATCTGCTGCTGGCTTCTTTAGATGTTGCACGAAAACGTTTAGCTACAGAAGGGAAAGAGCTGGCTGAACGTGCAATTTCTCTTGCTGAAAAAGCACGAAAAGAAATTAATACAATTGAGCATATCCGATGTATAGGCAGAGAAATTTTAGGGACAAAAGCTACGTATGATTTAGACCCTACTAAGCTAATTATTTCTGTTTCAGATTTAGGAATTACGGGCTATGACGTAGAAAAATGGATGCGTGAAGCTCATAATATCGAAGTTGAAATGTCTGACCTTTATAATATCTTATGTATTATCACGCCTGGAGATACAGAAGAAGATCTGTCACGTCTGGTCACAGCTCTGCGTGAGTTATCTGCAAAATTCCATAATCTTTCTGAGACAACGGCAAAACCCGCTATTTTATTGCCTGATATTCCTGTATTGGCTTTAACACCTCGCGATGCTTTTTACGCTGAAACCGAAGTGGTACCTTTTCATGAATCGGCAGGCCGTATTATTGCGGAATTTGTGATGGTCTACCCTCCTGGTATTCCTATTTTTATTCCTGGGGAAATCATCACTGAGGAAAATTTAACCTACATTGAAACGAACTTAGAGGCAGGTTTACCCGTGCAGGGTCCGGAAGACTTTGAATTAAAAACATTTCGTGTCATTAAAGAGCATAAAGCAATTCAATAAAAAAAAGGTGCGAAGTTCCGCACCTTTTTTTTATTGAATTAATCTAAATCTTCATCTGCTTTTTGACATTCTCCGCTTTTACATGTTGAGTATAATCGCGTCACTTTCTCATCTTCGAAATGATCAATTGTGCAGTTACATGTTTGACATACGATTGTTCCCATTTTGTAAACTCCCCTTTAACCGTCTTTTTTTGTAAGCGTTTTACAACTCTTGATATTATATTATTATGTCACATTAAATATGTCAACAACTAATTAGTATGTCACATTAAAAATATTTTTCTCATAAATGTTATATTTGTTTTCAAAAATCTGAATGCTTAGCATCATCTCTATTTATATGAAAAAACAATGTCTACTTTCACATCTATTTCCGCACTTTAAAATAATTACGAAAAATAAGAATTTGAGCTCTTGCCGTTTTTTCTTACTAATAGGGTAGACATTTCATGCAAACTTTACTAGAATGTATAACCATATGGTTTCATGTATACCTAAAAAGGTTATATGAGAAACTATGTTATGTAAAATAGAATAGGAAAGGAGCGATAATCGATGAAAAAACTGACTCCTGTTTTTATCATTTCGGTTATTATTGCTGCAGTATTTATCGTATGGGGTGTTATTCCAGAATCTGTGCTAGGAAGCGCAGCGCTTACACCTGTCACATCGGCAATACATAGTTTTATCATCGAGAAATTTGGCTGGTACTACTTATTAGCAGCTACATTATTCTTAGTTTTTACGCTGTACTTAATTTTTTCAAAGTACGGAAATATTAAACTAGGTAAACCTGACGAAAAACCTCAGTATGGTTATATCTCGTGGTTTGCCATGTTATTTAGTGCTGGTATGGGGATTGGACTTGTATTCTGGGGTGTTTCAGAACCAATCAATCATTTTCATACTCCACCTTCTGGTGAAGGCGGTACAGCAGAATCAGCTCGCGCTGCTCTACGTTATTCGTTTTTCCACTGGGGCTTACATCCTTGGGCTATTTATTCCGTTCTTGCACTGGCCCTTGCATATTTTCAATTTAGAAAAGGTTACCCGTTCATCATCAGTAATATTTTACGTCCACTATTAGGCAAACGTGTTGATGGACCTCTTGGAACGATCATAAACGTCATCGCCGTATTTGCAACTGTTTTTGGGGTAGCAACATCTCTAGGACTGGGTGCTATTCAAATTACCGGTGGAGCCTCTTACTTGTCGCCAAGTATTGATAATAATTTCACGACTCAATTAATTGTTATTATTATCGTGACGTTCTTGTTCATGCTGTCAGCACAGACGGGGCTGAACAAAGGTATTAAGTATTTGAGTAACATTAATATTGTTTTAGCTATTCTGCTAATGCTGTTCTTGTTATTTGCAGGTCCAACCAACTTTATTATGGACTTATTCGTTACAACCATTGGCAGCTACATTCAAAACTTGCCGTCAATGAGTTTTCGATTGAGCCCGTTTGATGACAGCACCTGGGTTCAAGATTGGACAATTTTCTACTGGGCATGGTGGATCGCTTGGGCACCGTTCGTTGGTACGTTCATTGCTCGTATTTCACGAGGCAGAACCATTCGAGAATTTTTAATTGGTGTACTAGCTGTTCCGACCGTATTTGGTGGATTATGGTTTGCTGTATTCGGAGGTTCTGGGGTCTACTTAGACTTTTTTAAGGATCTTCCTGTTATGGATGTTATCAACAATAAAGGAACAGAAGTTGCTTTATTCTATGTACTTGAACAGTTTCCATTTGGTACGTTTATGTCCATTGTCGCTATTTGCTTAATTGCTACGTTCTTTATTACATCAGCTGACTCAGCTACATTTGTTTTAGGAATGCAGACAACAAATGGTGATCTAAATCCTTCAGGCTCTATTAAACTTACGTGGGGATTAATTCAATCGTTAACAGCAATCATTCTGCTTTGGACAGGTGGTTTGGACGCGCTCCAAACAGCTGCGATTATAGCAGCACTTCCATTCTCAATTGTGCTGGTGCTAACCGTCTTCTCATTAATGAAAGCATTTAAAGAAGAAGGCGCATTAAAAAGAGAAAAGAAATCTGTGTAAGACAAAAAAAGCGTTAGCTTATATAAGCTAACGCTTTTTTTATGCAATCTTACGCTGTGCAAAATAAAATTAGTTGATAACATGTCAAGCAGACAGCTGAAGTCATACCCGTCATCATAAGCGCCAGTCTTTTAGATTTGACGTTCATTTCTGCTATGCCGTAAGCTAAATAAGCAAATACTAAAAATAAAATAATTTTAGATGTCAACTGATCACGTTTTGATAGCAATTCAACCAGTGAATAACCCACCCAAATAACAATGTGTAAGCTCCAAACGAAATACGTCTTCATAGCTCCTTCGCCGCCTTTTCATTCGTTATCCAAAAGAGCAATTTTTTTATCTACCTATAAGGAAAGCACGTCCCACTTCATATGTATGCATCTAGAGCTCATTTAAGACTGCCTCAGCGCTTTTTACACGTTTCCTCTAAAGGAGTTACTCATCATCAACAAAAACTGTCTGACAAGCATCTGATACTTTATGAAAACCGTTTTCTTCAAAAAAAAAGCTGATGCATACGCATCAGCTTTTTAAAAACATTATTTTACAATGTGAATTGGGCTTCCAATAGCTACTTCAGCAGCTTCCATTGTGATTTCACCTAATGTTGGGTGAGCGTGAATTGTTAATGCGATATCTTCAGCTGTTACGCCAGCTTCGATAGCAAGACCAAGCTCAGCAATCATATCAGATGCGCTAGGTCCAGCGATTTGAGCACCAACAACTACTCCGTCTTCTTTACGAGTGATAAGCTTCAAGAAGCCTTCTGCAGCGTTAAGTGCAAGTGCACGTCCGTTAGCAGCAAATGGGAATTTAGAAGCTTTAACAGCTAACCCTTCTTCTTTCGCTTGTGCTTCAGTATAACCTACAGATGCAAGCTCAGGCTCAGAGAATACAACTGCTGGAATTCCTAAGTAGTCAATTTCAGCAGGTTCGCCAGCAATTACTTCAGCTGCGATTTTACCTTCGTAAGAAGCTTTGTGTGCAAGTGGTGGTCCAGTTACGATATCACCAATTGCAAAGATGTTGCTTACAGATGTACGAGTTTGGTTATCGATTTCGATAAGACCACGGTCAGTCATTTTAACGCCAACTTGCTCAAGACCAAGCTCATCAGTGTTAGGACGACGACCTACAGTAACTAATACGTAGTCAGCATCGATTACTTTTGACTCTCCGCCTACTTCAAACGTAACTTGTACGCCGTCAGCAGTTTCTTCAACACCTTTAGCCATTGCTTTTGTATAGATTTCAACGTTTCCTTTTTTCTTAAGGTTACGTTTAACAAGTGAACTCATTTGTTTTTCAAAACCAGCTAAGATTTCATCAGCAGCTTCTACAAATGTAACTTCTGTACCGAAGTTAGCAAAAGCAGTACCAAGCTCAGTACCGATGTAACCTCCGCCGATTACAACTAATTTTTTAGGAACTTCTTTAAGCGCTAATGCACCTGTAGAGTTGATTACGCGCTCAGAGAATTTGAATCCAGGGATCTCGATTGGACGAGAACCAGTTGCAAGGATTGCATTTTTGAATTTGTACGTTTGTGCTGAATTTTCATCCATTACACGTACAGTTTCGCTGTCAACGAAGTAAGCTTCACCTTTTACGATGTCAACTTTGTTACCTTTAAGAAGGCCTTCAACACCGCCAGTAAGTTTGTTTACAACGCCGTTTTTGAATTCTTGAACTTTAGAGAAATCAACTGTTACGTTCTCAGCGATAATCCCCATGTCTTCAGAATGTTTAGCATGTTCAAAACGGTGACCTGCAGCGATTAATGCTTTTGAAGGAATACAACCAACGTTTAAGCATACGCCTCCAAGAGTACCTTTTTCTACGATTGTAACTTTTTGACCTAATTGAGCTGCACGAATTGCTGCAACGTAGCCACCAGGGCCAGCACCAATGACAAGAGTATCAGTTTCGATTGGGAAATCTCCTACTACCATTTATTACGCCTCCATTAATAATAATTCTGGATCATTTAATAAACGCTTGATTTGGTTAAGAGCGTTTTGAGCTGTTGCACCATCGATAATACGGTGGTCAAAGCTTAGTGATAATGCTAATACTGGAGCAATTACAATTTCACCGTCGCGTACAACTGGTTTTTCAGCGATACGTCCGATACCTAGAATTGCAACTTCTGGGTGGTTGATAACAGGAGTAAACCATTGTCCACCAGCAGAGCCGATATTTGTGATTGTACAAGAAGCGCCTTTCATTTCAGCAGGAGCTAATTTACCATCACGTGCTTTTCCAGCAAGGTCGTTAATTTGATCAGAAATTTCGAACACAGATTTACGATCAGCATTTTTCACAACTGGTACTAAAAGACCTTTTTCAGTGTCAGCAGCGATACCGATGTTGTAGTAATGTTTTTGAATTACTTCATCTGTAGAGTCATCGATTGAAGTGTTAAGAGCTGGGAACTTCTTAAGTGCTGAAGTTAACGCTTTTACCACGTAAGGTAAGAATGTTAATTTAATACCTTGATCTGCTGCAACTGTTTTGAATTTTTTACGATGAGCAACAAGAGCTGTTACATCGATTTCATCCATTAATGTTACGTGTGGAGCAGTGTGTTTAGAGTTAACCATAGCTTTTGCGATTGCACGGCGGATACCGCTCATTTTCTCGCGAGTTTCTGGTAGGTCGCCTTCAGGAATAGCTTGTGCTGCTGCTGCTTTTGGTTCAGCTGAAGCAGTTTCCTCTTTAGCTGGAGCTTCAGCAGTTGCTGTAGCTGTAGAACCACCAGATAGGAAGCTATCGATGTCATCTTTAACAATACGTCCGTTTTTACCTGAACCAGGAACAGCTTTAATGTCTACACCTTTTTCACGAGCATATTTGCGCACTGAAGGCATAGCAATTACTTTACGGTTAGGATCAACATCAGCTTGTGCTGCAGGAGCTGTTGCTTCTTCAGTCACTTCTTCAGTTGAAGCTTCTTCTTTAGCTTCTTCTGCTGGTGCATCATCATGATCGTCACCTTTGAATTTTAAGTCTTCGTATCCAGGAGCATCAAAAGTAACGATAACTTGTCCTACAGTAGCTACTGTACCTTCGTCAACTTTTACTTCTAATACTTTACCTTTTACAGGAGATGGGATTTCAACAACAGCTTTGTCATTTTGTACTTCTGCTAGTACATCATCCTCATCAATTTCATCTCCAGCTTTTACGAACCATTTTACAATTTCACCTTCGTGGATACCTTCACCGATATCCGGCAGTTTAAATTCAAATGCCACGTGTCTTCACCCTCCTAGTTAGTTGCGTTCAATTTGTTAGTGTTTATTTTATCTAAGACAGAAATCAGCACAAAGCTGATTTCTATCACAGTAAAATGCTAATTAAAATTCAAGTACTTTCTTAGCTGTTTCAACGATATCTTTGTGGTCTGGTAACCATACGCCCTCAGCTTGAGAGAATGGGAACACAGTATCCGGTGCTGTTACACGTAATACTGGTGCTTCTAAGCTTAAGATTGCACGATCGTTAATTTCAGCTACAACGTTAGCTGCGATACCAGCTTGTTTTTGAGCTTCTTGAACTACTACTACGCGACCAGTTTTTTCAACTGATGCAAGAATTGTATCGATATCTAAAGGTTGAACTGTACGTAAGTCCACTACTTCAGCAGAGATACCTTCTTTTTCTAGTTCTTCAGCTGCTTTTAATGATGAGTGTACCATTGCACCGTAAGCGATAAGCGTTACGTCTGTACCTTCACGTTTCACATCAGCTGTACCTAAATCAATTGTATATGATTCTTCAGGCACTTCTTGACGGAATGAACGGTAAAGCTTCATGTGCTCTAAGTATACAACCGGATCGTTATCACGAATTGATGAAATTAAAAGACCTTTTGCATCGTATGGAGTTGAAGGAATTACAACTTTTAAACCAGGTTGAGATGCTACGATACCTTCTAAGCTATCAGCGTGAAGTTCTGGTGTATGAACGCCTCCACCAAATGGTGAACGGAATGTGATTGGTGCATTCCAGCGACCGCCAGAACGGTAGCGCATACGTGCAGCTTGACCTGATACAGAATCAAGTACTTCGTATACGAAACCAAAGAATTGAATTTCAGGAACCGGACGGAAACCTTGAGTCGATAGACCTACAGCAAGACCACCGATACCAGATTCAGCTAATGGCGTATCGAATACGCGATCTTCGCCGAATTCTTGTTGAAGACCTTCAGTCGCACGGAATACTCCACCGTTTACGCCAACGTCTTCACCAAAAACTAATACGTTTTCGTCGTTTTTCATTTCTGTGCGTAACGCATCAGTAATCGCTTGAATCATTGTCATTTGCGCCATGGCTTACTTCGACTCCTTCTCTTTGTAGATTTCATATTGCTCTTGTAAGTTTGAAGGCATAGTTTCGTACATGATTTCCATTAAATCTGTAACTTTTTGTTTTGGATAATCGTCAGCCTTCTTAATAGCTTGTTTGATATCTTCTTTAGCTTGCTCGATTACTTTGTTTTCTTCTTCTTCATTCCAGATGCCTTTAGCTTCTAAGAATTTACGGAAGCGAACAAGTGGATCTTTCTTTTCCCACTCAGTGTCAAGCTCAGCTGTACGATAACGAGTTGGATCGTCACCAGCCATTGTATGTGGACCATAACGGTAAGTTAATGTTTCAATTAAAGTTGGACCTTCACCGTTTACTGCACGCTCACGAGCTTCGCTTACTGCAACGTATACTGCTAGTGCATCCATACCGTCTACCTGAACGCCTGGGATACCAACAGCCGCTGCTTTTTGAGCGATTGTACGTGCTGCAGATTGCTTTTCAACTGGTGTTGAAATTGCAAAGCGGTTGTTTTGTACAACAAAGATTGCTGGAGCTTTGAATGCACCTGCGAAGTTCATACCTTCGTAGAAGTCACCTTGTGAAGCTCCGCCGTCACCTGTATAAGTGATCGCTACTGCTTTTTTACCGCGTTTTTTAAGACCTAGTGCCACACCAGCAGTTTGCACGATTTGTGCACCGATGATGATTTGTGGAGAAAGTACATCTACACCTTCTGGCGCTTGGTTACCGTGGAAATGACCACGAGAGAATAAGAACGCTTGATATAGTGGAAGACCATGCCAAATTAACTGAGGCACATCACGGTACCCAGGTAAAATGAAATCTTCTTTTTCTAATGCGAAATGTGAAGCGATTTGAGAAGCTTCTTGCCCAGCAGTTGGTGCATAGAAACCTAAACGACCTTGACGGTTCAATGAAATTGAACGTTGATCAAGAATACGAGTGTATACCATGCGAGTCATTAACTCTTTTAATTTTTCGTCAGATAAATCTGGCAACGCTGATTTATTTACTACTTCGCCCTCTTCATTAAGAATTTGGAACGTTTGGTACTGCTCAGCGATTTTATCAAGTTGCTTTGATACATCAATAATAGCTTTTTTAGTTTTAGCAGCCATCTAAGTCACCTCTTCCTTTCATTTAAGCCGTATAAATTCATTTTACTAATCAAACAAACATACACGCTTTTAGAATGTCCCAAATGGACAAGTAAAAGTCATATTTTGTCGAGTAGCTTTTTGAATTCGCTAATCCTTAACATTTCTATGTATTCCCCAGCGAATTCTGTGCAAACATTTACGTAAAAGGAAAGTTTAAGCGAAACGAGCGTTTCGTTAAACTGTATTAATTATTTTGCAAAAATGATTAATACAACACTTACTACGCTACCTAGTTTACAATACACTAAAACAGTTCGTCAATGCATTTACATCAAGAAATTACGCTTTTTTAGTTTGTGAAATAAAACACATAAAAAAGACATGCTGTACTATTACACAGACACAAACTGTATTATATGTTTTATAATAACCTTCTCTTTTTTTACGTCTGCACATCTCCTATCTTGCCACAAATAAACGAATTTTTAAAACAATAACCTTTTGTAATTTTTACTTGAATCATGTCGAAACTCTTTCTTTATTTCAGAAAACCTTCCTTTTCAGCCAAAAAAAAAGACCTGTAAACTTCACAGGCCTTCTTATTTATCCTCGCTATTTTTCACCTTTAACTTTGTTTTATTATAAAAATCCTCTTTGGCTTTGTTATAGTCAGCTGTTAATGTGTTAAACGTTTCTTTTTTCTTTTCAACTTCTTTATAAGTAGCGTTGATCGAAGCGATTTGTGTTTCAAGATTCTCTAATTTCACATTGTCTTTTTCAAAGAGCGTATATAGCTGACGATCTAATTCAATGGAATGAAGATAGGCATCATGTAAGGACTGGTAGGCCTTATAACGCTTCTTCATTAACGAAGATAGTTCAAGCGCCTCTTCTTTTGCTTTGCCATCTTCTAGCTTTTGGATCTTTGGCTCTGTCGCTTCAAACTGTTTTTGCGAAGCGCTGATGCTTTTTTCTTCTTTTTGTAATTTATTTTCACGCTCATCTAATAACTGCTGCGCTTTTTGTGCTTTATTTTTTATTTTCTTTTTATCTTTAATCCCTAGCTCAATAATTTGGTCGTATATCGCATTTTCTTGCTGTTCTAAATCAGCTAACGGTTTTTGCTGATCGGCAAATTGCTTTTCTTGCGCTACCACTTTTTCTAATCCATTGTATACCTCAAGCTCAGGCGATGAGCCCTCTGCACAGCCTGCTAGTGACATAGCAGCAATGCCGATAACTATATATCTTCCGACGCATTTCATATCTGGTAAATCCTCCCTTATTCATGGGTCATTATACAATTTTTGTAGGAAATTAGCAATTTATCTACACCCTTTTACCACCTTTTAATATATTATACTAACCCAATCGTGAAAAAAAGGGAGTTTATTACTTTTTACCTTGGGATTGATAACTACGGGAGGTTACATTATGTTGGGTTATGGTGGATATGGCTGTGGCGGTTCTAATAAAGGTTTTGTGTTATTAATCGTACTGTTCATTTTATTAGTTATTATCGGCTGCAGCTGTGGCGGCTGGTAATTATACAATAAAAGCGGCTAACGGTCGCTTTTATTTTTTCTTATGCATGTTTTTCCATATGTGTGATACATATAATTAGTAGAAACATTTATGTGGTCAAGGTCGAGGTAATGACTTTTTTATACGGATTTGGTACACTTTATACCTATAAAATAGCCTAGGGAGATGTGAAAGTTGATTACAATGAACGATATTATTCAAGACGGACACCCAACGCTGCGAGAAGTAGCAAAAGAAGTACCGTTACCTGCTTCTGAAGAAGATAAAAAGATTTTACATAGCTTATTAGAATATGTAAAAAACAGCCAAGATCCTGAAATTGCTGCTAAATATGGACTGCGATCTGGTATCGGGCTTGCCGCTCCTCAAATTAATGTATCAAAACGAATGATTGGGGTACACGTTACGGATGAAAAAGGCAAGCTATACAGCTATGCATTATTTAACCCTAAGATCGTTAGCCACTCAGTAGAAAAGACATACCTTACAGGCGGTGAAGGCTGCTTGTCTGTCGATCAAGATATCCCAGGATTTGTTCCTCGATATGCACGTATCACAGTAAAAGGCACAACGCTTGAAGGCGAAGAAGTGAAAATTCGTTTGAAAGGCCTTCCTGCTGTCGTATTTCAGCACGAAATTGATCATTTAGACGGAATTATGTTTTATGATTACATTAATAAAGAAAATCCATTTCAAGAACCTGAAAATGCTTTTCCATATGAACGCTAAAAAACGCGAGCTAGAGCTCGCGTTTTTCTTACTTTAATAATCCTACTAGCTCTAATCCGTGAAGAATACCATCTTCTGCTACATCTTTTGTAACAAAATTAGCAACTTCTTTCACGACTTCTTCCGCATTCCCCATCGCTACGCCATTTCCGACAAATTCCAGCATTTCGATATCGTTTAAGCCGTCTCCGAATGCATATACATCTTTTTTGTCAAAGCCAAGCTTTTCAATCATGGTCTCAATTCCTCGTGCTTTTGATCCACCTTTTGGCAGAACATCAGTTGAAAATTCATGCCAGCGAATAAAGTCAAATTTCTTAAATTTTTCTTCATAAGGAGCTTCTTCTCCCGCTGTACAGAATAAGAGGGATTGATAAATTTCACGCCCTTTGAAATAAGTAGGATCGTGGTGAGGGTGGGTAAATCCAATTTTCAGCGTGCTGATGCTGGATTCGATATAATCATGAAATTCAATGTTTGATTTCATATCTTCATGATCCATGTATACGACAGGGTGATCATGCTCAACAGCAAAAGCTGTTAAATCTTGAAGCTCTTCTTTATTTAACGGGTTTTTGTAAAGAACTTCTCCATTTAAAACAATGTACTGACCATTAAAGCTAATATATGTTTGAATATCCAACTCTTCACGCAGATCTTTAAACATAAAAGGAGCCCTTCCAGTTGCAATTGCCACTTCATGCCCCTGCTCTTTTAACAGCTGGACAGCTTTTTTTGTAGAAGCAGGCAGTTTTTTATCATGATCCAATAACGTTCCATCAATATCAAAAAAAATAATCTTTCGTTCCACGTTTATCACCTTATTTTTTATAATTTTTTATCTCTTTGTTAAGCCTTTCCAATTATATCAAACGAGCACTAGTTTCTCTATAAATGGACGGTCCTATTTACAACTTTTCCATATTTAACCACGAGAAACCTCTCCCTTTTCATCATATAATAAAAGTACAGAGAGAGACAGGCAGGTATCGCAAAAAAAACAAAGGAGCTGAAAAATCATGTTAAAAGATTTTCGAAAAAGGCTGCTAAAACGCTGGAATGAATTATTGCGTAAAAAAACGATGGCATAATCGATTTTTTTAGGGCTTTCTGTTGTAAAATTTGCAGAGTGTGTGTCTGCATCGTACAATGGAATAGCCCTTATTTTTTATACGCCCGGAAAATATAGTCTTGTATCCGTTTCCTATTAATATTATTCTATAATTAATTGACTTGTTATATTTAGATGACTAAAATGTAGTGAAAGCAAGTTTCTTTAGAAAATACATGAAATACATACACATTTTATAATATAATAAAATAAGTTATTTGAATTTCGGAATTAAGGAGAGATTTTTGTTATGATTTTTAAAGTTTATTTTCAAGAAAAAATGAGTGAAGTAGCTGTACGTGAAAATACAAAAACAGTGTATGTGAACGCAGATTCTGAGCGTGACGTTCGTAAAAAGCTAAAAGCGCGTTCAATTAATATTGAGTTTGTTCAAGCAGTGACTGGAGACTATCTAGAATATGAACAACAGCATGAAGATTTTAAAGTATTGGAGATATGATGAAAATGAAATTTGTAAAAAATAATCAAACGGCAGTTTTCGCCCTGGGTGGACTAGGCGAAATCGGTAAAAATACGTATGCCGTACAGTTTCAAGATGAAATTATTCTTATTGATGCAGGAATTAAATTCCCTGAAGACGAGCTTTTAGGAATTGACTACGTTATTCCTGACTACAGTTATTTAGTAAAAAATGCAGATAAAATCCGTGGCCTTTTCGTTACACATGGTCATGAAGATCACATCGGCGGAATTCCTTACTTATTAAGAGAATTAAACATTCCTATTTATGCAGGGAAATTAGCCCTTGGGCTTCTTCGCAACAAATTAGACGAGCATGGGTTGCTTCGTACAGCTCAGCTTCATGAAATTACTGAAGATGACGTAATTAAATTCCGTAAAACATCGGTAACGTTCTTCCGTACAACTCACAGTATTCCTGATTCTTACGGAATTGTGGTAAAAACACCAAACGGACAAATCGTACATACAGGAGATTTCAAGTTTGATTTTACACCAGTGGGCGAACCGGCTAACTTAACAAAAATGGCTGAAATCGGTAAAGAAGGCGTTCTATGCTTGCTTTCAGACAGTACAAACAGTGAAATTCCTAACTTTACGATGTCTGAGCGACGCGTAGGTGACAGCATTCATGACATTTTCCGTAAAGTAGACGGCCGTATTATTTTTGCAACGTTTGCTTC
Source organism: Priestia sp. YIM B13552 (assembly GCF_042787775.1). Lineage (NCBI taxonomy): Bacteria > Bacillati > Bacillota > Bacilli > Caryophanales > Bacillaceae > Priestia > Priestia sp. YIM B13552. The sequence goes on from NZ_JBHZOU010000001.1 coordinate 428,974, forward strand.
AAATATTCACCGCTTACAGCAAGTAGTGGAAGCAGCCGTATTGCATAACCGTAAAGTTGCTGTATTTGGACGCAGTATGGAAGCAGCTATTGAGATTGGCCAACAGCTTGGATATATTTCATGTCCAAAAGATACGTTCATTGAGCCTTCTCAAATTAACCGAATTCCAGCTAACCGCGTGACTATTTTATGTACAGGCAGCCAAGGTGAACCGATGGCAGCGCTATCTAGAATTGCAAATGGTACTCACCGCCAAATTCAAATTATCCCTGGAGATACGGTTGTATTCTCATCTTCACCTATTCCAGGAAATACAGTAAGTGTTAGCAAAACAATTGATATGCTATTCCGTGCAGGAGCAGAGGTTATTCATGGTGCTCTAAACGATATCCATACTTCTGGACACGGTGGACAGGAAGAGCAAAAATTAATGCTTCGTTTGATGAAACCAAAATACTTTATGCCAATTCACGGTGAGTATCGCATGCAGAAAATGCACATCAAACTTGCAACAGACTGTGGAGTTCCTGAAGAAAACTGCTTCATTATGGATAATGGAGAGGTGCTAGCTTTAAGCGACAGCGAAGCTTCAGTAGCCGGCAAAATCCCTTCAGGCTCTGTATATATTGACGGAAGCGGAATTGGTGACATTGGAAATATCGTACTTCGTGACCGCCGCATTTTATCTGAAGAAGGTCTTGTTATTGTCGTTGTAAGCATCAATATGAAAGACTTCAAGATCGCTGCTGGTCCAGACATTATCTCTCGTGGTTTTGTTTATATGCGCGAATCTGGTGACTTAATCAATGATGCACAATCTCTTATCACAAAACACTTGAACAAAGTGATGGAACGTCGTACGTCACAATGGTCTGAGATTAAAAATGAAATCACAGACACATTGGCTCCATTCCTTTACGAAAAAACAAAGCGCCGTCCAATGATTTTACCAATCATTATGGAGGTTTAATAAAAGAAAAAGAGCAGATGCAATTGCATCTGCTCTTTTTTATTAAGCACTGGCAAATTTATTTTCGAAGCGGTTGATATCTGCATCTGCTCCAATAACAATCAACACGTCCCCTTCTTGAATCGTTTCGGACGCCTGAGGAGAAACGATGATATCTCGATCACGCTTAATGGCTACAATGTTAATGCCATATTTCGCACGAATGTCTAACTCAATCAGCGTATTGCCAGCCATTCTTTTACTCGCTACTAATTCGACAATACTGTGTTCTTCAGATAGCTCTAAATAATCCAGCACGCTGTTTGAAATCATGTTATTGGCAATTCTTCGTCCCATATCTCGTTCGGGATGCACGATAAAATTGGCGCCAATTTTTGATAATACTTTGGCATGATAGTCATTTTGCGCTTTTACCGTTATTTTTTCAACGCCCAGCTCTTTTAAAATAAGGGTCGTCAAAATACTTGCCTGAATATTGTCACCAATAGCTACGATAACGTGATCAAAATTACGAATTCCTAAACTTTTTAGAACCCCTTCATCCATTGAATCGCCTACTACTGCATGCGAAGCAACGTTAGCATACTCATTTACCTTTTCTTCATCAATATCAATCGCCAGAACTTCCATTCCTTGATCGCTTAATGTTTTACAAATGCTTCCTCCAAATCTACCTAATCCGATGACTGCAAATTCTTTTTTCATTTGAATTCCTCCATTATGTACAGGAAAAAATCTGAACTACCGTTATTTTACCACAATTCTTTTGCATCAACCTCATTTTCCCTTTAACACTTATACCTCTTTACCATTTCTCACACTCATAGAAAAACAGAAGGATTAGCTCCCCCTGTTTTTTTTAAGCTGTAGCATGGGTTTGAACAAGGTAATAATATACGCCTTTTTGCTGCATTAGTTCCCCGTGATTCCCTGTTTCAATAATGCTTCCGTGATCTAATACAATGATGTTATCTGCCTCTCGTATAGTAGATAACCGATGAGCAATCATGATGGCAGTTCTATCTTTTAACAGCGTTTTAAGCGCCTGTTGAATCTTCACTTCTGTTTCCGTATCGATGCTTGCTGTCGCTTCATCTAAAATGATAATACGAGGATCAGCCAACAGCGTTCGAGCAAATGAAATCAGTTGACGCTCTCCCACGGATAAGACGTTTCCTCGTTCTTCTACTTCCGTATCATAGCCTTTTTTCAGACGCTTTATAAAATCTGCAGCTCCTACCGCTTTTGCGGCCTTAATCACTTCATCATCAGTAGCATCCGGTTTTCCAAACCGTATGTTTTCCATAATGGTTCCTGAAAAGATAAAGGTTTCTTGCAGCACAATACTAATTTGCGCCCGTAAACTTGTTAACGTAATATCTTGAATAGGCATATTATCAATTAAAATCTGCCCTTCGTTCACATCATAAAAACGGGTGATTAAATTAGCAATGGACGTTTTTCCAGATCCAGTATGCCCCACTAAAGCAACCGTCTGGCCTTCTTTTATGTCAATTGATACGTTGTTGAGAGCTTTCCGCTTCCCATCATAAGAAAATGAGACGTGCTTGAACTCGACTTTTCCCTTCATACCGTCTAAAGACGTAGCGGTTTCCAAATCTGTGACGAGAGGTTTTTCATCTAGAAATTCAAAAATACGCTCGGATGAAGCCATTCCCATTAATAATTGATTATACACTTGCCCTAAACGAGAAATCGGTTCCCAAAACATTCCAAGATAAAAAGCAAATGATACAAAAATACCAATTGTTAGCCGTTCATCTTGAATAAGTGCGGCACCGAACCAAATTAAAATAGCCGTTCCGACAGCATTTGTGAGTTCTACAAACGGTCGAAACATGGCATTTTTTCGAGTAGCTTGCCTCCAGCTCTCGTAATTTTCACTGTTTATGCGCTCGAAAAACAGCATATTTTCTTGTTCTTGAGCAAATGATTGAGTGACGCGAATGCCTTGAATACTCTCATTTAAATGTGAATTTAATACTGACTGCTTCATACGAACAACTTGCCATGACCGACGAATTCTTCTTCTCAGCTTTGTGGAAATCAAGAACATAATCGGTAAAATGACTAAAACAGCACATGTCAAAGCAGGACTGAGAGAAAATAAGATAACTACAATCCCAACTAACAATAAGAGGTCCATAAACAGGTTAACTACCCCGTTGGTAAATAAATCTTGAAGAGAGTTAATATCATTCATAATCCTTACAAGAATAGAGCCTCCTGAACGCGTATCAAAAAACCGGTGCGACAGCCCTTGAACATGCGTAAATAAATGTTTTCTTAAATCATATATAACGTGCTGCCCGAGTTGGTTCATCCATTTAATTCGAAAAACATTCGAAATATAAGAGAGGACATACAAGCTAAAGATTATGAAAACTAACTGCATGAGCAGCGTGCTATTCTTATCTTTTACAGCGTGATCAAGCGTATAGACACCTATCAAAATAGGAATAGCGAGTCTAATGACCGTCGTGATAATGACCATAAGAAACGAGAAAGGAAGCAAGTTTTTTCGATATGGATGAAGATAACGAAACAAGCGGGCCATTTGCTTCCAGTTAAACATCTTATCAATGATTTGATCTGTTTGATAATAAAAGCGCTCTCGCACAACTTTATTTTTTTGAGCTTCCATTCTATTCCTCCCTTGTTATACGTTCATTACCGACGTATTGCTTTCATATTGAATGTCATAAATATTTTTATAAATCCCTTGCTTTTGAATGAGCGTTTCATGGCTTCCTCTCTCTTTTATTTGACCCTCATGTAAAACCAAAATTTCATCGGCATGTCGCAAAGAAGAAAGGCGGTGTGCGATAATAAACGTAGTACGATTTTTCATCACTTCTTTTAAAGCCAATTGAATTTCTCTTTCTGTTTTCATATCAACGGCACTCGTCGCATCATCTAATACTAAGATGCTCGGGTTTAAGATAAGCGCTCGTGCAATCGCAATGCGCTGCTTTTGTCCTCCTGATAACCCCAGTCCTCTCTCTCCCAGCATCGTGTCATACCCATCAGGAAGCTCCATAATAAAGTCGTGTGCCTGCGCTCGTTTTGCAGCATCAACAATGTCTTCTCTAGAAATCCCTGGCACTCCATAGGAAATGTTGGTTCCTATGCTGCTTGAGAACAAAAACGTTTCTTGAAGTACAAAGCCAATTTCTTTCCGAAGAACAGAGAGCGGATACTCTTTAATCGGAAGATGATTAACTAAGATTTGTCCTGAAGTCGGTTCGTAAAACCTCGTAAGCAGCTGTGTTAAGCTTGTTTTTCCTGCTCCAGTTGCTCCGATTAAACCTACTACTTTTCCTTTAGAAGCAGAAAATGATATGTTCTCAAGCGACTTTTTTTCTTCGTTTGGATAGGATAAGCTAACATGTTGAAACTCGACCGTTCCATTAATAGAGAAACTCCCGGCATGCTCATGGACTTTTTCTTCTTCTTCTAAAATTTCTAGCAGCCTTTCACCTGAAGCTTTAGACTGTGAAAACATATTGATAACAAACCCTAGATTCATAATAGGCCACATTAAATAAGAGGTTAAGCTAAAGAAAGCAACAAGCTCCCCCGGACGTACGCTTCCGTTCATAACAAGCGCTCCTCCGTACGCAAGGAGACCAACAATGGATAAGTTTCCTATAAACTCCATTAAAGGGAAATAAGTTGCCCACACATTCGCGGTTTCAATGTTTCGATTTTTATAAACTCCGTTGGAGTCGTTAAATTTAGAGGTTTGAAATTTTTCTCTTGATAGTGACTTGACCGTTTGTATGCCGCTTATATTTTCCTGAACATTTGTATTAAGTTCCCCAAACGATTGGCGAATTAAGCGAAACGCTGGATGAACGCGTTTATCAAAACGATAAACAGCTACTCCCAAAAAAGGCAGCAGGCAGATTGTGACAAGAGTGAGTGAAATAGAGTAGTAGAACATAACGGAAAAGCTGGCAGTAAGTAAAATAACGAAGCGAATTAATTCTGAGAAGCCAAAAGATAGAAAAAAACGAAATCCTTCTACATCAGCTGTCAACCTAGACATCAAGTCCCCTGTTTTAGCATTGTCATAGTAAGAAAACGGTAAATACTGAAGTTTGCGGTAAAGTTTATTGCGAAGAGTATACACGGACTTAATTCCAAATAAGTCGCCGTAATATTGCTGAATATATGTAAAGATTCCTTTGACAATCATCAGCCCAATAAAAATAAATGCTACATTATCGACTAGCTGATATTGTTTTCCTAACACAATATGATCAATCGTATATTGCAGCACAATAGGGTAAATCACAGTGATGGAGGTTACCAACAACAAGCAAATAGCAGAATAAAAAAAGTACATTCGGTACGGCAAATAAAAATCTTTTAGTTTTTTAAACGTTTCCATATACCCCTTCCTTCCTTTAGCTAAAATGTGGCACACATATTTAAATATATCGGTTCCCGAAATAAATTACCATAATTTTTAGATATTTTTTCAAAAAAAGGTAAATAGTCATAAAAAAGAGGATGGGATATAACTAAATGAATTCAATCTAAAGACGAACAAATGGAATACGTTAGTTGAGCTGCTTGTGATACCGCAGTTGATTTCCCTGCAAGACTTTGCTTTCCGCGGGCGCCCCACTTGTACTCCTATCAACTGCTAGAAAGATTTAAACAGACGAAACTATTCACTGTAACAAAAAAACGAACCACTAATCAAAAATGTTGATCAATGGTTCGTTTTTCACTTCGTCTAAAATACGTTTGTCCCAGCGTCTTTTTTTATTGTTTTTCTACTGCATGTCCGCCGAACTCATTGCGAAGAGCGGCAACTACTTTACCTGTAAACGTATCGTCTTCAAGTGAGCGATAGCGCATCATTAACGATAAAGCAATAACTGGCGTTGGCACTTGTAAATCTAAAGCTGATTCAACCGTCCATTTTCCTTCACCGGAAGAATGCATAACTCCTTTAATACTGTCAAGTTTTGCATCTTTTGAAAATGCACGTTCCATTAATTCGATTAACCATGAGCGAATAACAGAGCCATTATTCCATACGCGGGCTACAGCTTCATAGTCATAGTCAAATTCACTTTTCTCTAACACATCAAAACCTTCAGCAATTGCTTGCATCATGCCGTACTCAATTCCGTTATGAACCATTTTCAAGAAGTGGCCGCTTCCTGCTGCACCTGAATAAAGATAGCCGTTTTCTACGTTGATGTCGCGGAAAATAGGTTCGATTGTAGCAAATGCTTCTTTATCTCCCCCAATCATCATACAAGCACCGTTTCGGGCACCTTCCATTCCGCCGCTTGTTCCGACATCAAAGTAGTGAATTCCTTTTTCAGCAGAAGCTGCAGCACGTCGTACAGAATCTTTATACTTGGAATTACCGCCTTCAATAATCATATCTCCTTCTTCAAGTAGTTCTTGGAGCTCAGAAATTACTTTTTCTGTGAGCTCTCCAGCCGGAACCATGACCCAAGCAATGCGTGGTTTTTCTAATTTCCTCACTAATTCTTTAATGGAAGAAGCGCCTTCTGCTCCCTTTTCTGATACTTTCTGTACGGCTTCGTTGTTCACATCGAATGCTACTACAGAATGGTTATGATCTAGTAAATTCAATACTAAGTTTGCTCCCATTTTCCCTAAGCCAATCATACCTAATTTCATATGTAAATTACCTCCAATAGTAAGTTTCGTATCATGTTGTTAGTGTTAGTATGGTGTAAACTCACAAGAAAAAATCCACATTTTTATATTTCCTTTATCAGTTACTTCCTACACACAAAAAAGAAAAACATTCGATGCAAGTTCTACTAAGCATCGAATGCTTTTCACCTGTTACAACTGCCTGTATTTATTCGTTCTCGCCTAATACACGATTCACGCGCTTTTCAAGCATTTTCATACCGCTTCCACCAGCTTGGAAGTGGCGTAGCTGACCTGTTTTGTCAAATACATAATATGCCGGTACATATTGATTTTCAAATGCATCCGTTAATTTATGCTCACTGTCTACAAAAATTGGCTGCGTAATATCATGTTCTGCTGCTACTTCTTTAATTTTTGATAAGTCTAAATCATCTTCAGAGCGCGGCATATGAACTGCTACTACGTTTAATTGATCCTTGTATTGGTCGCGAAATTCATTTACTTGAGGCATTGCTTCTTTACATAAATGACAGCTTACTGACCAAAAATGAATAAGCGTTGGCTTTTCGCCGATTAGCTGCTCTTTTGTAACCTCTCCGTTTAACCATTCTGTAGCGCCCGTTAACTCAGGCATTGGCTGACGTAATTTCATGAATAAAAGCCTCCCTTATTTTCACTATTATTAACTATATGTTCTTTATTATCCGATGAAAAAAAGGCCTAACGTGGACGTTAGACCTTTTAAACGTTGTGCTTACGCGTTTAAAGTAGCTTGACCTGGTTTCCAGTTAGCTGGGCAAAGTCCGCCAGTTTGTAACGCTTGAAGAACACGTAAAGTTTCATCAACGTCACGGCCAATATTGTTGTGGTTCACAACTGAATATTGTAATTCGCCTTCTGGGCTGATGATGAATAAACCGCGAAGTGCTACACCTTCTTCTTCAATTAAAACGCCGTACTCACGAGAAACAACGTGATTTGTATCAGCTGCTAATGGATATTTAAGATCACCTAAACCATTATCTTTACGATCAGTGTTGATCCAAGCTAAGTGTGTATGGATTGTGTCTGTAGAAACACCGATTACTTCTGCGTCAAGATCTTCAAACTCATCATAACGGTCAGAAAGTGCAGTGATTTCTGTTGGACATACAAATGTAAAGTCCATTGGATAGAAGAATAATACTGTCCATTTGTCATTTTTAATATTTTCTTCTAAGCTAACTTTACCGAATTCTTTGTTTGATAATACAGCTTCCATTTCAAAGCGTGGAGCTTGTTTACCTACCATACGTTCTGGCATACATGATCCCTCCAAATAATTATTAAATGAGAAAATGTATAAAACATTCTCACTTATGTACTGTTATAACGGTTTTCATTATAATGGATATTGTTTTTTTAGTCAATATTAATTAAGAATGAATTTAAACAACATCTTATAATGGTAACATAGTTGTTATGCCCGCCTTTAGGGCAAATTAAACCCTGACTTCAGCAAAAAAATGCTATAAAAGGGTTGCATTTATTTACCTTCTCAGTTTAGCATGTCTAATATCGGGAATAAACAAATGTGCTCATACTCTTACAAAATCTTTTCCACAGAATAAATTCCCACTTATTAATATTGAAACAGAACATAGGAAGGATGAACAACTAATGTTTAAGATGCAAGACATCAACTGGGAACAGCTTCTTACCGATGCCGGAGTTATTGTGTTAAAACTCATTGCCATTACCATTGTATTTTTACTTGTACGAGCAATTGGTAAAAAAGTTATTGAACGTTCCTTTGAAAAAATGAGCGAGCGCGAAAATGCTACGCGCGGACGTATGCTCACACTCAAAAGTTTAACCGTTAATGTGTTTTCATATGTACTTATTTTTATTTTTGTCGTTATGCTGCTTGAAGCAGTAAATATCCATGCCACAGCTCTATTAGCTGGTGCCGGAGTTGTGGGTCTAGCAATCGGGTTCGGTGCTCAAGGACTGGTTAGCGACGTTGTAACAGGTTTCTTTTTACTTCTTGAAAAACAGCTTGATGTTGACGACTATGTAACAACCGGAAGTTTTTCAGGAATTGTCGAATCAGTAGGTCTTCGTACTACTCAAATTCGCGGATTTGATGGAACTCTACACTATGTGCCTAACCGTGAAATTACCAGCTTAAGCAATCATTCCCGAGGCAATATGCGCGCGTTGATCGATATTGGCATTTCGTATGATGATGATATTGACAAAGCTATTTCCGTACTAGAAAAAGTATGCGAGCGCGTTGCTGCAACAAATGAAAACATTGTAGAAGGACCAAACGTGATAGGAGTTCAGGGTCTAGGCGCATCGGACGTTGTGCTTCGTGTAGTTGGCAAAGCTAAAAACGGTGAACAGTGGGGGATTGAACGTCAGCTTCGCAAAGAGTTTAAAGAAGCGTTTGACGCAAACGGTATTGATATTCCGTTCCCTCACCAAGTAAATATTGATAAAAAGCAGCCTGAAGATGCCAAGCAGCCTCAGCATGCATAAAAAATAGCCGAAGGATTTATTCCTTCGGCTTTCTTTTATCCTTGTACCTTGTTGCCTACTTGCTGACAAATTTCTTCTGCCGTTAATCCGCTAGCTGTAATAACTGAGCCTTGCGTTACTGCATCAGAAATCCCCATTACGTTTGAATCCTGTCCTGTTACAACACAGCAATCGCACCCTTGTGCATCACTTTCGTTGCGTAATTGTACCACTTCATGTCCGAGCTGCTGAAGTGCAGCTTGTACATCTGTTAAACCGTATTCTACACCAATTCGTGCCATCGTTGCCCACCTCCTCATGGTATTAATTTAGCCATAAGGAAAAATGATTATACGATTTATTGATTGCCTTTATGTTCAAAATATTTTGTAATAAGTGAAATCGCAATATCTATTGCGCCTTCATGAGGCTGCAGCTTTGCATGATGAAGCCCATATTCAGACTGAACGCCAAGCCAAAACATAAATCCAGGAATATTTTTTAGCATATAGCCAAAATCTTCTCCTGTCATTGCTTCTTTGCACTCAATGACATCCACGTCCGTTTGCGCTTCGGCAAATTCCATGAACTCTCGGGTGACTTCATGGTGATTATATACTTGATGATACATACAGCCATAATCAATGGCTGTTTCACACTGATACCCTACTTCTACTCCTTTAACAATCGCTTCAATTCGTTCTTTAACACGCGTCATTGATTCAGGAGATAGCGTGCGAATGGTTCCTTCTATGCGAGCTCGCTCCGCAATAATATTTTGAACCGTCCCGCCTTGAATTTTTCCTACTGTAATTACAGCGCTGTCTAGCGGATCAACGTTGCGAGCAACAATAGTTTGAAGCTGTGAAACGAGCTGACATGCAGCAACTACCATATCATTTGTTGTATGTGGATAAGCAGCATGGCCGCCTTTTCCTTTTAAATCAATAAATAGCTCAGACGTGTTAGCAAATAGTAACCCTTCCTTCAGCGCAATCGACCCAACCGGATATTCAGGCGCTACGTGAAGGGCGAAGATGAAATCTGGCAGCCATTCTTTCATGATGTCGCTTTGGAGCATTGGCTGTGCTCCTCCTGGACCTTCTTCTGCAGGTTGAAAGATAAACAGTACATTATCTTTGATTTCATGCTGAGCAAAGTAAGTCAGTACGCCTAATCCAATGGCCATATGCATATCATGTCCGCAGGCATGCATGAGTCCTTCATGCTGTGATTGAAAAGAATAATTCGTTTCTTCCGTGATAGGAAGACCGTCAATATCTGCTCGGTAGCCTATTGTTTTAGTTGGATTTGTACCATGTACTTTAACAAAGAGTCCTGTTTTCCACGTCTTTACTTCTAAGCGCTCTTGCGGAAGAGTGTTAATATAATCAAGCAAAAAACGCTGTGTTTTCACCTCTTGAAACCCTAATTCAGGAATTTTATGTAGCTCTCTTCTTATTTTCACAAATTCATTTTCAGCCATGTGTATGTCCTCCTCACGAAATAAAGAAGAAAGCGTGGTTGCCCACGCTTCCAACTTGTCCATATGATACGTTCAAGGATTCAGTATCCCAATCGCTAAAACCGATTAATTCAGCAAAGAAAAAGCGTAAACTGATCGTTTTTCTTATTCTTCGTTTAATTGACGCAATTCTTGCTTGATTTCTGTTTTAGACTTTGTTTTTTCGTCAATTTCTTTAATAACGCGAGCCGGCGTACCTGCTACTACTGTGTAAGGAGCTACATCTTCTACCACAATTGCACCTGCAGCAACTACGGCACCTTTACCTACTGTTACACCTTCAAGAACAACAGCATTAGCACCGATTACTACATCATCTTCTACTACAACTGGTTTTGCAGAAGGTGGCTCAATAACACCAGCTAATACAGAACCTGCGCCGATGTGACAGTTTTTACCTACTGTCGCACGACCACCAAGTACTACGTTCATGTCGATCATTGTTCCTTCACCGATCACAGAGCCGATGTTAATAGATGCACCCATCATAATAACAGCGTTGTCGCCGATTTCAACTTGATCGCGAATAATAGCGCCTGGCTCAATACGAGCTTTAATTCCTTTCATATCTAATAAAGGAATCGCAGAGTTGCGGCGATCGTTTTCAATTACGTAGTCTTCAATTTTTCCTTCGTTTGCTTCAATAGCAGCTTTGATTTCTTTCCATTCACCAAATACTACACCTGTGTTTCCCGTTACGAATGTTTTAGAAGATGAACCAAAGTCAATTCCTTCTACTTCACCTTTTACGTAAACTTTTACCGGTGTTGATTTTGTGCTGTTTTGAATAAATGAGATAATCTCATTAGCATCCATCATTTTCATTATGTATTCCTCCTAAGTAAGCAATGTCTCATTTAATGTAACAAAATGCTTTCACAATGACAAGCATCATTATCGTTTTAATAAAAAGATAACGATTGCAAATAAAAAAAGCGAGCATCTAGGCTCGCTTTATACCGTTTCTCTTACATATTCACGTACAATATCAACAAATGCGCGAACTTGCTTCAGTTTAAACGCTGATTCATATCCAACTAAAGAAGTGTCTCGCGTAATTGGCTCTCCATTTGCTTTCAGAAGCGGCGTCCGGTGAATATGGCTTCCAGCTTCTTTAATAGCAATCGATGGTAAAATAGCGAAGCCAAGACCATTTAAAGCCATTTGCTTACACGTCTCAATCTGATCCACTACAATCGTACGCTTCGGTGTAGTATGAAACTCTCGATGCCACCATTCTAAAATTTCTTGATAATACGTTGAGTCACTTTTAAATTGAATAAATGGTCGATGAGTATTTACTACTTCCGCTGCCCTTTCAATTTCTGAATCAACTAGGTAAAGAGGATCTGTAAATAAATGTTCTTTGACGCCTTTCCAATCCGGATTTCCGCGTATGATTCCAATATGTACCTCATCTTCGTACAGATAGCGAAGCATTTCACTGCTCCAGCCAGTTACAAGAGAGATTTTAGCATGTGGGTAGCGATCCATATAGCGTTTTAACACCGCCGGCAGCCAGTGCTGTCCAATAATCGAAGCCACCGCTAATTTGAGTGTACCATATACTTCATTATCTAAATGATGCAAGTCCTCACGAACCCGATCTTCTTTTTCTACCACTTCTTTTGCAAATTGAACAATCTTTTCTCCAGCAGGCGTTAATGACAGTCCTTTTTGCGAACGAATGAAGATTTGTGTATCCCATGCTTTTTCAATGGTTTGCAGCCTCTGTGATAAAGCTGGTTGCGATACAAATAATCTCTCTGCAGCTTTTCTCATATTTAATTCTTGAGCTAATACAACGAGCATTCGACATTCTATTAATTGCATTCAGTTATTCCTTTCAAGCCTCTTTTTACTTTCATTTTACCTTTATCATATAAGAAAAAAACGGAGAAAGATAGGCTGAAACACGATTTCTTAAAAAAATTATTGAAATGACTCTTTCGGGAGAATGATGGACTGCCTTCTTAATGACTTCAACAAATTTCTTCGTGTTAAAATCCCTTCAAAAATACCATCTTCATTCTCTACGCACAAAAAAGGATGGTTAATCATGGCATTTATGACTTTTAATACAGATTTTTTCATGGAGACACGAGGGACATTTTGATTCATAACTTCTTCTACTTTCATGGTTTCTAATCGTTCAAATTCAATGCGCTTTAATCCTAAAATCGAATCTAAAATAAGCGTCATGCTCACGAACCCCTGCAGCTGAAACCTTGGATTTAATACGGGAATGGACGTATAGCCAGTCTTTGTTAACACAAGCAAAGCATGTTCTAAATTGTTTCCCACTTGAACATGAGCAACTTTATCAGAAGTGACAAGCAAATCTCGAAGTTCAATTTGATTTAACTGATTGTGATCAATATCAATCATTTATACATTCTCCTTCCATTTCTCATAACTTCCACGCGTGTAAAGAGAAAAAGAACAAGCTACAAAATGAAAATAGCTTGCTTACGTAAATGCGAACCTTTAAGAGGGAATAGAAGCAGACACACTCGATGTTTTCCCTTATATGTTAAGTCTAGATTCTTTTAAAACAAGTGTCAACGAAAGTTCATAATTATCTGAATTTTTTATTTTGATTTTTTTACAGCATTCGACCCGTTCCTTCCCTTTATCAGAAAATCCGCTATCGCTTTGTCGATATTTCTCGGGAAAATAGGACAGAAGCCACCGCAAAAACTCCATACGCAGTAACAAAAAATGCCGCAAAGTATAAAATCCTTTGCGGCATTCGTTTTGCTTTATCCCTTAATGAATAAGTTCAAAAATCTCAATTGCAATCATATCAACGTTATCAAATTGATAAACGGCTGGCTTTTCACCATCTTGATATACTTCAAGTTCGTATGTTTCAGTTTTTGCATGATATTTCACGCTGCAAATTCTTTTTCCCTCTACTTCGAAGAAGCGTTGTGGCGCTTCACTTCCACTTGCTTGCTCACGGAGATTCACAAGACGAGTTAAAATACCTTGTAATTGTGACATATAATCTCTCCTTTCACCTATTACATCATTACGCATTCGACTTTTCTACAATATCAATTCAAATAAATACTTTATCTAAACTAATACTTAAAAGACACCATTTCACTATATGCCACATACTAAAAAAACACAAGTACTTTACGTGATTTTTCATAAGAAAATGCCTTATTATAGCGATATATGTCGTTTTTTATTATAATAACATAGCGATATACTATGTATCATACAAAACTTCATTCTACTTTAACACCATTCATTTTAATATAGGGAGGTGCTTTCATTGAGATCTATAGAGTTGTACACACAACCAGCTTGCCCACCTTGCGAAATTGTTAAACAGTTTTTACAGCATCATCACGTTTCCTATAAAGAATTTGACGTATCTAAAGATGCTTCTGCTCGAAAACGAATGACTACTGAGTTAGAGTCTTATTCCACTCCGACCATTCGTGTTGACCAGGAAATTATCAGAGGATTTGACCTTCAAGCGCTTGAGAAGCTTCTTAACATCGGGTAACCGAAACACTCAAAATAAGCTTTTCTTGGCTATTTTGAGTGTTACTTACTATATATAAACTTTTGCACTTTCCATTTCCCTTGTTTTTTTACTAACGTGATCATTTCGTAATGATCTTGGTATTTTACCCGTTCATTATGCACAGCCGGAAAAAATTGATAGACATAAGCTTTGTTTTGGTCGGAATGAAGAGCTACCTTCGTTTGTTCATCGAAAGAAAAGAAAGGGATGTAGTGTGTTAAATATTCAGGTCCCTCTCCGACATACCCTTGAGCTTTTTGTAAGAGAGCCTCATTAAAAAACACAGATGCATACTCATCATCTAAAAACAATTTCAGCTCACGAACAGCGTCTTGATTAGTATGAGCAGACGCAGCTCTTAGCTGAGCCTGATAAGCGTCCTGCAAATTTATAAAGATTTCATGCCTAATCTCTCCTGATACTTCTGCATGAACAGACTTTCCTGAGTACAAGACAATCAGCAAAAAGACAAGTAAGCATATTTTCTTCAAATTAAATCAGCTCCTTAACTTCTTTTTTATTAGAATTCCGAAATTTTCTTTACCTATGCATATCTCTATAACCGACTGTCGTTCTCCTCTAAAAAAACATAAAAAAACGGCAACCACTTTTGCTGGTTGCCGGTTTAACTTCAACTTATTTATTCTCTACAAAACGTCTCTTTCGTATAAAAAAGAATATGAAATATCAAGGAATATATAGTGCATATTATCAATCGGATACGAAAAAGTTCGGATATTCTCACCTGTTTCAATATCATTATACAAATCTGATAATATGCCTTTTTTTTCATAGCTCATTCGAATAATATTCTCAAGAAAATATGGGCGCCAGCTCCAATTTTTCTTTACATATTCAGGTTCAAGAATCCAATCCTCGTTTTTCTTTACATAGTTAGAAGACTTTTGAAATCCATTTTCATCGCAGATGTAAAGACGAAAACACACGTTGGATAGTTCTTCTGCAATAACAGGCAGCATATCGTCATACGTTTCTAACTTTCTGCACTTTGTCATTACCTGCTGCATTTTATCTTGAAAGCGTTCTGTCAGCTGGTAAACAGCAAGCAGCTTTTTCTTTTCGTGAGCGATATACATTTCAAAACGTTCCTTTAGTTTATCCTTTAAGATGTTCGGATCGACAAGTTCAGCAGCCGGCTTATGTAAATAATAACCTTGAAAATACCTGCCTCCGTTTCTCCATGCATATTGCAGCTGATAGGAGGCTTCTATATCTTCGTATAGAAGCGTAGCACCCATTTTTCTTGCTAACAGAGATAAAGAATACAATACGTCTTGATACGACTGCGCCATGTCCGTTTGTCTCAGAATATGTAAATCTACTTTTAAGATATCTGGTGAAAGCAACCCAATCCTGTCTAGATTACTACTTTCTTTTCCTATATTATCAATTGCAATCTTAATACCATATGTTTGATAATACTTTAGTAAGTGTTGAAGTGATTCCAAATCTCCACTAAAATTGTGTTCTGTAATTTCGAGAACAATTCGATCAAGCGATAATCCTTTATTTTCGAAAAGTTGCAATAATTCTAGCAAGGATTCTCCATGATCGTTCATTAATAAATTAGGGTTCTGATTAATAAAAATTAAAAATTGTTCTTCCTGGGTCAACATATGCTCGAGCGCTTGCGTTAAAACAGCATAATCAACTTCTATGCGATATTCATCCGGAATCGCATCATCATGAAAGAATGGGCCGAGACTTTCAATTTCCCCTTCATTTTGAAACCTCGCCAACACTTCATAGCCAATTACTCTATGTCCATCTGCACTAAAAATTGCTTGATAATACGGAAGAGTTTTCTCTATGTTTGTTAATACATCTAACGGGTCCACTCAACTCTCCCCTCTCCTTGTTCACTTTACGTTAGTATAATACGAATAGCATAATTTTGCTAGCCCTTCTCGGTTTGCTTTGTACTTTTTAGTGCGTATCCAACCTTAAAAAGGATGCTGATTTAGCCACTGTCCCCCGTCCATTGTGATGCATTCCCCATTGATATAAGATGCTTCATCGGAGAATAAGAAACTGGCTAATCCTGCTATTTCCTCAGGAGTTCCAAGGCGTCCTAGTGGTACAGAATTCAATGTACGCGCTTTCATTTTTTCTGATTCAAATAATTTATCGGCTCCTCCTGTTCGCTCGATCGGCCCCGGTGCAATCGCATTTACCCGTATACCATATTTCTTTCCCCACTCTACCGCGAGCGTGCGCGTCATGGTTAAAACTCCTGACTTGGCACAAGCTGAATGAATAACACCTGCTCCTGCATTCCATGCATATGTAGCCACAATGTTTGTAATGGCCCCTTTTGTACCTTTATCGATCCAATATTTCCCGACTGCGGAACTGCAATAAAATGTACCATTTAATACGATATTAATTACGCTGTTCCATCCATTAATGGATAAGTCTTCAGCTGCACATATAAAATTGCCTGCAGCGTTATTAACTAAAAAATCAATTTGGCCAAATGCCTTGTCCGTTTCTTGAACCATTCGTTCTACATCTTCTGGATTGCGTACATCCATTACCACTGAAAGTACCTGTCCATCAAACGTTTTAATTTCATTTTCTGTCTCTTGTAATCGATCGGCTGACCTACCTGTGATTACCACATGAGCACCTTGTTCTGCAAATCGCTTCGCCATATGTTTTCCCATTCCGCTTGAACCGCCAGTAACAATTACGACCTTGTTCTTCAATTTATATTCCTCCCCAAAACATAAGTGTTTTACAACTATCATTTTACTATTTTTTCTGAATAAAGTGAAACTTTTATCCATTTAACTTAAAAGCAGACTTCTCGTTGTGATGATAAAAAAAACAATGCTATAATGAAAACTTGAAAACTATAAGGAATAGGTTGATTTTGCATGAAAAAGACGTATACAAGACGATCTTTTTTGAAAGGACTAGCGTCTATTTCGTTAGGGTCTTTGCTCACCACGTCTTTTGGGTATACATATGCCAAATATATTGAGCCTAGACGTCTGCAAATTGTTCGTCATACAATTACTTCTAAAAACATTCCGAAAAGCTTTAACGGAATAAAAATTTTACAATTTAGTGATATTCATCTTGGACTCTCTTATGATTTATTACAACTAGAACAGCTTATGGTGACCATAAATAATTTGAAGCCTACTATTATATTATTTACCGGAGATTTAATGGATGTACCTAATGAATACCCGCATCCAGAAAGAATTCCTCCGATTTTACAGAGGCTTCAGGCTCCTCTTGGAAAATATGCTATATATGGTAATCATGATCACGGGGGATATGGAACAAATATCTACAAACAAGCCATTGAAGACGCAGGATTTAGACTTTTAGTAAATGAAGTTGACACGGTGTCCATGCCCGATAAAAGCTACATTCATATTTGTGGACTCGATGATATTATGCTTGGGAACCCACAATATGAAGGAACGCTAGGGCAATTACAGCCGGACATTTTTTCTATTGCTATGATTCATGAACCTGACGTTGCTGTCAAAGCAGCTCCTTTTCCAGTGGATCTTCAGCTCTCCGGCCATAGTCATGGAGGCCAAATTCAAATTCCTTTTTACGGTCCTTTGATTACACCGCCCTTTGGGACGGTTTACCCTGAAGGAATGTACGAAGTTGGAGATTCTAAAATGAAGCTTTATGTGAATAGAGGCTTAGGAACCACTCGCATTCCTTTTCGTTTTTTAGCTACGCCTGAAATTACGCTTTTCACCTTGCAATCAACATAAAAACGCCCCGTAAGGGCGTTTTTATGTTTTTTGTCTTTTTTTAGCTGATCATGACCGCCTAATTCTAGTCTTAAAGAAATAAACCAGGCTCAAAAGCTTCCGTTCAGCCATACACTACAAAGACAACTGACAAGGAGGTTAAATTATGTACTATCAATATCCCTATACAGGATATCGTAATATTCCAAATGGTGACGAGCGCTTTTTTGGATTTCCTTTTGTTGCTGGCTTAGCTGGTGGGCTGCTTGGCGGACTAGCTGTTGGCGGTTTTGGAGGCAGACCTGGGTGCTGTCCACCACCTTATCCTTATCCAGTTCCATTTTACGGCGGTGGATTTCCTGGAGGAGGCTACCCTGGTGCCGGCTATGGAGGCGGTGCTCCTGTTTATAACACATACTACGGACCTGGATACGGTCCTGTTGGTCCCATTCCTAGATAATAACATCACTAAAAAGCCGAGTATTCGGCTTTTTTTATGTTATTCTTGATTGTCGCAAAGAGCATATTGACAAAAGATCTCTTGACTATTAATAGAGAGCTCATGTTCTTTTTTTATGACGTAATGATAATTCCCTTCTTGATCTTGTTCTCGTGCTTTTACATTATCAGCAAGCATAACTTCAAGCCACTTCCACACTTTTTTTTTCAAATGTGTATCCAAGATAGGAAATAAAATTTCTACTCGTTTCACCATATTTCTTGTCATCATATCTGCAGATGAAAAGAAAAACTTTTCCTGTTTATTATGATGAAAATAATAGATTCGGCTATGCTCTAAAAATCGTCCGACAATGCTTCTTACTCTTATATTCTCGCTAACGCCTTGAATTTGAGGGCGCAAGCAGCACGCTCCTCTAACAATGAGTTCGATTGTCACACCAGCTATAGAAGCTTCATATAGCTTCATAATTAAAACCTTATCCGTCAACGAGTTCATTTTTCCAATGATTCTTCCGTTTCCATACCGTCTGTGATAATGGATTTCCTGATCAATGAGATGCAAAAAATCGTTTCTTATATCAAATGGTGCAACGGATAAATGATGATATACTGGTTTTTGCGTATAGCCACTTAAGTAATTAAAAAAATTGGCCGCATCTATCCCGATGTTTCGGTTGACAGTAAAAAGACTTATATCCGTATAGATCTTTGCCGTCGCATCGTTGTAATTCCCAGTACCAAGATGAACAAATCGTTTAATATGCTCTCCTTCTCTTCTCACCACAAGCGTAATTTTACCATGCGTTTTTAAATGAGTCATTCCATATATCACGTGGCACCCTGCCCGCTCTAGCTCTTTAGCCCATTGCACATTATTCTCTTCATCAAACCTCGCCTTTAATTCAACTAGTACCGTCACTTGCTTACCTTTTGCAGCCGCTCGTTTTAATGCTTTAATAACGGGAGAATCTCCGCTTACCCTGTATAACGTTTGCTTAATAGCGAGCACATTTTCATCGTCTGCTGCACCGTTGACAAAATCAAGTACCGGCTTAAACGATTCATAAGGATGGTGAAGCAAAATATCTCTTTGAACCATTTGGTCGAAAACATTTTGATCCGGGTGTAACTCTGTTGTAAGCTTGGGAATAAAGGCTTTTTCAGCCAACTCTTCATGCGTAGATTTAAGTAATCTATAAAACGAAAATAAACTGGTTAAATCCAGCTGTCCTTCGATCTCATACACATCTTCATCGTCAATTTCAAGTACTGACTTTAAATACGCTAGTACACCCTGGTCATATGGACTCTTAATCTCAAGCCGAACAGCCGCTCCCCATTTTCGCTTCTGTAACTCTTCTTCAATTTCTTTTAGTAAATCTTGAGCGTCTTCTTCGTGAATAGTCATATCTGCGTTGCGGGTAATTCGAAATCGAGAAACGGAAGAAACGCGGTATCCCTTAAACAACTTTTTAATAAAATAGGCAATTACATCCTCTAGCAATACAAATAGACGGGTAGAATCTGACGTGGCTATTTCAATATAGCGCGTTAGCATCGAAGGTACTTGAACGATAGCTAACCTTCCTTTTATCTCGGCAATTTGCTGCTCATCATTTAAATTTTCTGAAAGGACGACTGCTAAGTTCAAGCTTTTATTCATCAACATGGGAAACGGCCGGTAGGTATCAATAGCCATAGGAGTTAATACGGGAAAGATTTGCTCGTCAAAATACTGTTCAAGCTTATCTAGATTTGATTTCTCCAGCTTTTCAACCGTAATGATTTCCACGCCGTATTTCTGTAATTCGGGAAGAAGTGTGTGAATATACGTCTCATACTGCTGCTTGACTAGATCGTGGTTTTGTTTGGAGATAGAAAATAGCTGCTGTTTAGGAGTTAAGCCTGCTTTGTTTTCAGGTTTGCTAAATCCAGCTTTCACTTGATCTTTTAATCCGGCTACCCGAATCATAAAAAACTCATCCAGATTTGAACTGAAAATTCCTAGAAATTTAAACCGCTCAAGCAAAGGATTTTTCGTATCTACTGCTTCTTCCAGCACCCGCTTGTTAAAAGCCAGCCAGCTCAATTCACGATTATTGTAATAAGCTGAATCAGCCACTTGTATGGTTTGCTTATAAGTGCGATTACTTTCTAACATTAGCCTCACCTTCCAGGATAATGGATTTAATCTAGTTAGCTATACTGAATATTCTAACCGATCCAGCGTTATTCTAAAGCTTAGTAAATTCAAGAACAATATTTTTTTTCACTACTTTTTCTAGATGCTTTTTCTGTTTTTCAGCCTGATATTGTTCAGCACGAAAGGTTTTTGTACATAATAGTTTAATCGCAACTGTGTTTTCATCGCTTTTCATGTCAATATGTTGAACAATATTTCGCTTTGTTGCATGTAAACCGTCAGCTATTTTTAAAACCGCACCGAGCAGCTGGACTTTTTTTTGTTCTTCTTTTGTTAACCACTTTTTAAAAGGAGCAACATATTGCCTAAAAGAAGACTTCCCTTTATATGAAGAAACAAGTGCCAACTTTAAACGTTCTCTATGTGAAATACCATCGATTGTACGATTAGCAAGCACATAAAACGTATGCTGGCTGCTTGATTCCGCGTCAATATACTTTCCTATATCATACACTTGCGCAGCTTTTATAAGAAGCGCTAAGTCGTCCTCTTTTAAATCAACCGGTCCCTGCTCCTTAAGATGCTGAAACATCATACTAGCTGTGCGCGTAAGCTGTTTGACGTAATCTTTACTTACTTCAAACTCTTCCATTATTTCTTGAAAACTTTGCTGTATGACATCGGGGTACATTGGCTGGATATTAGCATCAGACGCTTCCTTAAATAACACCCCTTCTCTTAAGCCTTTGCGGCTTAAGATGAAGCGAGTCGCGTTCACTGTTTCATATAATGATTGAAATACTTCAATCGCTGGCAAAATTGTATCCGCACGATCTTTTGACAAGCGGTCTAGCTTTTGAAGATTGTGATAAGACAATGAGCCTATAGCAGATTTCACATGCAATATATCAGCTAAATTCATTTCATATTGATGCAGACCGGCGAGAGGATAGTGGATAAAACCTTGATGCACTTGCACCATACTTCTTGCACTTCCTCCAATTGCTACAATCGGAACTTGGCGATTTAAAAGCCACGGGACAGTATGGAAATGCCGGATTACAAAATCGCGGATTTTCATTTTTTCTTCTGCAGTGGGGATATTGCCTTTGACGAACTCTAGACGCAGAGATAAGGCACCGAACGGAAAGCTGTGGCACTCCACTAACTCTCGATTGCGAAAATACGTAACTTCCGTACTTCCCCCTCCAATGTCAATTGTAATGGCTTCTTCGATCGAAGTGGAATGAATAACGGCAACAAAGCCGTAGTACGCTTCTTCATATTCAGACAATAGTTGAATAGAAAAGTCGGTTTCTTTTTTTACAAGCGCTAGAACTTCTTTTGCATTAGCCGCTTGACGGATGGTAGCTGTGGCCACACAGGTAACGTGCGGGAGCTGCTGATGCTTGGTAATAACTCCAAACGTTTTAAGCGTATCAAGCAAGGTATATATTCCTTTAGCTGTTAACACTCCTTCTTTACTTAAATAATTTCGAAGCCGTGCAGCTACTTTCACGTTTTCAATTTGCTTAAACCCTCTGCCTTTTTTGTATTCATAAATAACAAGGCGTATCGTATTTGAACCTATATCAATCAGTCCATGCTTATAAGTCAATGTAATTTCAACACCTTTTTCAAAATAACTTTATGCTCACAAAGGTCACTTTTACTTTTTTCGATCGTATACTGTTACAACATAGTCATATATCAAAGGAGCGAAGCTAATGAGATATATAGTAAAGCGCGGTGAAACCTGGCAAAGCGTTTCAGGTGACTACCGGATTCCGGTTGAAGACCTGTGGATGGCTAATCCTTTTGTAAGCCATAGCACGCTGAAGCCTGGGCAAGTAATCATCATTCCAAACCTCCCTGATAAAGAGCTCATTCCTTACACGATCCACGTGTTTATTGCTGAAAAACAGCTTGAATTACGAAAAAATAATATCATACAAAAAGTCTATCCCATTGCAGCAGGAAAAATGCTGAGCGCAACCCCTACTGGAGACTTTGTTATCGTTAACCGGGAGCCAAACCCCGGGGGGCCTTTTGGCACAATGTGGCTAAGCTTGTCTAAAAAGTCATATGGCATTCACGGAACAAATGATCCAAGTTCTATTGGAAAAGCCGTATCCAAAGGATGCATTCGCATGTATAATGCCCAAGTAAATGAGCTAGCTCGAATTGTGCCAAATGGGACTGGTGTTTATATTCGACCTTCTCGACGAATGGCTCAATAGTTCGGGATTTACTAATCAATGATGGTTTAACTGTGTGAGCAGCATTTCTTTAAAAATAGAAAGTATGGCGTGCTGTTCCACTTTACTTGTATAAGGAAGCGTAACAAAACAAACCCTATACATAGGAAATTTCATTAATTACCAAAATACTTCTTCGTGTAATTATTTTCAAATGGGACAAGACACGCTATAATGAACGTATCAGCTTTCACCTTATAGGTTGAACAGCTGATATGATAGAAAGGGAGTGAACGTATGTCTCAAGCAAATGGACAAGGCTCTTTGACCCCGTCTGTATCTGAGATTGCACAAGCTATTTTCACTGTAAATCGTCACGCAAAAGCTGCTCCTGATCCTAAGCAGTTATATACGTTAAAGAAAATTGCATTAGATCAACTAATTTTAGAAGGAAAAGCAAAAAAAGAAGGACTTCACTTTTCGCCAAACCCTGGTAAAAGTCAACAAAAATCAGATGTACTTGTATCAGTTGGAGACTACTTTTTCCATATGCCTCCAAAGAAAGAAGACTTCAAAGAGTTATCACACCTCGGCCATTTAAACCATCAGTATCGAAATCCCAAAACGACTATGTCATTATCTTATGCGAAGCGCTTATTATCTAAATATACGGGTCATCTCGTACAGCCGGCTAAAAGCCCTGTTTCGACTCCAAGAAAACGGCAAGCACCTGTGTTTAAACCGCTGGGTAAAAGTTATTTTTAAAAAAAGTGCCTGAAGTGGAGCAATCTGCTTTCAGGCACTTTTTTGTGATCCTACAAAATATAGAGATCGATCAACTCAACAAGCTCTCCGATTTCCGGCTTACTTACTTGTCCTTCCGCTCCTACCATCTTTCCCTTGTGGCGTAAATCTTCTGTGATAAGAGAAGAGAAGATAATGACTGGAAGTATAGAAAGCTGAGGATTTTCTTTCACTTTTTTAGTTAAATGATGCCCATCCATTTGCGGCATTTCTATATCTGTAATAAGCAGCTGGACTTGATCACTGATTTCCGCTCCTTCATCGATCACCGAGCTTAGATAGTTCCATGCTTCCTCACCGTTCTCAAAAAATTCCGTGTTCTCATAACCTGCTTGTGCAAGAGTATCTTCAATCATTCGGCGCAGCAGCGGCGAGTCTTCAGCCACGACAATCTTTTTATTAGAGCGTTCCCTAGCCCCTAGCTTTTTTATTTTCGACTGATTAATACCCGCATCAGGGTTCACGTCAGAAATCAACTTTTCAAAGTCTAACAGCAGAATCATTTGACCGTTTAATTTTACCACTCCAGTAATCTGTGTTTCCAAACCTTGATACAAATCTGAAGGCTTTTCAATTTCTTTCCAAGAAATACGGTGAATTTGCGTCACTGCATGGGTATGAAAGACAATTTTTTGCTGATTGAACTCTGTAACAATTAACTTATCTTTTTCCGGTGTATTTGAAGGCTCCATTTTTAACGCTTTTGCTATGTCAACAACAGGAAGTACTTCCCCTCTTAGCTCTATAATACCTTCTATGTAAGAATGCGCATTTGGAACAGGTGTAATAGATACGGGATTAATAATCTCTCTAACTTTTACTACATTGATGCCAAACCAAACATTTCCTACCTTAAATTCGACAATTTCCAGTTCGTTTGTACCACTTTCCAACAAAATTCCTTTATCTGGATTCATATACTTACTCCTCTCATCTCACCTGCTTATCTAATAGTCCATATTTCCCATTATAGTGACCGCCTCTTATATCCGTAAAGAAAAATTTTCTTATTTTGTTATCCTTTTTCCCTAAAACATATACATAAAATATTGTTTTACGAATTAACAGAATATTATATACTATATAAAAACATGAGCGTCGGTCTCTGTCATCTCATCCTCTGCTCAGTTTTTTACTTGCTCTACTTTACTTCTCTATACTAGCTTATGAACTTGAGTCAAACGACTACTCCTATTCGAACGAGGTGTAATTTATGAACAGAGGATTACAAAAAGAAGAAACAAAAAAACGCATCCAAAAAGCAGCTATCTCTTTATTCCAACAGCAGGGATATCAAAAAACGACTGTGTCTCAAATTACCCATGAAGCGGGTGTAGCAAAGGGAACATTTTTTAATTACTTCAAAACGAAAGAAGAAGTTCTTCACTACCTTGGAATTAATTTTACAAACCGTATCTCCTATAAATTAGAACAGCTCCTTCAAACAGAAGAATCAACTGCTGCCATTGTTAAACAACTGTTTTTATTATTAGCACAATCAAACGAAGAAGCGAACCCTCACCTAATCCGTTCTTGGTTTCATATTGCTATTACCAACAGTTCCTTTCAACAATCTGAAATTCTTCAAATTGAAAAAATGCGTGCTCATTTTACAAAAGTTTTTCAAACAGGACAAGACCGAGGTGAACTTATAGTCGATATCCCTGCCGAAGAAATGGCTTCTATTGCTATACTTAACTTTTTTGGCACACTTCTCTACTGGTGTACCAACCAACCCGACTCTGCTACCCTTCAAGAAAGAATAGATAAGTCGGTTACTCTTCTATTTAGAGGGTTTCTTATTCATTCCTAAAAGCCTGTTCACAAATTTTTAACAAGAAATCAAAGATAGCTGTGGACTCTACAGCCAAAACGGTTTATACTACACAAAGTGAATGAATAATCTTAAAAGAAGGTGTTCGTAATATGAAAGGCTCCGTCATTCTTTTTAATGACGATAATGAAATGACCATTATTGAAAACGTAGAAGAAGCTGTATATCAAGATATTAAAGAACAAGAAGGCTCTGATCACTGCGTTGTAACATTGGACGATCATGAAGTTGATTTTGGCTACGTTTCCCCTGTTTATTGGCGTGAAGGC
The DNA here is from genome assembly GCF_042787775.1 of Priestia sp. YIM B13552. NCBI lineage: Bacteria > Bacillati > Bacillota > Bacilli > Caryophanales > Bacillaceae > Priestia > Priestia sp. YIM B13552. The sequence continues at coordinate 454,647 of NZ_JBHZOU010000001.1, forward strand.
CAAATACACACTGACTAATATACAAGACCTGCATATATATGCAGGTCTTTTTATGCGCTTATTTTTTTGAATCGAGAATTGAACGTGAAGCAAGGAACCTCTGATTTCCTAACACATACCTTAGCACATTCGCAGCTAAAAACAGGGTTAACAACTATATAGAAAGGGTACATTTCAAGTAATAGAAGCTGCGTTTTATTTTAAAAAAGGAGGTTTATGTTATGAGTTCTTATCGAAAAAATATGAATCACTATTCCCACTCATCTCAGTACACACCTTACCAACACTATTACGCGAAAGAAGCTGATCGTATTTTAACGACTATGAGTACAAATTTTAATAAACAGCATTTGAAATCTCTTATCGACGATGCGTTAGATAACAGAGACGAAGAACAATTTTATGAACTAACAACTGCTTATAATAAGCTATATAACACCTAACTTAAAACCACTATTTGCAAAATGCGCAAATAGTGGTTTTTTACCTATTTTCATTGTGATAAAATGAGTTGAAAATACGCGGAAGGATTTGAAACCATGGAGCACTTAATCAATAAACGTGTCAAAGAAATTGAACTATCAGGAATACGTACATTTTATAATATGGTCTCACAATACCAAGATGTTTTATCCCTCACAATTGGACAACCTGACTTCTTAACACCACAACATGTAAAAGAAGCGGCAAAATCTGCAATTGATGGTAACCAAACTTCTTATACTCACAATGCTGGAACAATAGAACTGCGCGAGGCAGCAGCTCAATTTGTCAAAGAGAAATATGACTTGCACTATAACCCAGCGGATGAAGTGATTGTGACCATTGGAGCTAGTCAAGCAATTGATATTGCTCTTCGCACCATTTTAGAAGAAGATTCTGAAGTTATTTTACCTGGACCTGTTTACCCAGGATACGAACCGCTTATCCGGTTAAACGGCGCTAAACCTGTACATATTGATACAACCGAAACAGGATTTCGACTAACAGCGGATTTAATTCAACAACATTTGACGTCTAAAACAAGATGCGTCATCTTACCTTATCCGTCTAATCCTACAGGCGTGACGTTGTCACAGGAAGAATTAGAAGAAATTGCCGCTCTTTTAAGCGATAAAAATATTTTTGTACTATCTGATGAAATATACAGTGAGCTCGTTTTTGATAAAAAACATCAGTCCATTGCCTCCATTTCCTCTATGAGAGAGAAAACAATTGTTATTAACGGAGTATCAAAGTCTCATTCCATGACGGGCTGGCGAATTGGCCTTTTATTTGCTCCTTCTTATTTAGCCAAACATATTTTAAAAGTTCATCAATACAACGTGAGCTGTGCTTCTTCTGTCTCTCAAGCAGCTGCACTCGAGGCACTGACAGCAGGTAAAAACGATGCGGTGGATATGAAAAAAGAATACGAACAAAGACTGAATTATGTGTATGACCGATTAGTAAACATGGGATTTGACGTAGAAAAGCCGACTGGTGCTTTTTATATCTTCCCTTCTATTCAGAACTTCCACAGCAATTCATTTGATTTTGCCCTGGAGTTAGTAAAAGAAGCAGGTGTTGCACTAGTACCCGGCAGCGCTTTTTCTTCCCACGGTGAAGGATATGTACGCCTGTCGTATGCGTATTCCATGAACACACTGCGTGAAGCCTGTGATCGAATTGAAGCTTATCTTACATCTCGTCAATCACGTTAAGCCGATGGTGAGAAGTGTATGCATTTTTTTGTGAGTGACAGCACATAAGAGCGGGTATACTAGAAGCATATAAATTGACTTCAATAGTGTATCATTATAAAATGTGCATCGATTCACTAAAGAAATACATACTTTTAACGGAGGTTTTTATTATGACAAAAGATTTTTTTGATGTGGTAAATGAACGTACATCGATTCGAGAATATGACTCTTCAGCTAAATTAAGCAAAGAAGAATTAACGGAACTTTTAGAAGCAACAGTGAAGTCACCATCAGCTTGGAACTTACAGCACTGGCATTTCGTTGTTATTACAGACCAAGATGCGAAAGAACGTCTACTTCCAATTGCTTACAACCAAAAACAAATTACAGAAGCAGGCGCTGTAGTAGCTGTCTTAGGTGATTTAGAAGCCAATAAAAATGTAGATGACGTGTACAATCCACTAGTCGAAGCAGGTCACATGACAGAAGACGTAAAAAATATTTTGTCAGGACAGATTAACGGTGCTTATAAAAACGGTGCTTTTGCCCGCGATGCAGCGTTTACGAATGCTTCTCTTGCATCTATGACATTCATGCTTGCAGCAAAAGCAAAAGGATTAGACACTTGCTCAATGGGCGGATTTAACGCTCAAAAATTTGTAGAAGAATTTAAAATTGAGGATCGATACATTCCGGTTATGCTTATCTCAGTTGGAAAAGCGGCTAAAGAAGCTCACGCTAGCGATCGCTTACCATTAGATCAAGTTACAACTTGGATTTAACAAAAAACCCTGCAGCTGCAGGGTTTTTCTATGTAACTAAATAGATTTTACCATACCTCCGTCGATTAGAAACGACTGGCCTGTCATATATGAATTCGCTCCCGAAACAAAGAAAGCAACGGCTTTAGCAAACTCTTCAGGCTGACCGTAGCGTTTAAGAGGAATTTGGTTTCTCATCTCTTCTTCAATTTCTGAAACATCTACTCCCATTTTTTCAGCACGAATGGTATCTAGCTCTTTCACTCGGTCTGTTGCAATTCTTCCTGGCGCAACCGTGTTAATTAAGATACCGTCCTCTGCTAGTTCTGAAGCAAGTGTTTTGGTAAGCCCCACGATTCCTGTACGGAAGGTGTTTGACAGAATAAGTCCAGCAATTGGCTCTTTAATGGAAGAAGAAGCAATATTGACAATACGCCCTCCGCTCTTTTTCATAACGGGCACTACCTCACGAATAATACGAATATAGCTGAGGAGATTTAACTCAAATGCATGCTTCCAATCATCATCTGTTAAAGAAAGGAAGTTCCCAGCTTTAGGACCTCCTGTATTATTAATTAAAATATCAATGGTTCCAAACGTATCCACTGTATATTGAATAACATCTTGAATGTCTTGAGTTTTCGTGACATCTGCCGTTTTATGTAACACTTGTCCGCTTCCAAGATATGAAATCTCTTCCGCTACTTGGATTAGTTTCTCTTCTGAACGACTTGCAATCATAACGTTTGCGCCTTCTTCTGCGAGCCTGGCCGCAATCGCTTTACCGAGCCCTTGGCTGGCCGCAAATACAAGCGCTGTTTTTCCTTTTAATTCAACATCCATTTCTCTCACCTCGTCTAATAGTTCGAATCTTTTTAACTTTATCACGTTCTCGTCAAATTCTTCAATAAATATGAAATAATTTCTTTTTTTCGTATGGTATACTTAATTATCTGAAAATTATTTCTTAAAGGAGGCAAAAAAGCAGTGTATAAAAAGCAATGCTTTGTCTTTCATCAAAATAAGCCTGTAACATGTACGGTACGATCATATACATCAAATGACTTCGATGAGCTGATTCGGATTCAAGAAGAAAGTTTTCCCCCTCCTTTCCCTTTTGAATTATTATGGAGCAAAGCTCAGTTAAATAACCATGTTTCCCTATTTCCGGATGGAGCGCTATGCGTGGAGATAGACGGGACAATATGCGGATCTATCACAAGCGCGATTGTTTCAGTGGAAGGAAATGAGGCTCACACATGGGATGAAGTAACAGGAAGCGGATATATTCATACGCACGATCCTTCTGGTAATACGCTTTATGTAGTGGACGTATGCGTCACTCCTTCGCATCGATCGATGGGGCTTGGGAAGCTGCTTTTGCAGTCTTTATATGAAGTCGTGATTCATTACAAGTTAGAAAGGCTGCTCGGCGGGTGCCGCATCCCTGGATACGCATCAGTGTCTTCCTTGTACACGCCTGTTGAATACATGAACCTTGTTGTATCAGCCGGAACTCTCTACGATCCGGTTATGACCTTTTTAATGCGCTGTGGCAGAACGCCTATTGGTCTCGCAGCAAACTATATTGAAGATGAAGATTCACACAACTACGCCGTACTAATGGAATGGAAAAATCCATTTTATACGGCTATTCAAAAAGAGGCTGGAACAAAGGTATTTTAGCCCAAGTGAAAAACGAACCGTTAATCAACATATTTGATTAACGGTTCGTTTTTTTGTGATGGTGAATATAGTTTTATCTGTTTCGTTCCTTCTAGCAGTCCAGCTCATCTATCTCATGTGTTCGTCTTTAAGTTGAATTCATTTAGTTATGTCTCAACCTCTTTTTAGATTATTGAACTTCTTCAATGCTCCACTCTAGCTCTTTATGAGTGAGAACTAGATGCGCCTGCAATTTACTCATCTCTTTGTGCTCAAACCGATCATTATACATTTCATTCATGTCGTCAAAGTCACCGATTGTATACAACGGAATTTTAATATCTCTACGGGATTGCACCATGTGTTCAAAATCAATAAACAAACCGTCATTCGTTAAAGTAAGAAGCGTATTTGCTAACACGAGCGGCAGTATTGGATATTCTAACTTCTTCCTTCTAAATACAAATCTTTTTTGCTTAATTGCTGACATTTTTAACGGAATGATTCGGCTTAAAATATGCTTCATATCATATACGTCTCGAAAATAGATTTTGTTATAAAATCCATCATCATGAGCTAAATAAACAAATTGATTACCGAGTTTATTATTAAATGGCGAATTGAGCGGTTTTTTTAAATGACCTAAATACAGCAGCGCTGCAATATCTTGAGGTTCTAACAAATCCAACGAAGATATATCCTCAAAATCAATCCAACAAAAGTCACCATAATTATAAACATCATCTTCTGCTAAAAGATGAATTTGTTCTTCTTCTACGTAGTCCATATGGGTTTGGTAATGGTAATCACTGTCTTCAAAACCGTGCTTTAACAATAATATATTTGCAAGCGGCGTAGGAAGGGAATGATAAAACTCTTTAAATTCAATTCCATATGTAATAAAGCATTTTTTATTTACATGGCCATTAATATAAACGATATCTCTTATTTCATCTGCTTTACTCAACCGTTCTAACCACCTTATTGATTGATTCTGTGATCGATATGTAACCGTTCTACTGATTTATATATTATACTTCTAAAATAAACAATGTGTAAATATATATTGTTGGCAATTTCTTTTGTATTCACTGCCTCTTCTACTGATCATTTTATTTGATAGGAAAGAAAGGTATAGAGCTGATTGTGAATGTGGTAGAATGTGTGTATCTTATTAATTAGCATGTATGAACACGGAGGTATACAAAATGGATGTTCGCCATTTGCATTACTTAACAGAAGTGGCTAAACATAAAAATTTCACAAGAGCTTCTGAAGCGCTGCATATTTCTCAACCTTCTCTCAGTAAAATGGTTAAATCATTAGAAGAAGAGCTGGGCACCCCTTTGTTTGATCGCGCTGGCAAACAAGTTCAGCTTACCGATGCAGGAATAATCGTGTACGAGCAGGCTGAAAGCATTTTATCTTCTCTCCGAGATTTATCGGATTCCCTGTATGATTTAATGCATTTAAAAAGAGGAACCATCAAAATAGGCATTCCCCCTATTATTGGTACATTGTTTTTTCCTACTATTATTAAAGCATTTCGAGAGCAATACCCTGAGATTCATATTCAATTAGTGGAATATGGCGCTAAAAGAATGCAAAAATTTGTGGAACAAGGAGAAGTGGATGTGGGCGTAGTTTTACTTCCCGTTGATGAACACATGTTTTTTACGACTCCTTTAGCCCGAGAAACACTGCAGCTTGTTGTTCATAAATCTCATCCGTTGGCTCAGCATTCTACGATTTCATTAAAAGAGTTAAAAGACGAAACGCTTATTTCCTTTCATGAAGACTTCACCATGCATGAAATGGTCTATAACGAATGTTTAAAAAATGGATTTACACCTAATATTGCTTTTAAAAGCTCTCAGTGGGACTTCATTGGAGAGCTGGTAGCTGCTAATCTCGGCATTGCTCTTTTCCCTTATTCACTATGTGAAAAGCTTGATTTGGAGCATGTGAAAGTAATTAATCTCGAGAATGCTATTCCATGGGAAATTGCTTTAATCGTTAAAAAAGATCGATATATCTCTTATGCTACACAGGCTTTTATTGATTATATTAAAAGTACAGTTTAACAAAGCTGAGACAAAAGTAGTTTAATTAAAAATCCGAATGAGTTTCATTCTTGATAGAAAATCAAACTCGTTCGGATTTTTTTCATGGCGGTGTGACAAGTCATTCATACTAAATCATTTATCCCATTGGTTCGTCTTTAGATTGAATTGATTTAAGCATGTCTCCATCTCTTTTTTTTATTGCCTTTTATTAAATAATTAGACCTTATATTTCACAAACTCTTTTTTGAAAAGGTTACCAACGCATTTGTAAAGAGATTTCTTTCAACTATAACTAAAAAGAATAGTTATCATAGTTATTATATATTTCATATTATAGTCGTTTTTTTGTAAGATAAGTGTGTAGCATTCATTTACTCAAGTTGTATCCCCATTTGCAAAATCCAAATAGTTTCTCTTTTCCCATGATGGAGTCGTCTTTTCAGCATAGACGACTCCATTATTGTCTCAACAAACTAGGAATGAATGAATAAAAACATAAATAAAGGAGGCTAATCATGAAACTGATTATGGTGATTTTACAGATTTTATTACTAACGGCTCTGTTTTTAATAGGAGAAAGTATTTCACAGTGGTTTGACCTCCCAGTGCCAGGTAGTATCATCGGATTTTTCTTACTGTTTTTCTTACTGTACTTTAAAGTAATTAAATTAAGCTGGGTTGAACAAGGTGGAACACTGTTAGTGGGAGAACTATTACTATTTTTCATACCAGCCGTCGTTGGACTCATCAATTATGGAGATGTATTGATGCATTTTGGAATCCAGATTGTGATTATTATCACAATCAGTACGATTATTGTGATGTCTATAACGGGAATCATTGCAGAACATATTTCAAGAAGAAAGGAAGGTTCGCTAAAATGACATTACTCACATGGATTGCTCTTCCGCTTACACTGCTCGTTTATGTCGGCACAAAAGTGCTCTATAAAAAATATAAGTCTATGCTAGTTTCCCCTATTTTACTAGCCCCCATTCTTTTAATTGGCATCTTATTAGTAACGAATGGCTCTTATGATCATTATAAGCAAGGTGCCAGTGCTATTAGCTTTATGCTTGGACCAGCAACCGTTGCTTTTGCTGTTCCTATGTTTAAGTATTTTGATTTACTCAAAAAACATCGTGTTGAAATCAGCTTAAGCGTAGGGCTCGGCACGTTTGCTGCCATGATATCTTCCATGCTGTTAGCATTAGTGTTTCATTTACAATCAACGCTGGTTCATAGCTTGATTCCAAGATCGGTTACGATTCCTATTGCCGTTAATGTATCTCAGACGCTAGGAGGAGATCCAAATATCACCATTATGTTTGTGATTATAACCGGTGTAGTAGGATGTATGGTCGCTCCAAAACTGATTAAGCTCCTCGCACTGCACTCTTCTCTAGCAAGAGGTCTTCTTTTAGGAGTAGCTTCTCATGGGACAGGTACAGCAAGAGCTTTTGAATTTGGAAAAATTGAAGGTACTTTTTCTAGCCTTGGCATGATCGTAGCAGCACTTCTTACAATGCTGTTTGCGAATATGCTTCTGCCTACTATTTTCGCTTAAAAGATAAAAAAGGTGTGATCATATATGATCACACCTTTTTATTATCCAATATGAAAAGTTGATTTTACGAACTCAATAACTTCTTCCGTAGAAGACATTGATAGAATTGTATCTAAATGAGGTTCGATATCAGCTTTTGATAATTGACGGATTTGAGAACGAGCTTTCAGAATAGATGTTGCACTCATTGAGAATTCATCTAAGCCTAAACCTAAAAGAATTGGGATTGCAATCTCATCTCCTGCCATCTCTCCGCACATGCCTACCCACTTACCTTCTTTGTGAGCCGCTTTGATTACCATATTCACCAAGCGAAGAATCGCTGGGTTATACGGTTGATATAAATAAGACACGCGCTCATTCATGCGGTCAGCTGCAAGCGTGTATTGAATTAAATCGTTTGTTCCGATAGAGAAGAAATCTACTTCTTTAGCAAATAAATCTGCGATTACCGCTGAGGAAGGAATCTCTACCATCATCCCTACTTCGATGTCTTCCGAAACTTGTACGCCTTCTTGTTGAAGTTTAGCTTTTTCTTCTAAAAGAATAGCTTTTGCTTGACGGAACTCATCAACAGTAGCAATCATAGGAAACATAATTTTCAGATTACCGTATACGCTTGCACGTAGAAGCGCACGAAGCTGTGTACGGAACATGTCTTGCATCTCTAGACATAAGCGAATAGCACGGAATCCTAAGAATGGGTTCATTTCTTTTGGTAGATTTAAATAAGGAAGCTCTTTGTCTCCACCAATATCAAGAGTACGAACAACCACTGGTTTACCTTCCATACGTTCAAGAACTGTTTTATAAGAAGTAAACTGCTCTTCTTCCGTCGGAAGATCCTCGCGGCCCATATATAAGAATTCTGTACGATAAAGGCCAACGCCTTCGCCGCCGTTTTCTAATACGCCTTTTACATCTTCTGGTGTACCAATGTTAGCTGCAAGTTCAACGTGATGATCATCAGCTGAAACCGTTTTTTCATTTACAAGCTTAGCCCACTCAGCTTTTTGTTCTGCATACTCAGCGGCTTTTTTCTCGTAAGCTTTTACTGTTTCTTCGCTTGGATCAACGATAACTTCGCCATCTAAACCATCAACAATTACTAATACGCCGTTTTGAATGTCTTCCATAACTGTTTTTGTACCTACAACAGCTGGAATCTCCATTGAACGCGCCATAATTGCTGAGTGAGAAGTACGTCCGCCAATATCTGTTGTAAATCCTTTTACGAACTTACGATTTAACTGTGCTGTATCAGACGGCGTTAAATCTTCTGCGATAATGACAACTTCTTCTGAGATTAAGCTTGGATTTGAAACGTTTACACCTAAAAGATGAGCTAATACACGTTTTGTTACGTCACGGATATCAGCAGCACGTTCTTTCATATATTCATTGTCCATTGACTCAAACATATTAATAAACATTGCCGCTACTTCATCAAGTGCATGTTCAGCGTTTACATTTTCATTTGTAATTTTATCTTTAATTGGATTAATAAGTTCAGGATCGCTTAGAACTAATAAGTGAGCTTCAAAGATTTCTGCTTTGTCATCTCCAAGTTCTTTACGAGCGTGCTCTCTAATAATTTCAAGTTCTGATTTTGACTTTTCTAGCGCAGCTTCTAGACGTGCTACTTCTGCTTCAACTTCAGTTACTGATTTTTTTTCAACGGTTAATTCTGGATTTTCTAGACGAAATGCTTTAGCAATAGCAATGCCGCTAGAAGCGGCAATGCCTTGAATTTCCTTTGTCATTATTCGCCTAATCCTTCTTTGCTCATTGTATCTTCAAGAGCAGCAAGTGCATCTGCTTCGTCAGAACCTTCTGCAGAGATAGTGATTGTAGCGCCTTTTTGAATACCTAAAGACATAACGCCCATGATTGATTTTAAGTTTACAGTTTTACCGTTGAATTCTAAGTTGATATCAGAATCAAATTTGCTTGCTGCTTGTACTAAAGTTGTTGCTGGACGTGCGTGAATTCCTGAGTCTGCTGTTACTGTAAATGTTTTTTGTGCCATGTTAAATCAATCTCCTTTTTACTTTGAAATGTTAATAATATTTGCTTCTTGTTGAGAAACTTGGCCCTGCTTTAAGATATCAATTTTTTCATCAGCTTGTAAATTCGTGAAAATGATCGGCGTAATCGTCGATGGCGCATTTTCTTTTACAAAGTCTAAATCAATTTTCAATAGAGGCTGTCCTTTTTTCACTTCATCGCCTTGGGCAACTAAAGCTTCAAAACCTTCGCCTTTTAAATTAACTGTATCAATACCAACGTGAATTAAAATTTCACGTCCAGTCGTTGATTCAATACCTAAAGCATGTTTCGTCGGGAATAAGTTTACTATTTTTCCGTCCACTGGTGCAACTACTGTGCCTGTTTTCGGAATAATCGCAAAACCGTCACCCATTAGTTTTTGTGAAAATACCTGATCTGGTACTTCCGATAAAGGTACCAATTCTCCCTCAATCGGTGAAACAATATCATTACCATTATCGCTTCCTACTCCAGATGTTGCAACAGGTTTTTCAATTGTTTTTGTCTCTTCTTTTGTGACAACCGGTGTTTTGCCATTCATAATGTCTTGAATTTGACCTTTTAACGTGTCAGATTTCGGACCGAAAATAGCTTGAATATTGTTACCAACTTCAAGAACACCAGCTGCTCCAAGTTTTTTCAAGCGGCTTTTATCAACATTACCTACATCATCTACGGATACACGCAGACGCGTAATACAAGCATCTAAATGTGTAATGTTTTCTTTACCGCCAAGTGCAGCTAAAACATTTGTTGGAAGCTCTGCTGCTTCTACTTTTACATCTTCTTCTCCTTCTTCTTTATCTTCACGACCCGGTGTTTTTAAGTTAAATTTACGGATTGCAAAGCGGAAACCGAAGTAGTAAATAACTGCTAGAACTAAACCTACTGGAATAACTAGCCACCATGCTGTACGGTTTTGCATAACTCCAAATAGAACGTAATCGATAACTCCACCTGAGAATGTCATACCGATTTTAACATTTAATAATTGCATAACCATAAATGATAAACCAGCAAATACTGCGTGAATTGCAAATAGTACTGGTGCTACGAATAAGAATGAGAACTCAAGCGGCTCTGTAATACCCGTTAAGAAAGATGTTAAAGCAGCTGAACCCATGATACCAGCTACATATTTTTTGTTTTCAGGACGAGCTTCGTGATAAATCGCAAGAGCTGCTGCTGGCAATCCGAACATCATGAACGGGAATTTACCAACTTGGAATGTTCCTGCTGTTAAAGGCACGCCATCTGCTAATTGGGCAAAGAAAATCTTTTGGTCACCGTGAATATGTTGACCTGCTTTATTAACGTAATCACCAAACTCAAACCAGAACGGAGAGTAGAAGATGTGATGAAGTCCAAATGGAATTAATGAACGTTCAATCAATCCAAATACAAACGCTGATAAAGTTGGGTTTGCATCAATCATGTTAGTAGAGAAAGCATTTAATCCGCTTTGAATTGGCGGCCAAATGAAAATCATAATAACACCTAAAACAATTGAAAATACCCCAGTAATGATTGGTACAAATCGTTTTCCTGCAAAGAACCCTAAATAAGATGGTAATTCAATATTGAAATAACGATTATACATGGATGAAGCTAAAATACCTACTATGATACCCCCGAATACACCTGTAGCTAACGTAGGAATTCCTAAGATGCTAGTGTAAGCTGGATTGGCACCCATTTTGTCAGGATCTAGTTGTCCTGTAGCAACTAAGATTGTGCTCATCGTTTTGTTCATAATCAAGTAGCCTACGATTGCAGCAATACCTGCTACACCGTCACCACCAGCTAAACCAACGGCAACACCAACGGCAAACAATAGCGATAAGTTGTCAAATACAATTTGACCCGCTTGCGACAAAACATTTGAAACCAATTGAACCCAGTCTGCACCAAGTGCCGGTACTGCATCCAACAATGTAGGGTTTTGAAGCGCTGTCCCTACTCCAAGTAAAATCCCTGCTGCCGGTAAAATCGCAACCGGTAACATAAGCGCTTTTCCGACTTTTTGTAATACTCCAAAAAGTTTTTTAAACATGGCGCTTACCTCCTTTTATATATTTAGTGTGCAACAAGCTATTTATTTGATACGTGAATCATTAACGCGCTTTCATAAAACGCTTTCTTTAACTAGAAAACTTATTACATCTCCTGGTATCCTGAGGCGAAGCCTTCAATGATTGCGCTTTCTTATAACAAAAAAAGGCATGAGGAAAAAGAAACGATAAATGGATACACTCATCCAATTACACATCGCTTCATTTCTCACTCATGCCTGATCGTATCAGTAACACGTATTGAAATGATTTTATAAATCCGTTTTTGTTATAAGTCGCTGCAGATGCATCGTTAAGTAAACGGCTTCTGCTTCATACACAGGTAAATGTAACGCTTGCTGCATTACTTTTATCACTTTCCAAGACACATTGTAACACAGGGGATATTCTTCTTTCAATAGCAAAGCAATTTTTTTTGGCTCTTCTATTTTTTCTCCTGTTTTTACTCGATCAATCGCAAAATGCAAATGACGAATCAATCTCATATAGTGCACAGATTCTTTGTCTACCCGCAGATGAAGCGATTCTTCAATCACATTAATAATCGTTTGAATAAGCTGCGAGTCTTGATTCACTTCCAGGAGGTTTTTTTCAGTCAGCGCACTGTGGATATGAAGCGCAATAAAACCAATCTCTCCTACTGGAAGCTGCACGCCTATTTTGCGACTAATAATTTCTACCACTTCAGATGCGATCGTATATTCCTCTGGATATAAAGCTTTTGTTTCAAGTAAAAATGGATTTTTAAGCCCCATTCCCTGCTGAAAACGTTTTATCGCAAACGCGATATGATCCGTTAATGAAATGTGTATGTGCTCATTCAAAGGAATGTTAACACGCTTTTGAATGTGCGTTACAATATCATTCATCATTTCAATCACGTCTTCATCCACTTGCGTTAAAAGCTGCTTGTATTGTTCTTGCTCTTCTTCACTCTTTAACAAAAACATTTTCTCCACGGCTTTTGCATCGATTTCATCGCCTTTTTTCTTATTAAACCCTATTCCTTTCCCAATTAGCACAACTTCATCATAGGTAAGGTGTTTAGCAATTAATACATTATTATTAAGTACCTTTTCTACAAAAAAGGACTCTTTCACGAATCCTTCACTCCCCTGTTTCGGCTTTCTATTATTTGCTTTCCTATCTTACAAATAATACGCATAACCGTCAATTCATTTTTCTTTGTTTCAAATATTATTGAACTAAACTATTTGAGTTACGTATTATCTTAGTAGTTCTTCGCTGGAAACGCAACGTCTTTTTTGCTTGTCCCATAACAATTTTTCATAATAAAGTTTTGAAGCATAACGCTCAGAATGAATGCACCCGCTTGTAGAAGCGTAAAAAGAACAAGTGAAGTGGTAATAGATACCAGCAAAACCCCATAGTGAATCAGTAAAATATCTACTATACGCAGCCCCGCTATAATCATTGCAGCTCCAACAAAAAATTCTTTGGCTACACTCCAAACGAGGAGAACCGTAACAACACAAACGTAAATCATCGTTGCATTTACGGAATCATGAGTAGCCGACGCAAACCATCCTGTATAAAACCAATTATTATGAAAATATGCTAACAGCATAAACATAATAGTAGAAGTAATGGCGAGCATCCCGAGAAAAAATGTAGCGTAATGCACAAATGTCATATACCGTTCTGTTAGCCATACATACCAAATCTTTGAAATGCTAAAGCCTATAGTCATTAAAGCGCCTGTATAGACTGTTTTCCACCAGTGATGTGTATAAATATCCCAGTGTAAAAATAATTCTTCAATCCCCATAAACATAGCTGAAATAATTAAAATATAGCGAAATTTCAATTGATAAGCAGCTACCACCATAGCCATGATTGGAAAAGCAAACGCTTGAGAAGTTAAGGACCCGAACAAATTATCAAAATATTCATTGGTCATAAAATCGGGATCGTAATCGTAACTTTCAAACAACACAAATACAACATATTCTAGTATATAAGCCATTCCAATGATAAAAAAAAGCAAAACGACTAGCTTTTTATCTTTTTTACGTATGAATACTGTAAGCAAAACGGCTGTGCTGATAATAATCAATGCAAAAAAAGCAGTATAATGAGGCATAGACGTCTCCCTTTTACGACCTAATTATTACTTAGAGTAAGACGTTTTAGCCAAATTATACATAGCTAGCTTCTATTTAAAAGAGCTTGAGACATAACTACATCAATCCAATCTAAAGACGAACAAACGGGATACATAAGATAGTATGGATCGCTTTTTACACTGCAGTTGATTTCCGAGCAAGACTTCGCTTTCCACAGGCGGCCGCGAAGCCTCCTCGCCTCCTCCGCTTCTGCAGGGTCACACTTCTTCCGCTTTTCCCGCAGAAGTCTTCGCCTGACCCTTTAATCTACAGCTAGAAGCCACTACATACACGAAACCTGCGTTCACCCTACCAATGAAAAAATCCGAACGATTCATCGTTCGGATCTTTCTTTAACTAACATACTTTTGTTTCAGCCTCTTTTAACTCTTCAGCTTATAAAAACTGAAATCGTATCTATTATCCTTCAATCATTTTTGAAAGGTTAGCCATTTCGATAGCTGATGCTGCAGCTTCCCATCCTTTATTTCCTGCTTTTGTTCCTGCACGTTCAATTGCTTGCTCAATTGTTTCAGTCGTTAATACACCAAAGATAATTGGCACGCCTGTTTGTAAGCTTTGAGATGCAACGCCTTTTGCTACTTCATTACATACAAAATCAAAGTGTGGAGTAGCTCCTCGAATAACGGTTCCTAGCGTAATCACTGCATCATATTTTTTAGATTCAGCTAATTTTTTGGCGATTAATGGGATTTCATAAGCGCCCGGCACCCAAGCCACGTCTACGTCTTCATCAGCTACGCCGTGACGTTTGAGCGCATCTTCTGCTCCACTAAGTAAACGGCCTGTAATAAATTCATTAAAACGCCCTACCACGATTCCAATTTTTAATCCTGTGCCTACTAAATTTCCTTCATATAAATGATTCATCTTTTGTTCCTCCTGCTAGTATTAATATATAGTTATTTACATTTCTTTTCATGAATTAGCTTCACTTGTTATAACGAAAAAAAGTGTAAAATTATAAATGTAATAAATGACCTAATTTTTTAGCTTTTGTATCTAAGTATTTTTTATTGGCATCCACTGCCGGCATTTGAAGAGGTACTCGCTCGACCACTTCAAGGTCGTAGCCTTTTAGCCCGGTAATTTTACGAGGGTTATTCGTTAAAAGCTTCATTTGTTTGACTCCAAGGTCTTTTAAGATTTGAGCACCGATTCCATACTCTCGTAAATCTGCAGCAAACCCGAGTTTTTCATTCGCTTCTACGGTATCGTATCCTTCTTCCTGCAGCTTATATGCTCTTAGCTTATTTAATAAGCCAATCCCTCTGCCCTCTTGACGCATATACAGCAGAATGCCGCGTCCTTCTTCTTCAATTTGCGTAAGAGCTGCGTGAAGCTGAGGACCGCAGTCGCAGCGTTCAGAACCAAACACATCTCCAGTCAAACACTCAGAGTGAACGCGAACGAGAACGGGGCTATTATGATCAATATCACCTTTGATAAGAGCCACATGTTCTTTATTATCAAGTTTATTTGTATATCCTACAGCTTTAAACTCACCAAATGCCGTAGGTAAGCTCACTTCTACTTCACGGCTAATAAGCTGGTCATGTTTGCGGCGGTAGGCAATCAAATCTTTTATTGTAATCATTTTTAAATCAAATTGCTCTGCAATTTTTGTTAAATCCGGTACGCGTGCCATTGTTCCATCTTCATTCATAATTTCACAAATAACACCCGCAGGCTTTCCTCCTGCTAATACTGCTAAATCAACAGCAGCCTCTGTATGACCTGCACGCTGGAGAACGCCCCCGTCTTTTGCAATCAATGGGAAAATATGTCCTGGGCGTTGAAAATCACTTGGTACCGTCGCTTCATTCACAAGAGCCATAACGGTAGCAGAGCGTTCGTATGCACTGATACCTGTTGTACTTGAAATATGATCAATACTTACTGTAAATGCTGTTCCATGTACATCCGTATTGTTCGCTACCATCGGGTGAAGATTCAATTTATGTGCAATTTCTTCATTAACAGGTGTACAAATTAATCCTCTTCCATGAGTAGCCATAAAGTTAATAACCTCAGGCGTCGTTTTTTCGGCTAATGCAATAAAATCTCCTTCGTTTTCTCGATCTTCATCATCGCATACAATAACCACTTTTCCCTTTTTTAACTCTTCAATGGCTTCTTCTACTTTATGAAACATCTCTTTCACCTCACTGTTAATTTGTAAAACCATGCTGCTGCAATAAATCCTTCATGTTACCTGAACGATTCGAGGCGCCAGGAGTTGACTTATTTGTCATCATCTGATGCATATATTTAGCTAACATATCGCATTCAATATTCACTTTGTCTCCTCGCTGTTTGTCTCCTACGACTGTGTGAAGCACCGTATGGGGAATAAGAGAAATAGTAAATGATTGGTTGCTGACATCAAAAATAGTAAGACTTGTTCCGTCTACGGAAACAGATCCTTTTAACATCATAAATTCACGAAGTTCAGGATCGACTTGAATTTCATAATAAAAGGCATTTCCTTTGCGTGTTTTGCTTACAATGGTTCCAATTCCATCAACGTGTCCGCTAACGAAATGCCCTCCAAACCGGCCATTTGCAGCCATCGCCCGCTCTAAGTTAACACGTGATCCAACGGTTAGAAGCTGAAGGGTGCTTGCTTTAATCGTCTCCGGCATGACATCGACCGTAAATTCATTTTGAGAGTAAGCCGTTACGGTTAAACACACGCCGTTAACTGAAATACTGTCCCCTAAGTTCACATCTTCTAACACGGTCTTCGCATCAATCGTAAGAACAATTGCTTCTGTCGCCTTTTGAATACGTTTTATTTTTCCAATTTCTTCAATGATACCCGTGAACATTTTCTTCACCTGCCTTGGCGCTATTCCAACTTCTTATACCGTTTTGAAATAGCAGCTGCTTTTTTTTCATATTTATCTTTCCCCCAACCACTGAAAATAAAAAAGCCCCTTGAACAAATGTCCAAAGGGTCGGCTGAGCTGAATCAGTTTTATCTATGCAAAATTCCGCTAATTGTATACGAAATAAACAGTTATATTTTGTGTATAAAAACAAGGGTAGCTTTAAAAAAGGCAAGCGTGTCCCTTATTAATTCAACACAAAAAAAACAACTGTGCTTCCTGATCCTTCTCCCATCCAGACTTTTACTGTCGGCTCTAGATTTTAACTAGATCCACCGCTAACATACATCGTATGAAAACGGGTCACGGGCTTAAAAGCATACGCTTTATCACCGCCGGTTGGGACTTACACCCGACCCCGAAGGATAATATATTCGACTGCTAGAGTCTTATTTGTTTTACATTATAGCAAAGTAAAATCGACTTGTCACATCATTTAACTTCGTTTTTTCACATCTATTCTTTAAAATCCAGCTTTTAGCTTATTTTTTCTTTTTTAATACATAGCATCCATACAAAAGCTAGTCCAATATAGCCAAATATCGGATACAAAAACTCAAGAAGCTGGGCATATCCGAATTGCCCAATAATAAAGCAAGCCAAGATAATAAATGCAAAAGCTTGTTTGTCATTCAGGGGAAGAAATGACTGAATCTGCTTAGCGATTCCAAATACATTTCCAATCAATGTAGTAAAAATCTCGCCTAACACAACTACCGTAAATAAAACATTCACCCACGCTGAGATATTTTTAACAACGGCACTCATCGGAATATCAAGTTGAAATGAATAAGGCAAATTGGAAAGGGCAAGATGAGTAGAAACAAGCATAAACGTAAGTACACATCCTCCTATTACGGCCCCTTTTTTAATCACGCTCCTATCTTTCACGGAGCTTCCTAATGGAACTAAAACAGCCTGAGCCAAAGCTAGATTTAGGGAAATATATAAAAAGGGACTAACCGCCCACTTCCACTGCGTGACGAGCGTTAAATCCGGCTTCGTTTGAATCAGTGAGAAATAGCTGATATTTGGCACAAAGATGATAAAAGCAAATGAAAGCATCATCGGCACAACAAGAGAATTAACCATTAAAATACCGTTAATTCCTTTGGCGATAAATATATAAGTTAAAACAATTGTAAAAATCATCCCAACAGGAGGCCATAGCCCGAACTGTTCTTTTCCTATTGCTCCCGTACTCGCTAGCATGACTGAAGTTACTCCAAATAAAATGACAATCATTACACCGTTTACCGCTTTTCCAAGCACATCACCAAATAAATATGTATTAAGCTGCTGATAAGAAGAAGCCCCAATTGCGTGCGAAAGCAGCATCATTTTCGAACCTAGCCAAATAAAAAACAAGCCGCTGACCAAAATCCCGACCATTCCAAGTTCCCCGTACTGTGTAAAAAATTGAACTATTTCCTTGCCTGTTGCAAAACCGGCTCCTACAACAGTGCCTACATACGTAGCAGCAACCTGCAGCGTGAGTTTCCACCTTTTCATGCCCATCACCCTTCTACCCTTCATAGTTCACTATATGTAGAAACGGTAAAAAAAAGACGAGCCTTTTTACGTGTAAATCTACGCATATCCCAGCGCTTGTGCCTTTTCGTTTATTTTTTATTTTTCATTTTCTTTTTGTATTTTTCACAAAAACTCCTTAACCCCTAACATAACAGTCATTTTCAAACAAAATATACGGATATTTTCCCTTTAGCTTTTAAATTTTCCTCAATATTTGCTGGAAATTCACAATTTACTGTTGTATAATTTCTAAAAATCAGATAAATTATTAAATAAGTATTCTTTCTATTTAAAAAAATATGTTTCAATTATATACAATTGATTCTTATCATGAGAGGTGGAGGGACTGGCCCTTTGAAACCTCAGCAACCAGTCGTTAGAGACATGGTGCTAAATCCAGCAAGCAATTTATTGCTTGGAAGATAAGAAGGCGAAAAAAGTCTTCTTCTTAAGAAGACTTTTTCTATTTTATCGGCATATTGCATAAAACGAATCACTCGTGAAATAGAAGCGGAACAATTTAAGGAGGTTTTGACATGGGGTTACTTGAAGATTTAAAGTCTAAAATTTTAATTGGGGATGGTGCCACTGGTACCCTCCTTTACTCACACGGTATTGACAGCTGTTTTGAAGAACTAAACATCACCAAACCAGAAGAGGTTTCTCGTATTCACAGAGCCTATGTAGAAGCTGGTGCAAACGTTATTCAAACAAATACGTACGCTGCTAATTATCAAAAACTTGCCCGTTATGGATTAGAAGATTCAGTTAAAGACATCAATGTTGCTGGTGTAAAATTAGCGAAACAAGCTGCAAAAGATCAGGCTTACGTGGTTGGTACACTCGGCGGAATTCGTTCTTTCCAAAAAAACGCTATTAGTTTAGAAGAAGTTAAGCGAAGCATTCGTGAACAAATGTTTTGGCTTTTAAATGAAGGCGTGGATGGCCTTTTGTTTGAAACATACTATGATTTCGAAGAATTAAAAACCGTTCTTACACTGGCAAGAAAAGAAACGGATAAGCCTATTATTACCCACGTTTCCCTGCATGATATTGGCGTACTGCAAGATGGGCGTCCTTTAGCAGATGCATTAAAAGAATTAGAAGACTTAGGAGCAGATGTTGTCGGGCTAAACTGCCGTTTAGGTCCTTATCATATGATTCAGTCTCTTGAAGAAGTACCGCTTCCTGATCGTGCTTTCTTATCTGCTTACCCTAATGCCAGCCTTCCGGCGTATGTGGAAGGAAAGCTGGAGTATGAAACGAATGAAGACTACTTTGTAGAAAGCGCACGTTTATTCCGCGAACAAGGGGTTCGCTTAATTGGAGGATGCTGCGGTACAACACCAGCTCACGTACGCGCAATGTCATCTGCCTTAAAAGACCTGCCTCCGATTACAAGCAAAGTCGTTAAAATGAGACCAGCCGTTACGGTTCAAGAGCGTGAGCAGCAGGATAAACCTCATATGCATGAAATTGTGAAAAAGCGCCGCTCGGTTATCGTCGAGCTAGATCCGCCTAAACAGCTGGGTCCGACGAAATTTTTAGAAGGTGCAAAAGCACTCGATAAAGTCGGCGTAGATGCTATTACATTAGCTGATAATTCTCTTGCCTCACCTCGCATCAGCAACTTGGCAATGGCAACACTGATGCAGCAAGAAACAAAAGCACGACCGCTTATTCATATTACCTGTCGCGATCGAAATTTAATTGGACTTCAATCTCATTTAATGGGACTTCATACGCTAGGAATGAATCAAGTGCTTGCAATTACCGGTGATCCGTCAAAAGTTGGCGATTTCCCTGGCGCCACTTCTGTCTACGATTTATCTTCATTTGACTTGATTAGTTTAATCGCTCAGTTTAATGAAGGACTATCTTATTCCGGGAAACCGCTTGGTCAAAAAACCAATTTTTCCATCGCGGCTGCCTTTAACCCAAACGTGCGTCACTTAGACCGAGCCGTTCAGCGTTTGGAAAAGAAAATCGATTGTGGGGCTCACTATTTCATTACTCAGCCTCTCTATTCAACTAAGCAAATTGAAGAGGTATATGAAGCAACCAAACATTTAACAACACCGGTATACATCGGGATCATGCCGTTAACAAGCGCGAGAAACGCTCGATTTATTCACCATGAAGTACCTGGAATTAAATTATCAGAAGATATTCTAGAACGCATGGACGCAACGGGAAATGACCGGATTCGCGGTGAAGTCGAAGGCCTTGCGATTGCAAAAAACTTAATTGATACAGCATATGAGCTATTTGACGGTATTTACTTAATTACGCCGTTTATGCGCTATGAAATGACTGAAATTCTAACACGCTATATTCATGACAAGCAACTTGTTACATCAGAAAGGAAGATATAAATGAGCTCACTTATCGAACAACAACTAAAGAAGCGAATACTCGTCATCGATGGAGCAATGGGAACGATGATTCAAGATGCTGATTTAACCGCTGAAGATTTCGGCGGCGAAGAATATGAAGGCTGCAACGAATATTTGACTCGAACAGCGCCTCATGTCATTCAGCGCATTCATGAAGAGTACTTTGCAGCAGGTGCTGACATCATTGAAACCAATACGTTTGGCTCAACATCTACCGTACTTGATGAATACGATTTAGGTCACTTGGCGTATGAATTGAATATCGAAGCTGTGAAGCTTGCTTGTGCAGCCCGCGATAAATATTCAACTCCCGAATGGCCTAGGTTCGTAGCTGGAGCTATCGGTCCTACCACTAAAACTCTCTCTGTTACCGGAGGTATTACATTCCCTGAGTTAGTAGAATCGTACGAAGAGCAAGCTCGAGGTTTGTTAGACGGCGGCGTTGACTTGCTTTTAGTCGAAACCTGTCAAGACATGCTGAACGTAAAAGCCGCATTTCTAGGCATTACAGCGGCGTTTGAAAAACTAAAAACCGAAGTTCCTATTATGATTTCAGGAACAATTGAGCCGATGGGAACAACTCTCGCTGGTCAAGATATCGAATCTTTTTACTTATCACTGGAACACATGAAGCCTCTTTCAGTCGGACTTAACTGCGCGACAGGCCCTGAATTTATGACGGATCATATTCGCTCTCTTTCAGACCTAGCCACTTCAGCAGTTAGCTGTTATCCAAACGCTGGACTTCCGGATGAAGAAGGCAATTATCATGAATCTCCTGAGCTGCTTGCTCAAAAAATTAAAGGGTTTGCTGATAAAGGCTGGCTGAACTTTGTAGGCGGATGCTGCGGTACAACGCCTGCTCATATTAAAGCACTGGCTGAAGCGGTAAAAGAGGTTGCTCCTCGTTCGCTTGATCGCTCCGAGCATAACCATGCTGTAACCGGTATTGAACCACTTGTATATGACGATTCTATGCGCCCTCTTTTTGTGGGAGAACGTACGAATGTAATCGGTTCTCGCAAATTCAAGCGTCTGATTGCGGAAGGAAAAATTGAAGAAGCATCTGAAATTGCGCGTGCTCAAGTTAAAAATGGTGCTCACGTTATTGATATTTGCTTAGCAGATCCGGACCGTGAAGAAATGGAAGACATGGAGGAGTTTATTCAAGAAGTTGTAAAAAAAGTGAAGGTTCCTCTTGTAATCGATTCAACCGACGAGAAAGTTATTGAAAAAGCTTTAACGTACTCGCAAGGTAAGGTCATTATTAACTCCATTAACTTAGAAGATGGTGAAGAGCGTTTTGATGCAATCTTACCGCTAGTAAAAAAATTCGGTGCAGCTCTGGTTGTCGGTACAATCGATGAAACAGGCATGGCCGTTACTGCAGAACGAAAAGTAGAGATTGCAAAACGCTCACATGATTTACTTGTTGAAAAACATGGCTTTAATCCAAAAGATATTATTTTTGACCCTCTTGTGTTTCCTGTAGGGACTGGTGATGAACAATATATTGGTTCTGCTGAAGAAACAGTTAAAGGAATTAAAATGATTAAAGAAGCCCTGCCTGATTGCCTGACCATTCTTGGCGTAAGTAACGTGTCATTCGGTCTTCCTCCAGTCGGACGTGAAGTACTAAATGCGGTTTACCTTTATCACTGTACGCAGGCTGGACTGGATTATGCCATTGTTAATACAGAAAAATTAGAACGCTATGCTTCTATTCCAGAAGCTGAAATTGAGCTTGCTAATGCGTTATTATTTAACACAACTGATGAAACGTTAAGCACGTTCACCGACTTTTATCGTGATAAAAAGAAAGAAGCAAAAGTAGAAATTTCTACGCTAACACTCGAAGAACGATTGGCAATGTATATTGTTGAAGGGACAAAAGAAGGATTGCTTCCTGATTTAGAACAAGCTTTAGCTCAATATGATGATCCGTTAGATATTATTAACGGACCGCTTATGAAGGGGATGGCGGAAGTTGGACGTTTGTTTAATGACAACCAGCTGATTGTAGCAGAAGTGCTTCAAAGTGCGGAAGTTATGAAAGCATCCGTTGCCTTTTTAGAACCTCATATGGAGGCAACTGAAAATGATTCTGGAAAAGGTAAAGTGATTCTTGCAACGGTTAAAGGCGACGTGCACGATATCGGTAAAAACTTAGTAGACATCATTTTAAGCAACAATGGTTTTAAAGTAATTGATTTAGGGATTAAAGTAACGCCACAGCAGCTGATTGAAGCAGTAAAAGAAGAAAAGCCAGACATCATTGGCCTGTCAGGTCTTCTAGTAAAGTCAGCTCAGCAAATGGTTTTAACTGCCCAAGATTTAACACAATCAAGCATTGATGTTCCAATTATGGTAGGAGGCGCTGCCCTTTCCCGTAAATTTACTGACTTTAAAATTGCCCCGGAATATGAAGGTGCGGTCCTCTACGCCAAAGATGCGATGGACGGATTAGCGTTAGCAAATAAGCTGCAGAACAAAGAAGAAGTTATTCAGCTTTTAGCAGATTTAAAAACGCGGCAAGAAAAGAAAGTAACAGTTCGAGAACGCCAGCCTCAAACCGCTCAAGCAGCTACCGCTGTTTTAGAAAGATCCGCCATTTCAACGGACGCTCCTGTTTTTGTACCGGCTGATTTAAAGCGGCACGTTGTGAAACACTACGATTTGGCACAGGTTCTTCCGTATATTAACTGGCAGATGCTTTTAGGCCATCACTTAGGACTAAAAGGAAAAGTGAATAAGCTGCTTGCTGAAAAAGACGAGCGTGCTGTTCAATTAAAAGAAACCGTTGATGACCTGCTCGAACTGGCACTAAAAGAAAACTTAATTAAGCCAGCGGTTATTTATCAGTTCTTCCCTGCTCAAGCAGACGGAAATGATTTAATTATTTATGATCCTGCTGATGAGAAAACAGAAATTGAACGCTTTACCTTCCCTCGGCAAGCAAAAGGACAGTTCCTGTGCTTATCTGATTTTGCAAAGCCTAAAGAAAAAGAGATGGACTATGTATGTTTCTTCTCTGTAACAGCAGGAACAGGCATTCGCGAACGCGCGGCGAAATTCAAAGAAAACGGCGAGTTTTTAAAGAGTCACGTATTCCAAGCTCTTGCGCTTGAACTAGCTGAAGGATTAGCAGAACGTGTTCATCAGCAAATTCGTGACCGCTGGGGATTCCCTGATTCGCCTGACTTTACAATGGCGGAGCGTTTTTCAGCCAAATACCAAGGTCAGCGTTTTTCATTTGGATATCCTGCATGTCCAGACCTTGAAGACCAAGCAAAACTGTTTAAATTACTTAAACCTGAAGACATCGGCATTCAGTTAACAGACGGTTTCATGATGGAACCAGAAGCTTCTGTTACAGCCCTTGTTTTTGCACATCCTGAAGCGAAATATTTTAACGTATTGTAAAATATGGCCGCGGTCTTTTAGACCGCGGCTGTTTTTTTACAGTGAACAAACCTGAAAAAAAGGCTGCGACAAATGAATTGTAGCTGAAGAAAGATCCGAACGGTAAATCCAGAATTCTTAATTGAGAATCAACTGCGTTCGGATTTTTTTCATTGTGATCGTGAACTGGATTTCATGTAGCTGTTTCTAGCTGTTTGAAGGGTAAAGCGAAGACTCCTGCGGAAAAAATTGATGTAGTTATGTCTTAATCTCTTTGAATTCACCGCCGGTTTGAGCTTTTTTTATGAGTTTCTTGGGAAACACTGATAGAATAAGGAATGTAATAAATTTGTAACGCTCTTATCACAGCAAATTTTTTAGGGAAAGGAATTTTCAAGAAATGATTAAGTTATTTGTAAGCGACTTAGATGGCACTCTTTTACACGAAGAAAAATACGTAGAACAGCATAATGCAGACGCACTTAGTGAACTTCAGCGCCAAGGAGTAGAGGTTTGTCTTGCTTCGGGACGAATGGATGCGGAAATTTTAAAGATTTCTACTGATATTAATAATACATTTCATCGCATAAGCCAAAACGGAGGATTTGTGTGGACTAAAGAAAATCAAGAACTTCATGGAAAAGTGTTTGAAGATGATTTAGCGGCTCAACTTTATAAAAAAACGATAGATCCTAACCGTATTACGCTTGTCTGTTCAAACGACACGAATTATGTAGAGCAGCGAAATGAAATTATTGAAGCGATTGAAACTCACATGTTTTTCCCTATCGAAGAACAAATTAAAATGACGGATTCATTTGGTCACGCTCTTTCTCCATCTAAAATCACGGTTCTTGGAGATCATGATGAAATGGTAGCTCTGCAAAAAGAAGTGAACGAAGAGTTTGGTGATTATATTGATACATATATTTCTGCCAAGCAGTGTTTGGATATTATGCCTAAACATATCAGCAAAGGAAATGCCATTGAAATTTTATTAAATCATCTTCAGCTAAAACCAGAGGAAATTGCATGTGTGGGGGATTCATTTAATGATATTCCTATGTTTCAATTAACGCCCAACAGTTTCGCTATGGCTACAGCTCCTGAAGCTGTTCAGCGTCATGCCTCTGCTGTTGTGTCATCTGTTAGTGAAGCAGCGGGTATTGTTTTAGAAAAAAATAAGCAAACCATCTAAAAAAAGCGGTCAACGTTTAAATTGACCGCTTTTATCTATTTAATAAGAAAACGGTAGTTATTTTTTCCGTAAAGAACGAAAAAATTCACCTAAGCTTTTTTGCTTTCCATCTGCATGCTCTCCGTGATTAACTAAGCTGCTGATTCTTTCTCGTCGAACAACAACCATAATAAGAGTGGCAAAAAAGATAATGGAAACGGCAATGACAACCAGTGCAAGAACGGATGCTACAATAGCTTCAGAAGTCGTTAGTGACGATAGCATCTGCCTCGTACACCTCCATTTCGTTTGTGGCGAAAAGGAGCCTAGCAATTAGAAATGCAAATAATCTTTTTTCTCAGCTTGATGCATGTTATTATACACCATTTTCATTTTAGAAGCTGTAGCTTTTAAAGACGTAGACGAATCCACATCTTCGGCTAACATAATGTTTACTAAGTCAACCACAGAACGAGACAACAACTCTACATTATTTTGCAACTCTAATTCGTCATAAGTCGTACGGTCTTGAAGACGAAGTCGAATAATTTCATTTGCTAGCTCCCTAACACGCACTAATTGTTGATGTTCTCCCATAGTATCTCCGCCGCAAGAAACTTATAATCAGCCCTTTTATTGGCTTTTATAAGAGCTAGAAATCCCTGCAGCTTACCCCTCCTTATAAAGATGCCTAGCACACCTTTATGTAAATCACTCTTTCACCTTGTTTACATGTATATTCGCTATAGCTGGTTCTTTTTCCTTTTGAAATTAGCAGCCAGCGTCACCGACCTTCTTCGTTTATTGTTCAGATTTCAAATTTTTAAGGATGTGATATACGAAAATTAAAACGCCAATAGCCGTAAGTGTTGCTCCTGCTGCCACTACGGGTGTAAAAGCTTGGTTTTCTAGTACGATCATGAAAAATAAACCAATCATCATGACCGGTAATCCTATATTATGCAACCATACGTGCAGTTTGGCTAATTTACTTTCGCTAAACGCAGGAAATAAATAATAAATAAGTCCCGCTAACGTAAGCGATGTCCATCCTAATAAATTGATGTGCACGTGAACAGGTGTCAAAGCGTAGCTGTGAACAATTGACATATAATACCCCAATATGATGCCAATTCCAAAATAAACGGCTGATATTTTAATTAATTTAATTCCCATCATTTTCTCCCCCCTTATATTCCCCTCCGACTTCTGTACTACTTTACGCAGGAAACGTCATTTTAGAAGCGGCAGATTAGCTAAAGGACACGAAATACGGAGTATGATATCTAAAAAGAGGATTCTTTACCGCAAACATAAAAAACAGCTGAGCAAAAATACTCAGCTGTCTATTTTAAGCAATATAATGCAGCACAAAATTCAAGAAAAACAACAGCGCGCTTACATACATAAACATCGATACTTCACGCATTTTACCAAGAAATAATTTAAGCAGTGGATACGCAATGAACCCAAATGCAATTCCATCAGCAATGCTGTACGTAAGAGGAATAAGCGCAATAATTAAAAATGCAGGGAAACCTTCTGTTAAGTCCTGTAAATTGATGTTTTTGATATTTTGAATCATCAATGCTCCAATAACAATGAGAATAGGTGCAATAGCACTATCTGGAACCAGCTTGATAAATGGAATAAACAGAAGTGAACTTAAAAATAAAACTCCTGTAATCAGCGATGTTAAACCCGTTCGCCCTCCTGCTGCAATACCAGATGCTCCTTCTACAGAAGACACCGTTGGACTTGTTCCAAACACGCCGCTTAGCAAAGCTGAGGCGGCTGTTGCTTGAAAGGCCCGCGGAAATTTGCCATCTTGATTCATCATACCTAGCTGACCATGCAGCAAACCGATATTTTCAAAAATCAATACCATTGTTAATGAAAAGACAGCTGCCCAAAACGCAACGTCTCCAATAGCTCCAAAAGACAATGTGCCAAAGCTGCTAAAGAAGTCGTTCACGCTCCCAGCGGACTGTCCTTTTTCTGCACCGCTTCTTACACCAAGTAAGAAGGCAAGGACTGATCCGGCAATCATGCTTAACAAAAAGTTACCTTTCACATTTCGGATAAACAGTACGATTGTGATAATTAACGTCAATAGCGTACTGATCACAAACGGATCTGACAAGTCTCCAAGTGCTACAAAAGTGTTTTCGCTTGGAACTACAAGCTTCCCTTTTTGCAAACCGATAAATGTTAAAAATAAGCCAACACCGACTGTTATCGCTTCTTTTAGCGAATGCGGAATCGAAGAGACAATTTTGGCAGACAGTCGTGAAAAAGCTAATGCTATAAAAAGAAAGCCTGATATCACTACTGCTAATAACCCTTCTTGCCAAGATAACCCCATTGATTGAACCATCGTATACGTAAACAATGCATTAATCCCCATACCTGGCACCAGAATAAGAGGCGCATTTGCCCAAAAAGCCATAATAACACAGCCTACAAAAGCCGAAGCTACTGTTGCGAATATTCCTGCTTCCAGCGGAATACCGGCATCAGACAAAATGGTTGAATTAACAGCAATAATATACACGATGGAAAGAAATGAAATGACCCCAGCTAAACTTTCTTTTCCAACAGTTGTTTGGTGGTCGTTTAAACGAAACAACTTTTCAAATAATGCGTTCAATCTAATTTCCTTCTTTTCATCTATCCCTCGCCCACCCAGTGGCCAAAAATGCCACCGAAGTTATTATAGCAAAATCAACAATTGTTGCAAGGAAAACTTGTCTCCTTTAGCTTAAGCGTTCATTCCTTATTTAAAACTGTTATCATTTTCTAAACGTAACGTCTTGCATTCATTCTATATACACCTTGGACTGGACATAATAAAAGAGCGCTTTATCAGCGCTCATTGTTTTAATAATAATAAGGATAATATGGTGGGTACGGCGGATAATATGGTGCTGGATAACCGTAATAACCTGGACCTCCTAATGCACTTCCAAGAACTAATCCTCCAAGAAATGGAGCTCCAAAGCCCCAACCCCACGGGCGACCAAAGCCAAAGCCGAACCCCGGACGGCCGAAGCCAAAACCAGGACGACCGAAACCAAAACCCGGGCGACCGAAACCGAATCCTGGACGACCAAAGCCTCCAAAACCACCGAATGGTCTTCTTATGTCATTAATATCAAATTCTTGCATGATACATGCCTCCTCAAATTATATTTCATTCTCTTTATTACATATGTTATTCACCTACCTCTTGCATAGGCGATCGCCTCTTTTTTTGTGATTTCTTAAAAAATATTCCTTTTCTACCACCTCGTTAGGATTAAACAAGCGTAGAGACATATATTTTTTAAGGCTTTGAAACATACTACATGTAACTTATGTAAAATAAGAGAGATGAAACGAGGAATGGACCTTTGTAATTTCCAGCACCTGCTGCAATAAGGAATAAACATAATATGAACGCATAAAAAGAACGCTCAACAAAAATGTTGACCGTTCTTCTTACGAAAATACATAGCGATTTTTTATTAATTTATCTGACCCTTTGCTTGACCGTATATGCCCTAAAGCTATATAATCCCCTTTTTATACAATGCGCTTTGAACATAAAATCATAGGAGCGTCTCCCCAAACGCTGCTATGTATGTATATCTGTAATCGCTTACAAACCTTTAATAAAAAACCGATAGGATTTTCTATCTATTTACATTAAACAATATTTTAGGCTAAATTTCAACACATTTTTTGTTTTTCTTTGTACTCAGCAAAAAAACAGGTGATATAGCACAGTGATTTTCCTTTTTTCCTCTCCCTTTTACTTATAGCCATAATCGTTTATAGTTTATAACGAAAGGAAGTGACGCAATGTCTGATCAACTAGAAGAATACTTAGAACGAGGAATGTACGGAGCAAAGGAAACAAAAAGAGACGAAAGAAGATATTTCTTAACTGCTCTACGTGAGAATATTGAACTTGCGCTAAAAAAAGGGCAAGTCATGAAAAAAGATGCAGTAAAAATAAAGCCTCTTTTAAAAAAAGTGAAAGACGGTCATTTGTTTTTAAATGGCTCCTTGTCTTACTCATACCTCTCCCCCTATATTCAAGCGGCTAACGAACATAAAGTGCCTTTTACTATCGTTCAGAACTTAGAAGCTGATACCGATATTGGTCTGGTTTTAACAGGTTCTGAAGGCAGTTTGGAACGAGATATTTTTTTAGACTAAAAAAAGAGCCATAACGGCTCTTTTTTATTTAGCAAATACATGATGATCAATTGTTTTAATTACAGCACGTGAACGAATCCAGTTATCGGTAGCTGTTTTTGGATTATAAAAGTAAATGGAATCGTCTAAACGATCTTTTCTAGTCAATGCTTGCTCTACTGCTTTTTTCGAATCTTCTGAAGCAGGTTTGTTAATTGATCCGTTTTGGACCGGTGAAAAAGCGTATGCTTTTCCGACAACTTGTTTAATAACTCCTGTTACCGTATCTGGAAACTTCGGAGAATCTACACGGTTTAACACCACTGTTGCTACCCCTACTTTTCCTTCATATGATTCGCCTTTTGCTTCAGCTTCTACTAAGCGCGCTAATAAATCTTTTTCACTTGCTGAAATCGAAACTGCAGGTGTTTGCTGTTCCGTCGGTTTCGCTTCTGGTTTCGGTTCCGGTTTTGGTTCTGACTTGGCTGTATTAGCCGGTGCTGCCGTTGAAGGTTCCGTTGTTTCAGCAGCCAGCACTTTTGTCTTACTCGGAATCGCTAATGTTTCACCAATATAAATCATATCTCCTTGACGATTGTTTAATTTTTTAATATCGTCAATTGTTACACTATATCTTTTACCTAACTTCCAAAGACTATCGCCTTTGACTACTTTATAATTAGTTGCAGCCGTAGCTGTTGCATTAAAACCTATAAATGAAAGAGTAGCTAAACAAGCTACTACCATTGATTTCATATAACTATGTTTCATAGGTAATACCTCCTGAAATTTCGTATGGTATTACTCTATCATAGCTATATAGGGGTTTCACCGAACGATTTAATTACATTTCTTTAAGTTTGATGAACAAAATTACGTTCGGAACACAATTATGACATTGTACCTTGTTTTTTGTCATAATCACGGTAATTTTTCTGAAATACAGGTATATTTTCCCGGTTTATTTCAGTTTAATCAGAAATTTCTTCATTTGTTTTTCCCTTATAATTCTTATGATAAACATTTAAATTCATCTACTTTTACACAAAAGAGCTGAATGTTGTAATCAACATTCAGCTCTTTTTAATCTTCGATCTCAATTTCTACAACATCATAGAAATCAATCACTAGCTTAGCACCCGTATCATCCATAAACGTAAAGACGTCTTGATCATCTGATAAATGTATCACGTATCCGGTCAACTGCTGTTCACTGTTGTCGTAAACAGTAGTAATTAGAATTTTTTTATGATCTACATATGCTTCTTCTAATAACGAATGGAGGTCATAGTCCCCGTCATCTTCGGGCCGGTTCGTTAACAGCATCCCATAAGTCGTCATTCCATTTTTATCTTTCCATATATGATCTGCAAAATAAAAAGGTGCTGTACTTTTTCGAAACTCATCCATAATATCCCTCCTATAACTAAACACGTTTATTCGCTCTTACCGTACGTTACTAAATAAACGCACAAGCACTTGTAACAGTATATTCTCTACTGTACAGGCTCATACATCCATTATATAAGGCATAATCAAATAATGCCATCATTTCGTTTAGCTCCTAGGAATTTCTAGATACGTATAGGTAAAATCCCCACCGCGTCCAGCTATTCCACGAAAATGTTTGAAATCAGGGCGATTTACTAAAAAAGGACGAAAAGCAAGAAAGTCTTCTTTTTTAACTTTAATTTCGGTTACTTTTCCTTCACTTAACTCATTCAACATGTTTATGGCTGTTTGTTCATCCATTCAGTTTCACCTCGCTTTTAACTGTTCAGCCAATTTTGCAGAGATGCAAATTGAGCTTCAGCTTCTTTATATCCTTGGTTGTAAAGAGCGTCGAGACGCTCACGATTCTTCTCAATTCGCCCTACTACAAGAGGGGTTTGCGGACGAATCACAAAGATATTCCCCTGTCTTTCCTGTTCTTCAATATATGACAATGTTTCATTATACAATTTATAGCGGTTCTCAAGCGCACGAGTCAGCCCATCATAATGACGATATTTGCGCTTCAATAACCAAAGCATATTTGATTTCTTTTTTCGATATCCTTCGTTTCGCGTTAGCACAACAATATTTTTTCTATATCCATCCTGCACTGCTTTTTTGATTGGAATCGGATCACTGATTCCTCCGTCTAACAGCTCTTTTCCTTTATATGTAACGACAGGTGCTAAAAATGGAAGGGAACTAGAAGCGCGAACCGCTGTCAAAATGTCCCGGTCATACTCATCAAAATAAACGGGTTCTCCAGTCACACAGTCCGTTGCTCCTACTACAAGCTTCTCTGTACGCTCAGCAAATGCCTCAAAGTCAAATGGAAGAAGCTGATTAGGAATTTCATCAAAAACGAAATCCATTCCAAATATCTCTTTTGTTTTAAAATAATTTTTCCACGACAAGTAGCGAGGATCTTCTAAAAAATCTAAATTAGCTTTGCGACTTCTTCCTATTTGTCTAGATAAATAAGAAGTGGCATGACAAGCGCCGGCTGAAACGCCAATTACATACGGAAGGTACAGATTTCTTTCCATAAAGTAATCTAAAACTCCAGTTGTATAAAGGCCTCTCATACCGCCTCCTTCGAGCACGAGTCCAGTATCTTTCAATTTCTACACCTTCTAATTCTTATAATTTATGACAAGATTATACCTCGTTTATTATAACGAAAGATGCACAAAGATGGAACTGTCCTGCTTCTCTCTTTCATTAAAGCTACCAATTCCTTTTATTTCTCAGCACATTTTACTTATTTTTTCAATTTTATTTTATATTTTTTCAAAAAACTCTTTACTAATTCCCAGTTTTAAGGCAAAATTGTAAAAAAGAAAACGCTAACTAGTTTTACTATTTTTAAAATTAAAATTATTTAAAAAATTTATAATGAACTAATTTAAAACAAAGGAGCGATAAATCATGAAAATAGCAGAGGTAGGAAACTTGATAGAATTTAAAAATGGCTTACAGGGCATTGTTGAAAAAGTAAATGAAAACTCCGTGATTGTAGATTTGACTTACATGACAAACTACCGCGATTTAGACTTAGAACAGCGAACTGTTGTCAACCACAAAAACTACATCATCATTAATCCAGCTATGTAAAGGAAAAAAGCAGCCGGAAAGCAAAAGCGGTTGCTTTTTTATTGGTTTTGAAAGAATTGATTCTTTTGTTCTTCTGTAATAATCCCCAGCTTATACATGAGGTAAATATACTGTTGCACCTTAACATCCTTCGAACTTTTTTTCACTGTACTCCCTCTTTTCTAAAATGTTTCTTTATACAATAATATATGGCTGAGATAAAAAAAGTTTCCTTAAAGAAACAAAAACAGGCCCCATTTTTTCTTGAAAGGGGCTTATTTTCGTGTGACAATAAGAACAAGCTACTACTATCTTCTTACTGAAAGGAATTACTAGCATGTTTGATACTGTATTGTTTATCGTTGCTCTTATTGTCATTCTTTTTTTCATCGTGCAGTTCGTTTTTAAACGCAAACAAACTTCAAATAAAAAAACATCCGTTGAACCCATGAATTATGCCGAAGAAGATTCTAACTCCTACACAAGCTGGAGTGAATCTGCTTCTAACCACGATCATGATGGTGATGGAGATGGAGATAGCGGTGGAGATGGAGATGCGGATGGTGACGGAAGATAGAAAAAAAGCCCCTTCTTATGAAGAGGCTTTTCTTTATTTTGATAATACTCGCTTGCCGTTGGTAAACGAATAATAGCATTCACCTGTATAAATGTCTTGGCTTTCATGTACATGAACGCCACATTTATCTTCAAGAGCAGCTTTCATCATCGATTTGGCTACGTTATACGCTTTAATTGGACGATACTTTCTCCACTTTCCTACAAGGCAAAATGAACACGACTTTAACGTGTATCCCCCAATCTTTTCAAATAGGCGAAACTCTTGACGCTTCCCTAATAATAACGATGGGCGGAAAAAGTGAGTAGAACGGATATACAAGCTTGCGATATCTTCTTCTACTTGCCCCTTTACTTTACTGTAAAAGAATGGCGAACGAAGATCAGCACCAATTGCTGTGATCGTTAAAAAGTTTTTGCAGCGATATTTTTCTGCACATTTAGCCGCTTTTAAAGGAAATTCGTAGTCCACTTTAATGAATTTCGCTTTTGTTTTTGCTTTTTTCATTGTCGTGCCTAAACAGCAATATACATCATCAACTGCAAAGCATTCTTCGTGCTTATCAAGCTCTGAAAAATCAATTTCAAGCTGACGTAGCTTTGTGTGTTCGATTGGTAGCTTTTTTCGAACAAACACTGTCACATGGTTATATAAGCTGTTGCTTAATAACATTTTTAAAAGTTCTTGACCAACAAGTCCGCTTGCACCTAATACTAATGCTGATCTCTGTGACATTCTTTCACCTTCTCACCTGTTGTTTTTGCAATGGAAAACAGGTTGCATACACAACCTGTTTGTTCGAATTAACGATTATCAATTGTTTCTGGGTATAAATCATGATTCATCAGGCGATAATTAGCCATTTCTTCATATTTCGTACCGGGACGGCCATAGTTTGTATATGGATCAATTGAAATCCCGCCGCGTGGTGTGAATTTTCCCCATACTTCAATATATCTTGGATTCATCAGTTTAATTAAGTCATTCATAATAATGTTCATACAGTCTTCATGGAAATCTCCATGGTTACGGAAGCTGAACAAATAAAGCTTTAACGACTTGCTTTCTACCATTTTTTCATCTGGAATGTAACTAATATAAATGGTTGCGAAATCCGGCTGACCTGTTTTTGGACATAAGCTCGTAAATTCCGGACAGTTGAATTTCACAAAATAATCACGATTTGGATGTTTGTTATCAAATGCTTCTAGAATCTCTGGTGCATATTCAAACAAATAGTTTGTTCCTTGATTTCCAAGGAGTGATACACCTTCTAATTCTTCATCTTTTCGACCGCTCATTTGCATTTCCTCTCTTTCTACGATTGTCATTCTAACAGCGTTTTTTTATTTTGTATATATCTGTTTTTATTTTTCTTTGTAAATTTTTTGCTATGCGCTTACACGCCTCGTTTATTTCCCCACACAAGGGCGTGAACCTGCGGCAGAACTCTTACATCGTTCATGTTTTTAGCTGCCACTGCCTTATCGATTAACCACTCATACTTTTTAAGCAATTCTTGTGTTAACGACGCATTATCGATTGTCGTTAAGTCCTCGTTGCCTACTTGAACAAAAAATGGAACCTCAGGATAACGTTCATGAACAGACGCTGCATACTCAAAGTCCTCATCATTAAATACAACGACTTTTATGCTTATATGCGCCATGCGTTTTTCCTTTAGTAATGTCTCTATAATATCGTCTAATACGGAGAAATTTGTTTTCATTAATGAACTTGGAGGCTTAGGAGAAATCGTTAAATCATCGATCTTTAGGAACCAATCCTGATAACGGCTTCCCTGTGTTTCAAGAGCTGCTTTTACCCCTTGACTGTGCAAAAGCTCTACAAGTGAACCAATCGCCTTGATAAGCGCAGGGTTTCCTCCAGAAATGGTGACGTGATCAAAGCAATCTCCTCCAATTTCTTTTAGCTCCGTCCAAATTTGTTCTGCTGTTAGCTGACGAATATCGTTTTTAGCTGATCCATCCCACGTAAAAGCTGAATCACACCAGCTGCAGGAATAATCACAGCCTGCGGTACGAACAAACATCGTCTTACGTCCTACAACCATTCCTTCCCCTTGAATCGTTGGTCCGAATATTTCAAGTACTGGAATTGTATTAGCCACGTTTTTTCACCTTCTTTGGGCGGTAAACTACGTAACTTGTCGGCGTTTCCCGCACGAATACTTGTACGCAAGAAGGCTTATTTGGTAGTGTGTCTAGATATTCTTGAACCAACTCATAAATTTTACGGGCAACAACTTCAGTTGTAGGAAAATCATTTGGATTTTCTTCGTTAAAGATAGAATGATCGTTCAATAATGTATGATCAAATTGACCAGAAACAATTTTTTTCAATAGCGCAAAGTTTACTAAAAAGCCCGCTTCGTCTAATGTATCTCCGGCAACAGTTAGATTTACAAAATACGTATGTCCATGGACTTGACGGCATTTACCTGCTTCTGTGTGAGGAACAAAATGTGCCGCAGCAAACTGCATATCTTTGTTCAGTTCATATTCATAGTCATGAAATACTTGAGGATACATTTGTTGCAGCATTATTTCTCTCCTCCTTCTTTTGTTTGCAGGTATTGATCTAACCCGCGTTTTCGCAATTGACATGCGGGACATTCGCCGCACCCGTCAGCAACAATACCGTTGTAGCACGTTAATGTTTTTTCACGCACATACTCAAGCGCCCCTAGCTCATCGGCTAACGCCCACGTTTCTGCTTTATCAATCCACATAAGCGGCGTATGAATCACAAATTCAAAGTCCATTGATAAATTAAGCGTGACGTTTAACGATTTCACAAATACGTCTCGACAGTCTGGATATCCTGAAAAATCAGTTTCGCAAACGCCTGTTACGATATGACGGCCTCCGCTGTTTTTAGCCAGTACGGCTGCAAATGATAAAAATAACAGATTGCGGCCGTCCACAAACGTTGTAGGCAACTCTCCTTCTTTTTGCTCGATCTCAATGTCATCTCGCGTTAAGGCATTTGGTGCTAATTGATTTAAAAGTGACATATCTAGTACGGTATGCTTCACACCTAAATCAGCTGCGATAGCTTTTGCTACCTCTATCTCTTGACTATGACGCTGACCGTATTGAAAAGTAACCGTTTCTACTTCTTTAAAGTTTTTCAAAGCCCAAAATAGACATGTTGTACTATCTTGACCTCCGCTAAATACAACAATAGCTTTTTCATTTTTCATCATTATTGTTCGTCTCCTTTTTGATTGAAATCAAAAGAAGAAGAAACTTTATTGAACCGTTCGTTCCCTTTGTGACTAATTTTATAACACAAAAAAGAGACTGCTCTTTTCCAGCAATCTCCCTAAAAAGCAACTAAGATACACGTCCTCGCCAGCATACACGTCAAAAAGACGCGTTGATAGAAAAGCACGTGAAAGAAGACACACTAAAACCGTGTCTTTTGTCATCAACGATGATCTTAGTTTTTTATAGAGGGAGTTTTCGAACCTCTCCCGTACATATACAAACGTGTACGGCGTTTCTTCTTGAATTGTCATCGTATTATACCACATGCGTATGAATAATGCTATGTTTGTTGGCTTCTATCGCCTTTAGCTGCCTTATGTTTCTTTATATAAGAAAGCGCAATAAATAACACCGGAAAACAGACGCTTAGTACAAATAAATAAAACGGCCAGTAATATTTTTCAAAATAATTGAAGTAAGCTGTATTAGGAATAATGTAATACGCCACGCCTGTAATAATTAGACCTAAAGGAAAGCTTAAAAAATTGCGCACCCGTAAATTACACAATTGGACGATACTTAACTGAATAGCATAGAACACAATAACAACTTTAAAAAAGATAGATAACATCCAAATAATAGCTACTAATACTTCAACATGCTGAATCGTTGCACCTAACGAAATCATTTTTCCTAATAAATAAACTGGGTAGCTGTGCATCGATGCAATATTCGCGCCAAGAGCTAATATACAAGCCGCAACTGCAATCGTAATCGTCAAGCCCGATGCGACAGTGCCGATAACAAACATTCTTTTTACCTTTTTTCCATCTTTTATATGAGGCGTAATCATTAGAATAAAAACCAATTCCATAAACGGGTTTCCTAAAAAATAAGTGCTCCCTAATACTAAATCATCCATGCTAAATTCAAAAAAAGGATAAAGACGATCAATTTTCATCTGAGGAATATTTAAAACAATTAACAATAAAAAGGGGACCACAATCCAAGGCAAAAAGATTTCCGCGGTTCTTGCTACCACTTCAATACCTAGATACCCTCCGTATATAACAGCTAAAAGAACAAGAGCATGAATCCACGTAGGCAGAGTTTCAGGGACAATTTGAGTCGTCATGAATGTACTGATATCTCGAAGCGAAAACGTAGACTGAATGAACATAAAGAAAATGTAAATAAGAGAAATACACGTTCCTGCATAAGGACCTAGCGCCTTTTTAGCTATTTGAATGAATGTTTGCTGAGGGTAACGCTGAATCAGCCATAAAAGCACCGCAACGATTAAAAGTGCAAAGCCAATAGCAAGCACACCGCAAAACCACGCATTTTGTCTATTCGTCTCTAATAATGTAGCGGGAACTGCCAAGATGGCGCTTCCGATACAAAAAACATAAATGAGAAAAAGAAATTGTTTCGGACTAATAAATTCTTTTATTTGCATCATACACACCTTCTCTCCTACATGCTTGCTCACGTGAATAACAAATGATGAACGGTTCTAGTAAGAGGCTTAATTAGTGCCTCTAAAAAGTACAGAGGCGTAGGAACTTCTTTACGGAGTGTAATCGCTCCCCAAAAGAATAGACCCAAACCTATAAGACAAAGGTAGACGACTATCTCACGATAATACTTTTCCTTTCGGAAGTTGATCATTATTTTTTTAGTCAAATAAGCAAGCAGTACAAGTAAGGCGATAAATCCCTCCATTTTCTTTCTCCTTAATGCTTCATTTGCTTCATATATGAGTTATTTAACGTGCCTAAGCGACGGATTTGAACTTTTGCATCTAAATCGACGGTTAAATCCTCTGCGTAAATTCTGTTCCAGTCTCTTTTCATTTTGTACCATCTCTTTACATCTTGTCTGTAAAACGTTTCTCCAAAACCGAAGATATCACTTTTATAATCTTTTTGAGCTTTTTCCACTGCGTCATTCATTTTTTCTTTTACGTCCGCTGCTGTTTTTCGTTCGAGCATATTGATTACAGCTGGGTCCTGTAAGTTTACTTGACACTCTACATCTGCCACGTTTGCTTCACCTTTTAAATCCACGTGAATATGAGGCTTATGGTTTTTCATAGAAGCCGTTACCTTCACGTTCGTTCGAAGCATTTCTACTCCGATGATATCGTGCTGTTTTTCTTTTCCTTCGCATGGAATAACAATTAACGTACTTTTTACATTTCCTGTAATATAGTTATATCCTTTACTTTCGTCTTCATTGAACCAGCCGATCAGCTTATCATTTTGAAAGACACCTAATCCTTTAAAATTGAGCAGGGTGGACAGATTAGTCCGGGAAATGCTCGACATATCTCCTGCCTTTTTCACGTCGCCTTTGACCAATACTCCCGATAACACCGCCTGCTTTCCCTCGCTGGTTAAGTTACTGATCAGTTCATTTAACTTTACTCCTCTAGTAGGTGCCCAAATACGCTGTGACACGTCTAATGAAGCAAACATATGGTTAGCTGGTATTTTTTCGATTGTTGTTAATACGTTCAAAACGCTCGATGCTTTCGTGTTTTTAGCCACAACAACAAAATAATCGGTACGCACTTCATGATCCCGAGCAAAGAAATCAAGCACTTCAGCAATACCGTCTTCCGCCATGCTTTCGCTAAGCACTAGCATTCGTAAATGAGAAAGATAAATTTTCCGCGGAGATTTTGTCGTTATTTTTCTTAACCCCTCCATTACAGACGAAGCCTTAATAGAAAATGTGGTAACAGAAGGCCCGTTTGTAGGGGTTTTGGCCTGAATATCACCAGGGTTAATCAGCTGAACTGTTACAATGATGCCATCTTCTGCTTTATCAATTCCGACGGCAACCGTAATGGCTAGCTCATTCAACTCTCGACTGCTCCAGCAGCCGCTTAATAGCAATGAACAGATACATAACATTAGAAATGCTTTCATAGTAAACGGCCACCTTTACACAGTTTAGTTTTTTTGCGTCTTTTGACGTGAAATATTCTTCTCGTTAATAAGCTTTGGCCTTGTTTTCATTTTTTTAATCGAACGTCTAATCAGAACATCCTTTTGATCACGCTTCACAAATGGAGCCATAGGTGTCATATAAGGGACTCCAAATGACCTTAAGCTGCATAAATGTAAAATCATTAAAATTAGCCCCAGGATAATACCGAACAAGCCAAAAGTAGCTGCTAAAACCATTAAGATAAAGCGCAGCATCCTTACTGCAATAGCCATATCATACACGGGTGACACAAAGTTACTAATAGCGGTGATGGATACAACGATAACCATTGCAGGTGAAACTAATCCCGCTTGTACGGCGGCTTCTCCTAAAACGAGTGCTCCCACAATCGAAATAGCTGAACCTACTGCTCGAGGCAATCGGACTCCCGCTTCTCGCAAAATTTCAAACGTGATTTCCATAATAAACGCTTCAATAATAGCTGGAAAAGGCACACCTTCCCTTTGAGCTGCAATACTAATTAACAAAGCAAAAGGAAGCATCTCTTGATGAAAAGTAGTTAAAGCAATGTAAGCAGAAGGTGTTAAAAGAGCTAAGAAAAATGCCATGTAGCGCATTAAGCGAATCAATGTACTAATATCTGCGCGCTGGTAATAATCTTCGGCCGCTTGAAAAAATTGAATAAATAAGGCAGGAACCATTAATACAAAAGGTGTACCGTCTACTAAAATGGCTATTCGCCCCTCTAAAAGACCTGCTGCCACGGAGTCTGGACGCTCCGTGTTATGCATAGTAGGAAAAGGTGTATAATCTTCATCTTGAATCAACTCTTCGATATATCCGCTCTCCAAAATACCGTCTATATCAATTTTAGAAAGACGCTCCTTTACCTCTTGAATGACCTGTTCATCCGCAATGCCGTCTATATAAACGAGCGCAATATCCGTTTTTGTAAACTCTCCTATTTGCTGTGATTCAATCCAAAGTTTTGGAGATTTTATTCGGCGCCGAATCAATGCGGTATTGGTTCGCAGTGTTTCTGTAAAACTGTCTCGAGGCCCTCTTACAACGGTTTGAGACTGTGGTTCAGAAACAGCCCTGTCTCTCCACCCTCTTGTACTTGCCACAATACACGTTTGATATCCTTCTAAAAACAGTACGGTATCTCCTGATAACACATGAAGAAGAGCATCATCCAATGTCTTTGCTTCCATGATTTCACCCGCTGCCAAACTATAGCTTTTAATCAATTCGTACATATTAACAATGCCATCATCATGTGTTAAATGTTCATCGTGATAGTGCATAATGGAGTCCAGCGCATAGTGTTCAACTTCATCTTTATTTACCAATCCGTCGATGTAAGCAACACCTAAAGTAAATTTTTCTTCAATCGAAATTCGAAACTCTCGCACAACTAAATCCGTGCTCTGTCCCAATGCTTTTTTCATGCGGGATAAATTATCTCCCGCCCTCTCAGATAATTTCTGCTCTTCCTGTGTAGAAGAAGCACTAGTATCCTTAGTGTCCTTAGAGTCCTTCGATTCGTCAGCTTTTTCTTTCCGCTGTTTGGATTTATTCGTTAACTCAGATAGTTTTTTTATACGCATTGTTCATCCTCCACTACATTGAACGAAAAGAAACGGAATTTCTTCTTTTTAGTCTCTATAGTTTTTGTATGAAAAGGAAATTTATACTTGAAGCCATTTTAATAATCTTTATTTTTGACATCATTTGTGCATTTCTATAGGATAGTAATGGATAATTCTTTGTTATTATGAAGAATGTTTATGCGGAACATTGAAAGGAGTCTATACATGGCACAATCACTTAAAGGCAAAGTAGCTCTTATTACAGGAGCAGGAAAAGGCATCGGTCGTTCAACTGCGATTGAATTAGCAAAAGAAGGCGTAAATATCGGTTTAATTGCTCGTACAGAGGCAGATTTAAAGGCTGTTGCTTCTGAACTAGAAGCATTTGATGTACAAGTTGCTTATGCAACAGCAGATGTTTCTTCTATAGAAGAAGTAAACGCAGCAGTTGAGCATCTACATACAAAATTAGGGGCAACGGATATCTTAATCAACAATGCAGGAATCGGTAAATTCGGAAGCTTTTTAGAGCTAGACCCAGCTGAGTGGAAACAAATCATTGATGTGAATTTAATGGGCGTTTACTACGTAACGCGCGCCGTTCTACCTCAATTAATCGAAAAAAATGGTGGAGACATTATCAATATTTCATCCACTGCTGGTCAAAAAGGCGCTCCCGTTACAAGTGCTTACAGCGCTTCAAAATTTGGCGTGCTCGGCTTAACTGAATCTCTAGCGTTAGAAGTGCGCAAACACAATATTCGTGTAACAGCTCTAACACCAAGTACAGTAGCAACGGAATTAGCGTATAAAGAAAACTTAACGGATGGCAATCCTGATAAAGTGATGCAGCCTGAAGACTTAGCAGAAATTATGGTCGCACAATTAAAATTGCATCCTCGTATTTTTATCAAATCTGCGGGCATGTGGTCCACAAATCCATAAACAAACATAGAAAAAGGAGAGCTTCAGCTCTCCTTTTTTGTATCTTCCTTTATATGGTGGTTACCTTATTTACGTTTA
This sequence comes from Priestia sp. YIM B13552, assembly GCF_042787775.1. Classification (NCBI taxonomy): domain Bacteria; kingdom Bacillati; phylum Bacillota; class Bacilli; order Caryophanales; family Bacillaceae; genus Priestia; species Priestia sp. YIM B13552. The sequence goes on from NZ_JBHZOU010000001.1 coordinate 496,710, forward strand.
GGCGTGATTTCTTCTGATAGTTCTTCAAAAGATTTCACTTTTCCATGCGATGGGTTTTGTGATTGTTTTCGCACATTCCACTGACGCTCTTTTTGACTTTTAGACTGAGTCATTTTGCTTCATCCCCTTTTTATATGCTTACATGTAGTAGGATCAAACAAGCTGCTCTTTTCCATTCATCAAAACTGTTTCCAATTTCTTTACTGCTTAGCTAAATGTATTTTAAACCATTTATCAATTTCCGCGTTATATCGATCATAATATGCAGTTAGCGGATGGTCTCCGTTTTTGTACAGTACATATTTGTATTCTTTTCCCTGCTCATCTAGTTGTTTCACAAGCTTTTCAGCCTGCGTGTGGTGAACTTTACGATCATGATCACCCTGTAAAATCAAAAGAGGTGAATTTACTTTATCGCTCCAATAAACAACAGAACGACTTTTATACCTCTCCGGATACTGCGCCGGATCTCCTACAATCGTCCGCAGCACTTGTTTCATTTCAGGCCCTCTTTGATCATAGAATTGAAACATGTCTGTAATACCTGATTGTACGACAACTGCATCAAATTTAACGCCGTTTTTCATCGTTAAATACGTCATCATGCCGCCGCGTGAATATCCTAGCGCTACCTTTTGCTGGTGATTTACATAAGGAAGCTGTTCTCCCCACTTAATAAGATTTAACACGTCGTCAATATCTTTACCGCCGTACGTCTCTGTACCTTCACTTCCGCCATTTCCCCTGTATTGAGTCGCAACCACGACGTAGCCTTTACTTGCCCAATATGATAAGTACTGCAGTGTTTTTGCGCGAATCATGCCATGTTCGCGATTTCCTCCGCGATTATATACTAAAAGCGGATAATGTTTGTCTGCAATGTCTTTAGGCTGTACTAAAAACCCTTTTATCTTTAAATTATCACTAGGATACGTAATGCTATATACATCTACTTTATTTGAATAAGGCGATAATAAATTCAATTTTTCTTTATTTACATCATCACTTTCAGCTCGGTTGAAAACCGCTGTCACACCGAGCACAGCTACAGTGATTAATGCAATGATGCCCCATTTTTTCAACAGAAACCCTCTCCTCAATAAATATCTTTTCTCTTTTATAATGAGTGTTTTCATTTGGCTTTACCCTTCTTAAATGTTTGCTAAAAAGGGCATTCATCCCATCGCCAATACAGCTTATTTATCATACCGCAAAACTCAAATTTCTTCATCTGTAAAGAAATAAGAATTCATACAAATACATTAACAAGAAAGACGTATAGTAAATTGTATTATTAAATTATAGATTTGAAAAGTGGAATGATACTTTTTTTGTCGTTTTTTACCTGTCCTTTTTCCAAAAAAAAAAGCCCAGTTAAGACTGAGCTTTTTTCTTGGCAATGCCAATGCCTGTATATGCTAAAATAACTGAAAAGATCGGACAGAGAATGCTAAAGAATGTAAATGGAATATAGTCAGCTGCGGGAATATTTAATGCAGTTGAAATAAAAGCACCGCTGACACCCCACGGAATAATAGCATTAATAACCGTTCCGCCGTCTTCAAGCGTTCGTGATAAGTTTTTTGGATCTAAATTCCATTTTTCATACAGCGGCTTAAACGTCTGTCCAGGCAAGAGAATCGATAAATACTGTTCGCCTGTAATAACGTTCACTCCAATTGAAGATAGAAGCGTAGCAAAAATAACGTCTCCGCTGCGGCGAATTTGTTTTGCTAATCCTTCTAACAAAGCATCAATAATTCCAACGGCTCTCATCAAGCCACCTAGCGACAAGGCAATCATGATAAGGGAAATAGAAAACATCATGGACTGCAGTCCCCCTTTATTCACAATCGCATCCACTACTTTATTTCCTGACTCTACTGCCGGCCCGCTTTGAAGAACGCCTAGCAATTGACTCAGCGTAAATTCATGCTGTGTAATCATTCCTGTAATGATGGCCGTTACAATACCTAAAACTAACGTTGGCAGTACATCGACTCTTCTCATCGAAAAAATAAGAACTAAAAGTGGAGAAAGCAACGTTAACACGTGTAAATTAAACGTATGTTTTAATGCGTCTTGAATTCCTTGAATTTCCCCGTAATTGACGCTTTCCTGATTTCCGTTGATTCCGATTACCAGTGCAATGATTGCTGTAATAACAATACTTGGAACCGTCGTCCACGTAATGTGCTGAATATGTTTAGGAAGCGGGACTTCAACGATACCAGAAGCAAAATTTGTTGTATCAGACAAGGGAGACATCTTATCTCCAAACACAGCTCCTGAAACAATCATCCCCGCTGCTAGCCCTGGATGTACACCAATAGCAGTTCCTACGCCAAATAAAGCGACCCCTACCGTACTGACGGTTGTTAATGAACTTCCCGTGAATGTTGAAACTAATACGGTAATAACCAAAGCACTAATTAAAAAGTACTGCGGTGAAATCCAGTGGAAACCGTAGGATAAAATCGTCGGTATCGTTCCTCCTACCATCCAAATCGCAATAAGCATCCCGATCAGCATTAAAATAAGGATAGGCTTAATGCCCAGTCTAACACCATCTAAAATCCCTTTCTCCATTTCTGTCCACTTATATTTCAACAAAAAGCCAATCACACTAATAAATGCTACACCAAATATCAGCGGAATATGAGGCGGCAGCTTTAACGTAAATAATGAAACAAAAATAATAGCTAATAGCACCAAAACCACCGCTATTGATTGTATAAATGAAATTTCTTTTTTCATGAGGTATTCCCTTTCTATCTTTCTTTTTCACTTAAACGCTTTTATGCTTTTATGCAGTTAAGTGCAAACCTTCTTGAGTATAATTTTTATCCTTCTTGCTGTCAATAACTTATTTTATCCAACGGTAAGCTCTGCACTCATCTTTCCACTTTTCTTCTTATTAATATTAATTCCCTCTCCAAGCAGATCATTGTACAAAATGTCTCTTATGTTTTTACATGTATAGAACGGGTACACATAAAACACATCTTTTTTTAATGTACTGCCTTTTGTACATAAGCGAGGAACTTCCTTCAAAAATTTTTTAAGCAAAAGACTTGAAAGTCAAAAAAGGTCAAAGTATAATAACATTACGAAAGGTCAAGAAAGGTCAAACACCTGCTGATCTTCGATTAAAATCATTTAGGGAGGCTAATTAAATGATTTGTCAAAACTGTAATAAACGTGAAGCATCTATTCAATTAAATGTACAAACAAATAACCAAAAATCTCAATATCGTTTATGTCATACATGTTATCAAGCACTAATGAAAGAACATAAAATCCCATCAGGTTTTGGAGGTGGCGGCTTTATGAACATCGATGATTTATTCAATCAAATGGCGCACGAACAAGCTGCACCGGAGCAGCCACAGCAAGGAAATGGCGGCGGCTTTTTAGATCAATTTGGTCGAAACTTAACTCAAATTGCGAAAACGGGATTGATTGACCCTGTTATTGGCCGCGAAGAAGAAGTAGAGCGCGTCATTGAAATTTTAAATAGAAGAAACAAAAACAACCCGGTGCTAATCGGAGAACCTGGTGTTGGTAAGACAGCTGTTGTTGAAGGGTTAGCTTTAAAAATTGCGGAAGGAAAAGTTCCTGCCAAGCTGCTAAATAAAGATGTATATCTGTTAGATGTAGCATCTCTCGTAGCTAATACCGGCGTGCGCGGTCAATTTGAAGAGCGCATGAAGCAGTTAATTTCTGAGCTTCAACAGCGAAAAAACGTGATTTTATTTATCGATGAAATTCACCTTCTTGTAGGAGCTGGTTCAGCGGAAGGTTCAATGGACGCAAGCAATATTTTAAAACCAGCTCTTGCACGAGGCGAACTTCAAGTAGTCGGAGCGACAACTTTAAAAGAGTACCGTTCCATTGAAAAAGATGCGGCTCTTGAACGACGCTTCCAGCCGGTTATGGTTCACGAACCGTCTGTAGAAGAAGCCGTTGAAATTCTAAAAGGAATCCAAAGTAAATATGAAGATTATCACGGCGTTAGCTATACAGATGAAGCGATCCGCGCTTGTGTAAATTTATCACACCGCTACATTCAAGATCGCTTCTTGCCTGATAAAGCAATTGACTTGCTAGATGAAGCAGGTTCAAAAATGAACTTACAGGCAGGCATTACAAATAAAGACGACGCGGCCGCTCGCTTAAAAGAAATTACAAAAGAAAAAGAGCAGGCGCTAAAGGATGAAAAATATGAAGTAGCGGCAAAACTGCGCGATGAAGAAGCTGCTCTTGAAAAACAACTAAACGAAGAACAGCAAAAAATGAATGTGGATATCGCTGACATTCAAGCAATTATTGAAAAGAAAACGGGTATCCCTGTTGGTAAACTTCAAGAAAATGAATCAGCAAAAATGAAGCATTTAGCAGAGCACTTAGCTCAAAAAGTAATCGGACAGCAGGAAGCTGTAGAAAAAGTAGCAAAAGCGATTCGACGTTCTCGCGCTGGATTAAAAGCGAAGCATCGCCCAATTGGTTCATTCTTATTTGTCGGTCCAACAGGTGTCGGTAAAACAGAGTTAACCAAAACATTAGCTGAAGAACTGTTCGGCTCAAAAGATGCAATGGTTCGTCTAGATATGAGTGAATATATGGAAAAACACGCGGTGTCTAAATTAATCGGCTCACCTCCTGGCTACGTAGGTCATGAAGAGGCAGGACAATTAACAGAAAAAGTACGCCGTAATCCTTATTCCATCATCTTACTAGATGAAATTGAAAAAGCTCATCCAGACGTTCAGCATATGTTTTTGCAAATTTTAGAAGATGGACGTCTAACGGATAGTCAAGGTCGCACAGTAAGCTTCAAAGACACGGTTATCATTATGACAAGTAACGCTGGTGTAGGTGAAAAGAAAATTACGGTTGGGTTTGACGCAGAAAATGATGCGCTTAAGCAGGCATCCGTTTTAGATTCACTTTCATCTTATTTCAAACCAGAGTTTTTAAATCGATTTGATACAATCATTGAATTTAATCATCTTGAAAAAGACAACTTGATTAAAATCGTGGACCTTATGCTTGCTGAATTAAAAGAAACATTACAAGAACAAAACATCACGCTGAGCGTAGCAGCTGAAGTAAAAGAAAAACTGGCTGAACTTGGCTATCACCCTGCATTCGGTGCTAGACCGCTCCGCCGAGCAATTCAAGAACAGCTTGAAGATCGAATTACAGACTTACTTTTAGATGACGCAGACGTATCGACAGTGAACGTAACGTTAAATGAAGCAAGCGAAATCACCGTACAAAACTAATAAAAAAAGCGACTCTACTTGAGTCGCTTTTTTTATAGAAATACTTACGTTTATTTACTTTCATCTGTTTTTTCGTCAGCACTATCCGTTGATTCTTCTTGATCATCAGCTGCTTCATCCCCAGATGAATCATCTGCTTCGTTTTGCTTCATTGTTTCCTGTGAATCATCTGTCGTTGTATCCTCCGCTTGAGTATCATCCGACTGTTCTGTTTGCTGTTCTGTGGCGTCTTTTTCATCCGTTTGTGAGTTGCATGCTGTGATTAACATAATTGCTAGAAGTGATCCAAATAACTTGACTAATAAACTTTTGTTCATTTTACCGTCTCCCTTCGAATCATCTGAGCCTCTATGTAGTCACCATTCATATGGCTCTACTGGCAGTATAGCCTATCCAATTAGAAAAAAGTTCATTTTTACAAGGTTATCACAAAAGCTTTACATCCCCTTCATTTCGTTCATATTCCCCTCATATTTCCTTAATAGTTTATGACTAGCTGTATTCTAGATCTATCTTCCTTGGTCTAAGTGCTCAATTCGGCTATTCACACAGTTGTAACTATGCTAATATGAGTGATATATCACTATATCGTGCGACTAGCTGACTATAAAGTTATTCTCCTATAAAATTATTCACCATTTAAGAAAGGGATTTTTTATGGAATCACACAACCTCATAAAAAAACGGAATTTTATTCTTTTACTTATTTTTTGGCTGCTATATTTTGTCCACATTGTGTTATACCACTTTATTGCAGCTGATCCTCATATGATTGTTTTTATAAGCGGAGGAATTTTATTATTGGTAGTGACGGCTATGTACTACTTTCGTTTTCATCCTGCTATCATTATGTATTCTTTTTTTATATGCTATTATGCCTATATTGCGTACATGACATCTATTGAACCTGCTGTTATTAATTATTTATTTTTGTTTCTTGGAATTATTGTTAGCTTTATTTATTATAGCTATGTCGCTATTGTAATTTCTACATTAATGTCCATAATAATTGTTTTGTACTTTTATGTAAGCAACACTCTTTTTACATCTGTAACTTTCGTGAAATTAGATATCGTTTATTTCATTTTGTTTACGCTGATCACAATGATTATTTTGTTGTACTGTGCTCATTTCTCTAAAAAACTGATTGCTATTACGACGGTCAAAATGAACAAAACCGAAGATGAACTGTATTCAGCTCAAGAGTATTTACAATCTTTTTTCACATACAATCGCGACGCCATTGCCGTGTTCAGTCTAGACGGTAAAGTGATTAAAGTAAACGATGCTTTTGAGCAAATATACGGATGGAAAGCTGAAGAAATTGTGGGAAAAGCCATTCCATTTATTCCTGCCGGCTTAAAAGGCGACGCTGAAAGCCGATTAGAAAAGGTTAAAAAAGGAGAAAAGCTAGTAGCCTTTGAAACCCAGGACAAGCGAAAAGACGGAAAAATAATTGATGTAGAAAGCACTGTTTCACCTATTTTTAATCGTGATAAACAGGTCGTTGCGCTTTTTGGTATTTCACGCGATCTTACCGAAGAAAAGGAAACAGAAAAATTTCTTCGCCAAACCGATAAGTTATCTCTAGCCGGCGAAATGGCAGCGGGAATCGCTCATGAAATTCGAAATCCGCTTACTTCTCTGAATGGGTTTATTCAGCTTATTCATGAAGACAGCAGCCGCTATCATTCTTATACAACCATCATGCTTAGTGAACTGAATCGTATTAACTCAATCGTTGGAGAATTTTTATTGCTCGCTAAACCTCATGATACGGTTATGAAAAAGCATGCATTCTCTACTATTTTAAATGACGTTATTCTTCTGTATGAATCAGAATGTGTATTAAAAAATGTCGTAGTTAAAACGCAGGTGGAAGCCCCGCATACATACATCTGCTGTGATGCCAATCAAATTAAGCAAGTACTCATTAATTTGTTAAAAAATGCGCTCGAAGCTATGCCTAGCGGAGGAGAAATTCATTTAAACGTTACTCAGCATACTAAAGATCTTACTATTTTCATTAAAGATACAGGAGTCGGCATTCCTTCACATTTGCTTACGCACATTCAAAAGCCCTTTTTTACCACGAAGCCCTCAGGTACTGGTCTTGGACTTGTTGTGATTAAAAACATTTTGTATCAGCATAAAGGAACATTTGAGATTAAAAGCACTGTTGGCGAAGGAACCAGCGTTTCCCTTACGATTCCTTTATGGGAACAAGAAATTAATCATTAAAAAAGAGGCTGGAACAAAAGTATGTTAGTTGAAGAAAGATCCGAACGAGTTTGTTTCTTGATTAAGAATCAAACTCATTCGGATTTTTTATTATGAGGGTGAACGTAGATTTAATCTAGGTGCTTCTAGCTGTTGATTGGAGGGCAAGGCGAAGACTCCTGCGGGAAAAGCGGAATAGGTGAGACCCCGCAGGAGCATAAGCGCCAAGGAGGCTCACCGGCCGCCCGCGGAAAGCGAAGCCTTGCACAGAAATCAACGGCGGTGTAACAAGCGATTCATACTAGATTGTTTATCTCATTTGTTCGTCTTTAGATTGGATTGATTTTGTTGTGTCTCAATCTCTTTTTTTATAGCTTTTTATCATCAATACTATTTAAATAGTTTTCAATTTCATCTACTACAGACTGCACGCAGCCCTCTTCGAATGGAGAGATCAAATTCGCTTCCTCTACTAATTCTAAAAACGGCTTACTTCCGCCAAGCTTACACAAATGAACGTAATCTTGCCATGCTTGTTCATGATTTTCTCGATCTTTTTTCCAAAATTGAAATGCACAAATTTGAGCGAGCGTGTAATCAATATAATAAAACGGAGACGTGTAAATATGAAGCTGGCGCTGCCAGAAGCCCCCGCTTTCTAGATAGTGATGGCCGTCATAGTTTTTAGAAGGCATATATTTCTTTTCAATTTCTCGCCACGTTTGTTTTCGTTCCGAAGGCGTCATCTCAGGGCGTTCGTATACAGCGTGCTGAAATTCATCTACTGCTACCCCGTAAGGCAAGAAAGTTAAGCCTGAGCTTAAATGAGAAAACTGGTATTTATCTTTGTCTTCTTTAAAGAACAAATCCATCCAAGGCCATGTAAAATACTCCATGCTCATCGAATGAATTTCAGCTCCTTCATGCGTAGGCCAGTGATACTCATTGGTTTCCATATCTCGGCTGGAATACACTTGAAAAGCATGCCCTGCTTCATGCGTTAACACATCAATATCCCCTGATGTTCCATTAAAATTCGAAAAAATAAACGGTGCTTTGTATTCTTCAATAAACGTACAGTAGCCTCCGCCTGCTTTGCCCTTTTTAGCGACTAAATCCATCAAATTATTTTCAAGCATAAATGAAAAAAATTCGTCCGTCTCTTTAGAAAGCTCCTTATACATAACCCGTCCATTTTCAATAATCCACTTTTCATCACCTTTTGGCACTGCGTTTCCTGTTTCAAACTGAAACGGTTCATCATAATAAGTTAAGCTCTCTACTTGAATTCTTTCCTGCTGACGCTTTTTTAGTTTTTCAGTAAGGGGAACAATATACTCTTTTACTTGTTTGCGAAAAGCGGCAACCATTTCAGCATCGTAGCCTATTCTAGACATACGAGCATAGCCCACTTCTACGAAATTTTTATAGCCTAATTTTTCAGCAAGCTTGGTCCGCACTTTTACAAGTTTGTCATAAATATCATCAAATTCCTCTTCATGATCGGTAAAAAATTGAAACTTTGCTTCTGCTGCTTTTTTTCTCATTTCTCGATCAGGTGACTCCATAAACGGATCGAGCTGAGCTAACGTTCTTTCTTCTCCTTCAAATAAAATTTTAGCTGACGCCACTAGTTTCGTATATTGAGACGATAGCTTATTTTCTTCCTGAAGCTCTTTTACTATTTCCGGAGAGAACGTTTTTAACTGCATTTCAGCAAGAGAGAACAGCTGCTTGCCCCACTTTTCTTCTAGTTGCTGTTTAAAAGGCGAAGAGATTAACGCTTTGTAAAATTTCTCTACATATCCTTCTAAAAGCGGCTGTGTTTCATCAAAATAGTCTTGTTCTTCCTTATAAAATTCATTCGCTGTGTCGATGGAATGACGAATATAGCAGATGTTCCCCATTGTGCTGTACTGGGAATACGCATCATTTGCTAGACGAATTGCCTCGTTTTGCTGACTGACTGACGCTGCTTCCGTAAAGTGTGTAATGGCCTTTTCAAACTGCTTTTCAATTTCATTCATATCAGGTCGCGTATATGTATAATTCTCAAATTTCATCATTTGTACCCCTTCCTCTATTGTCTGTATGTAACCTAATTCGTTTTTATCCAGCTGTATTCCTGTTAATTTCAATTTTTTGTCACTTTTTATTTTTTATGTCGATTGGTTATGAAAGAAGTCATAGAAAAAACTCGTTTGTTCAACAGAAACAAACGAGCTTTCCTTAATTAATTAGTCGATCCCGGTAAAAATTCATCTGCATAGTGCCCCAGTTTCTTAAGCATCGAAATAGCAACTTCCTTTTCTTCGCTAGACAGGACGGATAAAATATCATGAATTCTTTTTTCATGACTCGGAAACATACTTTCAATCATTTCCTTGCCTTGCTGAGTGATCGCTGCGTAGGTTACACGGCGATCGTTCGGACAAGCAACGCGCTCTAAGAAGCCTTTTTTCTCAAGCTTGTCTACTACATACGTAATACTGCCGCTTGCGAGTAAAATTTTTCCGCCAATTTGCTGCAGAGGCTGTTGACCTTTGTGATACAATAACTCTAGGACAGCAAATTCAGTTGGATTCATTCCATGCTGTTGAATAAATTTATGCACATGATCATTAATTGAACGATTGGCACGAGATAGTACAATAAATAATTTAAGAGATTGGTCTAACTCTTCTCTAGTTACATCATTCGTCATTTTAATCAGTTCCTTTAATATTATCTTGATATCAAGATAATACTAAAATTTCCCTTCAAAGTCAATCAAAGCAGACTTATTTCATCGGTTATTCTCTCCGCTTGTACAATTTTTTCGATAAAAAATGTATATAAGTGGATTTATACATATGCTTTTAATACAATAAACATATGACCATTACATAAAAAGGTGAATGATTATGAAACCAACCCATTTATTATTTAATTCCGCGATTGGTTCACAAAAGCCTGAAACAATCGTTAACCGGCAAAACCCCTGTCCCTTTTGCGACGTAGAATCTCTTACTGGCATTATTGAAAAACAAGGACCTATCATTTGGCTGAAAAATAAATTTCCCGTTCTGCAAGATGCTTATCAGACGGTTATTATTGAGACCGATGAGTGTTCTTCAGAACTGTCTATTTATCCAAAAGAACATCTGTACACCTTGCTGAGCTTTGCTACTGAACGATGGATATCGATGATGAACAGCGGAGAATATGCTTCTGTTCTTTTCTTTAAAAACCACGGCCCCATGTCCGGAGGATCATTACGACATCCTCATATGCAAATTATTGGTTTAAATGAGATGGATGTAAATGAAAATGTGAAGCTAGAGCAGTTTGAAGGAGTCACAATTGCCCAAAATGAACACGTCACATTTAATTTATCTGCAAAACCTAGAATGGGCTTTTTTGAATTTAACGTGATAACGGATCAGCTTGACAAAGAGATGCATGTATTTGCAGATTATCTTCAAACGGCTGCTCACTATTTATTAAATCATTTTCATCGTAGCTGCACGAGCTATAACTTATTTTTTTATAATCTTAAAAACGGCAAAATTGCGGCGAAAATCATTCCTCGCTTTGCCACATCTCCTTTGTATGTAGGATATGGCATTCCTCAAGTTTCCAATAAGCTTGAGCACATTGCTAACCAAGTTCAGGAGCTGTACTTTACCTAAAAAGTTGAACCTTCACTGGTTCAACTTTTTTGTAAGGTTATTGCATAAAGCTATTCACTTTTAAAATAGTCATGCTCATAGAAACAAAAAAAACATACACTAAAAGAACGATGTGAATTGAGGATAAAAAGAAGAATACGTAAAAGGAGACGGTTTATGACTGAGGTACTAATTGGAAGCATTCTTTCTGCGCTATCGACTGGAGTAGGCGCTTTGCCTATTCTGTTTTTGAATCAAGAACTCACTCATCGCTGGAAAGATATACTTCTTGCGCTCACTGCAGGTATTATGACAGCTGCTTCTACTATGAGCTTGATTCCAGAATCTCTTCAAAGCGGCGGATTTTTTTCCTTAGCAATTGGCTTACTGCTTGGAGTTGTAACATTAACACTCTTGGAGCAGAATATTCCTCACATTGACCTTGAACATTCTAAAACCGGCATTCAATTTGATGAAAAAGCACTTTTAATTGTTTCCGCTATTACTTTGCATAACCTTCCTGAAGGACTGTCTGTTGGTGTTAGCTACGCTTCAAATGTTGAAAATACAGGGAACTTAATCGCCCTTGCAATTGGTCTTCAAAATGCACCTGAAGGACTGTTGGTCGCGCTATTTTTAGCTCAGCAAAATATCAGTAAAATAAAAGCATTTTTAATTGCTACCCTTACAGGCTCTGTTGAGATTGTAACATCTTTACTCGGGTTTTATTTAACTAATTTTGTTGATTCTCTCGTTTCATATGGATTAGCTTTTGCTGCTGGAGCCATGCTTTTTATTATTTATAAAGAGTTGATTCCGGAAAGTCACGGCGATGGAAACGAAAGATTTGCTACTTATTCGTTTATTTTTGGTATTTTGTTTATGATCTTTTTAATTAACATTTTTTAAAGGTGAAGAGAGGCCACGGGCAGCATAATTGTTTTACTGCCCGATCCCGAATGCTTGTCCTGCATTACAGCTTTGAAAAAGATAAAAAGCGGCTAATCAGTGTGGCAAACGATGTCTTTTCTTCCTCTTCTTTTAAACGCTGCTTTTGATAAACGAGTAAGAGCTGATCAAGCTCTTGACTACAGGTAACGGTTTCTTCATTAGTCAAACCTTTTTCTTCTCCGAGCTGCACCATCTTTTGTCTTTTTTGGACGATTTCTACTAATAATCTCTCTGATTTCGTTCTATTTCTCACTCCAAACACAAAATCCTCTCCTATGACAAAGAAATTAGCTTATAACGCATTATTACAAATTCTACTAAATATGTAAATAGAGTCGCAATAATAGACATTTTTTTTGCAAAAAAATTATTTTGTCGGAATTTACAAACGCTTACATTACTATAGGAATACCATTTATCTTTTTTTTACAACTTGTTTTTCGACAAAAGATGCTGCTTGTCGAATCGAAAAAAGATTGAGACATAACGAAATAAATCTAATCGAAAGACGAACAAATGAGATACATGAGCTGGACTGCTTATGACACCGCAATTGATTTCCGTGCAAAGCTTCGCTTTCCGCGGGCGGCCGCTGAGCCTCCTCGTCGCTTTCGCTCCTGCGGGGTCTCACCTGTTCCGCTTTTCCCGCAGGAGTCTTCGCCTTGCCCTTCAATCAACTGCTAGAAGGAACGAAACAAATAAAACGATGTGCACCATCACAAAAAAAAACGAACCACTCATCAAACAGTTTGATGAATGGTTCGTTTTTTACTTGGACTCAACTACTTTTGTCCCAGCCTCTTTTTTATTCAGCTTTCTGAGCAGCAATTTGTACAGCATCCCATACCGTAGCAAAAGGAGGAGCGTACGAAAGATCTAGCATGGTTATTTCATCTGTTGTGAGACGGCAAGTAATAGCTGTCGCAAATACATCGATTCGTTTTGCTACTCCTTCTTTCCCAATCATTTGAACCCCCAAAATCTCTTTTGTTTCAGGGTGATAAACAAGTTTTATCACAATCTTTTCAGCTCCTGGATAGTAAGAAGCATGACTCGGAGCTTCGGCTGTGACGGCTTTGTATAAAAGAGAATTTTCTCTTGCTTCTCTTTCTGAAATGCCGGTTTTTCCGATTTCATAGTCCATCACTTTGACAATACTTGTACCTATAACACCGGGAAATTCTCGACTTTCTCCCCCTAATCGGTAACCAAGAACCCTTCCCTGCTTATTGGCAATGGTTCCAAGAGCAATATGAACATCTTTTTTTAATACGCGGTGATAGCTCGTTGCACAATCTCCTGCTGCGTAGATATGTGGCACGTTGGTTTCCAACTTCTCATTTACTAAAATAGCTCCATTTTCAAGCATCCTTAGTCCGTTTCTTTCTAAGAATTGCGTATTCGGACGAACTCCTACATTTACAATCACTAAATCTGTTTGATACGTTTGACGGTTTGTTTGAACGTGAGTGATGGAACCATCTGAATGCAGCAATGCTTCCACTTCTTCTTCGAAATGAAATAAAATATCGTCATCTAGCTGCTTTTGTAAATGCTCTGCCATTTCTTGATCTAAAATAGATAGAATCTGCTTTCCCTGTTCAATAACCCGTACTTCTTTTCCCAAAGCCTTCATTGCTTCAGCTACTTCCATTCCGACATATCCTCCGCCGATAATGGTGACTTTCTCTACGGAGTGAGCCTGTAGATATGTATAGATTCTTTCGCTGTCTTCTAATGACTTTAATGTGCATACATTCGGCATGTGATCACTCATAAAATTGGGTTTAACAGCCGTTGTTCCAGTTGCAATGATGAGTTCATCATATGTTATCTCTTTTTCCGTTGACGTCTTTACATCTTGCACTACTATGTATTTTTTTGTATGATTTACTTCTTTAACTTCGTAGAAAAGATGGACGGAGATGTTTCGCTCTTCAAATTCTTGTTTCGTCCGAGCAATCAAATCGTCTTTTTCTTTTACAACTCCTGACAGATAGTAAGGCATGCCACATGCGCTGTAAGAGATATCTCCACCTTTTTCAAACACAAGGATTTCCACTTCTTCTTTTTCTTTCATCCGGCGAAGCTGTGAAGCTGCGCTCATTCCGGCGGCTACTCCTCCTATAATGACGACACGTTTCATCTATACTCCCTCTTTCTACATAAATAATAAGCTATACTATTGTTTTTCCTTATTCTTCCCGATTTCAAACGAAAAAAAACGGCTGTTTACACAGCCGTAGATGTTTGTTTCGAGCGGTAATATGTTAAAGCCAAGGCTCCTGCTAATACAGCTCCTTTAATAATGTCTTGCATATAATACGGAACATTTAGCATCGTTAACCCATTTAACAGCACACCAATTAAAATAGAGCCAATCAGTGTCCCGAATACATTCGGTTTCCCTGCTCCAAATACGGAAAAGCCAATGTATGTAGCAGCTACGGCATCCATTAAAAATGGTGAACCCGCGTTTACTTCTCCTACTCCAATACGGGCAGCTAAAACGACTCCTCCAATTCCAGCAAGCAAACCTGAAAACATATAGGCATACATACGGTAACGATTAACCGGTACGCCCGAAAGTCTTGCTGCTTCTATGTTCCCTCCTGTTACGTAGAAAAAACGCCCAAACTTCGTATAAGAAAAAACGATATGAACAAGCAGCACAGTCAGCAGCATAATGATAACAGGAACAGGAATACCTAGTAAGTGACCTTGCCCCAGCGCAAGGAAAGATGGAATAAAAATTCCCGGAGCTCTGTCTCCGCTTGGTAAAGGCATATTGGTATAAATAGCTGAGCCTTTTGTATACGTTAATAAAATCCCCTGTACGATGAACATCATGGAAAGAGTGGCTAAAATATCAGGAATCTTTACTTTCACTACTAAAAAAGCATTTATTAACCCGATAAGAAGCGATGCAATAATCGGAACAATGATAGCGACTGCAATTTCTTGTCTGTGTAAAACAAGCATAGAGGCTGATAAAATAGTGGCTAACCCAGCCGTAGACCCTACAGATAAATCGAGTCCGTTGACGGTTAACGATATCGTTACACCAAGCGCTATTAAGGTAACAATGGAAATAGAGCGCAGGATATCACTAATGTTTTCTCCTGTTAAAAAGTTAGGTGTGGCAATGGAGAAAATAATCATAATAACAAAAATCATTAAGACTGTCCCATATTTATAAAAAAAGTCGAAAACGCTTATTTTTCTCTTTGGTTTCGCTACAGGTTCTGTTACATACTCCGCACTCATCCTTTTACTCCTCCTGCTGTATAATAAAATAATTTTTCACTAGTTGCTTCTTCTTTGGATAATTCTTTCACGATTTTCCCGTTGTACATAACATAAATTCGATCCGCTACCCCTAGCAGTTCCTCGAATTCACAGGTTGCATAAACAACGCCTTTTTGCTGTGACACAAGATTTGTAATTAAGTCGAATATTTCTTGTTTGGAGCCCACATCGACCCCTTTAGTTGGTTCATCAAACAACAGCACGCTAGAGTCCGTAACAAGCCATTTTCCGATTGCTACTTTCTGCTGATTTCCACCGCTTAACGTTCCAACTGACTGCTCGATAGAATGAGACTTTACGCCAACTTGCCCAGTCGTTTTCTGCGCTTTTTCTTTGATCTTTCCCCGCTTTAGAAATGAATAATTTGTAAAGCGGGACAGACTTGGCAAAACTAAGTTATCGGCAATGGATTCATGAACAAAAATTCCTTCTTTTCTTCGTTCTTCAGGAACAAGAGAAAGACCTTGTGCAATATAATAATACGGCTGCTTATTCAACTTTAATTTCTTGCCTTTTAATCGAACGTTGCCGCTCACATATTGTTCTAAACCAAATAGACTGCGGCAAAGCTCCGTTTTCCCCGCTCCAACAAGCCCTGCAATACCGACTACTTCTCCTTCTTTTACATGAAAAGAGATATTAGAAAGGCGCCCTGGAAGAGATAATGCTTCTACATGTAACAGTTCGTTTCCAATTTCTACTGATTTTTTGACCCATTGTTTTACAGAAGACGTTCCTAACATGAGCGTAATCACGTCTTCAATCGATGTATGTGAAGTTTCTTTTGTAGCTACATAGCGTCCGTCTTTTAAAACGGTTAAACGGTCGCAAATATCAACCACTTCTTGAAGGCGATGTGAAATGTAAATAATGCCTACTCCGCTTTTCTTCAGCTCTCTCATCACAGAAAACAATTGTTTCGTCTCTTCCACACTAAGAGGTGCGGTTGGTTCATCCAAAATTAAATAATCAACATTCTGTACAATTGCACGTGCAATAAGCACCTGCTGTTTTTCTGATAGAGTTAGGTCAACGACATTTTTTTTAACGGATAGAGAAGAGCCAAGTAAAGAAAGAGCTTCTTCCGCTTTCTTATAAATAGATTTCCAGTTTACAAATGTCTTACTTTTATTAGAAGTCTGCACGTCTAACACAATGTTTTCAGCTACTGACAGCGAAGGAATCAGCGCTACATCTACTTCTTGATGTACAATGCCGATGCCGTGGCGCTTAGCTTCTTTAGGAGAAGAAATGGAGATTTCTTCTCCGTTTTTGAATATTTTCCCTTCGTACTCATCGTAAGCTCCGCACAATATTTTCATCAGCGTACTTTTACCGGCACCATTGGCTCCCAATAAAGCATGGATTTCCCCTTTTTGAACAGTAAAATCAACTTTGTTCAGCGCTTGAAAAGAACCAAAGTTTTTTGTAATGTTCTTCATTGAAAGCTCATTCGTCATATCTGTCCCTCCATTTCTATTCTTTATTGCCCCATTCTTTTACGTACTGACTAAGCTGATCCATATTAATCGTTTGATTAGGCAAGTCTGTTTGTTTGACTAAAACCGGATCAAATGAATAGTAGCGAGGAATCTCTTGACCGGAAATCTTTTTAAGAAGCAGATCAACTTGCTTTTCTCCTACTGAAGCTGGATTTACGGCAGCTGACGCTTTCCACGGACTGTTTTTTGCCTGCATCATTTGCAGATCTTCATCAGATAAGTCCACTCCGTACACTTTAATCTCGTCTCGTCCCGCTTCTTTAATCGCTCTTGTTACTCCTTTTGCAAATTCGTCCCAAGGTGCCCAAACGGCCGCGATGTCTCCTTTATTTGGATACTGCTTCAACACAGCTGCCATTTTATTTTGTGTGTCTAATGAGGTGTTGTCCGTTGCGCTTCCAAACGTAGCAATTTGTTTTACATCTGGGTAGCGATTCATCATAATTTTATAAATGCTGTCGCGCTTTTCCATCGGCGCAAAGCCTCCAACAAACGCATATACAATGTTTCCTTTTCCATTAATGTCCTGCATCATTTGTTTTAGACCCTGCAGCGCAAGCATATAATCGTCTTGGTCAATTGTTGTAACGCCTTCTACTTTTAATTCTACGTCTGTTGCAATAACGGGAATTCCTTTTGCAATCGCGCGTTTCACGCCAGGTTCAAGAGTTTCAGCCCGGCCGTGGTCAATCATAATACCGTCAACATTTTGGTTAATAGCCGTGTCTAAATAAGCAGCCATTTTGGATTGATCATTGTTTGAATCAGAAACGGATAGCTGTACCCCTGCTTTTTTAGCCGCTTTTGTCACACCTGTTATGTACTGAGCAGCGTGAGTGCCTGACGTAAATTCAGAAATAAGCGCAATTTTTGTATCTTTCGTAACCTTTTTTCCTTCTTGCTGTACAGGCTTAGCAGAAGCCGCTTGCTGCGCTGGAGCTGCCTGTGCTTTCTCGTTTAGACTTGGCTGTTCTTTCGTGCAGGCAGCCAGCGCAAAGACTAGAAGCACGAGCAAAGTAAGTGGCCACAGCATTTTTTTACTCTTTTTCATGGTGTTCCTCCCATTAAACTTATTATTCATATAAAAATAGTTAGTTTTATAATAGTCCAAAGAATACCCCGCTTTTAGATGTAAAAGCGGGGTGATGATGACCTATGCTTTACAAGTAATTGTTATGCGTAAATAGGTACCCATCCTTCAGTTGTCACGAAAATTCGGACAGCGACTACTTTACGATCTTCCATTAGTGTAAAGTAATGAAGAATATTTTCTGGTACTGAAATTAAATCGCCCGGCTCTAATTCAACATCAAAAAATTCGCCGTCTTTTCCTTGGATAACAAAGATTCCATGACCGCTTACAATAAAGCGAACTTCGTCATCTGTGTGAATATGCTTGCGCTGAAAGTTTTTTAACAATTCATCAATATTTGGTGTAGATTCCGATAACGAGATAACATCTTGAGCTTTATAACCGCGGCGTTCAGAAATATCTTTAATATCCTCACCAAAAGCGTTTAAAATTTCTGTTTTTTCTTCATCAGTTAAATCATATTTTTCACGAAGATTTTCTGGAAGTTTTGTAATGTCCCAGTTTTCATAAATAACTTCATTGTTTGCCAGAAAAGCTGATACTTCCTCTTGAGTTTCAATTCTTTTATTGTTTACATGTAAGCGAATGTGCGCCATTGTTGTTTCCTCCTTTTATAAATGCACCTTTGGCTTAATGCCTTTAAGTGACAGTAATTTGACGTGGTAGCTAAATAGAAATTCATAGGCTTCTAGCGCTTTTTTTGTTTCAAATGCATTTTTCCCCCATACCGTAATCCCGTGGTTACGAATCAAAATCGCGCCTTGATCGCCTTTTATATGATGAGAAAACTCTTCTGCTAGTGTCGGAATATCTGCGTAATTCGGAATAATCGGAACAGTAATTTCCGCATCTTCTTCCCAAATACCTAGCGCCTTAATAATTTCTTGACCTTTGAATGAAATAACGCCTTCATCTCCGTACAGTTCAGAGATCACGTTATTGTCGATTGTATGTACATGAAGGCTGCACCCAGCATTCGTTAAATTGTAAATCTTAACGTGCAGAAGCGTTTCAGCAGAAGGCTTTAAATGCGTGTCTTCTGCAGGCTTTCCGTATTGATCAACTAATAAAAAATCTTCATTTGTACGTTTTCGTTTATCTTTTCCACTTGCTGATACAAAGAAAGTTGTTGGATTTTGGTCCACTTTAATTGCTAAGTTTCCGCTTGTACCGAAGAACCAATCGCGCTCTGCCAGCTCATCTTTTATATCCGCAAGCTCATGCAACCTTTGCTGAGCCATGATACTCATGCTTTCACCTCTTCTGTTAATTCTTGTAAATGATGAATTACATCATAAAAAGTAGAAAAAGGACGATACAGTAGAGATAGCTCTTCACATTTTTCAATTAAAAAGTCACGTGCAATGACCGTATCAGCTAATTTGGCAGCCTGCAAATCCGTAATGGAATCGCCAATAACAACCGTATGATCTCTTTCATCTGCAAGATGGCGAATAATCGTTGGCTTACAGCAGCCGCAGTCATTTGTACACTGTTTATCACATGTATGAGGCCACGTAATGGAAATATGCTCACCGGAAAAATCAGATCCGTTGCAGTAGAGCATTTCCTCTGCAACTCGATTTCCCAAAAGTGGTTTTACAAAAAAGTCAATTCCTCCGCTTACAATATAAAGCGGAATATGGTGCTCTTTTGTATAGGCAATAAAATCATCAAATCCATCTCGAATAGCAGACGTCTCTAAAATATAAGAAATAATATCTTCTTTTAATTCCACGGGGAGCAAGGCAAACATTTGCCCTACTCCTTCTTGAATGGAGACGCGCTGTGCCAACACGTCGTCTTTAATACTTTCCCACTCCGGAGGAGCAAATTGTTTCATAATAGCAATAATGTTATCGCTATTTGTAATTGTTCCATCAAAGTCACAAAAGATTTTTAACGATGTCATGCTTTCACCTCTACTGTTCCCCATAGTTGCAAAGCTTTTTGCAACTCTTTTGATTCTTCAGCTTTTTCGGCTAATGTTTGATGAGAGAGTACTGCATCTATCGCCGCACGGAATGCTTTTCCTCCTCCGATAGCTCCCTCTGGATGACCGTGAACTCCGCCTCCTGCATTAATAATGCTGTCGATTCCAAAGTCCTTCACAAGCTGCGGTACCATTCCAGGATGAATTCCTGCTGAAGGAACCGGGAAAGACTGCTTATATTTGTGTACAGGACGCGTTAATTCGTAGGCAATGCCTGTCGTATCTTCAAGAGAAAGCGCTACGCTTCCGTATGGTGATGGAAACAGAGAGAAATCCGCTCCGGCTAAACGCAATAGCTTTCCAAGCAGTAATGAATTTGAAAAACCGTAAAACTCTGATGGCGTAAGCGCTCCGCTAACAGCTGGGTGTGCCATAATCGGCAAGTTAATTTCATCGTCTTCTCGAAGTGCCTGCAGTACGTCTAACCCGTAAGCAAATACATTGAATAAAAGAGCATCGGCTCCTAGCTCAGCTGCTTTTCTCGCTTTTTCTTTTAATTCAAACGTTCGACCCGTTAAATTAACAGCATACAGCGTGCGGTGTCCCGTTTTTTCGTATACTTCATTCAGTACTTTTTTCCCTTCTGTAACGCGAGCTTCAAAAGGTGTTCGTTCACTATCAAACAAAATCTCGTCGTCTTTAACCAAATCCACTCCGCCAAGCGCTTGCTCACGCAGCTGAGTTGTTAAGTACGTCATATCTCTTCCAATCACGCCTTTAAAAATACTCATCACAAGCGGACGGTCATAAACGCCTAGTTTCTCTCGGATACCTTCTATTCCAAAGCGCGGGCCTGGGAATTGAGCTAATAATTCATCAGGAAAATCCAAGTCTAATAATTTCACTTTTCCATCAAGTGATAGTTTTCCGAAAACCGTAACTAGAATAGCCGGTAAATCTCTTGAAAAGTTAGCAGTTGGATAAGCAATTTTGACAATTGCCTGCTTAATTTCTCCGCCTAAATATCCGTTTACACGTTCGCAATCTTGAAGCTCAGTTACGGACACGACGCGCCCTTTATGCTTTTGAAGCTGCTGTTGATCTAAAAGCGGCAGATCTGTCCATGAGCCGACGGTTAGTCCTAAAGCAATTCCTTCCGCTTTTTTATGAAAATTTCCTTTATTATCATGTAGTAAGTAGCTTGCAACGATTTCACTCATTATGCTAAAAACTCCCTTGCTGTTTAATATCGTTAATAAAAAAACCTCTTCTGTGATTAAGAAGAGGCTTTCGTTGCTCTTCTTATCTCTCAGCTGCTGCTGCAAGAATTAGCACCGTGCTTAACATGCGTTAAGTCGGTTGCCGGGCTTCATCGGGCTAGTCCCTCCACCTACTCTTAATAAGAAAGTTGCTATTTATTTAAATTAAATTCATAGATTATATACTAAAAAAAAAATACCGCTAGGATTTATCGGTTATTAATCTCGTTAACTTCTTACATATTAAGCCAACTCAAAAAGGATTGTCAATGCGTTTTTAAAATAAATTTAATTTTTTTATTCGAGATACAGCTTCTCTCATACGCTCTTCATCCGTCAGCAGTCCTACGCGCACATAGCCTTCACCATATGTTCCAAAGCCTACTCCAGGCGCCACTACAACGTGAGCTTTTTCGAGAAGTAAATCTGAAAACTGTTCAGAAGTATATCCTTCAGGAACTTTTAGCCATGCAAAAAAGGAGCCCGCTGGAGATGTAACATCCCAACCAATTTCTCGAAGCCCTTGAATAAAGGTATTGCGTCTAGATTCATAGCGCTTAACTAAATCATTCACACATTGTTGAGATTCTAACAGAGCTGCGGCTGCTGCCTCTTGAACCGCCCCAAAGAGACTGACATACATATGATCTTGAAGAAGATTAATAGCTTCTACAACACTTTCATTTCCTACAGCAAATCCAACTCGCCATCCCGCCATGTTATACGTTTTAGAAAGAGTATAAATTTCAATTCCCGTCTTTTTTGCACCAGGAGTCTGTAAAAAACTGATTGGCTTTTTGCCATCAAATCCAATTGCTCCGTAGGCAAAGTCGTGTACCACACAAATATCGTGCTTGGCAGCAAACGCCACGGTGTCTTCAAAAAATTCTGCCGTTGCCACTGCACCAGTAGGATTATTCGGATAGTTTAAAAACATGAGCTTTGCCTGTTCTTTAGCACGTTCACTTATCTCTTCGTATACGGGTAGAAAATGATTTTCAGCCGTGAGCGGCATCACTTCCATCTTTGCCTTTGCAAGCTCTACTCCAGACCAGTAATCAGGATATCCAGGATCGGGAACCAGCACCGTATCTCCAGGGTTTAATAAGCACTGCGGGATTTCTACAAGTCCACCTTTCCCGCCAAACAAAATAGCTACTTCTTTTTCAGGATCCACATCAACGCCATATTCTCGTTTATAAAAAGTCGCAACGGCCTCTTTTAAAAACTGGTGCCCCCGAAATGGAGAATATTTATGATGCATAGGATTAGCACTTGCTTTTTGCAGTGTTTCTACAATATGTGAAGGAGTAGGCTGATCGGGATTTCCCTGCCCTAAGTTAATAACGTCGTGCCCTTGGGCCATTACTTTTCCTACCTTGCCTACAAGTGATGCAAAAAATTGTTTTGGTAAACTTTTTAATAGTTCCGATTGCTCAAATTGTTTCATCATCGCACACCTTCTCAAAAAATTCTTGAAATTCTAGTCACAAATAATATATTGTAATACTCAACTTGTAAAGTCATTTTTTTCAACTACTAAAAAAAGGACGGATGATAAAGTGAGTGTAAAAATTACGTGTTTGCAGCTTGATATTGCGTTTGGAAACCCAACTAAAAACCGAAAATATATCGAACAAAAAATGACGGAAGCCCTGAAAGAAAACCCTGATATCCTTGTGCTTCCTGAGCTATGGGATACAGCTTATGATTTGACTCGGCTAGACGAAATTGCAGATGATGAAGGGCAGCAAGCCAAGCAATTAATCTCTCAGTTTGCTAAAACAAACGAAGTAAATATTGTGGCAGGTTCGATTGCGAAAAAAACAGAGCAAGGTGTCACGAATACGATGTATATTTTTGACCGAAAAGGTCGTGAAGTATCACAATACAGTAAACTGCACTTATTTAAATTAATGGATGAACACCTGTATTTAGAAGCAGGAACAGCAAAAAATCTTTTTACACTTGAACAGTCACTGTGCGCAGGAGTTATTTGTTACGATATTCGTTTTCCAGAATGGATACGGGTTCATACTAGCAGCGGAGCAGAAGTCTTGTTTGTTGTCGCTCAGTGGCCGGCTCCAAGACTTGCCCACTGGAAAGCCCTGCTCATTAGCCGTGCAATCGAAAATCAATGCTATGTAATCGCGTGTAATCGTGTAGGCCAAGATCCTAATAACACATTTGCCGGACATTCCTTAGTCATCGATCCGTGGGGAGAAATAATCGCTGAAGCTGGCGATAGCGAAGAACTTTTAAGTGCTGACGTTAACCTGGAACTTGTAAAAGAAATTCGTAAACAAATTCCTGTCTTTACAGATCGCCGTACAGAATTTTATTAATTATGTATTGACAGCCGTTTTTTTGCATGATACGATTTTCACCAGATATCATAAAATATTCAAACAAATCAAAATTGAATAAGTAATCGTACTCTTATCAAGAGTTGGCTGAGGGATTTGGCCCTGTGAAGCCCAGCAACCGACCGTCATTCCATCCTAAGATGGATCACACCCGTAAAACATGTTTTACAAAGGCACGGTGCTAATTCCAACAGAAAGTAATTTTTTCTGGCAGATAAGAGGTTTGAACACTACAATCAAGCCTCTTTCCAACGAAAGAGGCTTTTATATTTTCTAAAATTATAAAAGCCTCCATATATTCTTAAACCTATTAACTTAGTAAACAAATCAGTTTAATAAACTATGGAGGGATTCCGATGTCAACAACAAAAACAGAGAAGTATCAGCCTTTAACAGAAATTTCAGCAATCAAACTTGTGAAAAAGCTAGGTCTTTTTGATGCTACAGAAGCACTGACTGCCCGTGAAATTGGTGACGGTAACTTAAATCTCGTCTTTCACATCATAAATGATCAAACGAATAAATCCATTATCGTCAAACAAGCACTTCCCTATGCAAAAGTTGTAGGCGAAAGCTGGCCTCTATCCTTGAACCGTGCCACAATTGAAAGCAATGCGCTCAAGCAATTCGGTGCATTTACGCCAGAACTTGTTCCCGCTGTTTATTACCACGATGAAACGCTTGCTGTTACGGTCATGGAAGATCTGTCTCATTTAACGATTTCTCGTGCCGGACTTATTCAAGGTGAAAGTTATCCTCTGCTCTCACAGCATATCGGTTCTTTTTTAGGACATATTGCGTTCAAAACGTCTGATTTCGCCTTAAAGCCTCAGGATAAAAAAGAAGAAGTTGTTAAGTACAGCAACCCCGACTTATGCAATATTACGGAAGATTTAGTTTTTACAGATCCTTTTTTTGATATTGATACAAATGAATTTGAAAAAGCGCTGCGTCCTGATGTAGAAGAATTGTGGAATGATAGTGATGTAAAGCTACAAGCAGCAAAATTAAAATATAAATTTTTAACAAATGCGCAAACGCTAATCCACGGTGATTTACATACAGGCAGCATCTTTGCTAGCAGTCAAGAAACGAAAGTGATTGATCCAGAGTTTGCTTTTTACGGTCCGTTTGGATTCGATTTAGGGCAATTTGTTGCGAACTTATTTTTAAATGCTCTTTCTCGAGAAACAAATCGCGAACCGTTATTTGCACACATTACGAACACATGGAACGTATTCAAAGATACCTTTACTGCGCTTTGGCATTCTGAAAGCACTGAACCTTTCGCTAAAGATGAGCGCTTATTACATGAAATTTTAACGCAAACGTGGCAAGATGCTGTTGGATATGCAGGATGTGAAATCATTCGACGTACGATTGGCTTAGCTCACGTGGCGGACTTAGACGAAATTTCTTTAGAGGAAAGAAAAATTAACGCTAAACGTACTGCGTTAAAAATTGGACGCTATTTGCTTCTGCACCAACAAGACGTTTCACCAAATGAATTTGAACATTTACTTCGATAACGAATAATGTACACAATGAAAGGATCGGTATCAGCATGACAAATACACTATCACTTCCGCGCTCAGTGGAATGGAATGAATCATATATTACTTTATTAGATCAGCAGCAGCTTCCTGGCAAAGTTGAATATATTAAGCTGCAAACCATTAAAGACGTATGGGATGCTATCACTACCTTGAAAGTACGCGGAGCCCCTGCAATTGGCATTACGGCGGCTTTTGGTCTTGCTCTTTCTGCGCTTAGCTATGACACAGATTCAGTCAAGGAATTTAACAAAAAGCTAGCTCTTGATCAACAGTATTTAGCTAGTTCACGCCCTACTGCCGTCAATTTATTTTGGGCATTGGAGCGCGTAGCGAAAAGCGCTGAATCCGCTTCGTCCGTTAATGAAGCTAAAACAAAAGTTGTTCATGAAGCTATTCAAATTCAAGTAGAAGATGAAGAAACGTGCTACCGAATTGGAGATTATGCTCTTTCTTTATTTAAAAAGAAAGATAAAATCATGACAATATGTAATGCTGGTTCAATTGCTACAGCTTATTATGGAACAGCCTTAGCACCTTTTCACTTGTCTAAGCAGCGCGATATTCCGCTTGAAGTATTTGCCTGTGAAACAAGACCCGTTCTTCAAGGTTCTCGCTTAACAGCATGGGAACTTCAGCAGTCGGGAGTGGACGTTACGCTGATTACGGATAATATGGCCGCTCATACCATTAAAACAAAAGGAATTAATGGGATTATTGTAGGTGCTGACCGCATTGCAGCAAATGGCGATACGGCTAACAAAATTGGAACATATGGACTTGCTCTTTTAGCGAAAGCATTCGGTATTCCATTTTACGTAGCAGCGCCGCAGTCCACATTTGATTTATCTATTCAAGACGGCAGCAGCATTCCTATTGAAGAACGTTCACCTAAAGAAGTAACACACATTGGGGATACGCAAATTGCTCCAGACGGAATCTCTGTGTACAATCCAGCTTTTGATGTGACGCCAAGCGAACTGATTACGGCCATTATTACAGAGCATGGAATTATCCATGCCCCGTCTTTTGAATCCATTCAAAACGTTTTGCTGCAATCTGCTCAATAAAAAAAGCCGCTGCTATGCGGCTTTTTTTATTGAGCACTGATTTCCACCTGCATTTGTAACACAATTGTAACAGTACTCTCTTCCTTTTCTACATATATTATAGGGGATTTCTTTTGAATAAGGGGGAGAGTAAATATGAGTTCAGAGCAAAAAACGGATAAAAACAAAGCGCTGAATCGTAAGCAGCAATATCAGCTATTCGATTTATCCAAAGATGAAGAACTAAATTCCCTCCCTTCTCCTCAGCAAATTGACGGTGTTTTTGTGCAGGGAGAAGGCTGGAAATTGGACGATGAATAGTTATTTTAACTCAAGAGCGCCTTTTGCTACATTTCTTTCAAGCATTAATAGCTTCTCTTTTATATGAGTTTGAGAACCTGCATAACCTGTTAAAGCCCCATTTTTCCCAATCACACGGTGACAAGGCAAAATAATAGGCAGTGGATTTCGACGATTCGCTTGTCCCACAGCCCTTACGGCTTTAGAGCGATTAACAGAGTCCGCTACCTCACTATAAGACCACGTTTGTCCATAAGGTATATGTTCAAGCGTTAACCACACTTCTTTTTGGAAGTCTGTTCCTTTTATATCCAAAGGCAAATCAAATGTTAACGTGCGCCCTTCAGCATAATCCTGCAGCTGTCGCTTTGCTTCTTTCACATGATGATAATTCTCGTCATGGACAAGTTTTTCAAGCTGCTCGTTATGATCATCGCTATCAAACCAAATATGTTGAACCCCTTTTTCCGAGGCTACAATATAAATTTTCAAATCAGAAAATAAATTCATTTCTCCGTAGTACATATTTTTTATCCTTTCTAATTAAGCTGGAAGAATAACATGAAAAGCTGTGCCTTCTCCTATTTTGCTTTCCACTTCAATTCGCCCTTTATGTTCTTCGATAATTTTATATGAGACCATCAAACCGAGTCCCGTTCCTTTTTCTTTTGTCGTATAAAATGGTTCTCCTAAGCGCTTGATGCGCTCTTCAGGCATTCCGTCTCCTTGATCTCGAATGGAGACCGTCACGTAGTGCGGCTCTGTAGAGGAGACATCAACAAAAATTTTTCCTCCGTTTGACGTGACTTCAATTGCATTTTTAATGACATTTATTAGTACTTGCTTAATTTGGTTCGGCTCGCAGTATACCATTGGCAGCTGAGGGGACACACTTAGTTCAAACTGAATATTTTCTAAAAGCGCTTGAGCATTTAATAAATCGATCGTTTCTTTCACAACCGCATCTAGATTTTTCTTTTCAAACTTTACTGCCTGTGGCTTAGCGAGTACTAGAAACTCTGTAATAATGGTTTCAATTCTTTTTAATTCGGATTTAATAATATCAAAATAAAGAGAATGATCTTCTTGAATGCTGCTTTCTAACAGCTGAACAAACCCTTTTAAAGCTGTCATTGGGTTGCGGATTTCATGCGCAATCCCAGCTGCTAACTGTCCGACTACTTGAAGCGTATCCGATTTCCTAATCTGCTCCTGCATTTGATTTCGTTCCGTTACGTCTCGTAAAAGCGTCATATATAGACCTGGCAAGATATCTTTTTTCGTGGAAAATTCGATATTTTTAACTTTTTCGTTCCCCGTAACGTACGTAATCTCTCCTTCAGCTTCCCCTTTTTGCTCAATCGTTTCTTTATGCTCAATGACCGCATCTAAATTCGCTGAAGAAATAAAATCCTCCATGGAGTGCGCACAAATCTCCTCTTTGCTGAGTTCTAGAATATCACAAAGAGAAGAATTTACATCAATAATATTTCGCTTGCCGTCCCATAAAACTAACCCATCGATCGAACCATTAAAAATCTGTCTGAATTTCTCTTCGTTATTTCGAAGCTCCTGTTCGATTTTTGTACGTTCACTGATGTTTCGAAAAATCGTTAAATGGTCTCCTTCTATAATGCCTTTTTTCCCTGTGAATTCCAACTGTTTGATTTCTCCATTTGGCATGTAAAAAGGAAGCTGATTGCGAATTTCTCCTTTTGTTTGAAACGTTTGGAGCACCTTTAACGCACTAAAGCTTTTTGTATCGATAAATGTATACAAATTGCTTCCAATTAATTTGTTTAACGGCAGCTCAAATGTACGCGAAGAAGCAAGATTAGCGTTCAAGATTTCACCATCGTCTCTCCAAATCAAGATCGCTTCAATCGCATTTTCAAAAATAGCCCTGAAATTTTTTTCGCTTCTCAACAGCTGCTGCTCCATCAGCCGTTTTTCCGTCACGTCTCTCATAATGGACATATAGTATTGACTGTATATATTAGCCGTTGTGGTAAATTCAAAAAAAGTAACGTCTCCATTTTCGAGCCTGATCGGTAGCTCGCCGCTTGTCTTTCCTTCTTGATGCAGAGTTCTCCATAATTTTTTCACCTTATAATGATAAGTAGGTTCTACAAGCTCTTCTAATGTTTTGGTTAGAAGCTGTGCTCTTGTATAATTTAATCGTTCGCAAAATGAAGGGTTCGCGTCGATAAGCTGACCCGTTCGATCAAAAATGACAATTCCGTCTACCGCTTCATTAAATACATCCATAAACATATGATGACTAATAAACCGTTCATTTTCCATCATTTTGTGCTGCGTAATATCCCGAAATGTACACACAATAATGCCCGACATGTGACTATGTTTGTGTGAAGTAAATTCAACATGCTTCATCATGCCGCTTCGAAGCGTCATCGCGCCTTCATATTTGAAATAGCTTTCTTCTAAAAGTGCTGGATAATATGCTTCAATCATGTCATACGGAAAATACATCAGAAAATCTTTCATTTGATACGTTAATAGCTCATCCTTTGTTTTTTCAAACAGCCCGCAGGCTGATTCATTTGCATTTATAACTTGAAAATACTCATCAAATACGACAATGGCATCTAATACGTCATTAAAAATAGCTCGTAGCTGCTGTAATTCATCTTGCTGCTTTTGCGCAGCTTCAGATGTTAATTCTCTATGTGGTGACATGCTCATTGCTCCTTTCTTTTGCACTTCCCATTTCCCCACCTTTTATCTATAGACTTAATATTCTACAAGATTTGCTTTTTACCTTTTTAAAATTAGGCACGTTTATTCAAAATGCGACATTTCTTCACATTATCCCGCTATTTAGAAATGGAGCATGAATAAAAGAGGCTGAGACATAACAAAATGAATCCAATCTAAAGACGAATAAATGAGATGCATGAGCTAGCTGAACCGCTTGTGACACCACAGTTGGTTTCCGTGCAAGACTTCGCTTTCCGCAGGAGTCTTTGCCTTGCCCTCCAATCCACTGCTAGAAGGAATGAAACAGCTAAAACCTATGCTCAACATAACAAAGAAAACGAACCGTGAATCAAACATGTTGATTCACGGTTCGTTTTTCACTTCGCCTAAAATACGTTTGTCCCAGCCTCATCGATCATTCACTACAATATAAGTGGCCTGAATAGGTCCATGCACACCAACGACTAAATTCATTTCAATATCGGCTGAATTGCTCGGTCCCGTAATAAAGTTAATGCAAGAAGCAATCGTTTCTCCTCGCTCTACTTTTTCATGAATCATTTCAGCGGCTTGTGTCATGCGAGGGACAATTGAGCTTTGAGGTATGATTGCAATATAAGTGGCGGGCAGCAAGCTTACCGCTCGTCCTTTTTCAGCACTGCTAAACAAAACAACTGTTCCAGATTCCGCTAACGTCAAATCACTGAAGGTAATGCCAACATTTGCTTGTTCAGCTAGTGTAATATTCTCATCGCCTTTAACTGAATTCCATACATGAAGGCTACTGCTTGTTTCCCATTTCTCCATCAGCAGATTCAATCCATATTCGGAAAACCTAGGATCATCCCACGTGCTCACAAGACCATTTCCATAGTTCGCTACGGCTTCCTCAAGGACAGCTGGCAAGTGTTGTGATGATGTTTCTACATAGCGAGTATGAATACGTTCGCAATGGTTTTCAAGCTCTTTCTTTAATTGATCCGGCGAATAGCTGCGGTAGACCTCATGCTGAGGAGCGTGCTTCCATTGTGGCTTTACTACGCCGCTTGTTCGCCTGTTTCGCTTAAGATTAGCAGCAACATTGTCTAAAAAACTGTCTCTATTTTGAATGCTTCCGTTCATCATCATCACTCCTTTTATCAAACCAATCTCGTAAGCGCTCTTTTGTAGGTGCGGGAAACTCTCTACTTTCCGTCCACGCTTTTAATGGACCAGGTCCTTTGGAAATACTGCTTCCTGACATAAAAGGCGTAAGAGCTGCCGGTGCTACTTTAGCACCCACTGTATATAGAGAAGAAGAAGCTGCTCCCAAGCCAAATGCTTTCATCGCCAGCTTTTCCGAAATAGGTGCTTTTCCTTCTTTTTCGACAATTCGCTGACGATGCTTGTGTAATAGCTCATGCAGCGGAATTTTGACCGGACAGGCATCTGTACAGGCTGCGCATAGCGTTGATGCATAGGGAAGCTCTTTGTAGTCTTCATAGCCTCCAAGCAAAGGAGATAATACAGCTCCAATCGGACCTGAATAAATAGATCCATATGAATGCCCTCCAATATGGCGATACACGGGACATACATTCACACATGCCGCACAGCGAATACACTGTAAAACAGATTGAAACTCAGTTCCTAAAATCGCAGATCGCCCGTTATCTACAATCACTAGGTGAAATTCTTCCGGTCCGTCTACTTCCCCTGGAAGTCTAGGCCCTGTAAGCGCTGTTACGTAACTTGTGAGCCGCTGACCTACTGCACTTCTAGTTAACAGGCTTACCAACACTTCAAACTCTTCAAACGTTGGCACAATTCTTTCCATTCCCATAACCGTAATTTGCGTTTTAGGAAGGGCAGTTGTTAACCTTGCATTTCCTTCATTGGTTACAAGTGAAATAGATCCAGATTCTGCAATCGCAAAATTACATCCCGTGATGCCAATATCTGCTGATAAAAATTCTTTTCTCAGCATTTCCCGGGCATGAAGAGCTAGTTCTTCAGGTTTTTCTGTTTTTTTATACGAAAGCTTTTCCTGAAATACATCTCTAATTTGTTCTTTATTTTTATGAAGTGCAGGAGCTACGATATGAGAAGGCGGATCGTGATCATCTATTTGCAGGATATATTCTCCTAAGTCCGTTTCAATAACTTCACAGCCTAGTTCTTCTAAAGCAGCGTTCATATGAATTTCTTCTGTAACCATTGACTTGGATTTAACCACTTTCTTTGCCTGCTTTTGCTTCGCTACATTTTTTATGTACTCATTCGCTTCTTCAGCTGTTTGAGCGAAAAAAACGTGGCCTCCGCGTTTAGCTACATTATCTGTCAGCTGTTCTAAATAGTAATCTAAGTTTTCAAGCGTATGCTGACGAATTTCTTCACCAAGCGCTCGCCATTCTTCCCAGTTTCCTAACTCTTCTGCCGCATCTAATCTACGGCTTCTTAAGCGCTCTTGAGCACCTGAAACCGCAAAGCGCA
The DNA here is from genome assembly GCF_042787775.1 of Priestia sp. YIM B13552. Classification (NCBI taxonomy): domain Bacteria; kingdom Bacillati; phylum Bacillota; class Bacilli; order Caryophanales; family Bacillaceae; genus Priestia; species Priestia sp. YIM B13552. The sequence goes on from NZ_JBHZOU010000001.1 coordinate 528,376, forward strand.
TAAACGCATTATTGACTCCATCATCAACACGTTTTTTAAACTGGTCGTTTCCTATTTTCATAGACATTCGGCATTCTCCCTTCTTTACATTCTGCTATTTAATACTTCAGCGATATGCATCACTTTTACAGGCTGTCCTTTTCGTTCAATTCTTCCTCCAATATTCATAAGACAGCCGCAGTCGGCTCCAATTAAGTACTCTGCGTTTGTCTTAGCTATACAGCCCACTTTTTCATCGACCATTTGTTCAGAGATTTGCCCCATTTTAACCGAAAACGTTCCGCCGAACCCGCAGCAGTTATGACTGTTTTCAAGGTTTTCCATTTCAAGCCCCTTTACATTGTTTAATAGTGTAAAAGGTTCTTTTTTTACGTTTAGCAAACGCGTCATATGACAAGAAGAATGATAAGTGGCTTTACCATTTAAGCTGGCGCCTACATCTTCCACTTTTAAAACGTTTACAATAAAATCCGTTAGCTCATACGTTTTATCAGCAAGCTTCACGGCAGATTCATGCCATGCAGCATCACTTTCAAAAAGATGCGGATACTCTTTGAACATTGTCACACACGAGCCAGACGGAGATACAACGTACTCTGCATGCTGAAACGCTTTTATCATGTTTTTCATCGCTTCTTTTGATTCTTTTACATAACCGCTGTTATATGCAGGCTGTCCGCAGCAAACTTGACTCTTTGGAAAATCCACTTCGCATCCTAATCGTTCTAACAATTCTACCGTCGCTTTTCCTACATTTGTTTGAAACATATCAATCAAACATGTGGCAAATAAAGATACTTTCATCATTTGCTCCCTCCAAGCTGATCATTTTACTTCTTTTAGTTAACAGGTCATCAGATGACTTAATGCTATTATACTCCTATGTTTTTCTAATTTCACTAGTTTTTCAAAAATACCTTTCTTTGTTTGCTATCTTTTTTCATAGAAAATAAGAAATTGAGATACGTGAAACCTACGTTTGCCATGTCATTAAAAAAATCCGACGGGTGAAGATTCTCTATCAAGAATCTTCACCCGTCAGATCTTCCTTCAACTAAAAACTACGTTTGTCTTAGCTTCTTACTTATTTATTTCCAAAAATCATCAAATACTGTGATTGGCAATTGGCGTTTATGCTGCGTTTTTAAGAAGTGACCTTCAATGACGTTACTTGCATGTTCACCTACATCTTTGCCTTCTAAATAATCGTCGATTTGCTCATACGTTACGCCAAGCGCTTCTTCATCCGGAAGCTGTGGACGATCTTCTTCCAAATCAGCCGTTGGTTTTTTCATATATAGATGCTCGGGACAGCCTAATTCTTTTAGCATTTGTTTTCCTTGTCGCTTGTTCAGACGGAAGATAGGTACTAAGTCAGCTCCTCCGTCACCGAATTTTGTATAAAATCCTGTAACAGCTTCAGCAGAGTGATCCGTTCCGAGTACGACTCCACTGTACATGCCCGCTACCGTATATTGCGCAATCATTCGTTCACGTGCTTTTACATTTCCTTTGTTGAAGTCGGAAACTTTATCATCTGCCGCTTCTTCAACAGCAGAAAGCATCGCATCTACTGCTGGTTTTACGTTAATAGAAATAGATTTTGTTGGTTGAATAAAAGCAAGTGCATCTTGACAGTCTGCTTCATCTGCTTGCACACCGTATGGAAGACGAACAGCAATAAACTGATAGCGTTCTTCTCCGGCCTCTTCGTTCAACTCATTAACCGCTAGCTGCGCCAGCTTTCCAGTTAACGTAGAATCTTGGCCGCCGGAAATACCTAGTACAAACGAACGTAAAAAAGGATATTTGTTCATGTAGGATTTCAGAAAATCAACGCTGCGGCGAATTTCTGCCACGGGATTAATTTCTTTTTGGACGTGCATTTCTTCAATAATTTGCTTTTGTAGCTCTTTCATAAAAAAACTCTCCTCTCATTACTAGCTGACGGAATCTACACAAGTACGGTATCAGATAGTAACTTGCTTCTAGTCTCTTCAATATTTTGCATTTTGTTATCCCAGCAGTTTGTACTCAAGTCTACCGGATACTCTGTAGGACGGAATACATCTTCGTTCGATTTTGTAATGACTTTGTAGTCATCCCATAGATGCTTTAAGTTTTGTAAGCAGTAGGCTCTCATTTCTTCAATTGTAGGCTGCTCGTACATAAGCTTTCCCTGCGCAAAGATTGGCTGGTGAATTTTACGTGCGTTAAAGTTCGTGACAAACTTGCTGACGTGCGTATGAATCGGATGAAACATTTTTAAGTGCTGCTCTTCGTTCGGCACTTCGTCTTGCATCGTAATATAATCGCCTTCCCATTTGTGGTTCACTTGGTTTACAATTCGGTATACTTCTTTTAAACCAGGAGTGGAAATTTTCTCTGGATTTTCTGACAGTTTAATCGTATCCACCATGTTTCCATGATCATCTTCAATCGAAACCAGCTTGTACACCGCTCCTAGCGCAGGCTGATCAAAGGACGTCATGAGCTTTGTTCCAACTCCCCATCCATCAATTTTGGCACCTTGCGCTTTCAAATCTAGAATGCTGTACTCATCGAGATCATTCGAAGCAAAAATTTTCACATCATGATAGCCAGCTTCATCAAGCATTTTTCTTGCCTCTTGAGAAAGATATGGAAGTCTTCCGCTATCTAATCGAATACCGATAAAATTAATGCGATCTCCCATTTCATTTGCTACTTTAATAGCATTGGGAATACCTGATTTTAACGTATTATATGTGTCTACTAAAAAGATACAGTTACGGTGTGATTCCGCATACTTTTTAAACGCACTATATTCGTCACGATAGACTTGAACAAGCGCATGAGCGTGAGTGCCGGATACAGGAATTCCAAATACTTTTCCCGCTCTGACATTACTCGTTGCGTCAAAGCCTCCGATATAAGCAGCTCTTGCTCCGTAAAAAGCAGCGTCCAGCTCATGTGCTCTTCTTGAGCCAAATTCCATAAGTTGGTTTGTACCCGTATGCTCGTATAAATTATCTTCTCCCGCCGCCAAGCGAATACGCGATGCTTTTGTCGCAATCAGCGGATGGAAATTTAAAATATTTAAAAGCGGCGTTTCAATAAGCTGCGCTTCTGCTAAAGGAGCGTCAATTTGCAGCATCGGTTCATTAGCAAAAATCATTTCGCCTTCTACGACCGAACGAACATTACCGCTAAAGCGAACTTGCTTTAAATAGTCGATAAACTCCGCTTCATAATGCAATTCTTCATATAAATAATCTAAGTCCGTTTCGCTAAATCTGAAATTAGCAATAAAATCAATTACTCTTTCTAGCCCGGCAAACACAGCATAACCGCTTTCAAACGGCATCCGACGAAAGTAAGCTTCGAATACAGAACGGCGTTTATGAATATGGTCTTTAAAATACGTATGTGCCATATTCAGTTCATATAAATCTGTATGCAAAGCTAAACTATCATCTCTATATTGCTTTTTCATACTTTGTAACCCTCCATTTGACAATCCTAGTTTCTATTATGTAAATCTTTTCACAATAGAGCAAGCATAAATTATCGGAAGGTGCTTGAATTTTAGTTTTTCTGTTATTTGGTGCACACTTTTCTACCTGAAATGGCATTATTTTTCTTCTGGTATGTATTTCATTAACACGTGTTCAACATTATCAAGATGACTCATCATAAAATGCTGAGCGTCTTCTGCATGCTGAGAAAGAATAGCTTCATAAATTTGCTGATGCTCTTTATAAATCCGTTCAGCCGTTTTTTCTTCTGCATAAAGCCAGATGCGTCTTGTCTCTTTCATCGTTTCAATCATCATTTCTGATACGTTATTCATAAGCTTCACTAAAAGAGGGTTTTGCGATGCTTTGGCAATGGCTAAATGAAAAGCAAAATCTGCTTTCTCTCCCAGCTCTTCATTGCCAAACGCTCCTTTCATTTGTTCCAGACTATCAGACAGCTGGTTAAGATCCGCATCCGTTCGCTTTTGAGCTGCCGCTCGAACAGCCCCAATTTCTAATACTTTTCTCACTTCAAGCAAATGCTCAATATCATTTTTATTCATTAATACAGCGCTAGTTACAGGCAAAGACAGCATATCGGAGTTAAATTCGCGTACAAATGTGCCTTCTCCCTGTTTCATCTCGAGCAGCCCCATCGCCCGCAAAGCGCTAAGAGCTTCACGAATAGCTGAGCGCCCTACCTGAAAGTTTTCCGCCAGCTGCTGCACTGAATCCAAACGGTCACCAGGCTTTAAACTGCCTTCTTTTATATTCTCAAGAAGCGTTTCAGCTACTTCTTCGTATATTTTTTTTGGCTTAATTCGCTTATATTCCACGTTTTCCACCTCATTTTTTTCGTTCACCAAGGTTTACATTAACCGAGACTCTTTCTTCTTTTACGTTTCTGTTACATTTTACCGAAATCCTTTCCCCTCCACAACAAAAGTGGCAAGGTATTTATACTTTATTTCTCAAATGTGCTAAAATAGTAAATTGATTTCATATTACGAGTTAAAAGGAGCTTTTTGAATGAACATTGTTGTCAGTACATTGAATGCGAAGTATATCCATACTTCTTTAGCCCTTCGATGTTTAAAAGCCTATGCAGAGCCTGACTATAAAGTGGATATGGCCGAATATACGATTAAAGATCCTGCTATGAACATTGTCACGGATTTATATAAACGCAACCCAGATATTATTGGTTTCAGCTGTTACATTTGGAATATTGAAGAAACGATTAAAGTGGCACAAATGCTTAAAAAGATCAATCCCGAGCTCATCATTATATTCGGTGGACCAGAAGTAACCTATGATGTAACTCACTGGCTAGAGCGTATTCCTGAAGCTGACTTTATCGCGATCGGTGAAGGCGAAGAAACATTCAAGCAGCTGTTGGACGAACTTCACGGAGAGCGTCAGTTTGAAAACGTAAGCGGCGTGGCTTTCCGAAAAGAAGGAAAACCAGTTGTAAACCCGCAGCGCAATAAAATTGATCTGCGCGAAATGCCTTCTCCTTTCCGTTTTGAAGAAGACCGCCAAGAACTTTCAAAACGCGTTGTGTATATTGAAACGAGCCGCGGCTGTCCGTTTAGCTGTCAGTTCTGTCTCTCTTCTATTGAAGTAGGCGTTCGTTATTTCGATAGAGAAAAGGTAAAAGAGGATATTCGCTATTTAATGGATAACGGAGCCCGCACAATTAAGTTCGTAGACCGCACGTTCAACATCAGCCGCAGCTACGCCATGGAAATGTTCCAATTTTTAATTGATGAACACCGTGAAGGCACCGTATTTCAATTTGAAATTACTGCCGATATTATGCGCCCAGAAGTTATTCAGTTCTTAAACGATCATGCGCCAAAAGGATTATTCCGCTTTGAAATTGGCGTTCAATCTACAAATGATGCTGTCAATGAACTAGTCAAACGCAAACAAAACTTTAAAAAATTAACGCGTACCGTAACAATGGTAAAAGAAGGCGGAAAGATCGATCAGCATCTAGACTTAATCGCAGGACTGCCAGACGAAGATTATAACTCATTTAAGAATACGTTTAATGATGTATTTGCACTTCGCCCTGAAGAGCTTCAGCTAGGCTTTTTGAAAATGCTTCGCGGCACCGGCTTACGCTTAAGTGCGCCTCGCTATAATTATCAATACATGGATCAGTCGCCTTATGAAATTTTAAGCAATAACGTCTTGCCATTTTCAGATGTCGTACGTATTAAACACGTAGAAGATATTTTAGAAAAGTTTTGGAATGACCATCGAATGGATGAAACAATAGAGTTTTTAGTAGAGCACTGCTATGATACACCTTTTGATTTCTTCCAAAACTTCGGGACGTATTGGGATGAAATGGGCTGGGTTCGAATCGGCCATCAGCTTGAAGATTTATTCAGACGCCTTAGACAGTATATTGAAACAGAGAATTTTTCAAATGAAGAAATGATTGAAGGGTTTATGAAAATTGATTATTTACAAAACCAAAAGCATAAGCCTCGTAAACCTTGGTGGGACGATAAAGTAGAAAAACAAATCCGCTCTCATTACTATCAGCAAATGCTTGCTAACCCTTCTATTATGGGACAGGCTTTTGAAGCTGAACAGCTCGCTGAAAAAGAATTATACAAGCACACTGTTTTAGAGATTCTGCCATTTGACTATATGTATTATAAACAAACGGGAAAAATAAATGAACAACCATCTGTTCTTCTTGCTTATTATGATCAAAAAGCAAATGATACAAAACTTTATTCAGCACCTGTAGAGGCATTTGGCCTTCCAGTTGTAAGCTAAAACCTCGGATATCCGAGGTTTTTTTCTTTAACATTCTTTTTTCTTTTTTTGCTCTTTATCAGACTTTGTCTTTCCTAAGGATTCATATATTTTAGCTGCGTTAGGATCGCCCATTTCCGCTCCGAACTCTTCTTGCAGTAATTGCTTTTGCTTTGCTTCGGTGCTTGCTATATGCTTATTATTTTGTTTATGTTTGCTCATCGTTACTTACCTTGCTTTCCTTTTTTCGAATTGCGATTCGCGCCTTTAGCCGGCTCCTCGCCGCCAGCATATTCAGCAGCAAATTCTGCATCTGAAAGGCTCTCTTTTGGTGTATTATTGTTAGTCAGTGCTGATTTGTACCCTACTTTACGCTTTGCCATCATATATCCCTCCTATGCTTGGAAGTCCATTGAACTTCCTTTTCTTAGAATGCACTTTCTGATGCGCAATATAAGCAGAAAAAGCTGTAAAAAAGCGGTTGAAACATAACGAAATTACTTTAATCTAAAGACAAACAAATGGGATACATGAGTTCATCTGAACCGCTTTTCCCGCAGGAGTCTTCGCCTTGCCCTCCAATCAACAGCTGGAAGCAGCTAAACATATGAGACCTATGTTTACCATCATAAAAAAATCCGAACGAGCTTGATTAAGAATTAAGCTCGTTCGGATTCTTCTTCAACTAACATATTTTTACCTCAGCCTCTTTTATCCAATAATAATACGTTCTTTCGGATAGTGATAATCCGGTCCAGACGTTGGACGGCGAAGCATTAAAATAAATGAAAACATGCCGATTCGGCCAATAAACATTAAAATCATAATAACGCATTTACCAATATCAGAAAGCCCTCCTGTAATTCCCATTGATAAACCTGTTGTCCCAAAAGCTGAACACACTTCAAAAATAAGCTCAATGAGAGAAAAATGTTCTGTAATACTTAAAACAAGAAGAGAAATCGAGCAAATGATTACCGCTAACATCGATACAGCTACTGATTTAATAATGTCATCTTCATGAATTTCGCGGCGAAAAATTTTAATCGTCTTATTTCCTCTTACGTAATAAAACAGGAAAAGAATATTTAATGCAAACGTCGTCGTACGAATTCCTCCCCCTACTGAGCTCGGTGAAGCCCCGATAAACATCATCGCGCTCATCATAATTAACGTGGGAAGCGAAAACTCATTAATATTCATGGTCGCTACTCCTCCGCTCCTTGTAGCAGCGGATTGGAAAAACGCATAAAAAAACGATTCATCCCAAGACTTATCTGCTAAAAATCCTGAATGCTCTAGCACAAGAATCAAGATTGTCCCCCCTGCTAACAGCAGAAAAAACATAATAGTCGTTAGCTTCGTAAATAGCGAAAACTGAAATTTACGCTTATCTTTAAATGTTAAAAAATAGTGCTTAATTTCAATTAATACAGGGAATCCAATCGCTCCAAGCGTAATTAAAATAACGGTTACCACTTGTACAAAATAATCATGGGCATACGGAATAAATGAAGATCCTGTAATATCGAAGCCAGCATTTGTTGTAGCGCTGACAGAAGCAAAGAAACCATGCAGAAACGCATCTGTCCAGCTCGAATAATAACGGAGAAAATGTAATCCTAAAATAATGGCGCCAACTAGTTCAATGGCAAAAATAATAAATAAAATATTTCTCATCAAGTCAACTAACCCTGATAAGCGGGATTGGTTATGGTCCGTCATAATGAGCTGACGTTCCTTTAAACCGATTTTTTTACCCAAAATCATCCAAATAAATGTACTGAGTGTCATTACACCAATACCACCGATTTGAAAAATAAAAGCGAGCAAAAAATAGCCCGTCGTACTAAATGTATCCGGAGTAGAGACAGGTGTCAGCCCTGTTACACTTACCGCACTGACGGCAATAAATAAGCGATCAATAAATGCTAACTTCACTCCCGGCTTTAAAGCTTCTGGAATACTAAGTAATAGAAATCCAAGCGTAACAGCCACTATGTAAAATGTAACAATAATTTGAGCTGAAGACATCTGCCTTACTCGTCGTTTCCATGGTTGCGGCATAATCTGACATTCCTTTTTTGTTATAATACTAATAGTTTTCTTCTTTCTTCCCAAAGCATACTCATTGTTACACGGATCGCAATATCCATGTGAAAAATCCCATGTTCAAGAAGGTGACTACATTAGTATAAAAGAAGTCACCTCACTTGTCATTAGATATCATACATTCCAGCAGCCCGCATAAAGAACCGTCAATCAATATTGTCTGTTTACAAAAAAAAACGAGGTTGAGACATAATTAAATGAATCCAATCTAAAGACGAACAAATGGGATACATGTGCTGAACCGCTTGTGACACCGCTGTTGACTTCCGTGCAAGACTTCGCTTTCCGCGGGCGGCCCGTGAGCCTCCTCGTCGCTGACACTCCTGCGGGGTCTCACCTGTTCCGCTTTTCCCGCAGGAGTCTTCGCCTTGCCCTCCAATCAACAGCTAGAAGCAACTATATATTTGAAACCTACGTTTACCATAACAAAAAAACGAACCACTAATCTCAGTGGTTCGTTTTTCACGTCGGCTAAAATACTTTTGTCCAGCCTCGTCTTTATTTTATTTAGAGCGTTTTTCTAGCCAATCGCCGATTGAAGGATATGTTTCCTTCACTGCTTTTGGACCAAATACAACAGATACGTGACCTGTTTGCAACAATTTATACTCTTTATCTTCACTTGAAACAGCGTCCATTAAAGCTGCCACTTGATGCGGCATCGCAATATGATCACGGCTAGCAGCAATGTTTAAAATATTAGCTTTAATATTTTTCAAATCTACTTTGCGTCCGCGAACTTCAAGTTCACCATTGATTAATTTGTTTTGTTGATAGAAATCACGAATCCACTGACGATAAGCTTCACCAGCAAATGGGATGCCGTCAGCAACCCACTTTTGCATGAGCTTCCAGCTTTCAACAAAACGCTGATTTTCCGAACGATCCACCAACGTTACATATGGACCGTAGAAATTCGTGATTGGTTTTAACATCTTGTTTCCAAAGTCAATCATCTCTGGAGGGATATTTCCAAATGTATCTACTGCTTTATCTAAATTAAAGTAGCGATCGTCTAGGAATGCCCCGTATAAACCTGTATCCGAAAAATCAAATGGACTTGTCATAAAAATTAAGTTTTTAATCGGCAAGTCTTCATTTAATGCAGCAAAAATAGATGTCATGGTTCCGCCCATGCAGTAACCAAGAACAGACAACTCAGGAGATTTAGAAGTGCGGAGCACCTTCTTCGCCGCTTTTGGAATATAATCCACAATATAATCATCTAGCTTCATATTGCTGTCTTCAAGCCCAGGAGTTCCCCAGTCAAGTAAATACACGTCAAAACCGCGGTTTAATAAGTATTCAACAAGGCTGTTTCCAGGCGTTAAATCTAAAATATATGGTTTATTGATCAGTGCATATACGAGTAAAATTGGTGTTTTATGCAGGTTATCTTTTACTGGCGTATAGCGGTATAATTTCGCTTTGTTCTTTTTCCAAATAACCTCTTTTGGTGTTAATCCAACTTCCGGTTCTGCTTCTGTTGTCATAATTTCATATGCACGCTTAAAACGTCTTGCAGAACTTTTATATTCACTTGGCATTGATTTGATTAATTTTTCCCACTCTTGCACGTAAGGAATTGCCACGAATATACACACCCTTTCATTTCATTAGTAGTTAGTTAACAAGCACAGCCCCGACAAAAGTCAGGGCCAGCATCTATTACATGTATAAGCCGCCGTTAATGTTTAACTGTTGTCCTGTAATGTACGCGCCGTCTTTTGCTAAGTAAACCACTCCGCGTGCAATTTCTTCAGCGTGGCCTAAGCGACGAGTTGGGATTTTTGCTACAACTTTTGCACGAACTTCTTCCGGCATTGCCATTACCATTTCCGTTTCAATAAATCCTGGGCAAATTGCATTAACTGTTACGCCTGACTTAGCTAGCTCAAGAGCTAATGATTTAGTGAATCCTAGCATACCTGCTTTAGCAGCTGAGTAGTTTGTTTGACCAAATCCGCCCGCTTGACCAATAATTGATGAAATATTGATAACACGACCACCTTCAGATTCTAAAAGGTGCGTTAGCGCAGCTGATGTTGTGTTGTATACGCTATGTAAGTTTACATCAATTACTTTTTTCCAATCTTCTTCACCTAACTTCTTGAATGAACGGTCGCGCGTAATTCCAGCATTGTTTACTAGAATGTCTAATTGACCAAACGCAGCTTTTGTTTCTTCGATTAGGTGTTTTGCTTGATCTACATAAGACACGTCAGCTTGAACCGCAATAGCTTCTCCGCCGTTGTCTTTAATTTCTTTTACGATTGCTTCTGCAGATTCTTTACTGCTGTTATAGTTTACTGCTACTTTTACTCCATTAGAAGCAAGCTCACGTGTAATTGCTGCCCCGATACCTTTAGATCCGCCTGTTACGATTGCTACTTTACCTTGTAATGTTGTCATGAAAAATTTCCCCCTTGCTTCTTCAGCTATGATTTTTACTGTAAATACAGCAGTTAATGTTGTTATAAAATCCCCTATACCTTACTTGCGAGCCGGCTGCTCAGTTTTTTGAGCGTTTGACGGTTTTGCTTCAGATTTAGCTTCTGCCTTTGGCTTTTCAGCTAATTTTTCTTGTTTTTCTAACAGCTGAGCCTGAAGCTGCTCACCTTGAGTTTTAATTTGTTTTTGAATAGTTTCTTTTAACTCGTCTTGTGTTTTTTGCTGCCCTTCAAGAAGAGATAAAACTTTGTCGAGTTTTTTGTCTAACGATTTGACATCAGATTTCAGCTTAGTTACATCTTTTTTCAAAGCAGATGCACTTTCTTGCTGTGCTTCTAATTCATCAAAACGATCGTCAAATTGCTCTTCTAATAATTCTACTTTTTCTTCCACATTGATGACTAATGACGCAACGTTTGCTACATCTTCTTTTGTTGGTACATTTACTTGGTGCAGATAGCGCCCCGTTACTTCATTTACTGCTTGTTGATATTGAAGGTTCATATTTAGCACATTTCCCATGAGCTGGGAAAATTCTTCACGATTCATATTGTCCCCAATAACTTTACCCCAGTAAGATTCGGTTTTGTCATATACGTCTTTCCATGCTTGAAACGGATCAAATACTTTTTGCTGTTCCAAAACTCCATCTCCTTTCTTGTGTACGTTAAAAGTGATGGCTTTCAATATGGACACTTAATGTGACAAGCGACATATTAGAAGCTCTAAGTAAACGCAACCAATTTTGCGTTTATTTATTGGATAATGTAAATCTTTTCACAATTCACTTACCAACAAATTATAAATGTTATAAAAATTACCTACATGTACTATTATAAATACGTTTTCCAAAATAAACAATTCTAAATCTTTGTTTATTTTTGAATTTTTTTGACGCTTTTTGTCGAAATCCAAAAAATCGTTCTTTTTTCCTGTATTTGAAAGACCTGTTTTAAAGTGTTGACAATTTTTTCATCTAGGTGTAAATTACACATATGGAAAACAAATTCTCTTTTTTCGAAGGGGTGATTACCTTGGGATCAAGTGAAAAAGATAACACCTCTAATTCAAACAACTTAGAAAAATCGATTAGCGGTGCACCAAAAAACTTGATGGTTCCTTTTCTTCTTTTAAGTTTAAGAGGTTGGAATCTACATGGTTACAAGCTCATTCAGCAACTAATGAGCTTTGGATTCACATCAGTTGATCAAGGAAATGTCTACCGCACGCTGAGACAGCTTGAAAAAGACAACTTGATTACATCGCAATGGGATACGTCAGCTGAAGGCCCTGCACGCCGGATTTATTCATTAACAGATGCCGGTGAACAATATTTAAGCATGTGGGCTAATTCACTTGAACAGTATCAAAACATGTTAGATTCATTTTTTCACATGTATACCGACATGTTGTTCCCTTTTAGCTCTTCTTCTTCTAAAAAGTCAAAAGAATCAAAAGAGGAAGAAAACGATTAAAGGGATTCACGCAGTACATCTGCGTTTCCTAATATAATGTAAAATTTCACGGTCAACCAGCGAGCGCGGAATGTTAGGTTTATCACACAACTACGAATTTCTTCTTTAACGTTTTGTTCATTACGATAACTGTTCGCCAGACCAAATTATTCAAGGAGGAATTTGATTATGTCAACAGTAAAGTATGATACAGTAATTGATGCAATGTGGGAACAATGGACAAAGGGGTTACAAAACATTGCAGACGGAAACAAACAAATTGAGCAATGGACGTTAAAAGCACTTGAGCAACAGCAAGAATTTGTAACAAAAGCAGTTGAACAGCTTCAAGCAACAGACAAACAATGGAAAGCTGAATTAGAAGACCTTCAACAAAAAACAGTTGAAAACTTACGTAAAACAGCTGGCAACGCTGTTGCCGATTCTTATGAAGAATGGACAAACCGCACGCATGAAGCATTAAATAAATTACAAGAGCTTTCTCTTAACCAAAGCAAATCAAGCTATTCTTTAGTAAAGCAAGCTCAAGAACAATATCATCAAGTAGTAACACAATTAGTAGAAGAGCAAAAGAAAACGCGCCAAGAATTCCAACACGTATCTGATGCATACGTAGAACAAGTAAAATCTCTTCAAAAGTCATTTGCTCAGTCTCTTGAGCAATATGCAGCTGTAAAATAATATATAAAAAAGCCCAGCTTCTTTGAAAGCTGGGCTTTTTTATACTTTCTTGCAAACCATTACCAGTATGCAAAATAGGAAACAACAAATAATACAGATACAGCAGTGAACTGCTGTACCACTAAAAAAGGAGATGACTAATCATGGCTAGAACAAATAAACTATTAACACCAGGCGTAGAACAATTTTTAGATCAATATAAATATGAAATCGCTCAAGAATTTGGGGTAACTCTAGGTTCTGACACTGCTGCACGCAGCAACGGTTCAGTAGGCGGAGAAATCACAAAACGCTTGGTGCAACAAGCTCAAGCTCACTTAAGCGGCAGCACACAAAAATAAAACTTAACTTCATAACATGGCTAAAAAAAAGGCACCTGCGTGTGCCTTTTTCTTACATAATATAGTCTTTTAAATACACGTAGTCCCCCGCTAATATAATAACCATGGCGATAATATATTTACGGTTTCTTTCAATTGTTTTCCGGCTCACTTTGACATGTTTTTCAATCAAGCGAATAGGAAGCTGCCGCTTTAAAAACAGCTTATCTTTTAATTCTTTTTCATTGACGATAAATGATGCAACTTCGACTGCATTTCCCCTTGCATCTTTATGTTTAGGAGACGTGTTAATAATGTCTTCAAGAGTTAATTTAAACAATTTTAGCGCCTGACAAAAATAAGTCATTTCCTCTTGAATATATGAAGTTTCACTTTGCCTTTTATAGTTAGAAAGCGATATATCCCTTTCTACCTTGCCTTGAATAAAACCTTCATTTTCAATTCGGCTATAGAGCAGCGTTTGATTTCTTTTTTCTTTTCGAATATAGTCAATTACTCTTCTTTTAATAATAAGTTCCGCAAATGCAAGAAGAGATCGTCCTTTTTGGATTGTGTAATTTTCAATGGCTTCATTAAATGCAATTAGACCAATGCTAAATTCATCATCAGCTTCACTTATATAACGTTTACATACAGCTGAAACAACTTTAGCAATAAACGGTTTATACTGTTGTATCATTTCATTATGTAATTGTTTATCCCCTTGCTGAATCGTCAGTACAAGCGTTTCAAGCGATGGAGGCGTTTGAACTTTTGTGAGCATTGGCTTCACCTCTTTTACTATACTCAGTTGCTTTATACCATATTAATATCCATTCTTTTGATGACGAACAGGGTTGAGAAGCGCTCTGCTCCTTTTAATTTCCCTTTATTATAACCCATAATAGCTCAATTTTACCAATTAACATACATTTGAAATATATGTTTATAAACTGAAATAAACTTCATTGAACTGAATTACTTACGGCTGCTTCTGTTCTCTACAGAATATGAACGAAAAAGCAAAACATTCGGATATACAGTAATTAAACAGCAGTTAGTTCTTTTACCCTTTATTTAAATAATCTAAACTAGGTATTTTATCCCAACACAAAAAAACGCGCCTTCAATGCTAATTGAAGGCGTGTTTTTTTGTATTATTGATTTTCAATTTTTTTTAACGATTCTTTTTCTTTCTCTGAGCTTTCAAGATCAGTTTGTTCTTTATTTTTAGATAGAAACCAGCCTGAAGCTGCTATGGCAAGTAACACAATCCAAAACGTAATTTTCCACACTTTTGATTCAGGGAAATGTTCATTAATAATACCCAACTCCGGATGAGCAAGGGTATAGACCGCTAACTTAACCCCTACCCAGCCTACAATAGCAAAAGCCGCCGTTTCTAGGCCTGGGCGCGTATTTAATAGCTTGACGAACCAAGTTGCAGCAAAACGCATAATAATTAATCCCATAATTCCTCCGGCGAAGATCACCAAGAACTGTCCACCGTCCAGTCCGCCAATTTGAGGAAGATTTGTTGTTGGCAATGTAACGGCAAGAGCCACAGCGGCCAAAATTGAATCAACGGCAAAAGCAATGTCTGCTATTTCTACTTTTAAAACCGTCATCCAGAAACTTGAGCCCTTTTTCCCGTCTGCTTCTTTCACTTTTTCATGATCGTCTTTTTTCATATATCGCTTCACAATATGATTAATGGAAATGAACAATAAGTAAATGGCTCCTATAGCTTGAAGCTGCCATACGTCGACTAAAAATGAAATCAAGAACAATGAACCAAATCTAAAAATAAAGGCACCGGCTAGTCCGTAAAATAATGCCTTCTTGCGTTTTTCTTCCGGTAAATGTTTGACCATAATGGCCATCACAAGAGCATTATCCGCCGCCAAAATTCCTTCTAATGCAACCAGCACTAGCAATACCCATCCATACTCTAACAAAAGTGATGCATCCATAAAAATCCCCTCTCGTTTCTTTGTATAAGTTTATTTATCCTCATTACTGGAATAAAACACAAAAAGACCTTTGCCAAATATGGCAAAGGTCTTGCTAAGCATAATCATTATGCCAACAAAGCCGATGGAATACTCCATGTAATGACGACTTTGTTTCAGGTTTCCCTGACGCTACTCCCCTTTACTCCTTAAGAAGTAAATGTATTAAGTTGTTTTTATTTTACAAAGAGTTCACTAATAAGTCAATTAAAAGCCCTCTAAACTTTTGTTAAGCGTTTGTTAAGCGTTTTAATACATTCAAAAACGTTGCAATGTGAATAGGCTTTGTTACGTATTCACTAAAGCCGACTAAAAAAGCTTGATCGATATCGCTTTGCATCGCGCTTGCACTCAGGGCGACTCGCGGAATATGCTTCAACTCTTTTTCCAGCTGAAGCTGTGTGCATACCTCAAAACCATTCATATCAGGCAGATCAATATCAATTAAGATTATACCCGGTGAAATAGACCTGATTAGCCCGATGCCATTTTCTCCTGTTTTAGCAATTAAAAGCTTAACGTTTTTATATGGAGAAAGAATCGATTGCATAAGCTCGATATTTGTATCGTTATCCTCAATATACACAATTGAAATTGGCATGGAAAAACCTAAAAACGGCTCGGCTTCTCCTTCATCAGATAAGCGTTTAGGAACAGGTGGATGGACTATGGGAAAACGCACCCAAAATGTACTGCCTTTTCCTTCTTCACTTCGGACTCCGCACGTTCCATTCATTAATACAACAAGCTGTTTTACAAGCGCCAACCCAATTCCTGTTCCGTCTTTTTCTAGTCTATTTACACGGTAGAAAGGCTCAAAAATCCGATTTAATTCTGAAGCTGGAATTCCAAAGCCCTTATCTTCAATCGATATAGTTACGTGATCCTGAGTGATGTCAGTATAGATAGTGATATCACGATAAGCGGGCGAATATTTAATGGCGTTTGTAAGCAGATTTAATAAGATCTGCTGAAACCGAAGTTCATCTACTTCAACAAAGACTTCTTGGTATGCGTGAAAGCGAGTATAAAGTATACTATGCTTATTTTTTGCTAGTGGTTTCATAATTTTAAGGGCGTCTTCAATTGCCTCTTTTACCGACACCGGTTCAAGATTAATCGCTAAGTGACCTGATTCAATTTTCGATAAATCAAGCGTTTCATTTATCAAATAAAGAAGATGATTACCTGCTTTTAAAATTTTTCGTATACGATTCAATTGTTTTTCTGTTAAATCTTTTTCCCCTTGCTCTTCCAATATCTGTGCATAACCTAAAATACTGTTTAACGGCGTACGAAGCTCATGGCTTACTTTTGATAAAAATTCAGACTTGGCTTGATTTGCTTTTTCGGCTTCTTCTTTTGCTATAATCATTTGCTGATTAGAATGAAGCAAATCTTGTTCTTGTTCCTGCTGTTTTGTAATATCATAAAATGTGACCACTACGCCTTTATAATATTTGCTTTCTTGAAGAGGTTCAGCATTCACCGAAAGCCAAGTCAACTTTTTCTCATTTAAATAAATGCCCATGACCGTGTTTCGTACGGGCTCTTTTGTATGAAGACAGCGGACAGATGGAATATCTTCGAGTGCAAAAGCTGTGCCATCAGGATGAATAATTTCCCAGTCTAAACCAAACGGGTTAACCGATAACATTTGGTCGTAAGGCACGTTTAGAATTTTAGCAGCGTAGGCATTGGCAGCAATTAAGTTACCTTCAAGGTCATGAAACACCACACCTTCTGACATTGTAGAAAGAACGGAGCGATACATGCTTTCACTTTTAGCCAGCTTTTCTCTTGCCTCGTGAAGATCAGTGATATCTACTATAGAACCAATAACTTCTTGTACTTCTCCTTTGTAGATATGAGGTATTAACTTCGTATAGTAAGCAAAGTCGTTCATAAGTACTTCATAAGACACTTTCTCTCCCGCCCATGCTTTCTCATAGTATCTCTTATTTTCTTTCGCGTAGGATTCAGGCAAAAATTCTTCAAGTGTTTTACCAACAACATCTATTTCCTCATATCCCATTTCACGAACCATTTTTCCTTCGCACATGGTATGAATATACCCTTTATCGTTTTTCACAAATTTAAAAATAGCGCCATCTTGCTGTGAAAGCGTGCGTTTTAAATCTTCTTGTAAATCCAACAGCTGCTGTTGAGCCTTTTTTCGGTCTGTCACATCTTTGGCAATAACGTAACTGCCTTTAATTTGACCATGAACAATAATAGGCATTTGCGTTACTTCAACGTATACAGGCTGATTATCTTTGCGAATGAGCGTTGCCTCATAATACACAGAGTCTCCGCTCAGAGATTTCCACATATATTCTTCAGCTCTTTCAGCTTCTCTAAACATATAAGGAAACGGAATTTTCTCCATTTGATGCAACGTGTATCCTGTTAGCTCTGTTCCTTTTGGATTAATCGTTTGAATATTGCCGTACAAATCAACCGCACACACAATATTGGGATTGTAGTTAAAAAGAGATTGATAATACTCTTCTTTTAATTGACTTTCCCTCACTTCTTCCTGACGCTTAAAAGCAGCAACGAGCAGGAAGACAATGAGTAGCGTAATTGTGATGCTTGCAATAATATTGGAAAATGGCGCTTGATACGGCAGCCACTGGCCCCACCTTCTAGCAACTGAATGTGCAATATGGAGCTTCATTCCATACATACTGATGAAATGCATAGCTGAAATTCCAATACCCAGCAAAATAGAGCTAACAAGTTTAAGAAACGGATTAGCTTTCACGCTTTTCGAACGAAAAAACAAGTGCATCGCATAAAATGCAACGACCAGGGCGATGATGATGGAAAGCAAAACAGATAGCACGGCATAATGAATACGTGCTTCTGTTTCGATTGCTGCCATTGCAATGTAATGCGTACCCAGAATACTGCTTCCTAAAATAAGCCCTGACCATACCGACGTGCGCCATTTCCAGAATGTCCAAAACGCAACTAATGATCCGC
Organism: Priestia sp. YIM B13552; assembly: GCF_042787775.1. NCBI lineage: Bacteria > Bacillati > Bacillota > Bacilli > Caryophanales > Bacillaceae > Priestia > Priestia sp. YIM B13552. Next base: position 546,690 of record NZ_JBHZOU010000001.1, read on the forward strand.
TGATCGCTATTATTAAAGCAAGGACAGAAAGTACAGGATCAAAATGAAAGCTAACAGGAACATAATAAGCAAGCATCGCAATATAGTGCATCGCCCCCACTCCAAGCCCCATTGAAGTTGCTGACAGTGTAAGCCACAAATAATTGTTCCGCTGTTTTTTTATCATTTTGCTCATAATATCAAGTGCTGTATAAGAGGCAAGAATCCCTACAATGACAGCAAGAAATACGGTAAATTCATTATAGTTACCAGTAATTGAAATCATTTTCTTTCCTTTCAATTCAACGTTACGTCTTCTATCTAACTCTTCTCATAAGAACTATATTACGATCATTTATTCCGAAAGCAGACACATGAAAGAGACGAAACTTACATAAGCTTCGTCCTTTCATCAACATAGCTATTTTAGAAGCAGCAGCATCTTTTAATTCGTCATTAACTGATGCAGCTGTTTTTGAACGTCTTGGATTTTTAATTTTGAGATATGAGCATATTCATCAATTTCTAAGAAATAAACAAGATATGTTTCGTTTTTTGGTGTGATGTGCGAAACTTTCTGTAAATTCACGATATAAGACCGGTGTGTTTGACTAAATACAGAAGGGTTCAAATACATATAGATATCACTAATATTTTCATATGTCTCATAGACACGTGATTGAGTATAAATTAAGCATTTTTTTCCGGATTTCTCGATAAAAATAATTTGATCAATTGGAATGTAATAAGTAGAACCATTAAATTTTACAGGCAGTCTTTTTAATTGCTCACCTGGCTTTTTTGACTGATTTTTATCAATTCCAATGGAGTTTTTTGCCCGCTCTAACGCCATATAAAGCCTGGTTTTTTCAATCGGTTTTACAATGTAATCCAGTGCTGACAACTCAAATGCCTTTACAGCAAATTCATCATAGCCGGTGATAAAAATGAAGTTTAAATTCGGCTTAATGCGCAGGCACTTTTTTATGGCATCTACACCGTTAATCGTAGGCATATTAATGTCTACGAGCAAAAGGTCTGGACTCTTAGCCATCACTTCCTGTACAAGCTGCTCTCCGTCTTTGCAGGTGCTAATCACTTCAAATTCCGGAAGCTGTTCTATAAAATAATCTAAAATTTCAACCGAATCTTCGTTATCATCGGCAATAATTAAGTTAATTTTGTTCATCATGACTCCCCCTAGGATACAATGTTAAAGTATAGTACGAACTATTGCCCATTCTGTTTTATGCATGTCTACACATAGTTATAGTGTTTTTATGTTGAGATGAATGATCTACACGGACGCTAATCGTTAATGGAACGCACAACGATTGTTCATGGGGAATATTGCAATAATTGTAGGTTTTCTAGAAGAAGACATAAAAACCGTTTATCTATTATCATTTATTTTCCTAACAATGATTTAATACCCTTTTTATAATCTGTAAATCAGCATGCCAAAATCTTTATTTACTATTTTCGATAAAGACGACAAGCTTTTTTCAATCATTTTGTTTTCTCTTACTATTAAAACATGTTCTACGCTCTTTCACCCATACTTTTATTCATTTTTTTACTTTTTATTCAAGGTAATTACTTACATATTGCCCTTAATAACCATGACTTTGTGATTTCAGCCAAAAGAATTTATGTATTTTTTATTCATTTTATTATAAAAATTCTAGCATACAAAGGTATGAACTTACATATGTATTCCGAACTAGTTCCTTTTAAAACTATGATTATTATACCATTTCATAGTACAAATCACATATAGTTAAACGTGAAGACTTTCCATTTCTTTAAGTGTTCAAAGCTATTTATTTGTAAAATAAATAGCTTCATTCCTCTATAAAGGCTACATAACCTAATTAACCATCTATTATTTGTAAAAAAACAGGCCTAAAGTTATAACCCGGCCTGTTTTGTATTGATTTCTTATTTTTCATTTTTTACAATTTGCTGTGCTTGTTTCGATACAAAAAAGCGATTCTTTTTATCCTGTACCACCACGCTGTCCATTTGAATTTCTTTTCCGTTTACAATAGCAATATTTTTGTTTACTGGGAAACGCACCGTTCGCTTATTGTTTGTAACAACCAGCACAGGGTTGTTTTTGTCTTTTGAGTCAACCGCTACCTTTGAGCCTTTAAAAGCTTTATTTGCCTCAATAAATAATTCATTTGTTAACTCGTTTAAGTTAATATTCATTGATTTAGCCATATGTTTGGCAATATCCGTATTATCAAAGTGCCCTGTTGGTCGATTTACGCCGTACGAATACAGAAATACATCCTCCCCCGTATGACCGCCCGTTGTGAATCCAAGGTTTGCTCGGTTGGCTAATAACTTCGATAGTGCAGCACTGATTTCTTTTTTATCTCTTGCTTTAGTCAGCTGCGCTTTTTCCTCTGAAGTTAGATTGGACAAACCATACAAAGCAGCCACTTCTTCTTTATTTGATAAATCTTCTTTTAATTTAGACGTAGCACCTTCTAACGTCATTTTTGCTTTTTTTAACGGATCAATATAAGCAGAAACAGGTGTGGTATCGTATCCTTTTGTTGTATTTGCATTACCGATTGAAAGACCGCTGTTTCCGTGATCAGCAATCGCAATAACCATCGTATTTCCATCTTTTTCAGCGAACTCTACTGCTTTGCCTACTGCCTCATCAAACGCTAATACATCGCTAATCATTCCTACTGGATCATTCGCATGAGCTGCCCAATCCGTTTTGCTTCCTTCAACAAATAAGAAAAAACCGTCTTTATCTTTGGATAGTGTTGTTATTGCTTTATTTGTCATCTGGGACAACTTTGGCTGTTCTGCTTTTGTCTGCGGTCGGTCCATATCATACGCTAAGTCACGGTCGGCGAAGCTCCCCCAGATTTTTTTGGCGTGTGACTGCTCTAATTCCTTTTTATTTTCTACAAAGTCATATCCTCTTGTATTCAAAACATCGACTAAGTTTTCACCGTCTTTCCGGCTTTTTTCTTCTTTTCCTGGAAGAAGAGATTGCTTACCTCCTCCAAGCACTACATCAATGTTTTGATACACTTGCTGCTCCGCTAGCGTTTGAAAATCATCACGGCTATAGTTGTGGGCTGAAAAACCAGCTGGTGTAGCGTGCTGGATTTCAGAAGTAGCCACAATTCCCGTCGCGCGCCCTGAAAGCTTTGCTCCTTCTAGAACGTTTGCTACGGGACGAAATTGATCTTCTTTTTCTACAGATTTAACCCCAGGTGTGTTCACTACTGAAGGAAGCACACCTACATAACCTGAATTTGATTTATTTCCTGTTGCTAAAGCAGTAGCTGCCGGAGCGGAATCTGTAATAGCAGATTCTGCCGAATACGCACGTACTCCCCCGGCCATCAGCTGATCCATATGTAACGGTTTTCCCTTGTACCATCTTGCGAGTGTAGTAGCATTTGAACTCGTCCCGTCCATTACCATCATAATGACATTTTGAGGCTTCTTAGCTGACTTGTGCTCCACTTTTGCTTCGGTTTGAATAAGTGAGTTTCCTACACCAAACGAGGCCAATGCTACTGCTCCTGCCAGTGTAATACCTGCTAATTTTTTCTTCATATAAATGTACCCGCTCCTTTACTTAATTGTCTTCGACATGTCTAAAGTTACCATTCAAACGTAAATCCACTGTTTATCTGCTGTAAAAGAGTGTAAAGTTTGTCTTTATATTCTTCCTTTCTTCTTGAGAAAAAATAGTCGAATAAAAAGGAAGTACATGAACAAACTACCAGTAATAGAAAGTCATGCGAGGGGCACGGTTATGTTTAAACATTTATTTAAAAAAAAGAATGCAGACGATCAGCCCAAAAAAACATTGGATGAACTGATTAAACAATTTAAAAAATCAAGTGATTTCACAACATTAGCCATTGGTTCGCAGCATCGAAAGTACATCATTACTTATTTTAAGCAGCTCGTAAACATGCAAAGTGTTGAAGATAAAATACTCGAGCCTTTTCAAAAACTAGACTTCACGTTAAGCAGTATATATGAAGTTGAAAATGTTCTGCCGATTGAAGATATTTCAGTCACAAAAGATACAAAAGAAATTTTAGAAAAGATGCTGCGCGGCTACGTAATGTTTCAATTACATAAAGACGATAAGCTAGTAGCTCTTATTAAAGTTCAAAGCTTTGATACAGGGTTTCGAAAAGAAAATGAAACAGAAAATGAGTTCAGCGTCGTTGGTCCTAAAATTGGTTTTGTAGAGGATTTAGATGTCAATCTCTATTTAATGAGAAAAACGGTCATTTCCGAAAACCTTATTTTTAAAGAACTCACCGTAGGAAATAAATCAAAAACGCGTGTCGTTCTTGTTTACTTAGAAGGCGTAACGAACCCTCAGCACGTAGACACTATGACGCAGCGCCTGGAAGATATAGATTTCGACGTCATTTTTGATAGTACAATGCTTGATCAATTAATTTCCGATAATTCTTCTACGGCGTTTCCTCTGTTTTTAACAACAGAGCGGATCGACCGGGTCTTGTTCAGTCTGTTAAACGGGCAAGCTGCCTTTTTCTCAAGCGGTTCACCCTACGCAGTTACGGGGCCGTCAACGCTGCTTGACTTCTTTATTTCACCTGAAGACTACTATTTACCGTGGGTTCTAGGATCGTTTTTCCGAGTTATCCGTATTTTAGGCGTCTTTTTCTCTATTTTTGCTACGCCTCTTTATGTAGCCATTGTTACGTATCATTATGAGATGCTTCCAAAAGATCTTCTGGGGCCTATTATCTTTTCAAGGACAAACGTTCCTTTTCCACCGGTCATCGAAGTACTTTTTTTAGAAATCACCATTGAACTGCTTCGCGAAGCCGGGGCCAGACTTCCAACAAAAGTAGGGCAAACACTGGGAATCGTAGGCGGGATTGTTATTGGGCAAGCAACAGTCGAAGCGGCGTTAACAAGCAATATTTTGCTTATTATTGTTTCACTGACAGCTTTAGCCTCTTTTACAACGCCTATTTTTAAAATGTCTAACACGATCCGGCTGCTACGTTTTCCATTTATTTTGTTTGCTACTGCGTTTGGCTTAGTCGGCATCACCTTTGGCTTTTGCTTCTTGCTGGTTCACTTGCTTCGTTTAAAATCTTTGGGCATGCCTTATCTTGTTCCGCTTTTTCCGTTTCGCCCAACAGAGTATAGGGATACCTTTCTGCGATTGCCCTATAGTCATACGGCCAAGCGACCAAGCTACTTGCGTCCTTTAGAACGCTTTCGCTATAACCCTAATAAAGCGAACAAGACTAAACGAAAAAGTAATTTAGATAATGAGTAAAGCGGGGAAACGTCATGAAGAGAATACTTATTTTATGCACTTGCCTTACTTTTTTAACGAGCTGTGCAGACCGTGAAACAATTGACGAAATTCAAGTAGTTAACTCCATAGGTTATGATTATATTCCTCAAAGCAATAAAGTCAGAGGAACTATTTTATACCCTATCTATAAGTACGGGCCAACAGAAGAACCTAGTATTATTGCGGCTACTGCTAATTCATCATTTGATATTCCACTCCGTTTAAACAATAAATCATCTCTTCCGGTCGCTTTTGGGCAGCTGAGAAGCATCGTCATGGGAAAAAAATTTGCAACACATGGCGTGGATGAATTAGTAAATACAATTGCTAGGAATCCAGACCTTGGACGTAATATTAAATTAAGCATTGCAGATGGCAACGCACATGAATTATTGAGCTCCGTTACCAAAAAGAAAATCAAGGACTATCAGTTTATTTCTAATTTGATTGAACAAAATATCCGAACAGAAAATTTGCCTAACACCAATTTACAAATTTTTTTATTCAGTTTTTTTAGCGATGACCGCGACCCGTACCTTCCTGTTTTAGCTCAAGAAAAAGATGCTATTAAATTAAAGGGACTGGCGCTTTTTAAAAAACAAAAAGTCGTTACAACCATCGGAATGAAAGAAACGTTTTTATTTAAGCTGCTAACAAGCGGAACAAAGCACGGCCGCTACTCAGTAAAAATTAAAGAAAGTGACCGCAAAGGCGAAATTATACTGCAAAACTTGCGCACCAAAACAAAGTATGAAATTAAAGGAAATCATCAGCATCCAAGTATTGTTGCGCACTTAACTATCGACGGACTTGTAAAAGAGTTTCCTGGATGGATAGATTTAACAGACCCGGCTAGTATTAAAATGGTTGAAAAAACGCTTCAAAAAGATATTGAAAAAGATGGGGATACCTTTATTAAGAAGCTTCAGCGGCACAAAATCGACCCCATTTGTTTTACAGATTATGTTCGAAGTAAAACGCGAGGGTTTAACAGTGAAAAATTCAAAGCGCAATATCCGGATATGAATATTGAAGTAAAAGCTCGCGTTCACCTTATTCAAACCGGTATTAGCAACTAGGAGGAAGAAAAGATGCATAATACAATCAAAGAAGAAAATCAAGTTTCCCCTTCTTTTCTTTTTTTCTTAGTCCACTCTACTCAGATTGGTGTTGGGATCCTAGGATTTCAGCGTTATATTATTAAAGGAGCTGGATATGAAGCTTGGATATCCATCTTTCTTGCTGCAATCAGCGTCTGTATTTTATTAGCGATGATTTTTAATATTTTAACCCGCGAAAACAGCGATATTGTCGATATTCACCGGTTATACTTTGGGAAATACCTTGGAGGAGCTTTAACTCTTGCGGCATCGGCTTATTATTTTATTTTTGCGTTAACCATTTACCGGACGTACGTAGAAATTTTACAAATATGGATGTTTCCACAGTTGGAAACATGGATTGTATCACTTGTTTACTTACCTATTATTTACTATACAGTTTCCGGTGGGTTTCGTGTGATTACTGGAATTGCTTTTTTTGGGGTTATGCTTCCCTTGCCGCTCGTATTCGCATTGATTTATCCATTAAAATACGGACACCTTAATAATTTATTTCCTTTGTTTGATCACACCATATGGGAATTTTTAATTTCAACTAAAATGATGACTTTTGAGAATTTAGGATTTGAATCTGTGCTTTTTTTCTATCCTTTTATAAAAAATGGAGCTACTAGCCAAAAATGGGGTCAACTTGGAATTTTGTTCAGTGCTTTTTTATACTTGTGCACAGCATTAGTGTCATTTGCTTACTTTAGCCAGGGACAGTTAATGCATACGATCTGGCCAACTTTAACGATGGCTAAAATTATCGAAATCCCATTTTTACAGCGTTTTGAATACATTTTAATTGCTCTATGGCTTTTAGTTGTTCTTCCTACTATTGCCGTCAGCGTATGGTGTACAATTCGTGGATTTAGCAAAACATTTAATAAGCCGCCTACGCTTTTTCTTATATTAGTTCTTATTGCCCTTCTTGGTTTTTCTATTTTCTTTGATGATCGGGAAACCATCGATCAGCTTAATACACGATTATCCATGACCGGCTTTTACTTTATTTATGGCTACATTCCTTTCCTTTTTCTCTATAGCCTCATTCGAGCTAAAATAAAACAAAAGAAAGCACAAAAAGAAGAGCGTGAGCCAACTTTAAGTTGAATCACGCTCTTTTTTTCATATTATTTTATTTGTTAAATAAAACAGTGTATTCCCCGTATCCTTCTTTTTCTAAATCTTCCTTCGGAACAAAGCGAAGAGCTGCTGAGTTGATGCAGTAACGCAAGCCGCCTGCATCTTGGGGACCATCATCAAATAAATGACCTAAATGAGAGTTAGCCGTTTTGCTTCGTACTTCTGTACGAACCATATTATGACTAACGTCCATGTTTTCGTTTACTTCATCTTTATTAATCGCTTTTGTGAAAGACGGCCATCCGCATCCGGCATCATATTTATCAGTTGAACTAAACAGCGGCTCTCCTGATACAATATCTACATAAATACCATCTTCTGTATGATCCCAAAATTCATTGCGAAACGGAGGTTCCGTTGCATCGTTTTGAGTCACTTCATACTGAATGGGCGTTAATGTCGTTTTCAGCTGCTCGTCCCGTCCAAAGTCTTTCCAGTTTTCTTTAATAAAACGATCACGTCCAGACCCGCGTCGATACATAGCATAGCGGAATTTATTTTTCTTATAATAACCTTGATGGTATTCTTCGGCTTCATAAAACGGTTTTGCCGGTAGAATTTGGGTAGCAATCGGCTCAGAAAAACGACCGCTTGCTTCTAATTGTTGCTTCGATTCTTCAGCTAGTTCCTTTTGGTGTTCATTATGGTAAAAGATAGCTGTTCGATACGAGTCGCCTCGATCGGCAAATTGTCCGCCTGCATCCGTTGGATCAATTTGAGGCCAGTATAGTTCCAAAAGCTTTTCATATGGAAAAACTTCTGGGTCAAATGTAATTTGAATCGCTTCATAGTGGCCCGTTGTTTCTGAGCATACTTCTTTGTACGTCGGGTTCTCTTTGTGACCGCCTGTATAGCCAGATACAACTTTTATAATGCCTGGCTGTTCATCAAAAGGCTTCACCATACACCAAAAACAGCCGCCGGCAAAAGTTGCTACTTCATATTGTTCTGTCAAAAAGATGACCTCCTTCATGTGTTCTTTCTATTATTATACGCTGATTTTATGTTCTCACCAACTAACTTGCCTTTTATACACTTTGCGTTTTAAGACAAAAAATAATCAGTGAAGGCCATATTCACTGATTATTCTTCCGCATTTAAAGCGCTTTATTTTTGATCGCCTTTAATTTTGTGAAACAGTTTATTCACCGTTTCAATTTCTTTATCTGTAAAGTGCTCAAAACGCTCAAGGAAATAGGCTCGTTTCTTCTCTTGAATAGCATTAAAAATATCCTGTCCTTCCTTGGTCAGTTCGATATCAATAATACGCCGATCGTTTTCAGACCGTTTGCGTGCAATGTAGCCTTTTGACAAAAGCAAGTCTGTTACCGCCGTAATGTGGCTTGCTGACACTTGAAGATACTTTGATAAATCAGTTGATCGCTGCCTGCCGGAATCAACCAGCATGCGAAGCACCATAAATTCATTTGTTGATAGCTCTGAATTGTATACTTCATTAATTTCTTGGCGAAGCTGTCTGAACACAAAGCGAAACAGCGTCTCCATTTCTTGAACGAGCTCTTCTCTTTTTTTCACTTGTCACTCTCCTTATCGCTATCGCATGATAACGAATATGTATTTACGAAAGTATTTCACTTTCTTAACTTAATTAGTTTTATCAAATTACTAAGCGTTTCGTCAACTATTATTGAGATTTTTTTCCACAAACCTGTACAAATTGATGTATTTTTCATAAAATTCCATAAAAAAAGCGATTTACCGTTATGGTAAATCGCTGCTAGTAGCTAAAAATACCGGTTAAAAAGCTTCTCCATCTCGGAACAGGCTTTTTACCTTTTAAGCTATCTTCACTTTTTAACTGACTTTCAAGTTCCACTACTCGATTTTCTAATTTCGTAATAACTTTATTTAATCGATCGATTTCTGAACGATGCTCTAAAATTTGAAACGTCACTACTTCTCCCGCTTTTTCTTCTGTACGCTTTTCATTTTCAATCAACCTTAAAAAAAGCTGATCAAGCTGCTTTTGCATGTCTTGCGCACGTTCATCAGATATAACGACTTCCTCTTTTTCTACTACTTTTTCTACCACTTTGACGACGGCTTGACGATTGCGGTTTTTTTGAAAGTTTCTAAGTGCTTCAATGTTTTCTTCTGTAAACTCACAGTGTCCCGATTCATTTCTCTCTAGCTCGATATCGGCCATTTTGACCCACTTTAGTACCGTACTTGGATGTATTCCCAGCGCTTTTGCCACATCTACCGTTTTCATCGTCATGTTCCATCCCTCCATTTTTTTCATTTACTAGCCATTTCGAGAGAAATTTTTAAATCCCTTCATACGTGACAAAACTAGTATGAATTCGTCAAAGAAAGTGGACGTTCAACAAATGAAGAAAATGATGTCATTATTACTTAGAAAAACTCGTACAATCCTTCTGCAAAATAACAAAATTCGTGCGGTGAAATCCCCTTGCCATATCCCTTAAAAAAAGACGCGCGCTCTTTATCTGTAAAAATTCCGTCTTCAAAGCGCACAGCAAGCGCCATATCATAACGAGCGTCTCCGCAGGTTCCTCCGCTCCAGCCAATAACAGCTGTTTGAACAAATTTGTAAGCACTCGGGCTTTGAAAGTCCGCCAGTGCCCGTATATTTTCTAATACATAATATTCCCTATATAACCATTTTCTGTACTTTCCCCCTTTTGTCCGCTTTAAAACATACTTTCCTTTAGCCGTATGAAGGATACCAACATCCGAGGTACATCCTTGCTTTGGAAACGTCACTTTTTCGATTTGCTTTACATACTTTTTTATCGAATGAGAAATTTCTTCTACTATAATAGGATGCATATAATAAGATGCAGCTGTTTCACTCTCCTTTCTTTCCATATTCTCTTTTAATTTCTATTTCCCTACAAAAAAGTTGAGATATAACGAAATCAATTGAATCTAGAGACAAACAACTGGGGTAAATGAGCTATTATGAGGCGCTTGTTACGCCGCTGTTGATTTCCGTGCAAGACTTCGCTTTCCGCGGGTGGCCGGTGAGCCTCCTCGTCGCTTCCGCTCCTGTGAGGTCTCACCTGTTCCGCTTTTCCCGCAGGAGTCTCCGTTTTTCCCTCCAATCAACAGCTAGAAGCAGCTAACTACCTACTTGAAACCTACGTTCACCATTCCAATAAAAAAATCCGAACGATTACTCGTTCGGATTTCTCTTCAACTAAATTACTTTTGCCCAGTCTCTTACCCTTTACCAAGCACCCAACGGCTTTTGGTAAACATCGTATAACCAATCGTAAATAAAACAATAATGCAAACCGACAAGCTTCCTGCTGTATACACAAGACTCTGCATGTCATAGACACCATAGAGAAGCTGTTTCATAAGTGCAAATACGTTATAAATAGGAATTAAAAAGGCACTTGACTGCAGCTCGTTTACAGATTTCCCCATCATTAGGAAATATGGAAGCATCGCTACCGTAATGATTTGTGATGTATAGCTTTGCGCTTCTTTAATGGAGCTTGCTAAGAGACTAAAGATACAAAGAATTAGTCCTGCTAATAAAGCAAATAAAGTGATAGCTACTAGTAATGAAACGCCAAAAGCAACGAGGTGATTGGTTAGATTCAAGGCATCATTTAACGTCACGGTAAAGTAGCGTACAAAAAGCACAAATGAAATAGTAGAAAGAACTCCGCTTAAGACACCAAATGTAGAAATAGTGAACCATTTCCCTACTAGTAAATGTAGTCGTTTAACAGGAGCCATGAGTAGAGCTTCCATCGTTTTTCGCTCTTTTTCTCCTGCAAAAATATCATTAGCAGAAGGCAAGATACCTCCTAATATACCTATAATAATAATTAGGGGGGCATAAATTGCTACCATGTATAGTGAACTGGTATCTTCTTTTGAAACACTTTGTTCAATTACATGAAAGGGCTCAATCGTTTGATTATTAATATTTAATTGATTTAAACGTTCTTTTACGATGCCTTCTCTCTGTTTGTTTAGTATATTTGTAACGTACTCTGTCGCCCCTGAAGATTCTACACTACTTGGACTTGTATAAATCGTCACATCTGGAGATTGCATATGGAGAATTTTATCGGAAAATTTCTTGTCAACTTTTAAAGCTACTAATGCTTTGCCTTTTTCTACTGTTTGAAGTGGATCTTCGCTTTCCACAACTTGAAGGTTTCTATCTTTCTTTAACCATTCCACTACACTTGTATCTGAGCCTTTCTCAACAGCTATAGACATACCATCAGATTGATCACTAGACATCATTCTATCTACAAAAAACAGCATCCCTATATTTAACAAAATCGGAATCAACACACTAAAGATAATCGTCTTTCGATCTCGCAAACAATCAATTAACTCTTTTTTATAAATATGCCAAATCATATTAAGCCCCCCTCACGATACGCGACATAAAGATATAGTTTAAGTCTGTGCTTTCCTCTTCTTTATACAGCTGTTCGTTTGTTCCTTGATAAATCATTTTCCCTTTATGAATCATGATGATAGACTGACACAGCATCTCCACTTCTTCCATAATGTGACTGGAAAAAATAATCGTTTTTCCTTCTCTTTGCAGACTTTTAATAAGCTCACGAAACATGTTTGCTGATGTAATATCTAATCCTGTAGTCGGCTCATCAAATAGGATAACGTCCGGGTTATGAAGAATAGTGCGTGCAATGGCTACTTTTTGACGCATTCCTTTTGAAAAGCCTCCGACGCGGCGATCCAAGTAGTCTTTCATTCCAAAACGTTTGGCCAGTTCCTCAATCCTTATCTTTGTTTCATGTTTGCTCATGCCATAAAACTTAGCAAAATAAGCTAAGTTTTCACGAGCGGTCAAACGGTCGTATAAGCCTGTTTCACCGCCAAAAAGCACGCCGATTCTTTGTTTTATTTTATCGGGCTGTTTATGAATGTTAATTCCGTGAATAAACATATTACCTTCCGATGGTTCAAGTACAGTCGACAGCATACGTAAAAGAGTTGTTTTCCCTGCTCCATTTTCACCTAATAGCCCTACAATTTCTCCTTGTGCGATGGTTACATGAATATCTTGAACAGCCGCAATTGTTTGCTTTTTCTCTTTAAAATATTTCGTCACACCTTTGATTTCAATCATATCCGCTCTCCCCTTTTACCGTGATTGACTATATCTTAGCTTATTTTTCATACAGCATCTTCCATCTTGTCATAAAGAGGGTTTTTTATGTCGCGAAACATCCTTTCTATCTTGTAAATCATGGTAAAATAGTGTGGTAATATCCAATAGAATGAAACAAAGAGGGTTTTTATTTATGAAGGTAGGATTAGTGGACGATCATTCATATGATTTAGAGAAATTGAGGATTTCTTTAGAAAGAGAAGATGATATAGACATACTTTTTTCGACTAGCAGCGCGGAGGAAGCTTATAACGAAATTAAAAAAAATCAAATTGATTTATTAATTACAGATATTGAAATGCCAAAGCTATCAGGTTATGAGCTTGCAGACTTTATCAATGCTTACGCACTTGATATTCAAGTCATTTTTGTCACTGGGCACAGCGGCTTTGCCGTTCATGCATTTGAACTCAACGTTTTAGACTATATTATGAAGCCTTATTCTAAAGAGCGTCTGTTAAAAGGCATTCAGCGTTTTCATCAAAAAAAACAATCAACTGACACAAGAGATAAGCTTATTTTAAAACAAAAAACCGAAATGCAAGTGCTGAACAAACAAGATATTATATTTGCAGAACGAACGGGTCGCTCTACCACAATCATAACGACAAATGGAGAATTTAGTACCTATCAATCATTAAACGAAATTGAAAAAGAATTAACAGCGAGTCATTTTCTAAGGTCGCATCGAGCTTTTATTATAAACATTTCCTATGTTCAAAATTTCTCCCTGTATACTAAGCACTCCTACTCAGTGATGTTTCAAAGCACCGAAAAAACAGCTTTAATCACGAAACCAAATTTAGACATCTTGCAAAAAGAATACTTTTAAAGGAGGGACTATCTAAAATGAAACTATTTTACACATTAGTTTTACTAACTGTTTTCGTGCTCCTCTTTTTTAAAGACCTGCCTGTTAGTTTACATCTCCTACTTAGTTCTTTTATAATTGGTTCATTTTTTATATGGAGAAAGAAATATCAAACGGCTCCTTCACTAACTATAAAAAAAGCAATCGTACTGACGGCTTTTTTCCTGCTTTTATTTAGCCTATCTTCACCTTTTAGTGTTAGCTTAACCGTTATCGCAATGATTGGTTACATGACTGACATGTTTTCTTCTTATCAACAATACATATTTGTAACCAACCGGGAAAGCAGTGCTTCACGTGAAATTCAAAAAAACAATGAGCTTTTTCAAGCGTTAAGGGCTGAAAGACATGATTTTATTAAACATGTCAGTGCCGTATCCTATCTTTTAGAAACAAATCAAAGACAGCAGGCACAAGAGTATATTCAAGATTACGTTGAAGCTCTGAATGATACCCATTCATATATTCAAGGTGAACATTCGCACGTTGCTTCTGTTGTCCATCAAAGCAAGAATCAAGCACATACGTGGGGAATACATATGAATGTTCAATTAGATTCACCGTTATCACAGCTGCCTTTAAACCACCTTGACCAAATGAATCTCATCATGAATTTACTGCATAATGCTTTAGAAGCCGCTCATTCTTCTGAGAAAAAGGAGATAACCGTTTCGAGTATGATTCGAAGCGGCATTTACATTTTAGAAGTCAGCAATTCTACCGCTGCTTTATCACGAGAACGTCAAGATCACTTGTTTACTTCTTTTCATGTTACAGAAAAGAAAGAACGCCACGAAGGCCTTGGCACGTGGATCATTTCTGAACTTGTTTCCAACTACCACGGACGCTTGGAATATACGTATCACGATTTAACTCTTTCCATTAAAATAAAATTTCCAATAGTCGTTGCCTCAAAACAAGCAACATAGCCGCTGCAGCCCAAGCGGCTTTTTTTCGTATGAGCCTCTTCTATACGCACACACTATAAAAAGCACCGAAAAAAAGAAATATTTCACACTTGTTTTAGCTCTTTTATCGTCACTTTTTCAGTTTTTGATTTTTTATATGCAAATCTATTGCATTTCAAGTAAAAAACGAATATTATATATCATGTTGCTTTTAATGTTCGTTATTTTTGGAGGTTACTTATGTTTAAGTTAAAAGAATATAACACGGATGCTAAAACGGAGATTTTAGCTGGTATTACAACGTTTTTAACCATGATTTATATCGTCATTGTGAACCCAGTTATTTTGTCCAGCGCCGGCGTTCCTTTTGATCAAGTATTTACAGCTACTATTATTTCAGCAGTCGTAGCTACGCTATGGATGGCTCTTGCAGCTAACTATCCAATCGCGATTGCTCCCGGTATGGGAATGAATGCGTACTTTGCTGCTTTAGTTGTTGGTTCAAATGGAAGCATCGACTATGCTACTGCTTTTTCAGCTGTATTCGTAGCGGGTATTATCTTTATCATCCTATCGTTAACATCGTTTCGTGAAAAATTAATTGAAGCTATTCCAAACAATTTAAAGCACGCGATTAGTGCTGGTATCGGTTTATTTATTGCTTTTATCGGGCTTCGTTCAGCCGGTATTATTGTTGCAAATAAGTCAAATTTAATTGGACTTGGTGATTTGCAGTCTGAAAAAGTAGTTTTAACACTGATCGGACTTGCGATTACAATCATTTTATATACGCTAAATGTAAACGGCGCTTTATTCTTCGGTATGATTATTACCGGATTAATTGCTTTCTTTAGAGGACAGCTTTCATTTGATAAAGGTTTGTTTGCTTCCCCTCACCTTCCAGACGGCTTAATGATTTCAAATCCTTTTGCTGCTTTTGGAGATGTTATTCATCATGATTTGTACACAGTTGTTTTTTCTTTCTTACTTGTGACGATTTTTGATACAACAGGTACAATGGTAGGCGTAGCTCAACAGGCCGGTCTTATGAAAGGTAATAAGATGCCTCGTGTACGTCAAGCATTGCTTGCTGACTCATTTGGTACAACGATTGGAGCTTTATTTGGTACAAGCCCAACAACGGCTTACGTTGAATCTTCATCTGGTGTAGCAGCAGGCGGACGTACAGGTCTAACAGGTGTGACGGTAGCCATTTTATTTATTGTTGCAGCGTTCTTTAGTCCGGTTGTAAGCTCGGTTTCTGGCGTAGCAGCTATTACTTCCCCTGCATTAATTATTGTCGGAAGCTTGATGATGGGTGCTGTAGCTAAAATTAATTGGAATGACTTTGATGAAGCGTTCCCTGCCTTTTTAGTTGTTCTGGCGATGCCTCTTACATCAAGTATTGCAACAGGAATTGCGCTTGGCTTCATTTCTTATCCGTTAATGAAGCTGGTAAAAGGAAAAGGCAAACAAGTTCATCCGCTTGTGTATGTCTTTGCTGTTTTATTTCTCTATCAGCTCATCTTTTTACCGCATTAAAAAAGCTTGGAGATTTCTCTCCAAGCTTTTTTTATTGAAAGTGATTGTTATTTTCTTTTGTTTGATAAAGATAATTTTCCACATAGATTTGTTCTGCATCAGAAGCATTCTTTATTCCTTCTGCTGGATCTAACTCGATACTTCTCTTTTTAGCTATATAGTCCACTAGCGCCCCAAATCCTAAAAGACCGCCTATGATCCCAGCAAATACAATCCATATTGGCAATCGCTTCACGTCCCTTTTCTTTTAATTGTATCATCCTCAGCACAACAGGTAAATATTAACATAGTTATCCATTTGTAAATAAAACGTTTTTTACCAAATATACGTAAAAAACTTCTTTGTATTTGGTATACTAAACTCACGGCATGTTCTACAGAGAAAGGGGCTTAATTGCATATGAACAAACAGCTTGGAACATTAATGTTTGTTATTTTTATGGTATTTGTCGGCTTTGGAGTGATCATCCCCATCGTACCTGAAGTTATTCGTGCCACGGGTGCAAGCACGGCCAATTTAGGAATACTAATGGCTAGCTATTCGATCGCATCTTTTATTACTGCACCTTTTTGGGGGAAGCTTTCCGATATAAAAGGCCGGCGTCCCATCTTACTTTGGGGCTTACTCGGCTTTAGCGCAAGCTTTTTTCTTTTTTCGGTGGCAGAAAACTCTCTGACTTTAATGTATACGTCGCGCATCATCGGAGGTTTGTTCGCAGGAGCTGTTATTCCTTGTGCTTTTGCATATGCTTCTGATAGTACAGATGAAGAAAACCGCACGAAAGCAATGGGACTGTTAGGAATGTCGATTGGCTTAGGCTTTATTTTTGGACCGGCATTAGGCGGCGTCCTTTCATCTTTCGGCTTGTTTTTCCCCTTCGTTATCTCTGGTATCTTGTCACTGATTATGACAGCGTTCTCATTCTTTACGTTAAAAGAATCTTTACGAAAAGAATCTGCTGATAAAGTACAGACATCGAGATGGCATGACTTCACGTCAGATTTTCAAGGAGCTATGAAGTATTTATATGTTCTTTCATTTTTAGCGACTTTTACGCTCGCTGGTTTAGAAGCTACTTTTCAATTTTTTCAAATAGCGAAAATCAATGCTACTCCTACGACAATCGGATGGATGTTTATGGCGAGCGGTTTAACTCAAGCGCTGATTCAAGGCGGTGTGCTGCAGCGATTTAAAAAAGGAAATGAAAAAAAGCTGATGGCCATTGGCTTATTGGTTTCAGCAATAGGATTTACGTCTATTTTGTTATCTTCTAGTGCCGTTAATGCTACCTTATTTTTGTGCATATTTACAGCAGGTAATGCCCTTATTCGTCCTTGTGTCCTCTCATTAATTACAATGAGAACCAAAGTAGGATATGGCTCTGCTTCGGGGTTAACCGCCTCAATGGATAGCTTAGGGCGTATTTTTGGGCCTCTGCTTGGTGCATTTGCCTTTAAACTCAATATGACGCTGCCTTTTATTATTGGAGCGGTTGTCACTTTAGCTGCTTTACTGCTGATTCAGCGCCATACAGCTCTAGATTATTCTGAGCAAACACTCTCATCGTAGAGGCTGGGACAATATTATTTTAGTTGAAAGAAGATCCGAACGATGAATCGAGATTCTTGCTGGAGAATCCAACGCGTTCGGATTTTTTTATTGTTATGAGTATGCTAGCTGTGTTGATTGAACAGCAAGACGGAGACTCCTTCGGGATAAGCGGAAGAGAGGAGACCCCGCAGGAGCGGAAGCAACGAGAAGGCGCAGCGCCCGCCCGCGGAAAGCGAAGTCTTGCAGGAAAATCAACAGCCGATTTCTACTAGCTCATGTGGTTCATTTATTGTTCTTTGGATTAATTTAGCTATGTCTCAATCTCTTTTCATCGTTACTAACACAAGATTATCAGTAGCTGCAGTACGTTTTATAATTGAAAACTGATGAGCTTCGTATAGCTTAATCGCAGGTATATTTTTTTCGGCTGTAGACACCATACATTCACATTCAGAATATCTTTGAAGTACATGTATTAAAAGACGGCTTCCGATTCCTTTTCGAAAGTAATGAGGACGCACAACAAGGCGGCAAATCGTTAATCGCTCATTTTCTATTTCAAACGACAGCACTCCTGCTAGCTTACCTTCAATCATTTCTCCGATAAACACTTCCTTGCTTTTCATAATATCTTCTTTGCTTTCTGTAAGCTGAGGAATATCTGAAAAACCAATGAGCCTTGCTTCTTCTTGATAAGCTTCTATTTGCACAGCTACTATTTGAAGAGCAATATCCACTCTTTGATGTTCGAGGATTTGAAGCATGAAAACCACTCCATTTCTTTCACAAATTTAGACAAATTCCATGTTTTCACTATATCCAAACGCCTTCCTTGTACATATTGTATTATGTACCGAATTAGCCAGGAGGTGTTTATATGCATATCACTGCTGAAAGAATTAGAGAAGCAACAGAAGCGATTGCTTCTACTGAGCTTGAAACATTTATGTACCAAGAGCCAACTGCTCTTCACAGGCGCTCTCGTCGTCGTTCTACTCGCCGTTCTACTCGTCGTTCTACTCGCCGTTCTACTCGCCGTTCTACTCGTCGTTCTACTCGCCGTTCTACTCGTCGCACTACTCGCCGTTCTACTCGCCGTTCTACTCGCCGCACTACTCGCCGCACTACTCGTCGTTCTACTCGCCGTTCTACTCGTCGTTCTACTCGCCGTTCTAGCCGTCGCCGCTGTCGCTGCGGTTCACCTTGCTGCTCATATCCATGGTTTAACAAATCATTTGGCTGCTGCTATAAGGGGCATGGCTGTCGTCGCTAACTAAATCTAAAGCAAGTCGAGTTTAAAACATACGCGGCTTGCTTTTTTTAAGATTTTCATTTTACATAATCATTCGTTTTACTCCTCTTGAAAAGGAAAACAACGTATAATAATGGGAAAGAATCTCTCTTAAAAGGAGGCCTATCCATGCACTTATCTTTTGATCATCTTGTTCATTTTTCACCTGACCCTATTAAAGCTCAGAAAGAACTAAACAAATACGGAATACATGTCATTAAAGGCGGCATCCATGAAAAATGGGGCACTTTTAACACGTTGGCTTATTTTAACCTCAGCTATATTGAATGGCTTGGGCTTAGAGATATCGCGTTAGCTCAAAACGTTACAGATAATGACCTTATTCAGCAGCTTGTTAACGAACATACACCGGTTGGTCATTTTGGCCGATTTGCACTTCGTACAGATGATATGGATTTGCTGATAAAAGAGCTGGAAAACAAGAACGTCACTGTAAAAGGTCCTGTAGCGGGTTCTCGCCAAACCAATGATGGAGAAAGACTTCAATGGAAAATGTGTTTTATTGAAGCTGATCACGATTCCCTGCCTCTTCCTTTTTTTATTGAATGGGGTGAACCAGAAGAAAAACGCAAGCCAAAGCTAGCAGATCTTTCTTCTCACCAAGCTGGTCAGCTGCAGCTAAAAAATATTTACTGTGCTGTACATAACCTCGAAGAATCCATCAGCAAGTGGACGAAACTGCTGGACGTTCAGTCTGGCGAAAGCTACAAAGACTCTTTGCTTGATGCACGTTGTCAAAAACTATATGTCAATGGAGGAAACCTTATTTTTTGCAGCGGAACACAAGGTGTTGTCCATGATACATTAAAAAAAGTTGGAGAGCGTCCATTTTTGGTTGAATTGGATCACGCTCTAACACCGCAACAAATTACCGTACAAGGAGCTTCTTTTAAATTCAACAAATAAACATCCGCAGGCGGATGTTTATTTCTGCGCTTCTTTTATAGCTTGATAAATGAAATGAGGCAAAATTTCAAAGGAATACTGAACGTCTAATCTTTCGGTCCATTGATGCGCATCTCTTCCCAGCGGTCCAATGTTCAGCACCGGCATCTTCAGCTCCTCTAGCTCTTCTAGCGGGATATGATACCCTTTATTCCATAGCGGCATATTGGCTACTAATGTGTTAAATGTTTGAAGCGGATGCTGCAGGCTGGCATAGCTTAAATCCGAAATTCCGCCAAAATAACTTTGTTCAACTAGCTCCACTTGGAACTGCTCTTTGGCAGTTGCCTGTACGTTTGACAAAATCTCTTGTACAAAGGGGTCATCATGTGAACAAACGGCCGGATAAAAAGGCGGCGTAAAAAATAAGACCATCATCGGAGCTGCTTCTTTACATAAACCAACTAGAGAGTTTACTAAGTTAATGGTTTTATTTCTATCATCATCCTCTTGTGCCAAAAGTGCTGCTTCCATTTCTTGCACATATTTTTCACCGTGCTGTTTGACTGCATGAGTATAAAGTTCTTCATACGTCCATACGTTCACGTCAAGAGATGAACTCTCCATTCCCGCAGCGTACTGCCTAGCAGCTTTATTATAATGTTTTTTCACATTCAAAGCCGCTTTGTCAGCCGATTTCAACAGCAGATCTGTTACTTCTTTAAGAGAGCGGTTTAACATAAATAAATTAAATAAGACAACGGCAGAGTGCGGAACTTGAACTGAATACTCTTCTTTTAAATCTTTTTGTATCAGCACCGTAGGAGGTGGACTCGTTTCATCTCTTACTTTTTCGCAAAAATCAACGTTTAATTCTATTTCTTTTGTTAAATAAGAAGCTAGTAAATTAGCATTTAAACCAGCTAGCGGTTCCCCTACATGAGTTTCTTTTCCATAACACAAAAAGCTTGGCATGATCTTCCCAATCGATCCTGAGTACACATAGTTCGTTTGATCTCCAGGATAGCGGCTGAACACCGGTTCTGCATTTAGCATGAGAGAAAAATCCAGCTGATGTTTGCGGGCAAGTTCTAAAAGAACAGGCACTGCTTTTCTCATCCCAAGCGAATTTACTTCTTCATCCGGTACCGACAGCAGCAGGATGTTTCCGTCAAACTCTCCGTTGCATGCTCGTTCAACCATACTGATATGCAGGGCAATGCCTGCTTTCATGTCCATCGTTCCTCGGCCAAAAAGCCAGTCTCCTTTTATCATATCTTTTTGTACGTGCGCCGGAACTTGTTCCATATGGTTATAAAAAGTACTCGTTAATGTATCAGCGTGAAAAGCATCCTTTTTCCACTGTCCATAATCTTGTACATCCACTACATCGTAATGACTTACGAGTACAACTGTTTTATTCGTATTTTTCCCTTGAACAAAAGCTGTGACAATCGATCGTCCGTCTCCTGTTGAATGAAGCTCGACTTGCTCGTTTTTTTGAAAGTAAGGCAGCTTCAATAAATACGACGCTATCGATTCAGCCATTTCAACTTCTGCCATCGTTCCTGTCACGCTAGGTATAGAAACCAATTCGCTTACAAGTTTTTTTAACTGTTCTTTTGTTTGATACAAAGATGTTTTGTTCGACATACCCTTCATCTCTTTCCTTTTTCTAAATTTTCTATCAAACAAAACCATTCGTCAATCCCTTTGACAGAGACCCTTTCATTCTATCCCTATGTATCATAGTATGGCGCTGCCTTTACACACATGATAAAAAAAGAGTGCGCGGCTAGGGATAGCACCGCACACTCTTTTTTTACTTTTGGTCATCTTCTAAAAAGTCTAGGATACGATCAATAAGCTGTTCGCTTCCTGCATCGTTTCCGTGTTCAAGAGACATTTCCATTTCAATGCTCCTTTCATAAAATATTCTTGTTTTATAACATACCACAATTCATTTCGAATGTAACCTTTAATTTGTGTAAAAATTTCGACAATTTACGATCAATTTTAAAACCTAGTGAGTATTGATTATACCCACCAGATTCTTTGCTTGTCAAAAACCATGCTTTCTATTTAAAACCACTTAAAAAATAGAGGCGCGAGCAGACTTTTTCTATAAAAGACAGCCTACTCGCTCAAGCTTGGAACAGCATGATGAATAAATTTCTAGTTCATTTGCTTTTTGTACATCTTTAATATCTATGCCTACAGCATATGTACGAACATGGTTTTCGACCACAATTTCATAAAATGTTTCTAACTCACGATAAGCTACTTGATAATGCTTTCCTAATAATTTCACTGCTTCCTTTAATGCTTTCTCTCCTGTATGTGCTGCAACTGCTGTATGACTCATAAAACCCTCTCCTTTTAGAAAAATAAAAAAACTCATTTTGCTTTGATGCAAAATGAGTTTTTCACCCGTTTTATCACCCAAAGCACATGCTTTGCTGGTAGGAGCACCTTACATTCGTAGGTTGCTGTGGAGTCAAAGAGCCAGATCTCTCGTCCACTCGTGATAACTTTTTTAATTTAAAATTTATTTTATCAAACAATTTCATCCGCGTAAATAGAAAAATAAAAATATTTTAATTTTTTCGGTAATGGAATGAATTCAAAAAATGAAAACTGAGATTAGCAAAATAAGAAGCTGCTACAAGCAATGCCTCTTCATTTAATGAAAAAGAAGGATGGTGCCATTCATATTCTCCAGCTGTACCCATCCATACAAAAAATCCTGGTACATGCTGCTGATATACGGCAAAATCTTCTCCTCCAGGCGATTGTTCAGCTTCTACGACTTGGTAACTAAGATCCTCTGCCGCTTTAGTAGCCAGTTTTTCCAGCGTATCATCATTGTTGACTACAGGAAGATATGGATACCATTTAACGTCTACTGAAGCCCCGAAAGCTGCGCCAATCCCTTCAGCAGTTCGTTTCATAAGAGCCGGTATTTTTTCTCTTGCTTCTTCTTGAAAGGTACGCACCGTTCCTTCAAGCGTTACTTTGTCAGGAATGACGTTCCACGAGCTCCCTCCATGGATTTGAGTTATGCTGACAACAACATTTTGAAAGGGGCTGAGATTACGGCTGACAATGGTTTGTAAACTAGTAACAATTTGACCAGCAGCAGCAATCGGATCTATTGTTTTTTCAGGAATACCCGCGTGACCTCCTACTCCTTTGACGTCAATTTCAAAACGATCAACACTTGCCATTAAAGGTCCCGGTTTGATACCAATGGTTCCTACAGGAAGATCCGGTTTGTTATGCATCCCAAATATCGCTTCCACTCCTTCGAGCACACCTTTTTCAACTAGCATTTTTGCCCCAGAAGCCGTTTCTTCAGCTGGCTGAAAGATAAATCGAACCGTGCCGCAAAGCTCCTGCTGACGCTCTTTAAGAAGGATAGCTGCTCCGATTATAGAAGCCGTATGAAAATCATGACCGCACGCGTGCATAACACCGTTCACTTCAGAAGCAAATGGCAGATTGGTTTTTTCTTCAATTGGCAGCGCATCAATATCAGCTCGAATAGCGATAGTAGGTCCCGGCTTTCCTCCTACAATTTCTGCTACTGCCCCTACGTCTAATTGGAATGTATCCGCTATAGAAATATCATAGTGCTTTAACCACTTTTTAATACGTTTAGTTGTTTCATATTCTTTCATTGAAAGCTCTGGAAACCGGTGCAGCTCACGGCGTATGTCTATTAACTCGTTTAGTAGTAATTGATCTGTCATATTTATCACTCTTTCACATTTCTTAATTTGGATCACTTCTTTATCTTTTACGACAAAAGTGTACCTTATTGAATTTTTTATAAAGAAATACGGTCGTATAACCTTCTGCAAGGTGCTTTTCTTTAGCTTGAACATATCCTTTTCGTTCATACATCTCAACTAACCAAGGATGTTCTTTTGCTGTTCCTAAAGACACACCTGGTGATTTAAACATATTTTTTATTATCTCTTCCTCTACTAGATGCAGCAGCTTAGATCCAACGCCTTTCCTGGCAAACGACGGGTCTACTGCAAACCACCAAAGATGCGGAACTGCAAACGGACCTGGATGTTCTCCCCAAGGCATTCGTATAGACACAGTTGCAGCGATTCTTTTATCTTCTTCATATACATAGCAAAGGTTTTGAGAAATATTTTTCTTAACAAGAGCAAGATCAGCAGTAGCTGCTAAGAAAGGAATGCCTAGCTCTCGAATAGGCTTATATGCTTGTAGAGTTAAGTTCAATAAGTTATCTGCGTCGTCATTTGTTGCCAAACGGAATTCATTTTTCATCTCTTCGTCTCCTTATGTAGTGCTTAAATATTTTATTTAACTTATAAGTTTACTAAGAATTAAAAAAGACAGACTGCCGCCTTGCCTCACTATACAACTGCTTTTATAACGTGTCAATTCTATTTATCGTTTTCTATAAAGGGTATAAATAAAACAAATACACGCAGTTTTCTGCGCGTATTTGTTACATATCAAGACAAATTTTAGGACTCACTTACCGTAGCTTTTAAATTAGCTGCCAACACTACAAGTTCTTCTATAGATGCTAATTCCTCCTGTGAAGCCGCTGCTACTTCTTCAGCATAAGCAGCTGCTTGTTTGGCAACCTCTGAAAGCCCCATGACAGACTCCATTACCTTGAACGAATACCCATCAATCTCTCCTGTTGCCCTTGTCATTTTGTTCATTTGTTCTTGAGCAGCAAAGACATCTTCCATGATTGTGGAAAATTGTTGCGTTACATCTTCGACACTGGCAATCCCAAGTGTGACTTCTTCTGTATTGACTTCCATGTTTTGATAAGCCTGCTTTGCCTGCGCTTCAATTTCTTTTAACAGATGACTGATTTGTATAGCGGACGTTTTAGATTCTTCCGCTAGCTTACGTACTTCCCCTGCTACTACAGCAAAACCTTTTCCATGTTCCCCAGCTCTTGCAGCTTCAATAGCAGCATTAAGTGCAAGAAGATTTGTTTGTTCAGCAATTCTTGTAATCGTGTCAATAATTCGTCCAATCTCTGTAGAACGATCTTCGAGTCCCTTTACTTCACTGGTGGATATCTTAACTGATTCATAGATTTTATTCATTTGATTCGTCACCTCTTTCACCGAAACATTGCCAGTGGAAGCATGTTCAGAGGCTCTGTTCATCGATTGTTGTACCTTTGAAGAATGATCAGTCATTTTCTGAAGCAGTTTGGCCATATCCACCATAGCTTGCTCGGTTTCAACCACATTTAGCAACTGCTTATCAGAACCCGCAGCAATTTCTTGAATAGACATCGTAACTTCTGTCACAGCTGTTTTTGTTTCCTCCATGCTTGCAAGCAATTGCTCTGAGGAATGACTGACCGTGTTCTTTGTTTTACTTATTTTCTGACGCAGCATTCTCATGTGAGTCATCATTTCATTAAATGAAGATATGAGTGTACTAATCTCATTTTTCCCTTTCAAAGGAACAACATCTACAGATAAATCACCGTTTGAAATCCCTTTCATTGTTTTTGACAAATTTTCAACCGCAATTATGTAGCGACGTATGATAAAATAGAACACGGTAGTTGTAAAAGAAACAAACAGAAATGTAATCACTAGCGTAATCGAAGCTGCTTGCTCTTGTTTCACAATAAGATAATAATTTGTTACTTCAATTACAGTAGATGTTATGGCCACCATGGCTGCAATCATACATAGCATTTTCATGCGTAAACTTTGAAAAACTTTTTTCATTTTTTCATCCCCTATACAATCTAAAGACATAGAATGTCTAATCTATATTAGTAGTATCGGCATATTTTTATATTTTTTTGTAAAAACTAAAGAAGAATTGAAACAATTATTATTGGCGCTTTTCCACTAAACATTGGAATACATATCATTCTGCAAGGCGCTGCAACAGCAGTTGATAACTGTCTGATTATTCTTTCATTTGACCAAACTCTACCTTTGCTTATAAAATGAAGATTTGTAGAAAGGAGTACGAAAAATTTTATGTATACGTATCAAACAGGCAATCAAACAATTGACTACAAAATTGAAGTCGTTCCAAATAGAACCGATATCACGGTGCAAATTTGTGACAAAGAAGGGGTAAAAGTTATTATCCCAAGAGGTCTTAATGAAAACAATGTGCGTTCAATCATCGCACGCAAAGCAACATGGATTTTAAAACAACTAAACGGTTCACAGCCAGCTGAGGAAAAGCCAGCTGCGCCAAAAAAAGAAGCAGTAAAAAAAGAAACAGCTAAAAAAGAGGCTCCTAAAGCAGCAGCTTCTGCAGCTAAAACTGGTTCTTTTGAAGAGGGAGACAAATTCCCTTACCTAGGACGTCAATACCGCTTAAACATCGTTCGTGGAGATGTAGCAAAGGCTGAAATGACATTCCGTGCAAAATTCATTGCTACAGTACCTGAAAGCTGGAACGAGCAGCAAACAAATGAAGGTATTGGACAACTATTAACAGAATGGTACCAAGGCCGCGCAGGTGAAAAATTCCAAGAAGCTTTGAAATCTGTTAAAAAAGCAGCTGACAATGCTCCTGAATCTGTTAAGTGGGACGAGTTAGGCGAAGAATACGCTACGACTCAAGATAATACAATCGTATTAAACTGGCGTTTGCTAACAGCTCCTCTTGCAACAATTGAATATGTCATTGCTTCTCAATTTACAAATGCAGATGAGTTATTCGAAGATGCAGCTGAACGCAAACAGTGGTTAAGCGATAACACCCTAAACGCATTTTAAGTTTATACATAAAAAAAGCACGCGGCGAACGCGTGCTTTTTTTATTTGGATAGAAGTACCCGAATAATCTCACTCCTCAAAAATTAGTTAATCTGATAGGTTCATTCAAGCGCAGTTTATAAACCAATATATAATATACATGTTTAAAGTTTTATTAATCTAATTTTAAAAGCAGTAAGTAAGAATAAACTGATTCTATAAAAAACTGCTTTCTATCCTTTTAATACTTTAAACGCTTCTCTTACTTTTCGTGCAAAATCTAACGGTGGTTCTACAGATTCAAAATGCATATACATTGCTCTCGGCTCTTCAAATAGCCAATGGTTGTGAACGGCCGTAACCTTAATATCTCTTTTTCTAAGCTCCGTTAATAATGGATTTACCTCTTCTTGCAAAAGCACGGTTTCACCTAGATTTAGCGCTCTTCCCTTGCTATCTAAATCTTCAAAAGTAAAAAATTGAGGAGTAACTAACGGAGAGCGTGTTGGACGCCCTAAAATTTTAAAACGAATCGTCCGAAATTTTTGTACTAAACAAACGCCATTTTCATCTAAACTGCCTTGTCCACCTAGAATTCTCGCAAACTCCTGACATAGACTCTTTTTATTTTCCCAACTCATTATGCTGACTTCCTCTCTTGTAATAACTTGTCCTACCTTAATAAATATATGTGAAAGTTATCAAGTAGAAACGGCAAACACACAGGAAAACTACCCATTTTATAAATCCTGATTATCAAAAGTCATATTTATTTTTCTTTGTTCATATCAATAGCATGTATTTTTGAATTTAACTAAACAGAGAAATTTAGATGCCATTTAAAAAATTTACTTAAGCAGTTTTTTTAAATTGAATTTATAGGGGGAAGTAAAATGAAAAAAATAGGCAAGGATGATTTTATTTCAGGGTTTGTTCCTCATCATAATCATGGCTCAGTGGACTACACTTCTGTTGCGTCAGGACATGTCCATCAGTGCCTCGATGTAACGTCTCCTCCAATTCAAAGCGAGGATGGAAGCCACATTCACTATACAGAAGGCTATGTTGTTTTTGAAGACGGACATACACATCATTACAAAGCCTACTCTGGTCCCGCTATTCCCGTTGGCAACGGTATGCATGTTCACTATTATGACTTTTATACCAGCGAAGACAACCAGCATCGGCATCATGTCAAAGGTGTAGACCATCCTGCTCCGGGCGATAGATAATGAAATAGTTTAATGCAATTAAGCCAAAGTCTCAGCTTCTGAACTGATTTTCATCTTGTGTTTATACCCCTTTATTAACAGTGAGACCTTTAATAGATAAAGGTCTCTTTGTGCATATATGAGTTAAATGCCAGTCTCTCCCTCTGCTTAAGCAAAAAAGGATATGCGAGCTCTTTATTCCAAAAGTTCGACATACCAGGTCTTTGGACATGTCAAAGTTTCTACACCAATCGATATATTGTGTTTTGAAAGAAAGATATATATAATCAAGAAAATGTTTGATTTTGTTTAAATGTGGATACGTATACCTATAAGCAAGATAGCAAACACTTAAGATGAGTGGTTACGCTATAAAAGTTGTAATGACCATGTAAAGAAAGGAAGTGCAGCTTATGAAAGGACAGAGCTTTTTTATTTTAGGACTTATATTTGCTCTTATCATTGCTGTTTTAGCTGTAATTAACAACGATCCTGTACAATTTAACTATGTATTTGGTTCACAAAAATGGCCTCTTATTTTAATTATCTTAACAACGGCCGTGTTTGGAGGAGTTGTTGCTGCTTCATTGAGCTTTGTGAAAATTGTTCAACTAAGAGGACAAGTGAAACAGAAAAACAAGCGAATTGCTGAGCTGGAAGAAGAAGTCAAGCAGCATAAGCCTGTTGCGCCTGTTGTGGAAGAAGAACCAAATCAACCAGCTACTCGAACTGAGCGTGCTCAGTTATAATAAAGAAGAGCCGTTATTCTAGAGAATAGCGGCTCTTTTCATTTTTTGTTCCGCCCAGCATATTTTTGGCATATACGCATAAATAGATAGATATGGAAAACTTTAGTTCTGAATGGTACAATCAACACTGTTATATCTCTATGAAAAACTTAAATTGACAGTCTTACCGTTAAGAAGGTGTTCATCCATTATGGTCAATAAAAAAATAAAGCGTGAAATTCTTACATACACAAGCGTCATCCTCGGCACCGTTTTGCTTTCTGTTGTCGTTCAGCACTATTGGTTTCAGCCCTACACTGTAAAAGGCGATTCTATGAAGCCTATTTTGCACGAAGGCAATCGAATTATTATTAACAAACACAGTAAGCTGGAGCGCTTTGACATTGTCGTTTTGCAAGCTCCCTACAGCAGTGATTTTCTAGTAAAGCGTATCGTGGGCTTACCAGGAGAAACGGTCGAATACAAAGATGATGTTCTGTATATAAATAACAAAGTCAAAAAAGAGCCGCATCTCCATAAATATTTATCCAAAGTTCCTGCTTACGAGCGATTCACTGAAAATTTTTCCACGTACGAACTGTCTCCAGACGGCACGATACCGGATGGATACGTATTAGTGCTAGGTGACAACAGACGTATCAGCCGAGATGGCAGGCATTTTGGCCTCACTCCGATTTCTTCGATCATGGGAGAAGTCAATATGAAATACTGGCCTTTAAAGGAAATGACTTTTATGCATTAACACATAAAAAAGAAAGCTCAAAAGTGAGCTTTCTTTTTATTTTGGATTTTCCTTGTTTTCTACATGCTGTTCTTCTGCAAATTCTGTGTCATACGCTAGTTTTCGCTTAAAAGCGGGACGCGTTCTCGCCGTATGTTTCGTTTCAATATGGTTGAATAAGTAGCGGTGAACAAAAACCTCGGCAAATGTAATAATAGCTGCAGAAATAAAACTTCCCCAAGCAATTTGAACGTAGCTGTCTAATAACAATGTTCCAAAAATCCATACGCTCATATAGGTTAGAACAAATTCAACAATAATGGCATCACGGTTGCCCACTCGAGGCAGTACAATTCGATCCACTACTAAATATGTCACAACTGTCGTTAGCAAGCTAAAAGAAATAATATCTCCGATGGTTGCATCAAAAAACAAATCAAGGCCTATACCAAACGCAATAAGTGCCGCTGCAAATTTAATGAGCAATAATGTTGCATGATTCATATTTGAACCCTCCTTTTTCTATATTAATTTGAACAAAAATAGGGAAATTAATACCTTTTTTGCCAAGAAGGGTATAATATAGGCAAAGCCAGTACGGTTGAGGCTGCTCGAGCGTACAAGAATGATTTGGGAGATGTTGTAATGATTGTACTAGAAAATAACCAAATGAAAGTCAGCATTCAAGAAAAAGGAGCGGAAGTTGTAGAAGTATTTCATAAAGAAAAAGACCTGCAGTTTATGTGGAGCGGCGACCCCGCTTATTGGGGACGAGTATCGCCCGTATTGTTTCCGATTGTGGGCAGATTAAAAAATGATCAGTATACCGTTGATCAGCGCGAATACTCTTTGCCGCAGCACGGTTTTTTACGTGATTCTGCTTTTAGCGTGATCGAACAAACAAACGAAACGGCACGGCTGCAATTTGCTACAAACGGCTGCTTTAAAGACGTATATCCGTTTGAATGTTCAGTTGAAATCAGCTATCGTCTTGAAAGCAACCGATTAACGTTTCAGTGGAAAGTAGTGAACGAAGATAAAGACGATATGTATTTTTCAATTGGAGCCCACCCTGCTTTTCGTATTCCGTTACGTGAAAACGAGCAGATTTCTGATTACTTTTTAGAAATAGAGCCTTCTGAAACTACGCCGAAGGAATTTATATTAAAAGACGCTCTTATTCATGAAAAAGGAGCTGCAGAAAATTTGCATCAGCTGCCGCTAAGCCCAGATTTATTTGCAAATGATGCGTTAATTTTTAGTCATATTGACGGAATTACGATTAAATCGCCGGTTAATGAAAATCAAATTAACGTTCGGTTTAATGATTTCCCTTATGTCGGTATTTGGTCAAAGTATGATGCAGAAAATCATACAATCGCTCCTTTTCTTTGCATCGAACCTTGGTTTGGAATTGCAGATACGCATGATCACAACGGAAATTTCAAAGAAAAATTAGGCATCAACCGTTTATCAAAAGACGGTGTATTTCAAACAGAGTTCTCTGTTACCTTTAGCTAATGCAACAGAGAACATAACACAATCAATCCAATCTTAAGATGAACAAATGGGGATACATGAGCTGGGCTGCTTGTTACATCGCTATTGATTTCCGTGCAATTCTTCGTTCACCATAACATTGAAAAGCTCCGCACGATTACTCGTTCGGAGCTTTCTTCAACTAAACTATTTTTGTCCCTACTTCTTTTTATATTAGTTATTTACAACATCGCTATTTTTTAGCGCATGGACTTGCTCTATTAGCTTCTGAACGTATTCTTCGCTGAGTACACCTGTTGCTCCTCGAATAATTTCAGTCGAATAGTGATCCGGAGGTGCAACTTCTTTTTCTTTATTTAACACAAAAAAAGTAAGCACATGATCCACCATCTTACCTTCATGCTCAACAGAAATAATAGCAGGACGATAGCCGTTATTATCTACGCCTTCTCTGCCATACAGGTACGTAATGGCTTCAGGCGGCACGCGGTACAGTTTGCCTTCAACGACTCCGCCTTCTTCAACCATGTCTGCACGTCCTCCGTCATGAATAACGTGGTTATATCGAAGCGTATAGCCATTGAAAACAGCTCTGCCGAGACAGTCTTGGAAATGCTGATCCACCCCGTGCTTAATAAAACGATCGTTATCCATACATGAACCGTAAGCGAAATACAGCATACCTTCTAATAAATCTTCTTTCCACACGCGCCAGTTTCCGCTCGGGATAAATTCGTGCAGCAGCGAACGATCGCTTGCCACATACACAACGGCTTCAAATTCACCTTGGTCCGTTTCAACCGTTTGCACAACTTTATCATATTCATTGTCTTTATGACCTTCATGAATGTATCCTTCTAATTCATCAAGAGCCTTCCACATAAGCTGATCGGTCACTTCATA
Organism: Priestia sp. YIM B13552; assembly: GCF_042787775.1. NCBI lineage: Bacteria > Bacillati > Bacillota > Bacilli > Caryophanales > Bacillaceae > Priestia > Priestia sp. YIM B13552. The sequence goes on from NZ_JBHZOU010000001.1 coordinate 578,314, forward strand.
TACTTCTCCGTATACAATATGTTCACTGTCGATATCGAGCATAGGATAGCCTTGCTTTGTGTCATATAATTTCCCTTTCGTTTTTGCCTGCTTGGCAATAGAGCGCGCATGATGCAGCAATCCGTGATTACCTTCTCCTTCAAGAAGCGTTCCGTATACAAATAAATAATTGCACATACTCCTTATTCCCCCTCTTTCTCTTCATAAAGCTCTAGCGGTAACCCGTCTGGATCAGCAAAAAAAGTGAATTTTTTTCCCGTTAGTTCATCTACCCTAATAGGTTCCACATCAATCCCTTGCTGCTCTAGTTCACGCTTAGAATCCTCTACGCTTTCAACCGCAAAAGCTAAATGTCGTAAGCCGCACGCTTCAGGCCTTGAAGGACGCTGTGGCGGATTTGGAAACGAGAACAACTCAATTTGATAGCCAGGAGCTACTTCTAAATCTAGCTTATATGAATCTCTTTCTTTTCTATATGTTTCTTCTATAATCTTGCATCCTAACACATTTACATAAAAAGCTTTTGAACGTTCATAATTACTTCCTATAATGGCTACGTGGTGCATTCGTTTTAAATTCATTTCATTCTCCCATAAAAACCCTTTTCTAATCATCCTACACAAAATGCCGGCAAACATCAAATAATTACGTTATCACCTTTGACGAGAGTGATAAAAGTCACGGACATAGCGCCTCATAACGAGTAACATAACAACGAGGTGAATAACATGATTTCGTTAACATTTAAAGCAAGAATTGACCGAACTCAAAATTTAGATTCGTTAAAAGAAGAAGCGTCTATTATGCACCGTATTGCTGATCAGCTATCTCCAATGAGCCCTGAGTTCATAGAATATACTGAACGTATTCAATATGTGTATGAACGCATGCACATTATCGTACGTCATCCTACTAAAAAACTCGCTTAATATAAGCGAGTTTTTTTATAAAATCTTTGTCAAACTACCTTATTTTGAGATATACTGAATGCTAATAAAAAAATGAAACTTTTTGATCTTACGCGCGTATACTTAATTACGATAGGATAAAAGATAAATAGTTACGCAGATAAAAACCATCACGTGATGGTTGACATAGTTAAAGGAGGTGGTATTCTGATGGGGTTGCGACATACAAAATTGGCGAACTTGCAGAGATGGCACATGTAACGAAACGCACGGTTGACTATTATACCAACATTGGTTTGTTAAAAGCAGAACGCTCTGCTTCTAACTATCGCTTTTATAACGAAGAAGCGCTGAAACGTCTTTACTTAATTGAAAAATTAAAAAGCGAAGGCCGTTCTCTTGAAGAGATTTCTTCTCTATTTTCTATAGAGCAATCCGAGAATAGCCACTCCAAAGACGAATTAGCATCCAAATTTTACGTACTAAACGACAGTTTAAAAGAAGTTGCACCGCTTATGGAAAAGCTGAATGAAGAAGATCGAAAAGTAATGATGAATCGGCTCTCACCAGAAAGCGTCACTCTTTTGCACTCTTTACTGCTGCTGCTGTCGTAAATTTATTATTTACAGGAGGTGTTTACTTACTTTATAGCATTATAAAGTAAGTATATTCATTGATAACCATTAACTTAATTATTTTTGCGATTTTAATTGTACTCACTGCTTTTTTCGTTGCTTCAGAGTTTGCAATTGTGAAGCTTCGTAGTTCACGGGTAGATCAACTTGTTGCTGAAGGAAAAAAAGGAGCGAATGCGGTTAAAACCGTGACGACACACTTAGATGAATATTTATCTGCGTGTCAGCTTGGTATTACGATTACTGCTTTAGGACTCGGTTGGTTAGGAGAACCGACTGTTGCGAAGATTGTAGAACCCCTGTTTGAAAAAATGGGTGTTGCTGCATCTTTAACACATATTCTTTCATTCATTATCGCATTTGCGCTTGTAACGTTTGTTCACGTAGTCGTTGGTGAATTAGCGCCAAAAACATTTGCGATTCAAAAAGCTGAAACAGTTACGTTATTGTTTGCTCGTCCGTTAATTTTATTCTATAAAATTATGTTCCCCTTCATTTGGTTACTAAATGGTTCCGCCCGTTTATTAACTGGAATGTTTGGATTAAAGCCAGCTTCAGAGCATGAACTTGCGCACAGTGAAGAAGAGCTGCGCATTATTTTATCAGAAAGTTTTAAAGGCGGGGAAATTAACCAGTCTGAATATAAGTACGTGAACAACATTTTCGAATTCGATAACCGTGTTGCTCGCGAAATCATGGTACCAAGAACAGAAATTTCAGCTGTTTCTGAAGACGACAGCATTGAAGATTTCTTAAAGCTTGCTGTAGAAGATCGCTACACTCGCTACCCTGTTACCGTTGACGGAGACAAAGATAACATTATCGGCTTAGTCAACGTCAAAGAGATTCTAAACGATGTCGTAATTAACGATGCGTTAAAAAAGCAAAGCGTGAAGCTTTATATGAATCCTATTATTCAAGTGATTGAAACCGTAGCGATTCAAGACCTACTGCGCTCGATGCAAAAGAAACGTACGCATATGGCTGTGTTGATTGACGAGTACGGCGGTACGGCTGGTATCGTTACCGTTGAAGATATTTTAGAAGAAATCGTTGGAGAAATTCGAGATGAATTTGATACAGATGAAAAGCCGCTTGTTCAAAAAATCAGCGATCAGCATTTTGTCTTTAACTCAAAAGTACTGCTTGAAGAAGTCAACGAAGTGCTTCATATCGAAATTGAAAACGACGATATCGATACAATTGGCGGCTGGATGCTAATGCAAAATATCGATATCCAGGAAAGCGAATCGTTCAAACTTTTCGGATACGAGTTTATTGCAAAAGAAATGGACGGTCACCAAATGAAAGAAGTAGAAGTACGTGCCCTTCCTGAAGAAGAACGCGTGCAGCCTGAAAGTCATTCACCAGAACAAGAAGTTACACAAGCATAATAGAAAGAGCCGCTTCTTTATAAAGCGGCTCTTTTTTTATTATTGTTTTACTTTAATCATGCAGCAGCTTGTACACAACATTCTCTTCTGCCTCTTCCCCAGTCTTTTCTTTCGCTTGGTCCATCGTGCCGACAAATTCCAGCTTTCCTTCCTTTAAGACCGCAAACCGATGACACACGTCTAAGATTTCATTCAAATCATGGGTAATATAGATAATCGTTTTTCCTTTTGCCGCCAGCTGTTTAATATAACGAATGATCTCAAGCTTGGACTGCAAATCAATTCCGACCGTCGGCTCGTCCATTAACAAAACGGACGGTTCATGAATAAGTGAAACGGCTATGTTTAGCTTTCGCTTCATGCCTCCTGATAAATTTTTCACTTTTTCCTTCCATCTTCCTTCGAGCTGTACAGCTGAGCAAAGAGACTGAAGCTGTTCATTCGACAGAGAGCGTGAAGTCATTTTGCTCCACATTTTCATGTTTTCTTTTACACTAAGCTCTTCCCACAGCGCTATGTCTTGTGGAACGTAGCCAATGACTTCTCGAATCGCTTTTTGATTTTTCTTAAGCGATAAGCCTCCAATCGTGACATTCCCGCTTGAAGGAGCCGTAATGGTAGACAAAATAGACAGAAGCGTCGACTTACCAGCGCCGTTTGGTCCTAAAAGACCAATGACTTCTCCACTTTCTACGGTCAGCGTAACATTTGCTAACGACCGTTTTTTTCCGTATGTTTTGCTAACATTGTTAATTTCAATCATTTGATGCTCCTCACATTCCACACTAGTTTAAACGCGCACAAACATATACATGCAATGGAAACAGCTATCTCTTTCCAAATGAACGTAAGCGGCAGTGCATGCTGATACAGAAGCAGATGCTGCGGAAGCCACTGACTTATTCTTTCAATCGTTGCAGAAAGCTCTCCTACCGGGAAAAAGCTCCCTCCTATTATACTGAGTCCTGTGACCATAACAACGCTGATCATATAATAAGATCCAACTCGCTGACTTTCACTTGCAAGCCACGTGCTAAAAGCAACGCACGCAATCACATAGATACACATATACAGCAGCACACCGTAAGACTCTACTCCATACAACCATTTAAATAAAGCAAAGCTTATGAGAGCTTGAAGCACGTATAGCACAGCATAAGCGGCGCTGACGCTTCGAATATAACCGTAAAGTCCTTTTTGCATCGTTTTCATTCGTTTGAAAAGATGCTTCCGCTCTTTAATCATCCAATCTGATGTGATGCAGCAAAGTAAAAGCGTAAAGAATCCCCATAGCGGCACGTATCCGGTCATTTGAACGTTCCCTTGCTTCGTCTGCTTCGTTCCTTGCGCCTCGTAATCAATTGTCATCAGCGGCTTTGGCTTCCACTGGTTATCGGTATAACGATACGCTTCTTTCCATAAATCCGGTCCTTCATGAATGTTATAAACTTTATATAAAAACCGCACTTCATTTGCCGCTTTAACATTTGTCGTTAACCTTGTCACTTCACTCGCCACGACTTCTCGAACCGCTTCTGTGGCAACGGAAGAAGGCAGCGTGAGCAAATCAATGACTCCTTGATAATTCCCCGCTTCTACTTCTTGTTGAAATCCGTTAGGAAACATAAAAATGCTGTCAATTTTATTTTTTGCCAGCTGCTTTCTCGCTTGTTCTTCGTTCAGAGAAAGAAACTGAATTTCTGTTGTTTTCTGTAGTCGATTGATCACTTGTTTAGACATTTTGCTGTGATCTTGATCGACAAGAGCAACAGGTATTTTCGAATCACTTTGTACTTTTGCTAAAAACGAGCTGCTAATAATCGTTCCTATTAAAGGTAAAAAGAAAATCATAATAACAAGCATAGGGCGCTTCAGCAGCTGCTTTATTTTTTCACTGATCATTTTCTCCACCGCCTTTGCAAAGTCATCACGTAGCCAACAGCAAGAACAAAACTTCCTGCTGCCGTAATGAGAATAGGCTTAAGGTGAAGAAAAGCTTCGTTTGTGTTATATCCATCAAACTCATAAAATAATAGCTCCAAGACACGGGTGTTGAGTGACCATTTCTGGAAACCACTCGCCCAGTCCGGTAAATAGACGACCGGCACAACATGTCCGCTTAAAATCGCACTCAGCAAAATAAACAGCAAACCGGTTATTTGATAAGCTTTTTGTGATAAAAAAAGAACCCGAAGCAGTAAAAACAAACATAAAAAAGCAAACAAAATTCCGCTTACCCCTAAAAAAAGCTCTCCGTACGTACCAGTTACAGGAAGTTTCAATCCTTTAAGGAGGCTTCCAAACAAAACGACGGATACGGGTAGCAAAAGAACATACAGAGCCGTCAGCTGCGCTAAATAAATGTGGACAAATGATACACCTCTTGTTTTCATTCGAGCCAGCACGGGAGAAGTCTGCGTTTCACTAGCAAGCAGCCAGCCGCCGTAGCTCCAAATCATAAGCAGCAAAGCAGCAAAAGACAGGACGTAATATTGCTTCATATCCTGCTGAAAGAAACTCGTTTCTATTTGTTCATCAAATAAACTTCCTCGATCTAACACGTGAAGCCCAAACGTCACCAAGCTTTTCTTAAACTCTGCGCGTCTATTTTTATCGGAAACATTTTCTTTTTCTAAAAAGGTATCAACCGTATTAATACCGCTTTGAGCAGCTGATGTGTAGTCGGCTGCACTTTCCATCACATAGCGAAAGAGCTGTGACTGAAGCGGCTTATTGCTATTTCCAATGACGTGTAAAGGCTGATTTTTCCCATGAGCAATATCATGACTAAAACCTTTTGGCAGCGTCACAATGGCTGCCACTTTATTTTGCTGCAGCAGCTGTTTAGCTTTCTGTTCATTCGTGTAAAGAGGCTTCATGATCTTGCGAAGCTTACCTTCAGTCAGCTGTTCGATGACGTACTTGGTTTGTGCAGTATCATCTTTATCCACAATTGCCACGGGGAACCGATTTACTCTCTCCTCACCTTGCATGCTCTGACTAATAATGATCCCTGCTCCAAATAAAAACAGAGCAGGGATCATTATTAGCAGTATGAGAGATTTTATATTTTTCAATAGAGCTTTACATGTAAAAAGAGTCAAAGAGAAATATATCTTCATCTGCTTTGCACCTTTTAGTAACCAGCGGTTCCCATATTCATCATGAGACCTTGAACATTTTTAGCGAAATTTTCTTGAATTGACAGCATATCTTCAGGCGTTACATCTTTTACGTTTGTCGCATTAGATGCGTCAAGCTCTGGAATAGCTGCTGATTTTTTTAATTGAGAAGCAGAGTCAATTTTTAACGTAACGTTTGCCGGATCTGCTTTTGGTCCTATTTTTGTACGAATATCAAACGAATAATCTGCTTTTCCTTTTGAAGCACTTATTGCTTGATTCTGCTTTACTTCCCCGTTTACTACTAGATCTTCTTGATCACCTAAGTCTAAAGAGAAAGTACGGTCAGCCGTTTGTTTCGCATCGGTTTTACCATTGATTACTGAATCCATTTTAAACGTCATATTCGTGTCTTCATCTTTTGAATCTTTTGTTAATAAATGAATAGACATGTTTTCTTTTCGTTTTTCACTTTCCGTTGTTACGTCATTTTTCATATCAAACGTAAACGCATCATCGGTAGTGCTATCAGTTAGAACTGCTTTAAACTGCTTAGCCGTTTTGTTATCTTCATACGGAATATTTTTAGTCACTACGTTAAGTTTGCCTTTATCGTTAGAAGCATTTTTTACACCCATGTCCATATCGCGAGCTACCACAACATCATCTTGAACGTACACAGTTGATTTAACACCGCCAGGGTAAGTCGTATCTTTTGCTTCTTTTTGGAAGTCTTGAAGACTTTCTTTTACTGATTTTTTCAATTCTTTTGGATCTGCCATATCTTTTAATTCTGGATTCGTTGCTGCCGAAGATTTAAACAGCTTAGATACGTGATTTGCATAGATGGTATGAAGCTTGTCATCTTTTGCTACCTTCGCAATAAGCTTATCCATAAATTGTTTTGTTTCTTTATCAGACATGTTAAGCGTCACGCTTGTTAACTGAAGCGTTTTGCCATTTGTTTTATAATCCACATTTTTTTCTTTTGTAAAATAATCGCTGTCTAGCTGATCATAAATGAACGTTCCGTACTCTTTTGCAATGTAAGTCTTTTCTTTTTCCGTTAACTTTAAGTCTTCTAAACTCACGTTGCTTGTGTTAATATCAAGCGTTTCAGGACCTGAATAAGAAGGATCGAACTTACGCGCTACCTGCCCATATTCGTCTAAGTTTAAATAGAAATATTCATTTGCTAGAATAGGGGCTTTAAAGCCTATTCTTTCTTTCGTTTGAAAACCTTCTAGATCAAGCGCTTTTGAACCGCCGATATTAAGAGCCAGTGAACCGTATCCTTCACTTTTTTTCGGATCTTGTTCCGCTTTAATTTTAATTTCAGCTTTACTGATAAGATCTTGAATCATTTTAAAGCTTGGATCATATGAAAGTGAATCCATGTTAAAGCCGCCTTTGATAGTAGCATTTGTAGTAGAAGGCTGCTTCATCGCTTTTTCCTGATAAGCCATCGTTTCACTGTACTTTGTTTCTAATTCATCAGCTGCTTTTTGATACGTATTTACTTCAGAAATTAAGTATAATTGCTTAGGAGATTTTTTAAATACCGTAGCAAATGTAATTGCTCCTCCAATAATCACAATTAAAGCTGCTAAAATGATAATCCATTTAGCCGGCGCTTTTTTGGGAACGGGCGCTGTTTCTAGCGAAGCCGCTGTTTCGTCTGTTGTTCTGTTTTGATCTTTCTCACTCATCTACACCAGAACCTCCTATGTATTTTGTTAGTCACTTTGTACATGATAAGGAATGGTTTCCATAAATTCTACTACTTCGACAAAATAAGACAATAATCAGTCCGATAAACCGATGTCTTTCGGTGCAATATCGTGTGCAAAGTACTCTACTTAAGTACCCAATATATTGAAAATAAAACCAATTATTCAAAACTATCTCAATAACTATTAAAATAGGTAAATGACTTAACTTCTTATTTTATTACAATATATTCCTATTTTTAAGCATTTACACCTAAGAATTACGAATCGGCGTTTTTCTATAGTCGATTCTTTTTCCTTTAATCACATACAGGTGATATCTATGTACGCCTTTATGAAAAGATGATAAAAAAGCAGCGTTTTGTTCCATTTCGAAAGGGAAATAATATACGAAAGCTTTTTTCTTGCCGGTGATATAAAAATCGAGTAAAGTATTCCTAAATACATTTTACACAATTTAATTTGAGGGTAGAAAAAGGAGGATATCATTATGAATATACGCGTCACCCCTTCTGCAAAAGAAGCGTTGCGGAACGTAGAACAAAATCAAATGGTTCAGCTTTCTTTTGATCGAGGAAGCTGCGATATTGTTAATACAATTTATGAAATGAAGATCATCTCAAAGCGCAGCCTTCAACCCTATGAAAAAGTTGTAACGGTTGAAGACTTAGAATTTATTGTTGATGATGACATGGAAGAAGTATACGACAATGAGCTGTTGATTGATCACGCAGCAGGTGCTTTTATCTTTAAAAATCACAACCAAATTTTTAATAACCGCGTAGGATTGCGCTATATTAATTCATAGAAAAAAAGCAGGGAATTCCCTGCTTTTTTTCTTGCATATGTTAGGTCAATCGTTTTTATCGATTGACCTTCAACCGCTCTTGGATAAATAACAAAACGTTCACAAGGCTATTTTCTTCATATACATTCACCTGCTGGCGCTTAAATTCTCCTTGGTCATGGTAATAAATAATATCTCCTGTCCCTTTGTCTTCATTCATATGTAAATGAAAACTAAGCGGCGTCGCCAAAATAGATCCATCTTCATCTCGCTGAAGAATTTGACAAAGCGTTTGATTCCCTTGTTTTTCAGATAAAAAATCATAGCCAAATTGATGTGCTAACTTCTCCACTTGTGCAGCAATAAGAGCTGTAATCGGTTGATTGTCTTTCATAAGCAGTATTTCTCCTTACTTCATCTCATTAGGGTTTTCTTATTAGTATACTATACCTTAAACTTCTGGAGCTAACGACTTAACCTGTGCATATCATGACCACATGTCCATCCGGATCTTTTATCGTAAAAAACGAAAAATCATCAAAAGAAGTAATCGGAGACTCAATCGTATAGTCCATCCCTTTAACAAATTCATACGCTTCTTTAATATCTTCCGTATGGAAATTAAAAATTGGATGAGGGCTAGCAACTATTTGTTTTTCTGTTCCTTCAGGACCCGCGTCTAGTGTTAACCCCGTTTCTCCATCAATTTTAAGATTATAAACGGGGTCCTTCACCTCGCTCATCTTGTATTCTTGACTCAGTAACTCGCTCTACCATTTTACTGAAGTTTTTAAATGAGATACGTGGATAAATACCGTATTCATTTTATTGAAGACAGGACTCGACATTTTTAATCCTCCTTTTTGCTTTTGGTTCATTCTATACCATTATCCACGTATCATTTTATACCTGCTATTCCCTTAACTTTTGCCCATATATACAAAAAAGCTTGCGAATACTATTCACAAGCTTTTTCTTCATGAAAAATATGTATGCTGTACAACTACAATCACAACCGCAATTAAAATCGAAGGCAGTAAATTCGCAACTTTAATTTTAATAATTTCTAATAAATTAATTCCAATCGCTAAAATTAACACGCCCCCTACTCCCGTGACTTCGGCAATGATACTATTCATTAAATCTTGCGGCACGACCGCATTAATTTGCGTGGCAAACAACGCAATGATGCCTTCGTATAGAAACACGGGCACCGCTGAGAAAATGACGCCTATTCCAAGCGTAGTCGTTAATAATAATGAGATAAACCCATCCATCACCGCTTTTGTAAACAATACGCTGTGATCGCCTCGTATTCCGCTGTCTAATGCTCCTACGATTGCCATTGCTCCAATGACAAAGATTAACGTTCCTGTCACAAAGCCCTGTGAAATACTGAATGTTTGCTTGTCATTTTGCTGAGATTGAAATTTTCGTTCAATCATATTGCCTAAAAGGTTTAGCTTTTCATCTAAATCAATGAACTCACCAATAACCGCTCCAATGGCTAAGCTCAAAATTACAATTAAAAACTGGTGACTTTTAAAACCCATTTGCAAACCAAGCGTGATAACGGATAAACCCATCACTTGCATCACCGTCACGCTTACTTTTTCAGGAATGCGGTGAGCAAGCTTGCCCATTAATGTTCCTACAACAATTGCTAATCCATTGACTAATGCTCCTATAATAAACATGCCGTCACCTTTACCATGAATAATGCCGCTTCTTTTTTCATTTGTTCTACTCCCTCTCTGCTCCGCACTAGCTGTATCAAACACACTAAATTTTAACATAAAATTCTTTCAATTATGAAGAAAAGAAAAAAGAGATTGAAACGTAACTAGATTACCCCCATATAAAAACGAACAAATAGGATATATGAGCTGACTGCTTGCGACAACGCTGTTGATTTCCGTGCAAGGCTTCGCTTTCCGCGGGCGGGCGCTGAGCCTTGCCCTCCAATCAACAGCCAGAAGCAACTAAATAGATTATTAAATCTACGTTCACCATCACAATAAAAAGATCCGAACGCTTCATCGTTCGGATCTTCTTTTAACTAGAACAGGTTTGTTCTAGCCTTTTTATTAAAATGTAATAACGTCTTTTGTACCTTGCTTTTGGTAGCCTGTTTTTAACAGCTTCACTTCTTTATCCGCTGGCAAGTTGGTAAATACAACTGGTGTCACAATAGACGGTGCATGCTTTTTAACATAGTCTAAATTCACTTGTAAAAGCGGCGTCCCTTGTTGAACGCTGTCGCCTTCTTGAACAAGCGCTTCAAATCCTTCGCCTTTTAAATTCACGGTATCTAATCCAACGTGAATGAGGATTTCAATTCCTTCTGCTGTTTTTAAGCCAATCGCATGTTTTGTTGGGAATACGGTCATGACTTCACCGTTAATCGGTGATACGAGCGTTCCTTCAATCGGTTCAATTGCAAAGCCGTCACCCATCATTTTTTGTGAAAACACTTGATCTTCTACTTCACTAAGCGGCTTTACAACGCCTTCAAACGGTAACACAAACTCTGTGTGTACGTCTGCTTGAACAGCCTGTTGTTCAACAGGTGCAGCGGTTGACGCTGTTCCGTATTTAACTAATTGATTCATTGCGTCCGCAACAAACTCTACTTCTGTTCCGACAATGACTTGAACATTTGTTTTGCTGAGCTTCATGATTCCTCTCGCTCCGTGACGCTTTAAGGCTGCTTCGTTAATGTTGCCGGCATCAGCTACTTGTAAGCGAAGACGAGTCGCACAGTTATCAATTGCGGTTAAGTTTTCTTTTCCGCCTAGATCTTCAATAAAATACGATGCCATATCCACATATTTATCGCCTGTTGCTACAACCGTTTCGTTTGATGTGTCTACTTCTTCATCATCTTCACGTCCCGGTGTTTTTAAATTTAACGCTTTAATCAGCGTGTAGAAAATGACAAAGTAAATGACTGCATATACAATTCCAATTCCCGCTAACAGCAGCGGTTTTTGTGAAATTCCGTAGTTTAAGAAGAAGTCAATGGCCCCTGCTGAAAATCCAAATCCAGCGTGAATACCAAGAGCAACGGCTAAAGCCATCGATATTCCTGTTAAAACGGCATGAATAACGTATAATAACGGTGCTACGAACATAAATAGAAATTCAATTGGTTCCGTAATTCCCGTTAAAAAAGAAGTAACAGCAAGTCCGATTAACATACCGCTGACTTGTTTGCGTTTTTCTTTTTTAGCTGCTGCGATCATCGCAAGCGCTGCTGCCGGTAAACCAAACATCATAACCGGGAAGAATCCAGACATAAATGTTCCTGCCGTTGGATCGCCTTTAAAGAATCGATTCAAATCTCCCGTTACGCCGTGATAGTCTCCGAATACAAACCATACTAAGCTGTTTAACACGTGATGCAGTCCAATTGGAATCAACAGACGGTTTAAAAATCCGTATATACCTGCACCAAGCGCTCCTGCTCCTGTAATCCACGTTCCTAAGTTGTTAATTTGATCTTGAATCGGCGGCCAGATAACCCCGAAGATTCCTGCAAGCGCGAGCATAACGACTGACGTAATAATCGGTACAAACCGCTTTCCTGCAAAGAAGCCGAGCCACTCTGGCAGCTTAATGGCTGAGAAACGATTGTATAGTAAACCAGCCGTTACCCCCGAGACAATCCCGCCGAGTACACCCATGTTAATATCTTTATCAATAGCTACAGTACCTTTTGTTAACACAAAATAACCGACCACTCCGGCAAGTGCTGCTGCGCCGCTTCCATCTTTTGAAAGCCCTACAGCAATACCGAGCGCAAACAGTAGTGCTAAATTCGCAAAAATTGCATCTCCGGCTTGTGCCATAAATGGAATATCCAATAAGTCCTTTTGACCCAAACGAAGAAGCAATGCCGCAGCAGGTAATACTGCGATTGGCAGCATAAGCGATTTACCAATACGTTGTAAAAAATTCAGCATGTTTCTATCCCCTTTGTATAACGTATTTAACCCGATGTCACGAGCAAGGATTTTCGTAACAATATTTATCGGATGACAAGTTACCGCATTCATCCCAGCCCATGAGTACATAATCAGCTGAAATAACGGCGGTTTTACTGCATGGACTCATACTAGCACATAAAATATATAGTTGTCTATACCAATTTTATTTTTGAAAACCTCTCTATATCAATGTTAAAAGCCCTTACAAAACTTTCTAGTTCACAAAAAAGAATCAACTGGTCTAGACAACTATTCCAAAAAGCGTTACACTTAAATCAATACAACGAGCAAAGGAGTGTATGTATGGATACACATTCATCCATCATTATTTATAATGTAACCGTTTATAGTGAAAATCAGACATTAAAAAACGGGTATATTAAACTAACGAACAAGAAAATTACTGAAATCGGAGAGACACATCAATACGTCCGTCAGCCGAATGATCATGTGATTGAGCTTTCTCCTTCCTATAAAGTGATTCCTGGTGCCATTGATGTGCATATTCATGGCGTTAACAATGCCGATGCAATGGACGGTACAGCAGAAGCATTAAAAACAATGGCGCGCACGCTCCCAAAAGAAGGTACAACAAGCTTTTTAGCAACTACTATGACGCAGTCGAATGAAGCGATTGAAAAAGCGCTTCGCAACGCGGGCGCTTATATAGAAGAACAAACAGATGCGGATGCGGATGCTGAAGTAGTTGGTATTCACTTAGAAGGTCCGTTTATTTCACCAAAACGTGCGGGTGCACAGCCCCCTACTCACATTCAAGATCCGAATGTAGCACTGTTTCAAGAGTGGCAAAAAGCAGCAGGAGGACATATTAAACTTGTTACATTAGCTCCGGAGCAGCCAAACGGCTTAGCGCTTACTTCTTATTTAAAAGAAACAAACGTCGTCGCTTCTATTGGCCATTCGGACAGCACATATGATCAAGTTGGTGAAGCCATCGAAGCAGGAGCTTCTCATATTACGCATTTATATAACGGCATGCGCGGTCTTCACCATAGAGAGCCGGGCGTATTAGGGGCCGCTTATTTGAGAGATGAATTATTTGTAGAGCTGATTACAGACGGCATCCACTGCCGACCTGAAATGGTCAAGCTTGCGTACGATCAAATTACAAGTGAACGCATGATTCTTATCACGGATTCTCTTCGTGCCAAATGGCTAAAAAACGGTACGTATGATTTAGGCGGACAGCCTGTTCACGTAAACGACACAACGGCTACCCTTGCAGATGGAACGTTAGCAGGAAGCATCTTAAAGATGAACGATGCGATTAAAAACACGATGAGCTTTACGAACTGCTCATTAGAAGACATCGTAAAAATGACTGCTGAAAACCCAGCAAAACAGCTTAATCTGTTCGATACAAAAGGAAGTCTCAAAATTGGAAAAGATGCGGATATCGTGGTGTTAAATGAAAACTTAGATGTTAAAATGACATTTTGCCGAGGCACATTGAGCTTTCAAAAGGAGGACTAACAATGAATATCATCCAAGTGAAAAATTACAGTGAAATGAGTGCAAAAGCAGCTGATATGCTGATTGGCAAACTTCATGAAAAGCCAAATATGAATCTGGGACTTGCAACGGGAGGTACGCCGAAAGGATTATATGATCGTTTAATTCAAGATCATAAAGAGCACGGCACGTCTTACAAACACGTTACTTCCTTTAACTTAGATGAATATGTCGGAATGAAGCCGCAAGATCCAAACAGCTATCACTACTATATGGCAGATGCGTTATTTAATCACATTGATATTGACGTTAGCAACACGCACGTTCCTAACGGCCTAGCTGATACGCCTGAAGAAGAATGCCGCCGCTACGATGAAATGATTCAAAATCACGGAGGCATTGACCTTCAGATTCTTGGAATCGGCCAAAACGGACACATTGGCTTTAACGAACCTGGTACGTCATTCAACTCTCCTACTCATATTGTGACGTTAGAAGAGTCAACGCGAAAAGCCAATGCGCGCTACTTTAATTCTCTTGACGAAGTGCCTACTCAGGCTATTACAATGGGCATTGAATCGATTATGAAAAGCAAAGAAATTTTACTGCTTATCTCCGGGGAAGCCAAAGCAGAAGCGATGTATCAGCTGCTTAACGGAGAAATCACAGAAGACTTCCCTGCTTCTATTTTAAAGAAGCATCACTGTGTTACAATTATTGCGGACCAAGAAGCTTTAGCTAAAGTATCGACTACGGTTTAATTTATAGCCTCCTCGTCTTTTTTAGATGAGGAGGTTTACATAAAGGAGAGAACTTAAGTGATTGATAAAAGCTCACCTCTTCCGATTTATTATCAAATTGAAGAACAGTTGAAAAAACAAATTGAAAACGGAGAGTTAAAACCAAATGATTCGCTTCCTTCTGAACGAGAGTTTGCAGAACGATTTGAAATCAGCAGAATGACCGTTCGCCAAGCGATTAACAATTTAGTAAACGACGGTTATTTGTATCGTCAAAAAGGCCGCGGCACCTTTGTATCTGAAAAAAAACTGGAGCAGCAGCTCGTTGGATTAACGAGTTTTACAGAAGATATGAAAGCACGCGGAATGGTGCCAAGCAGCAAGCTGCTGAGCTTTGAAATTATTGCGGCTTCAGAAAAAATTGCCGAGCAGCTGCACATTTCTCTTCATGCACCTGTTTATGAAATCAAGCGTATTCGTTTAGCTGACAACGTACCAATGGCCCTTGAAAGCGTGTATGTATCCGCTAACTTAGTCAAAGGATTAACGGAATCCATTGTTAATGACTCTCTCTACCGCTATATTGAAGAAGAGCTCGGGCTGAAAATTGGCGAAGCCAATCAAACGTTAGAATCCATTTTAGCTTCTGAAACCGAAGTGAAGCATCTTGGAATCAGCTCATATTCACCGGTTCTACTGATTCAACGAAATACGTATTTGCAAGACGGCACGCCGCTTGAAGTGGTGAAGTCTTCGTACCGAGCAGACCGCTATAAGTTTACGATTAACATGACACGATCTTAACTAAGGAGTTTTTTTATGTCTAGTTTATATCTACAGGAACTAACAAAACTGCTTGCTAAAGTGGAGGCGCATGAACAGCAGGCAATGGAATCCGCAGCCGAGAAAATCTCACAGCAACTAGCTTCTCATCACCTCATTCATTTATTTGGGTGCGGTCATTCTCATATTTTAACGGAAGAAGTGTTTTACCGTTCCGGAGGGCTTGCACCGATTCATCCTATTTTTGTAGAAGAACTGATGCTTCATAAAGGAGCTTCGCGCTCTTCACAGCTAGAGCGTAGAAATGACTATGCAAATACCTTTATGGAAAAAGAAGATATAGTACCAGGCGATATCATGATTGTGATTTCTACGTCGGGCGTAAATCCCGTTCCGATTGATGTGGCTTTAATTGCAAGAGCAAAAGGCGCCTTTGTTATCGGGCTTACCTCTCCTTCTTATGCCACGAGCCGGGCTTCGCGACATAAAAGCGGAAAATACCTTCATGATGTCGTGGATCTTGTTATTAATAATCACATTCCAAAAGGAGACGTTCTTCTTCATCAGCAAGACATTTCTTTCGCTTCTGGCTCTACTGTAATTGGAGGCGCTATCTTAAATGATGTCCTATCTAAAGCCATCCAAAAACTGCTCAGCCGCGGCATCACGCCTCCTGTCTTTTTAAGCGGAAACATGGAAGGTTCAGATGAACATAACCAGCGGTTGATTGATGCTTACAAAGGAAGAATTACTGCCCTATAACAGCCCCTGCGGCTGTTTTTTTTGCACAAAAAAAAGATGCTTGAAAGCATCTCATCAAAGTCGGACTGTACGATTTGGACTAGATCTCCTCTTTATCAGTAGAAGTCTTGTTCACAGCACCATAACCTACTTATCCGACATAATTACTATGTTTAACATAAGTATACTCTTTTATACCTTAGGTGTCAAATAAGTTATAAGAAATTTCGTAGTGCATTCATTTGAAGATTTTTTTGCGGTAATGTTCCAGCTGGCTTTTAGCTTCTTTCATAATTGTTGTATGTATAATTTCATCCGTAATGTTAAAATAATTGTCTCCGTACTGATAGTCATCTATCATATCACTAATTTCAAGCCAACCTACTAACTTCGTCGGACAGTCGAGTTCAATGAACATGTTGTATAAGTGATTGGCTTCTGTTAGCGCCCTCTCTTCATGCTGCACAATCGTTTGAAGCCGCGTATAAATCAGGTAATCTGTACATTCCTGTTCACTCGGTTTCAATAAGGAAAGCTCTTTTAAAGTACGCTGAAAATAATCTTCTATTTCAAAGAGATTATAAGGTGGTTGGAGAGAAGCTAAAATAGAAAGAGATAAAGAATCCTGTTCATGCTCCAGCATAGAAAGTGCCCATGGTAAATAATGTTTTTCCGCTGTGACACTCTTTTGATAAATATAATAAAAGAGCTCGCGTGTATCCATAGAACTCCTCCTTCCTTTTTCGTGCCGATACAATTTCGAATAGTTTACCATACCTATAAATTTTACATGTAAATCCCTGCCGAAGCTTTATATAAGTTTTATTGTGCATCTCACAAAAAAGAACCTGCATCAAAACTGATGCAGGTTCTTCCCTTCATATCATGCTAATTATTTCATGTTCATTTGCCCTTGTGAGGCCCTTTCGCTACGTATATCGGTTCATAACGAGAGTGCCAATTGTCAGATCAGAATATCTGCTTTTCATGTGAGGTAATACGTTTGCTGAAGTTGCTGTTAAGTATTCCAAAACTAGACCAGTCCCTTCATGAAGCTAAGTATTTACCTTTCACAGTAGCCTTAGAAAAATTTCTATCGGCTCTGTACTATTTGTATACCACGTTTCAATTGAACTAAACTAAAAAATTCATTTTAATCAAAAAATTCTTCCCACAGGCATACAACTATTAACAGCGAATTACAAATGAAGCTTTAGCCCTTCATGAGAAGCTGTGAATCCAAGCTTTTGATAAAAACGCAAAGCCTCCGACCGTTCCTTGTCGGTTGTTAATTGTACTAACTGACAGTTACGTTCTTTCGCTCGTTGGATCGCCCATGTAATCAGCTGATATCCAACCCCTTTTCCGCGCTGTGACGAAGCGGTTCGAACTCCTTCAATTGTTGCTCTCCACCCGCCTTGTCGTGCAATGTGAGGCGTAAAGGTTAGTTGTTGAACACCTATTACTTCACTATCTTTACATGCGACAATCAGTTCATTGTTTGGATCCGCATCAATTGCCTGAAATGCTTGAACATAACAGGCGGGAAGCGGTGATTCGTAGCGCTCTCGTTTGCTTCCAAGCATATCATCAGCAAGCATTTCAACAATTTGATCTAAATCTTCCCGCACCGCTTCTCTAAAGGTTATTTCCCCCATTTCACACAGCACCTTTCCCGTGTCTATTTATGATATTAAAAAGAACGCTGACGAACAAGCTCAGAACCGATGCCAAGAACAAAGCAGCCGCTAAAGCACCAAGACCCATTCCTTCAAAGCCGCCAACTCCAAATATGCTATATAGAAATAGAAATATGCTTATTAGCATGCTGCTAAGTGAAATTCCGTACTGCACGGGTGAGTTCTTTCTATAGAAGAAATACGACACACCAAAAAGCAGAACAAAGAAAGTACCCATTAATCCAAATAAAGAAATCATTTACACCCTCCTCCTTACTTTAAAAAAGGAATTTATATCCATTATATACTATCATTTTTATTTATTCTATCTATATTAATAGCCCTGCAGCCACAACTAAATAGACATGACCAAAACGGCCATGTCTATTTTTCTACTATATTAAAAAGAAAGTTCTTTGAACCAAAAAGAATAAGGGGCTAAGCAAGCTTCATCAATTTCATTCATTCGTTTTTTACATCGCTGCAGCACCTCAGCAGGAATGTGTCTCTCTAAGTATGCAGATTCTCCGTTAGCTTGAATCGTTTCTTCTACTAGCTCTTCAAACACATCTAAGCATGCTAAAAACTGCGGAAAAGTTGTATTCACGAAACGCTCGCAGTCATCGTTGGACGTATCGAGCAGCACAACCGAACCGTTTTTTTGATGAAGACAAATTGGATCTCCAGCGCCTGTTGTTCCTAAAAACCAATAGTGCTGGTAGCGAGATGATAACTCAAATGTTTCGCATAATGTTGTTAGCTTTCCTTTGGATGAAACGAACTCTAGAAATGGTGAAGCTTCTTTGGGCAATCCTTTTTCTGTTAGCAACTTCTTTGTCTCTTCATCAATATCAAGGGGTGCAAGCTGTTCGGCATCAAACTTCATTCGTTTTTCCTGTCGTTGCATCACATTTGACAACTTCTTTCACTCCTTTTCACCATTTGCTCTTTCTTTGCTTTTGTTTATTATAAAAGAAATCCAGCTCGTATTATATGCTACAAATGAACTTAATTAGACTGAAAATTTTTCCAATCTTTATTTATATAGCCCGATTTCCTCTTTATAAACACAGGTAAAAAGAAACCGATCAGATTTTCTCCAGTGAATTCTGCTTTGAAAAATAATTCTCATTCCCTTCTTCCCTTTTCAGCGTACTCTCGCCTCGTATAAACAGGCTCAATCTTTATTATTCCAATTTTTTCTACTTTTTGCAACTAGGACTTATCTCACCATTTGTTATACGAGATTAATAACTTGACAAAATACTAAAATAAGCAACAGTAATTATTTACAAATTTTTAAACTTTATGGTTTAATAGGTATGTAATTCCTGTTTTTTACTATATTTTTTTGGAGGTTTAACATGAAAAAAGGGTCAATTTATCGTTTTATTGCTTTTGCTTTAATGTTCACCTTGTGTTTTAGCCAATTAGGCTTACTGAAAACACAAGCGGCAGGCAATCCTCCTGCTAATGAAAAAACATTAAGCATTGGTAAAGCAGCAAAAGGAACATTTACAGAACCAGAACAAACACATTGGTACAAAATTAATCCTTCTAAGCAAGATGTAGCAAAGTTTTCACACTATCGAATTAAGCTTCAAAGTGATGATGAAGTAAATATCACGGTTTACTCCAGTCTTGAAAATGCCAAAAACAACGTGGCATTTGACCGTTATATGGGATACTCTTACAAAGACGAGCCTGCTCAGTTAGATTTTCCAATCGCCTGGACTGGCCCTTATTATGTGAAAGTTGAGTATTATGGAGATGAAGATATCATCATCGAAGACGATACAGAAGAAGATGGAAAAACACCTTCTGAACCTCAACCGGAATTAAAAACAGAAGTTCCTTACACAATCAGCTATGAAGGCGCTTCACTTCCCCCTTCTCAAATGGAGGCAGAAGAATGCCCGGCTGAATTAAGTACAAGCCAAAAAGAAAACGGAAAAGGTATTTTAAAAGATTTGCGCACGATTCGCGACGCTGTGCTTTCAAAAACAGCAAGCGGAAAAGACCTTTCTTCTCTTTATTACAAAGCCGCTCCGTTTATCAGCTCTAAAATGATTATCGATAAATCAATGCGCGAACAAGTATACAAAGATTTAGTTCAGCTAAAAGGTCTATTTACAGATGTGGCGAAAAACGGCGCATCAAGCACGTACATGATTACAAGTGCTGATCAAAAAGCCATCAATGATTTATACAGCATCGCTTATAAATCCGTTCCGGCTGCTTTAAAGAAAGATTTAGACAAAGTAGCGGCGCAGACAAAATTAAAAGACGTAACGGACTTAAACGTATCGTCTGTATTAGTAAGAGCTAAGTTAGTCAGCGCAAACAGCGTTTCAACAAAAGCTGAAACTCGCTATATTGTTAAATTAAAAGATGGTGCAAATGCTAAATCATTCAAAACAAAAGCACAGTCAAAATCAGCAAGCATTGAATCTATTAATCCATTAAAACAATCAGCTGCTTCTTTTGATAATATGTTTGTTATTCAATTAGATGACAGCAATGCAAAAAGCTTCAGCACGTCATCTGCTCAAGGTAAAATGACGGCAAAACAAATTCAGGCACTTCCTGAAACTGAATTTATCGAGCCGGTTCAAGAGTACCACGCTCTTTCAATGGATTCACAATATCCGTATCAATGGTCATTAAACAATACGGGTAAAAATGACGGTACGCAGCATGCCGATATTCAATACGAATCACTTGAAAAATTACTAAACGGTCAAAAATTAAAAGATACGGTTATTGCCGTTGCCGATACGGGCGTCGATTCATCACTAGCTGATTTAAAAGGCGTGGTGGATACAAAAACAGGCTATAACTACGTGGATCGTTCGTCAAATGCAACTGATGACAATGGACATGGAACTCACGTAGCAGGTATTATCGCAGCCTCTGCAAACAATAACTATTCAATGGCCGGCATTAATTCTCATGCGAAGATTTTACCAGTTAAAATTCTAGACGCATCTGGTAGCGGAGATACAGAACAAATTGCGTACGGTATTAAATACGCGGTCGATCACGGTGCAAAAGTCATTAACTTAAGCCTTGGCGGATCTTACAGCCGCGTGCTTGAATATTCATTAAAATATGCATACGATCATAACGTAACGGTTGTAGCAGCAAGCGGAAACGACGGTATGGAAGAACTCTCTTACCCTGCTTCATCTGCCTATGCGATTTCAGTAGGCGCATCAAACCGTTTAGATATCGTATCTGACTACTCAAACTACGGAAAAGGATTAGATATTACAGCTCCAGGCTCTGATATTCCAAGTCTTGTTCCAGACGGAAACGTTACTTACTTAAGCGGAACATCAATGGCAACACCTCACGTGGCAGCCGTTGCGGGATTATTGCTATCACAAAACCCAGGCTTAAAGCCAAAAGACGTTGAAAAACGCCTAACGGATACAGCTAAAGATATTAAGTTTGATGAAAAAGATGCTCCTGTATACGATGATGAAGAAAGTCCAGCAGAACCTCCTGCTCCAGGCTACGATTACGTATCAGGATGGGGACGTTTAAATGCGTACAGCGCGGTAAGTGCACAGCAGCTGCAAGCGCAGGTAAATACATTTGTCAGCACGCAAAAAATTGTTACAGGTAAAGCTCAAAGCGGTTCAACTGTTAAAGTAATGAACGGCTCAAAAACACTTGGCACAGTGAAAGCTGATGCAAAAAATACGTTCTCTGTGAACATTCCAGCTCAAAAAGCTGATACCGTTTTACAAGTAGTTGTAACAAACGGAAAAGCAAGTACGAGCATTCGTGCAGTTGTTCAAAAAGCACCTGCCAAACCAGCGGTAAAAGCCGTGACGAATAAAGATGAATACGTAATAGGAACGTCTAAAGCGAATTTTACGGTAAATGTTAAAAACAGCGCTAAGAAAGTGATTGCTTCAGGAAAAGCTGACGCAAAAGGCGCGTTCAAAGTAAAAATTCCAAAACAAAAAGAAAACACAGTCTTGTACATCACAGCTACAAACAGCCAAAAACAAGAAAGTGAAGAAGTAAAAGTAACGGTGCGTGACGTTATTGCTCCAAATGCACCTAAAGTAAATCCGGTCAGCGACGCGGATACAGCTATTAAAGGAACAGCTGAAGCAAATGCATCTGTTGTAGCGAAAGTAAACAATAAAGAAATCGGCAAAGCAAAAGCCAACGCAAAAGGCCAGTACAGCATTGCCATTAAAAAACAAAAAGCAGGTACAGCAATTAGCGTAACAGCAGCAGACGCAGCTAACAACACAAGTAAAGCTACGACTGTAAAAGTGAGCGATAAAACACCCCCTGCTGCACCAAGCGTCAATGCTGTCACAACAAAAAGCACAGCTGTAACAGGTAAAACAGAAGCAAATGCTACCGTAACGGTAACAGTAAACAAAAAAAGCATTGGCTCTGCTGCTGCTAACAGCAAAGGACAATACTCAGTAAAAATTAAAAAGCAAAAAGAAAAAACAGTCTTAAGCGTAACGGCAAAAGACAAAGCGAACAATACAAGTAAAGCAACAACAAAAACGGTGACAAAATAAAGAAAAAAGGCGCTTGGCTTATGGCCAAGCGCCTTTTTGTTATAAAAGCTGTTTGTTTTTAAAGTATTTCCACATTCCCCACGTTAACACAATTAACATAACGATAATAACAGCGGTAGCCCAGTGGGAATTTTGATATGGAATCGGTACGTTCATCCCAAAAAATCCGGTTACGAACGTCAGCGGAAGCATAATCGTTGAAATCAGCGTTAAGACGTTCAGCTTTTCAGATGAAGTTGCATTGGTAATAGAATAATACGTATCAAGCGCACTGTTTACGAGGTCTCTAAACGTTTCGGCAGAGTCTACAATACGCTCTAAGTGGTCAAGCAAGTCAATATAGAAAGGAACATTTTCTTCTCGTATATCGAATTTCCACTTTCCATTCACCGTTAAGAAAATTCGGCGCTGAGGCAAAATAACGCGACGGATTAAGATAATCGTTCTTTTTAACGCCAAGAACTCTTCCGTCACTCCGCGCACTTCTTTGTTGTAGATTTCATCTTCTAATTCATCAATACGCATGTCAATTCGGTCTAAAATCGGAAAGTATTCGTCCGTGATGCCATCAATCAAAGCATACAGTAAAAAGTCAGCGCCGCGGTTCATAAACTTTGGATAGCGTGAGCACACAGCATCCATTTTACGAAGCCAGCCCATTTTATGTTTATGAATCGTCACTACGTAATTTGATCCGACAAAGGCATTTAACTCAAGCGTCGTAATCTCGTCATCACTTTCTTCGTTATAGCGAAGCGCGTGAAAAACGAAAAATTTATAGTCTTCGTAATCATCCATTTTAGCGCGAGGACTGTCGTGTAAGCAGTCTTCAATCGCCAATGGGTGAAAATCGAATAATTTAGCAATTTGAGCAAGCTCTTGTCCGTGGACATCATACAAATCAATCCACAGCAAATTATCAGGATTGCGCAATTTTTCATGCACGTCTCCTAAATCAAGATTCGTTACCATTTCTTTTGTTTCATCATCATATAAGTATGTTTTAATCATTGATTTTTCACCTCACATCATTGAGGCATTAAGGGGTATTTTCCTTCGTTGAAATGAGAGGAACATATACACCTTTGTTGCCCCTATCTTGTTTTGCAGTAACCTTCATCGAAATGGGGTCATCAGTGCCCATTCATCTCACCTCCTAATTAGTTGAAGGAACGCTGACTTGTAATACAGCTACTTCACAAAGTTTAATTTTAACATACAATCTAACTCTAGCGTAGCGCTTTTTTCAAAACCTTTTCCTCACCTTTTAAAGTTTCAAACAAAACTTCCGATACTATAAAAGCAGTTATAATCGGCAATCGATAACTAATAAAGCTTGAATCTTTCCACAAAGGTCTAGAATATCTACCATGGCCGGTCTTTGGTCATGGTAGATATTCTACACCGATAAACATTATATGTGTGATGGGGAAAAACGTGTAGGAATTTTTGGACTTTCATCGAATACTTACTTAACAAACTTAGATTACGAAAAGGACTGATGATACATGCATTTTAAACGTGAAGAACCGTTTCGCTTTTTATTTGAGACCCCCATTGTTGGAACGTTTTCCATTGCTAAATACGACAACAAAGAAATCGATTCTAAGCCAGGTCCTTTGTCCGTTATCGACCTTTCACCAAAAGGAATCAAAATAATCACGCCGCTTGATTTACCTATTTTTAACCATCAAATTCAGCTAAAAATCAGCTTTTATTTAAATGAAAAACCCATCCATATTACCGGACTTTGCGTGTGGAAAGAAAAACGGCACACCGAATACCTTTATGGCATTGAAGCGTTTAACGATGTGGAAGAACAAGCGATTTTAATCACAGAGCTCAAAACCTACGCCAAGAAAAAGCAAGATAAGCAATAAAAATAGCGCTCATTTGTTTTACTCCCCTTTTAAGATGGCAATACTACGAACGACTTCGATAGAAAAAGGTGAGACGATGAGCAGCAAAGCAAAAAAAGAGTGGATTGGCGGTCTCGTACTATTTTTACTCGTCAGTTTTGTCAGCATCACATTTGCAGGCTATCATACGGTGAAAGCCGCCGTTGAACAAACATATGTACCGCTTGAGCTTGGTAACAAAACACACGTCAATTTAAAAAAAGGGCAACCGTTTTCCCTGCTTTTAATTCAAGAGAACCATCAAAATACGTCATTTGTATATATGACTGTTAATAAACAGCATGAATCAATAAAAATGACCCACTTGCCAGGGTCAACTCAGCTCGGCAATGAAACACTGCGAACCATTTATCACCGAGGAAATATGAATGCTGTCGTAAAGAACGTCGAAACGTATGCAAAGCTTCCTGTTGATTATTATGTCAAAATGGATCAGCAGTCAGTCGTCGATGCTGTAAATAAATTAGGCGGCATTATCGTCACAAACAAACGTGCTTTTGAACAGAGCAACATTGTTTTTCCAAAAGGATCAATTCGTCTTAACGGAAAAGAAGCGCTTATTTTTTTAAAGGAGCGTAATGAGCAAGACATCTTTACTGCGCATGAAAGACAGCTGTCCGTCGCGAAAGCTATTTTCAGCCAAGCAGCTACGATTCCCAATGTTGCAAAGCTGCATTCTCTTGTATTTACGCTCGCTGATCACATTGAAACCAACGCAACGTTTAATGATATCAAACGGATTCAAAAAACCTACAAACCAGCCGTTTCTCACGTAGACAAGCAGCAGTTTCCGCAAAACGAATGGAATCAAAAACAAGTCACAACGCGGCTGTATAAGCATTTAGAACGTAAGGAGCTGTTTTTATAAAAACGCCTCACGAAAAAACCATTGACCATAGGCTCAATGGTTTTTTAGGCTACTTATCTTCAGCAGGCACTACTTTTTCATTTATTTTAACCACAATTCTTTCATCCCGTTCATCTTTGAGATAGCTCTTTTGATAATAAGAATGATTAGGCGGTCCAATGATAACCGTATCCGTAATCGGAGCAACGGCTTCTGCTACTTCGCTTGCGCTTACTCCGTATGCTTTTTGAAACACGATGGGAGGCGTTAAGCGCAGCACGTCGGATCCTTCTGTAGACTCAAATTGATCATTGTTAAAAAAGAGATGAAGATGCGCTTCTTCCGATAAGGGTTCAATCCAATGCCACCAGCCCATCGGTATAAACACAACTTCCCCTTCTTTTATTCGGTAATTGTGCATGTTGCTTGTATCAGGGTCCAAGACAGACACCTGCACTTCACCTGAAACGACGATATCTAATTCCCACGCGTTTGGATGCCAGTGCGGTTCTCTCATATGCCCTTTCGTCATATATAAATCAACAAAAGCACCTCCGAGCATTGCAGGCAGCTGAGTTGAGGTTAGTTGATACGCTATATTTTGATCGTTTCGTTTGAACAGGACGTTTTGCTTATAATTCACTGACAAATTAGGCGTTCCTGAGCTTTTTTTAATATTTGAATTATCCGGCACAAATCCAGATTTACTCATAGTGTCATACCCTCTTTTCATCAAAAAGTTATATGCACTATCCTATTAAAACTCTTAGCTAAGGGTGTTTTAATTAGGAAAAATAAAAAACGAGCGTTTCCACTCGTTTTTTATCCGACAAGACGTTCAATTTTCTTTTTCTTCCATACAAATTGATAATAGCTGTACTGCAGGATTAAGCTGACCACAAACGCCGCTGGATATCCAATCCAAATCCCTTTGATCGCAAGAGAGGTAAACTGCGATAACACGTAGGCTACAGGTACTTCTACACACCAAATAGCCATAATGCTAAATACCGTCGGCCAAAGCACCGTACCGCTTGCTCGCATCGTAGCGGTAATAATTTGCGCATGACCGAAAATCAAATAGCTCCAAAGTGTTATCACTAACAGCTCTTCGGCAATATGGAGCGTATGCTGACTTGTTAAAAACAGAGCTAAAATTTGATTGGAAAAGAGATAAATAAGTAAAATCAATACGCTGCCAATAACGTAATTCAGCATAATTCCAGAGCGGATAACTTCTTTTAAACGCTCAAATTTATTGGCGCCAATCGACTGCGCCGCAAAAATAGAAACCGCAATTCCTAAGCTGATTGCCGGCATTTGTACATAGCTTGCCACTTGGTTCACCGCTCCGTACGCTGCTGTAGCGTCTGAGCCAAATCCGTTTACAAACGTAATAACCGCAATTTCAGAAAGAGAAACTAAAATCATATTGATACTCGCTGGAATCCCTAAACGCATAAGCAGCTTTAAAAGCGTTCCGTCCATTTTTAATGAAATAGATGAGTCAAACTTTAGCGGATGATTTTTCTTGCGTAAATAAACAATCATAATAATGAACGTTAATACAGTTGAAAACACCGTTGCGTACGCAGCACCGTACACTCCAAGCTTTGGTACTCCGATCCATCCAAAAATTAAAATCGGAAGGAAAATGATGTTTAAGACCGTACTCACAACTAAAAAGTAAAAAGGCGTTTTAGAGTCTCCGGTTCCGCGCATAAACGTCGTATAAACAAAGTATAAAAACAAAACAGGAATTGCCACAAACAAAATGCGCGCATAGTGAACCGTTACGTCAATAATATTAGCCGGCGTTCCCATAATCCGAAGAATATCCGGAGCAAATATGCTTCCTAAAACAGCAAGCACAATTCCGACTAAAAAGGTAAACGTGAGCGTGGTACCGATAATTTCTTTGACGCGTTTTTCGTTTTGTGCCCCGTACGCTTGCCCGATTAAAATGGAACTTCCTGAACCAATTCCAATCGAAAACGACACGAGCAGAAAAAACAGAGGAAAAAAAGCGGAAATAGCGGCTAACGCATCAACTCCAAGCGCTCTTCCGACAATAATACTTCCCGCCAGCTGCCCAACTGACTGCATGGCGTTACTTAACATGAGCGGAATCAAAAACACAAGCATCAGCTTACTGACGGACTTTTCTGATTCCACTGCTTCACTTTTCACATCTTGATTCTTCACACCTATTTCTCCTTTGTATCAGCTTTCGGCGAATGATAGCCTTTTTCGCCGTAAGGCTGCAGCTTCTCTAACCATTTCGCTTCCAGTTTCAGCAAATCCTTTTTTGAAAGTGCTTTTTCTTCTTCTCTTTTAATCGTTTCCAGCATCTCAATTGAAAAAGCATCCGCTCCGTACGTATTCCACTCGTTTTGAAGCTCTTTATTTTGATGAGTGTTCGTCTTTAACGTGAACTTTACGCCGTTTAACGTTTTGATGTTAGGCGTAGAGCCAATGTAAATCTTATCGTTGTGAAGATTTTTAATTTGATACACGCCGCCTTCTGTTTTGACTTCTTTCGCTAGCTGCTTCATTTGCTTTTTACAGTCTTTTGATTCCATACTCATCTCTGTCTCTCCTTTTCTCCAGTAGCTGCTTCCGTCTGCGCTGCGCTCTAAGAAACCGTACTCAATTAAATAGCGTCGCAGCACCGCGTAGTCGTCATAAAAAGGTGTTAACTTATCATTTACTTCTTTTTCGGTATACGTTGTTCCAACATCAAAATGCCCGCTTAACTCTTCAAGAACAACAAGACGGTGTTTTTCTTTCAAATGAAAAGTACGAAGAGGTCCGTTTAAACCTTGCGGAAAATTCTTCGCTAAAATTTTTTCACGTTCTTCATCACTGACGCTGTAGCTCTGACTTCTTCTAGGCGCCGTATTTGTTACGGATACCGCTTTTTCTTCTTCCCCGTCGTTCAACAGTTCCATGAGCGTTAAAAACACTTTTGCCTGACGCTCTTTTTTCTTTAACGTAAAGCGGTGATTTCGAATGGTCGATGAACTGCCAATTCCCATTTCTTTTTGAATATCACTATCGCTTTTTCCTTCTTTAAAAAACTTCACTAAATTTTTTTGATGATCAGACAGACCCGTTACATCTTTATCTAGCGCTATTAAATGTTGGAATACAGACCCGTGCTGCTGCTCCACATGAAGCTTCATATAACGTTTTGCTTCATAAAAAACACCTTCCACCGGATAAATAATGCCTTTTTCAATGCTTTCACCGCACAGTAAGCAGTGGTAGTGATCTTCACTTTCCCCGTACCCTTTTTTCATCTCTTCAAAAGATGATTCCCAAAACAAATCGTTCACCATATAAATAGACACCTTTCTTATTTGTTTATTAATTTATAAACAAATATATTATATGTTTATTATTATGTCAAACTTATGTTTATGATACACAAAAAAAACAGCAGTTTTCACTGCTGTTTCTTGTTCCATTCACTTAAATACGGAAAATCCTTAGATACGACAGGCTTATCATCTAAAAGTGTAATTAACTCCAAACTGTTACCGTCAGGGTCATTAAAATACACGCACGCTGCCGGCATCCACGTATGAACAATCGGTTCTGTTTGCGGCTTTCCAAACGACGTCTCTTCCGGTTCAATACCTTTTGAACGCAGCCACGTTAACGCTTCATGAATATCAGCTGCTTCAATTCCAAAAGCAAAATGACTTCTTTTCAACTCTTTTTCATCGGTTTCCCAAAGTCCAAGCATCTGCTTTTGTTCCCCAACAAAGAAAAAAGCACAGCGCCTCTCTTCAACTCGATGAACAAACGTCAGCCCAAGACGTCTATAAAACTCAATCGAATCCTCCAAACTCCGAACCTGCACATGCGTCTCATAAATACTCTTAATCATAGCCTCTCCTCCATCCTTTTCTCCTACTATAAGCCATCTCACACCAAACAGCTTCCTAACAAAGAATGAAAAACAATCAGCCTTAAGAATGAGAAACCCCAACATAAACATGCAGCCTTGAAATTCCGAAGAGCACTGAAGAACACTAAGATTTGGTTTCTACTAAGGTTTTGACCTTCACTAAGGGTTTGAGGCTACCCCGCAAGGGGTGCCTCAAACCCTTAGTTCTAGAAAAACCCCCATGGCTGTACTTTAGCCATGGGGGTTTTTCTACATCGATAAATTAAGGATAAATTAAGCGTGGGCTTTTGCGAGGCCGATACAGATACCGCCTGAAATAATCAGTACACTCGCAAGAGATACATAGAATAATTGACGCTTTGTTTTCTTTTCTCCCAAGAAGACAATACCGCCAAAAATTGAAATAACGATACCCATTTGCGATAATGAAAAGCTTGTTGCTACGCCTAGTCTTGATTGAGATAAGAATAAGAACATGTTTCCAGATGCCCAGATTAGACCTGGTAAGATATTACGAATCGTATATTTGTTAAATGGCTTATGTTTGTATGTAATGATTAAGCCGCCAATTAACATACCGATTGCTTGCGGGAATAAAGCTGCCCATGCGTCTACGTTGAAGATACGTGCGATAACTACGTAAACTAAGAACCCAAGACTTGAAATGATAAGAGTGATAACTCCTTTTTTCGTTTGTCCTGGAGTCCCTTGTGCTCCTTCTTTTTTACCGTCTAATGAAGAAAGCACAACGCCTGCTAGTATTAAAAGAATCGCAATAGATCCAAGTACAATCGTTTGAAGCGTTGACCATTCTTTAAATACAATAACACCAAAAAGAGCTGTTGATACTAATTGCATACCCGTTGAAATCGGCATTGACTTTGAAACACCAAGGTATGGAACACTTTTAAACTGATTGCTTTGACCTACTGACCAGAACAAACCTGAAACAATTCCGACAATAACGAGCGTTGGCGTTAACACCGGCTGCACAATCATAAACTGAACAAATGAAAGAATCAAAGCTCCAATAATTGTTCCCAGCGTTTGACTGTAAGGTCCACCGCCCATCTTCATACTAACTAAAATCATGCTTCCCCACGCAACGGAAGGAAGAACACCTAGCAAAATATCCATCTTTCTCTTAACCTACTTTCCTATTTCTAATCTATGTACATCGTATGTAACGACCTGCTGCTTTTCTTTCATCAAGGGCAAAGAGTCAAGCACTTATACTCCCTCGAATATTCCCCCAAAGGTCCACTTACGCGGATGATGCCTACCCCGCAAGGGAGGCAGCAACCGCTTAGGTCTAGAAAATTTAATAGGGTCGCTCTTTGATCCTATTAAATTTCCTACATCGATAAATATATAACGTTTTCATAAATGGTGGTAAAACTGCTATTTCTTGCTGCTCGTATTATACTAACACGAACATTTATTATTTAGCTAGAAATTTTTTTGATTATTTTTTAAAAACAGAAAAAATTTTTTTCTTCTTACTCCGCAGCTCGCTTCTCCCTCTTATGTGATCTGCAATCAGCAGAAACAGACGCCTCTGCTGATTGAAAATAAGAAGAGATAAAGCCTTTTCATTTTAGTTAGCTACAGGCTTACAAAATTGCTCTACTACTTCTTTAGCTGGGATTGAGCTGATCGCACCTTTTCCAGTTGTCGTTAAGGCACCGCTTGCATTTGCAAAACGTAAAATAGCATCGTGGTCAGAGTCAAGAATAGCCGTTAAATTTTCCTGTGACACATCGCGGCTTAATAGCTGATAAAGGAATCCGCCAATAAACGCATCTCCTGCACCTGTTGTATCAACAACCGCTACTTTGTAACCGTTTGATTCATAGACAGCTTGTTTTGTATAAAGCGTTGCGCCTTCTGCACCTTTTGTAAACACAACTACTTGAACGTCACCTGTAAATAGAGACTGAACTGCTTGCTGTTCATCTTCAATGCCTGTGATAAAAGCTAGCTCGTCGTCTGAAATTTTGACAATGTGCGCTTGTGGAATAAATTCTAAAATCGTTTGACGGCATAGCTCATGGTCTTTCCACAGTGGAAGACGTACATTTGGATCAAAGCTGATAACGCCGCCTTTTTCTTTCATGCTTTTAATCGCTTTCATATGAGCGTATTTCATAGGGCTTTCAACTAAATCAACCGAACAGAAGTGAAGAACATCGTTGCTTGCAAACCAATCAGGGTTAATTTCGTCTTCAGTTAGCAATAAATCTGCTGAAGGATTACGATAAAAGCTGAAATCTCTTTCTCCGTCTTCACGCAGGGAAACGAAAGCTAAAGCTGTGTTTGCTTCTTCTGTACGATAGATCATATCAGTACCTACTCCTACTTCACGAAGCGTATCTACTAGAAAGTCTCCAAACGCATCTTCCCCAACTTTTGTAATAAGCGCTGACTCATTACCATATGTAGCAACAACTGCTGCAACGTTTGCCGGCGCTCCGCCTGGCACACGCGTAAACGATTCCACTTCTTTCAATTGAAGACCTTTTTGAGCTGGAATCATATCAATTAATACTTCACCGATACTAAATAACTTACCCATTCTATTCACCTTACTTTTCTTTTTTGTCATATTGTCATACTATGTTCCAAAAAATCCTTAAATCAAATTATACGTCCCAAACATCTTTTTCGTAAAGAGAAATTTCCAATTTATTTTAAAAAAATCACAAATTATCGTTTTTTTCTCACAATGTTTTAATGGTTAATTCGGTTCTATCCCTTGTCAAATCTAGGATTTAAATGACTCTCTTACACAAAGGTCGCGGAATAAAAAAAGTGAATTTCCAGTTTAAACTGTTTATTTATTCATTTTTCGTTCGACATCTCTTTCCTTATTTCCTGTTTATTCGCCTCGAATATGCAAATAATGATAAAAATTCGTGTTTTTACCCCTATTTAAGAAGGAATAGCTTAAAACGTGTCGAATAGACTTAGGTAGGTATATGACATTATGTATGTTACACTAAATACAAGGCAAGGAAGGGAGAATCAGTCATGAAAATCAATGTTTTTCTAGACGACTATCGCAAATGCCCTGACGGTCATGTTTTAGCCGAAACGATTGATGAATGTATTGATCTGCTAAGATCATTCGATGTTGAACATTTATCACTCGATCACGATTTACTGAGTAAGACACGGAATGGATTAATGCTCGTGCATTTTATGGTAAAGCATCATTTATATGCCGATCGAATTACGATTCACTCCGCTAATCATTCAGGTAGCAAAGCAATGTACAACTGCTTTAAGGACGCTCAAAAAGAGCATAAAATGCCAAACAACATTAAAATTCTAAGATGCCCTCTGCCTCTTCGATGATACCTGCACCCTCACACATTCATTTCAACAGAATCTGTCCGATTCAATTCTCACAGACATCCTGTTTCTATAAAATGAAGAACAATACTGCTTGTTCGATACGTATAGATGTGAATACGCTTTAAGCAGTTTATATTATATAGAAGAAACCGCTCTAAAATACCGTGATGATAGCTTTAAAAAGCAGACTACATGGTACAAAGAGCGGTTTTTTTGTTATTTAGACAGTTTAGCAGAATTCAAGTCAGCTGAGAGAGGAGCCGGCTGTTTTTCGTTTTCTTTCAGCTGCCTAGCGTTCACGAACCAGTAAATGCTTCCCACAAACAGACCTCCCCCTACGATGTTTCCGAGTGTAACGGGAATTAAATTATGAAATAGCCCAGCAGCCGAAATCGCATCAGGATGCGGAAGCAATAAAGCTAGACCAAGAAACGTCATATTTGCCACGCTGTGCTCGTACCCTGAAGCAACAAATGCAAACAGCATCCAAAAAATGAGCATGATCTTTGCCGCATCGCTTTTAGTGCGCGTAGCCGTCCAAATTGCCAGGCAAACAAGCCAGTTGCAAAGGATGCCGCGAAAAAACAATTCACTGACCGGCAAATTCATTTTTTTAGCTGCCAGCGTCATAAGTAAATGGTTCGGTTCAATTCCTTTAAACAAACCGGTTCCGGTAATTAACAAACAAAGCCCAAACGCACCTATCGCATTTCCGGTAAAACACCACGTCCAGTTTTTAAACGTATCTTTCCACGTAGTGACTCCTGATAGCGTACTAATCGTATAAACCATATGATTCCCCGTAAACAATTCAGCTCCTGCAAATACAACAAGCAGGAGAGCAACAGCAAAAGATAACCCCATCACAAGAGAAACGACCGGTAAAGAAGCAGAAGCTAGAGGCGCTCCTACCGATAGAGCTAATATAACGCCAAGTCCTACATAAGCACCCGCTAGCACAGCTAACAGCAAATAACTCGGCAAATGCTCATTCACAAGCTTAGTCTTTTCACGGGCTAACTCATTCATTGACTGCAGTGAATTCTTAAGCAAAAGTGTTTCCTCCTTTTATTCATCTTAGACGCATACTTTTTCTTCTGTTTTTTCCAAAAACCAAGAAAGAGCAGAAGCTTGCTTCACCACTTCACCAATCACAATCATCGCGGGATTACTCACTTGCTGTTCAGCAGCCGTGTCTACAATTGTGCCAAGCGTGCCCGTAACCGTGCGCTGATAAACCGACGTGCCTTGTTCAATAAGCGCGACCGGCGTATCCGCGCTTTTTCCGGCGTCTAAAAGCTGACGGCAAATATACGGTAAGTTTTTAACGCCCATATAAATCGCAAGCGTATCAACTCCTTTGGCTAAATGCTCCCAGCGAATGCTTTCCGGCTTGCCGCTCAAACAGTGTCCCGTCACAACGGCAAACGAACGGCTCAGCTCACGATGCGTCACAGGAATTCCAGCATAAGCCGGTGCCGCAATGCCCGCTGTAATACCCGGAACGATTTCAAATGGAATTCTATGCTGAGCAAGCACTTCTGCTTCTTCACCGCCTCTTCCGAAAATAAACGGATCTCCGCCTTTTAACCGCACGACGGTGTTTCCTTTTCTTGCGTAGAATACAAGCAAATCATGAATATCCTCTTGAGAAACGCAGTGATCACCAGGCTTTTTCCCGCAGTAGACGAGTTCGGCTCCTTCTTTTGCATACTGAAGAAGAACAGGATTCACTAATCGGTCGTATAAAATAACATCTGCTTTTTCTAAACATTTGGCTGCTTTTATCGTTAGTAAATCTGGATCTCCTGGTCCGGCTCCTACAATGTACACTTTTCCCGTTCTCATTTTTGCTTCGCTCCTTTTAGTGTGTCCCTTTGAATTTTTGTGGCGCGTTGAAAATCAACGCGCCACGGTACTTATTCTTCAATTAAAAGATACAGCAAATCTTCTTCAACAGACGCTTCGTACGTGTCGACACAGCCGCTGTCAGGCTCTTGCACGTTACCGTCATGCAAGCAAATTTTCCAGTCGTGCATCGGACAGAACACCGAGTCGCCGCTGACGATTCCTTCACTTAGCACCCCGCCTTTATGCGGACAGCGATTTTCAATTGCTCTTATTTTTCCGCTTGATAGCTTAAACACCGCAATTTCTTTTCCGTTTACTTTCACTGTTTTACCTAGGCTTACCGGAAAATCATGAATCGACCCTACGCATACTTTTGTAATGTTTTTATTCACCATCTTTATTTCCCCCCAGCTTTATGATGTGACAACTGTTTCGAACAGCTCTTTTTTCGTCTTTTTGCTTTCGACGATTTCTTTCCAAGGATCACGGTACGTAGATAACGCTTCGTCCATACGCATATTCAGCTCTCTTCTCGTCTGGGCGTCATCAAGCACGGACTGAATGTGTGACAGTCCCATCCGCTCAATCCATGCAGACGTACGCTCTAAGTAATTAGCCGTTTCTCGGTAATACTGCAAATAAGCTCCTGTGATGTCCATCAATTCTTCGTCTGTTTTTACTTTATACAATAAATCTCCGCCGCGAAGATGCGTACCTCCATTTCCGCCCACATAAATTTCCCAGCCGCCGTCGATTCCAATAAAGCCAATATCTTTAATGCCTGACTCAGCACAGCTTCTCGGACAAGCAGATACAGCCATTTTCACTTTATGAGGCGTCCATAGTCCTTCAAATTTTTTCTCAAGCACAATTCCAACGCCCATTGAATCCTGCGTGCCAAAACGGCAAAACTGTTCGCCGACGCATGTTTTCACCGTCCGCAGCGACTTGCCGTACGCGTAGCCAGAAGGCATATCTAACTCTTCCCATACGCTAGGCAAATCTTCTTTTTTAACACCAAACAAATCAAGACGCTGACCACCCGTCACTTTTACGAGCGGAATTTCATATTTATCAACAACATCGGCAATTTTCCGTAAATCTTCTGCATTTGTGACGCCTCCGTACATGCGAGGAACAACAGAATACGTGCCGTCTTTTTGAATATTTGCGTGCATGCGTTCATTCACAAATCGCGATTCGCGTTCATCAACGTATCCAGTTGGATTCACCATACCTAAATAATAATTTAGCGCCGGACGGCATTTCGAACAGCCTTCTTCATTATTCCAGCCAAGTACATTCATCACTTCACGCGTATGCGAAAGTCCTTTTGCTTTAATTTCTTCGACAACTTCATCTCGTGATAGAGTCGTACAGCCGCAAATCGCTTCTTTTTGAACCGCCGCCTCAAAGTCAGCGCCAAGCGTATGCTGAAGCACTTCCGCTACAAGCGGTTTACATCCTCCACAAG
This sequence comes from Priestia sp. YIM B13552, assembly GCF_042787775.1. NCBI lineage: Bacteria > Bacillati > Bacillota > Bacilli > Caryophanales > Bacillaceae > Priestia > Priestia sp. YIM B13552. Next base: position 614,215 of record NZ_JBHZOU010000001.1, read on the forward strand.
AGCGAGAGGCACTTGTACAAGCTTTGATTTCATCAACCGATGAGCATCCTTGTTTTTGGATCGCTTCCACAATCGTACCTTTTGTTACGCCGTTACAGCCGCAAATAATATCATCGGCGCTCATGCTTGCTACTAAGCTTTCACCCGCGTTACCGCCAGATGGCTGTAAAATCGACACTTTTGCGACATCGGATACATCTTCTTGTTTTTGAATCATTGAAAACAGTCGATTTCCGTCGCTGCTGTCTCCAAAAAGAACGGCTCCTACAATTTGATTGCCTCGCAAAACAAGCTTTTTATAAATGCCGTCTTGTTCATCGAACACTTTGATCGCTTTTTTCTCTTCATCTTCCGTGAAGTCTCCTGCTGAGAATACTTCAACACCTGATACTTTTAGCTGCGTGGATAAAACCGATCCTTCATAAGGGACTTTTTCTGCACCGCAAATCGCTTTTGCTAATGCTTTTCCTTGTTCATACAGAGGTGCCACCAGTCCGTATACCATTCCTCTATGCTCTGCACATTCTCCAACCGCGTAGATGTTTGGAATATCCGTTTGCATATAGTCATTTACAACAATTCCTCGGTTTACGTTAAGTCCCGCTTCTTTTGCAAGCTGAACATTTGGCTTAATTCCAACCGCCATCACGACTAAATCAGCGTCTAAAAACGTCCCATCTTTAAAAGATAACCCTTCAACTCGCTCATCGCCGACGATTTCTGCGGTTTGTTTTTCAAGCAAAAACTTCATGCCTTGTTTTTCTAATTCGTTTTGAAGCAATTTGCCGGCTGTTGGATCAAGCTGACGTTCCATTAAATACGGAGCTAAATGAATGACAGATACGTCCATTCCCAAATTTAACAGTCCGCGCGCTGCTTCTAATCCAAGCAGTCCGCCTCCAATAACCGCTGCTTTTTTATACTGCTGAGAAGCCTGAAGCATTTCATCCGTGTCTTTTATATCTCGAAAAGCCGTAACTCCTTTTTTATCAGACCCTGGAATCGGAAGAATAAAAGGAAGAGAGCCCGTTGCTAAAATCAACTCATCATACGATTCTACTCTGCCGCTGTTTGTCGCTACTTCTTTTTTCACTGAATCGATACTAGTAACCGTTTCGCCCGTATATAATGTAATATTGTTTTCTTGATACCAGTTCCAATCGTTTAACGTAATGTCTTCAACATTCGTATCTCCTTGCAGCACTTTTGATAGTAAAATACGATTATAGTTTGGATGAGGCTCGCTTCCGAAAATCGTAATTTCAAACGCTTCGCTTGAAACCTTCAATACTTCTTCAATCGCTCGAACTCCAGCCATTCCATTTCCAATCAATACGAGTTTCTTTTTTTGCATCTTCCATTCCTCCCCTGGCGTCTATACCTGCTTGTTCCAAAGATATATTTCCTATGCATCTTTAAAGATACATTTAAGATATATGAATTTTCTGAATCGTTCAACTTATGTGTTAGGTTATCTAACACTGTTATGGTATGTATGCGATTCCATTGCTTTAACAGCAAGCAAAAAAAATAAGTGATCTAATTACGTTTTAATTTGGATCATCCTTTACAATTTATTTTGTGATGTTTTTCACAACATTAATTTAGCAAGAATAAATAACTTGGGCTATGATAAAAATCACTCCTGAATGTTGATAAGCAAAAATAAAAACCTTGAAAATTCTTTATAAAGAATTTTTTAAATAAACCGTTCTTTATAGTATTTACTATTACTCTTGTATTCTTTATAATGAATATATAGACCTTTATAAAGAACAGAACGGAGAATTAAAATGCCACTCGTAAACATTAAAAAACTTTGGACTCCTTTAGAGATCTTTGGCTTTAAGCTTTATAAGTGTAGAGATACAAAAAGCTACTACTATAAAACGAGGAAAAGTCATAATCTAATAAAATTATAAAAAACAAGCCCTATTTCTTTTGAAATAGGGCTTGTTTTTTATTTTCCCGTAAACCAATTCACAACGTACTCTCCCCACACTTCGTTTCCTTTTTTCGTTAAATCCCCGCTGTCTTTATTTATATACTCTCCTAAATGAAACGGCCAAATGAGCGAGTGATTCATATAATATACCCAGTTTGCTTCAGAGACTCCCCTGATCGCTTCTACCCCTTCTTCATAGGACTCGGTTTGTGAAATATATGGCTGTGACGGCTGAATCATAAGGGTTTTTTTCAAGTCTTTGAGCTGATGAATCAGCTTGTCTGTATTTTCAAGCGTCTCATCTAGCGTAAGATGCTGATAATCATTTTTAAGAGGTGCTTCAAACAGAATAATGTTTGGCTGAAGCTGATCAATTTGATCGGCAATATGTGAGGATAAAAGCTCATCCGTTGTCCCGTTACCGTATGAAAGTGTTTTAACCGTAAATACATCACTTCCATATGTAGCTGCTAGCTCTTTTTTTAACTGCTGAGGCCACCCTGCTTCCTTTGCGGATGTGGCAATTACAAGAGTCAGAGGCTTTTTATTTGCGATAGATGACTGGATTTGCTTTGTGATAAAGTCTGGAAGATTTTTTGTATAAGCAGATACATCGGAAAACTGTTTTTCTTTATGTACAACAGCAGTTTTTACTTCACTTGCCTGCGCTTCCGTTTGCTCCTGCCAGTGCTGCGTCCCCGCATACATCACCGCACCGCACAAAACAGCCGCCGCCACATTTACCCCAACCATCGCCTTCATTCAATCTCCCCTTTACAAGTTCTTCTTACACTCTCAGCAAATTGCTTTCATAAAGAAGAACTCAAAATTAGTAGCTCCTGCGAATATACCCTCAAAGGTCTAGCAACTCTATCATCACCGCTCTTCCGTGATGGTAGAGTTGCTACATCGATAATAGATATAGAAATAATTATAGATTAGTAGAAATTGGAATGGGGGACCTTTCGTACGTAAAATCTCTACAAATACACGTATACTTCGCATATTTCCTAGCGAAACGTGAAGTTTCCGGGGAAATTACGTCACGTTTCTTAAAAAGAAAACATAATGTACGTTCATTCGCACATGTGATCTTCCCCTTGTACAGTAGAGATACCGGCGGAATACAGCAAAAACGCGTTTTTGAAAAAGGAATGCCACATGCAAAAAAGCTCGTTTGATCAAATCGCTTCATCTTTTCATCCATTAATTGTGTCGATGATTAAAAAATTTCATATTTACAAAGACTACGACGAATATTATCAAATTGCGTTGATTGGTTTATGGAGAGCGTATCAAAAATTTGACGAAAGCAAAGGATCTTTTTCTGCTTATGCCTACACAACCGTGCGCGGTACGATCCTTTCTCATTTAAAAGGCACCATTTTATACGAAGAACGCGAAACACCGGCTGAGCAGAACCTGCTTTCACTAAATGAAGATCCCGCTCTTCCCGTTCCGCTAGAAAGTGAAATTATCAAGCAGCATATCGAACACTTAACGGGAAGAGAAAAAATCTATGTAATCGAACATCTGCTAGAAGGCTACTCGTATAAAGATATCGCCTATAAATACGGAGTCTCCACGGGAGCCGTTAAAAACTGGGGAAAAGCAGCTCGCAAAAAGCTAAAGGCCTCACTTCTTAGGGAGTAAGAAAAAGAGGAAGCTTATGATAAGCTTCCTCCTTCCGTTCATATGTGTAGTCCAAACGATTGTTCATATGTAGGACAGGTTTGTATGATAAATCGAACGCATTATGCCAAGACAAGCGGACTTTCTAAACAATAATTACGAATAACAGCTGCTCTGGCCAGCTTTTTTTCTAAACTATAATAAGAAAGTTTCACTGGAATGAACGTTCCGTCTTTGAAGTGAATCAGCATAGAGGGTGAATGAACTGAAGCAAGCGTATGTGAAGTATGAACATGAGAGGCAAAAATCCAGGCGCAGCCATAGTCATTTGGCGAAGATGTTGGAAACGCAATGATGGCTTGTGAACGATTAATAACAAGCGGCGTAAGCTGTTTGTACGGAAACATTTTTCGAACGGCAGCGATGGACCCCTTAAACGTACTTAATTCTCGAATGCACGCTTCTTCTAATAATTGCTTACACGTCTTGCTTAGCATGTATTCTCCTGCTGCATCCAGCACCTTTGTGCGGTGAATAGGATCATTCACTGGAATTAATGCTTTTGTCGTCAAACCAATTTGATAATTTTCAACATTTGTCATACATCTACCCCCTTTTGCTACTTTATAACTATTCTATACTATCGAAATGAGGAAAATCTAGTCTTTTTTTCTCATTATTTGAAATATTTTGAATATATTTCGTATTAAAGAAAAATGTCTAAAATAAGAACCATTGCAAACGCTGCAAACGATAGAATCGTTTCCATCACTGTCCACGTTTTTAACGTTTGAGCCACTGACATATTAAAGAATTCTTTGATTAACCAGAAGCCAGAATCATTTACGTGCGATAGCATCACAGAACCTGCGCCTGTTGCTAGTACTAGCAGCTCTGGGCTTACGTTTGGCATCGTTGCTGCAATTGGTGCTACAATACCTGCTGCTGTTGTCATTGCTACTGTTGCTGAACCCACTGCTGCACGAATTAACCCTGCAATCACAAACGCTAGTACGATAGGAGAAAGATGTGCATCTTGAGCAAATCCTGCAATCGCGTCACCTACACCGCTTGCTGTTAAAATTTTATTAAAACCGCCGCCTGCACCGATGATTAAAATAATCGAAGCAACGGGTCCAAGACATTCGTTTGTGAATTTTAATAAATCATCTTTGTTGTACCCTCTTGCAAAACCGAAAGAATAGAAAGCAAACACTAGCGAAATCAATAGCGCAACGATTGGACTTCCGATAAAGTTTGTTACGTAGCGAATCGTACTTGTTTCTGGATAAACAAACCCAGTAATTGTTGCTAAAAGCATTAATAGTACCGGTAGTAAAATAGTAAATAACGTAATTCCGAAGCCAGGAAGATCTTTATGCTTTGACTCAGTGAACTGCTCCATGATTTCACCCGTTGGCTCGACGTGAACACGGCGTGAAATGAACGATCCGTAAATCGGACCTGCCACGGCTGCAGCTGGAAATGCCACAACTAATGAATACAAAATCGTTTTACCTAAATCTGCTTTAAAGATATCCACCGCTAGCATCGCTGCCGGATGCGGAGGTACCAAACTGTGAACAACGGCTAAACCGGCAATTAATGATAAACCGATTTTAATAAGTGACGTACCCGTATGCTTGGCAATTACAAACACAAGAGGAATTAATAACACAACACCAACTTGGAAAAAGACCGGGATACCGCAAATAACGGCTACAACCATCATCGCCCAGTGTACGTTCTTTTCACCGAATACTTTAATTAACGTGCGGGCAATACGCTCGGCTCCGCCTGACTCTGCCATCATTTTACCTAACATCGCTCCAAGACCAAGAACAATCGCGATAAATCCTAAGACGCTCGCTACTCCTTCTTGGAAAGCCGTTACGATATCAGGCAGCTTCATTCCTGAAATAAGACCCATAAACAAAGCCGCGAGAATTAGCGCTACGAACGGATTTGTTTTAAACTTAGCAATTAAAAAGATAAGTCCAACGATCGATACAATTGCATACAGCAAAAGACTTGCTTCATGACTTAATCCGAATACTGAATTCATATGTTCATCCCCTTAGTGTGACCATTTTTCATGTACGTACATCCAAATAATGTATACGCTTTCAAATATTTTCTAAAGTGAACGCACATCGTACGTTCACTTCTTCCTATTTACTTAATAATTCGACCGTTTCACGAAGCGTTGTTTTGGCTCCGACGTTTCCAGGGAAAATGATGTACGCAATGCCTGGAAACTTGCTTTCCTCTCCCGTTACCCACACCGGAATGCCCGGCTTGATTTGTCCAGCAACCGTCGCGCGCTTTACCGATAAGCCTTTTACCCCAATATCACTTGACGTAATGCCGCCTTTTGCCACGATAAAGTTTGGACGAACGTTCAAGCGGTGAACAATGCTTGTAACCGCATCTGAAATTTTTACCGATAATTTAAGCTCTTCTTCTTTTTTGCCTTCGCCAAGATCTAAGCGCTCGCGTCTTGTATACACAGCTACCGTTTGACCTTGTGAAATAAGCTTCTCTGCTTCATTGATAATACGATTCACTTCTTCTTCAAACTTTTCAGGTTCTAAGACAAGATGACAATCAAATTCAATGAATTCAATGAAGCTGCATTTCTTCAATTCTTCTAACTGCTCTGTTGTTTTTTTAACATGCGAACCAACCATAATTAATCCGCCGTTTGACGACTTTTCTTTAATGAGCTCTTCTTTTGTTAACAAATCTTTATCGCTCACGCCGCCCATTACTTTTGTTAGAGCTGCAGCGCTGCGATACATAAAGTGCTTTCCGAGCTTCATCGCGCGAAGAAGCGCAATCGTCACAACTTTCACATCCACGTAATCCACTGCGTTCACGATTACTTTGTTAAAGTCTTTCACTTCCATTAACTGATTTGTGATTGTCACTAAATCAAGGGCACGAATGCTCGTGAGCGAAATATACGTCGTATGACTTGCTTTGAATTTTCCTTCTGACTTTTCTTCTACCCACTCGCCTAAATGAGACTTACTGTAGCCAAACGTACGGTCTTTTGCAAACTCGGTTTCTCCTGCCGGCACTAAGTAGTCTTCATCCTGCACGTAGTGAATGTTATCAACGGTGAATCGTCCGCCTTCTTTAAAGAAAGGAAAAATCACTTCGCCGTCCAGCACTTGATTGGAATGCTGTTCGACGGTTTTCTTTAACACTTCTGTTTCTAACGGATAGTGACCGCGAAGAGTCGAATCACCTCTGCTGATAATTAAAAACTCTTTATCTACTTCAGCCGCTACTTCTGTAATAACAGCGGCAATGTCCGCGTGGGCTTTTTCCGTTTCAGAAGCGGTAAACCCGCGTGAATTTGTTAGAATAAAAAACATGGAGTTTTCCTCTAAAAATCCTTGCTTGATGCTGTCTTTGCTCCAGTCTGTATAGACGGAAATGCCGTTAACCGTTTGAACACCCGTTGGATCATCATCTAGCACAATGATTTTTTGATTAAACGTCAGAAGCTCTTCGTCGAGCATTTTCTGTACAAGTGCTTCATCGACCGCTGGAATGTTTTTAAACACGTCGCTTACAAGACGTTTCTCCTGCTGTTTAATCATGCTTCCACCTTCTTTTTCACTTCAACGTTTGCTAACTTTTCATAGTACTGTACAATTCCGCCGTGATCATCGCTTGCTTTTCCGTCTACTTTTAACGCGTGGAAAATTTCCACAAGCTGACTTGAAAGCGGAAGCGGTACGCCAATGTCATGAGCCGTTTCCATCACGTTTGTCATATCTTTTAAGTTAATATCAATGCGTCCGCCTGCTACAAAGTTGCGGTCTAAAATCAGCGGTACCTTTGCATCTAATACAGCGCTTCCTGCTAATCCGCCGCGAATCGCTTGATACATTTTTTCAACGTCAATGCCTGCTTTGGCTGCTAGTACAAGTGCTTCAGACATCGCTGCAATGTTTAAGTTTACAATCACTTGGTTTGCAAGCTTAGCCGTTACGCCGCTTCCGTTGTCTCCAACAAGCGTTATTTCTGCTCCCATCGCATGAAGAATCGGTGAAACGCTTTCAAAGATGTGCTCATTTCCTCCGACCATAATTGCAAGCGTGCCGTCAATTGCTTTTGGCTCTCCGCCGCTAACCGGAGCGTCTAGCATGTGAATTCCTTTTTGTGCAAGCTCAGCCGCAATTTCTTTTGATGCTACCGGTGAAATGGAACTCATATCGATGATAACGCTTCCTTCTTTGGCGCTATGAATTAACCCTTCTTCTCCAAGCACTACGCTTTTTACATGATGTGAAGCTGGAAGCATCGTGATCATCACTTCGCTGTTCACTGCAACTTCAGCAAGACTTTCTGCTCCAAATCCTCCTGCTGCTTTCACTTCTTCTACTGCTGCTTTATTAATATCGTAAACCGTTACCTCAAAACCTGCTTTTAATAAATTGAGTGTCATCGGTTTTCCCATAATTCCAAGTCCAATAAATCCAACGCGTTTTGTCATTTTCGTTTCCTCCCCTTGTTGTATACGTTTTCAAATATGTTAAAAAAAATAATGTATACGTTAAAATATTTTTTGTATACATTTCTGATAATTTTGTATACACTCATCATATTCGCATTTTATTTATTTGTCTAGCCTTTTTTTAAATGAAATTTATTTCTAAAAGCGAAACTTTCAGTCCCACCTTTTCACAAGTTATAGTATGATTTGGGTATACGCGTACAAAATGATAAAAAATAAAGAGAGAAAGAGACGAGATTTCCTCGTGTCGAATGCTAGAGGTGAAGTAGAGTATGTTAAGAAATCAAGGTTCTCGTTCGTCTCATCACCCTTCTTATGAGATGATTCGAGATAAAATTTTAAACGGTGAGCTTGAAGGCGGTACAAAAATCGTCGAAGAAAAATTAGCGAGCGAGCTTGGATTCAGCCGAACGCCGATTCGTGATTCCATCAGACGCTTAGAATATGAAGGACTGATTGTCCGAAAAAAAGTGGTGTCGCCCACAGAAAAAGACTTGCGCAACTTGTTTGAAGTGCGAATGCTGCTAGAAGGCTCAGCTTCTAAAGCTGCGGCAACTTTTTTATCTGATAACGAATTAGAAGAGTTAAAGGAATGCGTAGACATCGGAAGAAACGGCTCGTTTGAAGACATTATGAGCGCGAATGAGCGTTTTCACGCCATCATTGTGAACGCAAGCAACAATGACGTAATGATTAATATTATCGACCGCATGCAGTCCATCATTTACTTATTCCGTCATACCGTGGTGTTTTACAACCGCCCGTTTTTAATTGACGAACATGAAGAGATTTATAATGCGATTAAAGAACGCAATGCTGAAAAAGCAGAAGCATTAATGCAGGAACACCTTCAAAAAGACTTAGAGTTTTGCCTGCATTTACTTCAAAGAAGACAATAAAAAAGCTGCCAATCGGCAGCTTTTTTATACGTACATCTTTTCCTTTGTAGAAATATCAGCTAACTGTCCGCTGCTGTTTTTGAGCACCACGTGTTTCTTTGAAAACTTCGTTGGCGAATCAATACCGGCTGCTGCGGCTAAATTAAACAATCCTTCACGTAATGACAGCACGTAGTTGCACACGCGGTATGACTTTTCTTCAATAATAAGCGCTTTTTGCAGCTTTGGATCCGTTGTGGCTACTCCTACTGGACAACGATTATTATGACAAACCTGCGCTTGAATACAGCCGACAGAAAACATAAAGCCTCTTGCAATATTTACGCAGTCGGCACCCAGTGATAAAGCCGTCGCAATTTTATCAGCCGTTAACAGCTTGCCCGATGCAAAAAGCTTTACTTCATCACGAACGCCATACTTTTTAAGCAGTTCATCCACAAAAGGAAGTCCTGAAAACAAAGGTACGCCCGCTCCGTCCGCTAATTCTTGAAACGATGCGCCTGTTCCGCCTTCTGCTCCGTCGATCGTAATAAAATCAGGACCGCTTCCCGTCTCTTTCATATAAGCCGCCATTTCTTCAAGATCATTTGTGTTTCCGACAACCATTTTAATGCCTACTGGTTTGCCGCCCACATCTCGAAGTTTTTCAATAAACTGGAACATTTCAGGATACGACGCAAACTCTTTAAAGCGGTTTGGGCTGTCTACCGATTCTCCTGGCTTTAAGTTGCGGATTTCAGCGATTTCTTCCGTTACTTTTGAACCGTCTACGTGACCGCCTCGCGTTTTAGCTCCTTGAGCGAGCTTAATTTCAAACGCTTTGATTTGCTTCATTTCACTTTTCTTTTTAAATTCTTCCCAGGAAAATTCGCCTTCTTTTGTTCGAACGCCAAAAAGCCCTGGCCCAATTTGAAAAATGATATCGACGTTTCCTTTTAAATGATACGGTGACAGTCCGCCTTCTCCCGTGTTCATCCACGTGCCGCCTGCACGTCCTAATCCTAGTGATAAAGCGGTAATCGCGTGGTCACCAAGCGCTCCAAAGCTCATTCCGGATTGACCGATTAATCCTTTTACAACAAACGGCTTTTTGCATGAAGGACCTATAACGATCGCCTCTTCATCTCGCAAATAAAACGGATCCGCTTCTTTTTCTTCTCGGTGCTCTCTTCGGCTGAATAAGTTATCGGCGTCCATTTTATATACTTTCGTTTTAATTTTTTGCGTATTATCCGCTTTCATTTCGTCGCGCTGCTTTGGAAATACCGCGTTTCGAATATAATAGCCCGGTTCGTTAAAATCACGCTCTGAGCCAAACCCCATCATTCGGTTGAGGTATTTACCTGACTTAACGGTTTGCTCGTATTGATTTCTAGAAAACGGCTTGCCTTCGTTATTATTCAAAAATAAATACTGACGCAGTTCAGGCCCCATTTTCTCAAAAATATAGCGCATTTTCCCGAGCAGCGGATAGTTTCTCAAAACCGAATGCTCTTCTTGTTTTTCATCTTTCATCCAAAGAATAATAGCAATGATAACAGGCACTACAATCACAAGCATCATGACCGCACCAAAAATAAGTAAAATGATTTCAAATACTCCCATGATATCCCTCCTAAAAAGACTCTCCTATACGGAGAGTCACTGATTAAAGCATTCTGCTTAGTCCTTTACGAAGCGGCGGCATTTCGAGCTCATGTTCTTTAAAGAATTTTTTCATGATGTGCTTCGAATAATTGGCTGCTTGTCCGAATGAAATTTTGCCTGGAAGCGGCGGCTCATCCGCAATAACAACATCAATCACAACAGGAACATTCGCAAGCGCTGCTTTTTCAAACGCTGTTTCGAGCTCCTCGTGTTTTTCAACGCGGTAGCCAATTCCTCCGCACGATTCAGCGAACTTCGCAAAGTTCATTTCACCAAGCTGCGTTTGGTAATCCAAGTGCCCTTGAATGGCTTGTTCATATTTAATCATCCCGATTTCACTGTTATTAAGGACGACGACAACGATTGGCAGCTTGTACTTCACAGCCGTCACAAAGTCTTGCATGACCATCGTAAAGCCTCCGTCACCGCACACGGCTACCGATTGTTTTTCAGGATGAGCAAGCTTTCCTGCAATCGCAGCCGGAAGTCCGCAGCCCATCGTTGCCAGCCAGCTTGAAATCACAAATTTTTGATTCGTCATGCGGAAATGTCTCGCCATCCATACCGTTACGTTCCCGACATCAACAGATACAATCGCATCATCATCGACGATTTTTTGCAGCTTAGGGATGACTTGCTGCGGCTTGATTAGCGTACTCACTTCGTTTTCTTCTTTTTCTACGTGCTTCCACCAGTTTTCCATATTAACTTGACACTCTTCTAAGAAACGACGGTTTTCTTGATAATCTAAATTATGCGCAAGCTGGGACAGCGTCGTTTTCGAGTCTCCGACTAAGCCAATCGATACAGGATAGCGTCTGCCAATTTGTGTGGCGTCAGAGTCCAGTTGAATCGCTTCAACTCCATCTGGTAAAAACTCACGGTATGGAAACGAAGTTCCCACCATAATCAATAAGTCGGTTTCTTCCATCGCTTCATACGCCGGCTTTGTCCCAATTTGCCCGAGCTGACCTAGGTTGTAAGGATGATGATCAGGCAGTATTCCTTTGCCCGGAAGCGTAAAGATAATCGGCGCCGCAATTTTTTCCGCAAACTGCGCTAACTCAAGCTTGGCGTGCTTGGCACCTGTTCCTGCTAAAATAACTGGTTTCTTAGCGTATTTAATCGCTAGAAGCGCTTTAGCTACATCTTCGGGGTCACTGTGAGAAATGGTTTTTGATACATTAGCAATTGGCGTTTTTTCATCAATTTTAATTGTTGAAGACGGAATATCATCTGGAATAACTAGAACTGCTACACCTTTTTTAGCGTAAGCCGTTCGAATCGCTTGCTGCAGCAGATGCGGAAATGATTCAGGTGAATCTACTCGGTGGTTAAACACCGACACATCGTCAAAAACACGTTCTAAGTTTACTTCTTGAAATGATTCATTGCCAAGCTTGGCACGAGGCACCTGTCCGGCTAATACTAGCACCGGCGCACCGTCTGCTTTCGCATCATATAAACCGTTTAACAAATGAATCGCACCCGGCCCTCCAATTGACAGACATACGCCGATTTTGCCCGTGATTTTAGCGTAAGAAGATGCCGCAAGTGCGCCTACTTCCTCGTGACGGACTTGAATAAATTCAATTTCATCTTTTTCACTTCGCAGATTGTCCATAAAATGATTGATAGAATCTCCCGGCATACCGAAAATGTGATCGATCTTCCATTCTTTTAATACGGACATAGCTGCTTTTCCAGCTGTAGTTTTTATCATATTCAGCCTTCCTTTCTTTAACTTTGTTTCTATTCCATACCACAATGAAAGAAAGACAAAACAAGGGACTTTCCCGTTTTTATGGAAAAGTCCCTTGTTTTCAGCTAAATAATTTAAATAAACTAAATTTTTTCATCGGCTCAGGCTCTAATTGATGCACCGGACGCCCGTCGATAATCGCTTCTGCATTTTCAATAAAAAAATAAAGCTCTGAAGCACCGTACATATCGGAAATATAATCATACGCTTTTGAAAGTGAATAGTCGTGGTAATTGCGAGCATGAACGCCAGAGGCAATCACGTGGGCTAAGCGGTATTTAATAAACGTACACGCCGCTTTTCTTTCTTTTTTTCCGTTTAAACCGAGAATACTAGCAGCGCTTAGCTGAACGAGTACGCCTTTTTTAACAAGCTCATACAAACGCTCAGGGTGATCTCGGAAAATCGGATGACATTCTGGTGAACGTAGAATAGGCACGACGCCTTTTGTGAGAAGATCATACAGCGTTTTTTCAAAATAAGGTGAGATATCATATTCAGGCAGTGAAAGAAATAAATATTTATCGGTGTGATTAAGCGTAAGAAGCTGATTTCGCTCATAGTTTCGCAGAAGTTGAGGCGATAAAGGGACAAGCTGACCTGGTAATACTTGTAGAGGAACACATGAATTTGTGAGCCATTCATTAGCTGCATTTACATAGAGAAATAAATGGTGCTTCATAAACTCTTGATCGCTATCATAAAGCGGCGTCGCCACAACGGACTGAACGCCTTGATCCGCTAAGGAGCGTGCCATCTTCAAAAAACCGTCTACTTCCTCAGGTCCGCTATCGATATTAGGCAATATGTACGTATGAATATCAATCACTTTATTTCCCTCCCTGCGTTTTGTATAGCTCTATTCTACGACGATTTTAAATGTGAAACTATGTATTCTTCTCGACATTTACCACCACAAACCCCGGAAAACCGCGTACTTTCCTGTCATCTACTTAACTAACAATATTTTACTATCACTTTATGTGAAAACGCAAACATAATTTGTAAAATAACTCCAAATAATGATGATAAAAGAAGGGAATTAAATAGGTCTTTGTATGCAAATACCCTGATTAAACAGAAGTTAATCAGGGTACAAAGGGAAAAGTTAAAAGATTCCTAGAAATTTTGTTTTTTTGATGCGCTCAGGCTCTTGTTTATAAACAGCCTTCCCGCTCGCAATAGCCTCAGCATTTTCCATGAAATGATAAAGCTTGCTGTTGCCGTATTTTTTAGAAACAGCTGAATAGGCTTTTTGCAGGCCGTACTGCTGATAGTTTTCACGATTTACACCTGATGCAATAACGTGTGCTAATCCGTGATCAATGAACTGATAAGCTGCTTTTTTAGCTTTACCGCCATTGCCGCCCAGCACACTTTGTGCAGACAGCTGAACGACTGCTCCATTTTTTACGAGCTTATACAAATGCGCAGGATCCTCCACAAACAATGAATGGCGTTCAGGCTCATTTAAAACAGGCACGATGCCTTTTAACTGAAGCTCGTATGCAATACTTTCTAACACTTCAATTTCCACGTCTTGTGGAATGTGTAAAAACATATATTTTTCATTTTCATTTATTGTCATCATGTAATACTCTTCGTTTGATACAATCATCTGGGTAGAGGCAATTACTTTTTGACCTGGTAAAACGCTTAACGAAATAGAAGATTTTCTTAACCATTCATTCGCAAGATCCACGCCTTCTTTATAGCTGGAATCTTTTCCGTCATAAAGAGGTGCTGCTACGGCTTCTGTTACTCCTTGTTTCACTAATACATTTGCCATTTCTAAAAATTCTTCTACACTTTTGGGACCACTGTTCACATTTGGCAAGATATTGGTATATATATCTATCATTTTTTTCTCCTCTTTCTATGCCTCAGATCATGGATAGTATTCCATGAGTTATATTATAGCACACTACTTTTTTTCTTTCTTCCAATATAAGTATAAATCTTCCTTTATGCTCTGTTTCTGTAGCGATAGACCTTTGTTTTGTGCTGAAATGTCTCAGGTAATTTTTTGTTCTTGATTAAGGGAATAAATAACAATAATTTCCCACGCTTTCATTCTAGTAAAAAGGAAATAGATGAATGAAAATATACCTATTTTACATTGACATCTTTATCCTTATTCGTATATATTTTTTATATGTGTTTAAAAATAGGATAGGTTTACACTGAATAGGAGTTGTTAATTGATTTGAATAAAAAGATAGATATTCTAGGAAGCTGTGTTTCTAGAGATCCGTTTGCTATGTTTGATCATGAATATGAAATAAATAGTTATTTTGCTAGAACCAATATTATATCTCTAGCATCAAATTCCATGAACATATCCATACATCGAATTTCTCTAGAGTCAAACTTTCAAAAAAGATGTGTGTATAACGATTTAAATAAATTGTTTTTTAAAAACGTAAGAGAAACCGAAGCACAAGTCTTAATTATTGACTTGTTATCTGAACGTTTAAGAATTATGAAACGCGGAGAAAGTTATTTTACTTATTCTGATGAATTCACTCGATCAAATTTAGTGACAGATTTAAAAGGAAAACAATTTGCAGACAAAACAGATGAGCTTTGGAAAAGCTCTGCTGACAAGTTTATAGAAGAAATTAACAACAGTAGCATTGAACAAGTTATTATACATAAAGCTCTATGGCAAGAAAAATATGTGGATAAAGACGGCATCATTCAATCTTTTGATAATATTGAAGAAATTCATTTCAATAATGAAAAGCTTGAATACATGTATTCTTATTTAGCTGATAACATTCGTAATGCTTGTTATTTAGAAATTGAAGGTGAAGTGTTGGCGGATGAAAATCACAAGTGGGGTTTATCTCCTAGACATTATGAATCTTCCTATTACCAAAAGTTTCTTCATGAACTAAATAACCTTACTCAAAAAAACAAGATCTTTTCATAAAAGATCTTGTTTTTTCATTACCTGTATTTAATTATTAGTAAAATAATGGATTAAAAATCCTGCCCATACTTGTTCACCTTTTTCATTAGGCTGACCTGGTACATCGGTTAAGTATTCTGTAATTTCCTTTGAATTATAATCCGGCCACGATTTCCAATGGTTAACAAATTCATATCCGTTTTCTTTTGAAAAATCCTCTAGAGCTTTTACATCATTTGGGTAATTTTTCGCCTCATACACTGGTGCTGAAGGCTGAAAAATCGTCACTAAGTTTTTGTTTTCAGCTTCAATGTGCTTCATGACAACATCTAAATTCTCCATCGTGTTGTCAATTCCTACTACTCCATTATCATTTAATAAAAATGGTTCAAAGAGCAAGATATCAGGCTTTGCTTTTGTAATTTCTTCATACGTTTTTGTTTTCACAAATTGTAATGTATTCATCTGTTTATATTCATACAACTCTACATTTATCAAATCCGTTCCATATGTATCTTCCACTTTTTCTTTTAATAAAGCTCCCCACGTTTTTACGTCTTTCTCAGGAGCAGACCCCACAATTACAAGTTTTACAGGATTTCCTGTTTCCTTTGCCTTTTCTAATTTCTTCACAATTGATTCCGGCAAGTTCTTAGTCTCAGTTTGCATATCTTTTTCTGTTTCTGCTGCGCTTACTCTCGTAGGCTTTGATTCAAACTGCTTGTCTAATTGATGATTCCAATACATCTTTCCTGCTACTAAAGATGAGATAAAGATGAGAATAGCAAATACGTTAATTAAAATTTTCATAAAATGTCTCCCTTACTATATCTTTCTTTTTTTCTTTTATTATAATATAATTTTAAAGTACATGAAGAAATTTGATTAAATTTGTCATTTTTTTAATCATTTCGATGTGTTTTCTGATGAAAAAGATAAGAATAATGGCTTACATAGAAGACATTTATTTTATCAATACATAAAGAAAAGGAAGAGAGGTTCCACATGGAAGAACAAGTACAATCTCCAGAAGCGCGCAGACGTAAACGAAAAAAACCGAAAAAGAAACGCGCGTTTAAAATTATTCTTGGTATTATTTTAGTATTAATTCTAGGTGTAGCAGGCTATGCATATAGCATATGGCATTCCGTTGAAAAGACATTTACACAAACTCACGAACCGTTAAAACGTGATGTATCTGAAAAGCGCTCAAATAAAGTGAGCTTAGCAAATGGAGATCCTATTTCTATTTTACTATTAGGAGTAGATCAGCGTGCTGGTGACCGCGGACGTTCAGATTCTACTATTTTAATGACGGTAAACCCAAAGACACAGTCTATGAAAATGGTCAGTATTCCACGTGATACGCGTACTGAAATTGTAGGAAAAGGAACACAAGATAAAATCAACCATGCTTATGCTTTTGGTGGCGTAGACATGGCCGTAAATACGGTAGAAAAGTTCTTAGACGTTCCTGTAGACTACTACGTTCAAGTGAATATGGAAAGCTTTAAAGACATTGTAGACGCTGTTGGGGGCGTAACTGTAAACAATAACCTTGCATTTAATTACGACGGCTACAGCTTCCAAAAAGGACCTTTAAAATTAGATGGTAAAGAAGCATTGGCTTTCACGCGTATGCGTAAACAAGACCCTCGCGGTGATTTTGGACGTCAGCAGCGTCAGCGTCAAGTAATTGAAGGCGTTATTGACGAAGGAGCTAGCGTTCAGTCTTTAACAAACTACGGTACGATTTTAGATGCAATTGGCCAAAATGTAAAAACAAACCTTACATTTGATGATATGAAACAAATTCAATCAAACTATAAAGACGCACGTAAAAATTCAGAGCAGCTGCAGATAGATGGAAAAGGCGAAAAAATTAATGGTATTTACTATTATGCCGTATCTGATGACACTCGTAATCAGCTGTCTACTGAATTAAAAGAAAGTTTAAATCTAAAATAAATAAAAAAAGTGTAGCAAAAGCTACACTTTTTTTATTTATTTATCTTTTTTATCCTTACCATCTACCACTACATTAACAGCATTCGTACTTTTAACTACCTTTTTATCGTCAGAGCCTTTTGCAAATACACGTACCTTGTAACGACCAGACTCTTTTAAAGGATACTTCAAAGAACTGTCTTTAGAGTAAGAAATCTTTTTAAATAACTTATTATCTTTGTGAATATAATAAGCATATTTTACATCAGTTCCCTTAGCTTTTGTTGTTACCTCTAAGCGTTTATTACCGAAGTTTTTAAGTGAAACCGCTGTAAGCTCTGTTTTAGCTTGTGATTGTTCTGATGCTTTCTTAGGGGATGAAGCTTCTTCTTTATTGCTGCAACCTGCAAATAATAACATACCCGCTACAACAGGAATAAATAACTTTGCTTTCATTTTTAGTCACCTCGTATTTTTTAGTGAAACGTATACACTTCCCTGTTTTATAACGCTTTTATAAAAACATAAAAACAGCTAGTAAAACAGAAAGGGTACATAATAAACTTAGCTGAATCCTTAATTGAATTCTTCTCTTCTTATGCATTTTTTGATTTTGATGTCTTTGAAAACGCTGATCAGCAGTCGTGAGAATAGGTTCTCTATGTTCTTTTACATGAGAAATTGCAGCTTGCTGTTGATTTAGCATTTTCGTTTTGTATAACTTTTTATCTTCATCACTAAGCTTATTAAACCATTCTATAAATTTCTTATAGCTGGCAAGCACAGCTCTTGTGCGGCCAAATTTTCGTAATTGACCAAAATGCATCCAAATTACCTTATCACAAATATTTCTAATTTGAGATACGGAATGACTAATGAAAAAAATAGTTTTTCCATCTTCTTTAAATTCATTAATTTTTGTTAAACATTTATCATAAAATGTTTGATCTCCAACGGACAAGGCTTCATCAACTACTAAAATATCAGGATTTGTATGAACAGATATCGCAAAGCCCAGTCTGGATTTCATTCCACTAGAATAATTTTTAACAGGCTGATTAATAAATTTACCTATATCCGCAAATTCAATAATTTTCGGGGTAATCTGCTTGATTTCTTCTTTAGTTAACCCGTGCATCAAGCATTTTAATTCTATATTTTCATAGCCGCTTAAATTATTGTTGAGACCTGCAGATATGGCAATTAATGACGTCTCGCCATTAATTGTTAATTCTCCAGAAGTAGGAGGAATCACTTGAGATAGGATATTAGAAAGGGTTGATTTCCCCGAGCCATTTACTCCAACAATTCCAATCACTTCTCCCTCATAGACAGAAAATGAAACGTCCCTTAATGCATAAAAACTTTCATTCTGTTTCTTCGGAAAAAATACTTCTCGTATCTTATCAGATCGCTTTTGATAAAGTACGTACTTTTTACTCACATTTTCAAATTGAACCTTTAGCTTCATAAATTTAAGCTCCTAGATTACAAATAATCGATAAACTTTTTCCTAAACTTTATATGTAGAACGGATCCTACTAACAGTATTAATAATGTAACAATCCAAAAATACAGTGTATATATCCAATCATCATAGAACCAAGCGTACCCTAGAAAACTATTACGAAACCCTTCTATTAAATAATAGATAGGATTTAGCTTCAAAACAGTTTGGAATACGTGTGGAAGTCTAGATTGATCCCACAGGATGGGTAATAAATACACCATCATTCTCATAATGGCTTGTAAGGCTTGTTGAAAATCTCTTATAATTGTTGAGATTGTAGAACCTAACAACGTAACGGCAAACAAGAAAACAAATAATGACACCAAATAATAAGGCAGTTGCAAGATATGTAGTCCAGGATTAATTCCATATACTATAAAAATAAACGCTAATACAACTAACATGACAATTAATTGAAAAGAGTTACTAATGATAGTTACTGTAGGTAAAATACTTACCGGGAACTTCATTTTGGATACGAGACTTACTCTTGCATATACACTGTTAGAACCTTGAAGAATTGATGGACTAATAAAAAACCAAGGAATCAGTCCTACCATTAACCATGCAAAAAATGGTACACCGTGAACAGGTGCTCCTCCTCGAATGCCAATTCCAAATACCAACCAATATAGGAGAACCTGTATAACAGGCGTTAAAAACTGCCATACAGCTCCTAAATAATGCAATTGGTATTTGCCTTTCATATCGTAACGAGCTAGCCTTAAAATCAAATGAAAATTCGAGGATTGTTCTTTCAAAATCCTCCCTACAAGATTCATGCCATTACTTCTTCCTTCTTAAGGAATGCATGTAGGTTGCCATAGTTAATGTAACTGAAATCATCAGAACGGTTAGCTACTACGTTTTTCGTATCGAAAATACGTTTTGTTGCCATGCCTTCTAATTCGCTCCAGTTTAATTCTTTGAATTCGTTATGATCTGTTAACACAAGAACTAAGTCAGAGTTGCGTACAGCTTCCTTGATATCTTGTTCTACCCAATCTTGTTCCACGTGAGGATCAAATGCGCGAATTTCGTATTTGCCTTCTGCTTTTAATAGATCATAGATTTCCATTGCCGGACTTTCACGAATGTCGTCTACGTTTCCTTTATACGTTAAACCAAATACTGTCACAATGCGGCCGTCTACTTTTTCCATTAGAGCATTTGTGTTGTCTACTACGTATTGAGGCATAGACGTGTTAATTGTTCTTGCTAGATTAATAAGCTGAGCTGTTTTAGGCGCTTTTGCAACGATGAAATATGGGTCTACAGCCAAGCAGTGCCCGCCTACACCTGGTCCTGGTGTATGAAGGTTTACACGAGGATGCTTGTTAGCCATTTGAACCACTTCTAACGCATCGATTTCTAATTCGTTACATACTTTTGTTAATTCGTTTGCTAACGCGATGTTTACGTCACGGAATGTGTTTTCCATTAGTTTTGACATTTCTGCTGTTTTTGCATCTGTTTTAATGATTTCACCTTGTACAAATGTGCTGTATACCATTGCGCCAGCTTCTGTACAGTTTGGCGTAAGTCCTCCAACAATACGGTTGTTGTGGATTAGTTCATGAAGGATTTGTCCTGGAAGTACACGTTCTGGACAATGTACTAAGAACACGTCTTTTCCAACTTCCAAGCCAGCTGCTTCTACCAACGGTTTCACATGGTCATCCATGCTGCGCGGTGCGATTGTAGATTCTACGATTAATACGTTTCCTTTTTCTAAGTAAGGAATTACGTTGCTTACAGCGCTTAATACATATGATAAATCACAAGATTTGTGTTGGTCATCATGGTTTGGTGTTGGTACAGCTACGATGAATGCATCTGCTTTTTCCGGCTGTAATGCTGCGCGGAATGTGCCTTTTTCAATTACTTCATTTAATGCTTCCTGCAGACCAGGCTCTTCTAAATGGATTTTTCCATTGTTTAATGATTCAATTACGCGTTGACTTACGTCGACACCTACAACGTCCACATCATGTTTTGCAAACATAATAGACGTTGGTAATCCAATATATCCTAATCCTACTGTACAAAGTTTCATTTTATATCCTCCCGATTGCTACTAAAAATTTCTTATATAAACATTAATACTATCTATTCTATAGTACTTGTATGTATATAACTAGTTAATTGGAGCTGTAATTAATTGTTGCCATTCTCTTGTTGCTCTTTCCACTCCAAAATAATGTGCAACATACTCTTTTAAACGCTGGGGCTTATACTGCGGCTCTGATGCCGAATTAATAGTAATGACTTTGTTTACTATTTCCTCAACTGATGAAAGTAAAAATTCTTTTGGATAAATAGTGTCGCTGCCATCCCACTTCAAGATAAGCGGATAAGCACCTGAAGCCATGCCTTCGCTTGGTGATAAGTGAAAACTTTCAAAGTCACTTGTCGAAAGGACAAATCCGATTTTAGAAAGCCATTCATCAATGTCCGATCCGAATCCATCAAATATAACAGATTCTTTCCAAGGAGCTGCCTCAATACGCTGGAATAATTCTTCATAGTAATTTTTTTCTTCTTCTCTCCCCCAAAGCCACGTATACTCCTGAGGAAGTTTGCCTTTTACATACAATTTATAACGAGAATCCTGTTCCCATAGTTTCTCAAAAGCATCTACTGCCAAGTCTAACCTTTTCATTTTCGGACAAATACCGATAATGCCAAGGTTAAACTGTGCATTTTCCATTTTAGGTTTGTTTAGACGCTCGGTATCTACTAAGTTATAAATCATCTTCATTTTCTCACGTGGAAAACGGAAAACGCGATAAAATTCTTCATACACATATGGGGAAATAGCAATCATATGATCAATATTATCGAGTTCAAATTGAAACGGATATTCTGTTTCAATTTCTTGTCGATGCATTCGAACGATTAAGCGCTGATGCGGTTTCTTATGCTTTGAGTACCAGACTGCATTTCCTAATCCCCATTCACATACAATGACATCTGCCCACTCTAAGCATTCATAGCTTGCTTCTTCATTGTGTAAATTATGGCCTGTCCATTCATCTGTTCGAAGCTCATAGATACCTTGATTCTTTAAACTGTTCATAATAATTTGAGCAAATTTTAAGTCATGACCTGCAAATAATATCTTTGTTTTTTTCATTTTTAAAACCTCATAGCTCTACTTTTTTTAGAATAGAATCCAATTCTGCTTCTGCACAATCTTTTACGTAAACATAGTTAAACTTATCACTGCTGAAAAACTGCTTTCCAAATCTCGCATAGAAAGAAAGGTCTTTTTCTTCTTCAAACATTAAAAATACTTCTTCAAGAGAGATATTGCTGTAAGCATTTGTTTTAGCAATCGTTCGCTCTGGAGTTAAGAATGGATTAAATTCATATTCATGCCCTTGGTGCTGCTGCTTTAATTCCTTACCAACTGCTGTAAAATGTGAACTTTTACCAATAAAATCGCTATCTGTAAAAGTGGTGCTAAGCATTAAATCAAGCAAGTAATTTTCGCCATATAAACTATTTGGTCCAAAATATGTGACGAACGGTGTTTCAATCCAATCACGAATATTTAAGTAGTTGTGCATATAACTGCGTACAAAGGTTTGAACAGTTGACGTATTATACTTGTTATAAAGATCTAAATAACCATCAAATGTGTCAATTAATACATACAATTTTTTATTTTCATATTTTTGAGAGTTAAATTGAGAAACAACTCTTTCGAACTCTTCTTTGTTACGTGCGAATGCTACTACGGTAATGTCCGGCAATTGAGTTGCAAAGTTTAGACCTACTTTATCAATAATATCCGCCAAACGATGCGTATACGTGTGTTTAGTTAACACATCTCGAATTCCTGTCAATGCTTTCTCTTCGTAATACTGCTCATTTTCTAACAACGTTTTGAACTCTTGGTAGAGGTCTTCAGGCTTTTCAGACATATAGACTAATTCTGGAAAGATTTCTTCAATCCCTTGAGCGTAAGTACTAATCACAGGAGTTCCACATGCTAACCCTTCATATACACGGCGAGAGAACATTGTCGGAGACTCTTTTACGGTATTTACATTAATCATTACCTTATAACCTTTATAGGCTTTGTCAATTTCATAGTATTTCAAGTTTCCTTTTATAAAAGGTTGGAAACGATCTGGGAATTGATGATTTGGCATAAGGCCTTTTAAGTTTTTTAAGTAGTTTCGGTCATAAATATCCAAGCCTACTTTAGCAGCTGCATCTAATAGACGGTCCATATCTATACAGCGCTCTTCGTGATGACGATAATAAGAACCGGCAAAACAAGCTTTATTTTCTCGTTCTTCTACAATTTTAATTGGGTTATGGATAGATGGCTGTGCAGCGAACGGTAACGCAAACACGTTCTCATGGCCGGCTCTTTCCTGATAATATGGAACCATGTTCTCGTCAGTAGTAAAGATATAATCAAAACGACGAGCCGTCTCTATAAAACGATTAAAATGCACAGGATCTTCTTTGTTCCAAAAAACAGTAGGCACGTTATGTTCTTTACACCATTGCAATAGTCCGAATAACGGCTTCATGTTTTCTTCACCGTAATATCCTACACGTCTATTCCAAGTTCCTTCATTTCCTCGCCAAGCAGACTCTACCATTAAGAGGTCTGGATGTTCTTTTGTCATGACTTCGCGCCAATTGTCCGGTGTCATTTTAATGAGATGGCATTCATCTTCATAAGATGCTGTCGTAAACTCATCAAATATAACAGCCATTTTTAATTCTTTAATTGGCTTTGGCGGCAAAATACTAAATGCATCAATCTCTGATTTACTCAGATATTCAACAGTAGATGTAGCTTCAATACTTTGCATCTCGTTGACGATAATATCAGTCACTTCAATATTACCTTTACCTGCTACTCGCAAGGCAAATCTAAATTGAGTTACGTCTTCATGAGGCTTTACTTTTGTAATGGAATTGAACTTCAGCTGTAAAACTTGTACTTTTTCATCTCCAGAATAACCGATGAACATCGGAATTACTGTTGCATCGTCAGCAGCTATTCCTTTTACTAAGAATTCATACTCGTGATCTGGCAGCATCGTCATTAAATGATGAGTAGGAAGCATTTTGAAACTGTTATTTGTTTCTTTATAAGACATATAGACATTTTTTCCGTCTTCAATATCTACATGCGCTTTCAAATGATTTGCTTCATTAACAAATTGAATAGATTTATTATTTCCCTTGAACCAGTTTGAATTTTCTAGCTCTAATGTAAGACTGTTAGTAATTTCAACTGGTTTCTCATCTACATTTACTTGTAAGCTTTTGAAGAAACCTTCTCCACTTACTCGCACTAAAAATTCTACTCGTTCCGTTTCTGGCCCAAATCTAAGCTCTAGTGATTCGTTCACATTAACCTGATGTACTTCGGTTTGAGTATTACGCTTAAACCCTAAAATAAATAGCGTTATTTGAACGTCCCCGTAAAGGTCACTTGACGGAGTAATTGTATAAAGGTGTTTTTCTTTGGTATTAATAGCATAGGGCTGCTTCTTTTTTGTATCATCACAGCCTAAATGGATAAACTCTTGGCCTACTAAAGTAGATTCAAAGAATTGGTTCCATGGATGATAAATAATTTTCCCATCCGTTTGTTCCCAACCATTTAGAGATTGTTTCGTCAATGATAATTTAACGTCTGGATTCACCGATACTTTATGTTGAGTTAACGAAGTATTGTCGTTCCACCAATAGCCAATATTATTAAGAACAATATTGTTAATAGTGAATTGTCCTTTTCCGGCCACTCTAATCGCTAACCTTGCGTATTTAGCCCCTTCTGGTACTGTAATAAGTCGCTTATTGTTTACCTGCACTTCCTCTGCGGAAATCTTCTTAAGATCTTCATAGAAGATTACCACTAGCCTTAAATCGATAGCTGCTTCTTTTTCACCGTTAAAATCAATTCGAAGTTTGTCCGAGTTAATAATAATCGGATTAGCAGGAGCAACAGCGAAATTTGAATTACTTGCTCTGTGAGCGATATGCGCAAATTGTTTCTGATCGAAATTGGCATGAAATGCGCGTGTAAATGGATCATAATATAACTTTGCTGATTTAGGCATAAACCATTGATTCTGCTCTAAAGCTACGAAGTTTCCTTCAATTGATAAAGATTTTTGAGCCCAATACGCTTGTTCACCTATTAGCAATTTATCAATTTTGAACGATCCCTTTCCCTTGACGCGAAGGGCTAAGCGGATTTTTTCAGTATCTGAAGAGAATGAAATAGTCTGTTCACTATTCAGCTCAACTCTGTGCATGCTGTTTTTCGAGCCGCCAACATACTCAATAATGAATAGCTCTACTGAAAGGTCTTTAGCTTCACCTCTAAAGTTCACAATTTCTTTGTAAGAATCACTAATGGTAATTAACTCTTCTTGAGGCTCTTTTTGAAAGTCTAAATTTTGCTCACGATAAGTCAAATAAGTATATTCAGTAGAACTTAAATCTGTAGTAAAAGCTCTTGACTGAGTATCAAAAGAAATAGCTGCGTCACTTTTCTTAAACCAACCGCTGTTGAATTCAACTTCTGCAAATTCTAAATTTTGAACACGCGGAGCGGTTACCCATTTTCTCTTTTGATTAATCAATTTCATCCGTTCTTGAACATCGATTATCATTTAGCATTCCCCTTTGATACGTTTTTATTGCTCAGTTTTCTTCGTAGTCTCCAGTACTTTAACGTTACTTTCCCTAAAAAAGATCGAGTAATCGCAGCATAACGTTTCTCCAACATTACGTAACGCTTTTGCAAGTCATTATATTCTTTGAGCTCTTTTTCTCTCATATTTAATTGTGAAATCAGCTCTTTTTTGACTAAAGCCAGTTCTTTTTCTAATACATCTGCAGATACATGATTTTTTAACTCTACGGCCATGCTTTCAAATAACTCCTTTCTACTTTATATTGCTTGATAGACTTTCAGAAATTGAAGCTGTTCATTTTCCCAATTATATTTAAATTTAGCTGTTTTACAGTTGTTACTCATGGTTGCACGGAGCACAGGATCTCTTAACAACTGATTGACAGCACTAGCAATCTCTTCGTAATCATGCGAGTCCACGCAAAGTCCTATATGCTCGCCTTCTACTACTTTTTTAATCTCTGGAAAATCGCATGCTACTACCGGCACATCGCTCATGATATATTCAAATAATTTATTTGAAGAAGCTGAATAATGATTGAAACAAACATTATTTAATACTTGGAAACCTAAGTACGCATTTTTTGTATACTTCGGTAAGTCTTGCAGCGGCACTTTCGGAATGAATTTCACTTTATCTTCCAACTTCATTTCCGCTACCATACGCTCTAGCTCTGGCTTAATACGTCCATCTCCAATAAAGACTAGTGTCCCCTCTTTAAATAACGGCGCTGCTTGAACGAGCTTTTCAAGGCCTCTTCCCGTTTGAATACCGCCTTGATACAACAGAATCTTTTCATTTTCAGGAAGCCCTAAACGTTCATGTAAATTAATTGTTTCTTGATGACGCTTTTTGGGTTGAAACGGATAGTTGTAGACGACGTTTGGATAAAAACCATATAAATCTTCATTGTATTTAGCACGTGTATGATTTTCTACAATCATGGAGTCAATCTTATTAATAAAGAAAGCTTCCATTTTTGCGTATACGCCGCTGTCATAACCCGTTCGGCTCGTTTGTACCTCATGAGAATCATACACAAGGCACTTACGCTTAAAGCGAAGCTTTGAACAGATAAATCCTTGAGGAAGCGTATTTAAATCATTCGAATGATAAATATCGTACTTCTTCTTCCTGCCTTTCAAAATCATCCTTAAGATAATACTTCCTCTTACCCAGACCACTTGCAGCTTCGTTTTTAATAACAGAGCAGCTACAATTGTAACAGGAAGGACTACGTAAGGAGCTACGTACGCTGCTCCTAACCACAGTAAAAAAGCGATCAGAGCAAGCACTTTATATTTTAGAAGTGCTCGATACGCTTTTTTCATAAATAGTAGAGAAGAAGGATAGCGCTTCACGCGATGAACATGAAAATGTTCATTTACTTCTTCATATTGTTTTAAATCTGAATTTTTAGGATCATGAAT
This sequence comes from Priestia sp. YIM B13552, assembly GCF_042787775.1. Lineage (NCBI taxonomy): Bacteria > Bacillati > Bacillota > Bacilli > Caryophanales > Bacillaceae > Priestia > Priestia sp. YIM B13552. The sequence continues at coordinate 641,112 of NZ_JBHZOU010000001.1, forward strand.
ACAGATTAAATCAACGGAGTAGCCATTCTTGGATAGCGCAGTGCACTCACGCAGTACGCGCGCATCATTTGTAAAGTGATTCCACACAAACATACAGACATTTTTTCTCATAATACTTCAACCTTATCAACTGATTCTGACTGTTCTACTTGCAGAGGTTCAGAACCTTTATTCTCAATCAACTGTAATAACACTTGTATATTTTTCTCCCAATAGAAATGCTTTTTCACATAATTCAAGCTGTTGCGAGACATCTTACTGCGCTTAGAAGGATGCTGATACAAATGTAAAATATGTCTTAGCATTTCATCTGCTGTATTTGTACCCGACACAATTCCAGCTTCATGTGACAAAATGATCTCTTTTGCATAACCAGAAACAGATGCAACAATTGGAATTCCACATGTCATATAATCGATAATCTTACCAGGCAGCACCGTTTCAAACACTTGCTTTCCGTTTAATGTAACAAGACCAATATGATGCTCGGAAATAATATGTAAACATTTTTGACGGGTTGTAGGCTTAATAAATCGAACATTCGTTAATCTATGCTCTTTCGCAAACTGAACAAATTCTTTCTTTTTAAACCCATATCCCATAACCGTCAATTCAATATTATACTCATGTAATTCTTTTGCAAGATCCATTAGAACCGTTACATCTTGGGCTAAACCAATATTACCTGCATACATCACTTTGAACGTATCGCTTCCAGATTCAACCATAGAAATTTCAGTTCCATTGGCAGCATTGGGCATAAAATGAATTTTGCTTGATGGAATTGAATATTTCTCTGTCATAAAGTGAATAAACCCTTGGCTATTTACAATAATATGATTGGCTTTGACATACAGTACTTTCTCAAGCCAGCTAAAAACAGAAATGACAATCGGATAATTGAACACACCTACGCCTTTTAATGACTCTGGCCACAGATCCCGAATGTCCAATATAAGAGGTCTCCGATAGCGATACTTTGCAAGCAATCCAACTACTGCAATAAAGATGGGCGGAGACGTAACAAAAATCACATCATACTTTTTTCGGTCAGTTAAAATGAAGAACATCATTTTAAAAGCAATCTCTAAATAATACATCAAACGATTAATAATACTTCTGGAATACTTGCGATTTTTCACACCGATGCGTGTTACATCATTTTCTTCATCAATTAAATGATCATCCCAAAACTGTTCATCATCATATATCTTTTTATTTGGATATGTAGGCTCAGTGGTCAGTACATTTACGTCATAATTTTCATCTTTTAAGAGTTTATATATATTCTTCATACGATTTCCTGCACTACCGATTTCAGGATAAAAATGTTGAGAAATCACAAGTACCCTTTTTGTCAAAACAACTTCACTCCAATACAATTTCACTAGTTCACCAAGCGAACTAGTGAAATATCAATTAAGCTTTTACGTTTTCTCTTTGTAATAGCTCATTCATAAATGTAAGTAAACCTTCACGTAAATCTTCGTGCTGCAGAGCAAATTCTAACGACGTTTGAATAAACCCTAGCTTTTCACCCACATCGTAGCGTTTTCCTTCAAAATCGTAGGCAAACACACGCTGAATTTCGTTAAGCTTTTGAATTGCATCCGTTAATTGAATCTCTCCACCTGCTCCTACTTCCTGCTGCTCTAAAAACTTAAAGATTTCAGGCGTGAAGATATAGCGTCCCATAATCGCCAGATTAGAAGGAGCTGTTCCTAGTGCTGGTTTTTCAACAAAAGTATCAACCTGATAGCGGCGTCCTTTACTCGAAATAGGATCTACAATTCCATAACGATTCGTTTCGTTTTCTGGAACCGTCTGCACACCTATGACAGAAGATAACGTTTCGTCATACTGATTCATCAACTGACGCAAGCAAGGCGTTTCTGCTTGAACAATATCGTCTCCTAACAGTACAGCAAAAGGCTCGTCCCCAATAAATTTACGTGCGCACCAAACCGCATGCCCTAATCCTTTTGGTTCTTTTTGTCGAATGTAGTGAATTTCTACATTGGCAGATTGACGCACTTTTTCCAAAAGCTCGAACTTTTCCTTTTCTACTAGGTTTTGTTCTAATTCCGGTGCGTTGTCAAAATGATCTTCGATAGCACGTTTGCCTTTACCAGTTACGATAATGATATCTTCAATACCAGATTCAATTGCTTCTTCGATAATGTATTGAATGGTCGGTTTGTCTACAATCGGCAGCATTTCTTTTGGCATTGCTTTTGTTGCCGGTAAGAAGCGTGTACCTAATCCAGCAGCTGGAATAATTGCTTTTTTTATTTTCGACATCGCCTAAATCCCCTATCTAAAATTAGTTATTTTCAGCAGTAAAGTATTCACTAATTGCATCAGCAATACGTTTTGAAGCAAAGCCGTCACCGTACGGGTTAGATGCTTTAGACATACGGGCATATTCTTCTTCATTTGTTAAAAGCTCTTTAGCAAGTGAATAAATGGTTTCTTCTTCTACACCTGCAAGCTTTAATGTACCAGCTTCAATGCCTTCAGGACGTTCAGTTGTATCACGCAGCACTAATACAGGTACACCTAATGAAGGAGCTTCTTCTTGCACGCCGCCTGAATCCGTTAAAATGATATGGGCACGAGAAGCGAAATTATGGAAGTCCACTACTTCTAGAGGTTCAATTAATTGAATACGAGGATCATTTCCTAACACTTCATCCGCTAATTCACGAACAACAGGATTTAAATGTACAGGATAGACTACTTGTACGTCATCATGTTCCTCTACAATTCGTTTAATCGCACGGAACATATTGCGCATTGGTTCACCAAGGTTTTCACGGCGGTGAGCAGTTAACAGAATTAAACGGTCGTCGCCTACACGATCTAATACCGGATGAGAATATTCTTCTAACACAGTTGTTTTTAGTGCATCAATTGCCGTGTTTCCTGTAATAAATAACGTTTCTTCTTTTTTGTTTTCTTGCAGCAAGTTGTGCGCAGATTTTGTAGTAGGAGCAAAATGAAGATCCGCTAATACACCTGTTAACTGGCGGTTCATTTCTTCCGGGTACGGAGAATATTTATTCCATGTACGAAGACCCGCTTCTACATGACCTACTTTGATTTGATTATAAAAAGCCGCAAGACCCGCGATGAAAGTTGTTGTTGTATCACCGTGAACAAGTACGATGTCAGGCTGAACTTCTTTCATGACTTGATCTAGTCCTTGAAGTCCGCGTGTTGTTACATCCATCAGCGTTTGACGGTCTTTCATAATGTTTAAGTCGTGATCTGGTGTGATATCAAACACACGCAGCACTTGGTCTAGCATTTCACGGTGCTGAGCTGTTACGGTCACGATAGATTCAAATTCTTCTGAACGTTTGTTTAATTCTAATACAAGGGGAGCCATTTTAATAGCCTCTGGACGTGTTCCAAAAATCGTCATTACTTTAATACGTTTTTTCATAGAGTCACCTGATTTCATGTAAGTATGTATAAGAAATACTAGCTTCTAGTTTACTAGAAGCTTAGTTATTTCGTTTATAAAATTCCTGCTCTTTTTTATCTATTGCTTCCATCAAATACCTTTTTAAGACAAGAAGCTGATCATAAGAAGCGTCTTGACTAATGTACCGGACAGTTTTTTTTACTGTTTTAGGTAATGTATCAAAAGTTTTCATTTCTCTCACCTATCTGACTTCTAAAAAATCCCTAAAATTTTTTTCCTCTTTACTCTTTCTGGAGGCTCTTTAAAACACATTTGCCCTTTTATGACGTACTCAGCATTTTCTAAAAAAGCGTAAATCATTTCTCTTCCATTTTCTTTTTCAATGCTCTCTAAAGCTTCCTGCATATGAAAAGAACGTCCATCAAGATTATGCGCATCCGACGAAACAAAATGAACAAGGTTAGCGTCTATTAACTGATGAGAAAATTTCTTTATTTTTTTTCCAAATCGTCCCGTTACACTAGAAGCCGTTACTTGAGCCAATGCACCTTTACTGATTAAATTATAAAGAAGCTCTGGCTCTTCTATCAATCGACTGTTTCGTTCAGGATGAACAATGATGGGAACAATTCCTTTAGACTGAATATCAAATAAAAGTCGCTCGGTGTAATAAGGGACTTGGCTAGAAGGCAATTCTATAAATATATATTTGCCAGTATCATTTAAAGTTAATATTTTGGAATCTTGATAATCTTCCAAAATTTCGCCATAAATTCTATTTTCCTGACCTGGTAATACGGTTAAAGGGATATCTTCTTTAACAAGTAATTCATTTAGGTCGTTCACTTTTTTCACAATAAGGTCTTTCTCATTTACATATCGGCCGTTTTGATGATGGGGTGTGGCTACAATTTGGGTGATTCCTTCTGAAACAGCTTTTCTAGCCATCGCTATGCTCATTTCATCACTTCGAGAACCATCATCAATATTAGCTAAAATATGACAATGTAAGTCAATCATTAACTTTCACCCTATCCTTCTTAAGACCTAATAAAAGCAATACTTATGTTAGCATATTATGACATGTATTTCTATGTCTTTTTTTGTCGAATTTTCCTCTTCAGAGTCTATTGTCATTTTTTTAGAATATTATAAACAAATCTATCTATTTCAATCTACCCGCTGTTTGAGGCTTAAAAAGCGCTTTTTAAGCCTGGTTAAACTACATTTTAACGACAAATTTAAGATTAACTCTTTTATTCAACGTTTTAATTTACCATAAAATACTTATGTCTTTTTGCATATTTTCACCTGAGAAACTATATCTTTTCTCCTTGTTATGAATATATCTTATAGTACTTATTGACATATCTTATTTAACTGTTCAATGAATACTTGATAATATTTTTCCTCGTAATGAAATGGAGAAAGCCCCCACTTGTTAGATTCATCAGCATGATACTGATCATTTAAATCGATTACGTGAATGCCTGGAAAATTCTCTTGGAAGAATTCATAGTAACCATCTATTTTGTCGTTGTTCCGCTTGATCCAGTAATGCTCTTTAAACGTTTGCTCTTCTCCATTTTTGTCAATGTAAGAATATCGCCAAAGAGCTTTGTGCAGTATGATTTGTTTAGGATTAAATCTGCCTTTTAAATCTTCAATCAGCTGCAAAGCACTTTTTTTCCACAGTTCGTTAATTTCTTCTTTGTTTAACGCACTTGTCTCATATTGAATTTGTTCATTCACATTTGAATGAACAAATTCATTTGAACGTGTAATATAGCTGCCGTTTCTTTCAAGCACTTCCATTCGTTCGTCAATAAAATCAATAAGAAGATAGTCTGCTTCCGTTTCTTTTATGTAACGTGGAAAATATTTCGTGAGATCGTAGTACACCATCTCTTTTTGAAAATCTGAAGCTAACTGAATGTCTTCTCTTTTAATATCAACTTTAGGTGAATAGAGACTAATGAGAGAAGAACGGGCAAAATACGTCTCCAGCGTATACTGGCTTTCTTCTGTGAACTCTAAAGCATCTCTTGTCACACAGCTTCCTAAAATATCAAGTTTCTTCATTATTTACTCCCTCTCTATCAACCCAGAATTTCAGTTAATTCTTGATCAATAATTTTATGAATACTGCACTGCTCTCTCATACGCTGAGCTGCATTTGCTGACTTTCTCGTAAACTCTTTTGGGTGATGATAAAGATAATCAATGCTCTCAGCAAGTCCTTCAGCATCTTCTCGTGCTGCTAAGAATCCACAATCGTTGTTCACAAACTCAGGGATAGCAGTTACACCGTTCGTTATAGGAATTAATCCACTCGACATCGATTCACACATAGAAACACCTTGCGCATCTAAACGAGTTGGACATAGAAATAGGCCATGTTCTTTATGAATAGTTGCTATTTCTACCTGAGGAAGAAAATGGTTATGAATATGAACATTGCTAAAAGAACGAATAGGTTCCAAGATTTCGTCAAACAATGCTCCTTGACCGTAAATATTAAACTCTAACTCATTAAAATAAGGTTTTGTAGATAAGCTTAAAATAGCCTTCACTGAAAGGTCGTTTGCATATTTATGAGATGCAAATGGTCGAATACTCAATATTTTTTTACGCTGCTCGGGATCTTTTTTCACATAGTTAAATAGCTGATCATCTACTACGTTATGAATAATAGAGTAGTTTTTAACAAATGCATTTGTATCACTTTCTGCAACTGCTTCTTTAAACCATTTCGAAACAAAGATGAATTTAATATTTAACGTTGTGCTCTCATAGACAGATTTCATAAAATCTGTTCGTTTTTTATTCTCTTTAATAGAAGCAAGCGCTTTTTCCAGACTGCTTGAATCATTGGTAAAGTTAAACCATCTTCTATACCACTTCTCTGTTTCTACTCCATGAATCCAGACAAGAATCGGCGTCTGTTTTACGCTGCTGGCTTCAATTGCTTCCATCATATGCTGATCAACAAAATGAATTAAAATCTTCTTGTATTTTTTCTCATTTAATACATTAGTTAATTCTTTCTGACCACCTGTTAAAACAGAGATATTTTCAAAGTGATAATAGCCTAATGCTTTTTCTTTTATGTTTAATCTGAATACATCCACGTTCAAATTGTGCTGTTCATATAATTCCGCTCTTCTATGAACAAACATATTTCGATAGAGGTTATTTTTTTCAGGATAAACGTTCGTTAAAACAAGATATTCTGCTTCTTGATTGTTACGATAAATAGCTTGCTCTACTTCCACTAGCTCTGCTGAGAAAGCAGACAAGCTAATTTCTCTAATTTTTGCTTGTCCGCTCCCGCTTACGCGTAATTTTACTTTTGCTTTTTCTGTACCGTCAGGGAAGGTAATCGTTTTACTAATATCCAATCCAATTTGCTCAGTTAATACACTTTTTCCATTGACTAGACCTGATACAATAAGCTGGACATCCAAACTATCTGACGTATCTCCTTGAATAGTAGCGATATACGTATTGTCAGCACTAACGTCTACTTCTAAATCTTCACCGTAAGAAATAAATGTATGACTAGCTTCTTCCTTTACTTTTTTCACATTAATAATCAACTCTTGCTCTATACGCTTTGACTCAAACGTAAAGCTATTTTGTTTACCGTACACCCACTGGTCTTCAAATTTCAGAACCTCGGTAGGTGTTAAAGAAAATGTCTTCATTATATAACTCCCGTCTTAAATATTCACCAAGTCATTTAATTGCTTTTTAGCCTGTTTAGGAACTTTTTTGAGATTTCGAACAAAGTTATAACTATCTATAGAAAAAAGTCGGTATCCTTTTGCAAATAGAAAATCAACTGAACCTTTCAAACGGAAAAGCTCTACTAATTCATCCATGCTTACTTGACGTAAAACCTCTGATTTTAGCATACAAGAATCAATATTTAACTCATTTGTGTAGACATGTCTCTTATCGACGTATGATAATGTAAACTGCTGATTTTCATACGTATAATAGCTGCCTTTTCCAATTGCTTCACTCGTTGTATATTTTGTAGCTAATGCTAAATCCATTAAATAATGTTCTCCGTAAAAGTTAGATGAATCAAAATAAGCAACATAGCCGGACTGGTCTTGAAGCGATAACTGCTTAAATTCATCTTCTGTTACACAAACAGCATTCGTTTTCTCCAGATCCGCTTTCAGCTGTTCGTAAGTGAAAGGCTTTGTTTGAATAAACGTTAGCTTTTTGTGATCATATGACTGCTCGGTAAACATATCTAAAACGCGTCTCATCTCACTGCTATTTTCTACTAAGCTATATACATGAGTCATGGTAGACGTCGCTTCTAAGTCAAAGCCAGCTTGGTTGAACACATACTCTAAGCGATTCTCATAAGTATGATGCTGCAGCACGTTTCGTAGGCCTTGATGAGCTCTGCGTCTGTAATAAGCCTCATCATGTAACAGCTTGTCGAATTCTTTTTCAAACTCCTGCTCCGTCGTTCCCATAAACACGATATCATTAAAAATATTTTCAATTCCCGTTGAATAGGTACTTACAACTGGTGTATTGGAAGCTAAGCATTCAAATACACGTCGTGAAAACATTGTTGGTGAATCTACAACACTATTTACATTCAAAGCAACTTTATAGCCTTTATACGCTTTGTCAATTTCAGACGGCTTTAAGCTGTTTGTTGTATACTGTCGCAAGTGCTCTGGAAAATAAAATTCAATTAAATTCTTTCCGTAATTTCTGTCATAGATTGTTAAATTATAATGTGCAGCCGATTCTAACAGCATATTCATATCTCTTTGACGCTCGAGATATTTAACCGCGTAATAAGAACCAGCAAAGCTAATTCCATTTTCGCGTTTATATAGCTCCACCGGATTATGGATAGAAGGCTGAGCCGCAAACGGAAGAGCAGCTACGTTCTTATGGTTAGCTCTTTTTTGATAATTCTCCACTGAATTTTGATCCGTTGTAAAAATGTAATCAAAATGCTTTGCGATATCTACAAATGCGTTAAAATGAACAGGGTCTTCTTTATTCCAGAAAATTGTTGGAATTTCGTTTTCTTTACACCAGTTAATGAGTTCAAAAAGATCTAAATTACTTTTACCGTTCCCTTTAGCTACTTTCCTCGTCCATCTTCCTCCGTTACCGTGCCATGCAGATTCCACAAAAAGAGCGTGAGGTCGATTAATCGTAAATTGTGCTTTCCAATCATCTGGTCCAAACGTAATCAAGTCACATTCCGGCTTCAAGCACTGCATCGTGAAATCATCACAAATCACGGCTAATTTAACATCCTTTAATTTCTTAGGGATATCAAAGCCTAGCTGACGAAGGTGTGTATGAGACAAGAAATTGTTTTCTCGTTTTCTCTTAATCTCAATTTCTTCAATCTCTGCAAAACCTTTGCCAAAAAATTTAACCGCAAGGCGACAAGACACAACCGAAGAATCAAGCTGAATCGACTTTGTTTCATTTAAATTTAATACTTCGACTTGCTCTTTTGTTCCTTTTTCTGAATAGAAAATAAGGAAAAAGTGAACGCCTGCTGTATCTTGTTTATTTCCTTTTACCGTCGCTTCATATCGGTATTCAGAATTAACTTCCAGTGGAAACTTCATGGACTTTTGGCCAAAGTTAATATTTTGTTCTCTGTACGAAATATACTGATACTCATTTTCTTCAAAATCGAAATCCGCATAAATGCTGTTAGGAGAAACCGTGACTTTTGCTGTATTTTTTGCTTCAGGAACAAACCACTTCTCATTAAACATTTCGTTAGAAGTAATAACTTGTTGCCATTTGTATTCTTCTAAATTAATTGATTCTTTTTTTGGCTGTACAGAAGGTGAAACTGTCTCTAAAATTGTATTTAATTCAACAAATTGAACTTGTTGAATCACAGAACTTCCTTTTCCGATAAAACGAATGGCTATCCGAAATGAATCGGCGTCTTTTTCTGTTTCAATCGTTTGGCTGCGATTCAAATGAACCGACTGGATATTGACTTTCTTTTGATTTTTGTACGAAATCACAAATAAATTTATTTTTACATGTTCATCTGTGAGACCGTTAAAATTAACAAAATATTTTTGATCAGGCTCTAATTGACAGTCATACATGGGACCTGTACTAAAGTTTGTATTCTCTTCTAAATACGCAATGTAAAAAGAATCCCTCTTACTCATCGTATGATCTACATACAGTGAGTTCGCTTCATTCGCCACTGTTACGTTTTCCGTATGTATGCTCCAATTTTCTTTATTCAAACTAAGTATATCTTTTGGATAGCTGTGTTTGGCTTTTAATAAGAAGTCCAAACTCTTCATTTCTACTCTATACTGGTTATATAAAGGCAAAAAACGATTACTCATGTGTTCCTCCACTCATACTCATTAAATAGACTTTGCTATTCATTCGTTTTTACTTATTTTTCATTTTCCAATATGAAACCGTAATTTTTCCTAATTTCGAGTTTTCTAAATTATATACGCGCTGCTCTAATTTTTCTTTTTCATCTCGAAGCTCAGCTACTTGATTATTCAGTTGCTCTTTTTCTTGCTTCATTTCGCTGATTTGTGTGTTAGCATTCGTTAACTGCTTTCTTAACGACTCTAACTCACTTTCTATATTCTTATTAGCAGCTTCTAACGTAAGCACATCTGTCTTCAAACGATCTTTTGCTTTTTTCATCACTTTCATTTCTTCATCTTGATGCTGAATTTCTTTTACTAGTGATTCATTTTGTTTCAAAGCTTCTTGATTCGCTTGTTTTAGTGACGTCACTTCCTTGGTGAGGGCTGTTCGTTCATTCACTGCCTTTGCATTTTCAGCTGTTAGTGCTGTCACTTCTTTCATCACGTTCTGTTTCTCTTCATTAACTGAAGCAAGCTTATGATTTAGCTGCTGTTTTTCTTCACTAACTGCTGCTAACTTATGGTTCATTTGCTGCGTTTCTTTTTGTAATTGCACCGCTCGCTGCTGCTCTTTTTTCTCATTTTCTTTTAACACCGCGATCAGTTTATCTGTTTCTTTTTTCATCGCATGCAAATGCTTTAAGTCAGCTGCTGCTTTTTCATATTTCTGTTTATACAGAGAATCATGATTTAAGTGCATCAATAATCCTTTGTTTTTTTCAGAGAATAAGTCTTCTTGGTTTTTCATATCTTTCAAAATAAATTCAAGGATTTCTGTAAACTCCTGCTCTAATGCTTCTTTTTCGTTGATTAATTTTTGAATAATAAGATCTTTTTCTTCATCCTTATGTAAATAAGCTGCTGAATGGTCAGCTTCTTTTGCTTTATTCATTGTCTTGGTGGACATGTTGAATAACTCCTCCTCTGTTAGCTATTAAGCTTCATAGAAAAAAATAGTTTTTCTTCTAATTATCTACAAATATACTACGTAGATTCTATCATGAAACGTGAATGCTATAAATATATTTTACTAATAAACCTTTTGTTTGTGGTTCAAAACACCTACACTCTATAAAAATAAACGCAAAAAAAGCGCCTCTCTAGTTCGAACTAGAGAGGCGCTGGTTACTAACTAGTTTTGACCATAGTAGTAATAATAATTACCTTCTTCTACTTTGCGGTTATTTAACACAACCCCAAGCAGTTTGCCTTTTGCATTACTTAGCAGCTCTTTCGATTTTAACGCAGCGTCTTTCTCTGTTTTACCGCTGCTGACTACTAAAATTGTGCCGTCTACTTGATTCGCTAAAATCTGCGCATCGGCCACGGCTAAAATCGGAGGCGTATCAAAAATAATCATATCGAACTGTTTCTTCATTTCTTTTAACAACTCTGTCATCTGAGCAGATGCTAACAGTTCAGATGGATTCGGCGGAATGGGACCGCTTGTTAGAACAGAAAGATGAGGAATTTCTGATTCTTGAACCGCTTGCGCTAACGTAGATTGACGAGTTAATACATTCGTAAGGCCAATGTGGTTTTCTAAGCGGAATGTGTAATGACCCGTTGGTTTACGTAAATCAGCGTCAATTAGTAATACGTTTAAACCTTGCTGTGCATAAACCGTTGCTAGATTAGAAGAAGTCGTAGACTTTCCTTCTTCTGCTCCGCTTGATGTTAAGACAATCGTTTTAATATCTTGATCAACGTTTGAAAACTGGATATTTGTACGAATCGTACGATACTGTTCTGCTACCGGATCTTTTGGACTGTTATGAGCAAGCAAACGTCTTTTCAACGTTAACATTTTATCATTTTTTTGAGCTTTGTTTTTACGAGCCATACGTTTCACCTCTTTGCGTTACGCGAGCAGCTACATCTGGTCGCGATACGTTTGTTGGCTTAGGCACATCTTTAATATTCGTCACAACTCCAATTACGGGAAGATCTAGAATATTTTCAATATCTTGCTCCGTTTTTAACGTGTTGTCTAAGTACTCAAGTAAGAATGACAGCCCGATACCTACCATTAAACCGACCACTACCGCAATCGCAATATTTAAAAGCGGCTGAGGTTTGATTGGGCTAGCACTTTCACCAACCGTTGCTTTTGACAGCACTTTAACATTGTCTACATTCATAAGTTTAGGCACTTGTTTTTGAAAAACAGAAGCCGTTGTATTCGCAATTTGAGCTGCACGTTTTGCACTTGTATCTTGTACGACAATCTGTGCTACCTGCGAATCCTGTGCGCTTGTTACTTGAATTTGACCGCTTAGGGATTGAGCAGACGTATTCATTTTTAACTCTTTGACCACTTTATCTAAAATAGCCGGGCTTGTAATAATGTCATTGTACGTGTTAATAAGCTGTACGTTTGTTTGAACAGCTTGATTACTATATAACTGCTGATCATTTTTCGCTTGATTGACTAAAATTTGTGTTTTGGATTCATACACAGGCGTTAGCACAAAAAAGCTAATCACTCCACTTACGGTTGCAGCGATAATTGTAATCAGTACAATAAGCCAAAGACGCTTACGAAGCACTGCAAACAACTCTCGCAAACTAATTGTCTCTTCCATAGTTGACCTCCGAACTTAGTAACTTCTAAAAATTCAATATACTGTTCATTATAGTTGACAAAAGATTCTTTTACTATGTTCTTTTGTAAATTAAATGAAATATTGACAGTTCTTATTTTTTCTTTCTATCTTTATATCGACATAGCATGTAAAATTTTTATACTTTTCATGATAAATGATCTATTAAGTTCTTACACAATCCGTTAGATCCTCGCCATATCTCCCGAAACATTTGCAGCTTCGTACATACGCTGACTCTTCTCATTTGGATGAGAAGCAATAACTTCGAGCTGGCCCGTTAAAGTAAATGCTTCAATCGAACTTGGCAAAATAAAATGATCTCCTTTTCGCAGGGGAAATTCTCCTTCTTCTGTCCAAAGCGTTCCGTTTCCTTCAATGACACTTCCTAATGTAAAGTGCTGCGTTTGAACTAACTCAAGGGAAGACTGTATCTCCCATTTATAGACCGAAAAATAATCTTCTTCTAAAAAAGTAGTGATGGTGCCGCCTTTTTCTTGAATACTAATAGGCTCTATATGCGACGCAGTATGAGGAATAGTTGTCACATCAATTGCTTTTTCTAAGTGAAGTTCTCGCAGCTTTCCTTCTTGTCCGAGGCGATTGTAGTCATATACACGATACGTTGTATCTGAACTTTGCTGAGTTTCAAGAACGAGAGTTCCTTCACAAAGAGCATGCAGCGTACCGCTTGGAACATAGAAAAAATCACCGGGCTTGATTTTTACACGCTGTAATAAATCATTCCAGTGACCTTCGTTTACCAGCTGCATAAATTCTTCTTTACTTTGTGCACGGTGACCAAAAATCATTGTTGCACCTTCTTTACAGTCTAAGATGTACCAACATTCTGTTTTTCCAAGCTCACCATTTTCGAACTCCTGCGCATACTCATCACCTGGATGCACCTGAATGGATAAATCATCATTGGCATCTAAAATTTTTGTTAAAAGCGGAAAGCAAGGGCTGTTAAAATGCCCAAATATCTCTGGATGCTCATCCCAAAGCTCACCTAGCGTTTTGCCGGCATAATAACCTTCTCGAACTGTATTCGGACCGTTTGGATGAGCTGAAATCGCCCAGCACTCGCCCGTCTGAGCAGAAGGTATACGATACCCGTACTGACTCTCCAACTCCGTTCCACCCCAGATACGTTCTTGAAATAGAGGCGCTAAAAAAATAGGTGCTTTTTTCATCGTTTTGAATGAACTCCTTACTTACTGTTTATTTTTTTATTGATTTCTTCGGCAATATGCATCACTTCATTTTTATAGCGATTGATTTGCTGCCGCCTGCATGTCTCAATAAGCGAAGGAGTTACTACTAAACTTTCTAGCTCTTTCCACTCTATTAAGTCGCATAGCTGATGACGAACTAAATAATCAATCGTATGACGATCTTCTTTCATGCTGCTGCGATTTGTAATCAATAGCGGCACACCAGCGCAAACCGCTTCACTGATCGTCCCCCAGCCTGCTTTTGTTAAAACAAGATCAGCTGCCGCTACATAGTGCTGCGTTTCTGTTTCCTCTTGAGGAATTTTATATACATTGGAATGAGTAACATCAACATTCGATGAAACGATAAACTTGCAGTTTGGACTTTGCCAAATAGGCAAGTCCGACAACGTTCCAATATCTACTTTCATCCCCAGGCCGAAGTAGATGATGTGACTCTCACCTTCAGGATCAATCTCTTTACGAATACGCTGTACTTCAGAATCGTTTATTTCTCTTGAATAAAAACCAAAGCTTTGATTTTCTTTGATACCCCAATGCGGCTCATCACTGCATGCTAGCGAAAACTGATACGTCATCTGCTTATAACGTTTTTCTAAAAATTCCAGCGATAGCTCTCCAATTAACCCTTCGTATGCTGTAAACCAAGTGAAATTTGATATTCCTAAAGAAGGCAGGTTTAATAGATAGGCACCTGCGATCCCTAACGGAGAAATATCCGAAATCACAAATGAAACATTGGCTACTTTCATAAATCTCTTTTCATACATAAGCTTTGTATGAAAGCTTGAGACGTAAGAAGCAACTTTATGGTTTAACAAATCAGCGTCTGGTTCTAGAGAATTTTCTTTTAGGACGTAGCCCACATCCGTTAAAATCTCTCGAAACCTTACACGATGTTCATATTTAAAAGATTGTCTAAGAAACTCAATCGCAAATGAATGACAAATAATAATTTCTATTTGTTCATTTTGCTTTAATAATTGACGAATAATGGCCGTGCTTCTAGTCGCATGACCATATCCGTAGTCTGAAATATAATAGGCAATTGTTTTCAACCAGAAGCACCTCCTCATTAGTTACATAAAAAATAGAAGCTTTTACTTTATCTAAGCTTCTATCCCTTATAAAATCACCTGCGGTCTTGATGATTGGAATTGTTTGATCACATCATTCCAATCATAAATAAGACGAATAGTATCTTCGTTTGAAATCACTTTTCCCGTTTGGACTTCAATAAATTCAAGGTCAGTTAACGCATGAATTCCGTGCTTTTTGCCAGCAGGCAAGTGAATAATATCTCCTGCTTTTACGCGGCGGATGTAATCATCAAGCGCAAGCTCTCCTTCTCCGCGTACAATCGTCCATACTTCATCACGTAAGTTATGATAGTGATACGTCGAGTTCTTTCCTTTCGAAATATGAATACGTTTTGTAACCATTTCAGTTTCTTCATCATACTTCGCATAATCTAACACGCGTGACCAGCCCCAAAGGCGCTCTTCATACATTGGAGGATAGTTCCAGTCACCAATAATTTCTTTAATCTTAGGACTAGATGCTTTATCCGCAACTAAAATTCCGTCTGGACTAGCCGCAACAACTACATCTTTCACGCCTAACACCGTAACCGGAATATCTAATTCATTTACTAAATGCGTATTATCTGAGTCATCCGTTAACACACCTTTTCCAATTTGAGACGTTGCCATTTCTTCCGTTAACGTATTCCACGTGCCGAGATCTTTCCAGTACCCATCATACGGAAGCGCGACAATATGACTTGCCTTTTCCACCACTTCATAATCAAAACTAATTTTAGGCAATGTTGTATATTCTTTATGCAGCGTTTCAAATTGAAGCGGGAGGTTTTTTTCTTGTAAAATTTGAAGCAAATAACCTAAGCGAAATGCAAAAACGCCACAGTTCCAAAGCGCACGCTGATTAATTAATCCAACAGCTGCTTCTTCACTCGGCTTTTCTGTAAAACAATTCACTGTAAAATAACTGTCCTCTTGTACCTTTCCTTCCGGCACGATGTACCCGTACTTAGATGAAGGATACGTAGGTGTGACACCCATTAACGCTAAATCTGCTTTTGAATCACGAAGCACACTTTCTAAATCTTTTACACGTTCAAAAAATCCGTCTTCCACATACGGATCTACCGGCAGCACCACAACAATTTCATCTTCAGATGCTTGCTCTTCAGAATGAAGATATGAAGCAGCTAAAGCAATCGCTGGAAACGTGTCCCGGCGCTCAGGCTCGATAATTAGCGGAATGTCGGTGCCAACCTGACTTCGAATCATATCACGCTGAAGCTTAGACGTCGCAATAACTGTTGATTCATTTAACCCAACCGTTTCAATTTGATTCCAGACGCGCTGAACCATCGACTCTTTCTGTCCGCTTCGCCCTTCTAATACCTTTAAAAACTGCTTCGAACGCGTATCATTTGATAATGGCCATAGACGCTTACCAGATCCACCCGATAACAACACAAGTTTCATTTATTTCCCTCCAATAAAAAAAGACCTGCTTCAATGCAGCTCTTGCGTTTAGTTTATTTTAAATTAATTTCATTTCAGAATTACATCATTAAATTAATGAAACTTCTAAGTTATGAATCGTCTCTCTGCCAATAGAGTCGTACACCATAGTTGCACTTTTTACACTTTCCAAGTCATAGCAATTTCTACCGTCAATAACAATTGGATTTTTCATTAATTTGCTGTAATTTGCTAAATCAAAGTGTTTTACTTGATCCCATTCTGTAAAGATAAAGCAAACATCCGCATCTTTAAGCGTTTCTTCAATTGAATAACAGTACGTCACATCTTCCGGATGTACTTTCTTAAAATTATCAATGCCAATCGGGTCCCAAGCCTTAACATTTGCTCCGTCTTCTAACATAAGCGGAATGTTTACAAGCGTAGGTGCTTCTCGTAAATCATCCGTTCCTGGTTTAAACGTTAGTCCTAGAACGGCTACATTTAATCCTTTTAAACTATCAAAGTACTTGCGGGATTTTTTAATAAGCTTGAGCTTTTGATTTTCATTTACATCAATCGCAGCTTTTACCGTCTTTAACTCGTAATCATGGAAGTTCGCCAGCCAGTGCAAAGCTTTGGTATCTTTCGGAAAACAAGACCCTCCGTAACCAATTCCCGCATTTAAAAACTTATTTCCAATACGACCGTCATACCCCATACCAAGCGCCACATCTTCAATGTCTGCACCAATAATCTCACAGAGATTCGCAATTTCATTAATAAACGATATCTTTAACGCTAAAAAGTCATTAGATGCATACTTAATCATCTCAGCACTTTTTCTGTTTGTTACAACGATGGGAGAGTCAAAGTTTTGATACACTTCTTTTAATACATCACCGGCAACCTCTTCTTCTACTCCAATTACAATTCGAGAAGTATGCAGCGTATCTCTTACAGCTGTCCCTTGAGATAAAAACTCTGGATTCGAAGCGACGTATACATTCACATCGTGTTTTAATTGAGTTTTAATCAAGCTTTCGATTTTATCATTCGTACCAATTGGCACTGTGGATTTCACTACTACTACGCAGTCTTTTTCAATGCTAGAAGCGATTTGCTCCGCTACCCCATACACGTAACTCAAATTTGCTGAGCCATCAGACTTTTCCGGAGTACCAACACCTATAAAAATAACGTCTGCATCTTTATAAGCCGACTGATAGTCTGTGGTAAAATGCAAACGTTCCATATTATTATTCATTAACTCTTCAAGACCTGGTTCATAAATAGGAGAAATTCCTGATTCCATTAATGCTACCTTTTTATTATCTATGTCTACACATGTAATAGAATGTCCATGTTCTGCAAGACAGACACCCGTTACTAAACCTACATATCCGGTTCCAGCTACTGCAATTTTCACACTCATTCCCCCTTGTACAATAACAATTTTTAGTTTCTTTTGCTTAATTAATTATGAAACATCCTGCTTAAAGTTATAAATAAATTTTAACGAGCTTACTTAATAAAAGCTAAATTTACTGCCCCTCTAGTCAACATTCTTCATGAATATAACTTTTTTATCGTTATCATAATCGTAAAATAATCTACCTTATGATTTAATAAATTAACCTTTAACAAAAAAACTATTCTTTGGAAAAGAACTCGGCTCTCTTATATTCATGTATATTTTTATTTATGTTTTTCTTACATAATCACTTTCTTTAATTTGTTTAGTGTAACTATATACCATTAGAAAAGGACTAATTATTGCTTTAGTTTGCATTTTAAACACAGGACGAACCTTAGGGTAAAGTGCATTAGCAAAATAGGACGCAATTGCCTGAGAAATCAAAGTTGTAAATGATGCACCAATTGCTCCATAGTTAGGGATAAGTAGCATATTCAAAATAATATTTACAATTCCACCTAGAGCTGTTGATGCAAACGAAAATTTTGTGAGGTTTTCATTAATTAAATATGGATTACGAGCAACACCTAAAAATACAAATATAGACGCCCATATATGGATTGATAAAACGGTTGCTGATTCTGTATAACCATCTCCATATAAGATTCTAATGACTATCGGTGCAACAAAAGTAACAGGTATGCTTATAACGATAGCAATAGAAGCAAGTATATTCATTAATGTTTGTATTTTTTTATAGTAATTAATATAATCTCTTTTATTAAATGATTCTGAAATAGTAGGTGCAAAAGAAACCATCAATATAGTTGGTATAAAGTACCAACACTCTGACAATCTAGTAGCAGCTGTAAATATCCCTACAGCTTCATCATTTAAAATATTACCTAGCATAATTTGATCGACTTTCATATAGATAATAATAGTCATTCCTGATAGAATAAGTGGCCAGCTATCCTTTAGCAAGTCTTTCATAATATTCAAATCGAGTTTCCATTTAAGTACTGCTAATTTCTGCTTTTTATACATTACTAATAATAATATCGCCGAGACTAAACACTCAACAGCGGTAGCAACTGCGAAATATATTAAGTCTGCATTTAATACTATCAGTATAATCTTTAATATAGAACTAATAATGTAACTTGTACTTCTAGATATTGAAACAAATTTCGACTGAACTTGCGATTGAAACCAATAATCTATAACGTCTACAGATTGTAATATCACCCCCATGGATGTTATAGCTACTAGAGTTGTGGTAACCAAATCGGATGGTCTTAGCATAAAAGTAATTATAATAACTCCTATAATAGAAAGAGTACTAGCTATTAATTTCATCATAAATGCCGTACCTAATATTTTATCTCTATCTTTAATATTACGTATAATATTCCGCACAACAATATTATCTAATCCCAAGCTTGCAATTGGTGAAGCTAAAGCAACCATAGCCTGTGCATAACTTAAAATTCCAAATTGATGCGGACCTAAATAACGGGCAACCCAAACCCCTACAATTAATGCTACTCCCATTCTCAAAATACGTTCAAGAAATAACCAACTTGTATTAGTGATAACTTTTTTTAAGTTAAGACGTCCTTCTAGTTTCTGTATAACAAACGACGGTAATACTTTATTAATTTTTAATTTCATCATTTAAATCAACAACCTTACTATGTTGGTATTCAACAAAACTACTACTCATCTAAGTACTAATATTACACTACTGTATTCTCTTTACTTTCTTGACAGAAAGATCAATTGCAACAAATATTAAGAATATAACACATAGTCGGTTAACACGTACTTCTTATAAAACAAGCTAGCGAAACTCACCAAAATCAAATTCTATCTCTTCTAAATTCTTTTGTGATTCTTGACATTGATATCATCTAGAATATATTAAATTGGTATATTGATATATTTTCAGCTGTTTTAGATAGTATCTATATCCTTGCAATAAAACAACGAATTTTCGCAACAGTGCCAATTATATAAATAAACTAAAATTTAATTTTAGTTAAAATCCCTTTCTTTGTAATTAATTTCGTTAGAAATTTTATTTTAAATTTAACAATTTGGAGAAGAGTTTTCCAGTTAGGAAGAGTACGGTGAAAATATATCCACTTTAGCAATTCACTTTCATTCCTATTTTGCAACCTATCAGATGAAATATGATATAAGAAAATATTATGTCCTTCTATATCATAAGAGACATTCATTTCCATTGGCTTTAACTCTAAACCATAGGTTTTAATTATGGGTTCATTTAAAGTTCTCGTAGACAACACATAACTCCCTCGAAGAAATTTTCTTTTTGTTCCATACAAATCAACTATTAAATTACCATTATCTACTTTAAGAGAATTTGATATATTTAATGATTCAAAAAATGCATCATAAGCAACCGCATTTTTGTCTAGTGGTTGAAATTTATAAGCCTTTTTGAATGATTGTTCTAGTGGAACTTGAAATGTTGTAGATTTTGCAACTGCATGCTCTCCTTCCTCACTGAAGCATGTGGTAAGTGAATGATAAGGATATACAAAGAACTTTTCATTTTCAATACAGTACTTTACATGATATTTTAACCACGAAGTTTCCGGCCAATTTGAAACAGTTTCTGGAATTAAATAGTTATCAATAAAAGTATCATTCTTCAAGTACCACTGATAAAAATCATTCCATTGTTTACGCATCCAAATCTGCCCCCATGATTGGGCAAATTGCATAAAATAAACATCTGAATCACTGTTATATAAAGTCTCAAAAGGTGCATTAGCATTCACATTCCACATATGTTTGTATAAAGAGATACCAGCAATTCGGTCATCATCCTTGTAATATTTTATAGATTGTTTCATATAATTATAAAATCCACTACTTGGAAAAATATCATCTTCGAAAACAGAGATAGCCTCTAAATCAAATTCATTTAAATAATTTCCACATGTAAAAACATGTTTTCTTAAACCTAATCTCTCCGGAAAAGTTTTTATATATTTTTCCCCATGTAACCATTTGAATTTCTTTGCAAATTCCGCCAATGATTTCATACCACTATTATCCAAGCTAATAATTAATGTCACTTTGTCCTTGCCATAATAACATTTATTCAGCCTATTTAAAATTCGCTCTAAATTATTTAAACGATTATATCCTATTACCACAATTCCTAAATTCCCCATCGATATACGCCTACCTGTCTTAAATCTCATTTTTATCAATTAAAATATTTATGTCCAAAAATTCAGGAGTGTGCTGTTTTATCCATTTAAAATCTTTGTCCCACCACTTTAAATTTAGTAAATATTCTATTTCACTATCTGAAAAACGATATCTTATTAGTTTCGCTGGTACTCCACCTACTACTGCATAAGGTGATACATCCTTTGTAATTACTGCACCAGTTGCTATAACTGCACCATCCCCTATTGTAACACCCTCTAAAATCGTAACGTTTTCACCTATCCAAACATCATTTCCTATAACAACAGAAAACTTATGCTTCTCATCTGCATACTTATATTCTTCAAAAGATTGCTGCTTTACAAAATCTGTTCCAAAATCATTTTTTTCAGAATAAAATATAGGGTGAGTGGACACAAATCTTTTTGTAGGGTGTTGGCCTATAACAACTCTTACATCAGAACCTATTGAAGTGTATGCTCCAATGCTAGTATTAAAAAGCTTACTTTTTCCTCCAATATAAGAGTATCTCCCTAAGTAAACATTATTTAGTTTACAGCCTTTATAAACAATGTTGTTTCCCGCAAATTGTAAGTTATTCACATGCAAAAGAGAACCTAATTTAGATTGATTTCTCTTAGCATTTATTTTTAAATCCATTACTTTTTTTATCTTTTTGAAAATTTTCATACCTTCACCTCTTAATTCGCTAAACACTATTTAATTTTATATGTACTTTTTTTACTTTTGAAAATTAAAAAAAGTATAATAAGCGCAACTACGGAGGATGGTTGTGCCAGTTGCCATCTAACTATAGTTCGAAATATTAGATAAACTACGAACAGATACAAAGCAATTATTCTTTTATTAGGGCTATATTTTAAATATTTAAAAACTATTGCTGCAAATGTAGCAAATAAAATATTTCCTAAGATTACTCCTGGTATTCTTCCATCTAAATAGAAATAAAAAATATGAGACGTATATGCATTTGCATAATTCCCTCCACCAATATGGAAAAAAGCTACATCATACTTATTAATTATATTTGTATCAGCTATACGAGGAAAATTCAAAAAGTCAAAAAGAGTATTAATTGGAATTAAAAATCCACTAAAGAAAGTCGTCCCAAGTGTTAAATCATGCGTGTGTTCTAACATAGTAATTGTCTGATTCATTAATGGCAAAAAGCAAGTAAATATTGAATACAGTGCTTCCCAAAAGGCCATATCACTTTGTCTTTCTGAAGTTAAATAAATAATTAAATAAATAATGCTACCTACAGATATAGTACCAGGAAAAATGTACTTCTTTAAACTTTTGATAGTTACTTTGTTTACTTTCTTCCAATATAAAAAACAAGCAAGAAAGATTACCAAAGTATCATATAATATCAGCCTTCCACCATTAGTAAAAGTAAACATTAGTACATTAAAACCTACAAGCAAAATTAGTTTTATATCTTTTCTTTTCCCAAAAAAAGTTTCAACAACAACAATGAATATTAACGCTAGTCTTATACCTGAATTCAAAATAGAATCAAGAAAATTTTCGATAGCATTAGATGATTCCGTTAATAATTCTCCTCTCACTGTCCCGATACTCATTCCTGACATATACATCGGAATAGATTGATAAAACTTAATACCTGTATATGCTAAAGAAATTATCGCCATAAAGTATAGAATTTTATAATTTATTGGTCGTTCATCAAGTTCTCCCGATTCGTGCTTTACCTTCGTTATCGCATATGAAATAACATAAGCTACAAAGAAAGAACTTATGCTTATTAGTATAAGACCATAAATTAAACTAGAAGCCTCAAATTCTCCTCTCAACCTTAATGAAGCTAATCCTGTACAAATAGTAAAAAAGAGTGTGTATACACTTAAGGGGTTAAGTGTATTTTTATATAATAATAAATTTATAAGGAAGATCCCAAAGCCAACTATAATTGTAGTAGTTATCATTCTTCTATACTCCACTTTCATTCCTAATTGTAGGATTTAATTTTAATTTATATAGCTCATTAATCTTCTCCTTTTATTTCGAAAATGTAAATGAGTATAAAAAGACTGTAATATAAATAAGTCTAACCTATATAAACAATTTAATTTGATTCTCCCACGTTAACGTTTTTGCTTTATTACGATTTATGTTGTATACTCTCTCAGCGATGTCACTATAGTTTTTTATTACATCCAGTATACATTCAGCCAGTTTTTCTGCTTCAGATTCAGTAAAATACATATTCTCTTCATATTTTTCATAACCATTAAATCGAGTTGAAACGATTGTTTTTCCTGCAGCCAGGTACTCCAGAACTTTGGAAGGGAAGTTTGTTTGATTTTGAAGAAGATGCATATTTCTAGGATTAATTAACACATGTGCAGAGTTAAGCATTTTATAATATTCTTTTTCCTCCAAAAAACCCTTATAAATAATTCTTCTATCTTGCTTTGCGGCTTCTATTACATATTGCTCTAAATCGCCTTTACCACTGATATATAAACGGACATTCGGATTAGGAATTAACTTAAAAGCATCTATTAGCAAGTCGACTCCTGTGACCGTTGATAGCAATCCCGAGTATGCTAAGTTATAACTGCTACCTTCTGGTGTCATAGTAAAATCTTTAAACTTTTCGAAATCAATACATCCATTAACGGTAACTAATTCGTTATGAGAACTCAAATATTTAGAAACTCCTGAAGACAACATAACTACCTTTTGATATTTTCTAAACTGTTTAGCCATGAGAAAAGCGTAAACTTTTCTGGATAAATTTTTATATTCTTCGGGAGGTGTAAAATCTGCAATAATAGCTACAGATTTTTTATCTTTTTTTTTCGCGAGGGTGCCTAAGCCAAACCATGGATATAAGACGTTATAAGTTAATATAACATCTGCCCATTCTAAGTGTTTTTTTAGTTTCTTTTTATACTCCATTATCCCTTGAGCTAAATTTCCATTTGCAAAAACACAATCTATAGAAAAAGCTTTACAATCCTGCATAATATCTTCATGAAGGTTAGCAACATCTATATTAATATATGATAAAATTTTAACATTACCAAGTAGCTTTAGATTTTTGAACAGGTTAATTTGATATTTATTACCTGCTGCAGATAAATCTTTTATTTTAGTTTCATATTGTGGCGGTAAACATGTACCGCATAATAAGATATTCATAATTGTTTCACCTCAACTATTAAGAAACTTTGTGAAGATACTATAGTGTCTTTTTGCCATATTTTCTATAGAATACTGTTTAGCAATTTCAATACATTTTTCTGGATTAGTAACTTTTTTATCATTAAGAACTTTCTCAATTTCTTCTGCTAAACTATTTGCGTCATCTACTTCAACTAAATTACCCGTATAATCCTCAACCATTTCTATACCAGCAACACATTTTTTAGTTGTAATTACAGGTAAACCATAAGCCATAGCTTCATTGATAACCAACCCCCAAATATCTTCTCTAGTTGGTAGAACAAATAAATCTGCCGCTTTGAAATAGTTAGATAATTCATCCTTTTGCATAAAATCTATAAAATGAACATTGGTTAGATTCATGTCCTTTTGCATTTTAATATATTCAGCTGTTGGTTTACCGCCAACTATATAAATACCAACATTTCTATCAATTTTATTACCAGCTTTAAGAAGAACGTCAAAGCCTTTTCTATGTACGAACTGACCAACGGATAAAATCATCTTATCTTCCCGAATGTTTAACTTCTCTCTTATTTTTATTTTCCCATCTAAACTCAAGGGTTTTTCTAATATGTCTACTTTCTTTATAGATGTAAAAGGATAAACATAAATCTTATCCTTCTTTGCTCCATAATTCTCAAGATAGTCGCTAGTCACTCGACCAGTACTGAGCCATCCACTTGCAGCACTAATAAAGTTTTCTTTAACTTTATGCTTAATACCACTATCCTCTTTCTTAATCCCACCATCAGTATTAAGAATAAATGGGATGTTCTTTATTTTCATATATTGAATTGCTAACATACCAGATGGAGTATGGTAGGCTCCAATGACAATTACATCAAACTTCTTTAAAGAAAGGAACTTAATAATCTCAGGGCAAAAAGCATCTGCTTCTCCTATCTTGATCCCCTTCATAAAAATAGCTTTAAAGTTTGAGAATTTATCTGCAATCCAATTTCTATCCCTGCTTTTATCTATTTTACTCTCAAATAAAACTGTCAAATCACAATATCTTCCTAATTCATTAAAAAAATCAACCCTATATGGAGAGGGAATATTTGTTGTGAACAAAACCTTCATTTGCTGCTCCTCATTGATAAATTATTTACAATCTATTAAATATTGTTCTGTATCCGGTATACTTTACCTTTTCATTACTATTCTCTATTGCATAGGCTAAAGCTTTATCTGCTACAATCTGAAAGTCTTTATTACTCATAGCTGCGTATCTTTCGACCACACAGACAAACTTCTCAGTAGAATCTAAGGGATAGACATGTCCCACACCAAATTTCTCCAAACCCTGCCAAGGTGTTTGATCAGAAAGAGCTACTACACATCCAGCAGATAATGCTTCATGAATAACATGGCCATAGTTTTCACCAAGTGTTGGAAACAAGAATAAATGATAATTCTTCAAAGTGTCTATCACATCTTCTGACTCTATATCCCCTGCGTAATTCCAAGTAATATTTTGAGGGAGTTTTTTCAACTCGTATTGGCATTCATCCCAATATTTTTCTGCTTGAATCGGTCCATAAATTGTAAAATCAATATCGCTTTTCACACGCTGCAATATTTGAATGGTACCTATTAAGTTTTTGTTAGGAGCTATACGAGATATCCAGACAACTTTTAACTTTTTCATTTCTTTATTCTTTAACACAGGAACATTTCTTACTTTTCTCGGGAGATCTTCTGCAATAAAGTAGTTGTTAAAAGTTTTAACCTGTTGATTAATCTCTTTAATTTCCATACTAGAAGTAGCTGACCAATATATATTTTTAAACATTCCCGTAATGTTGAACATTGTCGTAAAAAACTTCTTTTTCTTATATTTAAGCTTAAATCCCATAGGTGAAAATAATCCCATGGATGCTACTACTACCGGTGGACTAATTAAACCCAATCGTTTTAATACTAGTGTATTAATTGCGTAATCACTAAAGCAACCACAGACATATAAAAGATCTGATTGCTTTGCAAGTCTATTAATTACTGAAAACGTAAATCCTTTAGGTGGAACATAATAAACCTTTGCATTACCAACCTTATTCCAACTATTAACTTTTATATTGCTGTATGGATTGTCATCACCATGATCTCGATCGCAAGTAAGAATCATAAAATTGTATTCTTCACCTAAGAAATCAACAAGGTTTTTAATTGACCGAACAGGCCCACCATCTTTATAGCCCGGCAAATATCTCCCCATAATAATTAAAATGTTTTTTTTGCCGTTCGTCATGACTTTTCTTCTCCTTCCTTACATATTATTGCTTTAAATCACCTTGTTGACCCATTTTTTTATTAAATTTCTCACACTCATATACTTTAGCATCTACTAAAAACCTGTACCAGTAGGCTTGCAAAAAGTGGAATATCTTTCCTTCTGGACCATCCAGAAAGCCTAGCTTTATATAGTATCTATAAACAAAATATAAATGCGCTCTAAAAAACTTTGGCAATTTATAATATCCATTATTCTTAACTTTTCTCTTGACTTTAGCTTGTTTCGAAGACTTTCCCTTCCCTAGTAGTGTTGCTTCTTTCAATTCATTGTCAAGGTTAGTTTGATAATCTAGTACTTCACGATTGCTATACCAGTTATGCTTATTTGTCCACCATTCCAAATCCTTAGTATTATTATCAATCAAATCATTCTTAAACTCTACTGTCCGCCCCTCATGTAAAATCATATGTTCATCCATGATTTTTTGCTCACATGTAGCTTTCCCAGTTCGAAAAACCCGAAGCAGTAATTCTGGATATCTGCCACCATGCTTAATCCAACGACCCATGAAATATACTCGTCTTCGAAGGATAATACCGTTAACGTCCTGTTTAACCTCAGGTAGTTTCCTAGATATTTCTTCAACTAAATCTACCATTAATTCTTCGTCAGCATCCATACGCATTGTCCATTCAGTTTTAATATCGGTATGAGCCAGCCCCCAGTTAAGCTGAGTAGCGTAATCTATCCATTTATTTTGATAAAAATCCAGTTTACTACCAAATTGTTTAAGTTCTAAGTCTAAGATTTCACAAAGGCTTTTTGTCTCATCTGTGCTAAAACTATCCACGATTACAAACCTTTTAGCAATACCCTGAAAAGACTCTATACATTTTCTTAAATTCTTTTCTTCATTCTTTGTAAGTATGACTACTGTTAAATCTATCATTCTATCTCCTACTTATCAGTTAATAAGTTTGCATCAACTATCTTTTATAAAAATTTTATAAAAGATAGTTGATGCAAATCTCTTTTAAAGTTTCTTGATTACCCTTGCAGGATTCCCCACAATAACACTATTTTCTTCGAATTTTCCTGAAACCACAGCCCCCGCTCCTACTACGCAACCATCTCCAAGAACTGTTCCCTTTAAGATTAATGCATTACAACCAATGAAGCAATTTTTCCCAATAACAATTGGCTTAGTAATGATTTTCTCTTTAATATCTGCATTTCTGGCTTCTACTTCAATTGGATGAAAGTCATTATCCAAGATTTTTGCATTTCCACCTATCAGTGTATTGTCTCCAATAGTAATTGATCTTCTAGCATAAATCGTTGCACCAGAAATACCAACATTGTTTCCAATACTTATTTCGGCCTCTGAAGTTCGAGTAACAATAATTGCTCTTGAATATAGGCCTACAAGGTTTGACAAAAGAGATGATTTAATTGTTACATTTTCTCCAATTGTAAGCTTTATCCCTGACCTATTTACAATAATCGGAACACCCTCTAATACTAGCTTTTTTCCATATCTTACTTTAGACATTTTCATAAATACCTTAAACCAATTACTATTCATTTAATTATCTGTTTTCCTTTCATCCCCGATTTCCACATATCAATTTATAAAATCTTTTACAATATCTGTTTAGAAACTTAGCCACAAAATAGATTACTAATAGCGTGATAATAGGAACAAGTACATAACTTGCTATTATCCAGACTTGACTATTATTGGTATTTCTGACTTTCAAAAAAACCTTCCCTATTATAGTAACTGGAATAATATGTACTGCATATATAAAAAAACTTTGGTGCTTAAACCAAGATAGCTGATTTTGTATTCTTATTTTCTTTATATTTTGTAATACATCAAATGCAAACCATAAAAATAGAGGAGATATCATGTACATAATTTCCGAAAAAATTCGAATATCTAAAAGTCGAATAACTATTAATAAAATAAAGATTAAGAAAGAAATTATACCCACCTTATTATTTTGAGTTCTTTCGAATATATCTCTATAAAATGTTGAAATAAAACATCCACTAAAGAAAAAAAATAATGAAGATTTTGTATTGAAAACAATCAAATCAACCCCCAACATCTCAATTAAAGAAAAGGCAATAAGAATAACGATACTAACCTTTTTACTTTTAAGGACTATAGCAAAGAAGGGGGTTAGAAATGTTAGTAATATCAAGTCTCGTAAATACCAAAAAGTAAAATAATTAGCATGTAAAAAAATACCGTTTATAGTATTCTCCATGTTGATTTCCACTGCTTCACCATTCATAAATCCCCCAAAAATAGGAATCCTTGGAACTAACATATAAAAAATCATGCCAAAAGAATTCCACAACACATAGGGAATTAACAAAGTAAATATCTTCTTCTTTAACTTAGTAGAAATAATTTGAGATATATTCACTTTATCCAAATCAAACCTAAAAAACCAATATCCTGCCATCATAAAAAAAAATGGTACGGCTATCCCACCTATACCACTTCCAACTACCTGCTCTATTTTATAAGCCATAGAATTAAAATCATTCTCTATACCGTAGTATGCTAGATTATTTGCATGGATGTATATTACAAATATTGACATAATAAATGAGATTAGAGTGACCTTTATACTAAACTTATCAAAGTACGTATCTTTTGAAAGCTTCATAATACTACCTCTTTAATAAACATTAACATTTAAGTATTTTTTCTTTATATTTGTTAATAGAAACATCTTTAGTTAAGTTTCTAATTAGATATGATCTTCCGGACTCACTCATTTTAGTTAGTGTATAAGTACCTCGATCTTTGAGGATTTTTTCAATCACACCCTCAATTTCTGCATAATTCCCTGGTTCAGTTACATACCCGCACTGCGTCTCTTCTATAATTAATCGTGCCTCAGATCCTCTCTCTAGGGCACCCAATATTGGTTTTCCAGCAGCAATAATTCCATACAACTTACTCGGTACTGATACTCCTTTAATTCCTTTAGCATTTAAGCACCAGTGGACATCACCAGCATTTAAACTATAAATTAAATCTGCTTTATCTTGATAAGGAATAAATCGGACATTTTGAAGATTATTTTTCTCTTTGTATTGAACTAAGCTCTCTCGAATAGTGCCTTCTCCTATAAAAGCAAAAACTACATCGTCTCTATCTTTAAACTTTTCTATAACATTCATCAAGTTTTCAAGGTCATAATAAAGTCCTAGATTACCTGAATACATGATAATAAACTTATTCTGCAAACCATACTTTTCTTTGAAAGCTACCACTTTTTCATGATTTGCTGGCAAAGGATAAATTTCTTTCTCATCGATCCAGTTATTAATAAATGTATGATTAGGTACTTTTCTTCCTTTAAATCTACCTTTTAATGTTTCAACCATATCGCGCCCAACCACAATGACCTTATCCGCTTGTCTACAACTGAACTTATCAAACATCATCATAGCTTTTAGTACCAGCTTGTTTTTACTATATCCAACAGCCATTGTCTGTTCCGGGTTAAAGTCTTGGATATTGTAAATGTACTTAGCCCGCTTCATCCATTTACCCCAAACACCGAGCAGGCCTCCTAAAATAGGTGGCTGAGAAATAGAATATACGTAGTCCATTTTTCCAACTTTAAAGGTAGCGATCATAGCTCCAATAAAATAGGAAAGAATATTTTTAACTCTGCTTAGTTTATTGCTCTTAGAAAATTCCGGTACACGGATTCGAATAACCTTTACGCCGTTAATTTCTTCTTTGTAAAACATTTTCTTTTTATATTCGTCAGCAACTTTTCCTGTATAAGATGGAACTACACAGACTATAGTTATATCAAACTCATCAATCATTCCTTCCGCTAACTCTCTTAGGATCTGACCGGTCGAAGCTACATCTGGAATATAATAATGTGCGTATATTAATAGTTTTTTCTTATCAGTTTTCACCTTTTCAATCATAGAATATCTCTTTCCTATCTGCCTGAGGCTACACTTACTTGCCTTAACAAAGACCCCTCTTTACTAGCCTCTATATTATATTATTTATAAACTATCTTTGATTTCTCAAGCTTTTTATCCCGATATTCCAAAACGTCAAAAAGAGCACTTCTCTCCTATTTTTATGTAATGAGTACATTCAAACAGAAAGAAGTTAGCTCCTTCTAACAGCCATATATCAAATTTAACCAATCATTAATTCTAATTAAAAAATTAATCAAACATTACCTTAATCTTTTCTTCACTCTCAACCTTCTTCATATCCGCTTCAACCATAATACGAACTAACTCTTCAAACGAAGTCTTCGTCGGATTCCAGTTTAATAACGTCTTCGCTTTAGTCGGATCACCTAACAATTGATCCACTTCTGCAGGTCGGAAGAATTTAGGATCGATTTCGACGATCACTTCACCTGTTGCTTTGTTTGTTCCTTTTTCTTCTAACTCTTCACCGCTCCACTCAATTTCAATGCCCGTGTGCTTGAAAGCAAGCTGTACAAATTCACGCACTGAGTGCATCTCACCTGTTGCAATAACGAAATCTTCTGGCTTGTCATGTTGAAGAATTAACCACATGCATTCTACATAGTCTTTAGCATAACCCCAGTCGCGTAGAGAATCTAAGTTTCCTAGTGTTAATTTTTGTTGTTTACCTTGTGCAATACGTGAAGCAGCAAGTGTGATTTTACGCGTTACGAACGTTTCACCGCGGCGTTCTGATTCATGGTTAAATAAAATACCATTTACTGCAAACATGTTGTAAGATTCACGGTAGTTCTTTGTAATCCAGAAGCCGTAAATTTTTGCTACGCCGTACGGAGAACGCGGGTAGAAAGGCGTTGTTTCTTTTTGTGGTACTTCTTGAACTTTTCCATACAGCTCAGATGTAGAAGCTTGGTACACGCGTGTTTTGTCAGTTAATCCTAAAATACGTACAGCTTCAAGAATGTTTAACGTACCTTTTGCATCAACATCTAATGTATATCCAGGCATATCAAAAGACACGCGTACGTGTGATTGTGCTGCTAGGTTATAAATTTCATCTGGCTGAATGTCACCAATGATTCGCGTTACGTTTAATGCATCTGTTACGTCACCATAATGAAGATGGAAGTTTGAGTTATTTAATAATGCGCTTGCTGCTTCTTCTGTTAAAAGATCTTCTAGGCGCTCTTGGTTATAAGAAGAGCTGCGGCGAATTAATCCGTGCACTTCGTAACCTTTTTCTAGTAAAAATTCTGCTAAGTATGATCCGTCTTGTCCTGTTACACCCGTGATTAATGCTGTTTTCATCGTATCCTCCATATATATCAACTGTTATTTTATGATTTTGGTTAATTAAAAGTTTTTAATTATTTTGCTGTAGCCAGTTCGTTATCTAAGAACCATTGATACGCTTTTTGAAGACCGTCTTCTAGAACAGTTTCTGCTTTCCAGCCAAGACCGTTCAGCTTTGTTACGTCTACTAGTTTACGAGGCGTTCCGTCTGGTTTTGAGGTATCGAATTGAATTTCTCCTTCATAACCAACAACTGCTTTTACCTTTTCGCCAAGCTCTTTAATCGTAATATCTTCTCCCACACCAATATTAACGATTTCATTGCCTTCATATGTATTCATTAAGAATACGCACGCATCTGCTAGGTCATCTGAATATAGAAATTCACGTTTTGGTGTACCTGTTCCCCACATTTCCACAAACGGTGAATTGCTTTCTTTCGCTTCATGGAACTTACGAAGCAGTGCAGGAAGAACGTGTGATGTATGAAGGTCAAAGTTATCGTTTGGACCGTAAAGGTTAGTAGGCATTGCTGAGATGTACTTTGTGCCGTACTGACGGTTATACGATTCACACATTTTAATACCGGCAATTTTAGCAATCGCATACGGTTCGTTTGTTGGTTCAAGCGCACCTGTTAGTAAGTATTCTTCTTTTAATGGCTGAGGCGCTAATTTTGGATAAATACATGTACTTCCTAAGAATAATAGTTTCTCTACATTATTTCGGTACGCCGCGTCAATGATATTTGATTGAATCAATAGGTTATCGTGAATAAATTCCGCTGGATATGTATTGTTTGCCACAATACCGCCTACTTTAGCTGCTGCTAAGAAAACAAATTCAGGCTTTTCTTCAGCAAAAAATGCGTCTACTTGCGACTTATCTCGTAAATCTAGCTCAGCGCTTGTACGATACACTAGATTGCTATAGCCTTTTTCTTGCAGTTTTCGTACGATAGCTGAACCGACAAGCCCTCTGTGGCCAGCTACATAAATTTTTGAATTTTTGTTCATTTTAAGACACCAGCTTTCCTTGATTTAATAAGCATTTTTCGAGCCAAACAGCATAAAAATAGTTCGGCATATAATTTTAATATCGGCCGTTAGTGAACGTGTTGTTATGTATGTTAAGTCTAATTCGACCATTTCTTCAAACCCTACGTTGCTTCTTCCACTTACTTGCCAAAGTCCTGTACAGCCAGGAGTGACAAGCAATCTTTGCATTTGATATTCTGTATACTCGTTTACTTCTCTTACAAGCGGCGGTCGTGGACCTACTAGACTCATATCGCCTTTTAAGACGTTGATTAACTGAGGAAGTTCATCAATACTAGTCTTCCTGATGAACCTCCCTATCTTCGTGATACGAGGATCGTTTTTCATTTTAAACATCGCGCCCGTAGCTTCATTTTGTTCAAGTAATGCAGCTAATTTTGCTTCGGCATCTGAAACCATGGAACGAAATTTGTACATATGAAATTCTTCACCATTTTTCCCCACTCTTTTTTGAGAAAAGAAAATTGAACCTTTAGGGTCTTCGAGTTTTATTAAAAGACCAATAATAAGAAAAACAACAAACAAAACAAGTAAACCAACGAGTGCTCCTGCTATATCTATACATCTCTTCGCCAAAAGGTACCCGGCTTGATTATTAGGCTGAACTTGCTTTTGCACAACTTGTGTTTGTTGAATAGAAGTTTCCGTTTTAGGTTCAGCAACTGATGGCAACGCAACTCACTCCTTCTATTCTACTCTATTTCTACCGGTTTCTTTGTTTCTTTTTTTAATAAATCTTCCATAATTGTTAAAAGATTTTCACGTAAATCGTCATGTTGGAGAGCAAATTCAATGGTTGTCTGAATAAATCCTAGCTTCTCCCCTACATCATAACGCTTGCCTTCAAAGTCATACGCAAACACACGCTGAATTTCGTTTAGCTTTTGAATAGCATCTGTTAATTGAATTTCACCACCGGCTCCGACTTCTTGTTCTTCTAAAAATTTGAAAATTTCAGGAGTGAACACGTAGCGTCCCATAATTGCTAGATTTGAAGGAGCTGTACCTGCCGCTGGTTTTTCTACGAATGTATTCACTTGGTGACGACGGCCGTCGTTTGAAATTGGATCTACGATGCCGTAGCGATGCGTTTGATTATCAGGAACCGTTTGCACGCCTATTACCGACGAAAGCGTTTGTTCATATTCATTCATCAACTGACGAAGACAAGGTGTTTCTGCTTGGACAATATCATCGCCTAACAATACCGCAAATGGCTCATCGCCGATAAAGTTACGAGCACACCATACGGCATGACCTAATCCTTTTGGCTCTTTTTGACGGATATAGTGAATATCAACATTTGAGGATTGACGCACTTTTTCTAAAATATCAAATTTTTCTTTTTCGACTAAATTATTTTCAAGTTCTGGAGCATAATCAAAATGATCTTCGATCGCGCGTTTTCCTTTGCCCGTTACGATGATGATGTCTTCAATACCCGATTGAACCGCTTCTTCAACGATATATTGAATAGTTGGTTTATCAACGATTGGAAGCATTTCTTTTGGCATTGCTTTCATTGCGGGTAAAAACCGCGTGCCCAGTCCAGCAGCTGGAATAATAGCTTTTTTTATTTTTTTCATCGTCACTCACTCCCCGTTTCTTCCTATTTATATATATTTTTTGTAAGCACTTACGAATGCGCTGCAGCTGTAGCTGCAGCGCATTCGTTAATGCTTATAAATTAATAGGGGCATTTAACCCCACCTCACACCACACTCCTGACAACAAACGTGTCTAAGGTAGTTTTCTACCCACAGTGCGGCCGAGTGCCTCCTTTGATAGTGGCTGAGGAGACATCACCATACATATTGCGCTTTATATGACTTTTCTTGAATATTCATCCTTCACTAGATAAAAATTAAAAACTTGTCTTTAATTTCAACAAGTTTCTAAGGCTTCGATACTTTATCTACGATGATTTTTTATAGTTCATTTATCTTATCTATTCTCAATTATTTCTATAAGATTTTATTAACAGTCATTAGACCTATAACTTATGAAGCAATCGCAAAATTAATGTTATCACAAAAATAGGAAAAGAGGGATGAATTTTTTTGTCGAAATTTGCGATATAACAAGGTTTTTGAATGAAAAGATAATATTTTCGCTTCAAAAGACCTTTTTATGTCGTTAAATGCTGATAGTCTCATATTCTTCTAAATTTAGTAATGTGTTAGAACTTTTGTCATCTATACTTGAAATAATTGATATTTCTATATGAAAATATTTTAGAAGAGGATTTATATAGAGAGAGACACATGAATATTTCTTGCATTTTCACTGCTTTTCTCTTACGATATGAAGATAAATCTAAAAACAAAAGGAATTTTTTGTATGATATTAAAAAGAATTTGTGTTGTTGCGATGATACTTGCTATTTCCCATTTTTCCCACACGCCTCATCTTCAAGTGACGGACCCAAACTCATGGAGCAATGCTTCAGTCTGGAATCATAAAGCTACTCTTTGGTCTGTGCTACATCCTGGCAGCCCTTTTTACACTTCATACTCCTATGGCTTTAATTTAGAATTTATTTTGCGTAAAATTGCTCATATTTCTTTTTTCGGCTTATTAGCCCTATTAATTTACTGGAATTTGAAAAAAAGTTCTTGGAGATATGTAAAAGCGTGGGTTTTACTCGCTTGTTTTGCTTTTTTAGACGAACTGCATCAAGCTTTTATTATTGGACGTGACGGGCGAATTATCGATGTGGCTATCGATTCATTTGGTGGGGCGCTATTTTTATTTTTACTATACAGATACAAAAAGATCTCTAAAATCTAGAGATCTTTTTATATGTAATAAACTTTATATAAGTACTCAAATTCCTTATGCATAAGTTATCTTTACCTTTTTGTACTGTTCTCCATGTCTACCCTTTACTTCGTTTTTTAGTTTTCAAAACTAGTAAAAAGTACTCTTATCCTCCTTCTTCTTTCATAAGTCATAACTCTTATAAGAAATCTACAAAAATAAACCTTTTGTCACAAAATGTCGAACAAAACAAATTGCTATGCTCTTTTAGGTCAATTAAAATATTTAAATGGTAAAATATTTTAATTTAAGGAGACTTTAGTATGAAAACACAAAAATGGTTAGGGTTCATTGCACTATTTGCACTGTTTATGGGCTTAGCTCTTCCTCATCAGGCAAGTGCCGCCAGTTCAAGTCCTTTCTTAACATCCTTAGATCCTTCTGATTCTACTGGTTATTACACGGATTGGAACGATGAAGCTTTTAAAGATAGCGCTGGCAAAAATGTGTCAAATGGATTCGGGTTAAAAACTTATAGTGCTGGTGATGAATCGTATGTTTCATACGATGTAGAAGACCAGAATTATACTCATATTCAAGGGAAAGTAACGTTAGACAGCCGCTACTTGCAAGGGGATTATGGAAAAACAGCTGTAGGTTTTTACGCAGATGATCGCTTAGTTTACGAAAAGCAAATGAATCGAACAAGTTCGTCACAGAGCTACGACGTAGCGTTACCAAAAAACACAAAAACATTCTCTATTGTGATTATGCAGTTAGATGGCAGCAAAGGTACTCATTTAGTTGTTATTCAAGATGCAAAATTCATCAAAACAGGTTCTTTCTTAAACGTAGGTGACACGCAATATCATTCGGCTTTAAGTATTGGATCTTCTGACAGCGAGTACTACTACATAACAGGCGACACTAAAACGTTCCGAGACATTAATGGAAATATTATTACAAAAGGCTTCCAGCTGCACAGTTACGACAGTGGAAGTGCTTATGCAGCCTACAATGTAAATGATACAGGCTATAATGTGTTCGAAACTTCAGTATCGCTTGACTCGAATAATGTCACTGGGGATTATGGCAAAACAGTTGTTGGCATTTATGCTGATTCTTATCTTCTCTACGAAAAAGAATTGTCGTCTAAGACTCCGGTTCAGCCAGTGAAAGTCAATATCCCTAAAAATACTTCACAAATTAAAATTGTTGCTCAGCAATTAAAAGGAGCAAAAGGAACTCACTCTGTTACCTTTAACCAACCTGTGTTTAAAACCGTTGGTTCTGCATTTGTTTCGGTCCCATACACAACGTCTCCTCAAAGTATCGGAGCAGACGACTCATACATGCTGCTTGAAGATGAACCCACTTCTTCAGATTATGTAACGCATTATGCAAACGGATCTTTAGGAAGCAGCAGTATTCTGTTAAAAGGCATAACCTATGACCCGTCTTATGCTCAATATAATATTAGTGATACAGACGTAAATGTGTTTAAAGCCAAGTTATCTCTTGACTACGAGTCCGTACAGGGTGATCACGGTTCATCCGTAGTAAAAATATTTGCAGACAATAAGCAAATATTTGCGAAAACAATTAAAAAGTCAACAAACATTGAAAATTTAGCATTACAAATCCCAGCTCGCACTAAATATTTTAAGATTACTGTGGATTCAAAAGCAGGAGCAAAAGGAACTCAAAATATTCTATTCGGTAATCCAGTGTTTCAAAAACTTCCTGCCTCTGGCAAACTGTCTTCATCACGTATTTCTGTTGAAAACAACTACAATAAAGATGATATTGTAACCGTGCGTTCGATCACAAAAGGTGACGTTATTAAAGTGTACAATTCAAAAGGCACTTTGCTTGCTACTTCTAAACCTGCAACAACGAATTATACAAAAGTAGCTATTAAACAGCTTGGTACAGGGAAAGGTACGATTTTAGTATCTCGCATCAGCCCCAATAAAGCAGAAAGCGCTACGGTATCAGCTTCTTTTGCAGCTGAACCAGCTGTGTCGTCTTCTGTTTCAGCTCAGCAAACAACCATTGTAAATAACAAAGGAAAAAACGATACAATCACAGTTAAATCACTTACTAAAGGCGACAAAGTAAAAGTATATGACGCAAAAGGAACGCTTATTGCTACGTCGGGTGCTGCCGCAAAAGATTCTGTTGTCATTTCTGTTAAACAGCTTGGTACAGGAAAAGGAACAGTTTATCTTACTCGCCTTACACCTAACAAACTTGAAAGCGGAAAAACGGCTGTTTCTTATGCAGCTGAACCAGTTACTTCATCTAGTCTTTCCGCTAGCAGAGTAACCATCGAAAATAACCGCAACAAAGACGATGTTATTACCGTTAAGTCTTTATATACAGGTGATGTTGTTAAAGTATATAACAGCCAAAACAAACTGATTGTAACGTCAAAACCAGCTACTACTTATTACGTTAAAATATCTGTTAAGCAGCTTGGAAAGAATAAAGGCAATGTGCTTTTGACCCGCACAAGCAGCAAAAAGCTAGAAAGTGCAAAGATTTCAGTTCCATTTAAAGCAGAATAAGCAATACACTAAAAAGCAGCTTATGATTATTTCATAAGCTGCTTTTTTCGTTACTTATACTTCTATTACAGGCGTGCGTTTTGCTACTTTTTGATCGCCTTTTTTCACAAATACTTTAACGCTGTATTTCCCTGGATGTTCTACTTTGTAACGTAACTTTGCCCTAGGAGAATAAGATACTTTTTTTACAGGATCCGCTTGTCCTTGTTTAAATACATAATACGCAAAGTGTACCGGCTCTTTAGAGTCTTGCGGCACACTGCATGATACCGAAATCATCTGATTTTCATTGGTAATCGCGGCTTCTTTAATCACAAGCTGACCTGTTATATTCGAAACTTGATCAATTAAATATTGAGAGAAATAGACTCCGACTTTTCCGTGTTCACTGTAGTCTTGTACATCGAGATTATATGGAATGTTTCGCTTTTGTAAAATTTCAATAAAAGGCTTAATATGCTTTTCGTAATGAGAGTCGCCGCTTCCTACGTGCACATTGATATTCGTTGTATATGTACCTTTCTCTACAAGATCCACATAGATTCGGTCTAAATAATCTCTATGACCTGAAGTATTTCCGCCGGTAATAACTTTTAAAACGGTCTGCCTTGTATAACGCTTTGTTGTGTACAGGTACTCCCCTACTTTAAATTGAAAGCCACCGGCAATTACGTGACCAAAATCATACTTTAACGCAAAGTACACCGCCGCACTTCCACCTTTACTAGATCCGGCCGTCATAATATTTTTTCTCATAATCTTGTATTCATTCGAAATCAAATAAATAAGTGATGCAACAGATACTTCATAGTCAAGCTTCTTATTATGACCTAAATAATAGCAAGGGTGTCCTAAGCATTGATCAAGGATAAATAAGCGATGGCAATCTATATCTTTAAGATATTTTACATAGTTATAGTAAGGTAAAACACCTTCTTCTTCTTTTCCATTGAAACCAGAAAACACAACAATTAAATGTTTAGAAGGTTTGCTTGCAGGCATAAATAAATATTTAATGTCCTGAGCTCCTTTAAACACCTTCTCATTTTCAATAATATACGCTGACAAAGACATAATTCTTTTCTCCTATTTAACTGGTATTTTATACTACATTATACCATGAGATTCTTTATTACGTATACGAAATATTGTGAAGAAAAGGTGTATTTAAATAGGTGTAAGCTTTACTTTACAGTAGTCCATGCGTAAGGGCTATATACGCCGTCAGCTTTTATAATCACATACATTCTAGTTCCTGTTGGTTGAGAAGGAATGGATACCTTGTATGTTCCTCTCGCATCTACTTTTCCTCGGCCGACAATAGGAGATTTGCTTGAGCCAGCTTTGACATAGACTAAAGCTCCTGCCGCCGCTTTACCAGACACAGATGTAGAAGTTCTGATAACCGAGTCAATAGTGGGCGCTTTTGATGCTGGTTTTGCTTGAACCGTAACGGAAGAATAAGAACTGTATTTTATAGTATTTTTTACAATTACGAACATTTTTCTTCCTGCATTTTGCTTTGGAATAGAGATAGAAAAACTACCTTTTGCATTTGTTTTCCCTCTAAAAGAAGTGCTGTTTTTACTAGAATCTAATTTTACATATACCGTCGTATTTGCTTCTGCTTTTCCGCTTAACACGGTATCATCCTCTGTAACTGGATTAAGCACGGGTGCCGCTGGTGCAGGATAAGCTTTAACAGTAACGCTTGTATACTTGCTGTATTTCACAGCATTTTTGGCAATAACATATACTTTCGTTCCCGACGCTTGCGCTGGGATTGCAACAGTAAAGTTTCCTTTTGAATCTGCTTTTCCTCTGGCTTCAATCTGTCCGGAAGTAGAGCCAAACTTAATATACACAAGCGCATTTGCCTCTGTTGTTCCTTTTACGGCTGTATCCGTTTCTTTTAATTCATTTACTGCCGGATTTTTAGGTGCGGCTATTGCTTTTACAACGGTTGAAGCATAAGGACTATAATTCACATCATTTTTTAAAATGACATATATTTTTGTTCCCGCTGCTTGTTTTGGAATAGAAATAGAGAAGTTTCCGTTGCTGTCTGCTTTCCCTCTGGCAGCAATCGCAGCACTCGTAGAATTAAATTTCACGTAGACAAGCGTATTTGCTTCTGCTTTTCCCGTTATTTTTGTATCCGTTTCATTAATTGAATTTAAGGCAGCTGCATATGGAGCTGTTTTATAAGAACGTTCTGCTTTTGTGCTGTAATATTCAGTAAGAGCCGTACCTGGATAATAAAATGCTAAAATCTCTTTATAGTCCATTCCTTGATTCGCCATTACGTTCGATCCCTGCTGACTCATCCCTACGCCATGTCCAAAGCCTTTTCCACGAATCGTAAACGACGTATCACCTTCCTCAATCTGAATCACGTACAGATTTAGCATGGATGATCCTTCAATTAAATTTTTAACTGTCTTAGCACTTTCTCCTATTAAATCCCAATCATGAATAAGGAGTTTACCGTCTTTATCCACATCATTTTTCTTAATATAACGAACGCTTAGATCTCCTTTTGTGACACGCTGACCGGACGCACGATCATAAAAATCTATTTTTGTAATCTCAGTGATTTTGATGTCTTTTGTATCTAATCCGTTAGCTTTCATTTTGTTTTTAATGTTATCTGTCATTTTTAAATCTTTTTCGTTCGTTTGACTCCACCACGTATCGGATGCAGCTAAATCTTTTGTTGATAAATCAATTTGCTGCTTATTTACGACTTTTTTCCACGGCATTTGAGGATCGTACGGATCATTTTTCACTTGAAAGTAAGGTAATGGAGCGCTAGTAGTCCAGTAGTTGGAGTTAGCCTCAATAATTCCGCCGTTACTTGAAGAAAAAAAAGTTTCTACTGCTCTACCATTGTACGTCACCACTTCACCAAACGTCTCTTCAATAGCCTTGTCAGTAAGAGGAGTAATAGACAGCTCTTGTTTTCCTCCATAAACTTGCCTATTCTGTGTATCTGTAAGGTCAGATTCCTTCAAATGACTTAATGCATATCCTCGAGCTGCTACTGCTTGGGCTTTAAATGTATTTAAAGAAGTCCAATTTTTTAAGGATTCTTCTGGAACTACACCTTTTAGGTAATCTTCCATTGGCAATGTATTAATGGGACGAACGTACTTTTGATTTTCATTCGTGAATGCTACATCACCTAAGTACTTTCTTCCTTGTATACTTAATGTCGCATCATATGTAGAAGGAGTTACTTCAAAGCGAGGAAATTCCCCAAGCTTCTCTGTTCCTTTATAAATAGCTACGCCGTTAGATGTTACTTTCACTTCATAATCTTTTTTGGCGCTTAAGGTTAAATTAGTATCTTTAATGCGATAAATTTCTGATGGCTGAATCGTAATTGAGCTTTTGCTACCTAAATAGTTTGATAGCTTCACTGAAATTAATGGCTCTGTTTCAGCTGCTTCTGCTTTGTTCACAACGTTTAAAGCAATAAGCATAATGATGACTGCAAAGAAAATTTTCCCTATTTTTTTCATTAATCTTTTTACTCCTTTTTCGTTTTTAATAGTCCTCCTCGGAAATCTCTTATTTACTATCGGTACGAAATTGAAAATAATAACAAAAATAAGCATATTAATCTATAAATATACAAATAGCTTGTCACCTAATAGGTGACAAGCTACAATCAAAACTCTATTATTTTACAATTAGAACCGTGTATGGCGTATACTTACCAGAAACCTTCTTAGCTGTTACACTTAGTTTTGTTCCTGCTTTTTGAGATGAAATATTTACAGAAAAACTGCCGCCTGCACTGGCTTTTCCTCTACCAATAATATCTGCTCCCACTTTCACATAAATAAGAGCATTGGGCTCTGTTTTTCCTGTTACTTTCGTATCCCTCGATGTTATTTGATCCACTGCTGGCGATAAAGATTGTTCAGTAGAACCAGCTGCGACAACTACATGAGTATATGGGCTATAATTTCCAGCTCCATCTTTTAATACAATATTCACTTTCGTTTTCGCTTTTTGTTTTGGTATAGCAACAGCAAAACTACCTTTTTCATCCGTTTGGTTTTTTCCGATAATCGTAGCTCCCACTTTGACAAATACTAACGTTTTCGGTTCAGCTTTTCCTGTGACCTTTGTATCGTTCGTAGTTACAGGATTTACTGTTGCTTGCAGCGGAGCCGTCTTATCTTGAACTGTTACACTTGTTGGAGTGCTCGTGTTGTTTGATGAATCTCTCGCTGTTACGGATAGGACTGTCCCTGCTTTTTGCTTATTAATCGTTACACTGTAGGTACCATCTGATTTAGCACTCGTTTTATATACCTTATCGTTAATCTTTACTTCCACTAAAACATTTTTTTCAGCTGTTCCTGTCACTGCTTGATCTGCATCACTCACTTCATTTACCTTTGGCGCTGGCGGTGCTATTCGATCTGCTGCGCCTACTAAAATAGAAGTAGAAGGACTGTAGTTACCTGCTGCATCTTTAGATAAGATAACTAATTTTGTTTTAGCTTTCTGCTTTGGAATGTTTGCAGTAAACGTTCCTTTTGTATTCGCTGTTGCTCGGCCGATAATAGTTGACCCGACTTTTATATAGACTGCATTTTTCGCTTCTACAACCCCTGTCACTTTTGAATCATCAGCTGTTACAGCATTTACCTTTGGCGCTTTAGGTTTCGTTTTATCCTGTACGATAACAGTAGTGGGATTACTGCTATTTTTTGCTTGATCCGTTGCTGTTATAGATAAAGTAGATCCTGCTTTTTGTTTATCGATACTTACACTATAAGTTCCGTCTGCTTTAACAATTGTTGTGTATGTTTTAGTTCCTGCTTTCACTTCAATCGTTGCATTTTTTTCTGCAGTTCCCGTAACCAATTGATCTTGGTCGCTTACAGGATTCACTTTTGGTGATGGTGGCGCAATTCGATCCACATATCCTACAGTTATAGAAGCTGCCGGGCTATAGTTTCCAGCTCCATCTTTAGAAAGAATGCTTAATTTTGTCTTCGCTTTTTGCTTTGGTATAGTTGCAGTAAATTGCCCTTTTGAATTCGCTGTTGCTCGGCCTATGATTGTAGACCCAAGTTTCACGTATACGCTATTTTTTGCTTCTACCATTCCAGTAACTTTAGTATCTTCATTTGTTACTGCATTAACTTTTGGTGTTTGAGGTTTTGTTTTATCTAAAACGTTCACAGATGCGCTTTCACTTTTATTGCCTACTTCATCTGTTGCTGTAATCGTTAATTTCGTTCCAGCTTTTTGCTTTTTAATTAAGACAGAGTATTGGCCATTTTTATCTGTTGTAGCTTTATATGTGCTAGTCGCTGCTTTGACCGTTACAACGGATTCCGCATCAGCAGTACCCGTCACCGTTGTATCCAGATCACTTACAGCATTCACTGTCGGCTTGCTGACTGGCACAGCACCGTACACTTTATATGTCTTAGTAGTTGTATTTCCAAACACATCAATAAATTTGAACGTTAACTGCTTTTGATTTTCCACATTATAACCATTTAAACGGAATGTTCCGTTACTATTTAAACCTAACGGGCGATCATTTAGATATACATCTACAACAGGCACCGTCACTCCTTCAATGTCCACTTTTCCGTTAACCGCTTTTAACGTTGTATTATAAACTGTAAGTGGAACATCCTTTAACGGTTGATTTGAAGCATTTAGTCCTGAGATAGAATCACTTCCGCTTAGAACAACAGACCCGTTATATAACGAGTTGCTATAGCCGAAAGTAAAGTTTTTAGCATTGATTGTTCCGTTTATACTTAAACCTCCGTAGCTCCTAAGCGCACCCAAAACGTAAATGTTACCGTTTATTCTTACGTTTCCATTAATAGTTAAAATAGCATTTGGTCCGATGTAAACATCATGATCAATGACTTGATTTGACCAAACTTCATTACTTGTTACTACATAATTATCTAAAGGCTTAATTGGTTTTAAAATAGTAAAATTTCCATCTTGAATATTTGTTGTAACATTTGTTTTATTTCCATTTAAATCAACAATTTCAATAGATGCTGCTTTCCATTCTCCAACTTCAGCATCACTTGGAACGTACCATTCTTTAAAAAAGGTTTCTTGATCAGAGCCTTTGTCTAACACAATAGCTTCCGTTTTTTTAGAATTCGGTTTTATGTAGTTAACCGTTACGCTTTTTACTAAAGTATCATCAGTTGCTTTTACTATGATGCGGTTGTAATTGTCAACTTCAACTTTAGGATTATCTACTTTTATTTCATTAAACGTGGGTTTGTTATTATCTTGGGTATAGTCTTTTACTATGAAACTACTTCCTTCGATTGGGCCGTATACT
The DNA here is from genome assembly GCF_042787775.1 of Priestia sp. YIM B13552. Classification (NCBI taxonomy): domain Bacteria; kingdom Bacillati; phylum Bacillota; class Bacilli; order Caryophanales; family Bacillaceae; genus Priestia; species Priestia sp. YIM B13552. The sequence goes on from NZ_JBHZOU010000001.1 coordinate 685,408, forward strand.
GTGGTATTGTTGTCTGCATTATCATATACTAGCGCATACCCTATATACCATTCCCCCGACTCCATTGACTCATCAATTGTCAGGTCTCCTTCGTAATACTTTGTGGATGTGTTGTACATTAACTGCATATCCTTATATTTTCCTGTTATAGGAGATTTGTAATTCAAGTATACGCTCCTTATTCCTGATCCCTTATCACTTGCCTTTACCTGCATGTGGATGGTATCTCCTACTTTTCCTTCTTTCTTATCTATTTTTACACTTTCTAAAGTTGGTTTCGTTACATCTGGATTGGTTCCTCTTACTACGAAACTACTTCCTTCGATTGGGCCGTATACTGTGGTATTGTTGTCTGCATTATCATATACTAGCGCATACCCTATATACCATTCCCCCGACTCCATTGACTCATCAATTGTCAGGTCTCCTTCGTAATACTTTGTGGATGTGTTGTACATTAACTGCATATCCTTATATTTTCCTGTTATAGGAGATTTGTAATTCAAGTATACGCTCCTTATTCCTGATCCCTTATCACTTGCCTTTACCTGCATGTGGATGATATCTCCTACTTTTCCCTCTTTCTTATCTATTTTCACGCTTTCTAAAGTTGGCTTTGTTACATCTACAGCTGCAAATGCAGGGTTAATCGGTACCTCTATTACAACCAAACATAGCAACAGGAGTGCTATAAAATATTTTTTCAACATAAACTTGTTCTCCTTTTTCCCTAACAATAATTGATTATAAAGACCTAAAACTTAAGACTCAAAAATCAGCTAATTATATCATGGTTATTGGTAATAAAGGAATAATTATTTAATTCATCCAATAAAGATATTTTTTTATTTATTTTCCATATTTCAATGACTTATTCTATCTATTCATGCTATAATATTAAAGATATCTTTATATCTTGCTTGATAATAAAACCGAAAAAAAGTCTGTTTCTCATATGAGGAACAGACTTTTTTTCATATAAATAATTATTTACTTACTACTTTAGTCGTTTTGCTTTGATTTTTAGCAGCATCTTTTGCAAAAACATCGACTTTTGTTCCTGCCTTTTGTTTTGGAATTCTTACATCAAAGCTTCCTTTTGAATTGGCTTTTCCGCTTCCTATAAGTTTAGTACCTACTTTTACTTCAATTGTAGCATTAGCTTCAGTTGTGCCTATGACGTGAGTTGATTTACTAGTCAAATTGTTCACTTTTGGAGCAGGTGGAGGTGTTTTATCTTGTACCGTCACTGCCGCTGCTTTACTTGTATTTTTGGCAGCATCTTGAGCTGTTACGGCTAACTTTGTTCCTGCTTTTTGTTTTGGTATTTTGACATTAAATGCTCCTTTACCGTTTGCTTTACTGCTTCCTAATGCCTTACTTCCAACCTTTACATAAACCGTGGCGTTTGCTTCCGTAGTTCCTGTTACCGCTGTACTTTGATCACTTACCGCATTCACTTTCGGTGCGGATGGAGCTGTTTTATCCTGTACCGTTACTACCGTTGCTGTACTAGTATTCTTCGCTGCATTTTGAGCTGTTACCGATAGCTTGGTACCTGCTTTTTGCTTCGGTACCTTGATACTGAATACCCCTTTGCTATTTGCCTTGCCGCTTCCCAATGTCTTACTCCCAACTTTTACGTAAACTGTGGCATTAGCTTCTGTAGTGCCTGTTACTGCTGTATTTTGATCACTTACAGCATTCACTTTTGGCGCTGCTGGGACAACAGGGGCTATTTTATCGTTTATTTGATAAACTTTAGCTCCTTGGGAATAATAGATTTCTCCACTATCAGTTGATATAAATTGTACTTTTGAAAAATCACCTGGTGTCTCCCATGCTTTTTTACCATTTGACTGTACAGCCGTTAGAGTTGTTTTTCCTGCTAGATAGACACTTTGATTAACAGATTCCTTGATCGAAACTAATTCATTTGTCTTCAATGTCCACTTTACTTTTCCTTCTTTGCTAATGGCTTTAATATATGTTTCTTTTGGTGCATAATCGCCTCGGTGAGCCGAATAATAAGTTGTTCCACTTTTCCCTGTTTCTATAACAGGGGTAGTGGAAGGTCGATAATCACCCATTCCTACTGGAAAAGGAGCATCGCTTTTTACGTTCCACTTTGCTTGTCCTGTTACTCCATCATAGCTGTATAAAATACCTGCTTCGTTATCTGCTACTAAAAGATTTTTATTAGTAGAATCATAAGTAGGTGCTGGCCACACATCCACAGTCATTTTCTTTGTCCATTTTGTAGAGCCGTTTGCATTTAAACCGTATAAGTTTGACGGGTACCCTTCCTGAAAATAGATCATATTATTTTGTGGATCTGTTGCAAACACAGAACCTCCAGATTTCTTCCATTTCACTTTTCCAGAAGGATCAAATACCGTTACACCTTCTATACCGTTAGCATACAGGTTGCTGCTTTTGTCCACTAGCAATTCAGTAATTCCTATAGCAACAAATTCATTATGCCACTTTAGTTTCCCTTTTGAATCAAAGGCATAAAGGAAGTTTTTTTCTTCAGGCTCTCCTCCTGCCATATAAATCATGCCATTTGGAGCGATAACGCTTTTGCTTAACACCCATTCTGGTAGATTAACCGTTTCTTGTTTCCACGTTGTTTTGCTTATAATATAAAGCTGTTTGGAGTTATTATCGTTTCGCTTATAAAAATATAAGCTATCTTTTGTATCTCCAATATAGAATAGCGTTAAAGATTTGATACTCCATTTTTTCTGTCCATTATTAATGACGCTAAACTCTTGCTCCTCGCTATAATTCTCTTGCTGCTTTTGATAAATTACTCCTCCATTATCCCACGCATCTATTACGTTATAATTTTGATTCTTTTCTATTTCATAAATAAGCTTTGGTTTTGAAGCTTCAGCATAAGCTGATTGATTGAGTGGAAAAATTACAGCTCCTACTAATAAAATGAATAATCCCCATACACTCTTCTTCATTATTTTTTTCATAGATATCCCCTTTATTTTTAATTTCCGTGCAAAACCATTACTTCCCTCCCTCTAGGCATATGTAACTAACAAATCTATAATATAACAATAATTGGATTTTAGTAATACTAAAGTTTTATTTATTTTAAATATTCCAACTAATTTAATCAAAGACATATTCATTTTTTGCAACTTTAACTGTTTAAGGAAGAGCACGGAATTTCTGCTTGGCAGCACTTCAAGGGGTAGGCTTAATACGCCGTTTTTATAACTCTATTTCATAAGAAAAAGCATGAAGCAAGCGCCCCATGCTTTTCCTTAGATTCTAAATCTTGCAATCAATTCTTGCAGTTCCTCCGACATATTGGCTAAATCCATCGCAGATGAAGCAATTTCCTCCATGGAAGCAAGCTGCTCTTCCGTTGTAGCAGATACGTTTTGCGCGCCTGCTGCCGCTTCTTCCGCGATACCGTTGACTTCGTGAATCGCCTGCTGGACTTCAAGCGTATCTTTGGCTAAATTGTGAATAGCGCTTCCGATTTGCTGAATTTGATTCACTACGTGCTGTACAGCTTCGTTAATTTGCATAAATGATGTACCCGCTTGTTCGACTACTGCTAGGCCTTCTTTTACTTCTTTGGTTGTGGTTGTCATCGACTGCAACGTTCGAGCTGTTTCGCTTTGAATGAGTGCAACCAGATCTTTAATTTGATGCGCTGAGTTGGATGAGCCTTCTGCTAGTTTACGTACTTCACTTGCCACAACAGCAAAGCCTTTTCCGTGATCACCTGCTCTTGCGGCTTCAATTGCTGCGTTCAAAGCAAGCAGATTCGTTTGATCCGCAATGGTTGTAATGACATCGTTAATTTGACTAATTTTAGCTGAGTGTTCGCTAAGACCTTGAAAAACAGATGAGAGTTCAGTGACATTTTCGTTGATTGATTTCATTTGTTTGGCTGCTGTTTCAACGGTCGCTGTTCCGCTATTTGAGATCGCAGCCGTGTCGAGTGCTCGCTTAGTGATTTGCTCGACGTTTTCAACAACTTCTGATGTTTGGTTCGTAATGCGGTGAATAATGGTGGAGCTTTCTTGAATTTGATTCACTTGATGGTTGGATCCTGAGGCTAGTTTTTCAGTGATGCTTGAAATATGTTCAATCGCACTGTTGTTTTGTTCTGCGCTGGCGCTTAGTTCTTCTGAAGAAGCGGCAACCGTTGATGAAATGTTTCCAACGGACATAATCATTTCTTTTAATCCACCGATCATTTTATTAAAAGATGCTGTAAGTAAGCCAATTTCATCTTTGGATTCGTAGGTGCCTTGCACTTGAAAATCCCCGTCTTTTGCTGTTTCCATGAGGTTTTTAATATCATTTAATGGTTTTGTAATCATGCGTGCAATTAGAAGCCCTACGGCTATCGTAAGCAGAATAACCAGTGCGCTAACGAGTAAAAGAGTAGTAACGGCTGATTTTACGCTTTGCTTATTTTTTTGGTAAATGCTTTTTGCTTCGTTATTATTTATCGTCTGAAGATCATCTAACGTGTTGTTTATGGTTGTACGCAGGGTGACGATTTGTTTAGAAAAAACGTTATAGGCTTCGTCCCCTTTTTCATCTTGAGCAAGCTGTACGGCTTCACTTCTTGCTTGTGTTAAGTTACCTATATTTTCTTCGTATAGAGCCAGTTTTTCTTTTTCACTATCTAGCAAAAATGTCTTTTTATACTGTTCGATAAGCTTGTTATTTTCAGCTTCTTTTTCTTGAATTTCATCGAGACGCTTACGCTGATAGTTTTCGTCTTTTGATAAAATCATTTCAAGCGTATTGGCATCAATCGCTCGGTTATTCGTACGAATTTGCCCTAACTGCCTGATTGGCTGCAGGCGGTCATTGTACATAGACTCCGAGCTGTCAGCAATTCGCTGTGTGTAAAAATAGCTGATCACGGCGACTGCAATAAGTGAAATTGTTGAAATTATAACCATGACTAGCAGCTTTCGATAGATACTCAGATTTCGTAATGCCCCCATAACATTTCCCCTTTTCGCTGATGTATTCTTCTGCTTTCATTTTCACACTTCGTTATATCTCTCGGTCATAGGGGGTGTTCTATCCATAGTACGCTCGTGACTTTTTATCGGCATAAAAAATAGCTTCTTATAAAAAGAAGCTGGTTTAAAAACAATTTCTCCACTTAGATTTTTGTCCCTGATACTTTCCCTGTGTTATCGACGCTTAGCTTCCAGCTTTGTCCGTCAGGAGATTTAAGGATCAGGCTGTTTCCTTGCTGAAACTCCAGATTCCCATACATTTTGCTTCCGGACGTTGCCACCCAAGAGGAACCGGGCATCATAGAAGACGTACCGAAGATACGGTTAATTCGAAAACGCTTGTGATCTTTTGTATATTCGCTTAGCGTGAGTCTCATTTTATACAGCGTATTGGCTCGCACTTCTGCCGTTACCGTGTTTCCTAAGTTGTTTTTTACGTCTTTCGCCGTTGTCCACGCACCGTCTAGTACTGTTAGATATTCAAATTTAATATTTTTAGGTGACTCACCCCATCCAAATGAAACGCCCGCCATATTCAGCATTTTAATTGGATTCGAGCTGAAGTCCATTTCAATCACAACGGGAGCTGAAGCCGGCACGTCGAGATAGTTCATGCTTTGTTCATCAACTAAGCTGAAGCAGTTGCTGATGCTTCCTCCGTACGGGGCTTTTCCAGCGATTTGTTTGACGGTATATTTTTTATCAGCTTGTACGAAAATATCGTCTTGATTGCCGATGATATCAGGTTTTCCCGGAAGTCCTGGCGCAAATATATTTCGGGTTTGTTCAAAAGGAGACGTGATGTCATTATACTGTCCGTTGTTTAAAATTGATGTGGATAAAAGATTAGAGGCAAGCTGATTTCGATGTGAGATACTCGTAAATTCTACGGGTGGTTCTCCTCCGTTCATCAAATACGTATCCCAAATATGCCCTTCAAACGTATTGTAAGCACCTGAACATTTAATCGCTCGTTTCGTTTGGCTGCGGCACTGCATTTGAAAATGAACAAAGCTGTTTCCTGACGTTTCATACGGTACGTCACTGATACCGGCTACGTCAATTCCATACTGACAGCCGTCGATGGATAAATAGCTAAAGTTATTCGCGTTAATCCATGCAGGTGTATTGATGTTGGTGATTTTTTCAGTTTGCAGCAGTACGCCTCTTTCAAAGTTGCGAAGGTGTACAAAGGATACGTTCACAAAGCTGATAAAATCCCACGCTTTTTGGCAATAAAAATAAATGCCTTTTCCATTATAAGAGCCTGACATATTAATCATGCTGATGTTGCTTATCGTTGTTTTATTTCCTGTTTCCAATTGCTGCGATCCGTGAAGGTAAATGACCGAAGACGTAAATGATGGGTCGGTCACTTCAACCGTTCCACCTGAAATGGAGGCATCTTTTTGAAGGGTAAACACATGATAATTTCCGGTTACTTTAAGTTTGGTTCCACTGTCTATTTCAAACGAAATAGACGGTTTAATCACAATCGGCGATGCGATGGCATACGTATAGTTTCCTGTTAGGAGTACTCGTGATAACTTGTTAGCCTCTGCGTAATCAATTGCTTGCTGTATCGCAGGTGCATCATCCGTCACGCCGTCTCTTTTTACACCAAAACAAGCGGCGTCGACTATTCTTTCTTCACTGCAGTTTTCCATTAAACTCATCTCGCTTTCTCAGCAGCTGTAAAGCATGTACTGCTTGTATTACTTTATGCGTTTTGACTACCTGTGGTTCACTGTTTTCATAGAAAAAAAGCTTCCTTGTTAGAAGCTTTTTGCGTTCATATTTACATATTGATCAGCAGTGGACGCAATCATTTGACTCGACGTAAAGTGCTGCTCGACTTTTTTTCTTGCGCCTTTAGCAAACCGCTGCTTTTGCTCTTGCTCGGCGTACAGCTCCGTAATTTTCTCCGCAAATGCTTCAGGTGAATAAGTCGGGATTAAATAGCCCGTGTCTCCGTCTGCTATCGCTTCTTTCACGCCTCCTACATCAATTGAAATCATCGGTGTACCAACGGCCATTGCTTCTAAAACAACCATTGGAAAGACTTCACGATGAGAAGTTAAAAGAAGCATATCCATTTTCGTAATAAATGCTTCAGGGTCTTCTACTTCTCCCCATATCTTTATCTTTTCAGACAAGCCTTGCTCCTGGATAAGCTCTTGAATTCGCTGCAGCTCAGGACCTCCTCCTCCAATATGAAACTTCATATGTTCATGATCTCGAAGCAGCGAGGCAATTTCGATAAACAGCTCGTGATTTTTTTCTTTTGAAGCTCTTGCCAACAGACCGATATGACAGTCGAGTGAAGCAGACTTTTCTTTAAATACAAACTGATTTAAATCCACTCCGTTATAAATCGTTGTTACTTTACCACTATTCACGCCGAGGTTCATCAACTGTTCTTGTTCAAAACGGCTGACCGTAATCACTCCATGCACATAAGAGTTTACGAGTTTACAAAAAAAGCTTTTTGCCTTTTGTTCCAGCACCGTTACATTATGCTTTGTATAAAGTATTTTTACTTTTTTCCTCAGCACTCGATTCACGCATACTGCATACATCACCATACGCAGACTGTTGGCATGAATAATGTCAATTTTACACGTTCGAACTTTTTTCCAAAGTACATAAAGATTGTGAAGATGATTTTTTCTGCTTAAAGGCGTGAACCGTTTCTTATATTGAATTTTGCTGTACAGTTCTCCCATTGCAGCTGCTGTATACACAGTGATATCCGGATGATTCAACTGATTTTCGAGCTTACAAAAATACGTTTCTGCTCCGCCTGTAATCAATTTATCCGTGATTAAAAGTACGTTTTTCAAGACTCCACATCCTTTACGATTTTGAGAGGTTTTTACTTTTAGCGTACGCATTCACGCTGTACTGCACAAAATAAGTGGCGCTTTTCCATAGCGGCAGCCTTTCTTGCTTGCGAAGGAGCTTCCAGTACCTCGTCGCTGCTTTCAGCTTGTTGCGAGAAACCGAGTGAGATACAAGACGGTAATAAGCAAGTGACTCTTGAAGGCCGTAAGCAGTATAGCCTTTTCTCAGCAGTGACAGCCAAAGCGCCGTGTCTTCCGGCTGAATGTTTGGCATTAAAATCCCGGAAATTTGTTTTTTATCAAGCATGACTGTCAAGCAGCCGATAATGGTGTTCCCCGCTAGCATTCTATAGTCAACACTTTTCGGAACGTTTACTTCAACACCTGTTTTTTCACCTTTTTCATTGATAATGCTGTAGCCCGTATAGGAAAAAGCACAGTTTTTTTCAAGCATAAAAGCGACTTGCTTTTTAAGCTTCCCCCTATGCCATAGATCATCACTGTCCAAAAAAGCAAGGAACCGTCCGCTTGCTGCGCTTATACCTTCGTTGCGTGCGGCTGCGGCTCCTGAATTTTTTGTGAGCTGAAGCAGCTGAATGCGTTGATCTTTTCTACTGAATTTCTTTACTACTTCAGCCGTTTCATCTGTCGAACAGTCGTCAATCACAAGCAGCTCCCAGTTGAGGTAGGTTTGCTGCTGAACGGATTTAATAGTTGATGAAATAAAGGCTGCGCAGTTATAGGCAGGTGTAACAATTGAAACGAGGGGCTGATTCGGTTGAGATTTGAAGTTATTCATTTTGCATTCTCCTCACTTTGGTGATTTCGTAAATAGCCTGACAGCAGCGCTAAGTATAAAAAGAACAGCTCATTTACAATTAACGAAAGCGACATCATTTGAAGCAAAAAACCAACAAACGTTAAAAATAAGTACGGCTCTTTTTTATGAATTTTTTGTTTTAAAAGCTGAAGCAACACAAGAAGTAAAAAGCTAAAATATAGGCAAAAGCCAATCATACCCGTCTCTGATAAAATCTCTAAAAACGTGTTATGAACGTACAGCGCTTCGCCGTAGTAAAACAAGTTATACTCTGAAAAGTTAAAAGCGCCGATTCCGGCAAACGGATGCGATGAAAAAAACTCGAATGCCCGGCTCCACAGCGAAAACCTTCCGCTTCCTCCGTCATGTAAAAAGTCATCGGCTCGTTCGGTTAAAATGGTGAACACGTTAAAATTCGTCATGAAATGAGCGATAAGAGCAAGTACACCAAATAAAAACACAAACGAAAGAGCTGTTTTAAGACTGTTAAGCGAACGAGTAATGAGCAAGTACAGAATCAACACGGCGACCATGGCAATTAATCCGCCTCGGGAAAACGTTAATACGCTTGCTAATGTGCTAAGCAAAAGTCCGACTTTATTTTTAGTACTATCGCTATTGGTTAAAAAGTAAGTAAAAAACAGCGTATTATAAAATACGTAAATATTAGGATCGTCCAGTACGCCAATCAAACGCGGATAGCTGCGGTCAATCATTACGCCCCATTTAATAATTTCTACTTCGGAGGCAAATTGAAAATGAACGGCTTGAAGACCCGCAATGTAGAGCAGTAAACTCACGCCGTTAAAAAGAATGCCCGCTCCGGTTAACGCACGTTTGATACTGCCGCTATGAAACTCTGCTATCACATATTTCATTAAAAAGTAGCAGGCAAGGATAAGCAAAACGCCTAGCATAATACGAAGACTGGCTTCTGGGTACAGAGAAAACGCTCCGGTCATACAGTAAAAAAGATAAAATAAAAGCAGCAGCACTTCATACGCCTGGAGCTTATAGACGTAAAAAGAAGCAAAGCTCAGCAGCAGAAGCGCAAATAAAAAAATCATGTACGGCTTTAATGAAAAGCCAATATTGACGTTATATTTACTTAATGTAACAAGAACAAAAAGGCAAAACAAAACGGTCGGTTTTCGATTTTGCACGTAGACACTATCCATTTTGTGCCTCCTTTCTGTTCTCTACGTTTAGTGGTTTGTTTTTTTGCAGGTATCCTAACGCTTGATTTCTAATCTCTTTATCTAGCAGCGTTAACAAAAACACAAGCAGCATGTTTACACACAGCGCAATAAACGGGTGCTGTGAAAATAGCAGCGTGGTAAATACAATTGTACTGCCAAATAAACAAACAAAAATCGGAAAGGTTTTACGCATGATGATCAGTCTTTCCGGATTGCATAACCAGCAGCCAATAAATAAAATGCCTTCAATTAAAAGCGCAGCGTATACGGCTCCCATTACAGAATAAGCAGAACTTAAAAAGTAGTAAAAAACAATTCCCAAAACAACCGCAACGAGCTGAACGCCCGTTCTTCTTCCTTGAAGTCCTTTTGTTGTTAAGCCATCTGCCAGTGCTACGCTTAAGCCTTGGAAAATCAGCATGAGCGATAGCCACTTTAACGCATCTCCGGCTGCAGCCCATTTATCTCCAAACAATAACGACACGGCAAGATCGGATAAATGATAAAAAGGAAGCGCTGTTAGCATCCCTACTAAACTCATAAGCTTCACTTGAAGAATGTTTAATTCTAAATGTTTGTCTGTCTGCTGATGATTATAGTGGCGAAATAACACTGGATAAAAAGCACCTGCCACAATTCCTGGAACTTGATACAGCGCCGACGGAATGCGGTACGCAACGGCAAACACGCCGACGGCTGCAAGCGGAATTGTATTTTCTAATACGATTGGGCCAAGCTGCGGCAGCAGCATAATCAGCAGGCCGCTTACAATAAAAGAGCCAATATTTTTTAGCAGCCCGCGTTGAATTTGCTTTTTAAAATTAAATGATACTCTTTTCCCCACCATCCAAAGTCCGTACACTCCTGCTAAAAGATAGGAAAAGCCAAATAAAAACGAAATAAAAAACGCGCTTGTATGCATCAGCATTCCAATCGTCAGCAGAACCACCAGCAAAAGAGCTGAATAGATTCGAATCGCCCCTAAATAGTGCATTTGTTCAGTAAGCTGAAAATACGTAATCCCGATGCTTTGCATCGCAAGCCCTGTGACCATCGGCACAATCAAGTAGTACATCATTTTTACAAGTGATGCTTCGTGATAAAACAAGGAAATTACTATATATGCTCCTGCAAACGTCGCAAGTAAAAGCAAAATCCTCATTTTCACATACGAGGATAAAAGATGATCCACGTCAGCTCGCTTTTTAGAGCCTTCGCGAAGCACGGTGTTACTTAAGCCAACGTCTGTAAAGTAGCCTAATATCATCGCAAAAGCTAACGCTACGCTGAACCTTCCGTAACTAGCTGCGCTTAAATACTGTGCCAGCACGATAAGCGCAGCTGCATTTAACAAACGTGATACAACGGTACTAATAAATAAGTGAACAATGTTTTTCCAAATGGAATTTTTCTTCATACATCCCTCTTACTCCATCGTTTTAGCAAATTGCTGAGCTAGCGTTTCATGGTAGTAGTCATACGTTTTAGCTAATCCTTTTTCAAGCGTAAAAGCAGGCGACCACTTCAATAATTTGATGCTTTCTTTATTGCACAGCCTGCTGTCTGCAATATCACCTTCACGCACGCTGTGGTAAGCAGGTGTTAATTGACTGCCTGATATGCTTTTCATCGTGAAAAAAAGTTCGTTAATGCTGATGCTGCTGTTATTGGAAATATTAAACGTGCCGCATCCTTCATACTGAATTGCTTGTAAGCACGCCTGGCTCACGTCTTCCACGTAAATAAAGTCTCTTGTTTGACGGCCGCTTCCGTAAATAATCGGCTGCTGGTTCGTAACAAACCGGTCAAAAAAGATCGAGATCACGCCGCCTTCACCCTGCGAATTTTGCCGCGGGCCATATACATTGCTGTAGCGAAGAATGACGTAGTCAATATCATACAGCTGCTTGGCAAGCTTCAAATATTCTTCAGACGTAAACTTTGACAGTCCGTACGGTGAAGCTGGACTCGTTGGATGAGTAAGTGAAATTGGAGTGACGTTCGTATTTCCGTACACGGCCGCTGATGAAGCAAAAATGATTTTTTCGGTACCGTGCTTTTTGCACGCATTAATAATGTTGATTGTTCCTTGAATATTTACGTTGGCATCATGATGAAAATTAGTAACGGAATGAGCCACGCTCACTTGAGCCGCTTGGTGAACAACATAATGAGGTTTAAACTCGGCAAATACTTTATCTAATTCTTCACTCACAATATCTCCGTAGTGAAAAGAAATGCCTCGATTTTCTAAATTTGCTATTTTCCCTGTTGAGAGATTGTCGATTATCTTTACTTCAAATCCATTTTGATAAAGAAGCTCTGCCATATGTGATCCAATAAAACCGCATCCGCCTGTAACTAATACTCTTTTCATGTTATCCCTCTCCTATCTTGATCCGTCTCCTGTTACGATGACTCTTAGCGTTTTTATCATAATCTTCACGTCAAACCGTATATTCGTATGGTGAATATAGTAAAGATCAAGCTCCAGCTTTTCTGCTGGCGTTAGCTCATATCCTCCGTTAATTTGCGCCCAGCCTGTTAGTCCCGGCTTAACAGCAAGCCGCTGGCTAAACGAAGGAAGTGTTTTTTGAAACTCTTCTATAAATACGGCTCTTTCAGGTCGTGGCCCTACAATCGACATATCACCTTTTAATACATTCCACAGCTGAGGCAGTTCATCAATTCGCGTTTGGCGAATTAGCTTTCCTACTTTGGTAACGCGACTGTCATTTTTAACGGCCCACTGCGCTCCGTTTTTTTCCGCGTCACTGTACATCGAACGCAGCTTCATAATGGTAAATGGTCTGCCTCTTTGACCTAAACGCTCTTGAAGAAAGAAAGGTGAACCCGGTGTTTCAATCATCACAATAAGCGCAAATAACAAAATAACAGGCAGTAATACCACAAGTGCCATAAGCGAAATTGTAATATCACATACGCGTTTACACAGCGAGTAAAAAAGCGGAAATTCTTTTTTTAGCACATCGGAATCACCGGTCGTTTTCGAGACAATTTGATTCATCGTTTCACTTCCTTCTATATAAAGTGAGGAGCTAGTGAGACGGACTCCAAATAACGCCTAGCACATCAATACGCGCTTTTTCCAGCATATTTTTCGTTTTAACAACGGCATCTGCTTTTGTTTTACGCTCTTCCACAACGAGCATTGTCGCATCACATTTTGCTGCAAGAATATGAGAATCCGTCTCTTCTAAAAACTGAGGCGTTTCAAAAAGAATCAAATCGTATTCTTCTTTCCATCTTTTTATGAGCTCATCAAAATACTTAGAAACAAATAGTGTGGATGCATTTCGAAAGTGAGATCCGGCTGGAAGCACGTCTAGTCCTTTGTATGACGTTTGTTTAATCGGTACATGACGGCCTTTCCCGTTTACTAATACATCCGTTAATCCTTCTGAACTTCCAAGATCAAAGAGCTGATGAAGAGAAGGACAGTGCACGTTTCCATCAATAAGAAGAACGTTTTTTCCTTGTTCGGCAAATGAAATCCCTAGCTTTGCCGTTATAAGAGGCTTTTTATCGTTCACTTCCGCTGATGTGATTGTCAGGCATTTGACTTCATTATTCAGCAGCACCTCAACATTTTTTCGAATCATATTTGTTTGGTTAATCGTTTTGGCATCTTGATACAGTGAAAATGGATACTTTTTTTGTTTAAAACTCAAGGTTCTCCCTCCTTGCCTTTTCCTGATCACTGCCTTGCTTTTGGTTTCGCTTCACTTTTCGAGGCTCAAGCTCGATATGTCCGATAATCGGAAGTCCGATAAGTTCTTGAATATCTTGTTCATTTCGAACTGTGCTATCAAGATATTCTCTTAGCATCGCTCCCGCTATTCCTACCAACAGACTGACCAAGATAGTAATAGCTGCAACCGGCAGCGGCTTTGGAAATACTTTAAGGCTCTGCGACGGCTCGGTTAATACTTGAATGTTGCTTCCTTTCATTAACTTCATCGCTTTACCTTTTGAAAGAAGAGCTACTTTATTTGCGATTTCACTTACTGTTTTCGAATTCTCGTTTCTTACGGTAATCGTGACAAATTGAGAGTTTTCGTTATGATCAATCGTAATTTGTTCACTCAGCTTTTTATTAGAAATAGTTAAATTCAATTCGTCTTTTACACCGTTTATGATCATCGGACTTTTAATAAAATCGATATACGAAGAAATTAATTGGGTATTCAGCTGCGTAATATTAGCAATTTCATCTACATTCTTAGATGTTGCTTGATTAACAAGCACTTGAGTAGATGCTTGATACGTAGGCTTTAGTAAATAGAAACAAATGGTTGTGATGCTCATACTCGTAATGACTATGACCAAAAGCATCGTAAGCCATCTTCTTTTTAAAATTCGAAAAAAATCCTTTAGCTGAATTTTATCCTGCATCGTAAACTTACCTCCATACGCTTTATCTCTCTGTTACTTACGACTCACTGCTCCGCCGAAAACAACTTTGTTTCTTGTGAGGAATTTCCCTAATCTGCTGGAAGGCTTTTCAACAAAATGATACGTGACGGAAGCCATCGCCAGTGATACAAGGAAACAAATGCTTAAAATGCTCCAATACGGCAAAAGCCCGTGTAACAAATACATAGCTGAAAACAGCACGATGAGATGAGTTAAATATAAGCTGTACGAAATCTTACCTAGAAATGACAGCACTCCTGTGCGTAAAACCTTTGAAGCTGCCGGCGATGCTAAAGCGATAATAATAAACATACAGCTCCCTAGCATCACTGCCAGATTGCGGCATAAAAAGTTATTGGTAATCGCGTAATTTCCCATAATGCCTTCAGATAAATAACAGGTAAATGCAATCAGAACGATAAGACTCTTTTTAAATGTGCCAATTTTCAGATAAAGTTGGATAAAAAAGGCTCGGTATTTCGCCGTAACTGCACCCGCGGCGAATAAAAGCAAATAATGATAAGAAAGCAAGAAGTTCGTAGGTTCTAAGTTTGATTGATTAAGCAGTAATAGCGCTGATGATGAAACAAACACGAAAAACAATAGCATCACGATTTTCTTTGCGTCCATTCGCAGCAAAAGAATCATTAAAAGAGGAAAAATAATTGAAATTCTCATTTCATGAACAAGCGACCAAATAACATTGTTGTAAGCATCTGTGTTAAATGTGCCAATTAAAAAGAAGTGCTGAAGAAGTAAACTTGGCGACTCGTTTGTGATCCATGAGTTATTAAACCAGTGGCTTACCTGTGAAATCCCGCCTTGACTAAACAAGATTTTGCATAGAATAGCTACACACACCGCAAACAAGTAAGGAAGATAAATTCGGCAAATTCTTCTTACAAGATAGTTCTCGTATCGAAAAGAAGAACGTCCATAAAACGGCAGTGCTAAAACAAATCCGCTTAAGACAAAAAACAAAACAACTGATTCATTTCCACTGCTGAACAATAGCCGGAGCGGACTTTCTTTTACCATGGACAGTAAAAAAGAAGAATCACCGTCATACCTATACTCACTGAAGCTTGGATAAATCATGAGGTAATGATTTATCACAACAAAAAGAGCTGCTAATCCTCTTAACGCATCAAGTTCTACATATCTTTTTTCCATGTAATCTCCTATCCAAAATGTAATAAATGATGTCATCCCTTCATCGCACAGCGCTCATCTTAAATAGTGCTAGCATACTATATAAAACGTTCACTATAACGAATAAAAAGGTGATTAATCGACAAATATTCTTAATAAAGAACAATTTGTAAGTGAAGTATAGCATAATATACCTGCCCCAAAAATAGGTATTTACACTCATTTTATTCTTTATAAAGAACGAAATATTATTAATTTTATATTTTAATCTACACAACATGTACGTTTATGCGTTATAATGAACAAAAAAATCCATAAGCAGAGGATGAACTGAATGTGATAGGGAACAAGATTAAGAATTTGCGACTAAAAAAAGGCTATTCGATTACACGCTTAGCTGAAGAAGCTAATATTTCAAAATCATATTTATCTCATTTAGAAAAAGGGTTAAACAATAATCCTTCCCTTCAAATGCTTGATAAAATTGCGTCTTCTCTTCATACAACGATTGACGAATTAATCGAAGGAGACATCAGCTGTCCAGCTCTAACTTCAAAATCAGTCCTCAATCTAGAGTGGCTTCATTTAATTGAGCGAGCCATTCAAGACGGCATGACCAAAGAAGAATTTATTGAATTTCAGTATTATTTAAAGTTCCGAAAAACAACCTGATAGGTCCATTCATGAACGTTTAATTTTTTTGTTATAATCGACCTGTTTCGACATCTTTTACAAATATTATCTTGTAAAATAACTGTATACTAAGAATACTATTACAAATTATCCAGATAAGGGCAAAACTATTGAAAAATAGTGACGCAAAGCTTCAGGTCTAAGGCCTCTTTTGGCTACGATAGCTGGGTTCCCTGGCAAAGGGTGGATGAGTCGTAATGAAAAAAGAACATGTACTGTCAATCGATCAAGAGTGGGTAAGTCTTATGGAATCAGCTCGCGCGCTGGGGCTGACTATCGAAGAAGTCCGGAGATTTTTGTCGGAGCTTAAGCGGAACTAAATTAAAAAAGCACGCTCTAATCAGAGCGTGCTTTTTTCAGTTATTATTATTCTAGAAGAAAGTAAAATCCGCTTCTATTAAATACGAATTCCTTTTGGCTGACGCTCATCAAATGTATAAATCTCCGTAAAGCCGCACTGTTTTGCCATTTCAACTGCTTCTTTCATATGTGCTCCTACGGTTTCGGAAAAGTGTGAATCAGATCCAATCGTTAAGATTTCTCCGCCCAAATCGCGGTACAGCCCAACAACTTCAAGTGCCGGCAACGCTTCGCCCAGCTTCCCTCTCATACCTGAAGTGTTAATTTCAATTCCGATATTACGATCAATTGCTTTTTTCAAAATATCTGCAAGAATATCTTTGAATTGATGAAAGTCGTAAATGCCGTACTGTTCAAACGCATAGCGCTTCATTAAATCTAAGTGAGCCAACACGTCAATGTCCGCTTCGCTTACTAGCTTGTACATTTCTTTAAAATAAGCGCGGTAAATTGCTTCTTTATCGTTCAGCTCCAAATGTTTACGAAGCTTGATGTTATTAATGTTATGAACCGATCCTAAAATAAAATCAAAGTTCTCTTGTTTCATCGTTTCTTGATACTTCTCTTTTAAATAGTGCGGCTCACAAATTTCGATTCCTTTTTTAATCACTAGCTGGTCTCGAAATTGATCTCTGCATTCCACTAGTTCTCGTTCATATTTATCAAAATCCATATGACCGTACGTTGGCGCTAATGGATTTAATGAAAAGTGCTCGGTAAAACAAATTTCGTTTATGCCGTTTTTTACAGCTTGTTCGCACACTTCTTTCATGACTGCCTGTGAGTCAAATGAATTATTCGTGTGATGATGGTAGTCTACTAGATACATAATTTAGTCACCTCTAAATCTATTATACATTTCTCTTGCCCTCACTGCACATAGAGACCCTTCTACCGCCTCCCCCACCTTTTTTCGTTCATCAAAAGAATTTCCACTAAAAAAAGATATTTTTCCTCTTCCAGTAATCCTTCTTTTCTTATAAACTAACTTAATATAGCAGATGTTCTGACATACAACTTGACAAACAACTTTTACTTACAAAAGAGAAAGGAAAGAAGAAATGCAGATTGAAAAAAGTTTTGCTCAAACAAAAAGCCCCTTTCTGTCTTACTTAAGCTCTTATGCTAAAAAGATGAAAGGAGAACTAAAAGAAGAACCGAAAATCAATTATAGAGACGCGGTCGTTTCTTCTATTGGAGGCTTAATTGCGATTATCATCAGCAGCGCGATTGCACTAGCGCTTGGTTATCCAATGGCACTTGCTCCGATTGGCGCGAGCTGCGTGCTTGTTTTCGGAGCTCATAAAGGGCCTTTATCACAGCCTCGCCACGTGCTTGGAGGGCACTTGCTCGCAACGGTTTCTGCACTTATTATTTGGAGTTTATTTCATCGAAGTCTTATTACGATTGCGATTGTGCTTGCCTTTGTTCTTATTTTAATGATTCTTACTAAAACCGTTCATCCTCCCGCTGCAGCTAGCGCGATTGTAGCCATTAATACTCAAGCAGGCTGGGGATATTTAGGTATTATTATGATTTGTGCGTGTGTAGTTGTATTGATTTCTACTGCGTATAACAATTTATTTCAAGATCGGCAGTATCCCAAGTATTGGGTTTGACATTGGACTCATACATAAAAAAGACGTCTTCTCATAGAAGACGTCTTTTTTTATTTGTTTTTACCTACTGTGTTTTTTGCTGTTTGATACACAAAGTTTTTATCACTTTCCTATCCTAGTTCTAGATGTAAGGGAATCGTTGATACTGATTGATTTTCTATTCAACCAATCGCCCTGCCTTCTTGATAGGGGCATCAGTGAAATTGACGAGATGACCGGCTATGAACTTGCTTTAGAAATTATTGATAAATCTAAGCTTTAAGAAAAGCCTCGAGTATGACTACTATTAAGCCATTTTATATCTCTGTTGAACTAACAAGCTGATAAACGCCTAGATCGCCATTAGACAAACGCTTTACTTTATGGACACTATGAAATCTTTTGTATTTTACTGATCCATCGCCATAGGTAATATTGTATTCTTCAAACGTCGCTACTTTGTAAGTAGAATTATCAATTTTTGAAACATCATTCACTTCAAAATTCAATAAATCTTCCTTTATCCCTTTTTTGATTAAATAAGCCGTATAGTCTTTCTGTTCTTTATACTTCGGCCCGTTTGGATCGATATATGGAGAGGCAACAGAAAAATCTTCACTTGCAATTGAGGCAATCGTTGCATTCATATATTGCTCAGTGAACGACGAAACTCTTTCAATTTCCGAATCTGTGATACCACCACCGTAAGTAGGGGTTTGAGCCTCTGAACTATCCACTTCTTTTTTAGAAGCATTGGATTTGGAATTGGAACCGGCATTAGATTTTTTCGTTGATGGAGCTGTCGATGCTTCTGCCGTGTTTTCTTCGTCAAAATTAAGCGCAACATCTTCTATGCCTTTTTTAATTGATACTTCTTCCGTTTTCTTTTCTCCACGTTTTGCATATAGTTTTACTGACCCATCCATTGGCAGCGGGCCTAAATAATCAATATCGCTAATTTTTGTTTTTGTGTCTTTACCATTAACGAACAGCGTCGCGTCATCATAATCTGAAGAGATGTGTACTGCATGATCTGACCAATCAAACTCGACGTTTACATCTTCTCCGTTGGCGGCTTCAATCTCTTGTTCGTTTTCAACTTTTCCGTAATCATTTTGCACTTCACCTTTTAAAGTATGCGTACCAGGTAAAAATGGACCAACCTTTTTAGAAGAGTCACTGCTTACCGTTCCAGCTTTTTGACCGTCAATATATACTACTGTCGCATCTTCTGTAGACTGAGCTTTTGCATATACAGGGTTTATTTGTACCGTGTAATGATCAAAGATTCCCCACTTCTTTCCGTCTTGTTCTAGCTTAGCGTATGAAGAGTGATCTTCGCTTGGAACTCCTGCTTCAAGCGCTCTGCTATCTGCCGCTAAACCTTCAGAGATTGATTTCATTACATCCGGATTTTCATGCAGATATGTAATAAATGATTTTGTTTGCTCATTGTTGGCTTCTAATTGAATTTGACCATCATTTACATATTTTTTTACTTTATCAACATCATTGCCCTTTACTGAAGCAATAAATTTTTCTGACACGGCTTTAGGCGCCATCATTGTTTTATCTATTCCGTAATAAGCGCCGCCAAGTATAGCAGCTGCTGCTATAACCGAAATCGCAATAATCTTTGTTTTTTTATTCGGAGGTTTTACCGATTCTCTCTCTTCCTCTACTGAAGCTGATGCGGGTTCTACGTAACGCTGTGTTTTTGCTCCTTCACTAGAAGCCGCTTTCCTTTCGACGGGATGTCCACACTCCGGACAAAATTCATGCTCATTTGTTAACTGATGGCCACACTCTCTGCAATATCCCAATTTCTACACTCCTTTTTTATAATGGTATGAAAAAGCACCGCTGTACACGATGCTTTCTGTCGACTTAAAATAGATCATTCAATTCACTGCTGTTTCCCATTCTTGTAATAATGGTTTTGGCTTCTTCTCCTAAACCATTCGCAATGAACGTCAGTACAATCGTAATGACTACATATACAATAAGAGTGCTATAGATACGATCAAGCCCATTTGTTCCGCTTTGCTTAAAGCTAGCAATGGTAAATGGAACCACAAGGAAAATACTCAGCAAACCAAAATTCATAAAATAAGAGAAGTATTCAACATGGAGAAATGCAAGCACAAGCCCAATTAAAAGAAGAGCTGTTGGAATAATTAAAAACGTGCCAAAGCGTGAGAAGAATTCTTTAAAAGAAACATCTACCTTTCCAAACTTTGCTGCAACATATGTTGCTCCAATAATAACCGCAAGTCCAATAAAAATGAAAATCCCTTGTTTAAAGACAAAATCGGTAAAATTGAAGTGAATGATGCTGTTTATATCTGTGGCTTTTATCAAATCAGCGCCTGTATTAAAATCCTCCATGTCAGATGGAGCCAACTCTTCACTGATAATAGGAAGCTTGAACATGCTTCGAACAAATTGAATCAACAATAGCTTCCAGCCTACATACAGCATAATAGGTATGCTAAGAGCATAAAGAATGACGGTGATAAGAGCATTAACGAATTGGCTTTCGCCTGCTGCTTGTGCTGTAGCTGTTGGATTTTTAATTCCTTCTGCAAAATAACTAAAAAATGATTTTGACACTTTTTTCGCCTGACGGACACGCTGATTAGGCTGTTGAGGCGCATACGCTGGTTGCGGCTGAGGCTGATATTCAGATGCTGCTGCCGCCTGGCTGACAGCTGCCTCTTCTTGTAGTTTATGACCGCACTTCACGCAAAACTTCCCGCCATCGTTAAAATGGCCGCAATTTGAACAATTCAAATACTCCTTCCCCCTTCAATAAATTGTTTAAAATATAGTCATATAGATTTATTTTTTTGAAATCTATATAATTCTATATTCATACCTTTTAGCATTATACACCATTTTTGGTATTTTAGGAGGAATGTTTTTAACGGATCAACTAAAAAAATTACTATCCAAACTCCCGCGCATAATTCTTTATTTTATTTCTGAGTCCATGCACATTATATAAATCTTCCTTCTATAATTTTGTTTCACCAATAAAACTATTTTATGCCTTAAGCATCTTGTTTTAATTTTCAGAATTGTTTATACTCGAAACATCTTTGTTTTTCTAGAAAAACAAAGGAGGTGAATTTGCAGCACGGTCTATACATACTCAAGGGGGATTTTTTATGTTGAAATTAATTGGGGTTTTGCTAGTGGCAGTGGGATTTCTATTTCGTTTAAATACACTGCTTGTTGTGACTGTTGCAGGCATCGTGACGGGCCTTGTATCAGGTTTATCACTGCATGAAGTAATTACGATGTTCGGTCAGTTTTTTGTCGATAACCGCTATATGTCTATGGCTATTTTACTTACTCTTCCTATCTTTGGCGTATTAGAAAAATACGGGTTAAAGGAACAAGCGGAAGTCCTGATCAAAAAAGCGAAAAACGCTTCTTCTGGAAATGTTTTACTTATATATCTTTTTATCCGTGAAATCTCAGCGGCAGTCGGCTTAAATATCGGAGGACATGCTCAATCCGTGCGTCCATTAGTGGCACCTATGTCTGAAGGCGCAGCCCGTGCAAAATATGGAGAGCTTCCGCCTAAAGTCAAAGAAGATATCCGCGCTCACGCAGCGGCAGCTGAAAATACGGGCTGGTTTTTCGGAGAAGATATCTTTATTGCAACGGGTGGAATTCTTTTAATGAAAGGATTCTTCGACTCTGTAGGGATTCACGTTGACGTCTGGGATATGGCGCTTTGGGGTATTCCAACAGCCATAGCAGCACTGCTGATCAGCGCCATTCGTTTCCGTCAGTTAGACCGACGTATTCACAAAAAAATGACCAAACACAAACCAACATCATCTTCAAAGACGGAGGCGAGTTAAATGAAAAGCATCTTGACGCTTGATACGATTTACTACTTACTCGGTATTATTGTCGCTTTTATCGCGATTCGAATCGCACGCGACCACAACCACCCTAACCGTTTAGGATCTTCTCTATTCTGGGCGCTGTTTTCTATTACGTTTTTATTTGGCAACGTGATTCCGCCTTTTTATGTAGGATGTTTGGTCATTATTATGGTGCTGCTTGCTTCATTTAATCGCGTCACTAAATCTAATGAAGCCGAAACGCCTGCTGAAGAACGAGTAGCCCACGCGCAAAGGTTAAAAAACAAAATCTTTTTACCGGCTTTATTTATTCCTATTTTTACGATTATCGGCACCCTTCTTTTTGGCAAAATTAAGTTTGGAAACTGGACATTGATCGACCCAGAAAAAGTCACGTTAATTTCACTGGCAATCGCTGCTGTGATTGCGTTTATCGCTTCAATGGGCGTCACTAAAGCAAAAATGGACGTGCCTGTTAAAGAAGGAAGCCGCTTGCTTCAAGCGGTCGGCTGGGCGGTTATTTTACCGCAAATGCTGGCAGCGCTTGGCGGCATTTTTTCAAAATCAGGCGTTGGAACGGTAGTATCAGATATTGTAAGTGATATATTGCCAACGAACTATGCGTTTGTTGCTGTGCTTGCTTACTGCTTGGGGATGCTGCTATTTACGATTGTCATGGGAAATGCATTTGCGGCATTTGCCGTTATTACTGGCGGCATTGGACTTCCGCTGATTGTACACATGCACGGAGGAAATCCAGCGATTATGGCAGCGCTCGGCATGTTTGCTGGATACTGCGGAACGCTTCTTACACCAATGGCAGCGAATTTTAACATTGTTCCTGCCATGCTGCTTGAATTAAAAGACAAAAACGCCGTGATTAAAGCGCAAGTACCGATTGCGCTATCCGTTTTTGTTGTGAATACGCTATTAATGTACTACCTTGTATATCACTTTTAAAGGAGACTAGTAGAATGACAACTGTATTACTAACCGGCTTTGAACCATTTGAAGGTGAAAGTATTAATCCGTCCTTAGAAGCTGTAAAAGCTTTAGACGGTGTAGCTGTTGAAGACTATCACATTATCGCTAAGCCTCTTCCTACTGTGTTTGGTGAATCAATCGCAAAGCTTCATACGTATATAGAAGAAATCAGCCCTTCTATCGTCATTTGCGTTGGACAAGCAGGCGGCCGAGAAGGAATTACGGTCGAACGTGTTGCCATTAACGTAGACGATGCGCGGATTCCTGACAACATCGGCCAGCAGCCTATTGATCGCCCTATTATCGAAAACGGCCCAGCCGCATACTTTTCGACACTGCCAATTAAAGCCGCTGTCGAAAACCTGCGCCAAGCAGGCATTCCAAGCAGCGTCTCTCAAACCGCTGGAACGTTTGTCTGTAACCACGTATTTTACGGGCTGATGAACATGATTCAAAACTGTTGTATTAAAGGCGGGTTTGTTCATATCCCTTATCTTCCTGAACAGGCCGTGAATCATCCGGGGAAAGCGAGTATGGCTTTGGATTTGATTGTAGAGGGATTGCTGAGTGTGGTGAAGACGACGATTTTGGTTGAAGAGGATGTTGTGGTTTCGGGTGGGACTACGCATTAAAAATAATATTTAAACGATACCATTATATTATAAAAAAATGACCTTACTCTACTTGGTAAGGTCATTTTGCATAGTAAGACATTATATTCGATGCCCTTATATTTCATTTATCTAGCAGTAATGAAACTATAATTTCAAATCAATATTTCTGCCTAGATGCGGTTGTGCGGCCTGTTGAAGTGCTTTTACATTGGAAGTGCTGATTAATTCCTTAACAGCTTCTCCTTGCTGTTCAGCGTTTCCCATTGCCATTTTCATAACTGATAGAGAAGCTTGCTGTTGGACTTTCCCTTGGCTTAATGACATTGACATAAGTGCGATATCCATAAAAAACCACCTTTCTTCTAATGAACAACAAAGGATAGCTGTTTTTCTAGCAAATGAACTTCACTTTTCAGTTCTTTCAACTGATCATTCATCTGATGAATTTCTAGGGGAGTAAGTTCATGGCTAAAAGCATATTCTGCTATCCTTTTCATCTCATAAAGCTTCATTTCTATCTCTTCTAAAATATAATCTTGTTCTTTGCACCACTCAAGCTGTTGTTCAAGAAACTTCTTACGTTCTAGCTCACCTTTTTCCATCGGTTCCTCCAACCAGACTGTTTTAAAATGAGAATGTTTGTAATTCATCTCCTCTAAAAATTAATATAATGCCCTAATTAATTTACTTGTCTCAAATAGATAAAAAGAGACCCTAGAAAACCTAGAGCCTCTTTTATATTTAAAATTAACGAAGAAGTTGTAACACTCCTTGTGGTTGTTGATTCGCTTGCTTTGCGACTGTACCTTTCAGTTACAGAATAGACTATATCTTCATCCATGTTTTTTCATGGAGCTGGGCACTTCGAACAGTTTTCACTACCCTA
This sequence comes from Priestia sp. YIM B13552, assembly GCF_042787775.1. Lineage (NCBI taxonomy): Bacteria > Bacillati > Bacillota > Bacilli > Caryophanales > Bacillaceae > Priestia > Priestia sp. YIM B13552. Next base: position 709,893 of record NZ_JBHZOU010000001.1, read on the forward strand.
CGAGATTCATAATCATAGTTTTCACCTTAGACCGTATTCTCTAGTCGTTGAACCTTCTCCAGAGTTTCCTCACAGGAGCTTGGCTGCTGATTATCCATTGTGTTATCTTCATCATTTTCAAACCGTTACGCTTACCGTTTGCAGTTACGTTGTGGTTGATAAAGCTTTAGGAAGTCCCAGCAATTCACCCAGTTATACTCTAGCTCGTTACCAAGCTAGACGCCCTTTAATCAATTACCTCAAGAGTTGTAGAACTCCTTGAGGCATCTGGTTAGATTGAGCCAACATTGCTTGTGATGCTTGAGAAAGAATTGAATTCTTTGTTTGTTCCATCATTTCTTTCGCCATCGTGCGAACATTTATTTTCATAAATGACTAGACTATATCTTCACCCTCTTATATCAGTAGGGGCCGGGCACTTCGGATTCACAATACTGATGGTTATTGTTTCACCTATGGATTTCATCATCATAGCATTTGCCTTAGATGGTCTATCCTAGTCGTTGAACCTTCTCCACTTTTTCAAGACAGGAGCTTGGCTGCTGATTGCCCAATCTTTTCTTTTTTCAAAGCCATCACGCTTGTCGTTTCCAACTACGTTGTGGCAAGAAAAGTTCTAAGGGGTTTCCAGCAATTCACCCGATTATAATCACTAGCCGTTACCAGCTAGGACGACTGTGCTTGTCACTGCTTATGCAGCTAAAGCATAATCTACGTCACGAATGCGAGATTCTGCAGCAGTTATGTTTTCAGAAGACGTACTCAAGTTATTAATAGTATGTTCTAATCTATTTTGATTAGCACCTAGTTTAGAACGTTCTGAAGAAACTTTAGAGATAGCAGTCTTAATTGTGTCCATGGCAGTTCTTGCATTACTTGCTGAAGAAACATCAATGCTAGCAGTATTTAAACCTGTTTCCGTGTTATCCATTTTCGAAATGCTGAGAGATAATCTTTCACCATCAGAAGTGTTAGCACCAATTTGGATATCTACAGCCGCATCATTAGTTGTCTCCAATGTACCAGCTGCAGCTGCTCCGGCAACAGTGAAAGTATTGTCAACAGTAATTTTTATTCCTAATTTATCAAAATTCAATACACCAGCTGTATTATCAGCAAAAGTAATTTCTTGTTTATTACCCGCAGTGTCAGATAGTTCAATCGTTCCAGGGCCACCTACAGTACCCTCGGCAATAGTATACGTTTCTGATGGATCAGCACCAGCAACATCAATTGCCGTGATTCCGTCAGAACCTGCTGCTAAACCAGATGATGCATCAATTTGAACGCCTAATGAACCATTTAAAAGTGTTTTTCCATTAAATTGAGTAGAGGAAGCAATTCTGTTAATTTCGCTATTTAACTCAGTTAACTCATCAGCAATTGCAGTTCTATCTTCTGATTGTAAAGTGTCGTTTGCAGCCTGTGTAGTAAGTTCATTCATTCTTTGAAGAATGTCATGAGTTTCGTTTAAAGCACCCTCGGCAGTTTGGATTAAAGAGATGCCATCTTGTGCATTCTTAGAAGCCATATCTAACCCACGAATTTGTCCACGCATTTTTTCTGAAATTGCTAAGCCTGCAGCATCATCTGCTGCACTATTAATACGAAGCCCTGAAGACAATTTCTCCATTGATTTACTTTGTGCATTGTTCGCATTGTTAAACTGGCGATACGTGTTCAACGCCGCAATATTGTGATTAATTCTCATTTTCCTTTACCTCCATATAACTTGGTTTTACTTCTTAGTTACATCCTTGTATTCAAGAAGGTTCTCGCTTACTGATTAATTAAGCGAGGAGTACTACTATTGAACATATATTATTTAGAAGAATATGCTCATATTATATATCGACGGGAAGATGAGGTTGTTTAGATGAATTGTTAATTTCCACTTAAAATTTCACATATCATATACATAAAAGACCAACCGGCTATTTACATCCGGTTGGTCTTGAGTTTTTAAGATCTGAAACTTAAAAATCTAACATATAGATTGTGTAACACACTGCCCACGGTTAGTATTAGATCAATTGAAATAATTGTTGATACTCTTTATTCATTTTTATACATAATTCGTTAACATGCCGTTGAACTTCTTGTTTACGCTTATTAATTAGTTCTTGAGTAGAAGGAGATAGAGAAGGTTTTGTCTTAGGAACAGAGTGTACTGCCTTTGCTTCTTGTGTGGCTTGCTTAGAATAATGTTTGAAGTAATAGTACGTGACTGTACTAGCTAATATCCCTCCACTCAGCGCACCTAACCCTGCAAATCCTAACGCTTTTAGCATAGTAGAGCCTAAAACTGTTCCTGTCCCTCCACCTACAACTGCTCCTCCAATAGCCGCACGACGCATCACTACAGTTTTATTCTTATTTTCTTTAATCAGTACATGCGTCGTAGAGTTTAACATGTTGTTCGATAATTTTTCACTTGTTGGTACACGATAAAAGATTTTTTTTACGGGTCTCTCTTCCAAATATTCGTTAGAAAATTGAGCGAAATAGCGAGTTGCTTCGTCCTCTGTGAAACGTTCGTCTATCTCATCTTTTACAAGAAACGATACCTCTTTCACTAAAGCTCTTATATAGCGGTTAATGCGTGCATGTTCATCTTCAAAAATAACAGGATAGGAACTTACAGGACGATTTTTCAATTCATCTGCTAACTCATTATAGAAGTTATTTATATATTCCTGCGCATTTTCTTGAATTTTATTGAAATGCATGAACAAGATCCTTCTTTCTATTCTTAAGTTGAGTTTCTACTCTCTTCATTCTACCTTTAAGCTCGATTATCATTGCTTCTTGTTCTTTGATACTTTGAGATGTATTGTTTTTTTTCTTTTTCATTTCGTTCACTATTTGTGTACTGCTTCTTTTACGCCATGCTTCGTAGTAGTGAATTTTTTTAACTAATTCTTTTTCAAACGACTGATTCACTCTACGTAAATTCTTACTGATTTCCATAGAGATTACATTTCCATCATTTCTTAGTTCTTCACAGGCATTATCTAGTACTTCTTCAAACATTTCATTTAACTCTTCTTTGAAGCTTAGGATATCAAAGTAACGCTGTAATTTTGCTTTACCAAATATACCTCGAATTGCATTAAAAAGGCCTGGTGCATTCTCGTATAAGATATGCTGATTTTTTATTTTTTCGATTTGTTCTTTTAGCTTGCTTGGCACATTTAAACTCGTTTCTTCAAACAGTTTTTCGACATCTTTATTTATTTTTATTAAAATTTCATCCAGGTTAAAAAAAGATGTTTGTTGATTCATACGAGATAGATCTAAGTCATTCACGAATGTTTTATTAACTTCCGTTTCAAAATTTTGTAGGGATTGGATTAGTTTATTAGAGAATGATGTGTATTCTTCATTCAAGGAAATGAAAGATTTTTGAATTACCGTCTTCTTTTGTGTTTCCAAAGTTAATATTAATTTCTTAAACACACCTTCTACTATTTCCTCACTATTTTCTTCACTTAAAACAGCTAGTTCTTGTTGCCAAAAATTCACTGTCTCTCCTTCTAGTTTCGCTACTACTTCCCCAATCGTATCGTCTTTTACCTGCTTAAGTGCTTTTTCTATGTGCGATCCCCCAGAAGAATTCCCTTCGAAATAATCGTTAATTTCTCGGGTTATCTGCTCTTTTAATCTCTTAGCTAAGTTTTCAAACTTCATTTCAAACAGCTCTAACTTTTGCTGATATTCTTGCTCGTCTCTGTTGAGGTGATCTTTAAAAAAATTGATGACTTGCTCATTGTTACTAATTTCTCTTTTATAAATAGTAAGAATAGATTGTTCTGCCTCTTTTACAAACCGCTTTATTTGGAATTCAAAAAAAGTAGACACAGCTCGCTCTACTTTCTCTATTTGACTTACTGCTTTAATGGTAGGAACATCTTCTTCCATCAACTGACGCCCTGATACAATAAATCCATCTTTGTCTTTAAATGAGATAAACTGATCTCTTTTTAAGTCCATAAGTGAAAGTTCTTGATTTTCGTACATTCTAGCTTTCATGGCAAAGTAAGAAGAAACTTCAATAATTTGAGGGTATTCTAGAACACTTGCTAAAACCGTACGAAGTTCTTCTTTGGCTTTATTAAGCTGTTCTTCAGAAAACTTATCAATCTTGTTGATAACAAAAAAGATGTGGCGGCCATCTTCATGTAAACTACTGCGTTTTGCACTTTGAACATAGTCTGTAATGACATTTAAAAAATTTCTTTCTCCAACATTATCCGGTTCTATGAGAAACAAGATAGCATTTGCTTGTGGAAGGACCTTAGCTGTAATATCATCATGTTCTTTATGCCTAGCAAACAATCCAGGCGTATCTATAATTTCTACACCGTCTTTACATAGTTCTAAGTTCCAATACACATCAACAGCTCGAATTGTCTCTTCTACCCTCATCCGCTTTCTTTCTGTGCCAACCTCATCCTCATTTTGACGATTAACCGTTGTTTTTGACTTTAATATATTTTTTAAATCTTCTTTTGTATATGAAAGTCCATCATATACCTCTTTTGTACCGTCGTAATAAAACACTTCTAAACGAGGAGTTTCACTATATTTTAATGTTGTGATTGCTGCTGTTTCAGCTAGCACATCCATCGATAACAAATCTGTGCCAATTAATCCATTAACAAATGTAGATTTCCCAGCTGAAAATGGAGCTACAAGAGCCATTTTAAAAGTTTCTTCTTGCAACTGCTTTAGCGTATCCTCTATGCCAGATTCCTCAATGGTCTCTTGTTGAATACATGGGTCTTTTTTTATTTCTTCAAAAACCTTTTCTAGATTATGACGTTTTTTTATAAATTCTTGAATCATTTTACAGCTCCTTTATACTTTTAGAATTTTGAAACAATAAATGCTTTAATATTCATTGTTTTCTTTAGTATCCATCGTTTAATAAATACTTTTTTTCCCTTCTTGGGCATTATAGGTTTATCTAGTATTTGTTTTCCAACACAATCACAAGTCACAGATTCTTCCTTTACTACTTTCGTGTATTGATTGGATATTCCGATATTTTCCTCACTACAATTTTGAACATCTATATTTTCAGATTGTTCTTTATATGAATCAGAGTCTGAACGTAGAGTATCTGAGACAGCTGACGTGCCATCTAAACTTCTAGAAGCTACCTGTTCATTTGAATCATCTTTTTTGACTTGAATAGATACGTTATTTTCTTCAAGCTCTGAATTGGAAACAACCTCTGTTTTCTCACACTTTTCATCATTACATGGGGTTTCTGCACTTAAATTTAATTCTTCTGTCAAACCCGTTGCTTTTAAAAGAGCTATAGAACAATCATCATCTGTATTTTCTTTTAAGAATGTAAGTAATTGAATTAAATCACTTTTGAATGTATCCAAGTTTTCATCTTGCATATGTTCAAAAATAATTTCTATATTTGTTGGATCTAATTGGCGATCTTTTTGTAAATAAAAAGAAGCTGAAGCCCCGTCTGACATTAAAACGAATCCAGACTTTTCGTTCACATCACCTTTATAGATTCTAAAATGTTCAATAAGATTTTCTGCTGTAACAAAGTAAGTTTCATTAGCAAACTTCCCGTTTTCAGGATGCGAAAGAACACTTACAGTGCCTTCAGAATACTGCCCAATAATCCCATCTCCTACATGTCCAGCAAGAAACTTCTGTTCCTTTACTGCAACAAATAATAAGGTAGAAGAAAAAACTTCTCGGTGCTCATGATGTTTTACTGCTAATTCTTCTAGAGCTTGATCTGTAATCACTTTTAACTTTTGAGCTATTTCTTCTGTACTTTCTTCCATATACAACTCATCAAATGAATTACATAAAAAAGCAGAAATGTTGGTTGATATGGTTTCAGCTCCTATGTGGGATAATTTACATGATCCAGCTCCATCTGCTAGCACAATGACGTGAACTCCATCACTCATTCTGTGTAAGGCATGGTCTTGACATGGAATATTTGCTTTCCCATGACTAACACCTTCCAAATATGCACTAGAAGATTTCCAATTAATTTGCATTTTGTTCCTCCTATTCCGCTAAACCTAACCTGCTCTTCATTTGCAATGAATGATTTATGGGCTTTTCCATCGTCACTTTTTTGTAAATTGATCAAAGATGTTTACTTCTTCCATATGCAGCATGGACTTTTGATTAGGAACTGATTTTGTAAGTGCAGTAACGGACTGACTTAATACTTTAAAAAACTCAAGAATGTTTGTGTCTTCTAGTTTTTTCACATTCGCTCTTCCAGTGGAAAATCGTTCCAAAAAGTAAGTATCTTTTATATGATCACCCATAGCAATTGTATACACATTCATATTGGTTATATTTACAAATCGATCAAATTTACTTTTAGCTTGAATATATTCTTTATGTTTTTTTGTTAAAGGGATAGGATACCCCTCTTTATCGTAATCCATAGTAGAGGGCTCCCCATCCGTCATAATAACCATTACTGGAGGATGACTCACAATAGATTTATCTTGATATATATCAATCTGATCTTCTATATTATCTATTGCAAGATTAATAGCTGGGCATAAAGGTGTATTATCTCCTGCCTCAAACACAGGAAACGTTTGCTTCCTAATATCATCGAAATCAACTTCTAAATTAACTCCGCCTTTTCCAAATGAGATAACTGAAACATCCACGTGATCACATACTTTTTCATCTGAAAGAAGTGCTTGATGGAAGTCTTGTAATCCTTTGTTGAGTTTGTCAATATTATTGTTGTAGGACATTGTGCCACTAGTATCTACTAAAATAGTAAGAGGTAATTTGTTTCCTTTTCGATTATCAATACCAATTGATTTCATTCTTTTTCTATGTAAACGTTCCAAAAAATCCACGGACTTCGTTGTTTCCATTTCATTCATCCTCCCTAAAATGCTTAGTTATAGAAAATACGTTGATAAGGCTAACCATCAGAAGGCTTCCTGATGATTAACCTTACCCTTAAAATTTTTCACTTTTTAAGAATTAATTTTTTGCCATGGTTTGAATAACCCTTGGTCATCTTGTTTTTTAAGCTCTATCTTATTATTTGGATTAGGCACTGCTCTAGACAAGACAGAAGAACTTTTACTTAATAATTTAAAGAATTCTACGATGTTTTCTTCATCCCCCATTTTTAAAACGTTCTCCGGAGACGATGCAAATAAATCTAAATAATAACGATCATCCAATTCTACTCCTACACCAATTGAAACCAAGTTATATTCAGCTTTAAACTTTTCAAACTTAACTAATGTACGCTTAAGCTCTAGACTGTCTTTCTCTAAAGGAATTGCATAACCTTCACTGTCGTATTGACCAGAAGCTGTCGGATAACCATCTGTCATAATAATTAAGTGGGGAGGATGGTTAGAAATTCCTTCTTCCGCATAAATTTTCATTTGCTCTTCTAGAGTGTCTAAACCTAAGTTGATAGCTTCACACATTGGTGTCCCTTCATCGGCAGTAAAAACAGGGAATTTTTGGTCTTTAATATCTTCAAAGTCAACAGCTAAATTTGTCCCTCCGTTACCGAAAGATATAAGAGCAATTTCAATGTGATCACAAGCAACTTTATCTAATAACATTTGCTGACGATAGATGTTTAATCCCTCATTCAACTTATCGATATTATTGTTCTTCTTCATTGATCCACTCGTATCTACTAAAATACAAAGTGGTAATTTAGCTCCTAAACGATTTTGTAACCCTTTTTTCTTCATATTAATTTTTTCTAACTTACGCATTAAATCTGACATTCTTATACCTCATTTCGATTATTTTAATTTGATTATTTTAGAAAACCTTTTATAGAATTTAAAATTCCTTGAAGTGAAGAAGATTGATCTGGTTCACTTTTTGGCTTTGGTTTAGGCGGAGCTGGTCTTGGACGCGTTGGTATTTCACTTTGATTTCTTACCCTAGTTGAGGTTTGACTCTTCGTTCTATTTAGAGGCGGTGAATTTTTTATGTCTACCGAACTTTTTGAACTTGTTTTTTTGTTAAAACTGTTTTCACGTGTAGAAGCAACGAACTTGGATGCATTCAAAGCTTGCCAACGTTCAATGTTGTTATGATTTTTAGTAGAATCATTGTAAAATTCCGCTAATAAGGTATCTAAATCTTGAGGAAACAGGCTAGAGAACCACATGCTGTTAATTTCATCTTTTTCTTCTTTAGTTTTTTCAGGATCAATTAAGTACTTTTTAATCCAGTTTTCAAACATAGTTAAGCATTCATTACAATATAAATATTTTTCTCCTCTTTCTCTTGCTGTGAATACTTTATTAACGTGATAGTAATAGTCTTTTTGACAATCTTTTTTTGAACACTTGAAATACAAACGATCTCTCGTGCTCATTCCAAAATTATTAAACTTCAATTTGTTATTATCGGGCCATTTTTCAGTGTAGGTAAGGTTATCATCAATGGCTTCGACGATTTGTTCTATTGATGGTCGGAAATCTTTTCCTTGATTGGCGAAAGTAAGATAAAATAAAGATTTCATTTTTCTATCTAAATGGGAGTTGATATAGTTTGCATCAGCTGGAGCGACCAAATTAGTTTCTAATGCCTTTCTATTAAGAATAATTCCATAATTTTCTTTAATTACCTTAATGTCTGATTCGTTAATTTTGTATGGATAATCCCGATTTAACATACTTTCTTTCCAATTGTTCGTTTTAATTTGTTGATAAGGATGTCTTCCAGAAAAAAGAACGTGGAAGATAATAATCATCAGTGTATAACATTCGTTTTCAAAAGTTCGTTCCATTGTTCCTCTCTTTTGAACTCTTTCTAGCCATAGAGGATCACTAAACTCTGGCGTTTCATAATGAGAGGGATAACCTTTAATTTGACAGCCATCTAAATCAATTACAGAAACTTTTATATTTTCTGGACTTTTTGCGTCTACTAAAAAATTATTTAAATTCATATCTCCCATAACAATGCCATGTTCATGCAGTTTCTTTATTTTTTTAGCGATCTCTTTAGATATTTTTAGTAACTCGCTGCGCTTAAAGTCTGAAAAAGGAAATTGATTTTTTGCAACAATATCGAACAAATCAATACCTTCTGCTCTCTTCATAATGATACCAATCATATTTCCATACTGATCGTAAATCTCTTCAAGAGGCAAAATAATATTAGGGTCATTGATGCGATAATTTTCATTAGTAAAGAAAGCTTTAAATTTATTTTTACGTAACTTCATTTGTTCTTGGAACTTGACACAGTTAGGTAAGAAAGTTTTTGGATCTATAGACGTTTTATAAATTTTCGCTAGATAACCTGGAAACAGTTCAAAAACTTTTGCTTCCCCTCCATTTCCAATCTCTTTACCTAGTTTACATTGCTTGTTTCTAACATAAACAATGTCATTTTCGTTTAATTCTACAGCTCGAAACTCTACAAAACCATCTTCAGGTGAAAATCCAATCACTCTAGAGATACCTGCATTAACCAATCGATCCGCTAGTTCAAGCGCATGAGAATAACTTGTAAGGAGAACTGCTTTTTTAGTGGGGTCATCAGTGCGCATAGCTTGGATAAAGTTTTTAAAGAAATCAATTTCTTCGTCTAAATGCATTCCACTCTCACCTGGATCTTCTCCAGTTGAAAAGTATTGCGCTGAAGGAAACCAATCTGCAAACTTCTCTAAATAGGCATTCACAATCTTGATAAATTTCTCGTTATGTTGCATTTCAAAGGGGATTGCACAGTATTCAGGAATAAATAATCTATAATTAGGATTAACTTCCCTTGCTTTGTTAATAATGATTGGAAGTGTATCCTTCATTACTTTTTCTAGTTTCTTTTTATCTTCAGCTGCCTGAACTCGTAGCATGTCTGTAAAAAAATAATGATCAGCTAGCATAAAATCATTGTGTTCATCTATGCGAAATGTTTCAACCAAATTTACTCCTCCTCTTTACTCCCACTTAAATCTCTTGGCTTCTCGTGTCTCACTATCAAGAATCCAGTCGGTTAATTTATGATTTTTTTTATCAATAAACAAAGCCTTCAAATTGTATTTGGATTTAACAGATTTCATCAAATTTAAATTCAAAATATCTGTGGCAAAGTTTCGATCGTTTGTTAATATCGCCAAACTAGAATGTCTTCTTGCTTCCATTAAAATAGTCAGCATCGCAACATCATTAAATTTTTCTACTGTGCCAATAAAATCCGATTTCATCAGATGACCATAATTTTTTGTAATTAGCGCTTCTGCAATTCTTAACCCGTTAAGTGCATCTGTTCTCACTTGCAAATTTTCAGTACCTGAACGCTTACTTAAATCCTTAAGTTCCTCCATCACTGTTCTCGGAACATAGATAGAGGAATTTTGATCATTCGTAGTTTCTCTTGCTTTTTTTATAGCTAAAATCAAATCGTTTTTTAAAAATTTGCAAAAGTGATCATGCATAAAGGCATTTGCGTCGGCAATAAAAATATAATTTTGTAGATTAATATTATGAATAATCACCAGTATCAGCTCCTGTGTACGTTCTAGTTTTAAATTCAAGACTTATTTAATAGGAAAAGATTACTGATGAATGATTTGAATTAAGTCTTTGGCCAATTCTATCTGAATTTCCTGTTCTTCTTTTGTATCCATTGATAACGAAAGTACTTTTAACTGTAATTCAATCACAACGGGATAAACGTTCGTTTCGTCCTCATCTAACGTCATTTCTAACTCAAAAATATCTCCTTTTAAACCCTTCAATTTTTGACGATTTTCTGTTGATGATGTTAACTTATATAGTTCCGTTACTAAACTATGAACCCTATCAAGCTCGATCTCAGCTGCTTCACTATCTTCTACTTTATCTTCATCAACTGCCCAGTCTTCTTGCTCTTCTAAATTAAAATTATTGTCGTCTTGAAATAATAAGTCGTCTTCTTGTGAATCAAATTTAATTCTCTCTTGATTTAACATGTCCAATTCGATCTCTCCTTCGTTGTTAACTTCACTTGTTGATGAATCTTGTAGTATTAATTGAGTAAGTTCCTGAACTAAATAGTCAGTGAGTTCTAGAACGCGATTCTCACTCACAAAATGCGAAATTACTGCAGTTCTTACTAAAATTTCTTGAAACCATCGGAAACGATACTCATCAGCATTATCTGGATATAAATGATTTGCAAAGCTAGCATCAAAAAATTTATTATATAAAACTACTTGATGTGTATAATCACCGTCTATTACATCAATGTCTACATAGTATGAAATTAATTTTTCACTATCTTTTTGTTTAGAGAATAAATTTAATTTAACCAAATCACACACTACTGAGTTTTGCGTCAAATAAATTAAAAAATCACTAAGTTCAGTTGGAGTGATATTTTTCACTGCTTCATAGTTTAATGCACTATATAAAGTTGCATTTTCTATTTGTTCTATTGGTAAAGAAAACTGATGCTTTAAATAATGAATTGTCTCCTGAGAGAGCTGTTCAATTATAGAGCTCAGGCCATTGAGTTGTTCCGGACTAGTATGGTTCAAAATTATTCCTCCTCTAAATCGTAAAATGTTGTTCACAAGTAAAAATATAACTCACTGTGATATTTTTGTAAATATTTTTTTGTGATTTTTTATAAATATTTTTTAAAAAAGCGATTTATGATAAAAAATCACAGCTATTTACGGCTTATTTGTTTATATACCATACTATTTGCACCTTTTACTTCTCTTTTGAATTAATACGTTAGATTAATTTATTTACTCTGTGAAACCTGTTATAATTGTAATAAATCACAATGAAATAAAGAAAAATGGAGAGATACTATGATAGATAATGATGAAAAATATATTCTTCTCGGACAAAAAATTAAAGAGATTAGAAAACAAAAAAAATTAACAATGAAAAATCTAGCTGATCAAACAGAACTTTCACAAAGTGCTATTTCCATGATTGAAAACGGATTACGTCAACCTACTCTTCAAACGCTGAAAAAAATATCTACCGAACTAGGTGTTGACTTAACAAAATATATAAATTTGGAAACTGAATATGCTAGTACAGAACACATCGTAATTGAAAGTTTGGGATTTCAACTGACATTAACGGAGAGTAATTTTGAAAGCGATTCAGGTGATCATTCTCTAAATAATGTGATTAAGCAAAAAATGATTCATACTATTGCTAGCCTTTTAAATGAGAAACCGAATCAAGACATTTTAAATGCCGAGATACGAGCTGCATTAAAAAAAGAACTTGAAATAAAAGAACAAGAATTAAGAAAACAATTAGGTAAACTATAGAATGAGCATTTGTCCTAAAAGTAAGATTACGGATTATCATAACAATAATATTGTCCTTTGTATGTTGATTTACCGTTTTACATACGAAACGGTGAATCAACACTGTTTGGAGTTAATTTAAATTTATAAATATTCGCCAAAACCAATTTAAAATATGTACTAGAAAATATATTTAAAAAGAAAATAGCCTCCGATAAGCACAACAACCCAAACTAAACAGCCACTACCTGAAGACTGAGATTCCCTTTTTCTTCCTGCTTTCATCTGAATAATTTGGACATTCTTATCTGTTTTTTTGGATTTCATTTTGGCTTCTTCAATAAAATACTGCAAATTTTTTTCGGAAATTTTAAATTTAAAAACTTTATTAAAATAACCTTTATTGAATTCTTGAATACAGGCAATATCAACTTTATGTTGAAAATGATTATTAAATTGATCTAAACATTCTCGTAAATCATCGGCCTTATATTCCATAACTTTATATTCATTCTCATGGTCTACATATACAACTTCATATGTTTTCAATATACCCTCTCCTACTTGTTAAAACTTTAAATACTCATTTGTATCTCTTTTATCCTATGACTATATATACAACGGTAAATAAAATCTTCTTTATAGTAAATTTATACAAGGATAATTATACTATATTTTCGAGATTTTTTTACATTATTTTTATTAAAATATATGAATCTAAAAGATTATTAACTAATAAATTTTAACAAAATAAATATTTTATTATTAAACAAAAGTACTTAAGAATTAAATTTGATTATATTTAAGATAATTCCTTATTTTATTTTTACCTTTTCAAAGACAGCCGATTTAATATATTAGAAAATTGTTATAAATCTACTATAGCTACTAACTCTACTGTTACTGTATAGTTTTGTAGAAAATCCCCTTAAAAAACACTCTGCATCTTGTCCATATTTACAGCTATAAAGCCTTTAATTTTATCAATACCAAAAAAGGTAGAATAACTACCTATTCTACCTTTTTACAGAACTTAATGATAAAACCGGTATTTCTATCCAAGTCCCTAAAAAATGTCGATTATTTAATTCTATAGTATGGATATCAACCGATGATTGATAAACCATACGCAGACATTTAGCAACTCTTTACTATCTAACAACCCATTAAGCCTCAAATATGTATCTCTTATTTATAGTATGTATCTATATGTAGATTAAATTTTTATATTCTCTGTTCATTTTCTTTTAGAATTTTATAGACGCTGTTGCTAGAACTGTTCTCTATTTACTTACCATAAAAAGAATACTTTACTTACCTCTCCTTCAAAAACCCCTCATATTCTTGTACAATACTTATTTATAACTACTAAAAAGACAGGAGCCTTCATCATGCACATTCTACAACACATTTTTAAAACTCATAACTTTGCACTAACAAACATAACAACAAAAGGACTTGAATACAGACATCAAGAGACTGAAGATATTATCTATTTACTTCCAACAAAAGAAATAAACCTTGTAGTGAGTCCTCTTTCATTTGATGTGGACTTAAGTCAAAGTGATGGAAAAGTTCATAGTACGGCGTTAAAACATTTTCCAAAGCGGTTAAACGGAGGCAAACAGCCAATTTCTTTTGGCTATTCGTTTAAATTTAAAACGGAAGAAGCCTTAAGTAATTTTTTACACACCTTAAATAGATAATGCCAAGAAAACCAAACAAAAAAGAGAAGGTTCCCCTTCTCTTTTTCTCCACTATTTATCTCCAACATATGTAAGCTGTACAGCTTACATCCCTACTTCTCAACAAAAGCTTTTCTTCTCAGCAAACTTCCAAAAACTTCTCTGATAGTTTATAACGTTATCTACTGCTTCGAATAAAGCAGGTGGTGTATTTCTTTGCGGCAAAACGTGCGGATCTTTCCAGTTCACATTTACACCGGTAAGGCCTTCAATAACTCCCATGGTTGCAATAGGAAGGTATGCTAGGTTATATCCTCCTTCTTGTGCTACAATGAGCCTTCCTTTACAATGTGTTTCTGCTAATTCTCGAATCTTGTTTGCCATATATCTAAACCCTTCTCTTGTCACCATTAAACGAGAAATCGGATCCAATGCATTTGCATCTTGCCCCGCTGATATTATGATAAGCTCCGGCTTAAATTGACTAATAGCTGGTGCGATGATAGATTCGAATACATATTGATAACCTTCATCTCCAGTCAGGGGAGGCACTGGTATATTTATATTATATCCTTCCCCTTTTCCTTGTCCGATTTCATGTACCTGCCCGGATTCCAATGGAAAATAATCTTCTTCATGAATGGAAATAACAAGTACGTCGTCACGTTCATAAAAGATGTCTTGCGTTCCGTTTCCGTGATGAACATCCCAATCCAAGATAACAACCCTTTCTAACCCGTAATGTTCAATTGCATAAGCACCACCTACAGCTACATTGTTATAAAAACAAAAGCCCATTGCTTGGTCTGAAGACGCGTGGTGCCCTGGTGGACGTATTTGAGCATAGACTTTACTTATTGTTTCACTTTCCATTACGGTATCTACTGCTTTCATGACGGCACCTGCGGATAGCCTCGCGATCCCTTCTGTTTCAGGAGATGCATAAGCTTCAGGTCCAATTTCCCTTGTTCCTGCTTTACATGCTTTTTGAACACGCTGGATATGATCTTTAGTATGGACCCGCAGTAAATCTTCATCCGTTGCTTCATAGGGTGATTGTCTAACTAAGTGCTTTGCTAAACCACTTTTTTCAATCATTTCTTTAATCACAGTCATGCGATGCTTGTTTTCAAACTCGTCACAAGGCTCTACTACTTCTCCACCTTCAAATATGTACTGAACTTTTCCTGTATCATGGTGTAGAAATCGTTCATCCCAAATCCAGCTTGTTTTAGATAGCATATCGTCTCGTTCCTTTCTTTTTATAGTAAGAGTTAAATTTATACGTTTGAAGGTGTACGGAAAGCTTCTTTCCTTAATAATAATTCGTACGTATCTGGTCTTCTGTCACGCATAAACTGAAGCAAATTACGGGCCGAATCAATTTCTTTCAAATCAACTTCTTGAATCAAAATCCCTTCTTCATCCGTTAAAGATTGTAGAATTTCTCCCATCGGATTGCTTACAAAGCTACCTCCATAAAATGTCATCTCTTTTTCCGTTCCTACTCGGTTCACCGCAGCAACAAAGACTCCATTTGAAATCCCGTGTGCTGAAATAGCTTTTTCCCATACGGGACGAGTTGAAAGTTCAGGGTGATCAGGCTCTGAACCAATCGCAGAAGGATAAAATAGAATATCCGCTCCTTGCAGGGATAAAATTCGCGCTACTTCTGGGAACCACTCATCCCAGCATATTCCTACTCCAATTGTTCCGTATTTTGTTTCATATACAGGATATCCCGTATTCCCTGGAACAAAATAATATTTTTCATGATAATTCGGCCCGTCAGGAATGTGGTTCTTTCTTGTAATTCCTAAGCAAATTCCGTCCGCATCGAATACGGCTGCACTATTAAAATAAACGCCTCTAGCCGCTTTTTCATAAAAAGGAACAATTAATACAACTTTCAGTTCTTCTGCAAGGTCTGCCATCTCTTTTAATATGGAGCTATCTGCTGGTATAGCTAGTTCATATCCTGCAGGTGAAACACTTTGAGGGAAGTACTGAGCGTTAAATAGTTCTTGTAGACAAATAATTTGAGCTCCATTTGAGGCCGCTTCTTTAATTTTATTGAGCGTATAGTTAATATTAGCTTCAACATTTTCTTCACACTTAACTTGAATAAGACCAACTTTTACTGTTTCTTTCATTTTAACCTCTCCTTTTATGTTAGAAATTTCAGATAATAACCAACGTACTTTATCAAGATATATGTTCGGTTTTGAATTTGTTTGGCTCTGTTTTTTCATCAAAAGTAAACTGCGGCGGGGCCTTTGTAAAAAATGACGTCTTGTATAATAGATAAATAAAGCCTATAACAACCCAAATGCTCCCTAACGAAATAGATTTTATATCTAAGCTCGTCCATAGCCAAACTGTAAAGACCGCTCCAATAATAGGGCTGATTAAATAACGGCATGTGCTTTTAAAATCTCTTTGTTTTCCACGGATATAATAGTGAAAGATAACAGAGATATTTACAAATGTGAATGCAATCAACGCACCAAAATTGATAAAGGAAGCGGCTGTAACGACATCCATTACTAGTGCACTTAATGAGAGTACCCCAATAAAGATCACGTTTCGCGATGGTGTTTTATATTTGGGATGTATATAGGCAAATAGCCTTTTAGGCAGCATTGATTCTCTGCCCATTGCATAAAGCAGTCGTGAAGCACTGGCGTGTGAAGAAATTCCTGATGCAATCGTTGAAGTGATAATTCCGGCAAGAAAGACGGATGAGAAGAGCGTTCCTCCAATATAAGCTGCTATTTCAAACGAAGCTGAATCTACAACTTTAAATGAATGATAGTTTGGATAAACAAGCTGGGTAATGTATGAAACGAGTATAAAAAGTATTCCTCCTATAAATGCTACAAGAAGGATAGCCTTTGGTACATTTTTCTTTGGATCAACCGTTTCTTCAGAAAGCGTAGTCACAGCATCGAACCCAAGAAAAGATAAACAAAGAATTGAAGCTCCTGAAAGAACGAAAGAAAAAGAATCCTTTGAGTCAAAGAGATGCAAAGAAGAAAAGAACAAAATATCACTTTCTCCTTCTATCATTCTCTTAATGGATAAAATAACAAATAGAGCTGTTATAAGAAATTGAAAAAGTACAAGTATCCCGTTCACTTTTGCTGTCATTTGAATACCAAACACGTTTATACAAGTAATAATAACAATAAAAAGTAGAATCCAAAAAGTCGATGGAATAGACGGAAACGCAGCGGATAAAAAAGTTCCTGCTAGCAAAAAATTAATCATTGGTAAAAAAAGATAATCTAAAAGCACAGACCAGCCGACCAGGAATCCTATATGAGGACTTATAGATTTTTGAGTATACGTATAAGCAGATCCTGATAAAGGATATTCTTTAGCCATATGCCCGTAGCTGTATGCGGTAAATAGCATGGCTGCAAGAGCAAAAGCATACGCCATAGAAACCATGCCATGCGTAGTTTGAGCCACAACTCCATATGTAGTAAACACTGTCATTGGAGCCATATATGCAAGCCCTAAAATAACAAGTGATCGAAGCGTTAACGTACGAGCAAATGTAGCACTTTGATTACCTTTCATCTTGTTTCACCTGCTTAACTAGTATCATTTTCATATAATACCCCCTTCTAATTCTAATACCTATAAATGAATGACTATCATTCATTTATGAGGCGATATAACTTCAATTCAAAAATAACCACAAGAATAATGAATGACTATCATTCATTACTTTATCATTATAATCGATAGATTTTTCTTTGTCTTTAATTTTGTCAGAATTTTTAACATATTTACTCCGAAAAATTTATTATATGTAATTATAAAGTAATTTACATATTCATTTACATATTCACTTACCTATTAATTTATCGCTTTCCAGAGTTCATCTCCCGCATTTTTTGCTTCAACTCTTTTTCTTCTACCCACCCCGTTCACAGGCCATACATAACAAGATTTTAACTATTACTCTCTTTATTTTCTTCACTTCTTCCTTCCACCTTTTTGACTCACAAAAACAAGGCTACATAGGCAACCAGTAACTGATATAAGGCTATATCTTTATTTTACAATTTACTCCTTATCGAAATTTGTCGAACCTTTTTAGGGTAATTCAACCTATTTTTATGGTAAAATCTAAAAAAGATATTCGTTATATAGTATCATTTCGGATGTTTCGTTCTTTAAAGAAAACAAAAGTAGTGAACTTAACTTGTTCAGTTAAAGGCAAACCAGTCGAAAGGCTGGGACGCAAAACTTCAGGTCTAAGGTCTTTAGGACTAGGATAGCTGGGTTTCCTGATATATCAGGGGGTAAAGGAAAACATGAACAATCAGCGTGTCGTTACTGGAAGTATTGGAGCTTCGTATATGAGGCCGCGCATCGTGGCTTTTATTCCGGCGCACAATGAAGAGAAATCAATTCGCGACTGTTTGGCTGGGTTAGGCGATCAGCTTCTTCCAAATAATGTGGAGCTCGATGTATTTGTGATTGCAGATAACTGTACGGACCGCACGAAAGAAAAGGCGGAGCTGGCCGGAGATGAATTTGATTTAAATGTAAAGGTACTGGTCACTGAAGGCAATAAACAACGAAAAGTCGGCGCGTTAAATACGGCTTGGAAAAAGATATATGGAGATACACTGGATTTATATAATACGACGCTGACGAAATATCAGCAGCTGTATAAAGAGTCGATTAAAGCGATTTTAGGGATGGATGCAGACAGCCGCTTAGCTCCAAAAGCACTCATTAATTTATGGGAAGATTTAATGACATCCCGAAACATCGGCGGCGTAATGGCAAAATATACGATGAGAATGCCTAAAAAGAAAAGCTCGCTGTCAAAAGATGACGTGCGTTACGAAGAAAAGCTTGCAAGCGGCGAGTACGGCGGACCGATCGCCCGGTGGTGGACGCATCAGCAAAAGCAGGATATGGCAAGCTGGCTGTTAGATCTTCAGTATCACGGCGGAAGCACGTACGTACTCGGCGGTCAGGCTACGCTGTTTCGCCCGGAAGCGCTTCAAAATATAGTGGAAGAAAATAAGCTTGACGGTCCTTGGCAAAATGACAGCGACGTTGAAGATATGCTTCTGACGTGGCAGCTGCAAAAGTCCAATTGGAAAACGTTAATCAGTCCAGGCGCTCGCTGCTTCGTGGACTCAATGAGAAGCTATCACACGTACCGTGAACAGCGTAATAAATGGAAGTCCGGGACCGTGGATTTACTAACAAACGGAAACTTGGACGTCAGAACCAAGCATAAAGGAAAGCTGTGGCGTTCACAGATCAAAACGCTGTGTGATTTACTTATTCGCCTGCTGTTTATTTTATTGTTATCGGCTGCGCTTGCGACCGATCAATTTTACTGGTCGTGGCTTTGGGTCATTCCAATCGCGTTAGCTTCTGTCTTAAATATTATGCTCGCTGTCAAAACGCCGATGCACAGGCCGATTGATGTAATACTGGCCGGTCTTTTGATTAGTCCGGAAATTTATTTGTGGGTAAATTTAATTACGTTTGGTCAAGTATGGATGGAAAGGCTTGCGGCTAATAAAAAAGACGGCTGGGCGAATCAATACAACGCGGAAAACGGGAAAACGCGCAGTAAATTAGGGCAAGGCATTTTAACGGGGTTTGCGTTTACAGGAATGATTGTTGTCCTGTGCATTTATTTCCGTGACTACTTAACGAGCCCTTCCGTACAGCAAGCCATTTATCCGTACTTAATGAACGGCTGGATCTTACTCACGTATTTGACCATCTATCAGTCTCTTTATATGTTTTACCAAATTTGGACGCTTCGAAAACCTATTCAAGCGTAAAAAAAGTGATGTCTCCGTGGAGACATCACTTTTTTTATAGAAATCGTTCCTTTAAATATTCGGCAATTTTTTGAGGCGCAGCCGGCTGACTCACAATATAGCCTTGAATAAAGGAACATTCGTGCTTTTGTAAAAAGGCGAGCTGCTCTTTTGTTTCAACGCCTTCTGCGATTACTTTCATGTTAAGAGCATGAGCTAAGTACAAAATGCTTTTTGTAATCGCCTGCTGCTTTCCTTTATCAGTGGCGTGTTGAATAAACGTTTTATCGATTTTTAACGTGTTAAATTCGAAGTCTTTTAAATGTGATAACGAAGAAAAACCCGTACCAAAATCATCTAAAGCAAACGTTACGCCGATTTTCTTTAATTCGTCCATGACTTTTTTTACGTGTTCTTCATACTGAATAATAGAGCTTTCCGTTACTTCAAATTCTATAAATGAAGGGTCGATATTGTAATGAGCTAACGTTTGTTGAACGTGCTCCACAAACCCTCGTTTCAGCAAATGTTTAGACGAGACGTTAATCGAAACGGGCACGGTTTGTAACCCTTGATTCTTCCACTGCTGCAGCTGCTTGCACACATGATCAATTACCCAGTCGCCGAGTTCAATAATTAAATGAGTTTCTTCTGCTAATGGAATAAAGTTTTCCGGTGATACGCGTCCCCATTCCGGATGATTCCAGCGAATTAATGCTTCGATACTATCAATCTCTCTGCTGTTTGTATGAACCTTTGGCTGATATTCAATAAAAAATTCATTTTGAAGAAGTGCGTTGCGCAGTCCTTTTTCCAGATGATAGCTTTTATACGTCTCGCTGTCCATTAACGGCGAATACAGCTGCCAGTAGCTTCTCCCGATTTCTTTGGCACGGCGCATAGCAAGGTTGGCATTCGTTAATAAGGTTTTCACATCTTCACCGTCATGCGGGTAGATGCTGATTCCTATACTGGCTGTGACGTACAGAGAAAAGTCGTCAATGGTAATTTCTTTTTCGATTTCTTGAAAAAGTGCTGCGGCTAGCTTTTGACATTCATTTATATGTGCAAGAGATAAAAAACAAATCGCAAGCTCGTCTTCTCCTGCTCTAGCTAGCATTACATCTGGCGCAACGAACTTTTTTAACCGATTGGCGATATGCTGCATCAGGCGATCTCCTACGTCGTGGCCTAATGTATCATTAATATGTTTGAAACGATTCAGTCCTACATAAAAAACCGCTAATGAATCTTTTTCTTTTTTCATTTGCCGAATGAAATTTTTTAATTTCTTTTCAAACTTTCTTCGATTCGGTAAGTTTGTTACATGATCGTGAGTCGCAAGATATTCAACTTGATCCATGTACTTTTTTTCTGCGGTGATATCTTCAATAATGCCGTCTATGCGCACCAGCTTACCGTTCTCATCAAGTGTTGGAATGCATCGATCTTTTACCCATTTCATCTCTCCTGTTTTTGTATAAATCCGATACTGCTGACGAATCGTTTTTCCTTTTTGCAGCTGATGCTGCGCTTTTGCCACAGCTGGTTTATCTTCAGGGTGAATAAAGCTTTCCCACAGATCTCTATCTTCTAAAAATTTAATTGCATCTTCTCCGTAAATGTGGCTAACACCGTTTGAACATACAATCATTTTATTGCTTGGCACATCAACGGACCATATTCCGGCATCCAAATTGTTATAAATCGTTTGAAACTGCTGTTCTTTTTGCTTTAATTCATTCGTAATCACTTTTGATTCGGTAATATCATGAACAACGCCAATCAGCTGTATGACGTTTCCTTGCTCATCTGCTACTGCATCCGCTTGCTCAAACACCGTACGTTCTTCGCCATTTGGCCGCATTAGCGCGTATTCAATTTTATAGCTTTCTCCCGTTGAAAGTGCCTCTGTAACTGCTTTTTTTAACCTTTTTTGGTCACATTCTTTAATAAATTGAAGAACATCTCTAAAAGAAGGAGTAAAGAGCTGACCAGGATTTAATCCGTAAATATTATACAGCTGAGGTGACCAATAGCTTTTATCTTCCGTCACGTCGTAATACCAGCTTCCCACATTCGCAAGCTTTTGCTCCATTTTCAAATGCGTTTCTAACTGAGAAATGTGATTGGATCGCTCCTGCTCTTTTGAATCATCTCTGCATACGGCATAGACACCTGCTACTTGCTCATTTACGATAATAGGAATAAGCGTAATATATAAATGAAGTTCTTTTTTTGTTTTATGATTGATTGTCGTTGAAAAATGAACTTTTTCCCCTTTTAAAGCCCTTTGAAAAAGCTCTTGGGCCTGCTGTTGTTTCGACTTATGTATAAGAGCTGTCAGCTGCTGGCTTTTTTGTTTGTGTTCGTTTCCTGTTAGCTTGAAGGCTGCCTCGTTGCTAAACATGATATCCCCTTCACAGTTGATAAAAAAAATACCTTCACTGTATTCTTTCAAAAGCTGCGTGTTCAAACGATCAAGATGTTTCATGATCATGATCGACTGCTCCTTCTCCGTATTTTTATCTGGCAAGGTCTCATGCTGCCTCCTTTTATCCATTTCTTCTATACTAGTAGAATAAGTTACATTTGACATATATTTTACCCTACTTTCCCCAAATGAGGAACATCTCAGGTAAAGATAGCCGAAAAGGTTTTTAAAGTCTTTTTCATTTGGTAAAATAAAACATATAAAGGAGGGATAGCGTGACGCAAAGTGCTAAAAACCATGATTTATTTTCTAGAGGTTCTTTTCAAACCGCTGCTTTTCTGCTTCTTTTCTCGCCTCTTTTTACTCGTTTGTTTCAGCAGAACGTCTGGGCATATATAACGGTCGCTTCTATCATGGTTCTTTTTAATTTCATTACCGAATGTATTCTAGTAAAAAGAATCAGCGCCGCTCCGAAAAACTACACTGCTTTTTTCCAAACGATTTGTCTGCCTGTGAACGTACTTCTGCTATGTTTCTTTTACTATGTTACGTAAAAAAGCATCTATCAATTTGATAGATGCTTTTCTTATATTATCAATCATTCAAAAGACTCGATACATGCTTGGCTACAATCGCTCCTTGACCGGCTGAAGAACTGATACTAGAAAACAAGGGAGTCGTGCAGGCGTCTCCAATGGCATAAATAGATGGATTGCTGCTTTGATGCACTTCATTGATGACGATGAGCCCGCTTTGTGTAGTCGTGACTTTTTCTTTAATAAGTTCAACATTGGGCGCTACGCCTAGTCTGATCAGCACTGCGTCTACCAATAAATTCTCGCAGTCACTGTTTTTACTTTTTAAATCGATCGATGTGACGTGATGCTTTCCGTGGATAGCCGTCACTTCCGTGTCTGTCATCACTTTAACACCGGGGTCGGAAAGCACTTTTTCAACGTATTGTTCTCTTGCTTTAAAATGCGTAGAACGATGAATCAGATATACTTCTTTTGCTTTTGATGCTAAAAGATGTGCTCCTTCAAACGCTCGGTCTCCTCCGCCAATGAGAGCAACCCTTTTGCCTGTTAGCCGTTCTCCGTCTGCTGAAGCAGAGTATACTTCTCCTCGGTCAATCATTTGCTGTTCACCCGGCACTCCCAGCTTTCGCTGACTAGAGCCCGTTGCTAAAATAAGATACGTATAGCCAATTTCCTTTTCCGTTTCTTGCTGCTTTACTTTTACTGTTTTAGAACGTTCGTCAATGGAAATTACTTTTGTATTCGCTTCATATAAACAGTCCATATCGATAAAATGCTGAACCATTTTACGCTGCATTTCGATTCCATTTTCCGCTTGTATTCCGGGATAATCAATAATCTCATTGTAAATCGTAAACAGCTGTCCGCCTAACTGTGCCTGCTCTTCAAGAAGCAAGCACTCAACGCCTAGCCTTTTACACCACACGGCAGCAGAGATGCCAGCGGGCCCTCCGCCAATAATCAGTACGTCAACGTGTTGCATACAGCTCACCTCGCTTCTGCTTCTCAGCTTATATGGCTTGTTGTTTCTTTACATTTGTCGCTGTAAAAGAGATAAAAATTCTCCGCGAACCTCTGGTTTTTCCATAAACGTTCCTCGAACGGATGAAGTGGCTGTAGAAGCTGAAGATTTTTTAATTCCTCTTCCGCACATGCACATATGCTTTGCTTCAATAATCACCATAACTCCTTTTGGCTCTAACACTCCTTCAATTGCATCTGCAATTTCATTTGTTAGACGTTCTTGAACTTGAAATCTTTTTGCATATCCTTCTACCGTACGAGCGATTTTAGATAAACCTGTGATTTTTTTATCCGGTATATACCCAACGTGGGCAACGCCAAAGAACGGCGCAAAGTGATGTTCACACATTGAGTGAAATTCAATATCTCGTATCAATACCAGTTCATTGTGATTCACATCGAATGTTTTTTCCAAATGAGCTTTCGGATCTTCTCGGTAGCCTTCCGTGTATTCTAAAAATGCCTTTAACACGCGGTACGGCGTCTCTTCAAGGCCGTCTCTTTCCGGATTATCTCCGCATAAATCGATCAGTTCTTTCACCGCATTCATAAATGTGTCAGCTTGACCTATTTTTTTATCTATTTCAGTTGAATTCGTGCCTACTGTTTCTAAAAATTTTTGAGCAATTAAATTTTGTGTACTAAGTGCCATCTTTTTATATCCTCTTCCCTTTTCTTAGTAAGTTTATTTTCAAATGATGGTTTTGCTTCAGCTATTTAAAAATGCTGCTTCAAAATCCTTTGCAGCAAGAGGCTTACTAAACAAGTACCCCTGCATGTGATCACAGCCATTTTCCATTAAAAACGCTTTTTGATATTCTTCTTCCACACCTTCTGCGATTACCTGCAGCTTTAAGCTTTGAGACAAGCTGATAATCGCCTGCGCAATTTCACTGTTGCTGTAATCTTCTTGAATATCCTGGATAAAAGACCGGTCGATTTTCAAACAATCAATTGGTAATTTTTTTAAATAGCTTAATGAAGAATATCCGGTTCCAAAATCATCGATAGAAATTGATATACCATATTTCTTTAACAGATGTAAAGCTTTAATCGTTTCTTCCGCGTTCATCAGCAAAGTACTTTCCGTAATTTCCATTTCAAACCATGCGGGATCAAATCTATGGTGCGAAAGAAATTGCTGTATTTCATTAACCAACACAATCGGATCTTGAAACTGCCGCGGAGAAAAGTTAACCGCTAGCGTCATTTTTTCATTTCGGTTCTTGTTCCATTTGCTGACTTGAGAACAAGCTTTCTTCATGACAACTTCCCATAGAGACTGAATCAAACCCGCTTCTTCTGCTATAGGAATAAACGCTTCTGGAGAAACAAATCCAAGCTCTGCGTCATTCCAGCGAACTAATGCTTCTACACCGGTTATTACATTGCGCTTTGCTTCTATTTTCGGCTGATAGTAAACGTCAATGTCACCTTTTTGAATCGCTTTTCGTAAGCGCGTTTCGATGTGAACTTTTTCAGCTTGTTTTTGATTTAATGAATCATGATAAATACTTACTTTACTGCCGCCTTGTCTTTTTGAAGCATACATGGCGACATCTGCATACGTAATAAGCGTGTCCAAATTCGTAGAGTGCTCCGGATAAAAGCTTAATCCGCTGCTGATACTGACGAAAACTTCATCACTGTCAATGTAGCAGGGCTGCTGAACATACGCCATGATCTTCTCGGTAATACCTTCAACTTCTTCCGGTGTAAAATCGCTGAATAAAATAACAAACTCGTCTCCTCCTTGCCTTGTAAGAAAATTGTTAGCAGGAGGCAGACACTCTTTAATACGGTTGGCTATCAGCTGTATAAGCTGATCTCCTTTTGAATGCCCTAGCGTATCATTAATATCTTTAAACCGGTCTATATCCATAAATAACACGGCTACGTGACGAATGGAATTTTCCTTCGATTCAATTAAGCGCCTGTTTAATTCTTCTTTAAAATATCTTCTGTTTGGCAATCCTGTCAAAAAATCGTGATACGCATGATACTCACTTTCTTCCTGACTTTTCTTTAAATCGTCCACATATGTTTTTAAAAAGTGAGAAAGGTGGTTGATGTTTGCTACGAGTCCTCCCAGCTCATCTTTTCTTCTTACATTCAGCACCTTGCCAAAATTGCCTTTGGCGATTTGATTTACGTGCTCCATAATATGTTTAATTGGCCGCGTAATGGATGTAGAGAAGACAAAGCTGATAATAAGGACAATAAAGATAAACGGCAGAGACAGCAGTAAATGTTTGATTAATTCTTGCTGCAGCTCTCTTTCAATAAGTCCGTAGTCATAAACTACGCCTATTACATAAGCCGGAGAGTTTTTTTCTTTAATCGGTACCAGTGTTTTTAATACTTTTTTATGGTTAATTTTAGCAGTATAGCTTTGTGATTTTCCCGTTTTTAAAGCCTTTTGAATGGACATTTTATCACGTTCGGTATTTTGATACGTGTAGGTACCGTACCAAATCGGCTGATCTTTTATTCTAATATATTTATTGCCGTTTAAATATACGTTTTGATTTCTTTTTCCGAAATTTTTCGGGTTAAAAGCCGTTAGTTCAAGAACGCCTTCAAGATTTTCCGTAAAGCGGTCCATCACGTTCGTAGGGCCGAACCTTTTTTCAAAATCGAGGACGTGCTGATCCCGAAAATAAGGATCAATAATATAATTAGTAGACCCGTCGTAATAATAGCCCCACTTGTCAATGTGATTAGGGTTGCTAGAAGCTACTTCAATCGGCCCGCTCCAAAAGTGAGGTAAAGTCAATCCTTTTGTTGTCGTGACCGGCTGCTGAGAAAGAAGCTGCTGAAAAGATGTATACCAATAGCCCCACTCTTTTGTAGACATATTGATTTCCTTAGGATCAGAAGATTTTACGCCTATAATATCACCTTCTACGGGTGCTAATAATGTAATATGAGATACCCTCAGTTTTTTAGCCAACTGTTTTAACTCGTCATTGCTGACGTCATGATAATCAGCGGGCAAAGACTGTTGAATCGCAATCGAAGCCGTTCGTAATTCCTGTGCCATCCGATCTTCCATATAGGAGGCACTATTTTTAGAATTTTCGACTTCGTACGCAATTTCTTCTGTGACCAGCGTGATTTCCCGTTGATTAAACTCTGTTAATCTATTTTTTGATCGAATGTAGTGCAAGGTGTTATTCGCTAGTAGAATACACAATACCAGCAAAGTAAAGAATACGGACAACTTTTTCTTTATCGACACTAGTGATGGCCTCCTGTTTAAAGAACTGATCCGACAGTTTTAAAACCTGCCTATATGCTCTAGCTTTACATCGGATACTCTTCTTCAATTTCCACAAAAAAAGAATGAACTCATGCAAAAAACCAACCGCTTTGGTTGGCTCTATTCTTAACTAAATTATAAAACACAGCAAATAAATACTTTTATTTACATGGGTAGAACAAATTTGTATTACTATAATATTTTAACTTCTTTTGTCAAAATATCAATGCGTAAAATTTAACTTTCTTTATCCCTGCTGCTACTTTTTAAACTTCTTTAACATTCGGTGATACCAATAGATTCCGGCTCCCGTTAGTAAAATAATCGTTCCCCACTGATGCGGCAAAAACTTCAGCAGCCATATGGACATGATAATAGTCGCTACCGTTAAGTTACTCAGCCACTGTTCTCGGCTTAGCTTTTTCCTATTCACGATCACCGCCACATAACCAATGGGCGGCGCAAAAAAGCACAGAAGCAGCAGAAATTTTTCTGAACGGTACCAAGGATGTTTTTTCATTTTTCCTCACTTTTTCTATTTAAAATAAACTGATAGCCAAACGTCACAACGATCCCTGTCCAAAACATCGAAAATGACGACACTAACTCGGCACCTTTATAGGTATACATTATTACGTTCACAAACAGCAGCAATAAAAGGATATAAAAACCTGCCGACACAGCTTTATTCCAATTTTGATGCTCACGTTCAGAAGCATCCTTAAACAACTTCATCGAAACTCTCCTTTTACACCTCATATATCACTTATCTCTTTAGAAATTCTATCTTTATGTTAGCATACTGGGTAGTTTTGGAAAATAGATAGAGGGAATTCTATTGAAAATCCACAATCAATAACAATAGAACTATAAAAAGATAATAAATGTAAAAAAATAATTCTTTTTAACTATTTTCCCGCACACAAAACGTCCATATTAGTATACAATAATCTCAAAATATGTTTTTTAAGGAGATAAAAGGATGACAGCAACTCATAATCAGCTAACAAACGCTTTTCACCGTACACCACACGATCAAAACACATTTCATTTTCTTGATGAAAAAGTAACGCTTCTTGTATCAGGTGAAGATACAAACGGAGCTTACGCCGTAGCGCACGTAGTGAAACCAGCAAATCAAGGACCACCGCTTCACCTTCACGAACATGAAGATGAAACGTTTTACGTAAAGCGCGGATCGATGATTTTTTACATAGGAGAAGAAATAATTGAAGCAAAAGCGGGCGATTATGTTTTTGCTCCTCGAGGTATTCAGCACCGCTTTGTAACCGGACCAGAAGAAACGGAATTTATCCTTACTGCTTCTCCTGCAGGCTTTGATTCATTCGTTAAAGAACTTGGTATTTCCGTTCCAGAAAGTGCTCCTCTGCCGCAAGTAGGACCGCCTGCTGAGGAAGAAATTATGAGTTTAGTTACCGTCTCTAAAAAATACGGCATTACCTATCCTGAAATTGAAAAAGAAATGAATAAAAAATAACCAATACATAGAGATCTGCTCTTTACCGGGCAGATCTTTTTCTATTTTGATTTCAATTTACTCATGGAATAATTTAACACAACCTTGTCCACACTATACTTATCTGTTTTTCGTAGATACGTACCATTTTTATAGATAGGGGGAAACTCATTGAACGCAGAAAGCAAGCGTTTGACTTCAACTGAAATAACGAGTCTATGCGCGCAGTACCATCAGGATACGCTGGCGATTTGTGTCGCAAAACACGTTCTTGCAACGGTGACGGATGCCGAGATTCGGTCGCTGTTTGCTTTTTCGCTAAAGTTATCTGAAAGACATATTGAGATACTGACTGCCATTTTTCAGGCCGAACATTTTCCGTTGCCGAATGGATTTACAGATGAAGATGTGGACTTGCACGCACCTCCGCTTTTTACAGACTCGTTTTGGCTCAAGTATCTTCACGACATGACGATTCACGGCTTGTCAGGGTATGGCATTTCATTTAGCGTTTCGGTTCGCCGAGATCTTCGAGATTATTATCATCAGTGCAATTTAGATGCGATGGAGATCTATAATCGGTCGCTCGATCTGCTTTTAGCAAAAAATCTTTATGTACCGGCTCCTTATTTTTTAAATCCGAAACAACAAGAGCACATCACAGATTTGACTTACGCTCTTGATTTTGTCGGAAAGCAGCGTCTTTTAAACGCAAATGAAGCCGGTAATATTTATTTTAACTTACGCAAAAGCATGGCAACCAAAGCTCTTTTGATTGCCTTTAAGCAAGTGAGCAAACGAAAAGATGTGAAGAAAGTCATGGAGACGGGGCTTGATGTGGCCCACAAGCATATTGAGCTTTATTCTTCTATCATGCACGAGGAAAACCTTCACACGCCTCCGCTTTTGGATAATGAAATCACGACGTCTACGCACGCGCCTTTTTCAGAAAAGCTGATGACGTTTCACGCAGGCGCAATGTTTAAAGTAGCCATTACTTACTACGCAACGGCAATGACCACCAGCATGAGGCTTGATATTGTCGGGCACTGTGAAGCGTGTATTTTACGAGACTTAAAAGTAGCGGGGCGCTGCAGCGAAGTGATGATTAAAAACGGCTGGATCGAAAAGCCGCCTGAAGCAAGCGATCGTAAGCAAGTGTAAGTTTTTTCACAGCAACTCTTGACCTGAAACGCGTTTCATACTTTATGCTGTTTTTATTCTCATCAGCCGGCGTGACACGAACGGTGGCGTTACGGCTGATATGTTATCCATAAAAAAATCCGGTGTGTTCACCGGATTTTTTGGTATGCTTACATATTCATTTCTTTTTTATACGCCAAGTACGAATACAGATAAGGAATCGCCACGCACAGAACGATACTCCCCCACATGATAACTGACTTGTATCCATCAGGTAAAAAAGCGCTAATAAGAATTAGCAGTCCGCCGATAAAAAAGAGCTTTCCAGATAAACGATGCGTCTTTTTCCATACGATTTCATTACTCAATGTCCACGGTGTACGAATGCCCATAAAATAGTTCGAGCGCACGCGCTGCAAGTAGTTTCCGATAATGATAAAAACGAGTCCAGCCATAATCGGAGCAATGTACGACATCGGCACGTTATAGCCAAGCCCCTGTAAAATAGTGCTCATATTTACAAAAAAGAATAATAGCAGTACGGCGTTTAACACGATGTTATACGTTTTTGAAAAGTACTTATAATTTTCTTTACGCGGGTCAATTCGCGGAACAAATGCGATGATAAAATAAATAAGTACCATGATGCCTACTGTTAAGATCATTGCATTTATCTTCGTTGCAAATCCGTCTGCTTCTCCATTTGCTCCCCAGTGAATGGGCATCGTAGCTGGAAGATGCGGCAGTGCAATCAGCCATGCAACCAGTGTTAAAAGAGTAATGCCTAAAGGAAATACGTGCTTTTTCATTTAACTCTCTCCTTTCTGAAAGCTGAAAAACCAGCCGATTAAATCTTGAAAAATGGTTGTATTTAATGAATAAATCACAAACTGCCCTCTTTTTTCATCTTGAACGAGGTCCGCTTGCTTCAAGATTTTTAAATGATTTGAGATGCTTGGTTTGGTCATATTAAAATACTCGGAAATTTCTCCTGCGGTTAAATCCCGCTCTTTTAGCAGCTCTAAAATCTTTCTGCGAGTGGGATCCGCTAAAGCTTTAAACGTTTCATTCAATTGAAGTTCATCTCCATCATATTTAAGTATTTAGATAATTATCTAAATATTAAACTATAAAATATAATATGTCAATATTTTAAAAAGAGAACATCTGCATTTGACTCATTTTTTTGTTTTTTCAAAGCAGTCCATGCATACAAACTGCGCTTCTTGATGTAGGAAAGCTTTAATTTCGGTCATGCCTCTCTTACTTGGATACTTCATCCGCATCCATACTTCTTCATTCGGCTGAATTTCTTTTTGACAAACGGAACATCGCTCTTTTATTCCAAACATACTATCCCTCCATCTCTTTGTATAACTATACGTTTTACCAGCCAAAAGGTTTCATAAAAAAGAGGCTAGGACGTAACCAAATCAACCCTCGCTAGAAGCAACTACAGACATGAAACCTACGTTCATTCTACCAATAAAAAAATCCGAACCATTCATCGTTCGGATCTTCCTTCAACTAACATACTTATGTCCTCGCCTCTTTTAAACATTATAGGGGCGTTACGTCTTCCTGCTGTTTTTGCTGTATTCTTTGCTTTTTCGATTTTCTGAAATGAAGCAGTTCATATACAACCGGAATGACTACAAGCGTAAGAAGAGTCGCAACAGCTAATCCTCCGATTACAACGACTGCAAGACTTTGAGAAACAAGGCTTCCGCTTTCGCTTTGTTTAAATAATAGTGGCAGCATCGCACAAATCGTAGCAGCAGACGTCATGACAATTGGACGCATACGCGTAGCGGCTGCTTCAACAATCGCATCGCGCATAATCATTTTCTTTTCATTTTGCTTCACGCGGTCTAATAGTACAATGGCGTTGGTTACAACAATACCAATCAGCATCAGTGCTCCCAGTAAAGCCGTTACGTCTACTGGAATGCGGCTGATTAATAATCCTAAAACGGCACCGATTGCAGCAAGCGGAAGTGAAAATAAAATGGCAAACGGCGTGCGGATTGTTTTAAACGTAATCACCATAATTAAAAACACAATACCAATCGACACAAGCATTGTAATGAACAAGTCAGAGAAGTCTTCTCCTTGCTGAGTGCTTGCTCCTCCGATTACAACGTCAACATCTTTTGAAATCGACAGTCCTTTATTCTTACCGTCTCCAAAAATCACTGTTTGGATGTTTTTATTAATCTCTGAAAGCTTTTCTGGATTGACATCCGCTGTTACTTGAATATAAGGGTCTCCATTTTTATGAAACTGATTGGTTGGCTTTTCAGCTTGCGTTAGCGAAGCCACTTTTGAAACAGGGGACGGTCCTGTCTCTGTCATAATGGAAATATCTTTTAACTCTTTTGGTGATGTTGGATTTAGGACAGATTCAAGAAGTACGTTTGCTTGCTTGCCTTCTAAATCTATCGCTCCAATCGGCGTTTTGTTCAGCATAACGCCAAGCTGCTGCGCTACTTGCTGCGTATTCGCTTTTGTTGGATCTACGTCTAAAGAGTAAATCGTTTTCTTTTCGTCTTGGTTCGTAGAAACTTTGTCTACTCCTTTTATATCGCTGATTTCTTTCTTAATGCTGCTTGCCGTCTTTTCTAACTTGTTCATGTCATTTCCAATTACATCAACGGTAATGGAAGTAGTAGACGCTCCCATTAGTGAAGCAGCACTTACGCTAAGATCCCCTCCGTCATAGAGCTTCTTTTGATTTTGGATTCGTTTCATTAGTGAATCAATGTTTCCACTGTCTTTTACGGTAATCGTATACGTAGCTTCAGTAGGTGAACCAACGTCTCCCCACTTGGCTCCTTCGTCCGTATTACCAAGCTGCATGTATATTTCTTTTACTTCTTTTTGAGCTAAAATATAGCGTTCAAGCTGCAGTGATTTTTCTTCTACGGTTTTAATTGGCGTGTTATTTGGATAGCTTAACGTTGTGCCTACAAAGTCAGATGAAGAGTTATCAACCGCTCCTTTAGGCATCATCGTGTACGCGCCAATAGATCCGACAAATAAAAGCAGCGAAAGCAGCAGCACAACCCATTTATGATTAAGCGACCACGTAATGACCTTTGTAAAACGAACCGGCTGCTTGTGCTTGCGAATTTTTTCATTTTTTAATAATCCTGCACTCATTAACGGCACAACCGTAAGTGCGACAATTAGTGAAGACAGCAATGAATACGTCAGCGTTAGAGCAAACGGAAGCATAAAGTCCTGAAGCCCTCCGTTTACAAGGCCGATTGGTAAAAAGACGGCTACTGTCGTTAACGTAGAAGCGGTAATAGCAGAACCTACCTCTTTTGTCGCATCAATAATCAGCCCAAGCGAAAACTTTTCTTTTTGCATTTTCCGGAAGATGTTTTCAATAACAACGATACTATCATCTACCAATCTCCCAATCGCTACCGCTACTCCTCCAAGCGTTAAAATATTAAGCGTAACGCCTGATTTGGATAATAAAAAAAGCGTAAAGCAAAGCGATAGCGGAATGGATACAATTGTGATAAACGTAGAGCGAACGCTGCGTAAAAACAGCATGATTACAATGGTCGCAAAAAGTGCGCCCAGCAACACTTCTTTCATCATGGAATGAACAGAGTTTTGTACGCTGTCTCCTGTTGCAAAAAATACAGAAGCATTCACATTGTTATAGTCTTTGTTAATTTGCTGAGACAGTTTTTTTACTTCTTTTGTAATGCTAACGGCGTTTGAGTGACTGTCTTTTGTCACAATAAGTAAAAGTGCATCTTTTCCGTTAATATGCGTCACGACGCCTTCAGGCTTTTTCACTTCTACTTTTGCAAGGTCGCCCAGCGTTACATTCGGTGCAACCGGCAGCTTTTTCACTTTGCCCAAGCTGTCAATTTTACCTGTTACATTGATGTTGCTCGACTTGTTATTAATGACTTTTTCGCCAACTGCAAGCGACGTGTTTTTTCCTTCTAACACGCTGATGACTTTATCAATCGTCACGTTCTTTTGTGACAATTTTTTATTATCAACTTTAATAGACACGTAGGAATCCGCTGTTCCATACGTTTGAACACTCGCAATGCCTTTAACGTCTTTATATTTAGGGATCAGTTTTTTCTCTGCAAGATCCAGATTGTCTCTTGTTAATCCTTCTTTAAATGTGAGTGAAATATCTGCGATGGGAATCATAGAGGTATTTAATTGAATAACATTAGGCTTTGATACGCTGGCTGGAAGCTGCACCGAAGACAGTGCTTCTTGGACGTTTGTTTTTGCTTCTTTCATATCCGTTTTGGATTCAAATGAAAGATCGATTTTAGAATAGCCGTCTCCCGTCGTCGAATACACGTTGCTTTTTCCTTTAACACCGGCTACCGCTTCTTCAATCGGTGACGTAACTTGTTTTTCCATAGAGTCCGCATCCGTTCCTTGCCCCATAACCACTACTGACACTTGAGGCTGATCAGCGGTCGGCAGGAATTCCATCGGAAGTGTAAAATAACTAATGACTCCTAAAGCTAAAATTAAAATAGACATAATGGTGATAGCCGCTTTATTTTTGAACGACCATTTGGTGAGCCAAGACATGAAATTTCCCCTTTCACTTTTTCGTACAAACTTAGCCAAACATTTCTAAAATATGCTAAATAACCACTAAATTATACCTAATGTTCCTTACCATTTAAAGACTTATTTTTGTAAAAAGTCCCATTATTTGAACGAGATTATTTATGGATAATATAAGCAGCTCCTTTACAGCACAAAAAAAAGACGCCGATACCCGGCGTCCCACATGTAGTAAGTGAAAGAAGAAGAAGAATATGCCTACGATTTCTCAGGCAATTCTATGACCTTATTTGGTTTCTTCCCGTTTTTTTATGAAATAAACATATTTAGCATAAATTCCCTCAACTAGCAGCTCGGCTGTGCTTTGATTCCGTATCGTTTTGAATTTTTAAGGAAGTCAATAAAGCCACGATGCTTCCGGCAAAGCCAAATAAAAACAAGTGATGAATGCCTGCCATGAAGCTTCCGCCTGAAGTCAGCAACGCACCCATAATGGTAACGCCGATGGCTGTTCCCATGTTTCTGCAAAACATAAAAAATGACGTTGAAATACCTCTTTCATGTCCTCCTACTAATTGCTGTACACCAATGACGCCAACCGTAGAAAGCAGTCCAAACGATAGTCCTTGGACAATCATGACGCAAAACACGTAAAAGAAGCCGTGACTTTCATTTAGCATAAGCAGCAGTGTTCCAGAGCCAACCAGCAGCACATTTCCGATTAACAACAGCTTTCTATAGCCGTGTTTTAAAATCCATTTACCTGCAGGCACAGATACAGACATCCACCCGACCGCCGTTCCTAACAGCGCAACTCCGCTCATAAACAGTGACAGATGCGCTACTCGCTGTAAAAATAACGGAATGTAGCTTGACGTACCGAATAAAGCCACCGTTCCAATAAACGCATTAATATTAATCCATGACAGCGTTTTGTTTTGGAACATGGACAGGGGTACAATTGGTGAAGCGTGTTTTCGTTCATGTAGATAAAAAATCACTAATAAAATAAGTCCCGCGACTGTATACACAACTCGGTTTTGTTCCACTACCGTAACGAGCAGCAGTGATGTAACGCCCGCTCCAAACAAGATAGCACCGATGTAATCGACTTTTGCTCGTTTCGGCTTATAGCTTTCTTGATAGGGCATTAATGTCAGAAATGAAACAATACATACGGGTAAATTAATAAAGAAAATCCATCTCCACGTTAAATAATCCACAAAAAAAGCGCCTAAAAGCGGAGCTAATACAGCTGATAATCCCCACATCGTTGTAAAGAGCGCCTGAATCTTCCCTCGTTTCTCGACGGGAAATAAGTCTCCGGCAATAATAGCGGGAAACGCCACCATAAACCCGGCTCCTATTCCTTGAACCGCACGGAAAAGAACAAGCTGAATCATCGTATTTGCCACGCCGCAAAGCATTGAACCAATTAAAAAAGCAATAATTCCAAACCCAAATACTTTTTTGCGGCCAAATAAATCCGATAATCTTCCCGCTACCGGAGATAAAATCGTACTTGCAATCATGTACGAAGCAAACGACCACGCGTACAAATCAAATCTTCCAAGCTCTTTTGCAATAACGGGCATCGTCGTATTCATAATCGTTGAATCAAGCGAAGCCACTAGCATTGCCAGCACAATACTAACCATTACAGACGTTCTGCTTTTCATGTAACAATCTCCTTATCCCTATAATCTGAGCGTCTAGTGTACTCCTCCTTGCCGTTTGTTGTCTATACTTATGCATACAAAATGCTAAAAAGCTTCTCACTTTACTATGAGAAGCTTTTTACCCCCTTATTCACATATCTTCTTGAACCTTTTCTTGATCAGACAGTTCTTTGTTTCGAGCCATAACCGCAAATCCAGCCATTACAATGATGCTGCTTGAAATTCCGTATAGGATTGGCGTGGTAGAAGAAAGTCCTTCAATCAATAGACCTCCAAGTACTACTAGCGTACTGACAACAATCGCTGAAACTCCTGCTTTTGGATGAATGTCTTTCCAAAACAGCGACACAACAAATGGAACAAAAATCGCTCCTGATAAAATGGCATACGCAACATCTAAAGCAACAAGCACGTCTTGAATCCAAAGAGCAAAGATAATAGCAAGCACACCAACAATAAGTGTATTCACGCGGGTTAAAATTAAATAATTTTTCTCTGAAATATTTTTAAGCCACACTTTTTTAATAATATCATTACTAATCAGCGTAGAAGACGCAAGCAGTGTTCCTGAAGCAGTTGACATCAGCGCCGAACAAACGCCTGCCAGCACGAGACCTAATAACCCTTGAGGCAGAATTTGAATCGCAAGCGTCGCAAAAATGCTTTGACTGCTTTCTGCGTTTGGCAGCAGCAAATATGCACACATTCCAATTACACTTCCGGCAATCGCGTAGGCAATGCTGTACACGCCTGCAAAAATGGAGCCGTTTCGGGCAATTTTTTCTGTTCGCGCCGTAAATACCCGCTGCCAAATATCTTGAGATACTGCCATACCAAGCGTATACAAGAGGAAATACTGAAAGATTTGACCGTATCCAATGGATGAAAAATCAAAATAAGATGATGGCAAATCTCCGGCAAGGGCTTTGAAACCTCCTGCTTCTGATACACTCATTGGAAGCATAAATCCAAAAATCGCCACCGTCATCACAACAAATTGAATAATATCAGTAACCGTTACGCTCCACATTCCGCCTAAAATCGTATAGAACAAAACAATCGAACCGCCAATTAACATCGATGCCGTCATACTCCATCCGAGCAGCGCATGAATGATCGTTCCCATCCCAATCACTTGAGTGACTGATACCATGAGTGTATAAATAGCTGCAACAACGGCGCTGATAATTTGCGCTTGAGCGTTATATCTTTTTCCTAGCAGTTCGCTGATAGTCGTCACTTTCAACGACGAAATCCGCTTAATAAAAATCGTGCCAAGCGTAATGATCCCAAGTCCAATCATCGTCACAAACCAAATGCCAGACAGCCCGTGCTCATAGCCAAGCTGAGCCGTTCCAATCGTCGACGCTCCGCCTAAAATAACGGCAGACAAACACCCTAAATACATGAACATCCCTAAGTTTCGTCCCGCTAAAATAAAATCTTCTGATGACTTTGCTTTTAACGAGCCAATAATACCAGCTACAACCAATACGCCAAAATAGACAAACATAACCGTCATATCCAGTCCGTTCATAACAGATTCCTCCTTATTGTGGGTCAATCTATCTTTCATGGAAACAAAGAGCTTCCTAAAGCTTTAGATCACGTGAAGACTTGTGATTTCTGTCAATGCTTCATCTAATACCCGAAGCCCGGCATCAATTTCTTCTTTTGTAATCGTTAAAGGAGGAATCATTCGAATCACTTCTCCGCTATTTCCGCAAAGGTAAAACAGCACCCCTTTTTCCAAACATTTGTCTAGGATCTCAAGAAGAAGATTTCCGTCACCTTGCTTTGTTTTCGGATTAATAATTTCAATTCCAATCATTAGTCCTACTGAACGAATGCTTCCGATCACTTCATGCTTCGCTTTTACATGCTGAAGCTGATCCGCTGCATATTTCCCCATTGCTTTTGAGTTTTCAATCAGCTTTTCTTCTTTTAATACGTCCAGAGTCGCAAGTGCTGCTGAACAAGCAATAGGATTGCCTCCAAAAGTTGTTCCGTGTGTACCAATCGGCCACTTTTCCATTAACTGTTTGGAAGCTACGGTCGCACTTAACGGAAGTCCTGATGCTATGCCTTTTGCGATTGCCATAATGTCAGGCGTCACGTCAAACGTTTGAGCTGCAAACCACTCGCCGGTCCGTCCAAAGCCGGTTTGCACTTCGTCAAAAATAAGCAGAATGCCGTGTCTGTCACACACTTCTCTTATTTTTTGCAGCCACGCTTTCGGAGGGATCACGTAGCCGCCTTCTCCAAGAACCGGCTCTACAATCATGCATGCTACTTCTTCCGGCGTTACTTGATGCTTAAACAAAGTGGCAAAATCTCTTTCCAGCTTTTCCACGCAGTAGATTTCCGGATCTTCTCCTTTTGGACACTGAGTCGCGTCTGCATAAGGCACTTGATACGTTAAGCCCGATGGCTGAAGAAATTTCCGGTATTTGCTTTTTGATGTTGTCACACTAAGCGCTCCGAGAGAACGGCCGTGAAAGCAGCCCATAAACGAAACCGTATAAGGTCTTTGCGTAACGTACTTTGCCAGTTTTAACGCTCCTTCAATTGCTTCGGTTCCGCTGTTAGCAAAGAAAAAGCAGTCCAACCCTCTTGGCAATACTGTTTTTAATTCTTCGGCAAGCTGTAAAATAGATTCGTACATAATCACACCCGACGGGCCGTGCATAAGATGGTCAACGCTTTCTTTGATCGCTTGTACAACTTTAGGGTGACGATGACCTGTATTCGCTGTTGCAATACCTGATGTAAAATCTAAATACGTTTTTCCGTCAGCTCCGTAGTAGTAGCAGCCTTCTGCTTTTACCACGGGTAAATTAGGATGATCTTTCGCCATGCTTGGTGCTAGTAAATCGGGTAAACTGTTCATTAACTGTGTAAGTGATGCCTGCGTCATCTGACTTCCTCCTCGCAATCTATCAAGTAATGTGTTTGTACTTGTTTTACATGCAAAGAGCGTGCCAAAGACGTTAAAAAACGGAATGTTTTTTTAATTTTCTAACAACTGAAGGCTGACTGATTCCAAGTGCTTCCCCTATTTCTGTTGTCGTTTTATACTGTTTTTTTGCTTTTACTAATATCTCTTTTTCCAGCTCGTTTAACGCGTCATTAAGCTTCATTTCCCCATGTTCTTCAACGTTTTGAATCCGTTTTTTTCTATGCAGAGAATGCGGCAAATGCTCCATTGTAATCAGCGTTTGCGAAGATACAACCACAGCGTGTTCAATCACATTAATTAACTCTCGTACGTTCCCTTTCCACTCGTGGGAAAGCAGTGCGTGAATAACCGCATTATCAAACGTTCTTTTTCGGTTGTATTTCTTTTCAAACTGCTCGACAAAATGTGTGAGCAGCGGAAAAATATCTTCAGGGCGCTCGTTCAAAGATGGAATGGTAATCGGTACGACGCTTAAACGAAAATATAAATCTTCTCGAAATTCTTTTTCAGCAACGGCTTTTTCTAAATCTTTGTTCGTCGCTGCAATTAAGCGGAAGTCCACGGTTTTAGGCTTTCTTCCGCCAACGGAATAAAACTGTTTTTCTTGAATGAGCTTTAAAATTTTCACTTGATGCGCCGGTGACAGTTCTCCGACTTCATCTAAAAAAAGCGTACCTCCATCTGCTAATTCGACCAGTCCCACCTTCCCATTTTTAGATGCACCGGTAAAAGCACCCGCTTCATAGCCAAACAGTTCGGCCTCAAATAAATGATCTGGAATCGCCCCGCAGTTCACTTCAATAAACGGCCCTTTGCTTCTTGTACTTTTGTTATGTATCAGCTTAGCTAAGTGCGTTTTTCCTACTCCTGACTGCCCTAAAAGTAAAATATTTACGTCTACATTCGAAACGTGAACAGCCGTACGAAGAACGTGCTGCATCTTTTCGCTGTTGCACACAATTCCTTCTGTTGATAGATTTTGGTTCCGCAGCAGCATAAGCTCGCTCTTTACGCGCTGCATTTCGCCTTCCATCGCATCAAGATATGTTTTCATTTCCATAAGCTCCGTCACATCATGAGAATAGCTGACGATTCTTTTAATCTCTCCTTTTTCATCTTTGACAGGAATGCCCGTAACGAGTACCTGCTTGCCTTGTTTAGTTGTTTGTACAAGCGTAATTTTCTTCTTTGTTTCAAGCACAATTGGCGTGACGATTGGCGTAAACAGTCCTTGTTTTTCAAGTTCATAAACAGACTTCCCCAACAGTTTTTCAGCTTTTACATCGTAAATGTTTCCCGTTCCTTCATGTATTCGGACAATGATGCCTTTTTCATCCGTGACAAGCAAATCATCTTTTAATGAATGAAGGATCCACTGATTTTCATTCCATTCTGAATTCATGTATGCTCCCTGCTTTCTATTCATTTTTGAATAAAATACAATTCGTTTTTGAATAACGGCATTTATTTTTGAATAATCAATTTATTATATCACGAGGACTTCTTTTTATTTTGAAACAGCAATTGAAATGAAGTTAAAAATGCATTAATATATTTTTATGAAGTTATAACTTCTTTTTTTAGGAGGCTATATGAATCCATCATTTCAAGAATTAATTAAACATAAATTTCCTGACCTTTCTCGCGGTCAAAAAAAAGTGGCGGAGTTTCTCGTCAATTTTACGGAAAAAGGCTCGCTGTACACGGCCGGGCAAATCGGCAAAGAAGCAGGTGTCAGTGAAACAACCGTTATTCGTCTAGCTTACGCACTTGGATTAAATGGTTTTTCCGATTTGCAGGAGCTAATGCGAAAAGAATGGCTTTCTTCTGCCGAATCAAAAGAAGCAGCTAGCAAACCTGCAGCTGATTCTGCAGCGGAAGAAAAGAAAATCTTCGATGAATGGCTCTCTCCAGTTGACGAAAAAGAATTATCTCAAGCTGTAGAGGCGCTTATCAAAAGTGATCAAGTGTATATTGCGGGTTTCCGCGAATCTCATACGGCAGCCTACTGGCTGTATTATAAAATGAATCAGCTTCGCAATCATGTTCTTTTATCTTTTCCAACTGGATTTTTGCTTGAAACGCTATGCAATCTTACTAGTGAGTCTGCTGTTGTTGTATTTTCACTGCCGCGCTATACAAAAGAAGCGCTTGAAGTAGCTCAGCAGGCTAAAAAACAAGGAGCGAAAGTAATTGCCATTACAGACCGCCGTTTGTCTCCGGTAGGTCAAATCGCTGATATCACGCTTTTAGCCGGAACAACCGAACATATTTTATCGCTTCTTGCCCTATCTCAAATTGTCATTAGCAGCATGCAAAAAAGAGATGAAAAAACGGCTGGAAAACGACAAGAACACTTGGAAAAGCTCTATGCCGAGCAAGGCATCTTTTTAGAATAGATGATAAAAAGAAAGGAAGTAAAAATATGACTGAAGCCTTAACGATTCGTTCACTCACAACAACCACTGAACTAGAAGACGTACGCGCATTAGAAAGCCGCGTCTGGGGAGAAGAAGAAGCCACGCCCGTTCATCAAACCTTGACCGCTGTTAAAAACGGAGGTCTTGTTCTTGGTGCGTTTCTAGATGAAAAGCTGATTGGCTTTCAATATAGTTTTCCAGGGTTTGACGGAACGTGCGTCTATTTATGTTCTCATATATTAGCAGTTGACCCTGCCTATCGCAGCATGGGTATCGGTGCCAAACTTAAGCATGCGCAGCGCCAGGAAAGTAAAAAAAAGGGTTATTCATATATCAGCTGGACGTATGATCCTCTAGAAAGCGCCAACGGGTATTTAAATATTGGAAAGCTTGGAGCCGTTTGTTCTACCTATATTGAAAACTGCTACGGAGACATGAATGATCCGTTAAATGCTGACTTGCCTTCTGATCGATTCGTTGTAGAATGGGCATCCGCAGAAGATACAAAACGAGCTCAGCTTCTTTATACGCCA
Organism: Priestia sp. YIM B13552; assembly: GCF_042787775.1. Lineage (NCBI taxonomy): Bacteria > Bacillati > Bacillota > Bacilli > Caryophanales > Bacillaceae > Priestia > Priestia sp. YIM B13552. The sequence goes on from NZ_JBHZOU010000001.1 coordinate 751,700, forward strand.
GATCAAATAATGGACGCATCGCTCATTCAATGGACGTTAACGGATGAAGGGTTCCCTTCTGTTACAGATATTGATGAAAAATGGTTGGATCATGACATCGTGTCTGTAGCTATTCCGTCTGCTTTTCAGCAAATGAAAGAAGTCTCTCCTTCTCTTGCATTGGACTGGCGTATGCGAACAAGACGCGTATTTCAAACGTGTTTTGCAAAAGGATTCCAAGTAACAGACTTCATGAAGTATCCAGAAAGCAGCGCACCCGTTCATTTTTATATTTTAACGAAAAAAGAGGTGCAAAAATGAACATAAAACACGTCATTTTACGGCATTTAAAAATGGATTTACTTCACCCTTTTACCACAAGCCTTGGGAAAGAAGTGGATCGAGACTTTATTTTAGTAGAAATTCAAGACGAAGACGGACGATCCGGCTGGGCTGAATCCGTAGCGTGCGCCGATCCTTTTTATAAAGAAGAAACGCTCAAAACAAACTGGCACATTATGGAGGATTTTTTAATTCCTTTGCTTCAACAGAAAGAAATTCAGCACCCTGACGAAGTATCTCAACGCTTTGCTCATATCCGAGGCAATTACATGGCAAAAGCGGCGTTAGAAGGCGCAGTTTGGGATTTGTATGCGCGCAGGCAAAACCTCTCTCTATCTAAAGCGCTAGGAGGCAGTAAAAGTCAAATTGAAGTTGGTCTCAGCGTTGGCATTCAGCCTACTATTGACGAAACGCTTCGCAAAATTGCAGCCGGCTTGAATGAAGGATATAAGCGCATCAAAATTAAAATTAAGCCGGGCTGGGATCTTAACTTGACGCGCGCAGTTCGAAACGAGTTCCCTTCTATTCCCCTGATGGTTGATGCGAACTCTGCTTATACGCTTGCAGATGCTGATCACCTTGCTCAGCTTGATGAGTTTGATTTAATGATGATTGAACAGCCGTTGGCTCATGATGATTTAATTGATCATGCTGAACTGCAGGTCCGCATGCGCACGCCCATTTGCTTAGATGAAAGTATTCATTCAGCTGAAGACGTTCGAAAAGCTATTAAACTTGGAAGCACACAAATTATTAACATTAAAATTGGACGAGTAGGCGGACTAACAGAAGCAAAAAAAATTCATGACCTTTGTCAAACTCACGGTGTGCCCGTATGGTGCGGCGGTATGCTGGAATCCGGTATCGGACGAGCACATAATATTGCCATTACCACACTTGCCAATTTTACGCTTCCCGGAGATACAGCCGCATCCTCTAAATACTGGCCGCGTGATATCGTTCATCCGGAAATCACGGTCGACAACGGGATTATTTCCGTTCCTGATACACCAGGCATCGGCTACGAACCTGATCACGATCAGATACAAGCGCTAACTTTACACGAAAAAATCTATACTTGCTAATCTTAAACAGACTGGAGCAAAAGTATGTTAGTTAAAGGAAGATCCGAACGATGAATAGTTCGGATTTTTTTATTGATATGGCGAGCGTAGGTTTCATGTATATAGCGGCTTTTATCTGTGCAAGACGAAGACGCCTGCGGGACAAGCAGAAAGCAAAGTCTGGCATGAAAATCAACAGCGTTTTAAAAAGCAATGCCTACCAGCTCCTTTATCCAATTGATTTTTCTTTAGATTGGATAGATTTAGTTATGTCCCAGCCTCTTTTTCATAGGCGTCTCTCCCAATATGACACGTGCCTTGGCAAGATAAACAAACATATTAGTAAAAATGGTCTTATGCACAATCCTTCTAGTAATAAATGAATATAAATAGAGTGTAAGGGACATGCAAGGGTATATTCATTACAAATTTTAGAAGAAAGGAGCATACTGATGAATATTGAAATTGGAATTGCCATTTTCGTGTTTACAATGACAATGCTCGTCATTTTTTGGAGGCCAAACGGCATCAATGAAGCATGGCCGGCATCCATAGGAGCAGCCATTATCCTGCTTACAGGCATTGTATCCAAATCAGACATTGTTGATATTTTCGGAAAGATAAGCGGCGCTTCTATCACCATTATTGCCACCATTGTCATGGCCGTCATATTAGAAAGCTTCGGATTCTTCCACTGGGCAGCTGCACGGCTAGTGAGTTTATCCAAAGGCTCAGGGTACCGATTATATTGGTACATCCAACTGCTTTGCTTTTTAATGACTTTACTATTTAATAATGACGGCAGTATTTTAATTACCACTCCAATTTTAATTCTACTTTTGAAAAACCTTCAGCTAAAACCCCACCAGCAGATCCCCTACCTTTTAAGTGGAGCGCTTATTGCTACCGCTTCCAGCGCGCCTATAGGTGTAAGTAATATTGTCAATTTGATTGCCTTAAAAATTGTTCATATGTCGCTTTATATGCACACAGCGATGATGTTTGTACCGGCGACACTTGGTTTATTATTTATGTCTTGGCTCATGTATACGGTCGTAAAACGCCATTTGCCAAAAAAACTGCCGCATGCTTCAAAAGATATAGAAGAGAGTTTCTTTACGAAACAGTTTCACCCCTTAAAAGGAAGCATTTCTGTTGAAACAAAACGTAAACGCACACAATTTATGCTGAAAGTTTTATTATTTGTGTTTGTTATGCGCTGTCTCCTATTTGTCGCCTCTTATTTCGGCATACCAATCGAATTGGTTGCTGTACTGGGCTCATTGATCTTGCTTATTTGGAGATGGTATCACTTACGTACAAACCCAATTGATATTTTAAAGAAAACGCCGTGGCACATTTTCGTTTTTGCATTTTCAATGTACGTTATTATTTACGGATTGCATAACGTAGGATTGACAGATCTACTTGTAAAAATTTGCGAACCAATTGTGAATCGAGGGCTTTTTGAAGCAAGCTTTATCATGGGAGGACTTGTTTCCATTCTCTCTAACTTGTTTAACAATCACCCTGCTTTAATGGTCGGAACCATTACCTTGACTGAAATGGGGCTCGATCCTATTACTCTTAAAACTATTTACCTTGCTAATATTATTGGAAGTGATATGGGCTCGCTTTTATTGCCAATTGGAACACTGGCTTCTCTTATTTGGATGCATATTTTAAAAGAAAATCATATCAAGGTAAAATGGAAAGATTATTTAAAAGTATCACTTATCGTTATCCCGCTTACCACCATCGTTACGCTTTTCCTCCTATTCTACTGGGTTCAGCTCATTTTTTCTTAATACTGATTTACAGGACGGATTGTACTCTTTTGAAGCTTACAGTCCGTCAGAAATAAACAAATGTCTCCTATAAAAACCCACTATATTTTTCTAATGTTTTTTTATAGATACACATTCACCCAATAAAAACATTTTTTTACATTCACTAATTATTTAGAACAATTTAAAAAGAAAATCAATAAATATATTGAATCGAATTTCGTTCATGTGATAAGATATGGTTATATTGTTACTTTAACAATACATAGAGCGAATGAATTAGAAAATATGCAGTTGCATAGAACTTTCTAAACCCCACACGCAACATTTAGAGAGTGACATTCATTTTCTCAGTAACACCCATACCTTTCTGAAAAGAGTGAGTACATTAGACTTGCTCTTTTTGTCTGTTCAGTGATAAGGTTCATTTCTTATGTAAGGCCTTCGTTTGCAATAAGACAACAAAAAAACAGGTAACTAAGCATGCCGCTTCTTACCTGTTTTTATATGCTAAAATGATAAAATCAAATTCTATCGCGCAAACGCCTTTTACGAAATTGATTTTAATTCTTCAATTAATTGAAAAAATTTCTCTTTGTTTCTTTCTTCTAATGTTTGATCGACTTCACGTAAAATTTGATCTCTTCTAAAATCTCGGATAGCCTTATTTAATACCATTTTAGCAAATATAGAATCGAGGATATCCATACGGATGGGCTGCGAGTCTGTCGGGTGCTTTTCGATATAAATCAACTCCTATCCTTTCCTCTATTATAACAAATTCTAGCAATGTATCAAAATTTCATCGGGATATGCGCTGTTGTGAAATAGCTTCGTATTCTGTTTCTAGCTCTTGAAGCGTAAGCTCATATAACTGCTTATTTCCTTTTTTATAAACCCCTGCATCCAGCAATAAATCAATCATTGATGTTTTTTTACATTGTATGTGAGAGTAAGCTTGTTTTGTCATCGTTACACCGCCTATTTTACACTTAAATATGAAATGATTTCTCTATCTTTCACGACCTTTCTTTATCATACGGCCCGTCCTTTAGCTTACTGTGAAGAAAATGTTAAATTTATGTAATAACGCATAAAAAGAGGCCGGGACATAACTAAATGAATCCAGCCTAAAGACGAACAAATGAGATACATGAGCTGAACCGCTTATGACACCGCAGTTGATTTCCGTGCCAGGCTTCGCTTTCCGCGGGCGGGCGCTGAGCCTCCTCGCCGCTTGACTCCTTCGGGGTCTCATCTGTCCCGCTTTTCCCGCAGGAGTCTTCGCCTTGCCCTTCAATCAACTGCTAGAAGGGACAAAACAGATGAAGCTGTATTCACCATAACAAAAAAAACGAACCACTCATCAAACTAGTTGATCAATGGTTCGTTTTGCACTTGGGCTAAAATACTTTTCTCCCAGCTTCTTAGTTCTTCTATTAAAAATCAAAGTTGTCCGGATCTGGACCTACTCGGTGATTTTGGTTTAATTCATTAATTTTACTTACATCTTCAGCATCCAATTCAAAATCATATAACGATGAATTTTCAACAATACGATGTTCTTTTGTCGATTTTGGAATCGTTACAACTCCGTTTTGCAGATCCCATCGCAGAATAATTTGAGCAACTGATTTACCGTGTTTTTCAGCAATTTCTTTTAACACATCGTTATCTAGCAATTCTCCTTGCATAAGAGGAGACCATGCTTCTAGCTGAATATCATGCTTTTGACAAAAAGCATGCAGCTCTTTTTGCGTCAAACGAGGATGATACTCCACTTGGTTAATAACAGGCTTAACGTCTGTATCTTTCATTAAGTCTTCTAAATGATGAATTTGAAAATTACTTACGCCCACGGCTCTTACTTTTTCTTCTTTATAAAGCGTTTCTAATGCTTTCCACGCTGCTTTATACTTACCTTCTACCGGCCAGTGAATTAAGTATAGATCTAAATATTCTAAGCCAAGCTTTTGTAAGCTTGTTTCGTAAGCAGCCAGCGTCTCTTCATAGCCTAAATCTGCGTTCCAAACTTTTGATGTAACAAAAATGTCTTCGCGTGAAAGACCTGCTTCTTTCAGACCTTGGCGAATTCCTTCTCCTACACCTTCTTCATTTCCATAAATAGCTGCCGTATCAATGCTGCGATAGCCTTTGACGATAGCTGTTTTCACCGCGTTCACTAATTCAGGCCCTTCTTCTACTTTAAATACACCTAGTCCAAGCCAAGGCATTTTGACTCCGTTGTGAAGTGTTACTGTATCTTGCAAATGATTACTCATTATAAAAAACCCCCTGCTAATTTCTTTACATTTGTTATTATGAAACAGAAAAAAAGAAAAAGATAGAACCCACTTTAAAGTAAGTTAGGCACTTCAAAGTTCTAAGGTAACTTTTTAGTAACCTGCTATCCCACTTAAAAATCACTAAAAAAAGAATCCTCCGCAGAGAATTCTTTTTTGTTTTTATTTAACGTTTATATTGACTGCTGAACTTGTATTTCCAGCGGCATCTTTTGCCGTCACAGCCAGCTTTACGCCTGCCTTTTGTTTTGGAATAGTTACTTTAAACTGCCCTTTGCTATCTGCTTTGCCTGATGCGATCAGCTTTGTACCGCTTTTAATCGTAATCACGGCATTCGCTTCTGTTTTTCCAGAGATAAAGGTGGACAAAGACGTAACGGTATTCACTGCCGGAGGTGCCGGCGGCGTTGTGTCTTGCACTTTTACAATTTTGTACGGACTGTATCCTACTTTATTTTGCAGCACGGCCGTTACTTCTGTTCCTGCTTTTTGAGCAGGAATTTTTACGCTGAACTTGCCGTTTCCATCAATTTTTCCGCTCGCAATAATCTTTCCGCCTGCTTTAATATAAATAGACGCATTTTTTTCTCCTGTTCCCGTTACCGCTGTACTTTTTTCAGTAAGCGTATTAACGGTTGGAAGCGCTGGTTTTGTCTGCGCGGCACTAACCGTTACAAACGTGTTGGAGCTGTAGTTATTGGCTGCATCTTTTGCCGTCACAGCCAGTTTTACGCCTGGTGTTTGTTTTGGAATAGTGACTTTAAACTGCCCTTTGCTATCTGCTTTGCCTGATGCGATCAGCTTTGTACCATTTTTAATCGTAATCACAGCATTTGCTTCTGTTTTTCCCGAGATAAATGTGGACAAAGACGTAACAGCATCAACCGCCGGAGGTGCCGGCGGCGTTGTGTCTTGTACTTTTACAATTTTATACGGGCTGTATCCTACTTTATTTTGCAAAACGGCTGTTACTTCTGTTCCTGCTTTTTGAGCAGGAATTTTCACGCTGAACTTGCCGTTTCCATCAATTTTCCCACTCGCAATAATTTTTCCGCCTACTTTAATATAAATAGACGCATTTTTTTCTCCTGTTCCCGTTACTGCTGTACTTTTTTCAGTAAGCGTATTAACGGTTGGAAGCGCTGGTTTTGTCTGTAAGGCACTAACCGTTACAAACGCATTGGAGCTGTAGTTATTAGCTGCATCTTTTGCAATAACAGCTAATTTTGTAGCAGCAGGCTGCTTTGGAATGGTGATGCTGAACGTTCCATCCGATTTGGCATTTCCTTTGCCAATTACTTTTTTATCAATTTTCACATGCACTTCCGCGCCTGCTTCTGTGCTTCCCGTTACGACTGTATCTTGATTGCTTACAGCGTTCACTTTTGGTGTAACGGGTGCTGTTTTATCCTGCACGGTTACCGTTACAACTGGACTTACGCCCGCTGCGTTTCCAGCCGTTACAGACAGTTTGCTTCCTGCTTTTTGTTTCGCAATCGAGATGCTGTAATTTCCTTTAGCATCTGCTTTACCAGCTGCAAGCTGAAGACTTCCGTTTTTAATGATAACCGCCGCATTTGCTTCTGTGGTACCCGTAACGGCTGTACTTCGATCACTCACTTCATTAACTGTTGGTTTGACCGGAGCTTTTGGCTTTGCCGTAACGGTTATAGTCGATACAGTACTGCTATTTCCTGCTGCATCTTTTGCTTGTAAGCTTAGCTTTGTATTCGCTTTTTGCAGAGAAATGGCAACAGAAAACGCTCCATTTGCACCTGCTTTAGCCGTTCCCACGGTTGTTGTTCCGACTTTTACAGTAACCGTCGCATTTGCTTCTGCTGTACCTGTAACTTTTGTATCTTGATCACTTACTGCGTTTACTTTTGGCGCAGCTGGTGCCGTTTTATCCTGTACGGTTACCGCAGTGGCTGAACTTGTTCCACCTGCATTTTGAGCCGTTACAGACAGCGTGCTTCCCGCTTTTTGTTTCACAATTGAGATGCTGTAATTTCCTTTGGCATCTGCATTGCCTGCTGCAAGCTGAAGACTTCCGTTTTTAACGATGACCGTCGCATTTGCTTCAGCCGTTCCTTTAAGCATTGTGTCTTGATCACTTACTTCATTTACTTTTGGTGCAAGCGGTGCTTTTAACGTAGATTTAACCGCAAAAGAAGGCGCTTGGCTTTCGTTTCCTGCTTTATCTTTTGCACTTACCGCTATTGTTGTTCCACCTATTTGTACTGGAATTGAAACAGTAAATGTACCGTTACCATCCGCTACTGCAGAGAACGTTGCGTCCCCCGCTTTTACCGTCACGGCAGCGTTTGCTTCTGTTACGCCTGTTACGGTCGTATCTTGGTCACTTACTTCATTTACAATTGGAACAGAAGGCGGCGTTTGATCCGTTACGGTCACTACTGTGGCCGTGCTTTCATTTTCAGCTGCATCTTTAGACGTCACCGATACTTTTGTATCTGCTGGCTGCTTGGCAATCGTAATTGCAAATTTTCCAGCTTCGTCAGCAAGACCCGTTCCAATTACTTCATTTTCCACTTTTGCAATAACAGAAGCATTTGGTTCTGTCACGCCCGTAAGCGATGTTTCGTTGTCTCCTAGTGCATTAACTGAAGGTGCATCAGGCGCAACCGTATCTTTCGGTGGTTCTTGCTCCTGCTCTTTTCGCGGATATTTTGTTGTATAAAAACTTAAAAGAGTAGTTGTTGGATAATAAAAATCTAAAATTTCACGATAGTCTTTTCCTAGGCTTGCCATTTTTTGAGCACCGTATTGACTCATTCCAACACCGTGGCCATTTCCTTTGCCATTAAAAGTTGTTGATGTGCTTGTTTCATTTGTTTCCGTTACAAGCAGGCTAAGCATCGCACGGCTGTTTAACATCGATTTTAGCTTCGTCGATGTTAAATCCGTTAATTCCAAATGATGAACCACTAGTTTTTGCGCACTGTCTACATCTCCTTTAACAAGGTAGTCCACTGTAATCGCACCTTTAGTCACACGTCCTCCTGATGAAGGAGCATAAAAACTCACCTTTGGAATAGAGGTAATTTTAATCGTTTTACCAGGATGCTTATTGGCTACTAACCATGACTTCAAATTATCCGTAACGGTTTTATCTTTTTCAGAAACCGTATTCCACCAAGCGCTATAGTTAGCTAAATCTTTTCCGGTTAAATCAATTTGCGTTTTTTGAACAGCTAACGTCCACGGCGTCTGCTTATCGTATGGATCTTCTTTCACCGGGAAATAAGAAAGCTGAGTTCCTCCCCAGGCGTTGCTGTTTGATTCGGTTCTTCCCCCGTTGCTTGATGAGAAAACGGCGTTGATTAATTTATTGTTGTAGGTGACTACTTGTCCGAATGTCTCATCTACTGCTTTGTTTGTGCTGTCGTACCACGTATAGCCACCGTATACTTGATAGCTTACCGTGTCATTGATTACTTTTCCTGCATAGCTCATTGCGTATGTTCTCGCTGCTACTGCCTGAGTTTTTAAAGCTTGCAGATTCCAAGATGTATAGACTTCATTTGGCACAACGCCTTTTAAATAGTCTTCAATCGGCAGCGTATTAATAGGTCTGACGTACGTTCCTTTTTCATTTGTAAACGCAACGTCTCCTAAGTACTGTCTGCCGTTAATAGATATGGGATTTTTATAAAGAGACGGTGTAATTTCAAAGCTTGTAAAATCACCTAATACAGTGCTTCCTTGTTTTAGAGTGACACCTTGAGTTGTTGCTGTTACCGTATACTCTGTATTTGCTTTTAAGACCAAATCCGAGTTTTTAATAGTGTATAAATAAGACGGCTTAATTGTAATTGCATGATGATCTCCTAAATAGTTTACTAATTTTACAGACACAACTGGTTCTACCGTTTCAGCTTTCACGCTAGCAAGCGGCGTGAATTGAAACAGCAGTATGCTTAGTACTAAAGCAAATGCCGTTAACTTTCTCATCTTGTTCCCCCATTTTCATGTACTGTCTAACGCATTTTAATATCACTCGTTATATCGACACAGTTTTATAAAAATTAAAGCATTTTACCTAGTTTTCTTTTCTGCTCGTCCATTTTTTTGTCGAAAAAACGCTTCTTTATATCATATGAACGACAAAAAAAACGTGTGACATAAATCAATTGATTTAGTCACACGCTTTTATAGGTCTTTTCACCTTTTATTTTTTCATTTCTTCATATGCCGCTACACCATCTGCAATATGATTCATCAGCTTTGTAAGGTAAGCCTGATCAGACAGGTTCCGGTCTTCTTCTGGATTCGTCATATATCCCAGTTCAACTAGCGTTACAGGTACAGTCGACCAGTTAAATCCTGAAAGATCACTGCGATAGCGAATGCCGTCTGCTTCGACAAACTGATCTTTTTTCACCTCTGTGAGTATAGCTTGAGATGCCTGCAGACTGCTTTGATAAATAGACTTTGTATAGGAATTATCTTCTGCAGGAGTAAGCACAGAAAATCCTTTTACAGAAGCATTTTCAGAACCATCTGCATGTATACGTACGTGCAGATCAGCTTTTGAATTGTTCGCAAGCTCCGCTCGTTCCCGGTTGCTGATATCTACATTATCAGCACTCCGAGTAAGCTTTACGGTTATGCCTTTTTCTTCGAGCAGCTGTTTTAATATTATAGAGGCTTCCAACGTCAGCTTGTATTCCGGCTTCTTGGTCACTACGCCTGATGTGCCTCCGGAAACCTTTATTTTCGTTTCTGCTGATCCCGGTCCGATTGGCTCTTTCTCTAGGTTAGCCTGAGATTGATGACCAGGGTCAATGTAGACTAAAAAAGGAGGAGGATCCGCTTTTTCAGGCATGTTGTTTTTTACATTTTTCACTTCATTATCTGCTTCATGAGGCTGTACTGCTTGAAACTGTGAGATGGGCTGCTTCACTCTTTCTCCCTGCGCATGAGCTTTTGGTACATTTCCGCTAACGACAGCTTTCTCTGTTTGACCTTTCATCATAAAGAAAAATGAGAGTACTGCTACTATTGCAACAATACCTATTCCATAACTCCATACTAAGCGCTTCATCTTCGCTCACCAAACTTTCGAATAGAGTGGGATATTCCTTATGTTAAAGTACAAAATGTGTTAACGTTATTATCTCATAGAATATGGATTTTTTTGTATAAAACGTTAAAAATAATGTTGGCAATATGTTATGTATATGCAAACAAAAACAACACTACATAATGTAGTGTTGTTTTCCAAAAAAATGACGGATAGTTAAATCCGTTTTGCACCGATATAACGTGCTTTCCAGTAGCTGTTGCTAAGAGATGTAATCGTCACGCCTTTAGACGTAGAAGCCTGAAGAAACTGATTATTTCCTAAGTACACGCCTACATGTGAAGGACCTTTTTTATACGTTTGAAAGAAAACTAAATCTCCTTTTTGAAGCTTTGCTTTTGAAACGCTTGTCCCTACTCGATACATTTGTTCCGTTGTGCGCGGAAGTGTTTTTCCAGCCTTTTTAAAAATGTATTGAATAAATCCTGAGCAGTCAAAACCTTTTGTTGTTGTACCTCCCCATTTATAAGGAACACCCATTAATTTTTTACCAGTAGCGATAGCCGTGTCTTTGTATGAATATGACGCTGCTTCTACTGTTTGAGCAGGTGCAATAAACGGACTGGCTCCGCTAAATAAGACTGCCGCTGCCGCTATAGACCCAATGATGGCTTTTTTCATTTTTCTCCTCCATTATGTAACCGAACGTTACGTTTCTATAGAACTTATTTTTCAATATGTTCGGTTTAATTATAATGAAAAAAGCCTCAAAAACTATTACGCTATGATTAAATAATGTTACAAAATGGTTACTGAGGTATTTTTATCTTTAGATATGTATAAAAGAGATTGAAACATACCTAAGTCAATCGAATCTACAGACGAATAAACGAGCTAGTATGAATCGCTTGTTACGCGGCAGTTGATTTTCGTGCAAGACTTCGCTTTCCGCGGGCGGCCGGTGAGCCTCCTCGTCACTTACGCTCCTGGGGGGTCTCACCTGTTCCGCTTTTCCCGCAGGAGTCTTCGTCTTGCCCTCCAATCACAAGCTAGAAGCAACTATAGAAATGAAACCTTCGTTCACTCTGCCAATAAAAAATCCGAACGAGTTGGATTCTCCATCAAGAATCTCCATTCATCGTTCGGATTTCCCTTCAATTAAAACACTTTTGTCCAGACTCTTTTTCTTTTACTTTTCTTTTTGTTGTTTCAAAATTAAGTCCTGTTTTGCTTTAGCATCATGATGCTGCGCTAACTCGCGTGAAAATTCTTCATTTGCTTGATCCGGAGCAATTTTTAACTCTTTTGGTGTTTGAGGCAGTGACCCTTTGTTGTTATGTGATGATTTGTGATTATTTGCTCTTCCCATGTTGAGACCTCCTTGTATCAATCATTTGTTTTTCATCTTTAGTTACTATTCCCAATTTCCCAAAGCAAATTCAAACGAAAAAAGATTGAGACATAACGAAATAAATCCCATCTAAAGCCGAATAAGTTGGATAAATGAGCTGGTATGGATAGCTTGTTGCACTGCCGTTGATTTCCATACAAGATTTAGCTTTCCACAGGAGTCTTCGCCTTGTTCTCCAATCAACAACTAGAAGCAACTGCACAGATAAAATCTACATCAATATAAAAAAGATCCGAACGAATAATCGTTCGGATCTTTCTTCAACTACAATGCTTTTGTCCCAGACTCTTTGTTGTTACGATACTTTTTTTGTTACTTCGTTAATGTAAGCTTCCTTGTCTTTATCGTTAAATTGACCTTCCCACTTCGAAATGACAATCGCACCAAGTGAGTTTCCAATTACGTTTACCGCTGTACGTCCCATATCTAACAAACGGTCGATTCCAGCGATAAAAGCAAGCCCTTCTACCGGAAGTCCTACAGATCCAAGCGTTGCAAGCAGTACAACAAACGATACGCCTGGAACTCCTGCAATTCCTTTAGATGTAACCATTAAAATTAATATCAGTGAAATTTGCTGTGTGATGCTCATATCAATACCGTACATTTGCGCGATAAAAATCGCAGCAAGCGCTTGATAAAGAGTAGATCCGTCTAAGTTAAACGAATATCCCGTCGGAATAACAAAAGATGTAATTGCTTTAGGACATCCGAACTTTTCCATTTTCGCAATAATACGCGGCAATACTGTTTCTGAACTTGCAGTTGAAAATGCTAACAGCAATTCATCTTTTAGCACTTTTAATAAGTGGAAGATGTTAACGCCAGCCCATTTAGCTACAAGTCCTAGCACAACTAACACAAAGAAAATCATTGTGCCGTAAGCAACAATTACAAGCTTACTAAGCGGAATCAGAGACGCTAGTCCAAATTTTGATACGGTTACACCGATTAATGCAAATACGCCAAACGGTGCAAACTTCATAACTAAATTCGTTACCCAAAACATCGCTTCTGCCGTGCCTTCAAAGAATCTTAAAACCGGCTTGCCTTTTTCACCGATTGATGCAATTCCAAGTCCAAATAGGACCGAGAAGAAAATAATTGGCAGCATGTCGCCTGCAGCAATTGACTCAAATACATTCGTTGGAACGATGTGAACAAATGTTTCTACAAATCCTTTTTGCTCTGTAGCTTCTGCCGTTGATGTGTAGCTGCTGATATCTGATTTTTCAAGACCGCTGCGGTCCACACCAGTACCAGGGTGAAGCAAGTTAGCTGCTAATAAGCCTACAACAATGGCAACCGTTGTAATGATTTCAAAGTAAAGAATTGTTTTTCCGCCTAATTTACCAAGCTTCTTAATATCACCAACACCTGCAACGCCCACAATGATACTAGATATAACAATCGGCACCACGATCATTTTAATTAAATGAATGAATACGTCTCCAATTGGCTGGAGCACTTCAACTGCTTTAGGATTTCCGTAAAAAATAGCCCCTACAATAATACCTGCAATCAAACCAATTAGAATTTGTCCTGCTAATCCAAGCTTTTTGAACATATCTTTGCACCTTCCTTCTTTTTTCTAACAGCTCAAAGCTGTTTATTTGCACTTAATGTATTCAACAGATACAATTCCATTAAGAACTGTTTATTAAGTAGTTCTTTTATTCATAAGATTACATTATCATAGGCATCACAAAATCTAACAAAAACCTACTGAAACTAACAAAAAGTTTTTAGAAAATTACAAAATGAAAACGCTGTAGTTTTTTTACTACAGCGTTTGTTTGACTTCATAATAGAGCATTTGAATAAATTTTTTTACGTTTATACGACTCGGAGTGCTGCTTTTTCCCGTCCCTTTTTCTATATCTCTCATGCGCTGATGCACCATTGAAAAATCGAAAAACTTAGAAGCGTAATTTTCAAATTTAGGATTAAAGAAGTCAACCATACCAAGAGAAGTCAAATGATTTAAAGACTGATAAATAGCTCTTCTTACTCGCTGCTCAGCTGCTTTCATTTCTTTTTGCAGCACGTCTTCTGAAAAAGATGAACCAAGCTTTCTCACGGTAATTTTCTCAAAAATCTCTTTGAGAGAAGGAAAATGCTGTTCATACATCGTGCTTTTTTCCGTTTGATGCAAGTAATTGATGATTTCAATCAAATCTTTGCTTCCGCTTTCTCCTAAAATCCCAAGTTCTCTTAAAAGAAACCTGCACGCTTCTGCCGGATCGCTTTCTTTTTTACCAAAAGAAGGCGTTTTTTGCTGATTTCCTATATTAAGTACGGTATTTAACGATTCTTGAATTTTCTCCATTGATTGTTGAACATGAATTCGTTCAATTACTTTTTGAATGACCATGAGCACTTCCATACGATTAAGCGGCTTCGTGATATAGTATTCAATGCCAAGCGAGTAGGCTTTTCCAATCAAATCTTTCGTTTCTACCTGTGACATCATAATAATTTTCCCTTTAAAACTATCCTTTATTTTGCGCACGGTTTCGATTCCATCTTGAATCGGCATTAATAAATCAATAAATAAAATATCGATCTGCTGCAATAAAGAAACTTGATCATTTAACACGATCCCGTCTTCTCCTTCTCCTATAACCTCCCCTAGATCATTATCTTCAATAATTTCGGCTAACATTGAACGAAAGACTTCGTCATCATCTATGATATAAAATCGCATATTAGTCCTTATCCCCCATTAACGTAGAAATAGGTAAATCTATAGCAAATTGAACACCGGGGCTTGGAGACAGATTAACAAATTGAATATTCCCTCCCAGCTGCTCGGTCATTTGCTTAACGTAGACAAGCCCAAGACCCGTAGAAGGCGTTCCGTCCTTTGCATATTTGGATGTGAATCCCGCTTTGAAAATGAGACGTTCATGCCTTTTTTTCACTCCGGGACCGCTATCTCTTACATACAATAAAATGCGGTCTTCTTCTCGACATACATCGATAATAATCGCGCCTTCTTCTTCAATCGCTTCGACCGCATTCGTTACTAGGTTATTAATTAATGATAAAAACAAGTACACGTGATAGCGAGGATGCTCTCCTAAAATCGAATATGAAAAATGAATATCTTTTGCTAACATCGCCGCATATTTTTCGTTGCTGCGCATGACGATTTGAAGCAGACTTTCGATTTCCATATACTCAGAAAATTCTTCTTTTGTAATGACCTTGGACAGTCCTGCTGATATCCGCTGGTTGTCTTTTTTAATATCATGTACTTCTCCTGCAATTTGTAATGCTTTTTGGCTAAAATCGTGCAGTGAAGTAAGCTGATTTATATCCGCTTCGTGTAATTCTTCATACAAATCATACGACTTTTTCGTAATTCTTTCAGCGTCCTGCAGCGTTTTTTTCAAATGAATGGATTCCTCATATAAATTTGAAAGCACAACAAGCAGCTGATCATTTTTTTGAGAGATTTGTCGTTCTCTCAGCTGCCCTTCGTAAAGTTTGATCATGCTAAACAGGCATAAAACAAAGAAACTTCGAAAGACGCCTACAATAAAAATTTGCATGAACTCTGGAAACACAATATGATGGTGAACCATCACATACATACAAAGCAATTCCATCCCGCCTGAAACCGTTTCGATAATGATGCTCCATATGCCAATAATCCAAGGCTTTGAATGAAAATCGTTAATTTTAAACCACGAAAAAGAAATGGCATAAACGAGATAATAAATCCCCGCTGAACACCTGATCTGCAAAGAATGCAGAAAATCAAATGATTCGTAGTTATACCAGTCAAGGTACATCCGAAAGCCCACTATAGCACTCGCAACTAAAATACCTGGTATTACAGGAGATACCTTTCTTAAAAGCAGCAGTGAAAAGAAAAAAATGGGCACAGCAAAGCTAACTCTATACGTATCATGAAAAGGATAATATTTAAGCTCTCCTGCTAGCGGCACAACGACTATCATTACCAGAATGAGTAAAACATCTTTTTTTACTACCGTATCAACTTTCATCGTTCACTTCCTGCACTTTTTGAACATAAGTATATAGTTTAGCAATCTAAAAGACAATCGCTCTTCTCTATATTTTTTTACATCCCTACTTCCATTTATAAATATAGCCCATATATAAACGGTTATTTATTCTCTTTCATTATTCTCTGTAGTTTTTTAGATTTTCTTGTTTTATTTTGTAATTTTTGTTGTATAGTAGAAGTACCTTTTAAAATGTGAGGCTGTATCACAACTATTCAATTATTATTACATCACCTGATAGCTACACTAAAAAGGAAAACTATTATTTTACAGGGGGAGCTTATTTTACAATGTGGATCATTACCGTTTACTCGAAAAACCAAAGTCCGACTATGTTTGAATTTGAATCAGAGGTAGAGGCAAAAAAGACGTTTCAGGAGATTAAAGGGTGTAAGATCCTATCGGAAGTTATTTACTATAACGACCGAGTTCCCGCTTTAGCGTAAATCAGTTGATGTAGGAAATTTTACAAATTATTGGTTAAAAGCCACATAAAGAGCCAAAGGATGATCCAGTTCCTTTGGCTCTTTGCTGTTTGATTAGAAAAAACTAGGCTGATACATGAGCTGAACTGCCTGTGACACCGCAGTTGATTTCCGTGTAAGACTTCGCTTTCCGCGGGCGGCCGCTGAGCCTCCTCGTCGCTTGCGCTCCTGTGGGGTCTCACCTGTTCCGCTTTTCCCGCAGGAGTCTTCGTCTTGCCCTCCAATCAACTGCTAGAAGGATCTAACGTTGACCCTAACAAAAAAACGAACCACTAATCAAACGTGTTGATCAATGGTTCGTTTTTCACTTCGTCTAACATACTTTTGTCCCAGCCTCGTTTTGCTTTGTGAGCATACTGACTCCCCACATTACGATAAAGTTGATAAGCAGCGCAATAAATCCGACGTTGATATCTTTCATTTGCTGAGGCAGTGACGGGAACAACGTACCAATAGTAGATCCGCTGATTGTAATATAGGCCACTACAATAATTCCAGCAACAATCCCCCACGCTGCTCCTTGTTTCGTTACAAAGTTATTTTTCTTCAAGCTGAAAAGCAGAGATGGAAACAGCTGTGTCATTAGACTATAGCCCATTAAAATAATCGTTGACAGCGTCGTTCCTCCGTTTAGGGTAAAGTAAACAGAAATGAGAGCCACAACCGGTACAAAGCTTTTGGCTAAACGAGCAATACGCGCTTCGCTTGCTTGAGGCGCAAACGGTTTGTATATGTTTTTAGCCAGCAGCGTTGACGCACTCATTAACAGCATCGACCCCGGCACAAGCGCTGTCAGCAAACCCGCTCCTCCTATAATTCCAATAAACCAAGGATCAAAAGTTTGGATTGAGATCCGTAATAGCGCAAGATCCACGTCTCCTCCGCTTAAACCAGGAACTTTTAAAATAGCTGCAAATCCAACAAAAAATACAAAGAGCAGCATCAGCGTATAAAGAGGACTAATGATTGCATTTTTACGAAATACCTTTGCATTTTTCGCTGTATAGCTTGAACTAAACACCTGCGGCCACATATAAAAACCAAGTACTAGTAAAATAACGGTCGAAATAAACCACGAGACGCTCAATCCTTGCTCAGGAAACTTTAAAAACCCTGGCTTCGCTGTATTCACCGCTTCAAACATCGGACCGTATCCTCCGTAATAATGAAAAGGTAAATAAATGCCTAAAAATCCAATCACAGCAAGCATCATAATGTCTTTAATAACGGCCGTCCATGCAGAACCGTGGATACCGGATATCATAACATACAGCGTTAAACTGATAGCTCCCATCCAAATGGCTGCCGGCATTGAAATGGCGCCGTATGATGCTTGTGATACAATAATCCCCAATCCTTTTAACTGCACAACAATAACAGGAATGACAGCAATCACTCCTACAGCAGCTACAAGCACACCAAGGTAAGGGCTTTTATATTTGCTTACAAAAAAATCAGGCTGCGAGACGAGCTTATGATCTCTTGCATACTTCCAAATAACAGGAAGAAGCCAGTATGATAAGACATATGATAAGCTAATATAAATTAACACATAAAGTGCAGGAGCTCCTTTTCCATAAGCCCATCCGCTTCCGCCTAGAAACGAAAACGTTGTATAAATTTCTCCGGCCATCAGCACAAACACTAAAACCGCCCCGAAACCGCGTCCGCCTACCGTCCACTGCTCCAAGTTCATATCCTTGCCTTTGGTTGATCGTATGCCAAGAAAAATAGCTGCCACTAAAAATAGTAAAATAATAATAAGTGCACTATTCATTCTTCTTCCCCTTCCCGATTTCTGGGATCAAGCTTATACATAACCCCTAAAATAATGGACGTAAGCACCACCCATATCACCATCCAAAACATATTGAACGGCATACCGAGAACAAACGGAGTGACTCGATTAACAAAAGGGAGAAAACCTAATATGCCTACGAACGGAAGGACAGACAAAATATAGATAAATTTCATGACTAAACTCCTCCGACTTTCTAAAACTAACTTCTTTATATTACCACATATTCCGTGTATTCAATGAAGGAATGCTTGCATTTAAACTGAAATAATCTCCAAAAGATAAAATATTCTGTACTATTTTACAAAAATACTGTTTTCATTTTTCTGAATAAATAGTATAATTTCTTCTTATAGTTCGCAGGAGGTATCGTACAGATGAAAACAATAGAGAAAATCAGTACATTTGCAGGAAAAACGTTTACGCTTTGGGTTATTTTAATTTCCGTTATTGCCTACTCATTCCCAGAGCACTTTGTATGGATTGGAAAGTACATCGTTCCGCTCTTAGGAATTGTCATGTTTGGAATGGGATTAACGCTGTCAGCGTCTGATTTCAGCGAAGTATTTCGAAGACCGAAAGAAGTAGCACTAGGCGTGGTGGGACATTTTATCATTATGCCGCTTCTTGCATTCGGTTTGGCGATTGGCTTAGATTTACCAAAAGAAATAGCAGTGGGCGTTATTTTAGTAGGCTGCTGTCCAAGCGGCACATCATCAAACGTAATGGTCTTTTTGGCTCGAGGAAACGTTGCGCTCGCAGTTGCTATCGCTTCTGTTTCAACCATTTTAGCACCGATTGTTACACCGCTTCTCATTTTATTATTTGCAAGCAAGTGGGTCGATATTGATATCATGTCTCTTATTATTTCCATTATACAAGTTGTCATCATTCCGCTTGCTCTTGGATTTACGATCAAAAAGTTTTTTGGAAAAGCTGCAGAAGCAAGTTCCAAAGCTCTTCCCCTTGTTTCAGTAGTCGCGATTGTCTTGATCGTATCTGCCGTTGTGGCAGGAAGCCAAGCACAGCTTGCTAAAACAGGCGGTATCATTTTTGCCGTAGTTGTTCTTCACAACATTCTTGGTTTCACAATCGGCTTCTTCTTTGCCCGCTTATGCGGAATGGATCTAGCTAAACAAAAAGCAGTGGCAATGGAAGTTGGCATGCAAAACTCAGGGCTCGGCGTCACTATCGCTTCCACTCACTTTTCGCCGCTAGCCGCTGTCCCAAGCGCCATCTTCAGCGTCTGGCACAACATTTCAGGCTCAGTTCTAGCCTTTATCTTCAGCAAACTAAAAGACAAAAACCAGCCATCGTCTGATAAAAAAATGGCTGGCTAATATAACAAACTTATAAGGGATCAAAAAGCTCCCTTTACTCTTCTCAAAAAGGTTTTAAAAAGTTCTTAAAAGGTTTTACCTAGGCGAATGCCACCAACCCCGCAAGGGGGGTGGCATTCGCTTAGGTATAGAAAAAAAGACATGGCCGATTTTGCCATGTCTTTTTTTCTACATCGATTCTAAACTATATTAGCCTCTTCCTGCTTGGAAAGAAGGATATTTCGTCATACCACCATCAGCAAATAATGTAATACCTGTTACATAGCTTGCTTGTGATGATGCTAAGAATGCTGCAACTGCTGCTACTTCTTCTGGTTTACCGATGTAACCCATTGGAATCATGCTTTCTACATCTGCACGTTGTTCTGGATCTGCAAATTTCTCTGCGTTAATTGGTGTGTTCATCGCACCTGGTCCAATGTTATTTACGCGGATACCTTTTGGCGCATATTCAAGAGCCAATGTTTCCGTCATTAGTTTCATACCGCCTTTACTTGCTGCATAGTGAACAAATAATGGCCAAGGAATCATTTCGTGAACGCTAGACATGTTGATAACATTTCCTTTAATGTCGTTTTCAACGAAATATTTAATCGCTTCACGGCTTCCTAAGAATGCGCCTGTTAAGTTTGTATCAATAACTTTGTTCCAGTTATCTAGAGATAGCTCATGAGAAGGAACTGGGTTTTCAACACCAGCGTTATTAATCATAACGTCTAATGTACCAAATTCTTTGATAGCTGTTTGAACAAGATTTACAACGTCTTCTTCTTTTGTTACGTCGCCTTGAACGATGATTGCTTGTCCGCCTGCTTCTTCTACTTCTTTTTTCGCATCTAAAGCTTCTTCTTCATTGTTGTAATAGTTAATAACAACTTTTGCTTCTTCTTGACCGAAACGAACAGCCATTGCACGTCCTAAACCTGTTGATCCACCTGTAATTACAACTACTTTATCTTTTAAATCTGTATACATAATAAAATCCTCCTAGTGTTTTCATTTATTCATACATACTATTATTAACTTTTACGTAAACGTTAACTTTTAGCCATTCCGAGGAATACGCCACCTAAAATGATGAGCACAATACCAATCGTAATTGAAATAAGCTGACGCTTTGTTTTCTTTTCTCCTAATAAGAAGATACCGCCAAGCGTTGAAATAACAATTCCCATTTGTGATAATGAGAAGCTTGTTGCAACCCCTACTTTAGGTTGAGAAATAAATAAGAACATATTACCAGCTGCCCAAATCAGCCCTGGAATAATGTTGCGAATTGCGTATTTATTAAACGGTTTGTGTTTATAAGTAAGTATAAGTCCACCAATTAACATACCAATAGCTTGTGGGAATAGCGCCGACCATCCGTCTACATTAAATAAACGAGCGACAACTACATACACTAAGTATCCAATTGTTGAAATAATAAGGGTAATAATCCCTTTTTTGAATTGTCCAGATTGCTCTGCATTTTTTTCGCTTTCTAGTGATGTTAACACAATACCAATAACAATAAAGATAAGAGCTAACACGCCTAAAATAACGGTTGTTGTTGTTGACCACTCGTGAAATACGATAACACCAAACAATGATGTCGTCACAAGCTGCATACCAGTTGAAATTGGCATGGTTTTTGAAACACCAATATAATCAATCGTTTTCAACTGATTACTTTGCCCAACTGCCCAAAATAATCCTGAAACGATTCCGACAATAAAAATAAGCGGCGTCAATACGGGATGAACTACGAAGTAAATAACGGCTGAAAAGATCAGCGCACCAATTGTAGTCCCAAGCGTTTGACTGTAAGGACCTCCGCCCAATTTAACGTTGAACAGGACAATACTTCCCCAGAAAATCGCAGGAAGAATAGCCAAAAGGATATCCATTTGATACTAACCTTCTTTCTCAAACTCTTGATGTAATTGTAAATTTAAAGTACCTTTTATTTAACTAGGTAACTTTATGTAACCAATCTTAGACCTTTTTTATTGATACGTCAACAATAATATGTCGATTTTGTGACTTTTTTTAAATACTTTACAATACAGCGTTTCCAAGCTACTGAAAGTTTTGAAAATAAAAAAAGATAGCCTTTTCATTATCCAAATGTTAGTATATAATAACATTATAGTGGTTACTTTTAATATCCTATATACGATAAAGTAGGTGGCATGAATGAATGATTTTGATGAGTTATGTCCAAAAGTATGGAAAACATTTGATATAATCGGAAAAAGATGGAACGGACTAATTATTTATGTTCTGATGAGCGGTCCTAAACGCTTTAGTGAAATTCACAGCAGCATTCCTTCTTTAAGTAAACGAATGTTAACCGAACGAATGAAAGAGCTGGAAGAAGAAGGAATTGTGATCCGGCACGTTATTCCTGAACGTCCCGTTCGCATTGAATATATCTTAACCAAAAAAGGATCAGAGCTTGGTATGATCCTAGGGCCCGTCAGTAAGTGGGCAAAAACATGGATAAAATAAAAAAGCCTCCAGCGAGGCTTTTTTTACGTTTGATAGAGGATATAATTATTTTTCCCTTCTCTTTTTCCTTTGTATAACGCATCATCTGCATTTTTTAATAATAAAGCAGCCGATTCCCCGTCCTCTGGATAAATAGACACCCCGATGGTAGTTGTTGTGCGCAAACAATAGCCCCGTACATTCCAGCTTTGCTGAAGAGATACGTGAATTCGCCCAGCAATTTGTTCAATTTCCCGTCCATTTGTGACGTTTAAAATAATGATAAACTCGTCTCCGCCCAACCGATAGATGCGATCGCCTTTCCGTACACAGCTTTTTAATCTCTTCGTGTATGCTTTTAGAAATTCGTCGCCTATATGATGGCCATATTCATCGTTAATCTGCTTAAAATTATCACAGTCGAGAAACAAAAGCGCAAAAAACTCATCGCTTTTCCGCTGCCCATTTTCAATTACTTTGTTTAACTCTTTTAATAGCATCGCCCGGTTGGGAAGACCTGTTAAACTATCGTGAGTGGCTTCAAAATGAAGTTTATTTTCTAGCGCTTTTTGTTCAGTAATATCATTATGAATGGATACATAATGAGTAATATTTCCGTCTATATCTTTTAACGGCACAATTGTTTTCGATACCCAGTATGACTGATGATGCTTCGTCTCCATTTCAAGCTGCCCTCGCCATACTTTTCCGTTTTTTATTGCTTCAAGCAGCTCATGGTGGTCATGATGAAGCTCTGCATCTCGATAATACATCCCTACTAAATCTTCTTTTTCATAACCTGAATACTGTACATACATATCATTTACATAGGTAATAATTCCACTTGCATTTATAATCATAACGCTAGCTGATTCATCAAGCGCATATTTTATATTTTCAAGTTCTTTCAGCGTATAAGCCAGCTGTTCTTCTGCTTCTTTTTGAGGCGTAATATCGTGTAAGATTGCATAGGCGCCAACCGTTTGATTATTTACTTTAACAGGAATCGTTGTAATATACACATGTTGTATAGAATGTTGGCTTCTGCGGAATGTTAGTTCTGTACTATAGCTAATTTCTTCATATACATTCCAAGACTTGTAATTACAGGCTCCCAGTCTTTTAGCAATATCTCGGTAATTTTGATGCAGCACATCGCTTGCAGAAAGCTGCAGCGTTTCTAAGAATGCGCTGTTGATATTTAAAATCGTGCCATCCAAATTCAGCATACAAACCGCGTGGTGGTGGTTGGTAAATAGCGATTTGTACCACTGCTTACTTTTTATGAGCTCCAATTCTAATCTTTTAATAGCTGTGATATCTCGGTAAATCACCGAATAGGCGACCAGTTGATTTTGATAGTCATAAATCGGTGAACAGCTCACAGATACACACACGCTTTCGCCGCTTTTTGTGTACCTGACTGTTTCATAAGGAGGCAGCGTCTTGCCATTTTTTAATTCTGCTATTAATTTAAGGTTTTCTTTTTCCTCTTTCTTTGACACGATGTTCATCTCTTGACGGCTTTTTCCTATAACTTCTTCTTTTCTCCACTGAAATAGCTTTTCAAATGCACCATTGACTGTTAAGACCTTCTCATCACAATCAGCAATTAGAATGGCGTCTACCGTGTTTTCTAGAAACGCATCGAGTAAACGCGTGCTCTCTTCCTGCGTTTTTTTATAATGAATTTCTTGAGCCATGACAAGGACATGTGAAGGGGTTGTCGCTTGATTAAAAAGAGGGGTAAATGTTACTTCATATGCATGCCGGTCGGGCTGAAAAAGCTGTATGTATTGATATTGAATCGGTTCTTTCATGGCAATAGCTTTTTCACAAAGTGTGTAAAAAAGCAGATTTTCTTCTTTATTGATTATCTTGTCTTCCATTTTGTCAAAGAATTGCTGAGCTGCTTTGTTACATTCTTTATAATATAGCTGATGTTTTTCTTGCTGAATTAAAATAACAGGCTGCGGCATATTCATAAAATAAAATTGGAATACCCCTTCACTATACATACTAAATATCCTCCATCTGCCTTTGGAATTTCACTAAACGTCTTGTTTTGATATGCAATTCACTCATTCTCCCAAACCAACGCGTCTTCTTTACCCCTTAAAATATTTTAACAATCGCACAAAATCACATAATTTTATAAAAATTCAAGACATCTGCGTTGCATATAAGTCTAATTACCCGTTCTCATATTACGATAAATTATCTATTTAGTGAAGTGTATGGTTTAAGAGTTCAGCAGCCTTTCTCGTCTGAATAAACTGCGGTACTTATTATAAGTTAAGTAGGAAGAGATCAACTGCGGCGTGCCCAGCAAATAGCCTTGAGCAGCATGTAGGTTTAACGAAATCGCTGCGGCTAAATCTTTATCTCGTTCAACGCCTTCTAAAATGAGATTCGTATGCGGATAATAGTTAACAAGCAAATCAATCAGATCTTTCTTTTGCTTGCAGTCGGCTAGCCCTTCAGCATAGCTTCGATCCAGCTTCATATAGTGAGGCTCGTACATGCTCACTTGTCTCATCGCTGCAGCCCCTGCTCCAAAATCATCAATCGCAATTTTGAAACCGGCCTCTTTCAAACTCATTACTCGAGCAAAAAGAGCAGGCGATTCCCATAAAATCTTTTCATGAAGCGTTTCATTTAACTCCCATACAATGCGATGCTTCGCGTTTTTATAGGTGTTTAACAGATACGTTAAAAACAATTGAAAACGCGGATGGAGAAGAGTAGATGGAAACACATTGATAAATACATCCTCTGATTTCAACACATCAAACGGAAAGTGCTTGATCGCTCCTTCAATTGCCATCGTATCAAGCTTGTACAAATAATTATGGCGTCTTGCCAGTGAAAACAACTCTTCAATTTGCCCTTTTGCGAAAGCCGTGCGCAGCAAAGCCTCAAAACCCAGCGTCTCCCACGAATTCAATGCATAAATAGGCTGATATACAAACTGAAAGTCTTCATACGTCAGTTCCTTTAAAACATGAGCATCCATTCTTTCGTTTAATCACCTTTCATTTTCAATATACTATTTCTTCCACAACTTAAACTTATAAAAATATATCCTAAAAACAGATAATTGTCCATTAAAAGGAAGATATTCCATTAGGCGATTTAGGTATTTTGAGACTTGCTGGAGGCTTATGATAGCAACAAAGAAGTGTTTTAGAGAATTTTATGCTTTTGATAGATAGGCTGTAAAGGATGTTTCAAAAAAGAGATTGAGACATAAGTAACTCAACCCTATCTAAAGATGAGCAAATTGGATAAAGGAGCTGGACTGCTTGTGACACCGCGGTTGATTTCCGTGCATGGCTTCGCTTTCCGCGGGCGGCCGCTGAGCCTCCTCGTCGCTTACGCTCCTGCGGGGTCTCACCTGTTCCGCTTTTCCCGCAGGAGTCTTCGCCTTTCCCTCCAATAAACCGCTAGAAGCATCTAATATGTGAAATTTACGTTTACCAGATACTTAGCACAATAACCTGTTATCGTTAGTTTGTAATCATAGACAAATTGCTCATGTTGATAAATAGATGCTAGTTGGAAAACCAAGGATAACAGCCCATTCAAGACATTACAAAAAATATTGCACCTACAGCTAAGCAAATCCTATAACTTTCTTCATCTAACTTGTTACCTCTTCCTCTCTATAAATTCTCTACTATTTGCCCTCATTAAAACGAATATTTTTCAGCATTTTTAAAAACCATTCTTGCTTTTTTTCTTCATCACCGCTTTTATATTTATCGCTGCTATCGAAGGAAATCTGTAATATTTTATTAGAACGCTTATCTGCTACATATGCCAAGTATGTATTAGGAATATGTTTCTTCTTATCTACTATTACACGCTTTTCTGTTCCTTTGAAATAAATATAAGCTGATTGGTAGTAAATCCTCGTCTGTGAGTTTTCAATCTTATTAGGAACACTTAATCCAAATCTTCTTTTAAATAAAGCCTCAACGTGAATACTCTCATCTGCAGGATTACTGCTTAAAAACTCAGTTTTTATATAATTCGCTTGTGTTTTACCTTCAACTTTTTCATTGTAAACAGCCCACCAGCTCTCGTAAGAATCATTATTTACAGCATAATCCTCTCTCTTTTTATGTAAAACTTGATACTCTTCTGGAAACCACATCGTATACTGCCCTGTCTTTGACTTAAACTCATAAAACCCGTCGTTCACTTTTTTATCTTTGTTCAAGAACTTACGTGTAAAGTGATCATCAAAAGCTTGGACGTTTGGGTAGCTGCTTTCGTTTATCAGCCATATGGCTCCTAGTAAAATAGCTGTTCCTGCAATAACTGCAGTAATGAGTTTTATACGCTTTTTCATCGTTATACCCTCCCTTCATTCTTTTGAAATAAACGGGACTTATTATAAATTGGATAGTATATATTTTTTTGATTCGCTCTTATTCCACAAAAAAAGATTTTAATTTCTAGTATCTTTAAAATCATCAAATTGAACACTTTTTAAGATTTTCATAATCCTCTTATCTTGCTCTCTTCCTTGCCTCTCGTTTAATTCTGCTTTTACGTTATCAAAATAAAATTTAATAACTGAATTAGAATGTTTATCTGCTATATAGGCTACATATTCATTAGGTACGTAGCCCTCTTTTTTTCTATTTACTTGCTTATGAGTACCTTTAAAATAAGTATAGGCCTTATCATAATAAATACTTACATTTCTAGTTTCTATTTTATAAGGTTTATTTGAATTAAATTGCTCTTGAAACAGTCGTTCAACGTAAATAGATTCATTTTTTTTTATTTTGTTTGAAAATTCAACTGTCATATATTCTAATTCATTGCTATTAGATACAGCTCTATAACGCTCATATAACTTTCCTTCTTTAACATACTGCTGTTCATTTTCATGCAACAGCTGATACTCCTCTGGAAACCACATCGTATACTGCCCGGTCTTTGACTCAAACTCATAAAACCCGTGGTCTACTTTTTTATCTTTATTCAAGAACTTACGTGTAAAGCGGTCATCAAAAGCTGGGGCATTGGGGCAACGTTCTTCGTTTATCAGCCATATTCCACCTATTAGAATAGATGACCCTACGATTGCTGCAATAATAGTCTTTTTACGTTTTTTCATCATTCCACACATCCTTTATTGCCCTTGCTCGTACAAACTTTAAAATTAAGAAATTTTCTTCA
Organism: Priestia sp. YIM B13552; assembly: GCF_042787775.1. Taxonomy (NCBI): domain Bacteria; kingdom Bacillati; phylum Bacillota; class Bacilli; order Caryophanales; family Bacillaceae; genus Priestia; species Priestia sp. YIM B13552. The sequence goes on from NZ_JBHZOU010000001.1 coordinate 778,961, forward strand.
GCTATTGTTTAAAACAGAATGAGTAGACCTTGTTTTTATTCTGTTTTAAAGGTAATACTCTTTAATATCTTTATAATCCATTCCTCACGTTCTTCTGCTGATTTTTCAGAAAGGTGTTCTGTACTATCAAAATAAAATTCAATTACCCGCTCAGAGTTTTTGTCCGCAATATAGCCAGCATATGTACTTGGGGTACGTTTATTAAAATCCGTAATTACTCTTTTATCTGTGCCTTTAAAATAGATATACGCGCTATCGTAATAAATTCTTGTTGTATCTGTCTGTAATTTTTGAGGATCATTAATATAAAAACGGTTTTTAAATAAGCCCTCTACATATATCTTTTCTTTATTAGTTTTTTTCTCAGACAGCTCAATATTAATATATCCTTTATATCCATCGCGGCTATTATTAGAGGCTTTCAAAAATTCATAATATGTATCATCTTTAACATAATCCGAAGCATCCTTATGTATGATTTGATACTCCTCTGGAAACCACATCGTATACTGTCCTGTCTTTGACTCAAACTCATAAAACCCGTCGTCCACTTTTTTATCTTTGTTCAAGAACTTACGCGTGAAGTGATTATTAAAAGCCGGAACATTTGGATAGCGGCTTTCATTTATTATCCATACCCCGCCTATTAAAATAGTTACTCCTATAATGAGTGCAATGATAGTCTTAGTATGCTTTTTCATCTTCTGGCATCTCCGTTATTTTCTGCTCTAAAATGGATACTCTTTAACATATTTAAAACCCATGTATTCTTTTCCAAGTTACTATCTTCTATAAAATCTCCAACCTGATCCATTGATAATTGAATGACCTTTGTCGATTCCTTATCAGCCACATAAGCTACGTATGTATTTGGGACATGTTCTTTACTGTCATTTATCACATGCTTCTCGGGCCCTTTAAAATAAATGTAAGCAGATTGATAGTAAATTCTAGTATTAGAAGTTTCTATTACCTTTGGTTCACTTACATTAAAACGATTCTTCATAAGACTTTCTACGCTAAAAGATTCATCTCCTGGATCTCTTCCTTCTGAAAATTTTAAACTGATAGAATTAATTTGATGTTCCTTTTTATGCTCTTTGGTATAAGCTGCTACCCATCTTTCGTACATTTTTCCACTTACGACATAATCTTCATCATTTTCATGTATTAATCGATACTCCTCTGGAAACCACATCGCATACTGTCCAGTCTTCGACTTAAACTCATAAAAACCATCGGCTACTTTTTTATCTTTGTTCAAGAACTTACGCGTGAAATGCTCATCAAAAGCTGGAACATTTGGATAACGGCTTTCGTTTATTAGCCATATTCCGCCTATTAAAATAACCGTTCCTGCAAGGAATGCAATAATGGTCTTCGTCCTTTTTTTCATAGCTGCACATCCTCTTTATTTCTACTAGATAGGTTTTGGTATTTAAGTTAAAATTGATTTATTTCTTAAATTATCGTTTAACATGAGCTTTATTAAGCCTCATTTCCCTCAGGGAACTTAATATTTTTTAATATTGTTAGGAACCATTTTTTCTCTACTACTTCATCATTCTTTCTGCTTTTTTCACTTTTATCAAACCACAGTTCAATTGCATTGTTAGAATGTTTATCCGCTACATATGCTATATATGTATTTGAAGCATGTTCTTTATTAGGATGCATACTTACCTCTTGTGTTCCTTTAAAATATGTATAAGCTGAATCATAGTAGATTCTTGTACTAGAAGTTTCAAACGCATTAGGCTTAGTAATATTTAGCTGTTCTTTAAACATATTTTCTACAGTAAAGGATTCATTTTCAGCCTTTCTTGCGTTTGAAAATGTCATTTCGATATAACTTCCCCCAGCATTTCCAGCTTTGTTATTCCCCTCTTTGGCTATCCACCTTTCATAAGAATTACCGTTTATTACGTAATCTTCTCCGTTCTCCTTTATAAGCTGATAGCCTTTAGGGAACCACATCGTATACTGTCCTGTCCTTGATTTAAACTCATAAAACCCATCGTCTACTTTTTTATCTTTATTCAAAAACTCACGAGTGAAATGATCCTTAAAAGCTGGAACATTTGGGTAGCGGCTTTCATTTATGATCCATATTCCGCCTATTAAAATAGTTGCCCCTGTAATTACTACGATAATAGTCTTTGTATGCTGTTTCATAGCTGCACACCCTTCCTCATTATTTGAAACAAACTTCTTTTCCTATTTATTAAATAGTTTTTACCGAATACTATTACCCGAAATTGCTTCGTGATGTATAGCTAACTTAACCGTAAAATTGAACACTTCTTAAGATTTTCATTAACCATTTTCTCTGTTTCTCTTCCTCAAATTGTTTATTTTTAAATCCGCTCGTTTCAAAAGAAAATTCAATTACTTTGTTAGAAGCTTTATCTATAATATATGCATAAAAGCTATTGGGTTTTTGCTTAATATCTTCTACTACTTGATTCTTTTCATTTATCTCAAAATGAGCACTTGAAAAATAAATTTCAGTTTTACCTGTTTTAATAAGCTTTGGCTGTTCAGAAATTAAATGATCTTTAAAAAAGCTTTCAAGATAATCTTGGTAATTTCCCTTGTGATCTTTAGCCATCCTGACATATATAGCTCCTCTATGCGCCTTGGTTTCACTTGAGGGAACAGCTTCCCATTGTTCAAAATCTTTATTATCTTTAGCGTAATCACCATTTTCACTCAGTAATGTATACTCCTCCGGAAACCACATCGTATACTGCCCTGTCTTGGACTCAAACTCATAAAACCCATCATCCACTTTTTTATCTTTGTTTAAGAATTTACGCGTAAAGTGATCATCAAAAGCAGGGACGTTTGGGTAGCGGCTTTCGTTTATCAGCCATATTCCTTCTATTAAAATAGCAACTCCTATAATGATTGCGGAAAGGGTCTTCGTACGTTTTTTCATTGTCCTACACTCCCTTTATTACTCTTTTGAAATAAACGGGACTTAATGTAAATTGTTCAACATATAAAAATCCCTCAGACCACTGTCTGAGGAATAGCAGTATCCCTTATGTTAATTCACTTTCATCCATTGATTCTTTATATCGAATTTCGTACTCTCTCTTATGCATATCTTTAACAGAATGCATAAAACTCATAATATGCTGAAATGCTCCAGTATCATACTGCTGAGCTCGTAGCGTATATCCCCGCTCAGCTGCTTCTAATTTACTTTTAACCGCATCCGCAAACTCACCCGTTTGGTTTTCTAAATAGCTTTTAGCATGCCAAAGCTTTTCATTTACTTCTTGATCCTTCTTGATTAACTCTTTAATCCTTTTTGCCTGCTCGTCTTTGAAGTCATCACCATCAAATTCAAACGTGTATTTACCGCTCGTTGTTCCTGTGTGTGTAAAATCAAAATCAAACAATTAAATCCCCCCTACTACTTCTTTCATGCTTTTAATATCTGAAGCTACCGATTCGTCTGCTTCCATCATCTTCTCGAAATTTTGAAAGAACGCTTCAAGAAACTTTTGATAGTATGTAACTTCCTCTTGAATAGAAGAAATAATCTCTTCAACAGGGGTAAATACACTATCGTCTAGCGGGTCAAACGTTTTATCAAACGTCACTTTTTCAGCCACACGCTTTTGTCCAAACCATGCGAGAGTAGCGCCGTCTTTATCTGCCTTTTCCATAAATGACTGGGGAGAAGCTTCTTCTCTGGATATTTTCATTTTTAACTTTTTCTTCTTAGCTTCGAAGACTTCGTTAATTTCACTATGTAAATACTGCTTTAGTGTATTTAAGTTTGCTTCTTTGTCTTTAATAGCATTAGCACAGTAATAAACAAACTTCTTCATTTGTTCATAATCTAGCAAGATTTCTTCCTGAGATCCTGAATCAAAAACCTGATAATATGTCTTCATAGCATTAGCTTCTGTGCATTTGACAACATAATTAATTCCGTGGAGTTTTGCTTGTTTACTTTGAGATATTCCTTTAATAAGCTGAAATGTTGCTCCAGGGCTAGTAAATGTATTTACCATTGCTGCTGCACCTACTCCTATACCTGCTTTAATCTCTCCAAAATGAAGAAAAGGATATCTTTTTACACTCTCAAGATATTGATCACGTGTTTCTGGCAGGTTAAGCAACGTTTCTTGTTTCACATGACCATTAACAAAGCCTAAGCCACCTAGTATCGTTTTTACTCCAAGATTATAGCGAAATTGGTCTATCATATACACTGGGTTCCATTTTGCTTCTGTCTGAAAAGGATATTTCCCAATGTTAATCATTTCTTCTGTATCTAAATCTCCAAGCATCGTCACTTTGTTACCTGCATACCAGCTGCCAGGAAACGATTGTGCATGCATTGGTTCACCTTTCACCCAAGTATGGCTGATAGCAGCTTTTTGTCTCTCATAGTAGATGTTGGCTAGTTCTGTTAGCCTTTTAGCAGATATTTTATTTTCTCTGCCTACTTGATGCTCCACGTACCTTGCAAAGGTCTGATCAAGCTCCACTAGTTGCTTTACATTAACAGGTGCATCATTTAGGCCCCTTACACCTGTAAAATTCTTCGTTATCAAGCTCAATGTTACTATAAGGTGGCCTCCCAAAGAATGCCCATCGCCATATCTTTTTACTTTCACATTGGAGCCTTTTAAATTTGCCTCTACTTTTTTATACATCTTTACTGCATCGTTAATCTGTGCATTATTTTTTCCAGCTCCAACACCTAAAGCATCATAAACAACATCTCCAAAGTCCTTAGACGGCTCAGTGCCTCTAAAAATATAATAGACTTCGTTAATATTTCTTTGTTTATCATAAAAATGAATAGCAGCTCCGTCAAATCCAGACTTTTTTCCAATCCCCATCTCTGAGCTACTGTAAATTTCAAAATTAGGAATTTCTCTCCCTGTATGTTTTTTGTATATCTCTTTAATTTCTTTTTCTTTATTAGATAAGTTTTTATATTCAAGTTGAGTTATTTTATTTCTTAAACTATCATCTAAAATGCATTTATCATTCATGCTTCTTTCCCTCTTTAAAATGAATACTATTCAGTACTTTTACAAACCAATCTTTTTTGTCAGATTCCCTACCAACTTGATTATTTAGGCTGTCATCGAACCATAATTCTATTACTTTACTAGACTTCTTATCTGCTACGTATGCTATATATGTATTAGGAGCATGTTTATTTTTATCATAGATAACATGTTCTTCTGTTCCCTTAAAATAAAGATATCCTGTATCAAAGTATATACGTGTATTAGCTGTTTCCCACTTTTGAGGATTATTTACTCCAAACTCATCTTTAAATAAACTCTCCACGTAAATAGATTCATCATCAGGATTGCTCTCTGATAACTTTACTTGTAAATAGTTCAACTGATTTTCTTCTTTATTCTTAACGGATGAAGCTTTCCATCTTTCATAAAAATCTCCATCCCTTACATACTGTTGCTCATTTTCATGCAACAACTGATACTCCTCCGGAAACCACATCGTATACTGTCCTGTCTTCGACTTAAACTCATAAAAACCATCGTCTACTTTTTTATCTTTGTTTAAGAATTCACGCGTAAAGTGATCATCAAAAGCAGGGACGTTTGGGTATCGGCTTTCGTTTATCATCCATATTCCTCCTATTAAAATAGCAGCTCCTGCAATGACTGCAATAATGGTCTTCGTACGTTTTTTCATTGTCGCACACCCTTTTAGTTATGTTATAACCTATGTTTTATACATGTTCGATACTATCATACTTATAATGGGAGAGTCATAAGCAGAACGAATCAAAGAACCATAATTAGGAAGTGGTTATTTTTTACTATCACTTACCCTTTCTATTAAAAAAATAATCGTTTCTTTTTTTATCATTGTTACCGTTATTAATGATTTCTCTCAATAAAGAAAACCCCACTTTCAAAAAAGTGAGGTTGATTACATAATATAGGCCATTTACTGAATGTTTCGCTCTTCTTGCGCTAGCACATCAATTTCAGCGTCAATCTTCACGCTGTGGGTTTTTCCATCAAGTCCAAGAATCACAATTTCGTACTGCTTGTTAGCAAGGACAATCGATTCGATAATACCTTTATGCTGTCTTAATGCATATGCTTTTGCACGGCTTTTAGTTAAAGGAATCGTTTTTTCTTTCAAAACATTGCCGGTTTCGGCGTTAATTTTTACTTTGTGCTCTTCTCCGTTTAACGTAAGGATGTCTACTGTATAAATAGGAAGAGTGAGTATTTTACTCAGCGATATGGATTTGACAATACCTTTATATTCTTTTAATGCGAGAAGCTTTGCTTGTTCTTTCAACAAAAGAGATCGTTTTTCAGAAATCATTTGACGCCATCCTTTCTAGTTTATAAAACGGACTGCTGTTTCAATTTCTTAACGTACCATATCCTATGTATACGTCTACTAACTAGTATAGCGGGCTTGTCTTAAATTTCTCTTAATATTACATGAAAGATAGCTGAAGAAAGCTGTTATTCACTGAAAAAACTAGACCTGATTAGATCTAGCTTCTTATTAATGAATGTGAATTCTACATCTTTTTCGTTTCGAATCGTTCTACAGCTCTCATTTGTTTGATTGATGGGGATTTGTGTACGCACATGCCCAGATGAACTTTTTGAAGCAAATAGGGATCAATGTAAAAACCATTTTGAAAGATGTTTTCTTTTTCCTGTTCGTCATGAAATTTGGAGCATCTTACACAGTAATACATATCATAACCTCCTTGCGGACTATTTTATAAACGGGGATAGTTGTGAATGGTATATTTACCTACATCATATGGAAAAGAATAAAAGTCGTGCTTGTTTAGCCAAAATGTCCGAAAAGAAGAAGGCTTGTTTGTGGGCTAAAACACTGGATTTTAAAAATGATTATTTAGAACATAAATCAGTTTAATCGTAATAAAAAAGCCTCTTTCAAAGAAAAAAGAGGCCTTTTTATTAATTTGTTACTTTTGCGCTGTTTTGGTGCCAGTTCCAAGCTGATGCGATAATTTTTTCTAATGAAATTTGCGCTTTCCAGCCTAATTCTGCGTGAATTTTATCAGAAGATGCGACCAAGCGTGCCGGATCTCCAGCGCGGCGGTCTGCCATCACAACATTCGCTTTTTTACCCGTTACTTTTTCACACGTTTCGATCACTTCTTTTACAGAGTAGCCAAGGCCGTTTCCAAGATTGTACGTTGCTGTTTTCTTCGTGCCGTCTAACAGTGCTTGAAGCGCTGAAATGTGAGCGTTGGCTAGGTCCGTTACGTGAATGTAGTCACGGATGCACGTTCCGTCTGCAGTATCGTAGTCTGAGCCGAATACAGAGATGTTTTCACGCTCACCAAGAAGGTGCTGAAGAATGATTGGAATTAAGTGCGTTTCAGGATCATGGCACTCGCCAATTTCCGCTGTTTCGTAAGCACCCGCTGCGTTGAAGTAACGAAGCACCACATATTCCATATCGTAAGCATTTGCAAAGTCAGCTAAAATCTGTTCAATCATTAACTTTGAACGTCCGTACGGATTAATTGGGTTTGTTGCCGTATCTTCTGTGATGATATCTACAGAAGGAATCCCATATGTAGCAGCAGTAGATGAAAAAATAAACTTTTTCACATTGTGCTTCATCATCGTTTGTAAAAGGGTTAACGTGGCAGCTACGTTGTTTTGATAATACTTAAGAGGATCTGTTACTGACTCCCCTACTAAACTATTAGCAGCAAAATGCATGACAGCATCAATTTTATGATTTGTGAATACGCTTTCTAAATCTTTCTCATTACCTAGATTTCCTTCTACGAATACCGCTTTCTCATCGATTGCCCAGCGATGACCCGTTGATAGATTATCAAGTACCACAACTTCATTTGTTTTCACTAATTCTTTTACTAGGTGGCTTCCGATATAGCCTGCTCCTCCGATGACTAAAATCATACTGTCAGTCAGCTCCTTTTTATTAAGTGTCGCTACAGATATCGTACCCGTTTCTTTTCCATTTGTAAATATTTCATTTTTCAGTCTCCTGCAGCGATACGATTATATTTTTTATTAGTATAGACAATCAATATGAACTCATTATGAAGAAGAGTGAAGTAAATTTTTATTGCTCTTTTTTACAGAGAATTAGATAATATAGCAGGAACTAATTTACTTATTAAAGGAATGAAAGCTTAATGAGCAAACACCATTCATGGCTAGATGCGCTAAAAGGATTATGTATCCTTACAGTAGTGGCAGGACATTCTGGCAGCCCTTTTTTTCATCATTATTTCTTTTGGTTTCACATGCCTCTCTTTTTTATGATTAGCGGCTATCTGTTTCACCCACGTTCTCGAATACAAGAAGTACGAGAATGGATTTTGAAAAAATGGATGCGTTTACTCGTTCCTTATTTTTCTTTTGGCCTGTTAATAGCAGCCCTTATTTTTCTTCAAACATTTAATGTTCGGGAAGTGTTACTGAACATCTACCATTTATGTATTGGCGGGAGAACTCTCGGATATTATTACGGCGTTTTTTGGTTTGTCACTTGTTTATTCTTAACTCACCTTATTTTTGCCTATGCAGCTCTACTGATTAAAAGAAAAAGCTCAATGGTTCTTTTCTTAGCTCTATGCTATTTTATCGCTCATATTTATGTCAGCTTTCCATTTCTTCAGCAAAAAAACATTATATGGAGCGCCAATTCCGTTTTGCTATCCATTTGTTATTACGCAATTGGATATTACAGCAGACAAGCTTTTTCGTTTGTTGAGAGAAAAAGCACTGTAATGTTGAGCAGCTTGATCATCTTATTGATTGTAGCTTTAGAAAAGCTCAACGTTCTTTCTTATACATTAGATATTAAAGCAAACATTTATACATGGCTGCTTGATTTGATTATTCCTCTTTGCGCAGCAAGCATCCTTGTATACATAAGCAAAAAAATGAGCTTAACAAAGTGGAGTAAACCTTTCGAATACGTAGGAAGATCCTCGTTTACCATTATGTTTTTGCACGTACCGGTTACTATTTTAATAGAAAAATATACTGGCATATCTACTGTCTTTTTGTACATAGTAATGGGAACATTGATTCCTTTAATGTTTCATCTATTGTTCAAACAATTTCTGCTTACTAACGCATTATTTTTGGGTGCGTTTCCCATTCCAAAAAAAGACAGCGGACAAACGCTTCCAGTTTCGAAGTAAACAGCAGCGTAACCCCTGCAAAAACAGGGGCTACGCTGCTAGATTTGCTGAGGCACTTTCTTCATATCTTTTACTTTATTTTTTAATGGAAGCATCCCTTCAATATGACATTCAATAGAGTCCCCGTCTTCAATAACAGCCGGTCCCGGCGTTCCTGTTAGAATGATATCACCTGGATGCAGCGTCATGACTTTTGAGAAAAATGAAACACAGTATGCGATGTCGTAAATCATATTAGACACTGTATTTTCATGCTGCATGTCTCCATTTAGCAATGTGCGCACTTGAAGTGATTTTACGTTTGATATACTTTCTTTTGTGATAAATTCTGAGCCTATACTGCAAAAGGTATCAAAGCTTTTCGCTCGCATCAAGTAGCGATGATTCGCCGCATGAATATCAGCTGCGGTTACGTCAATGGCTGACGTATAACCAGCAATTACGTTTATGGCTTCATCTGGCTCTATATCCTTACACGTTTCGCCGATTACCACCGCTAGTTCCGCTTCAGCCGTTGTTTTGTAGGACTGCTTTGGAATACGAATGCTGTCGTCTGGTCCAATAATGGCGGTTGCGGGTTTTAAAAAACTAACTGGATCAATGGCACGGTCGTAGTCTTTTAGTTTTTCTTCAGAAGCGGCATAATTAAACCCAATGCCTAATAATTTCGACGGATTACTAATGATAGGAGCTGTTTTTCTGCCCTGCAAGTGCATTACAGGAAAAGAGCTGTTCATACCAAATTTATTATGGGCGTACCATGTTTCAAGGTGGCGAAGTTCTTTATATTGAATCAGAGCCCAAATCGTTGTAGACCAGTTTGTTAAATATTTAGTATTAATATCTTCTATAAGCAGAATGCTGTCATTGTCTAAAATGGCTGCTTGTTCTTTCCCTTGCTCTATTATATTTACTAACTTCATGATACGCTCCTTACCGATGCTTGAATGATACGACCGCTGTTTTCTTTTACCCAATTTAATAATTTTTCATCTTGGTTGTATCCTGCAATAAAAGATAAGCCGATTGGCAAACCGTCTAGTTCTCCTGCAGGTATCGTAACTTGTGGAAGACCGCTTAGACCGGCAATACACGTCATTTGAAGTGTTCGCAATCTTCTGTTTTCTAACTCCGGTCCTTTTGCATCTTTTACAGGCGCGGGTCCTGGAGCTGTAGGAAGTACTAATATTCCTTCTTCCCCAAGCTGTGAGTACATAAAATAGCGAAGTTCACGACGCTTTTCTTCTATATAATTCATATTTAATAATGTAAGAGTGCTCGCCCATTGAAAGCGGCTTCCGATGTCTTCTCCAAAGGTTGGATTTTCTTTTTGAATCCACTCTCCGTGCGTTTGCCAGATTTCTTTTCCTTGCAGCAAACGGAAGGTTTCCATATATGTAGAAAAACCCTGAGGAGCAATCGCTATCTCTTCTATAGTAGAGAAAGACTTCATTACGTGGTTGATAGACGGCGCAAGAGCTCGCATGCTTTGTTCATCCACAAGTTCCATCACATCTGTTGGTACATACAGCCGTGTAAATCCACTAGCACGCGACGTTGAATTCAATAAAACCGCTCCTACTTTTTGCAGAGTGTGGCCGTCTCTAGCCATTACACCCACTGTATCAAAGCTTGGAGCAAGTGGAATCAGACCGTTTGTAGAAATGCGTCCGTGAGAAGGACGATACCCGAAAATACCGCAGTAGCTCGAAGGAATTCGAACCGATCCTCCCGTATCTGTTCCAATCGCAAAATCAGTTATTCCTGCTGCGACAGCAACCGCTGATCCGCTCGAAGAACCTCCTGGAATTCGATCTGCGCTTTTTGGGTTTACCGGTGTTCCGTAATGCACGTTTTCTCCATTTAATCCGTACATAAGCTCGTCAGTATGCGTAACTCCCTTTAGTGCGGCTCCTTCTTTTAAAAGAGCGGCTACTACGTCTGCATGCTCGCTTGCAGGCTGATGCGTGGCGAGCCAATCTGGATTTCCCGCACTTAATATATGTCCTTGTACATCAAATACGTCTTTTAAAGCAAAACTCAAGTTATTTAACATTCCCGTTCCCGTGGGAGGTACGTAAAGATCACTGTCTACAAATGCGTTCCACGTATCTTTCATTCAACCATCTCCTCATTTCTTATATCTGTTTAGAATATAAAATTTGGAATAAGCTGGTCAATGAATGTGTCAGGTCTATTAACATTAATATTATGTAAATCTCCCAGCTTCTCTTTTCCTAGAGAAACTAACCGTTTCATTTCCCTTTTAGCACGTTTGCGAGTAAAGTAGAAACATATCATTTTACGAAAAGGACTATCGCGATGGAACAATCTACTACGCTTTTCTTATTTATTTTATTAGCTTTTGTGCTAACAAGAGGCATTCCATTTATAGGTTCATTTGCTCCTAGCATTAATCAGCTGCTTCGGCATATTGGACGTTATTTTTCAAATTTAAATACGATGTTTCATGAAGATGGCCACGCGTTAATGGGGCTTATTGTCGGAAAAGGCGTCAATCGCATTGAGCTTTATACTAATAATGAAGGCGTAGCTGTGACTGCCACCTACGCAGGATCTCGTGGATGGCTGCCGCGCGTCATTATTGCTTTAGCCGGCTACCCGTTCAGCTCGGCAATGGCTTATTTGTTTTTCTACCTGCTCGTTCACCATCACTACGACTGGCTTTTTTACGGGTTAGGAAGTGTTGTTGTTATTAATTTACTGCTTTGGGTACGGAACGGATACGGAATTGTATGGCTTTTTTCTATCGGTTTGATCCTCGGAGGTATTTATTATTTACAAGACCCACTGCTTACGCGCTACAGCATGATGTTTGTTGGTGCGCTGTTACTTGTAGAATCTCTATTTTCTGCCTTTATTATTTTTGTGTTAAGCATCAAATATCCAAACGATGCAGGTGATGCTACGAGTTTAAAGCAGCTTACCCATCTTTCAGCACGCTTTTGGGGTTTTTTATTTTTCGTACAGGCCGTCTATGTGGCTTATTTGATTTTTCAACTGATTTATTAAAGACAAAGTTTTATAATCTCCTAAGAAAACTTTGGAAATTTTATAATTTAAAGGGATAATTTACTTTCATGCACTAAATAATGGTTTACGAGTTCCCTTAATGAGGTATATATTGGGTACTATGAAGTCGTAAAGAGGTGTGGGATACTTGTCATTATTTTTAAAGTGGAAGCAAAAGAAGCAGGAAAAAGAAGCAGAGCGTGTTCTTGAGGAATCAATCTCAAAAAGAAAAGACTACTGGAACACAATTGGACATGTAGACGGAGATGTATTAACTCATTTATTAAATCCCATGTTTTTTGGCGGGCCTGCTTGGCCATCTGGACGTCAAACATTTATTCGCGTCCAAAAAACAGAGACGGTTATTTTAGCAAGCGACGGCTTGTCCGATCCGTTTCAATCCCCCGAAGAAAAGAGCCGAAAGCAAGGAAAAGGTTTAGAATTCTATATCGAATGCGATGATGAATCTCTGCGCGGACCTTTATCTGATATTCAGGATCACTGGGCATTTGACCTTCTTTATCAAATGAGTCAAAATGCTGCCGCTCACCCTAATATGCTAGAACTATTTATGAAGCACGATATTCTTTCAATTGAATTTACTGATTTGGACGTACCATCTCATTTTGTAAATGAAAATGGAGAAATTGGTGTATTGCTAGGCGTTCAGTCTCCTTCTGTTTCAGCTAGCCTCTCTTTACCTTACGAATCTATTAAACTGATTAGCATGAAGCTTCTTACACCAAACGAATTAGACTATGTGCGCGAACAAGGAGCGCAAGGACGCAGGCAGCTCGCTGAAACATTTCAGCTGTCAAAAAGCTATCATATTACCATGACTAAAAGAGAGTCTCTTATTTAAAAGAGGTTCTTTTTTTATTTCTGCTATTGAAATAGAGCCCTGTAGAATATACTCCTTATTTACATGTAACTCAAGTTCACATATTTTTTTAAAGCTGCTTTTCATATGAGCGTACTATTTTCGATTCATGGTATATTTTGCTATAGTAAAAAAGAAGATATAAAAAAGGAGATGGACGTTAGACATGGCAGAAAAAGTGCAGATTGGAAAATCCGAATTATATGTTAACCCTATTGGACTTGGAACAAACGCTGTAGGAGGACATAACTTATATCCTAACCTAAACGAAGAAGTCGGCAAAGACCTTGTTCATAAGGCGCTAGATAATGGCATAAACCTACTTGATACAGCGTTCATTTATGGTCCTAAACGTTCTGAAGAATTAATTGGCGAAGTACTAAAAGAACGCGGAAATCGTGAAGAAGCGGTGATCGCTACAAAAGGAGCACATAAAATTGTTGGAGATGAAGTACTGCTAGACAATTCTCCTGCATTTTTAAAACAGTCGGTTGAAGATAGCTTAAAACGCCTTCAAACAGATTATATCGATTTATATTATATTCACTTTCCAGATAAAAACACACCTAAAGACGAAGCGGTCGGTGCGTTAAAAGAATTAAAAGATCAAGGAAAGATCCGTTCTATTGGCGTATCAAACTTCTCGTTAGATCAGTTAAAAGAAGCAAATAAAGATGGTTATGTAGACGTGGTACAAGGCCAATATAACTTAATTCAGCGAGAAGCAGAAAACGATATTTTACCTTATACGGCTGCAAATCATATTTCATTTATTCCATACTTTCCGCTAGCTGCTGGTTTACTTGCTGGGAAATATGATAAAAACACAAAGTTTAATGACCTGCGCGAAGATATGCCTCATTTTATCGGGGAAGCATTTCAGCAAAATCTAGAAAAAGTAGAGCGTCTTCGTCAAATCTCTAGCGCAAAAGGCGTAGAAGTAGCTCATCTTGTTCTGGCTTGGTACTTAACCCGCGATTCAATTGATGTATTAATTCCAGGAGCAAAACGCGCTGAGCAAGTACTTGATAACTTAAAAACATTAGCTGTTCAGCTCACTTCTTCCGAAATTAAAGACATTGATCATATTTTCAAATAATATAAAGAGGCTCGGACAAAATAGCTGAAGGGAAATTCGAACAATCAATCGAAACAATTGATTGTTCGAATTTTTTATTGTTATGGTGAACGTAGAGTTCATACGTTTAACTGCTTCTAGCTGTTGATTGGAGGGTAAGACGAAGACTCCTGCGGGAAAAGCGGAATAGGTGAGACCCCACAGGAGCGTAAGCGACGAGGAGGCTCACCAGCCGCCCGCGGAAAGCGAAGCCTTGCACGGAAATCAACAGCGGTGTCACAAGCGTTTCAGCTCAGGTATCCAATTTGTTCGTTTTTAGATTGGATTAATGTAGTTATGTCTCACCTCTTTTTCTATATCCTTCCGCTGGCTAATAGAACAAAAGCCGTAAAGAAGAATCCCATCTGTACAAAGCTTGTTACGTATTCTTTTGTTTCTTGTTTATATTTCCATTCATCTATACTTTTCAGCAAAATATTCACGACTAAGAATAGGAAAGATACGATATAAGGCTCTACAACCATAAAAATCATATCCAATATCAGAAAAAGAACAAAAGCTACCATTACATATTTATCCCAACGTTGTAAAGCTAGACTTTCATACTCATATTGGCCCCAAAATTTGCTGCGAGGTATATCAAGCACTTTTCTTAAAATAAAATCTACTACGACTGCTGCTCCTACTAGCATGATCAATATATACATCGTCATCTCCCCTTCCTTTTTATGGTATTATTTCAGCTCATTTCTGTTAAGGTCTCAGCTACAAAGTGCTTAAACTGCTTTATTTCTTCTGTTTCCCCTTTTGTTACGATATACGTGTGTGAAGAAGGCCGGATAATTTTTTGCTGTAAAATGACGCTTAACGTTTGATTTTCAACTTCCTTTTTCACCATAGAAAATGGCAAATAAGATACGCCTAAATCTTCTTCAATAAAGCGCTTTGTAATTTCTACTTGCGTCACAGGAAGCAGCTGAATGTGAGGATAACAAGCCTTGATTTGAAGGAGTAAATCTTCCCAATAAACAGGATGATTATTCGTAAGCAGCCGGTAGGAAGATAACAGCTCCTGTTCCGTACGTGCCTCTGCAGAAAACGGGGCAACTAAGACTGCTTTTTCTTTGTGAATTAACTCATAAAAAACGTCTGCCTGACCCGGAAGCATCCTTGTTAATCCAATATCTGACCTTCTGTCGCTGATGTCTTTTCCCACTTGAAACGAATTTGTGATATTAACCGTGACTTCAATATGGGGATATCTCTCTACAAATTGTTTGATGAGGCTTGGTAAAACAGATGCTGCTATTTGAGGAGCAGCGGATATAGTCAATTTTCGGTTATATCCTTGCTTCCATAACTTAAAATCTCCTACTCCTTCTTCGTATGCCCTCACCATTTTTTGAGCATGAGGCAAAAAAAAGCGGCCTGCCTCAGTCAGCGCGATATATTTACCTTTTTTTTCAAAAAGCTCATCTCCTAATTCTTGCTGCAGTCGCTGAATATGCTTTGATACAGCAGGCTGCGTTAAAAATAAATCTTCAGACGCTTGCCTGAAATTTTCATAAGAAGCTGCTATGATGAATGTTTTTAACCATTTGATCTCCATTTTCTTCTCTCCATCTCTTTCTATTCATAACAAACTGGAATCAATACTGCTTATTTTTGTTTATTTTCTTTTCTACCAAACTTCTATACGATATATGTATCTCAATATTACCAAATAAAGGAGCTGTAAAAATGAAAAATAACGTTAAAGAAAAATTTAATGCTCATGCTTCTCAGTATGATGAGCAGCGCCGCAAACTCATTCCTTGTTTTTTTGATTTTTATTCTATTCCCGTTTCGCTTCTTCACTTTTCAAAAAAGCCGCTTCGCATACTTGATATCGGAGCAGGTACAGGCTTGTTTTCTTCTTTTGTTAAAGAAAAGTACCCAGATGCGCATTTCACGTTGCTTGACGTCTCAGATCAAATGCTTGAAAAAGCAAAGGAACGCTTTAAAAATGAACAGCATATAGAATTTATCGTATCAGATATAACAAGCTACAAATTTGAGCACTCATTTGATATTGTGATTTCTTCACTTGCTATCCATCATTTAGAAGACAAACAAAAACAAAAGCTGTATGAACAAATTCATAATTTGCTGCATACAGGAGGAATATTTATTAATGCCGATCAAGTATTAGGCCATTCTTCTATTATTGAAGAGTTATATAAAAAAGACTGGAGTGAAAGAATTGCCGCAAGCGGATTAACTCATGAGCAAATTGAGGCTGCTCATGAACGTACGAAGTTAGATAAAATGGCAACTTTACATGATCAGTTAAATTGGTTAACAGCAAGCGGGTTCAGCACAGTGGATTGCATTTATAAATTTTTTAATTTTGTTGTAATGTATGCTCAAAAATAACGGTTTAAAAACTACTTGTCTCTTTGCAAGTAGTTTTTTTACTCTGTTCCTCCCTATATTCGAATAAGAATATTTATCTATTTCCGCAAAACTACGCATACTTCTTTTCCAGTTTCGTATATCTAATAATAGCTTCGTTCTCCTGAACTTTTGAATTTTTTGTACATAAAACCCATATAAAGTATTTTTATACTATTTTATGTCTTTTTATGGTATAAAAAATACAACTATGTTACAATATGATTACAAAACAATCTGTATAACGCTTTCATTTCTTTACACGAAAATGAAGAACTGGAAAGGATGTGCTGCTTATGTAAATATAAATCCGCTAGATTAGTAAACTTATATTAGTAAAATTATGCAAAACATCAAGAAAAACTTAGTTATTCTTATTATTATAAATTCCCGCTAGTAAAGTCTTTCTACTTAATGATTTCCTTATTAAGCGCATACATACAGGTATAGAAAATGCAGCTATTCGTCTTTTATTTTATTAGTGAAGAATTTATAGCACTGCCGCACCATACGTTTTTCATTAATGCAGCCTAAGGAGGCGCAGCACATGGCAAATAGAATATCAAGAACAACAATCGTACTCATAGCGGCTATTTTAGCTCTAGCCTGCTTGTTTGTAGGAGTTCCAAAAACAGAAGCTGCTTCAACACCATCTCATTTAATTATCATTAACAAAGCAACAAATAAACTCGCTTATTACCAAAATGGTTCACTTGTCCGAACGTTTTCAGTCGCAACAGGGCGCACGCAGTCTCTTACACCAGAAGGGCATTTCAAAGTAGTGAATAAAATTGTCAATCGCCCTTATTACTCAGGGAACATTCCTGGTGGAGATCCTAGAAACCCTCTTGGCAATCGCTGGCTAGGTCTAAATGCGAGAGGTACATACGGCACGACGTATGCTATTCACGGAAATAACAATCCTGCTTCCATTGGCAAATATGTAAGCAGCGGATGTGTTCGTATGTACGATGAAGAAGTCGCATGGTTATTTAGTAAAGTGACCGTCGGTACACCGGTTGTGATTACAACTTCTTCTAAATCATTTAATGACATTGCAGCAGCAAACGGATACAACGTTTCTGGAAACTCAGGTTCTACTCCAGCTCCTTCTACAGGAACTGTTTTAAAGAAAGGCAGCAAAGGAAATGCAGTTAAAGAACTTCAGCAGAAACTAACTTCACTTGGCTATAATACAAAAGGTACGGACGGTGTGTTCGGTGCTAATACAGATTCAGCTGTTCGTAAGTTCCAAAAAGACCACGGCTTAACGGCTGACGGCATTGTTGGCCCATCAACATATAAAGCTTTAGGAAGTTCAGGAACGAAACCGAACCCGACGACACCAACAAACCCAACAAATCCAAAGCCAACAAATCCACCGGCAGATACAACAATTAACACAAAACAAACGCTTAAAAAAGGAAGCAAAGGCAGCAATGTTCAAGCTCTTCAAAAGAAATTAACGTCGCTTGGCTATGATACAAAAGGCACGGACGGTATCTTTGGTGCTAATACGGAAGCAGCTCTACGTAATTTTCAAAAAGACAATAAGCTAGCAGTGGACGGCATTGCCGGACCTAATACTTTAACTGCTATTTCTAAACGCTAATAGAGCCTGATTTCAGGCTCTGTTTTTTTATTGATAAACCTTTTTTAAGTCGCGCCTTGACTCCTTAATGAACCAGTACGCCGTCTTTCTTTTCTATGACATACTTAATCAGCTGATAAACCGTTCTCATAAGAATTTGCTGCTGATAGATATCATTTTTGACAGGAATTACGTTTTCTATCAGTCTGCTATATTTGTAGGCTTGATCGTCTTCTTTTTGTTTATAAAGAGCGAGCCAGTCATTACGAGATTTTTCAAGCAGCTGTTCGTTGAAATAGGAATAAACAACGGATGCAAACTCACCTGCCAATTCTTGAATAACCTGCTGTCGGTCGGTGACCGAATGATAGGTACTTGACCACCCAGACGGCTGGATTAGAAAATGCTCGTAGACAGATGAAATAAAAGCGGACGCAATGACTGGCACAGGCCCTTCATGCTCTCCTAAGGAAATGTTCAAACATGTTTCTCTATCCATATAAGGAATGTTTAGCGACTCCATCGCTTCATAAAAAGCCTGAGAGACAGTCAAGTTTAAATAAATAGGATGCAGCTCTTGCTGCTTTTTTCTCGTTTCTGATACTAAAGCTGCCTTTAAGTCTTTATACAGAAGGTGACTCTCTTTGAATTCCTCGTGTACACGTTCTAAAATAGTCGTATTCCCTACTGTTAAATAATAGTGAAGCTGCTTTTTCATAAGAGGTGAAACGCTTTTAAGCCCATAATCTATCATTTTAGCCATGGCATGTTTTTTAGCATAATCCGTACGGCAGCTTGGAGAGGTCAGCAAATCTCCGTGTGTAACACAAACGTTTACCTTAGCACCGTGACCATGTACGATGAGCTGTTGAAGAAATTGAATATCTAATTCTTTAAGCCCATGATGTACGTATAAAATAGAAGCTGCTTGTTTAAAAGAATCGTGGATGGTGCTCGTATATTCAAAACACGCATGCTCGCAAATCGCTACTCCTTTTTTAAAAGAAAAAGGGCCGCAAACTTCAATTCTACGAAACAATGGATAAATAAGACGTCCGTTATTTTCTTCTTCTTCATTTGTTAGCGCCCCAAAGGAAGACAGCTCTTTTGCTATGAGACGGCAGGATATTGGCCAGTCGTCTTCTCCTATTTCCCATGTTCCTTCCTTGTATTCTTTCAACCGGGATTCGATTGCAAGAAGCATTTGCTCGGTGATTTTCCTGCATTCAAGCCGCTTGTGCCATCCCTCTGCAAAATCTCTTCCTTCTTGATCAACAGCGTCTTTTACTATTTCACTTTCTCGTTTAATTGCATCTACAAATTGTTTGAATGAACTATTTTCGTCGCTCATTCTTAAAGGAACATCATCATTAAAATAACGGGCTTTGTATGGGATATCTCCCAAAAGAGCGCGCAGATTAAAAGAGGAATCTCCGTGTAACAACTCAAAGACCAAGTCATAATCCGTGCCTCCTTCAGCATACACTTCAGCGCTTTTTAGTAGGATATTCTCCAATTTCCTTTGCACTTCACTTCGCGTAAAAAAAGAGACGGCAGCTTCATAGTGTTGGGAATCCTTCACCTTATACGTAGCAGAATAAGCGCCTTTACTGCCTATTCCTAGAAAGCCACATTCCTTTTTTATACCAAGAAGCTGGCGGATTAAGGCTGTTTTGCCGCTTCCTTGTTCTCCGATTACATGAATGTACTCATACTCGCTGTCAATTTGTTCGCTCGTCCTTTTTTCAATATCGTTATAAAAAGCGTTCACTACTCGTTCATCATATCTTGCTTTTGCTCTTCCTTTTGCAGTACTTGTCCAAAAATCCTGTACTCTCAGCAGTTCATTCATCTCTTCAACCAGAATGTCAATTTCATCGTGTTGCTCTGTATACATAAACCGTTTAACAAACGGGTGGGATCTTCCTCTTTCATCTTTTTTAAACGGATGCTGAAACATAATTGACCAGCCTTTTCGCATAGGAGATTGACAGGCTTTTGCACGAAAAACTTTCATTCATTTCCCCTTCTTTCCCTAACATTGTCCTATTTGAAATGTATGGCTTTTAAAGGGGGGATATGTCTATGATTTTCCTCTTTTTAGAAGGATTTTTCCTTCATTTATCGAAGTAATTAATTGAGGTGATGGGAGAATGTTGACAAAAATTGTGAAATGCAGCATACCGACTGATAAAAAAGCATCTTTTTCATATACGCAACAGCATTGGGCTGCTCTTGCACACGTGAATGGTTTCATTGGCCAATTAGGGGGTTGGAACGTGGAAGATGAAACAGATGCGTGTATTCTAGCTCTGTGGGAAGATGGAACAACTTATCAAGAATTCATGAAGCATACTCATGATTCTATTTTTTATAAAAGCAAGCAGGATCAAACATATACGAATTTGGACGTTTCAACATCAGATCCGTCCTACTTCATAGGAGCACGCTACAATTATTACCGAAGCAGCGCCATTGAAAGCCGTTATTTAGTAAAGACGGAAATTGAAGTCGATTTTTACGACAAAGAAGATATCCATGAGATGGTAAAAAGCTTAATAAATCCTTCTTATCGCTGTTTATCTCACGTTGTATCACCAATCGAGCATAGCAAGCTTATCATTTTTTCATTATACGGATTTGCTTGTCCGCAAAAAACAATTGATACTTTCGTTCATCCAAATGTACTGAACGCGTCTCAATACATATATCAATTAGAGAAAAATTGGAACGTTCTTTCCAATTAAAAAATAGAAGCCTAGGCCCGACGCCAAAGCTTCTATTTTTTTATGATATGAACATCTTGGTTTTGTACGGTAATGACTTCCTCCGTCATACCTACAAACAAACCGCTTTCTATTACGCCTGGGATCCTTATCAGCTGTTTTTCCAACTCAGCAGGATTTTCAATTTCTGAAAAATGGCAGTCTAGAATGTAATTTCCGTTATCGGTGATAAACGGCGTATGATCATCTAAAAGCCTAAGCTGCGGTACACAACCTGCACTGCGAATGTGCTTCGCCGTCATTTCCCAGCCAAAACGTATAACTTCAACAGGAAGAGGAAAAGCTCCTAGCGTCTTCACTATTTTCTTAGAATCTGCAATCACGATAAACCGCTTCGCTGCGTACGCAATCATTTTTTCTCGAAGCAGCGCGCCTCCTCCTCCTTTAATTAAAGAAAGTTCGCTATCTACTTCATCTGCTCCGTCAATTGCTATATCAATATATTCAACATCTGCTAAAGTAACAATGGGAATACCTAGTTTCCTTGCCAGCTCTTCTGTTTTTTGAGAAGTAGGAACCGCTTTGATGTGTAATCCATTTTTTACTCGTTCACCTAGTTTTACAATTGTATAATAAGCTGTTGAACCTGTCCCTAGCCCTACAATCATTCCATCTTCAACAAATTGTGCTGCTTTTTCACCAACTGCTTGTTTTTCAATCATACAAAGGCCTCCTTACTCATATTGTACCCGTTTACATAAAAAAGCAAAAGCATTATGAACCCTTACGTAAAAACTCAGCTGACTACTCAGCTGAGTTTTTTTGAAACTGTGTATTTAGAAGAATTTTTTCTACCCAATACTGCTGTTTTGTACTGTTTGTCTGTTCGCTGCTTTTTAGTTCAAACGTATAGTAAATATACTTGTCTGAATAATCATCATTCACATAAGCATGATAAATGCTATGCTTTCCATCTCTTGTTTGTTTTTTCACATAAATCGTTGCATTTTTACCTTTTAACATGTAATCAGGCTGAAACGCATCTATTTTATTTTGAGCTGCTTTGCTTTTTTTCTTAGAAAATAAAGCCGTTATTTTCCCAGCATTGTATGAATCATTTTCCTTCGTTGATGCTGTCCATACTTCACTTTCATCTTCACTGCTTTTATAAGAAGATTTATGAATAACATACTGAAGCGGAAACCACATCCTATATTGATTGGTATCCGAAGTAAATAATTCAAATCCATTGTCTGTTTGTTCATGATCGACCAAAAATGTACTCGTAAACTTATCTGCCTGCGCTTCACTTTTAAATTTCCCGCTTTGAAATAGCCAAATTCCTACGGCAATAACCAATGCTCCGGCTACTGATGCGACTTTTTTTCGATCCATTGTTTCCACACACCTTTTAATACCCCTTTAACTTTTGATAATACCATATTGACGTTTATGTCGTCATAAGGAGAAATAACCAAAGGGTTATATGAGCGCACATGCTAATTTAACTAGAGAAAATAAACTTTTTTACAATAGTAAATTTGATAACAGACGCTGAGCTAACAGCCGGTTAGCCTCACCGGGCTCTAGCGTATACGTTAGTAGTTCTTGCTTTTCAGCTTTCGCTTTTATCAAACATTCACCCTTTGGAGAAAGAAGAGAAGTCGTGCTTTTTTGGTTCTCTAAGGCATAATTCACGCTTGCAAAGTAAATACCATTCTCCGTACTTCTTGCAATCATTGCATAATCATAAAACTTCGGATCTGGTACTTCACCAGTAAACTGTGGATGAAACACAATGCTTGCTCCTCTTATAGCAGCCCATCGGACAGTTTCAGGATAGCGCCATCCCTCATGGCAAATGACAATACCGAATTTCACGCCGTTTATTTCAAACAACTGGCGGCCATTTCCAGGCTTATAACCAAATTGATCTTCTGCTGGATCAATTTGATTTTTAGTTTGATACCCTAATTCTTTTCCATTTTCATCAATTACAAAAGCAGTTAAATGCATACCAAGTTCGTCGCGCCACTCCAGTGGTAAAATTACGTTGAGCTTTAACTGTTTGGCAAGCAACTTAACTCTATAAAGCGTATTTTGTTGAATTTCGTGATTGTATGTCTCAACTTCAAAACCCACTCCTCTAAGTCCCGGCACAATTGATTCTGGAAAACATGCAAGGTTACACCCTTCTTCTGCTGCTTGTTTCATATAATTTTCTACCGTTTCTACACCCTCTGAGGCTGATTTTGGAAATCTCACTTGCGCTAACCCAATTTTCATTCATTGCTCCTCCACTTCCAATATCATAAAAAAACTCATGCTACTAGCGTAACATGAGTTTTTTATCTTTACGTAAATAATTTAATTAGCATGCTAAGAAGAATACCTACCGCACTAAAGTCCGAATCTCCAAATGTTGTGCCTTTAAAACCTAACGACGCGAGAACAGGCAGTAAAATAGCCGGTAAAAAACTAATTAAGATTCCATTGGCAAATGACCCGACCACTGCTCCTCTTCTTCCCCCCGTCGCATTTCCAAATACTCCGGCAGCTGCTCCCGTAAAAAAGTGCGGAACGAGGCCTGGCACGATAATACTTAGACCAAATAGAGGCAAAAAGAACATTGAAATGAGACCTGCGATAAAGCTTGAAAAGAATCCAATGACCACTGCGTTAGGAGCAAACGGAAACACCGTTGGACAATCTAGAGCTGGAATGGCATTTGGTACCGCTTTGTCAGCAATTCCTTTAAATGCTGGTACAATTTCTGCTAAAAGCATACGAACACCCGCCAGCACGACATATACTCCTGCTGCAAAGGTGATTGCTTGAATTAGCGAGTACACAATAAAGTTTTG
This sequence comes from Priestia sp. YIM B13552, assembly GCF_042787775.1. Classification (NCBI taxonomy): domain Bacteria; kingdom Bacillati; phylum Bacillota; class Bacilli; order Caryophanales; family Bacillaceae; genus Priestia; species Priestia sp. YIM B13552. The sequence goes on from NZ_JBHZOU010000001.1 coordinate 802,768, forward strand.
ACCCCCGCTTAATTTTGTTTCGATAAATGCAGGACCTGCAAAAAGAGCAACAACAATAAATAAAACGGTCATGGTCAGTGAGACAGAAACGGATGTATCCCGAAGAAATCCTAAGGATTGAGGAACTTTAATTTCTTCTGTTGTTTTTTCACGATTTCCTACTCGCTTGCCGATAAACCCTGCTACTAAATAGCCTAAGGAACCAAAATGACCAACGGCAATATCGTTTGACCCTGTAATTTCACGTACATACGGCTGAAGCAGTGCAGGAAATAAAACCATTAAAATACCTAATAATAGTGCACCGATCAAAACCAAAGGTGCTCCCGTTAACCCGCCTGTAGACAAAATTGCTGCAATCAAACAAGCCATAAACATGGTGTGATGCCCAGTTAAAAAGATATACTTAAATTTCGTGATGCGCGCGATAATGATATTTACAATCATACCTAAAAGCATAATCATCGCTGTTTCTGTACCAAAAGTTTGTTGAGCTACAGCTACAATTGCTTCATTATTAGGGATGATGCCTTCAACGGAAAACGCTTTATTAAACATTTTTCCGAACGCTTCAAGTGAAGCAATTAATATGTTAGCTCCCGCTCCTAATATAAGAAAACCCATAATTGTTTTTAAGGTGCCCGATACAATATCTGCACTTTTTTTCTTTTGAAGCAACAAACCGATCAGTGCAAACAACCCTACTAGAATAGCGGGTGTTCCTAATATATCTTTCATAATTAAATCAAACATGGCTTACGCCTCCACGAAGTATTTTTGCAGTGCTCCTTTAATTTCCGCTTGATTTAAAATGTTTTGCAGTGCCACGACCGTGCGAGTGCCATCATCCAATTGATTTACAATATCTGCAGATCCTAAATAGATATCTGCCTGCTCCGTTTTACTAGTTGTTAAATCCGTATGAGATACCTGTGCTTCAACACCAAGCTCTACTAAAATTTTCTTTACATTCATTTCCACAATAAAACTGCTTCCTAAACCGTTTCCGCATACAACTAAAATCTTTTTCATTTTTTATCTCTCCTTTTAATTTGAGTACGCTTCAATTAATGCAAGCATTTCTTGTTTTGTATTCATAGCAATAAGCTTGTCAATATTATCGTTTTCAGATAGCATCATTGAAAGCTGTGACAGTGCTTTTAAGTGGGTTTCATTATCAGTAGCAGCAAGTACAATAATAAGCTGCGCTCCGTGCTGTTTTTCAGTAGAAAAATAGACCGGCTCCTTTAAACGAAGCATGCTCATACCCACACGATTTACACCTTGTTCCGGCCTTGCGTGAGGGAGCGCCACTTTTGGCGCAATAACAATATAAGGGCCTAACTGTTCTACACTTTTGATCATTGCTTCTACATAAGAAGGTTCAATATATTCATAGTTCAACAAAGGCTTGGCAGCCAGCCTAACAGCTGATTTCCAATCATCTGCTGAATCTGTAAGCTGCAAGAATGGCTCTTGCAATACTTCATGCAACATTGGCTTTTTATCCTCTCTTACCATTTTTTTAGATTGCTGTATCACTAGTTTTAAATTAGCTAACAGAGCTGGTTCATCCTGAATATTTGCATGCTGCTTAATAATACCCATGATGGCTTGCGTGGTTAGCTGAGAAGAAGCTGGTTCAACTAAGTCGATTAACCGCTGCTTTTCATCATCCGTTAAAATAGGATTCACAAGCATCACATTCATTCGCTTTTTTAATGGCGTAGTTGTAATAACTAAATCATAGGTTTCTTTAAACTGCTCATAATCTCTTACCGTCATTGGCCCTATCAATTCAGCATCTGTTAACAGTTGTTCAAGCTGATACTGAAGCATACGGGACGTTCCAATTCCATTGGCACAAACAATAACAATACGCTTTTGTTTTTGACTTCCCTCTTGTTTTTTCATCCACCCTCCGAAATGAAGAGCAAAATAAGAAATTTCGTCTTCATTAATACGTATTTGAAGGCTGTTTTCCAAAGGAAGCAACGCTTTTTTTGTCAGTTCCACTATATCCTGATACTTTGTTTGAATAGCCGAAAGCATAGGGTTAGGGAGGTGAATATTATAGAGAAGCCTGTAATAAGCCGTCTTCAAATGAATATATAAATTTTGTTCAAGACGATTTCGATCTTCAAATACCACACAAGCATATGCTTGAAACCGTGATACCATTTCTTTTACAATGCTTCTCATCCAATCATCACTATCTGCTTGATTTACTACATTTACTTTTGCACTTAGTAAAACCGTGGCCAGATAATGTTTTTCGTGAGGTGGAAAATCAAACTCTAAAACGCTTTCAATTTCTTGGAGCGCTTTGTACTGCCTGGTTTTTTCTAATTCTTCTTTTCTAGTAATCGAGGCGTCTACATAGCGCTTGCCTCCAATACGCTGAATACAGCACGTGAGCATATAGGCTAATTGCGTCAGCATCTTGTCTGTAAACGCCATTCCCAGTTTATCTTCACACTCTACAAGCCAGTTATAAATCATTGAATATTCGTAATCTGCTTTCATGACCCTTTTCAGCAATTCTTCTTGATGTTGACTTAATAATTCTGTGATGTGTATATAAAGCAAATTTCGAATGTCGCTTTCAGATCCTTTTACTTCGTACCCATCTTTATAGCTATATGTTAAAGATATGCCTTTCTTTATCCACTTGTTTTTTAAGTCTTTAATATCTTGTAAGACAGTGTTGCGACTAACTTCTGTTTCATCCATGAGCTGCTGAGTTCCGATTTTCCCGCCTCGAAGTATACACATCAAAGCAACGTATATTTGCCGGTCCTCAACTGATAAGTAAGCAGATGGCATAACATGAGAAATTTGTTTAGCAACTTGGTCCTTTGCTTGATCGTTTAGAAAAAAGCCTTTCCCATATGTGTACTGAACAAACTCTAATTCTTGCTGACACAGCCAATCGTTAATTTTCTCAATATCATAATAGATGGTACGCCTTGACACTTGAAACTGCTTCATTAACTCTTGTACTGATATAAACGTTGCGGCTTGAAGCAAAACTTGCAATACGGCCGTACTGCGTTTGTCTAACAAATGAATCACCTTCAGTCCAATTCGTGCACAAATTGAAATACTTACTATCCTTTATGTTTCTACTATACTACGGGTCTTACAAAATGATTAGACCGAATTCACCCACATACATTGTGCAAAAAATGTACTCAATAAAAAAAGAAGTGCTGTATGCACTTCTTTTAAGGGTTAATCTTTAGTCTGCTGTTTCATTGCTTCTCCAATGGCTTTTTTTAAATGTCCATCATGTTTATCAAGCAGCCGATGCACCTCATCACCTTCTGTAGAAGTAAGAAGCGCAAGAATGGCGGCTTTTGGCGTTTTGTAGGTTTGTAAACTTTCCGCTGCCTCTTCTGATGAGACGCCTGTTAGTTCCGCAATAATATTCTTAGCACGCTGTACGAGTTTATCGTTAGTCGGCTGTACGTCTACCATTAGATTGCTATAGACTTTACCAATTTGAATCATAGAAGCGGTCGTCAGCATATTAAGAACAAGCTTTTGGGCAGTTCCGGCTTTCATTCTTGTTGAACCTGTTACAACTTCCGGCCCTGATTCTGCTACTATTGCATATTTTGCTTCTTGTTCCATAGGTGATTGAGGAGAATTGACAACGCAGCCCGTTACTGTCCCCAGGCTGTTTGCATACGCAAGCGCTGAGAGTGTATACGGAGTTCTTCCGCTTGCAGCTATACCTACAAGAATATCTTTATTTGATAAATTAATCGCTTTCAAATCTTCTATCGCTTGTTTCTTATTATCTTCTGCTCCTTCTAACGCATGCCGGAGCGCTTTGTCTCCCCCGGCTATGATCCCAATTACTTGTTCGGCAGGTGTACCGAATGTTGGTACACATTCAGATGCATCCAACACACCTAGCCGCCCGCTTGTACCTGCTCCGATATAAATAAGACGTCCGTCTTGTTTAAAAGCACTGACAATTTCATCTACTAACAAAGCAATAACGGGCAGCACCTTATTGATTGCCTGAGGCACTTGATGATCTTCTTCATTAATTTTTTTTACAATTTCCAGACTTGATAATTCATCAATGTTTAAGGTTTGCGGATTGCGTTTTTCTGTTAAGATATGATTTAAGTTCACTGTGATCCCCTGCCTTTTCCACCATCATTTTTTCTCTATTTATACTCGTTCATGAACAGCTGATAAGCTCCTTTAGCAGATGATACTCGCTGTGTTGCCCACTGGATATGCTTTATTTCTTTTTCACATGCTTTTTTATAAACATCAAACACTTCTGGAACTTCCGTTAAAATGCTGCCTTTGCATGACAGCAAGCAGCTCCCTTCAAACCGCTGTTTCTTATATAAATGAAGAGTCATGTTTGCAAGGTTCTTTCCAGCCTGTTGAAGAATGTCACTTGCTTCTTGTTTATGATTTCTCGCTTGATTTACAACAAGCGGAGTGAGTGAAGCAACCTCTGATTTAGGAGATGAATAGACAAACTTTTTTATATCGTGTATGGTATCTGCTTTTACATGTTGCAAGATTGTCTGACTAAGGCTGCTGTAAGGAAGGCTTTGATCATGCTCTTTCGTCAGCAATATCAGTGCTTGAAGACTAATCCAATATCCGCTCCCTTCATCTCCAAGAAGGTGTCCCCACCCTCCTCCGTATTCGTACACTCCGTCTTTTTTTCCAATACTGACGGCTCCAGTTCCTGCAATGGTTAAAATCCCGTCTTTTCCATGCAGTAGTGCTTCATGTGCAATCATGGCGTCATCATATAAACCTACTTCTACCTGATAACGATCATAAAAATATCTTTTTATTTCTTCTTTAGATAATGCTTTACTTCCAGCAAGCCCTAGTGAAATGCCTTTACATGTATGACCGGCAAGCGCAGTTTTGCACGCCGTAATACATTCATCAATATGAGTAATAGCCGTGTTGTAATTAATGAGCAAATTTCCATAGCCGCTTTTTGAAGCAGCGAGCTCTTGACCGTCTAAGCTATATGCAACGCCTTCTGTTTTTGTTCCCCCGCCGTCGATACCAATAATATAGTCCATTTTATCACCGCTCACAAAAAGCAAATTTGTCCCATGGCTGCAGTTCATTTAGTAAAAAAATTTCCTCTTCTGCAATGCGTCCTACTACGTTTGTTTTACCTGAGTTCTCCATGTCTAACAGCGCAATTTGCAGCTCTCCTTTGTACTGTCCATAGAGCTCATTTTCTATTAAAATATCGCCTCTTCGAATGGAAGGAGTATGCGTAGGCTTAAACTCTTCTTTTTTATATTTTACTCGGCTTTGTGTAGAGCGAATTAAATAATCAGATACGTCTCCGCGGTAAAAATGAAACTCTTCCAGCACAATTTTTTTCTCAAGCTCGGTAATCGTATCATACAGGGTCACGTTAAAAGTAAAGCGCTCTTGCTGAACAACATCACGCAGCGCCTTCATCTCTTCTTCTGATGCATACGCATTCGCAATAATGGCACAATCAATTAATCCCGTTTTAAAAAGATGCTTAGCCTGCACGTCGATCGGAAGGGTGCGATGCATTTCAAGCGTACAAAGTCCTTCAGTAACAGGCCACGGTCCAAAAGTAGCGCTTGGTGAATTAATAAAGGCTGCTGTTTCAAGGTTATGTTCTTTAAACAATGCTGAACACTTCAAAAAGTGATCATACGACAATCCCGCATATCGATGAGGATAGAAGTTGTGCGACCCGAGCAGCTGCTTTCGATTCGGTCGGTAACTTAAAATATTATCCACATACTTCGTCGCATTGCTCATATTAATTTCAATTTTTAAGCCGTATGGATTAAAAGTCATAATGGACTCTTCATTTCCCGTATACCCTAAATCAAGACGAATAGCATAAGCCCCTAATTCGTGAAAAAAAGATAAGTCATCATAAGAAATGCCAAGCGCTCCAAATACGCGAGGAGCGATGTCCACTACTACTTCCATCTCTAGCTCATTGGCAAACTCAATGGTTTCTTTAAAATTTGCCATTACTTTTTTCTGATCGCCTTCAACAGAAAGCAAGCATGTAAAAATGCGGGTAAATCCGTATTGATGCGCAAGTGCTATATACGCTTTATCTTTTTCGGCAGTCGAATGTTCAGGATAAATCGCAATACCTAGCTTTTTCATTGATTCTCGCCTTCTTTTTTAAATTTTTTAATAAGCTTAATCATATGCTCAATTAATTTTTGCTCTGAAATAGCCGTCATTAAATGATCTTGTGCGTGAATTAAAAGCAGGGACTTTTCAATTGTTTTTCCGTTCAATTCACGTTGAATAAGCGCAGTTTGCGTTTTATGAGCATGACTGAGCTCTTCTTGAGACTTTTTTAAAAGTTCGTCAGCTTTATTAAAATCATAGTCTTCAGCTGCTTCTAACGCTTCATATGCAAGTGATCTGGCATTTCCTCCATATGCAATAAGTTCAAAAATTTCATTTTCCATATTTGCTGCTTCTGTCATTTCTTCCATCCCCTTTTTTATAGTGGTGCAGGCGTAATGTTTCCTAATATTACAGGAGACAAGGCGCCGGTTGCACTTGGTACATTGCTTGGATAACCTGAAAGTGTTTCATTTGCGAGCACCGCAAAAGCTACGGCTTCTTTTGCTTCTGAAGACATTCCAATTTCTTCTTGTGTATACACGCTGCAGCGCTTCCCGAGCTGCGTTTTAATCATATTCATCAGCGTATTATTATAACTTCCGCCTCCTCCAATAATCACTTCGTCAATAGAATAGGCAGGAAAAATAAATGTTTCATAGTGATGTACAATGGATGATGCTGTGAACATAGTAATCGTGGCTAGCAGATCTTCTTTTTTATGTTTGCTATATTTCTCTAGCAGTCTCCTTGTGTACTGTGTACCGAACAGCTCTCTTCCCGTCGATTTAGGAGGAGAAAGCTTCATGTAATCATGATTCATACAGTCTTCTAAAAGCTCTGAAATAATCTTTCCTTCAGCTGCTAAACGCCCATTTTCATCAAATGAAACATGAAAAAGCTGCTGACACGCTTCATCGATCATCATGTTTCCCGGCCCCGTATCAAAAGCTACTACGGGTATAGGAGATTTTTTTGGCGGAATCAACGTTACATTTCCAATACCTCCAATGTTTTGAAGCAGCCTTGTACGGTCATCGTGGCTGTACAAAATCCGTTCCGTGTGAGGAACTAACGGAGCACCTTGCCCGCCCGCTGCCATGTCCATCACTCTGAAGTTTGCTACTACCTTCGTTTTGGTTTCATAGGCAATAACAGCCGGCTCTCCAATTTGGAGTGTAGACATCGCTGTACTTCCCGAAGCATAAGGCTGATGGTAAATGGTTTGCCCATGCGATCCAATAACATCTATTTGTTCAAGAGAAAAGCCGGCTTCTTGGCACACTTTTTTCACTGCATCTGCAAATGCATAGCCAAGTTTAAAATTTAAGCTGCAGATCAGCTGTACATTTGAATATTCAAAAGAAAGCGCCTGCTCAATTTCCTTTTTTAACTGAGGTGAAAACGGCACGGTAATGAAATGAAGAAGCTTAACTTTACTTTCATAGCCGCTTCCTTCAATTTGAACGAGAGCTGCATCAACTCCGTCGAGTGACGTTCCTGACATAAGTCCAACAGCATACATACTACGCGTTCACTTCCTTAAAAAAAGCAGGTAAATACTTGCGATGAGCTTGAAGCAATTCATCTAAGACCGACTTAGCCAGCTCGTCACTTGGAACAAGCGGATTAATGGTCATGGCAACAAGTGCTTTTTCATAAGATCCTGTAACCGCAGCTTCTGCCCCTACTCGTTCAAACGATTTAATTTGCTGCACAAGTCCATTCACTTCTACCGGAAGTTCACCGACAGCGAGCGGTACTGGCCCTTGCTTTGTTACTACACAGTTTACTTCAACCGCAGATTCGTTTGGGAGTGAGGAAATAGCTCCCTTGTTTTCTACATTTAATGTTTGAATATCGCCTTTATCGTTATAAATGGATGAAATTAAATTGCATGCGGCATCGCTGTAATAAGCGCCTCCTCGTTTTTCCAGCTGCGGAGGCTTCATTTCTAGATTTGGATTTTTATAGAGTTCAAAAAGCTCGGCTTCTAATACTTTGACCACTTCAGCACGCGTAGTACCTGATTGAAAGGCCAGAAGCTCTTCTGCTAATATTTCTTTTGTTTTGTAGTAGTAGCGGTGATAAGGACATAAAATCACGCTAAGAGCTTCCAAAAAGTCCGGTTGCCACGGAATAGGAGCTATGTTTCTCATTGTTACTTGAGACTTTGGATCACTTAATCGCTGAATGACTTCTTTTGTTACTTCCTTTCCTTTTGCATACACATGCAGTCCATATACCAAGTGATTTAACCCTGCAAATTCAATGTGAACATCTTTTTTTTCTATTTGAAGCAGGCTCGCGATTGAATTTGTCATATGTACAGGCAGGTTACAAACTCCTACTACTTTAGAATGCTTTCCGTAGCGAAGCAGCGCTTCCGTTACCATACCAGCAGGATTTGTAAAATTAATCAGCCAGGCGTTTGGACAAATTTCGTTTATTTCCTCGGCAATTTTCAACAAAACCGGGATTGTTCGCAAGCCCTTAAATAATCCTCCCGCCCCGTTTGTCTCTTGACCAATCATTCCGTATTTAAGAGGGATGCGTTCATCTTGAATACGCGCATCAAGCTGACCTACTCTAAGCTGTGTCGTTACAAAATCAGCATTTATCAACGCTTTTTGTCGATCAAGCGTTAAATGAATTTTCATATCAACACCTGCTTTTTTGACCATTCTTCTCGCAAGTGCTCCTACAATTTCAAGTTTCTCTTTTCCTTCTTCAACATCTACAAGCCATAGCTCTCGAATTGGAAGCTCATCATATCGTTTAATAAACCCTTCGACCAATTCCGGTGTGTAGCTTGATCCTCCCCCTATTGTCACTACTTTCATTTTTTGCCCCTCCTTGTTAAAAAACGGCTAAATATGTAACGGCTGTGCACCCTATTCCAAGCAAAACAAAGCGTATACAAACGGCGGTTTTAGATAAAACTGCGGTTGAAAGCCGAATGGAAATAAATGTTGTAAGCAGCGCTGCTGATAGGCTTGTAATGGCAAATAAACTATGCTGCGCTGATAAACCGGCATACTGCAGCAGAGGTGTAAAAATAACGTTGCAAAGAACCATGGTTAGCAGAAATAAAAACACAGTTTTATATCGAAACCGAACAAACATTGACCCTCACTCCTACTAAAGAGATAGAAGCCAAACAAGTTGGCTTCTCTTTCTTTACATTTGAACTGAACTATCAGATGGTGCAACCGTTGCTTCATCGCTTTTTTCCATTTCGACCATCTTTCGGTCGTACATTTTAAAGAACGGAAGATAAATGACGACAGAAATAGCAATATTAATAACGACTAGCACAACCGCCCGCCAGTCTCCTCCGGTTGATAGATAAGCTCCGATCGGCGCCGGGAGCGTCCATGGAACCATTACGTAGGTTGGCGTAATAAGACCTGTCGCCGTTGCTGCGTATGAAATGATCGTTGTAATAATCGGGATAATGATAAATGGAATAATTAAAATAGGATTTAAGACAATTGGCAAACCGAAAATAATTGGTTCGTTAATATTAAAAACCGCTGGAATAAAAGATGTCCTAGAAAGCGCTTTCGAATATTTAGATTTTGAGAAAAACAGCATCGCTAAGGCAAGACCCAGCGTCGCTCCAGATCCTCCGATCCAAACAAACCACTGAAAGAACGTTTCAGGTGCAATATACGGAAGTGTGGAAGCTCCGTCTGCTACCGCTTCAGCATTTTTGGCTAAATATACTTCCCATACAGGCCGTGCCACTGTCCCAACAACAGAGACGCCGTGAATTCCAAATGACCAGAAAAACGTAATTAAGAAAACCGGGATTAACACTCCTGCTAAACTATCTCCAGCTTCCACAAGCGGAGCAACTAGTTTATCAACTAAATGGTGAAGATCGATACCTAAAACAATGGTAATAATCGTCATAAGTACAACCACAATCGCAACCGGAATTAGTGCTTCAAAAGACCTTGATACCGAAGGCGGCACTTGTTCCGGCATTTTTATGGTGACATTTTTTGCTTTACAAAACCTGAGAATCTCGACTGATAAAATCGATACAATCATCGTTACAAATAAACCGTGACCTCCAAGGTTTGTCATTGGAAGCATAAACCCTTCTTCTTCAATCAGCTTTGGAGTCACCGTAAGTAACAGTGCAGCTACTGCAATTTGCGCTCCTGACAGCGGATCGAGATTATAGCTTTTAGACAAGTTGTATCCTATCCCAAAGGCTATATATAAAGACATAATAAACATCGTTACTCGATATGGTATTAAAATGTTGGCGCTGTTATCAGCTGCCCATTTCGCAATTGTGCTATCTTGCGGCACAGGCGGAAACGCTAGAATCAAGAAAAAACTTCCGATAATGATAAACGGCAAAGCGGAAATAACACCATCGCGAATGGCTTGAAGATGCCGCTGTTCTGATAACCTGGCCATAGGTCCCGATAAATTGTTCTCTAAAAACGACACAAATTTGCTCATATACCCTTTCCCCCTCTATATTTCTCCCCTTGTGTAAACGAAACCCCTTATCTATTTAAAAAGCAGGAATACACCTGCTTTTCTTAGCTAACGAGCTGTTGAACCGTTTTAAAAAGCGTTGGACCTCCAAGCGGCGTATAAGCCTGCGGCGGAATGGGCCCGCACGGAACAGAAGCTTTATCCGCTTCCGCTTTCACTGCGTTAAACCGATGACGAATCTGCGGTGCAACCATTACAACGTCCCAGCCCTTTTGAATTTCCTCTGCCACTTCATTTGTTCCAATTGCCAGCACTTCCATATCCGTTCCGTGCTTTTGCGCTTCCGTTTTTAATGCTTTTACCACAATCGCACTTGACATTCCTCCAGAACATACAAACAATACCTTCATTTTCTCGTTTCCCCCTACCTCTTTATTTTTTGAATTACATTATGTGTATCGATTATGCGTTCAAACACTTGATTGCCTTTTTGAATACATAACCGTATAAACATCGCATCTACAATGGCTAACTGAGCAATACGAGCGCTCATCGTTCCAATTCGAATATGCTGTTCTTCTACCGAAATAGTCAGCAGAATATCAGCTAATCTAGAAGCTGGCGATGATCCGTGCTGCGTTAGCAAAATGACGGCTGCTCCTTTGTCTTTGGCTATTTGCATCAGCTCTACCACTTCTTTTGTTTGACCCGAAGTGGATACCACAAACAGCACATCAGCTTTTGTCATATTCGTAGCCATCACCATTTGAACATGACTATCTAATGAAAACAGAGCCGAAATATCGATTCGAAGCAGTTTATACTGAGCATCTAGCGCAACTACAGATGATCCTCCTGCTCCGTATAAAAACACTCGTTTCGCTCCATGAATAGCTTCCGCGGCTGCATCAATTGCCGAAGTGCTCACTAGCCGGCTTGTATTCATCAGTGCGCTCATACTTTTGCTTATGACTTTTTCAAGCACAGCATCCGTTTCGTCTTCAAAATTAACTGGAAGATTCGGCAGCTGTTCGGTATTCACCTTATGAGCATCTTTGGCTAATTCAATCTTTAATTCTTTAAAACTATTAATGCCTACACGCTGACAAAAGCGAATAATCGTAGCTTCGCTGCACTGACACTGCTTAGCTAGCTGTTTGGTCGTTAAGTTCAACGTGGTGGTAGGATTTTCTAACACGTAATCAGCTACTCTTCCTTCAGCTGGACTGTAATGATTCATTTGTGCATCGATTAAAGTAAGTACGGAAAATTGGCGCATGAATTCCTCCATCGTTAAGTAACGTATTTCTAAAATATTCTTTAAATTACCATTATTATATTTTTTCTGAAGTTTAATTTCAATATTTTTCTGATATTTTTAAAACTTTATTTTATTTTTCAGAATATTTCATCAAAATCTATTGTGAATATAACGACTGCATGCTATATTATGAAAGAAATTTTATCTCAACCAAAAAAGAAGGAGGAACGAACATGCATATTAAAAAATGGGTTGGAGGCATCTTGTTTTTGCTGCTGTTTTGTTCGAGCACATTGCCTGCTAAAGCCGACGTACCTACTACGTATCAAAAGCGGGAGCTCCGAGCTGCCTGGATTGCAAGCGTATACAACATTGATTGGCCTTCTCAGCCTGGTCTTCCGATTGAACAGCAGAAAAAAGAGTTTACCTATTTGCTAGACGAAGTAAAAAAGATGGGGATGAATGCTGTTGTCGTTCAAATTAAACCGACCGCCGATTCCTTTTATCCGTCAAAATATGGCCCGTGGTCAGAATATTTAACCGGTACACAAGGAAAAGATCCCGGCTATGATCCTCTAGCCTTTATGGTAGACGAAGCACACAAGCGCAACTTAGAATTCCACGCATGGTTTAACCCTTACCGCATTACAATGAATCATACTGATTTAAACAAACTAGCCGATAATCATCCTGCCAAACAACATCCTGATTGGGTCGTCTCCTACGGAAAACAACTCTACTACAACCCAGGTATTCCAGAAGTAAAAAACTTTATTATTGAAGAAGTGCTCGAAGTCGTAAGAAACTATGATATTGATGCTGTTCATATGGACGACTATTTTTATCCTTACAAAATTGCAGGTCAAACGTTCCCAGATCAAAAAACATATGAAGCCTACGGTGCTCAAACGTTTTCCAATATTGAAGACTGGCGGCGTGACAATGTTAATCAGCTTGTTCGAGATTTAAATAAATCTATTAAAAAAACAAAATCGTACGTGAAATTTGGCATCAGTCCGTTCGGCGTATGGCGAAACATTGCTAATGATCCAACTGGCTCTGAGACGACTGCTGGACAAACAAACTACGATGATTTGTATGCCGATACGCGTACGTGGATTCAAAATGGATACATTGATTACATCACTCCGCAAATTTATTGGAATATCGGATTTGAACCCGCTGCTTACGATACGCTGCTCAACTGGTGGAGAGATGAAGTGCGCGGAAAGCCAGTCCACCTTTATATTGGACAAGCTGCTTACAAAATTAATAACAACGCGGTGGAAGCTTGGTCTGATCCCGATGAGTATCCAAGGCAAATTGCTCTAAATCACCAGTTTCCAGAAGTACAGGGAAGCATGCATTTTAGCCTGAAAGATTTAAACCGAAACCCGCTAGGAATAAAAGACAAGCTGCAAAACGATATTTATAAACACCCTGCGCTTATTCCAGCAATGCCTTGGCTTGATAATACGGCCCCAAAAGCACCAAAATTAAAAAACGCGGGTCCTCATACAAAAGAAGCAGCATTTGAAATTCGAGATCACCAGCAGAATGACTCCGCTTATTATGCCATTTATCGCTTTCAAGGCAATAAAAAAGGCGACATTAACAGCGCAGAAAATCTGCTGACAACGGTTCGAAAAACGGGAGAAACACAATTGTTTGTAGATCAAAATGCACTTGAAAATCAAACATACACATATGTTGTAACCTCTGTTGACCGTTTGCATAACGAAAGTGCTGTTTCCCGCACGCTTACTGTAAAAGCATCTCATTAAAAAAGGTTCTATAGCAAAATGTATGGTAGGATAAAGAAATCAAATGATGCCTTATCAAGCCATTCTGTTATAGAAAGTAGTGAAAAAAATGGAACCAAACTATGATCGCGCCTTTGGCGTATATGGAATTTGTATGCGAGATAACAAGCTGCTTGTTATTCGAAAAAACAGAGGTCCGTATATTCATCGTTTTGATTTGCCAGGCGGACAGCTAGAGCACGGTGAAACATTAACGGCAGCGATGAAAAGAGAATTTGTGGAAGAAACAGGCTTTGAGATTAATATTGTTTCTCAAGCGGGTACAACAGATTTTCAGTATCCTTGTAAGTGGAAAGAATTTACCCACGTGCATCACATCGCTGTATTCTATTACGTAGACATTGCCGGCGGTGAGCTTCTTTCCCACCCCGTACAGTTTGAAGGACAGGATTCTTTGGAAGCATTATGGATTGCACCGCAGGAACTCAACATCGATAATGCTTCGCCTCTTGTTCTAAAAGCAGTGGAATCTTTAAGCTTATTATCATGGCCTTATGAATCTCAGATTTATGATGATTGGGAGCTTAAAACCTCCGAACAATAATAATAGTGCCTATAAATTACTCCTGAATATCGTACGCTTAGCTTCTGTTTAAGTTGAAATCAGAAAATATGTTTAATTTCTTTCTAATGGTGGAACAGACAAGTAACACTACTTAATTACTAATAGAAAGGAAGATTAAAATGAGTAAAGGTTTAGGAGATAAAGTTAAAGGAAATGTATCAAAAGCTAAAGGTGAAGTAAAAGATCAAGTAGGAAATGCAACGAATAACCGCGACCTTCAGCGTGAAGGAAAAGCTGAGAAAACAAAAGGAAATGCTCAAAAAGCAGTAGGCGAAACAAAAGATACATTTAGCAATAAATAAAAAAGGACGAGCTTAATGCTCGTTCTTTTTTTATTTAATAAGCTGATTTAAGCTTTTAATGATTACGTTTGGCTGCAATTCTTTATGTTCAGCTACATTTCCTTTTCGGTTGACCCAAGCCGTTGCGAACCCGTAGTTTTTAGCACCGGCAATATCCCATGTATTCGATGACAAAAATAATACTTCTTCTCTTTTTGCGTTCATTTTATTTTTTGCATAGTGATAGCTTGCCATCGTAGGCTTGTACTGTTTGATTTCGTCTACGGAAATAACGTCTTCAAATAAATGATTCATATTGTGATAAGAAACAAGCGGATCAATCATGTGCTTAGGGCCATTCGTAAAAATAGCCAGACGATACCCTTTTTCTTTTAAATAGGCGAGCACCTCTTTGACTTCATCGTAGACATTCAGCTTCATGTAGGCACTCATCAGCATTTTTTCTTCGTGTTCCGTTAAATCAATATCATTTGCTTCTGCTGCATATTTCAGGGATTGATTTGTTAATGTATAAAAGTCAACGTACCGTCCCATCAGCTGGTATTGCATGGCATATTCAATTTGCTTCAAACGCCATAAATGGCTAATGCTTTCTCCCCGCTCCGGATACAGCTTATCACACGTTTCAATAACGGTATGTACATCAAACAGTGTTCCATATGCATCAAATAAAATCGTTTTAAATTTCATCTGTGTTCGCCTCCTTCTTTCATTTTACCCACTCGCAAAAAAACATAACGTTTTTTCTGTTAAAAAAGAGGCATATTAACAGCTGAGGTATGCTCACTTCTTATGAAAATAAAAAAAACAGCAGGTTCTCCTACTGTTTATAATCCCACACGACTTTCCATTTTCCTTTTTCACGAACAGCATACACTTTCTGCACTAAATCAAAGTTTCCATATTTCCCTTTATACGTTTGGATAACGGTCATTTCGTAAACAACAGAAAACGCTTTACGATCATTTTCCATCTTCCAGCTCTTTCTTTTTTCAACATCTTCAATGGAATAAGTAAAAGTGTCTACGCCGAAATGATTGAGAAATACGTGTGCTCGATCTTGTATGTATGCACCTTTTGTCCACTTCTTCTTCATGGATGAATGAAAAAGATCCCATGATTCCGAAAAGTTCCCTTCCTGTTCTAGCGTATAAAATTCTTTTACGGCAGATTTGGCTTGATGACTCGGAGAAAAGAATGTAAATTGAAACATCCAAACTCCCAGCGCAATAACAGAAAGAAACACAGCTACTCCTAAACTTTGCTTCAAAAGCAGTGTTTTTTTTCGATACAAGTAAAAAGCCCCTTTATCAAAAATGCAGTATACAACAGCTTATTCGATATCCAAGCTTTTTAGTCTTGCCGGACTAAACTTATCCGGCATATCTTTAAAAAAGGGATTGAGACATAAACATAAAAGATCCGAACGATTTATCGTTCGGATCTTCCTTCAACTAAACTACGTTTGTCCCAGCCTCTTTCGGCGCTATACAATGTGAAAAGCCATTTGCATGGCTGCTAAAAAGCCCACGAACACAAGGCCCGTCACGAGACCCTCTTTCCAATCTGGCCGGTCCCCTCGAACAAATTTAGCAATATCATACGATAGCATCGCTGCTAAAAAAATGGATAAGACAATATACAGCGGCTCCATCTTTTATCACCCACTATTTCTTTTCTTCAGTGTAACAACTTTTTCATAAGTATGCATGTAAGAAAAACAGCTTAAAATTCTTGACGAATGTGTGAAATTTCTCTTTTTTATGCATAAACTACTTAAAAGCGTGAAAGGAAGATGCCGTTTGTCTGCTTTTAATCCTCAGCAATTTAGCGTCACATACCGCCAAGGAAGCACGCCCACCTTTCCTTTTATTGGGCGACGCTATACGCTCACACATTCTGAACAAACAGACGATTTATTTCTTTGGATCGATGAAAAGTTTGCTGTTGATCAATTAAATGAGCAGCGAAATGAGCTTTTTGCCGAATGGCTCCACAAAGACGGTGTTGATACGCTGTATGTATACGTATTTATTGGCAATGAACAAACGGAAAAGTCCGTTCAAGCCATACGGTACGCTATTTTCAAACAGGAAATGCCTTACTTGCTAAAAGCATTGCGCTACGGTGATGCCACGTTTTTCAACGCTCACCCTGATTTAGATCGTTCCCCCATTTACGTACATTTTCATTCCAGCGACAAAGATTTTCATTCCATTCGATATTTTCAAACGCCTTCTCACTATGCCTAAGCATATGAGAAGGGATCTTTACTTCGTTAATCTCCTGTTTTCCAAACTCCATTTCTTCTAGGGTCTCCGGCTCCTTCCATTTGTTTATCTTGAAAATTAATGGTTAACGCTTGAATACCTCCATAAAAGACGTCGCTTTCCTTTGTTTCTATTCGAAACGCAGAAGGAATATTTTTGGTATTTAAATCGGGCTCTACATAAATAGTCGAATCATCAAAAATAAAGCGCGGTTCGTTTACAGCTTTTTGAAGCGATTCATTTCCTGCAAGGTTTTTAGAAAGTACCTGAGTTAAAATTTGAGGAATCCGCGTTCCGCCCGGAGAACCTATTCCCATCGCCCACTCGCCTTTTTCTCTTATAATAGTTGGAGCCGTAAAAGTTCTTGCTCTTTTTCCCGGCTCGCGATTATTCGGTTCTTTGCTTCCAAACGTATCAGCGTTGTTATTAAGAAAAAAACCGTCAACTTGTTCGCCTGTACCAAAGAAGTTACTCAACGTATTAGTTGTAGATACGACGGTTCCTTCTGAATCAATAACCACAAAATGTGTTGTACTTTCGTGTTCTTCATCGCCTTCACCTGAAGAACGTGTCGGGTGATTGACCAAGTTTGTTATATAATCATCACTGACTAATTCACTTGAGTTTTGATTATGAAAGTCTGGATCTCCAATTTGTTTTAACCGGTCGGAGTAAGCTGCCTTTTTAATTCTGTTCATCTTTTCGTAATATTCTTTATCAGGCATTGTTTCAAGATTTTCTTTCTCTGCCATTTTTAACATTTGAATCAGTGTAATTCCGGAAAAAGGCGGAGGCGCTGAAATCACTTCACTTCCATTGTAAGTTGAAACGACAGGCTTGATTTCTGTCACTTGATAGGAAGATAGGTCTTTTTTAGAAATAGGCGTTGCATCAGCAAGATCTTGTGCCACATCTCCTTTATAAAATGCAGACGCACCTTCTCGCTGAATTTTGATTAGCGTTTTAGCTAACACGGGCTGTGACAGTGTTTCTCCTTCTTCGATTGCTTCTCCCTTTGGATAAAAAGCGGATAGATCGTCTACATCCATCCTTCCTCTAGAGTAATACAATCGAGACGATAAAAGAGAGTCTACTTTAAACCCTTTTTCAGCGTATTCAACAGCCGGCTGAATCAAATCACTCATTGATTTTGTACCATACTTCTGCTGAATATATTCCATACCAGCGACAAATCCCGGCACGCCGTTTTTACCACTCATAGAAGTTGGAGCGGTTTCCCGGTAATCGATAAAAGTAGCAGGCTGATCTTTTTTGGCAATCAGCATACCTCCACCTCCGCCAATTCCAGATCCAAAAGGTTCTACTACGTTAAGGGCATACGAAATTGCAATGGCCGCATCTACTGCATTCCCGCCTTCTTTTAAGACGTCCATCCCTACATTTGCTGCAAGAGAATTAGATGAACTCACACCATAAGAATGATCATTATTTTTTTTAAGCAGCTTTTTAGGACTCAGGTCTGTACTTGATTGAGTCATAAAAAAAGCGGCTATAACGCTAATTAATAATAAAAAAGCAATAATATTAAACAACAGTAATTTTTTATTCACATATTACCCTCCATTTTTACTCATATGTATATTTTGTGAAGCGCTTTCATTTTTATCCATACATTACATTGCACACAAAAAAGACATCGTCTAGGACGATGCCTTTTTGTTACTACATAAGATTTATTTTCCAGCAGCTGCCGCAGCGTCATTTACTGCATCTGTAGCAGCTGATTTTGTTTGTTCAATCATTTTTACGTTATTTTCAATTTTTTGCTGTTCATCTGTTGAAAGAGTAGCCGGATGTTTTAAAGCTCCAAGTCCTGCTACTACTCCTGCTACAATAGCAATTGGTCCTACAATCCCTACGATTCGTTTTGCGATCATTTTCTATTCCTCCAATTAAGTTAGTCTGTACTTTTTTCCCATAAACCGTGGCGGCGCGGATCAGCGTCACCTTGAATTTTGTTTTTCTTTAAGTCTTTCACAAGTGCTTGAACGCCTCCGTAAAACATCGCGTTATCATTGTTTTTTAAATCATAGCCGTACGTTTTTAAACCATCTTTCGTTGACTGTTTAAGCTTAGCTTCTGAATAAAACTTATGAGAATCAAAAATGACACGCTTGTTTTCTACTGCGTTTTTAATGGAATCTTTGTCTTCAAAATAATCCCCAATTACTTGCGTTAACACTTGAGGAATGCGATTTCCTCCCGGTGTGCCAATGGACATTACCCATTCATCACCTTCACGAATAATGGTAGGAGCTGTAAATGTTCTTGGACGCTTACCAGGTTGACGCTTATTAATTCCTTCCCCAAACGTATTGAGCGTATTATTTAAAAAGAATCCATCTACATATTCACCGCTGCCGAAGAAATTACTCAGCGTATTCGTTGTTGATACAACGGTTCCTTCACCGTCCATGACAACAAAATGAGTGGTACTTTCATGTTCTTCGACGTCGCTTACTTTGGTATGATCTGTTTCAGTATTATTTAATTTATTACGAAGTAAATGCACGTAATGATCGTCGATCCAATCATTTGGCGTTTCTTTTATAAAAGCCGGATCAGCAATTTTTTTCAAGCGGTCTTGATAAGCTACTTTTGAAATTTGACCAAGAAAATGATAATAAAGACTAGGATGCGATTCCTTCAGTTTCCAAATATCTTCTTGATCCGTCATTTTTAACATTTGAATAAGCGTAGCACCAGCAAAAGGCGGAGGTGCTGAAATAATTTGATGACCTTTATAATTCGTTGATAGAGGTTTGCGTTCAACAGGCGCATACTTTCGCAAGTCTTTGTGACTTACTTTTGTTTCTTCTGTAATATCGTCTGCAATCTTCCCTCTATAAAAAGCATTTGGCCCTTCTTCCTTAATCTTTTGCAGGGTGTTCGCTAATTCATGCTGTTTGACAATTTCACCTGTGTTAATGGCGTCCTTATCTGGATAAAAGCTAGGAATTTCATCTTCATTCACATTACCTTTGTATGAAACCAGCCTATCGTGCAAATCTTTGTCCACTTTATACCCATTCTCAGCATAGTTAATGGCCGGGTCGATTAGTTTGCTCATCGACATAGATCCGTAGTGGTGCTGAATATAATCCATACCAGCAACGAACCCTGGTACGCCAATCTCATCTTC
The DNA here is from genome assembly GCF_042787775.1 of Priestia sp. YIM B13552. NCBI lineage: Bacteria > Bacillati > Bacillota > Bacilli > Caryophanales > Bacillaceae > Priestia > Priestia sp. YIM B13552. Next base: position 822,754 of record NZ_JBHZOU010000001.1, read on the forward strand.
TTTATCATTCTTAGGTGCAATTTCTCGGTAGTCAATAAATGTTGGAGAGGCATCTGCTGGATTAATCAGCATTCCGCCGCCTCCCCCAAGTCCTGATCCGTACGGTTCCACAACACCAAGCGTGTAGGAAATGGCAATAGCTGCATCAACTGCTGTACCGCCTTGTTTAAGAATTTCCATACCTACTTTTGTGGCGCGAGGATCTGAAGTACTTACTGCATATTCTTGTTTTGGAAACATAAATTGATAAACACATACACCTACTATGAGTGAAAAGATGACAATGGAAACAATAATCGTATTACGTTTATTTATCATCTTTTACCTCCTCTGTGTATGACGGGCTATTAGTTAGCTTGCGCTTCGTTCTTTTTGCGCTCCTCTGCATGTTTTATAATGCGAGAATGATCTAAGTTTAATTCAAACTTGTTTCGTTCTTTTTCTAACAGTTCAGGGTTTGAAGAAAACTTGTTTAAATCGTTATAAATACGCTTCATGCGCCAAGGGTTATCTGTTGGAGTTGGTGTACCTGCTTTAATAACCATTGGAATAACATCAATTTTAGCTTGGCCCTGCTTGTTTAAATGATACTGAACCATCGCTGTATTTTTTGTACTTGACCACCCCTGGTCAAAAATAAAGTTTCCTAAGCTATAGAAAATAACCGAACCTTTATATACGTCATATGACTGTAGAACGTGCGGATGGTGACCAATGATAATGTCCGCACCAGCGTCTACCATCGCTTTTGCTAGTCCTTCTTGACGAGGACTTGGCTGTGCATCGTATTCTTCACCCCAGTGGGCATTTACTACAACTAAATCAGCATTTGCTTTCGCTTGCTGAATCGTGCTGAAAATAAGATCCGGATCTGCTTTTAAAATACCTGGGTTGTTTTTTCCAGCGGACATTCCGTCTGAATGTACATCCGTAAACCCTACGGTTGCAATGCGGATACCGTCAGCATCTTTATAAGAAATATGTTTTGCTTCTTCAGAGTTACGGCCAGCACCAACAAAATCTAATTTGTTTGCTTCAAAAGTAGAGATCGTATCTTCTAACCCTTTTGCACTGTAGTCCATTGAATGGTTGTTCGCTAAGTTTAATACATCGAAACCTGCATTTTTAACAGTCGCTAGATCAGCAGGCTTACTATATAAATGAATACCTTTTTCCATTGCTTTATATGAATCTACGTCATTTGTTAAAATCGGTGTTTCGTAGTTCCCGCTTACGTAATCCGAATTTTTAAAGAACGGCTCCACGTTGCGGAATACAAAATCTTCTCCGTAGCGTTCAGTTACTTCTCTTACATGGCGACCCATCATAATGTCTCCGACCATAGTCATCGTTAAATCATTATTGGCCTCTGGATTAGCCGTCTCAGGGTTTTCAAGAGCATCCGAACGCTCCATCCATCCTGAAAGAGCTAAAATTACGATTAAAATTGGCGTTAAGATAAGAGCTTGCTTGCCCGTTGTAGGCTTTGTTTTCTTTATAAACATCAATACTTTTTCTTGAAAGTTTAATTTTTTCTCTTTCAACGCTTTCACCTTCCTTTACCAGCTGCGGTTTGTTTGTGTATTAAAATAAATAATAAACTTGCATAATTCCAAATGTTACACCACTTAATAAAACCGTTGTTCCAACTGTTAAAGGAAGACCTTGCTTTTGCATTGTATTTGCAATTAAGCCCGGTACAATGATACCAATTCCGCGTAATTCAAACACTTCAAACGGCAAGATCGGGAAGAAATAATCAAATGCAACTTTAATCACAATACCCGTAATTAACATCGCTGTAAATTTGCGACGTCCATATAAAATAACTACTTTTGAGATTCCGTACACGACAATAACATACGTTAAAATACTAATTAAGAAAATCATTAAAATGGTAATTGGCTGATCAAATACAAGCGCTAAATACCCCGGTACGATAAGACCGGCTGGCAATACGCCCGTTTTTTCTGTAAAAATTAAGCTTAGTGTAACCCCTAACACAAGGGCAATATATAAATCTGATCCGAACATGAAATGGCCTCCTAGATTAAACTGCTTTTCTCATCTTTTTCATTTCAATAATAGCTTCAACAAGCGGCTCGGCTGAACCGTGGATATTTCCGACACCGTATACGATACGATCTTTTAAATAAGGCTTCATGCGCTCTAAAATTTCTTCTGTAGAAGCGCCTTCCATATCCCAGAATTCTTTTGTTGGCAATTCGCCTCTTTGATATGCTGCAGCGATTGGTGAGGTCGTCTGACCAATTGCAATCATTACGTCCGCTTCAATGTATGGCATTACATCTTCAGCAAATTGCTCCGTGCGATCTACACGGTCCGGACGGCAGTTCATAATGACAATAGGAAGCTTTTCGCTATAGTTCATTGAATCTACACGTTCCCAGATACGAAGCGTGGAAGAAGCATCGTTGGCAGCAAATCCATTTACTAAAAATGCTGGATTTTTTTCATCGCCAAACGTTGTAATTCTCATAGCTCCTGGGTCAGGCTGAGCATTTAACATTCCTCTCATCGCTGTTTCAGCATCGATACCAAGTGCTTCTGCTACTGCTAAACCGATGGAAGCATTATCAGGGAAAACCATATAATCAAATTCACGTAAATACGCTTCAGATACTTTATCATTGTCAGCTACAATAACTTTTGTGTTGCGCTCTGCGGCTATTTTTTTATAGTATTCCAAATATGGACCTTCAATTGTAACAAGGTGGCCATCATAAGGAATAGTAGCAGTGAACGCTTGAGCAACTTCATCTAGAGTTGGACCCATTACATCCATGTGATCTTCTAGTACGTTTACAATAACGCCTACCTTGGCTTGAATCAGCTGATTTTGGAATGTGATTTGATAATCGGGCTGTACAGCCATACATTCACAAATAAGAGCTTCCGCGCCAATATCGGCAACTTCATTTACCACTCGTCGCTGTTCTCCAATGTTCGGACCTTCTTTACGACGAATAATTGGTTCTTCTTCACTTGTATGCCAGTAGATCATACGCGCTTGTGTTCCTGTCGTTTTCCCTACTGTTTTGTAACCTGCTTCTTTTACAATACCTGTAATCAATCGTGTAACGGTGGATTTTCCGCGAATACCATTAACATTCACTCGTACAGGAATTGAATGCAGCTTGCGTAAATGTCTGCGATACTCCCAAACGCCATACCCTACTAAAAATAGGCAGCATAGGATAATTAAGATCATGTTTCATTCTTCTCCTTCCAAACTTCTCCTGTTGGATACGTTATGAATGCTTTTGATTCATAATGATAGATATACGATTTCATAGTTTCACTCCCTTTATATATGTATGGGAGCTAATCAATTAACAGCGCTAGCATGCTGCTAAAACACCTGCTTTGAAAAATGGACTCGAGTACCAATTTCAACAGCTCTAAAACTATCATCTGCGCTCATTAGTGGTCAATAGCTCAAATGTTATATATTCTTACAATTCCGATTGTCTATTTACAGAATTAAAAACTCATCGTTTTATTTAAAATTTACAGAATAGGTCTAAAGTTTATTTACCTAGAAAAATCCCATCGATACCTTTTTTTACCATAACAACAGGAATATTTTATACATCACTCTTACAATTAACACACGGAAATATTACGTAATTAAAAATTTCTTAACTTTAGAAAACGTTTTGTAATATAAAGGTGGGATAAAAAATATTTTATCCCATTAATTCCTTTTTATGGATATACCAATTGAATTTGTCTAACAACCGTACTTGTAAGGATGATAGTTAGATATAAAAGTAAGAAAAATACATTTTTTTATCATTTTATGCTTACATTTAACTTACTTAAATAGAAAGGACATTAAATATTTTTTTCTAATTATATAAGCATTTAGACTCCATATACTCCTAGTTCTTTTGTTGTTATTTTATAGATTTCCTTTATTTAATAATCAATTCAGTAAATCTAAATCTCTTGACTATGGCCTCTTTTCCTATTTTTATTTCAATATTTTCTGAATCTTTCTACCGATAAAGGCATCTTTCGTCCGTTAAGATTGCCTAGAAAAATGCATGATTTCTCACTTTTTTGGCATATGATGTTATCATAAAAAGAAGAAGTATCATCAAAAGGAGGAAAACAATGGTTGATACAATCCTTTATTTTCTATTTTCTTTTTGCTATATTGTCCTGTTTTTCTTTAGCATATATGTAGTACGAAAAAACACTTCGCCGTTTTACATGCTTTTTCTTCCTTTAGTAATAGCTGGACTAATTTACGATAATGTAATGATTGGGATTGGTTCATTTATTGGTGAAGGCGATACTTTACGTTCACTCAGCATGCTTCGATTTTGGTTTCACGCTTTATTTACCCCTACTCTGGTGCTCTTTGCGTATGGCGTAGCAAAATATTCGACGATTACATGGGCTAAAAAACCTGTTGCCGGCATTCTTTTTTTGCTAACTACGTTTGCCTTAATTAGCTATGAAATAATCGAGACGATTAGTCAGCGCATGGAAGTTGTACGCGAATATGGCATTGTTCGCTATACATTAGTGGGATCATCCGGTCCCCCTCTTATGGTTCTCATTGTGGCGATTATTTTGCTTTTTGTTGGAATTTCCTTATTTCGCAAGACGCGATGGAGCAGTATGATGATTGGAGTAGCCGTGATGATTGTAGGAAGTGCCGTGTCAATTCCTATACCAAGCACAGCCGTAACAAATACGTTTGAGCTTATTTTTATCTTCTCTTTATTTTTAACTCAGCGTCATTTAGTGAAAATACATTAAAAAGAAGCGATTCCCTTGCTTCTTTTTTTTATATTTGATATCTTTTACCTAACGACCGTTAGTTAGATTGAGGAGGAGCTTTTCTTGAGTGAATTATCAACTGTAGAAAAAATTAGAGCTGCAGCAATGGAGCTCTTTGGAGAAAAAGGCTATACAGAAACATCGCTTGCTGATATCTCATCAAAAGTAGGCATAAAAAAACCTTCCCTGTACGCTCATTTTAAGAACAAAGACGACTTATTTTTACTAACCGTGCATGATTTAATGAATTTATTTTTAACAAAGTTATCTGTTATATACGAACAGCATAAAACAAAGTCTGCTAAAGAACAGCTTCACTGCTTTGTTGTAGATTTCTGCACGATGATTGAAAAAGATTCTTTTGGTCAGATGTACCGTCGTCTTATTTTATTTCCACCTGAACATTTACAGTCGGAAGTAAAAGCTATTTTTTTAAGAAGCGAACGATTGTCTGATCAAATTCTGCATGCTATTTTTACACAGGGAATGGCTGAAGGCGAAATAATTGAACGTCCGATTGATTTGTATATCAATAGCTTTTATTGTTTAACCGACGGACTGTTCATTCAGCGCTTTTATTATGAACCAGAGTATTATGACCAAAAAATCCACGATGCTTGGACGATATTTTGGGAAGGCATACGTGCTAAATAGGCCCTGTAAAAAGGGCTTATTATTATGCAAGGAGGAATTAAAATGGCTTGGATTTACCTTATTATCGCTGGTTTGCTCGAAATTGTATGGGCAATCGGCTTAAAATATTCACATGGATTTACCGAATTAACTCCAACAATCATTACGATCGTCACAATTGTCATCAGCTTTTATTTCTTTTCAAATGCCTTAAAAAAAATTGCTGTCGGAACAGCTTATGCAGTATTTACTGGTATAGGAGCTGCTGGCACAGCGATACTTGGAATGACCGTTTTAGACGAAGGAGCAAATATTGGAAAGATTTTATTTTTAGGATTAATGATCTTTGGAATCGTTGGTTTAAAGTTAATTTCTACTGAAGAAACAGAAAGAGAGGAATCTTAACATGGCTTGGATTGCATTAATAGCTGCTGGTTTTTGCGAAGTGGGATTTGTGATTTTTTTAAAACTTTCTGATGGGTTTAAGCGGCTGGTTCCTTCCATTGGATTTATCCTTTTTGGTGCAGGAAGCTTTTATCTTCTCTCCTTAGCATTAAAGGAGATACCTATTGGAACAGCTTACGGCATATGGACGGGGGTAGGAGCTGCCGGAAGCGTACTTCTTGGCATGCTTTTCTTTCATGAAGCAAAAGATATGCGTCGAATTTTATTTATTTTTTGTATTGTAGCAGGTGTAATCGGCCTTAAAATCACTGGATAATGGTGTACTACTTCCTTTCTTTTCATGCTATACTAAACTTGTAAACACTTTCAAAAAATAGGAGACGATGACAATGAACCTTGGGTTTGGAGAAATTGCCTTAATTGTATTTGTCGCTCTATTGCTTTTTGGCCCGAAGAAACTTCCGGAATTAGGGAAAGCTGCCGGAAAAACGTTAAAAGAGTTTAAAAACGCTACAAAAGGAATTATGGAAGAAGACGAAAAAGAAAAAGCCCCTCCTAAATAAGAGGCTTATATCTCTTTTAAAAGCTGACTCAAACGTTTGAGTCAGCTTCTTTGTGGTGAGAATATACTGAAATTCGATTTCGACCCGTACGCTTTGCCTCATATAAAGCCTGATCTGCTCCATGGACAATTGAAATCGGCGGTATGTTTTCGGATGGAACGACTGTCATTATTCCAACACTGATTGTGATACACTTAAACACGTCAGAAGCTTGATGGATAATTCCACGGTGCTCCACTTGCTGTCTAATAGCTTCTGCCATTTTTATCGCTTCATATTGATTAGCTCGAGGAAGCAATATACCAAACTCTTCGCCTCCGTATCTTGCGACAAAAGCCGATTCTTCAAAGACAACGCTTTTAGCAATATTCGCTACTTCTTTTAAGCATTCGTCTCCTTGAATATGGCCATAGGTATCGTTATACGCTTTAAAATAATCAATATCAAATAAGAGAAAAGAAAGCGGTTCTTTTTCTTTCTGTGCGTATTCCCACTCAATTTCCAGCTGTTTATCAAGAGATCGGCGGTTGTTCAGACCCGTTAAGCCATCTTTCATGGACAGCATTTCAAGCTTTTTATTGGCTTTGCGAAGATCACACTCAGCCTTCTTTTTCTCCGTAATATCTCGATATTCCCAATAGTGGCCAATATACACATGACCTTCATAGATTGGAATGTAGTCACGCGCATAAATTTTACCGTTAATAAACGTAATTTCTTCATCTACTATTGACTCTTTTGAATAAACGGTGCTTTCTACCGTTTTTAAAAACCTAGCAGGATCTTTCAACATAGGAGCGTGAGATAAAAACAGCTGATTACTTTTCAATCCAACGTATTGATGAGGAGGTCCGGGTATATCAAACATGTCACAAAAAGTTTGATTAATAACGGCTACTTCGCGCTCTGGCGTTTCAATCATGGTGCCTGTCTTTGCATTTTGAACCATAACCGAGAACATTTTAGACAGTTTTTTATGCTGACTTGTCGTTACTCGAGATACATATATATATCTGCCTACCAGATACACTAAACACCCACCTATAAAAGAAGCAGGCAGTAAATAGACGATAATTGTAGCAGCGTGCTTGATATCTTTAAAAAGAAAGGACAGTGAGAAAAATACGCAAAGCAAGCTGATAGAATTCATTAATTGAAAACGAATAAATGGACGATAAGGTAAGCGAACCGCCCACCCAGACAGTAAAGCCATTACGATAATTGCAGCAGCGCCTATTATTCCGCTTGCCGTAATTCCAAACAAAAGCAGACGCATTACCCCTATAATACAAGCCGCAATGATAGCCGGTACTATTCCTGCATAAAGACAAACAATTGTCACTGCTAAAAAGCGAAGGTCAAGAATAATAGTAGAATCTATTTTAATTGTATATACCATTAAAATGCTGCCTAATAGTCCGTAAGAACATCCGTAATAAATTAAACGATACATTTTGTACCGTTTTATTCCTTCTATTCTATAAATGATTTGCTCTCGAACTATACTCGCAGCAAACATGAAAGAAATAATTAACGTGATATTAAAGAGAAGTTGACTCACTTTATTCTTCACCTCTTTCCAAAAAGCTAAAACAAAAAACAATAGGCTTCTTACCTTACATATTTTTTACTGCCGCTTTTTTATAAATCGTACTGTTTGATTTATCGAACAGCACGATTTCTTCCTTCATTAAATAAAACTCTTCTATCCTCTATTCGTCGCCGACAATCCTTTCTATATAAAGAGTGATTATCTTCCTTTTACACAAGAAATTCTACTTGTTAGTATACTACTAAACTCTATTCTTACACATCACCTTTTACCTTTTTTAAAATATTTATCCATTTTCTATTTTTTGTATTTTTTACTGTAAGGTACGTAGTCGAACTGCAACAAAAATAAAAAAAGAGCGTCGATACAACGAGCGCTCTTTTTTATTTTTGGCGTAAAAATTCCCAAAGTCCTGGCGTTTTGGAAAAATCAAACGTCTTAACAGCGGAAAGAATTTTAATCTTTAAATCTTGCTTTACGTCTTCTCTCTCATGCAGTGAAAAGCTTTGGACAGCTTTATTTAGTTTTGGTTCCAGCTTTTTTAATAGACGCCTTGACGCCTCTTCATCTCCAGCTTTCACTTTATTTACAAGCTCATATAGAGTTTCCATTTCTTCACTTCTTTCTTAAGTCAGTTGTTAGTTCTTCCACTTTTTCTTCAAGTCGCTTTATATTGTTTTCTACACGCAGTAATAAATAAAAAGAAAGGACAGCGGGAAATCCTACGTTTCCAACAAGTTGAAGCCACTGAGGATCAAACATATCTATCACTCACCTTCATAATTTTTTTCAACTTGCTTAGCGCACGTTGATAATGATTAGAAACCGCTTGCTGAGAAATAGAAAAATAAGCAGCGATTTCTTTATGAGTCCAGCGTTCGACAATAATCAAGTGCAGCATATACTGCTGCTTGGCCGTTAATTGGCGAAATGCATGATGAAGAATACGATTTTCGAGTTGATTTCCTAAAAATTCATGCTCCCATACAGCCCTGTCCTGTACTCCTAGCATATCTTCCACTGTTCGATTTCCATCTAGCGCAGCCGGCTGCTGCAGGCGAAGAGGAATATAAGAACGCTCTTTTTCTTTTACACGCATAACATCTCTGGAATAATGTCTGCAAAGCTTGTTAACATAATGAAGCAATCTAACTTCGCTATAAAACTGATGAAATTCTTTGTTTAGAAGTCTTTGTTCTTTTGTATCATGTTTAACAACCGCTTTTTGTAATCGCTCATAGCGTTCTGGTGTCAAAAATGTATTCATTATATGAGTCTGAAGAGTTGCGCTGTGGTTTGTAAGAAATGTATGAAAGGTACATTCTTTGTCGTGCCGCTTTTCTTGCTGCGAATAGAGCTGAGTCATTGTGCAAATCTCCTCCTTTTTTTCCTATACTTATTAAAAAGGGAGAAAAGAGTAAAATAACAACACCAAAAACGAACATTTGTTCTTATCTAAATTTAACTATATTAGGTTTTTTATGTCAATATGATGAAAGGCTTATTAATGATTGAAAAGACTTAGTAAAAAATAAAAAAAGAGATTGAGAGATAACGAAATGAATCCAATTTAAAGACGCACAAATAGGAGACATGAGCTGATCCGCTTGTGACACCGCCGTTGATTTCCGTGCAAGACTTCGCCTTGCCCTCCAATCAACTGCTAGAAGGAACGAAACAGATGAAATCTACGTTCAGCATAGCAAAAAAAACGAACCGCTAATCAAACATGTTGATCAGTGGTTCGTTTTTAATTTCAGTTAAAATATTTTTATCCGGGGCCTTTTTACTTCTTCTTCATGTAGAGATTATTCTTCGCCTAAGACGCGGTTAATACGTTTGCGAAGCATTGGCATTCCATTTCCACCCGCTTGGAAATGACGAAGCTGACCTTCTTTATCAAATACATAATATGCTGGTACATATTTATTTTCAAAAGCGTCTGTTAACTTATGCTCACTGTCTACGTAAATTGGCTGAGTAATATCGTGTCCCATTGCCATTGCCTCAATGACACCCATATCTAAGTCATCTTCCGAACGAGGCATATGAACCGCTACAACATTCAATTGATCATCATACTCATCACGAAGATCATTAACTTCAGGCATTGCTTCTTTACATAAATGGCAGCTTACTGACCAAAAGTGGATAAGCGTTGCTTTATCACCTACTAAGTCTTCCTTTGTTACTTCGTCGTTAATCCAAGATGTTGCTCCAGTTAATTCAGGCATTTGTTCACGTAATTTCATTTTAAAATCCTCCTCATCAATATAAACAGAATATTCTGTCTTTTATAGTTAGAAAACTATCTTTTCTATTTTAATGGCAGCAGTAGAGGAATTTCTCCTCTACTCCACCGCTATTTATTAAAGTGTTTTTTGACCTGGTTTCCAGTTAGCTGGGCAAAGTCCGCCAGTTTGAAGGGCTTGAAGCACACGTAATGTTTCTTCTACGCTGCGGCCGATGTTGTTATGGTTTACAACTGCGTATTGCAATTCACCTTCTGGATTAATAATAAATAATCCGCGAAGCGCTACGCCTTCTTCTTCAATTAACACGCCGTAATCACGTGCTACTGCGTGAGTTGGATCTGCAGCTAATGGATAATTCAAATCTCCAAGTCCATTATCTTTACGATCTGTGTTAATCCAAGCTAAGTGAGTATGAATTGTATCTGTAGAAACACCTACAACTTCAGCATCTAGATCTTCAAACTCTTCGTAGTGATCTGATAGAGCTGTAATTTCTGTTGGACATACGAATGTAAAGTCCATTGGATAGAAGAACAATACTGTCCATTTACCGTTTTTCATATTTTCTTCTAAACTTACTTTTCCAAATTCCTTATTTGCAAGTACAGCTTCCATTTCGAAGCGTGGTGCTTGTTTTCCTACCATACGTTCTGCCATGTCAAAATCTCTCCTTGTGCAATGTATTTCACAAGCTTATGCTTGTATGTATTATTTTTAATGCAATCAATGACTCCTCCTATTTGATAACGATTATTAGTATCATTATAAACTAGTAATGACTATTGATTACATTCTTTATTATACACGAGCTATTATTATAGTCAATACTTTTTTATAATCATTTTAATCTAGGATTAATTATCGAATATTTTCTACTCTTTTTATTCTTTCCTTTGATTAATCCTATATATGCAGGGATGAATAAAGATAGAAGATACTAAAAAACTTCCCTTGTTTCAACATATTTGCTTTTAAAATGTGCTGCGGCAAGATTTCGAATCTCAATTATGCTCTTTATAACCACAATAAAAGAGAATGAGACATAACTATCTCAATCTAATTTAGAGACGAACAAATTAGAAAATGATCTAGTATGGATGAATGGTTACACCGCTGTTGATTTCCGTGCAAGACTTCGTTTTCCGCGGCCGGCCGATGAGCATCCTCGTCGCTTGCGCTTTTCCTGCAGGAGTCTTCACCTTGCCCTCCAATCACCAGCTAGAAGCAGCTTCATACATGAAATCTACGTTCACCCTATCAATGAAAAAATCCGCACGAGTTTGATTCTCCATCAAGAATCAAACTCGTGCGGATCTTTCTTCAACTAAACTACTTTTGCCCAGCCTCTGTTCTGTTATTTATTTATTATCATTTGGATATACAAGACCGATTTGCTCTCGCACTTTATCCATCACGTGCATTGTTAAATATGAATTCTCATAAGAATTTGTGTTCGATTCCATCTTTCCTTGCTTTAACAGCTCTACGAATTCATTTATTTCATAGTACATAGCAGGATAAGGCTGATCCACCGTTAACTCTTCTACCTGTCCGTCATTGTATCGAATTTCTACTTTTTCAGCGGTATGTATTTTGTCAATAACCATACTGCCTTTTTCTCCTTGAATTTCACTTGGCAAATGCGAATTTGTAATTTTGGAATACATGATGACCGCGTCTCGATCTTCGTACTCTAAAGCAACTGATCCTTCTCCATCTACTCCAGATTCTAGCATAAACGCAGTTGCCTTTATTTTATGAGGTCCTCCAAACAACGTAATCAGAGGATAAAGACAATATACACCTAAATCCATCAGTGAACCGTTGGCAAGCTCTGGCTTAAAGGCATTAAGCACGATACCTTCTTTGTATTTATCATAACGAGAAGAATACTGACAGTAAGATGCAACGTATTTCCGAATTGGACCAATTTTATGTAAGTTCTCTTGAATCACTTTGAAGTTAGGAAGAAGGGTTGATTTCATCGCTTCCATTAGTAATACCTTGTGATTTTTGGCTGTTTGAATCATGCGAGTTACTTCTGCTGCATTGGCTGCGAGCGGCTTTTCACACAGTACATGCTTGTTATTTTTCAAAAATAAGATAGCTTGTTCCGCATGATAAGCATTTGGAGTAGCAATATACACTGCATCAATTTCAGCACTCACTGCCATTTCCTCTAAATCAGTAAATATATGAGGAATATCATATTTATCTGCAAATTCTTCTGCTTTTTCAATCGTTCGAGAATAAACAGCTGCAAGCTGAAAGTCGTCTACATACTGAGCTGATTCTAACAGTCGATCTGTTATCCAGTTTGTTCCTATTACGCCAAAACGAATCATCTTTTCATCTCCTTTTTATCATCTATATTGTATTGTATCGTCTTTAAAAAGAAAAACGAAGAAATAATAAAAAATCTATACCATTTCCAAGTGCTTTATATCTATTTTGTTTTATATAAAAAACAGCTCACAACAAATGTAAGCTGTTTTTTATATGACTCAAACGTAAGCTTATGCTTTCTCACCCACTACAGCAAAACGTTCATTCACATGGTTTTTATTCTCTAATTCATCTATTAAAGCAATCGCATAATCAGCATAGCTAATATAGCTTTCATTTTGACTATTTGTGATCACATGATCTTTTCCTAATTGATAGGCTCCCGTGCGAGCACCTTCTGCATCAAAAAAGGCTGCTGGGCTTAAATAAGTCCAATTTATAGTCGATTTTTCAAGTTCTTTTAAACCTTTACCCATGTTTGAAGCCGTTGGATAATAAGCTGCTGGAAAACCTTCTGTGCTCATTAAAGGCGTTGTTTTTTCTGCATCTACAAATAAACTTCCCGCTCCGCCCACTACTGCGAGTCGCGTTTGAATACCTTGAAATACTTTAATAAGTGATTGTATAGACTCAACGTGGAGCTGTTCGCTTCCAGGAGGTGCATTAAATGCATCTACCACAGCATCGAACTGTTCAATGTCTTTTGAAGTAATGGCAAAAATATCTTTTTCCATTACGTTTGTTTGATTTTTTAGTTTAGAAGCATTTCGAACAACGGCTGTTACTTCATGTCCTCTCTGTTTTGCTTCTTCCATAATTAATTGACCTGCTTTACCTGTTGCTCCAATAACACCAATTTTCATTTTTATTCTCTCCTTTTATTTTAGTTGTAACCATTACAGTTACATATAACACAAAAAAATTGAGCTTTTTATAGCACTGCTAATTCTTCTCAGCTCATTGTAACCATTATAGTTACACATCACTCAATTTGTCAACCTCGCTATTTATTTTTTTACGTGATAAAAGATTTTAGCGATTGCTAAAAAGCCACAAAATAATAGTTCATTTACCATTTCAAAATATATCCATATTTTCAACTTATTTTTATCTCAGAGTACTTTTTTATGAAAAAAGGTTTCTTTTTTATAAAAAAGTGTTATAATAGGTATATTATTTCTTGTTCGGTGTTAACAAATAGAAAGACTTTCTTTAAAGTGATTCTTATTGAAATTGAGCAGAGATAGTAATATATTCGTGGATTTTCCACACAGGAGGTACTACAATGGTACAAGGTAAAGTAAAATGGTTTAATGCAGAAAAAGGTTTTGGATTCATCGAAGTAGAAGGACAAGACGACGTATTCGTACACTTCTCAGCTATCCAAGGCGAAGGTTTCAAATCACTTGAAGAAGGTCAAGAAGTTACATTTGAAATCGAAGATGGAGCTCGTGGACCACAAGCTGCTAACGTTCAAAAGTAATTGATTAAGAAGCTGTCACTAATGTGACAGCTTCTTTTTATGTCTATTTAACCAATTAAAATTTGATTTTCCTGCCAAAGGTTAGTCAAATTCGTATCAGCGAGCCGCTGATGCGTCTCTTTTACGCTAAGCCAGCGATGCTTGTTGAAAACAAAGCGAGTTTCGGGAAGTTCAGTCCATATTTCCTGTACAGACTGGACATTCAATAGAACAAAGTTTGCTTCGTTTCCTTCTTCCACTCCATACTTTTCTTTTCCAATCAGCCGGGCTGGTATACTTGTAATCATTCGGAGCAACTGCCTCTGGTCATCCGGACTTCCCATATGTGCAGCGTAGGCAGTTAGTAACCCTACTTGCAGCAAGTCTGCTTTTCCAAACGGATGAAAAGGGTCGTTCACGTTATCAGATGCAGTAGCAATTGGAACCGCTGCTTTTTGTATGTCGCGAATACGCGTTACGCCTCGTCTTACAATTCCTTTATCTTCTCTTCCCTGTAAATATAAATTAGAAGCAGGTAATGTGACAGCTCCAATCTTCGCCTGTTTCAAAAGGTTTAAGATTTCTTTCACTTTTGCATCAGTCATTCCTGCAAGCGAGCAAAGATGCCCCACTACCACTTTTCCTTCCATATCTAATTCAATTGTTCTATGAGCAATGTTAATTATTGTATCAACAGACGGATCATCGCTTTCATCCACATGTAAGTCAAGAGGTTTATTATAGGCTTGAGCCAGCGAAAATAGAGCATCAATCTCTTTTTCTGGATTTCTAGCTAAATGAGGACAGCCTCCAATTGCATCAATTTCAAGGTCCAATGCTCGTTCAATTTTATTCATCTTATGCATATCATCAATGTCTAGGTTAGAGAATAGCGGAACAACCTGCACGTCCATATACGGGCTTAATTCATCTCTCACTTCGACAGCCGCTTGTAAACTTCGAAATAAACTATCTTCTTCCATACTGCAGTCAAAATCAATATGCGTTCGAATCGTAGTCGTACCGTTAGCTAATGCCTGCAAAGCAGTTTTTAACATTCGCTGCTTAATTTCTTCTTCTGGAAATGCCGGCAGGCTGCTGCTGTAATTTTTAATGGCTTCTTGAAGAGTTCCAGATATATTGGGCACTTGAGGAAGCGAATGAGCTTTGTCTAAATGCATATGCATATCTACAAATCCTGGTAATAGCACACGACCCTGTGCATCAAGTGACGTTTCTTTTCCTAACACGGCCGCGTGCAGCGGAAAAAACTCGTCACCTTCAAGATAACCGTTTTGTAAAACGATAGAAGTATACATTCCATTTGAAATTTTCACTTCAAAAAGAGCGTGGTCGTGCATAATTGGCAAACGAACATTAATTAAGTGAAGCAACATAATTCCCTCCTCAATTTTTCAACTTCTTCATTTTTCATAGACCGCTTTATCTTCTCTATCATTTATTGTTTAAAGCATTAATTCGCCAAATTTCGCAAATCACCTTCTCTTTAGAGACCTTTATTTACAGAGAAAAAAGCAAGAACAAAAAAAAAGGAGCAGCGTCCCCACGCTGCTCATCAAAGAAAAAATGCTAGAAAATAGATAGAATGTACTTCCCATGGTTAAATGAGGGCTTACAGATAAAGCTTCAGTGAGTGATTTCATGCTTTGCATCGCTGTTCTCCCCAGAAAGCAATGCAGATACAAACAAGAAATTTCCATCACTCGCTCATACTGTAAATAGACACATAAGAAAAAGCCCAAACAAAGGCAGGTCTCTCAAATACAATGAGCAAAAACCTACCCGCCTGGGCTTTTATCCCTTCGGTGTCATATCCACTTCTTTTCAAAAATGAATATGTGAATCGCTTGGGCCAAACTTTCTACTAACGTAAAAATGGGAACCTAGATTCACTTTTTACTCATAGTCCTATCATTTACGGTGATAAGGTAGAAACGTCTGAGCCATATTCTCAAACATATATGAGTGAACCGTATTTAGCTTTTTCTTGTCTACAAATATACTACAGGTCTTTCTGTAAGTCAACTATAAACGAATAATCTTTTCAATAAAATTATATATAGTTCGCCTTTTACAAAAGTTTACTTTTTAAAAAAGTTTGTTAAACTATCTAACACAGTAGTTGCATCTTCTTATAATCCTGCTTATACTTCGAACTACTTACATTACCTATAAAGGTCTTCACTCTGTTGAAGACAAAAAAGCGATCTAGGGTTCCGTTTAACACATGTTAAAGACTGGTCCGAGAGAGAGCGTACGGAACGGTCCGTATACACGGAGGGATAAAAGCCTGGGAGAATGACATCATTCTCCCAGGCTTTTCTTTTTTACTACTATAAAATAAAAATAGAGGAAAGAAGGGATTTATATGAACAACCAACCAGCGTTAAGTAAATCGCTAAAGGTATATCAAATTGTGTTTTTGGGTCTTGCCTGGATGACTCCGATGATTTTCTTTACGGTTTACGGAGTAGCCTACGATGCGGCTGGAGGGCAAATGGTCCTTGCTTATTTAATCGCTTTTTTAGCTATCTTTTTTACCGCATATAGCTATAGCCGAATGGTAAAAGCATATCCGATAGCGGGATCTGCTTATACGTATACGAAAAAAGCTATACATCCTCGCCTTGGCTTTTTAGTAGGCTGGGCACTTCTTTTAGACTATATTTTCTCCCCTATTATCGCTATTTTAACATTTGGTATTTTTATGCATACGGAATTTCCTTCTATTCCTGTATACGTATGGGTCATTGTCATGAACATTATCTTAGCTTTAGTCAATATTGTTGGTATTAAATCTGTAGCTCGTATAAGCGGCATCTCCGTTGTAGTTCAGATTCTCTTTATAAGTTTGTTTTGTTTATTTATCATCAAAGATATTGCAACAGGTCAAGCTAGTTCTTCTACTCTTTTTTCACTTCATCCTTTTTTGGCTTCAGATATACCATTTACGACTATTTTTTCTGGAGCTGCGCTCATTTGCTTTTGCTTTTTAGGATTTGATGCAGTTACAACAATGGCGGAAGAAACGATTCAACCGGAAAAGACAATTCCAACAGCCATTTTTCTTATTGTTTGTATCGCAGCTGTTATGTACATCGCTATCTCGTATTTTACACAGATTGCCTATCCGGGATTCACGTTTACTAACCCTGATAATGCAGCCTACACCCTTGTAAAATTAGTGGGCGGAAATCTTTTAAGCAGTCTATTTATTACGGTATTAATTATTGCAACCTTTACTCAAGGAGTTTCTTCAGTCACAAGCGTTACTCGCTTTTTATATGCTTTAGGCCGTGAATCCGTACTGCCTCAAAAGGTATTTTCATATATTCATCCAACGTTTAAAACGCCCGTGGTGAATATCTTGCTTGTTACCGCTTTTTCGTTTTTGGGAATGTTCATTGATTTAAACACAGCCGTCACTTTTGTCAGTTTCGGTGCCTTAACCGCCTTTACATTTGTTAATGTATCAGTCATTGCCCATTTTTATATTAAGTTAAAGAAACGGTCGTTTACTGAAACAATACTCTATTTAATCTTCCCTTTGATCGGAGCAGCATTTATCGGATGGCTGCTCACACTGTTAAACAAAGACACTCTTTTGATTGGTGTCGCCTGGCTTACTGTTGGATTTCTCTATTTATTTGTAAAATCTCGACTGTCCGCTCCTTTTGTAAAGAGAGATCATTCAAAAGTGACGGTCCCTGAAAAATAAACTGAAAAATCAGTTCTTATGTCAGGTATTCTAACAAACTGCTTGTCAACTCATTTTCACTCGTACTATACTACGGTTAATCGAAAGCCACAAATGGATAAAGGTTCTTACAGCCGTTAAGAACAAAAAAGCTGTCTAGGGTTCCGTTTAACATATGTTAAAGACTGGTCCGAGAGAGAGCGATATAGCGCTACGCTGTATAACACGGAAGGATAAAAGCCTGGGAGACTACTCTCCCAGGCTTTTATCTTTTTTTTATTCTAAGGAGGTTATTTTATGAGTTCTATATGGAAGCAAACAATCCCGGCTGGTGGAAAATGGTCAGGCCGAATTGGAAGAGGAAAATCGGTGACGTTTACCGCACAAGAATCCGGTGCAAATGTCTCCCTACTATTATACAACGCTTATGATTTAACAGAACGATATAACATGCCCGATACCTTAAAAGCTCAGCACACTGCTCACTTAACAAAAGGACACGTTCTGATGAGTGACAACGGCAGAGCATTTGCAAGCATTACTGCTGACACCACCGGCTGGCATGATACCATTTCAGGCTACACTACGCGCAGCTTAACTCATCAAAAATACGGCGCATCTACTTATCAAGAATCTCGAAACGAATGGCGAAGAAATGGCGAAGAAAATTTTTCAATGGAGCTTTTGCGCAACGGTTTAACAACACGGGATTTAGTCCCTAACCTTAACTTATTTTCAAAAATATACTGCGACGAAAAAGGCAATATGAATTTTGTTTCTTCTCATTGTAAAAAAGGAGATTTTATTACGCTTAGAACAGAAATGGATTTGCTTTTTTTACTGTCTAATACACCTAACCCTCTAGACCCGAGCGGAACGTACCCTTCTGTTCCGATTGAAATAACCGTAGATGAAGCAGCTCCTGTAAGCTCAGACGACTACTGTTTAAATTTTAGACCTGAAAATAAACGAGCGTTTGAAAACACATGGTCTTATGATCTATTGCTTGGAAATAAAACACTATCAACGATTTAAAAATAAAGGAGGCTTTATAATGGCTGTATTTAATCGAGTGGAAAGCAACAGAAAAATAGAGAACGCAATTTATGATGAAACGGTACTGGCTGGGGACGGCTGGATGCACGAGCTTAAACCCGGCCAAACGCTTAGAATAATAGATGTAGAAGGCAATCAAGCAGCGGATACTTTATTCTTTGATGCTGAAAACCTAGAAGATCATTACAGTGCAGTATCTACGATTGCTAATCAAGGAAATATTTATTTATCTACCGGCACAGTGCTGCTTTCTCAATCTGGCAAAGAACTAGTCAAAATTGTTGCTGACACGTGCGGACGCCACGATACCTTAGGCGGAGCTTGTTCGGCACAAAGCAACACCGTACGCTATGCACATAACACGCTTCCGATGCATAACTGCCGAGATACATTTATGCTTCAGCTATCAAAATATGATAGCCGCTACACCAAAAGAGATTTAGCACCAAACGTAAACTTTTTTATGAATGTACCTGTGACGCCAAGCGGCGGATTAACGTTTAATGACGGGGTATCTGCACCTGGATACTATGTAGAAATGGAAGCTATCAATCCTACACTTGTATTGATCAGCAACTGCCCTCAGCTTAACAATCCGTGCAACGATTATAACCCTACCCCTATTCGCTTAGTTATTTGGGATTCATTATAAAAAGGAGTGTTCATCTATGTTTACAAAAGTATTAATTGCGAACCGAGGAGCAATTGCCGTTAGAATTGAGCGAACATTACGACATTTAGGAGTGAAATCTGTCGCTGTTTATACAGAAGCTGATCAAGACAGCCTGCACGTTGATGAAGCAGATGAAGCCATTTTAATTGGCAGCGGCCCAGTCAAAGAAAGTTATTTAAACGAAGACCTTATTCTAGATATTGCAAAGAAAACAGGCGCGGAAGCTATTCATCCAGGCTACGGTTTTTTAAGTGAAAACGCGGAATTTGCTCGTCGCTGTCAGGCTGAAGGAATCGTATTTATTGGTCCTACACCCCAACAAATGGAAATATTCGGATTAAAACATTCAGCTCGGGAAATTGCGCAAAAAGCCGACGTGCCTTTGCTTCCCGGTACACCTCTTATTACAGATGTATCAGAAGCTGTACGTGCTGCTGAAGAGATTGGCTATCCCGTTATGTTAAAAAGTACAGCTGGCGGCGGCGGAATTGGAATGCGTGTTTGCCAAGATGAAAAAGCTCTTCAAGCAGCTTTTGACTCAGTTTGCCATTTAGCACAAACAAACTTTAAAAACAACGGTGTTTTTTTAGAGAAATACATTCAAAAAGCTCGCCATGTGGAAGTTCAAATCTTCGGTAATTCTTTTGGAGAAGTAGTGGCTTTAGGAGAACGCGACTGCTCTATTCAACGAAGAAATCAAAAAGTAATTGAAGAAAGCCCAGCTCCAAACTTCCCTTCATATATACGGGAAAATATGCTGCAAGCAGCTACACGACTAGCTAAAGAAGTCGGATATCGAAGCGCAGGAACGGTAGAGTTTCTTTATGACGCTGAAGCAGAGAAATTTTATTTTTTAGAAGTAAATACTCGTCTTCAAGTAGAGCACGGCGTTACAGAAGAAGTGTTAAACGTTGATTTAGTAGAATGGATGCTTAAAGAAGCATGCGATGAGCTAGTAAATCTTCCTTCTTTGCTTCCTGTGCCTTCAGGTCACAGTATCCAAGCTCGTATTTATGCAGAAGATTGCTTAAATGATTTTCGTCCCAGCGGCGGGCAAATTGACCAAGCAATTTTCTCTAAAAATGCTCGGGTTGAAACGTGGGTACGGGACGGTATTACTGTAACATCACTTTATGATCCTATGCTCGCTAAAATTATCGTTCATGGAAAAACACGAGAAGAAGCTCTTCTAAAATTGAGCGTTGCTTTAAAAGAGACAAGATTATACGGCGTTACTACTAATCTTCAATACTTGCAGGGACTGTTAGAAGAAAAAGCGTGCAAAACAGGCGACGTGTATACTCAAATGCTTAACTCATATAACCCAAGCGAACAAGCACTCGAAGTATTAGACGGAGGCGTTCAGTCCACTGTTCAAGATTACCCGGGGCGCACCGGGCACTGGAACGTAGGGGTTCCTCCGTGCGGTCCAATGGATCCTTTTGCTTTTCGCATAGGAAACAAACTTCTCGGAAACTCCCCAGATGCACCAGGGATTGAAATGACTCTCCGAGGCGGCTCTTATAAATTTAGAGACAATGTATCTTTTTGCATTACGGGTGCCAACATGCATGCTACATTAGACGGCGCTGAAATTCCTATGTATAAGACCATTAGAGCAAAGCCGGGACAAATTCTTTCATTTAGTGAAGCAACCGAAGGAATGCGTACGTATTTACTGATTGGCGGCGGACTTGATATGCCTAAAATATTAGGCAGTTCTTCTACTTTTACACTAGGAAGTTTCGGAGGACACGGCGGAAGAGCACTTCGTACGGGAGATGTACTCCGTGTCTCTGAACACGCTCACGTTGAAAATGAACTTGCTCTTTCCTATCAGCCAGCCATGGCTAAAGAATGGACAATCGGAGTAATTCCAGGACCTCATTGTACAGAGGAATTTTTACAGCCAGAGTACTTACAGCAGCTAACAGATACAAAGTGGGAAGTTCATTTTAACAGCTCTAGAACAGGCGTTAGGTTAATAGGTCCCGCTCCTTTTTGGACCCGTGAAGATGGAGGAGAAGCCGGTTTGCATCCATCAAATATTCATGATAACGCATATGCCATCGGCACCTTAGACTTAACGGGAGATATGCCTATTTTACTTGGCCCAGACGGTCCGAGTCTTGGAGGCTTTGTTTGCCCGGTTACCACCGCTTCAGCAGAGTTTTGGAAAATAGGACAGCTTCATCCCGGAGATAAAATTTCGTTTAAATTAATTGACCTTGAACAAGCTGAAAAACTCAAGTGTACTCAGGAAGACTTTTTACAGCATATCGGAACACCTGCATCACTTCCTGCACTTACAAATCCAGTAGCACAGCCGCTTAAAAGCGATTATCCGCTGCTGATTAACGAAACGGAAAATAGACGCTTCCCATTTTCCGTCCGCTGCTCAGGCGATGCGAATATACTTGTGGAATACGGAGAAATGGAGCTTGATCTTCTGCTTCGCTTCCAAGTACATGCTTTAATGGAAGCTATCCAAAAGCGTGAGGATTTACCGGTTCTAGATTTAACGCCTGGTATCCGTTCTCTTCAAATTCATATTGATGCAACAAAAATGTCTATTCTTGAACTTTGTCAGCACATTTCAACTATTGATCGCGCGCTTCCTCCTCTTGAAGAAATGGAAGTTCCGTCTCGTATTGTAAAACTTCCACTTTCATGGGATGATCCTGCGACTCAATTAGCTATTGAACGCTATCAGCAAAACGTTCGTCCAGATGCACCATGGTGTCCAAGCAATCTAGAGTTTATTCGCCGAGTAAACGGTCTGAACCACCTTGAAGATGTTAAACGAGTTGTATTTGACGCTAATTATCTTGTAATGGGGCTTGGAGATGTATATTTAGGCGCACCTGTTGCTACGCCTTTAGACCCTCGTCACCGCTTAGTTACAACGAAATATAATCCCGCCCGTACATGGACGCCTGAAAATGCAGTTGGTATTGGCGGTGCGTATATGTGCGTATACGGAATGGAAGGTCCTGGCGGCTATCAATTTGTGGGACGCACGATTCAAATGTGGAACCGACTTCGTCAAACGGAAAGTTTTGAAGCAGGAAAACCGTGGCTTCTTCGTTTCTTTGATCAAATTCAATTTTACCCAGTAGAAGCAGACGAGCTTTTAAAACTGCGCGAAGATTTCCTTCGTGGGAGATTTGAAGCAGATATTACGGAGACAACGTTTAAACTTGGAGAATATTTAAATTTTCTTTCATCTATTGAAAAAAGCACGGCTGCTTTTCGTCATACCCAGCAGGCTGCTTTTCAAACAGAACGAGAAAATTGGAAAGCACTTGGTTTAGCCGAGTACGTCTCTGAACACGAAACAACTGAAATTATGGAACAAGAACTGCCTGAAGGTACGGAAGCTGCGCGCTGTACAATGCCGGGAAGCGTATGGAAAGTTCTTGTAGAAGAAGGACAAAAAGTTGAAAAAGGCGATACGTTAATTATCGAAGAAAGCATGAAAATGGAGTTTCCGCAGCTAGCACCTATGGATGGATATATCAGTTCTATTCATGTGAAACCCGGCGATGAAGTACAAGCTGGACAGCTGATTGCCGGTATAAAAGCTTTTGCTCCAATTACTCATTAAGGACGGTGGATACAATGAAAACAGTGAGCTTGCCTAAAACATTTTCGGTTCAATGGTTACGTGATATGTATATCAAAAAAGAATTAACTCCAGAAGATGTAGTACATCAAATTCTTGCGCGGGTAGAAGCTGACAAAGACATGAATATTTGGATTACCCCTCCCACACTCGGTGAGTTAAAACCTTATCTAGATCGCTTAGCTACGCTAGGCCCTGAAGCGTTACCTTTGTGGGGAATTCCATTCGCCGTTAAAGATAATATCGATGTAGCACATGTACCGACGACAGCCGGATGTAAAGAATATACGTATACCCCTTCTGAACATGCTACGGTTGTGCAACGCCTTATCGATGCAGGTGCTATTCCTCTTGGAAAGACCAACCTGGACCAATTTGCTACAGGACTGGTCGGGACACGAAGCCCGTATGGCGAAACGCAGAATGCGTTAAAGCCAGAGCTCATTAGCGGCGGATCGAGCTCAGGATCAGCTGTATCCGTAGCTCGGGGGCATGCTGCTTTTTCTTTAGGCACCGATACAGCAGGTTCAGGGCGGGTTCCAGCTGGTTTAAATCGCCTAATCGGCTACAAACCTTCCCTTGGAGCTTGGCCATCTGCAGGTGTAGTTCCGGCATGTAAAAGCTTAGACTGCGTCACTGCTTTTGCTCATGAATGGAGTGACGTACTGCTCGTAGATTCCATTATTAGAGGAGTAGACGATCGAGACCCATGGTCACGCTCTGTTGTTCGGGCTTCTTCGGCCCTTCCTGAAAAAATTTATATGGTAAAAGAACCGCTTTCGTTTTACGGGCCGTTTGCTGAGCAGTACGAAAAAACATGGAAACAAGCTGTGAAAAAGATTGAAGATTTATCTATTCCTATCGAATACATGGACGGCTCGTATTTAAGTGAAGCAGCTGCTTTATTATATGACGGCCCTTACGTAGCAGAGCGCTGGGCTGACTTAGGAGAATTTATCACTTCTCATGAAGAAACAGCCTTTCCTGTAACCGAGCAAGTGCTTCGTTCAGGAGCTAAATCAGAATATGATGCTGCTGCTTTATTTCAAGCTTCACATAAGCTTCAATCCTTTAAACATAAAGCATATCATCAGCTTAAAAATGCTGTTCTTGTTATGCCGACAGCAGGCGGAACGTGGACGCGGGAACAAGTAAGAGAAAATCCAATTGAAACAAACAGTGACATGGGGCGTTTTACAAATCATTGTAACTTACTCGACTTGTGTGCTGTCTCTCTTCCATCTCAAGATGCGGATCTTGATTTACCGTTTGGCATTTCATTTTTCTCTACATTTGACGGCGAACAATTCATTTGCGGACTCAGCGAATTGTTTTTAAATGGGGAACGAACCGTTGATTCAAAAAAAGATACAACATTAGTAGCTGTTTGCGGTTTGCATATGCGCGGGTTTCCACTTGAATCTCAAATGCGTGAACACGGAGCTTCATTCGTACGAAAAGACCGAACCGCTCCTTATTACCAGCTTTTTAAACTGCCTACTTCTCCAGCAAAACCGGGGCTGTTGCGAACACATCAACAAGGAGAAAAAATTGAAGTTGAACTTTGGGAAATGCCTTTATCACTACTCGGCTCTTTTGCCGATTCTATCCCTTCTCCTCTCGGACTAGGCAAAATCACTCTTGAAGACGGCAGTGAAGTAGCGGGTTTTCTTTGTGAAGCTCATGCGACAGAAGATGCGGAGGATATTACGTCTTATAGAAGCTGGCGGGCTCTCTCAACTTACTCATAAATCGATTATTTACTAAGCTGTTGAGTACATTCTCAACAGCTCTTTTTCATCAAACCTTCAATGTATATAAAAATAAGAACTTAGCATTAATTATGACAAAGTGAATGTATGATGTGGCACTTTTATATTTATTCTTAATTCTTACGTTTACCGTTTTAACAGAGAATACCCCCACTTTAAGCTTGCTAAGTGGGGGTACTTTAATTAAATAAACCTAAAAGGCAAGCTGCACAATACTCTCCAAAGCACCTATCGTGTAGAATGAAAACGCAGCTGATCTTGATGAGAAACATACTTCTTGCGAGGATATTTATCTAAGTATTGTTTAGCAGTTTGTAAACATTGGCGCGCAAACTCTTCATATCCTAGTTCGCTAGCACGTTTTACATTTGGCAACTCTATGGAATAAGGAACCTGCGGGATACGATTAATAATACTTGCAACATCAATACCTTCTTCATTTAAATACAATCGTTCTTCCCTAAGAACTCGAGTCATCTCCTCCTTTGAACTTGGAATTTCCGCAGAAGCATTGCAAAGATGAAGATAGCGAAACCACTCACGAGGCACGTCGTCCAAATCTTCCACCTTATCTCCTGATCGATGAAAATGGTGGATATCAATCATAAGACCTGCATTTTCACGATTAGCCGTATGAAGAACATCCATTGCGCCTTTAAGGTTGTATACGCTCGCAATAGGAACAAATTCTAATTCAATGGTTAACCCAAAAGGCTTAGCTAGATCACAGAGTTCAGCAAAGCATTCGATACCAAAATTGCGATCGTCCGTCCAAATGCTGCTAAGGACGTGACGCCCTCCAAGTTCAGCAGCTGCTTCCATTGCAGGTAAGTAACGTTTTGGATCAACTCCCTCATAGATACGCGCTAACTCTATATCAAGAAGCTTCACTCCTGTTTCTGACATAGCAGATTTTGTTTCTCGCATCAGCTGCTTATTTTCAGCTAACGCATAGTTAGGCTCTCCAGGCAATCCCATGTAAATTGGCCTTAAACTAACAAAATCATATCCTGCCTTCGCAGCCATATACGTCATTTCAGGCGGCGAACATCCAAGAACAGTAAGATACGCAAGAGAAAATTGATTAGACATTTTATAAATTCCTCCTTTATTCAAACAAATTAGATCGATCTAATTAAAATGACGATCTATCCTTATAAACGTCCTGCATATTGATTCGATTTTAATTCTCTGTAGGCAGTCTTAATACAATCATCTTCGTTTCAGTCATTTCTTCAACGGCGTAACGTGGACCTTCTCTGCCAATACCGCTGTTTTTCACTCCGCCATATGGCCAATGATCTAATCTAAAGTTAGATGTTCCATTAATAACTACACCGCCCATTTCAAGAGAATGAGCTACTTTATAAGCTAAATCCATTTTGTTCGTAAAAATCCCTGCTTGAAGACCAAAAGCAGAATCATTTGTCTCTTCAATAGCTTCTTCAATCGTATTGTACGGCACAATACTAATAGCACAATACTAATAATAGGGCCAAATACTTCTTCACAAATAACTTTACTTTCTTTAGAAGGATTTAGTAGAACGGTAGGTTCCACCGTAGCTCCGCGGCGCTCTCCTCCGCATATCACTTGTGCCCCCGACTGTACAGCCTCATCAATCCAGCTCGTCACTCGCTCAGCTGCATGGACATCTACTACACATCCCACATCCGTATCAGGCAATGAGGGATCTCCGATTTTAAGTTTCAGTACCTCTTCTTTTAAAAGATTGGTAAACTCAGAGACCACAGATTGATGTACATAAATTCTCTGAACAGAGATACAGCTCTGCCCGGAATTGCTAAATCCGGTTTTAGCACACATAGCCGCAGCACGGTTTAAATCTGCGTCGTTATGGACGATCGTTGCAGCATTTCCTCCTAGCTCTAGCAATACTTTTTTCATTCCAGCTAGCTCACAAATGTTTTTACTAGCTACCGTTCCACCTGTAAATGAAATAATGTTCACGCGATCATCTTTTACAATTTGCTGTGCAACTTGTCTTCGACCAAGCACCATATTTACAGCATCTTTAGGAAATCCTGCCTGCAGCAGCAACTTTAAGAGCTCTGTTGCAATCAAAGTTGTTTGCGAAGACGGCTTTAAAATCACGCTATTCCCAGCAGCAAAAGCCGGCCCAATTTTATGGCATACAAGATTTAAAGGGGCGTTAAACGGTGTGATAGCCGCTACAACACCAACGGGCACTCGGAAAGTAGATGCAATAGCTTGTGCGCCTCGTTCTGAAACGTCGCCAGGCAATGTTTCGCCAATCAATCTTTTTGCTTCTTCCCCTGACAGTTCCAATGTTTCGATTGAACGGGCCACTTCGTCCAGCGTATTTTTCAAAGGCTTTCCTAATTCTAAAGAAATAAGTCGAGCAAATTTTTCTTTCTCTTGTTCTAGTAATAGAGCCGCTTTCTTTAAAATTTTAGAACGCTGGTAAGAAGAAAGGGCGGCGACATGTTTTTTTGCTTCATAGGCTGATGCTAATGCTTTTTCAACATCTTCTTCATTCGCTAATAGCTGCTCACCTATGACTTCTCCAGAATAGGGGTTTTTTATTAAAGCAACTTCTCGATCTTCAATAATCCATCCACCGTTAATATAAGGCTGTGATTTTTTTTCAATAGTTTCTATCATGTTTAGCACCAACTTTTCATTTTTATTAAACAAATTTTTATATAAAACAAGGCCTGAACGTTTTTACATGAGAGAAAAATAGATCGATCTAATTTATTTTAATTTAAACGCTCCCATCACCTCCTAAAAGGCTATCATGTTCGCGGCTTAGTTATACTAATTTCTCTTGAACCTTTGGCTTGGCATGAAGTTCTGAGCAAGGACCTGCTTGCAGCATATAGCTTCCACCGTCATGACCAATTACTTGCTTCACCTCTTTTGCTGCTTCAATAAGCTTGTTAAGATCAATGCCTGTATGGATTCCCATTTCACTTAATCCATGAACCAGATCTTCTGTAGCTATATTACCAGTGGCGCCTGGAGCGTAGGGACACCCTCCTAAACCGATAATAGAACTATCAAAATGAATAACACCCTGCTGCAAAGCAGCCACTACATTAGAAAATGCCATTCCTCTCGTATTGTGCAAATGCATGGAGAAAATAATGCCGGGATAATTTCGTTTAAGAAACCCTAGCATACGATACACTTGCTGAGGGTTTGCCATCCCCGTTGTATCCGCTAAAGAAATTTCTTCGACACCCATCATTCTGTATCGTTCTACAATAGAAGAAATGCGTTCTATAGCAACTTTTCCTTCATAAGGACATCCAAACGCTACCGAAATTGAGCCTCCTACTTTAACGTTATGCTTTTCCGCTAATTCGATAATAGGATAAAAACCTTTTTGGGCTTCTTCTACAGAACAATTTGCGTTAGATAAGCTGTGAGAATCTGTAGCTGAAAGCATAAGCTTTAACTTTTTCACTCCGGCGTCAATGGCTCTCTGTGCACCTTTTACATTCGGCACTAACGCGCGAAATTTGATATTTGTTAAATCTTGAACACTTTCTACGACCTGCTCGGCATCCTTTAACTGAGGAATCGCTCTTGGGTGTACAAAAGATGTAATTTCCATTGATTGAATGCCTGTCTTGGCTAGCTGACGAATAATAGATATTTTTTCTTCTGTAGGAATCCACTCGTGTTCAGCTTGAAACCCATCCCTTGGGGCCACTTCACAGATTATAACTTTTTCCGGTAATTCTATTTTTTGAATAGTATTCATTAAATAACCCCCTTTTCTTTTAACACCGCTAAGTCTTCACTTGATAACCCCAGTTTTCCGCCTAGAATTTCTTCATTATGTTCTCCCAATTCAGGGGCACGATGACGAATTGCTCCTGGTGTATGTGAAAACTTTGGCACTACTCCCGGAACCTTAATTTTTCCTAGGCGGGGGTGCTCTACTTCTACAATGTTTTCTCGTTCTCTATACTGAGGATCATTAAATATATCTTCAATGCTGTAAATAGGACTAACCGGCACACCAAATGAATCTAACTTTGCCTGCAGCTCGTCTTGAGTGAAGGACTTAATCCAATTTGACACAATTTCCTGAACTTCATGATCATGCTTTAGACGCTCTACGTTTGTATAGTATCGCGGATCCTTTAACATATCTTTTCTTTCCATTGCCTCTGCAAGACGATCAAAGGTAGAGTCTGTACTGCATACTAATACAACAAACTTTCCGTCTTTTGTTTCATATGTGCCTGCAGGGCTTGAGTGACCTGCAAGTCCAGGGCTTCTCTCTCTTACTTTTCCGTTTTGATCATATTCAGCGATTAAAAATTCCATCATTCGAAAAATAGATTCATATAATCCCATTTCTACTACTTGACCTTCCGGCTGTTCGTGTACATCTCTATGATAGATAGCGCTTACACAAGCGAACGCAGTATATATGCCCGTTACATAATCTAGTAAAGAGTAAGAAGGACTGACGGGTGGACGATCTGAATATCCTTGTAAATAAGTATGTCCGCTAAATGCTGTCCCAGGTGTACCGAATCCAGCTTTTTCTCGATAAGGACCTGTTTGTCCATAACCTGATACGCGCACCATTACTAACTTAGGGTTAACTTTTTTAAGCTCTTCATATCCTAAGTTCCATTTTTCCAGTGTACCGGGGCGAAAATTTTCAATTAAAATGTCTACGCCACTAATTAGCTTTTTGAAAATTTCTGCTCCTTCTTCTGATCGAATGTCCAGCGTAACGGACTTTTTATTGCGAGCAAGTCCGGGCCACCTTAAGGGTTCAGTTCCTTTCCAAGGCCCTACAGTCCGAAGCGTATCTCCTTTTCCCGGAAGTTCAATTTTGGTTACTTCCGCCCCCAAGTCCGCTAGTAAAGTAGCTCCAAAGGGAGCAGCAATCATAGTAGAAATATCTAGTATTTGAACTCCTGTTAAAGGTCCATAATTTTTGATTAACACGTTGAATCCCCTCCGGTAATAACTGTTTGTATGGTTAACTAATATAATTAATTGGTAGATTTCCTTTGATATGTTAAAAACGAATACCAATAGTCGGAATAGTAAGATTATTTATTTTTCTAAAGTTAACTCTTTTTCTTCTAATAGGATAGACTCTTTGCTTTCAATCGGGTCTAAATCTGTTAATAAGAACGTATAGCTTAAAATTCCAATCACTAAAAAAGCAGCTGCTAAAAGGAAAGCATACATAAATGAACCCGTGGCCTGAACAATAAACCCAGTCGTAATAGGTGCAACAATAGCCATCGAGTTATTCCCGAATGTTAAAAGTCCCGTTAATGTTCCTACCGTTCCTTTTGGTGCAATAAATGTAGGAATGCTGTAGGCAACAGCAGATGTGACAACAAGACCTCCAAGTGCTGTTGAAATCCAAAATACAGCTACGTTCGCACTGTGAGTAAATGCTGCCCCAATAATTGACAAACCAAATACCATACCTATTACTAGAAAAAACTTGCTGACACGCGTCCGGTTATACCCTTTGTTAATAAGACGATCAACAAGCCAGCCCCCTATTACTATTTCAGTAATAGTACCTACAATCCAAGGTATAGCCGAGTACCAGCCTGATTTTAAAATAGACATGTTCATTTCTGTTGCTAAATATCCAGGAAGCCAAGTCAAGAACAAAAACCATGAATAGCCGTATGCCGCAAACCCAATGAATACTGCCCAGACTTTTCTTTTAGTTAGCAAATATCGGATGTTCTCCATTGCACTGCCTTTAACTTCTTCTGAACTTTGAGAACCGCCTTGAACAATGTAGGCATATTCTTCTTTCGTCAAACGCTCATCTTCATGAGGTTCACGATACCAGATCCAATAAACAATAGCATATATGAAACTAAGAATAGCAGTTGCTAAGAAACCGCCTCGCCAGCCCCACTCTGTTACAATTAGTGCTAATATAGGCGCCCCGATGGCGTTGGAAAGTTTGGATTGAGAATCATAAGCTGCGATAGCTTTTCCGCGTTCCTGACGCGGAACCCAATGGCTAACTGCTTTGGCAGCGGATGGAAAGAATGGTGCTTCTCCAACTCCTAACAGCACGCGAGATAAAATAATTAACCCCCATCCATTTGCTACTGCAGTTAAAAGACAAGCTACTGTCCATATCACGGTCGCTACACGCGTTACCCATTTTACGCCTATTTTATCTAGCAAAGGCCCTATAGGAAGTTGAAGTAAAGCGTAAGACCATGCAAATGCTGATAGAAAAATCCCCATCTGACCTGCTGTCAAGTTAAATTCTTTTTGTAACAACGGCATAGCAATGGACATATTAATTCGATCAAAATAGTTTACAATTACACCAACCGCAATCAAGAATACAATCGACCAACGATGTTTTTTCATTCTTTTCCCTCACTCATAAGATTTTAAGTATGCGCTTTCATTTTTACGGAATATTTCTTTGCTCAGATCCCATTTATAATTGTTTGCTTACATAAAGTCTGTCTGAACTAAAGTTGAAAGATGGCAATGCTGAAAACCTAATCCTCTAGCTATTTACTTATTTTTTTATCCTTTCGTAAAAACATTTTATTAGTGGAATTAAAAAGATTAATAGAAAGTTCTAATTAGAACGATCCAATAAATTTTTATTAGAACGATCTAATTCCAACGGGAATCTCTTCACATATTGCGGAATGGTGCTGTATATTTTATGATCTACTCAAATATCCGAACATGATGATCAACGTCTGCTTTTTTAATTTCTCATGGTAACACCTGCCTTTTTTTGTTAAGCGTCTGCTTTTGACCCAGCCTAATATAAAATCAATTCAAACTTGAGTTTTAGTATACTGAATTACATTTGCCTGCGCAATATATATTTTTAATTTTTAGAAAATTAAGATACACACTTTTTTGATATAATAAATTCAAGAAATAACTGTATTAATTTTACAAACATTTCTCTTATTGCGTTAAAGAAATAGAAAATACAGACACTTCATTCGTACAAGTTTCTAGTAAGGTTTGAAGATATGAGTTTTCAATATTGTAAGCTCGGTTCAAACATTTGTTCCTTAATATACTCCACAGGCATCTCTTTTCCTGTCCACAATTCAAACGCCATGGCCCCTTGCCAGATCATCATTCCTATTCCGTTAATGGTGTGACATCCAATTGATTCAGCTTGTTCTAACAGTTTTGATCTCATAGGCATATACACGACATCTGTTACAATTAAATCAGGGCGCAGCATTGATATATCTTCAATAATGCTGAATTCTTCTAACGGTTTCATTCCCACTCCTGTTCCATTTGTCAAAATATCGCTCGTTTTAATTTCTTCTCTTAACCTGTCTGTATCCTCAAGAGAATACAGCTTCGCTTTACATGAAACATGTTTCATCTCTTCATTAATAATTTTTACGTTTTCTACAGCTTTTGAATAAAATTCATCGTGACGAGCAAAAATTGTTAATTCTTCAAGTCCTTCTAAAGCCGCTTGAATAGCAATAGGCGTCGCTGCTCCACCCGAACCGATCAACGTCATTTTTTTCCCTGTAATATCCACGCCGTGCTCTTTTAAATTTCGAATGTAGCCCATACCGTCTGTGCTATGCCCAACTAGTACGCCATTATCGTTTACGACCGTATTGACAGCTCCTGAAAATTTAGCGCTGTCTGCTAATTCATCAAGAAACGGGAGAATTTTTGTTTTATTTGGCATGGATACATTAAAACCTTTAACATTTAACGCTCTCAGCCCTTTAATCGCATCTTCTAACGAGTCATTTCCTACCTCAAAAGCTAAATAAGCATAATTTAATCCCAGTTTTTTAAAGGCCATATTATGCATGGATGGTGACAATGAATGTCCAATTGGAGTTGCTAAAAGGCCGATGAGCTGAGTTTGGCCATTAATACGCCCTACGCTTTTCATGATTTTACCTCCTGTTTTATTAAAATTTCAGAAATACTTGTGGTACCTAACCTGTACTTTTTAAACTTATTTTCATTTACGATCAAACACATTTCACATTCATATCATACAGATAATTAGATCGATCTAATTTTTGGCTATACTCCCTATTCAACCGACCTGTAACAAGCCGCATTCAAAACCAAAGCTTCTTTACTCACATGCAAAAACAAGAAATCGCTTACATATTTACGGTTTTAATAACATACGTTTGACACGTACTGTACCTCTTACCTCCCTTCACAAGGCAGCATTTCTCAACATTGCTAGAAACAAAGCTTTTACCTATACCTAGTCTTCTTTTATTAAATAACTGCAGTAAACACTGGGTGAACCAAGACAACTCTTAGCGACCTTAAGTATCATAGTATCACATTTTTTTAAAAGGAAAAATGTTTTTTTGTTATTTTTCAGAAAAATCTTTTTATTTAAAGAATTTCTTTATATTAAAATAAAGCTATAACCATTATTATAGCTTTATTCTTGAGCGTGGCTTTCTCTTCTTTTTTTCATCCACCAGCCTGCACCAACTATCACTCCGATTATAAGAGTAACAAATATTAAACGATCAACATCATGCAAATATTTTTGGATTTTTTCAATATCTCCAAGTCCTCCTACATAGAGCAAAAAAACAAACCACGGAAAAATGCCTAAGGTGCTGTATAAAACAAAGTCCCTAGATTTGATTTTACTAAGACCTGCCAAATAGGTTATATAGTTTGCGATACTGATGGGACGGGAAATCGTAATACTCCATTTTCCATATTTATGAAACCATTTTTGGGCACGTTTTATATTTTTTTCACCAAACCAGCGCTTGGTAATAGATTCAAACCTGTATCCCATAACGAACGGAATATAGTTGAATGCAATATAAATAACGGTATTAACAGCTGAAACAATAAGGATTTTCCATATTGAGAGCTGCAGCACCGAGCCAATAAGCAAAATCGATAACGTACACGGAAAAGGAATTGCCGCAGCTTCGATTGCTGTAGCAATAAAGATGCCCACTATGCCTAAATTTTGTACAAAATCAATAAACCCTTGCACCTTTTTTCTCCTTTCAATCATACAAATTTCACGTTCTTTCATCATAACTCAAACTATTCAAAATTTCACGATTTCAAAGCAATTTTACTAGTAAAAAAAGCTCATACGCACCCGTTTGCTATATTCGATTATCTTCTATCATATGCAGTTCATAAGTGAAGTAACGCAAAAAAAGAAAATAGCAGAAAAAAACTCTTTTATTAGTTATAATAAAAGAGTTTTTTTCTGCTATTATTTAACTTTAGCAATGATTTTCCCTTTCACATGGCGTTTTGAAAGCTCTTCTAATGCACTTGGCACTTCTTTTAACGAGATGATGCGCTCAATCATCGGAGCTACTTTCTTCTCTGCTACTAATGCTAAAAGCTCATCGCCCATTTTTGCTAAATCCGCTTGCGCAATCATGTCATCAATGTGGTGTGCAGCATTTAAAGCTACTTCATGATAAGAAATCACCTTTGTAAAAGGCTTTACTTTTGTATAATCAGGTGCACCAGCAATATGTGCTAAATGTCCTCTATAGGCAATCATATCTAAAGAATCCGTTGCGTTCTTTGCGCTCACCGTGTCAAGCACAGCATCTACGCCGCGGCCATTTGTCAGCTCCAATACTTTTTCCGCGACGTTTTCCTCGCGATAATCAATTACATAATCAGCTCCTAACGACTTCACATACTCATGATTATGTGCTGAAGCTGTTGAGAAAACGGTTTTTCCAGCGTTTTTAGCAAGCTGCACGCCAAAGCCTCCTACGCCTCCAGCTCCTCCATGAATTAAGATTGTTTGAATATGGTTCATTGGAAGTTTACGAAATAGTGCTTCATACGCTGTGTAACCTGCCGTAGGCAAAGCAGCAGCTTCTTCAAATGTAACAGCATCAGGAATGCGCGAAATTGAATGAGCAGTTGTAACCGCATATTCAGCATATCCGCCTTTTTTCATAAAGTCCCCGTGATAGACAACGCGGTCTCCTTTTTTCCAGTCAACTACTCCTTCTCCAACTTCATCAATTGTCCCAGCTACATCTAAACCTAGAATGTGAGGATATGTCCAATAAGGATTTCCATTAGTAGCCGTTTTATAATCTACGGGATTAAGTCCCACTGCGTGAACTTCAACTACTACTTCCCCTTTATTTGGAAGAGGTTTTTCTATTTCTTCTACTTTCATTTCTGTCCATTTATTTTTATCTTGCAATAATAATGCTTTCACAGTCTAACTCTCCTTTTTAAATCATTTGCCTAGCGTTGCTTTTATTATTTTATCTAAAAATGATTTGCTTACTATTTTTATTTTAAAGAGAGCTTGTCTATAATACAAATTAGAAAATAAATAGATATCCATAAATAAATTTATAAGAAAGGATAGCATAAATGATTGATTTTGAATGGTATCGCAGCTTTATTAGCATTTACAAATACCGATCCGTTTCTGAAGCAGCCAGAGCGAGGATCTTAACGCAGCCGGCCATGAGTCAGCACTTAGCTGCTTTAGAAGCTGAAATAGGGGAAGGTTTATTTATCCGTGCACCGAGAAAAATGATTCCAACAGAAAAAGGTAAAGAACTGTACACGCGTATTGTCCCGTTAATTGAAAGTCTAGAAGCTGCTTCAATTGAATTAAAAATGACCGCTTCATCTCCCGACGCGCTGCCGGTCGTAAAAATTGGTTCTCCCGTAGAGTATTTTACCGAACAAGCTTTAGAAAGAATAAAAGATGCAGGCATCCGCTGCTACAGCCAGTTTGGTATTGCTTCTGTTTTGCTTGAAAAGATACAAAGCGACGAAATTGATATTGCGATTACAACCCAAAGATTGCAAATACCTGGAATTGAATATACGGTCATTGAAGAAGAAGAGTTTGTCTTAACCGTCCCTCCTTCTTTTGAAATGACACCTAGTAAAGACGTAGAAGAGTTTTTATACAACCAGCGGTGGATTAGCTATGGTCTTGAACTTCCTATTATTAGACGTTTTTGGCGGCAGCATTTTAAAAAACGACCTGAAATTCAGCCTCATCACGTGATTCCAAATCTTCAAACGGTGTTAAAAGCCATTCAGCATCACATGGGAATCAGCCTGCTCCCCCGCTATTTAATTCAAGAAGCGCTTCGAGAAAAAAAAGTAAAAATCGAACTTGAACATTTAGCAGTAAAAAATCAGATCTTTCTTGCTTATAAACTTAAGCATCGCGATCATCCTACTATTCAAAAAACGATACGCTGCTTAAAAAAAGAAACCTCTGCAGACTAGTCTGCGGAGGTTTCTTTTTTTGACAGTTGCTGTGCTGAATCTACGCCTACTAAATCTAAAAAGAAAATAAAAATAGGAATACCAAGAATTAGCCCCCATACGCCCAAGAAGTGTTCACCAAACACTAAAATGATAAACGTAATGAACGTTGGCAAGTTTGTTTTAGATGACATGAGCTTTGGATTTAATACATAGCTTTCAAGTGCGTGAAGTACTACCACCATAATTAACACAGATAGTACTTTTACACCGCCTCCTAAACTGTAAGCGATTGTACAAAGTGGAATGAGTGAAACAAATACCCCAAGAACCGGCACTAGCCCTAGTAGAAAGACCATAACGCCAAGTGCAAGCAAATTAGGAAACCCTAACACCCACAGCGCAATAACGGACAAAATGCTGTTCACAAAAGCGATAATAAACTGAACTTCTATTACCTTGCCGAAGGAATTAACAAATTTTCTCCCCAAATAGCCAGCTTCTTTGAAAAACCAGCCCAGCCTAGATTGTTCCAGTTGGACAAATAATCGATGAATCCGCGACTTTTCAAGTAAAAAGAATAGGCTTAACAAGAGTGCTAAGAAAACTTGTGCACTTACTTTTCCAATATTAGATAAATAGCTGTATACTAAATCAATATTCTGCTGAATATTTTCTGGTGATTTGAATCTCTTTAGATTATCGATAATATAGGTGACGAATGTATTATCAGGGGGGTGTTTGTAAAAATACATCAGCTTCTGTACAAGCTCAGTAACTTGCGTCATAATAACCGGGATATATACATATCCTACAATACCGAGCGCCCCAATCAGTGTGATATAGATGACGATGAGTATAAGCGTTGAATTAAGCGGAAGCTTTCTTCTTAACGTTTGTTGAAGACGACCAATTAAAAAGGTGAAAATAAACGTAAATAACAGCAGCTGAAGCATACTTCTAATGCTGACAAGTAAAACTGTAATGATAATAAGCGTAATGATGCGAATAGTAAGTTTGTTGTGAAGCCAACTTCTTGCAATATTCATGAAACCTTCAATTCTCCTATCTCTCTTTTTCCCAAGTCATTTGTATACATATAAATAAAACGGATACGCTAGACGCTCATATCCGCTTTCGCTATATATAGTGTATCATTTAATATTCAAATTTTACTATATTTCGGCGCTTTTTAGTATGTCTTTATTTTCTCTCCGCTATTCTTTTTCATTTTCCCATACATTATGATAAATTAGCTTGTCTAAATCCCTTCTTTTTTCCCAGTTAGCTTGTTCTAAGATTGGTTTCTCAGGATATTTATCTGTATAGCCAATTGACATAAGCGCTACAGGATCAATATGAGGAGGAATATGTAAAATGTCACGTACATCATTTTTCTTATAAAAACTTACCCACCCCATTGCCAGTCCTTCTGCATATGAAGCAAGCCACATATTTTGAATCGCACACGCAGTTGACATCATATCGGTTTCTGGAATTGAGTTTCTTCCGAGAACATGAGAGCCCCCTCTTGTTGGATCACACGTTACGCAAATAGTTAACGGCGCTTCTTTTAATCCTTGAATCTTGAGCTCTAAAAAATCTTCTTTCTTTTCACCTTCATAATGAATAGCCAGTGCTCTTCTCTCTTTATCTGCTGCCCAGGCAAGTTTATTTTTCACTTCTGTATCAGATACTAATATAAAATTCCAAGGCTGCATAAACCCGACGGAAGGTCCGCTGTGAGCAGCCTGTAGAATGTTATAAACCGTTTCATTCGGAATCTCATCAGACAAAAATGTTCGTACATCTCTTCTTCCATAAATCGCTTTGTATACTGCTTGCTTTTCGTCGTTTGTAAACGAATTCATCTTCTTCAACCTCCATTAAACTCTTTTTTTAACTATTTTTCTAAAAAAACATTAAAAAAATGTGATCCAAACTTTATGTTTTCTCGTATTACTATATGAATCTATCATAAAGGAGGTTGCAAACATGTTCAACGACGTTTTAATGAACTTATTTAACGCAGTAAGCAGCATCATTAACACAATTGGATAATTTGATTGTACATATTGAGTAAGAGAGGGGGCATATTGCATGCTAAACGAGGTACTTATGAACTTTTTTAACGCAGTAAGCAGCATCATCAACACAATCGGATAAAAAAAGCACAAAGAAAAGGGTAACTGCCATTACCACCGTCTTTATGCTTTACTAGTTAAAAATCATATATTTTACAATAAAAAGAACTCTTTGATTAGGAGTTCTTTTTATTTATCCTAACATGTTCCCTTTTATTTGTATATATGCCTTGCCATTTCAACAGATTCACTTATATGTTGCAAGCATACACGTATGTCTGCAGCTCGTAGTGAAGTTCTTTTAAGTCTTCAGCTGCTTCAGTCAATAACTTCTTTCGCTGAGCTGTATACACATCTAGAATAGCCCTTTCTACTTTTACCTTTTCTTCATATAAAATATCTAACTTATCTTCATTTCCTTCAAGGGAAATAGGCTTTAACATAGCAAATTGATAAATGGGTTGTCCATAATCCAATTTTGTTAAAATAGAACCTACTAATACATCCTGTGAGCATTCATATACAAAGTTTAACAGCGTACTTAATTCTTCTAGACGAGAAATATCCAGCTCTGCATTTTCGTTGATCACAGCCCCTATATATTGAAAGCACTCTTCTTCTAACTCATTATAAATAGTTGTGATGCGGTGCAACACTTCATTCAACTTCATAAAGTTCCCCCTTCACACACGCTTCTTGATACAACCATATGACAAAACTTGGTGTTTTATACTAACGAAAAAGCGAGGAATATAAACCTCGCTTCTTCTTTTTACCGATACATACTGGCAATATCTTCAATAAACATAAGCGGTTCTTCTTCTGTTAGTTGTTTAATTGGAGAATACTCCTCTCCACCAAAACTTTGATCTATGTCTTCAATAAATGAAGAAACTTCTTCCGACTCTTCACGATTAGCCGGCATTTCGTATTTTTGTAATTCTGTGCGGTGCACGACGGATAAAATATGGCGAGGAAATTGCTGCTTCGTTTTTCCAAAACAGTATACCGGCTTGTGTTTCAAAAAGCGTTCTACTTCCTCTTGCCGGTTATAAATGCTTCCATGATCACCCCAAGCTACCACAACCAGTTCAGCATCTTCCACTGCTTTTTGAATATATTCACCTGTTCTTGTTCCAACAGCTTCTTCTTTTGAAAGCATGCGTAAAAACGAAACATGGTCCGTTTGATAGCTGAATAAATAAACGATTTCTAAGACTCCAAATCCCCACTTTTGCGCCAGTTCTATGCATTTGGATACAGCTGTATCGTCGCTGTATTCATACGTATTTTCTGGGAATGACAAGATAAACGTAAGTTTACGTTCGTTTACTTCACTCCATTTGCATAATAGAGAATATTTGTATGTGCCTGTTTCATCAAAAATAACTTCTTTTTTCACTGCTTCCATCCCCCTGCCTTCTTACAATCTTGTTACTTATCTATTGCAAATGAGCTAAGCAGTAATCGTAACCTTGACTGTTAAAAGTTTTATTTTATATGTATTTCAAAATCATGCCTTCATGACAACTTTTCTGCCATTTTTTCAAAAAGCCATTTTTTCTTCTATACATGTTTTTTACAGCTAGTGAACATTCACATATACATCTTTCCTCTTTTCGGACCTCCAGTCAAAATAGATAAAATCAAAAGAATGGTCTATAATAAAGAAATAACCAATGACCTTTTCACTCATGTTTTTGACAGTTACGGATTTTTTCTCAGCAGGTATATTCAAACCTGATCCTCTGAGAAAATAGAAGATAAATTTGTGTAAAGAAAGGATTTTGTAAATGGCTACTACACACACATTTACAAGAGGAGAAGAAATTGCAAATGCGATTACACACGGCGTTGGAGCCGTACTCAGCATTGTTGGATTAACGCTTTTAATCGTACTTTCTTCGTTAGAAGGAACGCCTTGGCATGTTATCAGTTTTACTATTTACGGAGTAACCATGCTGCTTCTCTATGTCTCCTCTACGCTTGTCCATAGTTTTCCGGAAGGTAAGGTAAAAGATCTTTTTGAGATATTTGACCACTCTTCTATTTATTTGTTTATTGCCGGTACGTACACTCCATTTTTATTTATCGCAGTAAAGGGAACCACCGGCTGGACACTTTTTGGAATTGTATGGGGCATCGCTCTTGCAGGAATTGTATTCAAAGCTTTTTTTGTGAAGAAATTCCTTTTTATTTCCACTATTCTTTACGTATTTATGGGATGGATGATTGTGTTTGCTTGGGATTCGTTAACTCAAAACATTGCCCATCAAGGAATTGTCCTTCTCGTAGTTGGAGGCGTGTTGTATACAATCGGGGCCGTTTTTTACGTATGGCGAGGATTTCGTTTTCATCATATGATTTGGCATATGTTTGTTCTTGGCGGAACCGTACTCCACTTTTTAGCAATCATTTTATATGTATTGCCTATAACCAATTAAAAAAGGGCCAGAAGGCCCTTTTTTAATTGGTTATAGAATTCCTTACCACAGTTTGGCCATTTGAGTCACAAGCGTATAGACTCCTAGCACAGCCATAATAACGACCACAAAACCGCCAAAAACGGTAAGCCAAGTCGGATGCTTGTAATCGCCTACTATCTTCTTTTTATACGCCGCTATAAGCATTGTTCCGAGTGTAATAGGTAAGATTAACCCGTTTAATGCTCCAGCTAAAATAAGCAGAGTGACCGGCTGGCCAATCGTCAAGAAAACCAGGGTTGAAATCGTAATAAATGCAATGATAATCCAGTTTTCATATTTCTCAATCCGTTTGCTGAAGGATTTAATAAAGGAAACCGATGTATATGCTGAACCAATAACTGAAGTGATAGCCGCTGCTGCCATGACGACGCCGAATAATTTATAGCCAATATCCCCTGCGGCTAACTGAAAAACAGAGGCTGGTGGATTGTCAGGATTCAGTTTTAACCCTTGACTCAACACACCTAATGTCGCTAAAAATAGAAAAATTCGAATGATCGAAGCAATCGTAATACCAGATACTGCTCCTCTTGTTACTTCAGGAATCGCGGCTTTTCCTTTAATTCCTGCATCTAATAAACGGTGACCTCCTGCAAATGTAATATATCCTCCTACCGTTCCTCCTACAAGAGTAACAATCGCCATTACATCAATGTGCTCCGGCCAAAATGATTTGGAGACTGCTTCTCCTACTGGGGGAGCGGACGAAATAGCCACATACACCATTAAAATAATTAATATTCCGCCCATTAATTGAGCAAATCGATCCATTAATTTTCCGGCTTCTTTGACTAAAAAAATTGCGATAGAAATGATGGCTGTAATGACTGCACCCGCTTTAGGAGAAATACCAAATAGCGCATTGAAGCCAAGACCGGCTCCTCCTACGTTTCCAATATTAAATGCTAAGCCTCCAATTACAATTAAAATAGCAATAAATAAGCCGAGGCCTGGCAAAACATTGTTAGCGATATCCTGTGCTCTTTTTTCTGAAACGGCAATAATACGCCATACGTTTAGCTGAACGCCAATGTCTAATAAAATCGACAGTAAAATGACAAAACCAAAACTTGCGGCGAGAGCTTGTGTAAAGACCGTTGTTTGAGTTAAAAAACCTGGCCCCACTGCTGAAGTAGCCATTAAAAATGCTGCTCCGAGCAGCACGCTCCAGTTGCGTTCTTTTTTCATGATGTCACCTCATTGTGGTTGAATAATGATTTGTTCTTCTTTTAGCTTGTCACAAATAGCTTTGGCAAATTCAACAGCATGTGCACCGTCTCCATGAATACAAACGGTATCTGCTTGAATGGGAATCTCTTCATTTTGCACAGTGAATACTTTCTTTTCTTTGACCATTTTAATTACTTGAGAAATAGCCGCTTCTTCATCTTGAATCACGGCGTTTTCAACGTTTCTCGGCGTCAGCATGCCGTTCTGTTGATAGGTTCGATCTGCAAATACTTCCTGAGACGTACACAGGCCCATTTCGTTTCCAGCCTTAATCAATTCACTTCCAGCCAAACCATATAGAATAGCTTCCTGACTAACATTATAAACAGCTTCAGCAATAGCTTTAGCTATGTCTCGATCCCCTGCAGCCATATTATATAAAGCGCCATGAGGTTTCACATGATGAAGGGTCCCTCCTTCTGCACGTATAAAAGCTGAAAGAGCCCCCATTTGATACACCATTAAATCATAAGCTTCTCGAGGCGTAATTTTCATATATCTACGTCCAAATCCAGCTAAATCTTGCAATCCGGGGTGCGCGCCAATCGCCACATTTTCACTCAAAGCCAGCTTTACTGTTTCTCTCATAACCGAAGGATCTCCGGCATGAAAGCCACAAGCAATGTTTGCAGACGTTACATAGCGTAAAATTTCTTTATCATTTCCTAATCTATAGTTCCCAAAGCTCTCCCCTAAGTCACAGTTCAAATCAACGGTAGCCATCTTCTTCTCTCCTTATATTTTCATTCGAAGTGCTCTTTTAATATGATTTATTTTCTTTTCCTGCTCCATATATAAATGCTGCGCTTCATCCAGTGAAATTGCTTGAAAAAAAACCTTTTTTCCTGGAGAAATTTGCGCCAGCGCTGAAAAATCTGCAGTTGCTACCTGTCCGATTCTAGGATATCCTCCTGTCGTTTGATGATCTGCTAATAAAACAATGGGCTGTCCTTCTTTTGGTACTTGAATCGTACCGAACGTCACAGCGCTAGAGAGCAGCTCTTTTTCTTGACCAAGGACTAATTTCTTCCCTTTTAGCCTATAGCCCATGCGGTCAGATTGAGGGGTAACGTCAAATTCTTGATTAAAGAAATGTTGTTGACTTTCTTTTGTAAACCAATCAAATTCCGCACCTTTCATCGTGCGGATAATAGACGTCTCGTATGAAGGAAGAAGTTTAGGATGAATCGTCCAAAAAGCCTGCTGAAAAGAGCGGTCCGTTTGCTTTTTCATCAGTTTCTTTATAATTGCTTCCCCCGTTTCTGTAGGAGGGCGGCTTAATACTTCGTCCCCTGACTGTAGTGCTCTACCGTGCAGCCCGCCTATCCGAGCGCGAAGTGAAGTAGATGTACTTCCCATAACTGCAGGAACATTAAAAGCACCGGAAACCGATAAATAAGAACGGCACCCTAAAGTCGGAACACCAAACTGTAGCACGCTCCCTTTTTTCACATATAAAGGCCGCCACATCTTTACGGCTTCATCATTAACAGTTGGCGATAAATCCCCTCCCGTCAGGGCAATCAAAGCATCTTGCTGAAATTCAATTTTTGGTCCCATTAACGTAATTTCAATAACCGGCTGATTTTCTTGATTTCCTACTAATAAGTTGGCAATCCTTAAAGCAACTTTGTCCATTGCTCCGCTGACAATCATGCCGTCCTTTTGATATCCATGTCTGCCGGTATCTTGAATCGTTGTTAATAAACCGGGACGTATCACTTTAATACTCATCTTCGTCCACCTCCTTTTGGGCTTCATATTCCGTTTCAGAGATAGAAACAAATCGGACACGATCACCTGCTTGAAGCAAGCTTGGCGAATCTTTTTTGGGGTTAAATAGTGTAAGAGGAGTACGCCCAATCAACTGCCATCCTCCAGGTGTCTCAATTGGGTACACGCCGGTTTGCATTCCTGCGATGCCAACTGACCCTTTTGGGATGCTGTTTCTCGGTGATTCTTTTCTTGGAGTCGCAATTTCTTCGCTCATCCCACCCAAGTAAGGAAAACCAGGAGCAAAGCCTAGCATATACACCAAATATTCTCCATTTGTATGAATGGAGATAACTTCATCAGGCGTTAATGAATGAAAAGCAGCTACCCTCTCTAAGTCCGGGCCGTACTTTCCTCCGTAGCACACCGGAATTTCAATTTGTCTAGCGACCGCTTCAGATTTTTCTTCCTGGCGGAAAAGCAGCTCTTCAATATATGTAGATATTGCTGTGTAAGGATTTCTTCTTCCTTTTTCACTCATTATCCAAGGGTCATAATAGATTGTAACTGTTGTAAAAGCCGGCACATATTCAATCATCCCCTTACATAATGATTGCTCTAGCACCTCAGTAAATTGCTGAATACGTTTATGTATGCCGAAATTAATTTCGTCTCCAAATGAAACGACAATGCCGCTGTCACCAAGAGGATAAAGTCGATAATCGTGGCTCATTCCGTCTCCTCCTTTTTTACTTAGTATTGTTTGAGCAGCTCCCTTTAATGCTGTAATTAGATACATCCATTAGAATTACTAATGAAATTATTGTTTTTGAATAACAATTTCTTATATATCTAATAAAAAAAAGAACAATAAATCCCTATCCTGTATGGATAACATTATATAAATATAAAATAATCTTATGTTCTACTAAAACAAACTCCAAAGAAAAATTCAACCTTTTTAAAATTTTATCGTCAAAAGGATCACGCTTTTTCAATTTTCCCCATAAAAAAACTGCTTTGTTTTTTATACCAAAGCAGTTTTTTTGTAAACATGTACAAAAAGGAAAAACTCATGGGCAGTAAACCATTATATACCTCTGCGAGCGAAATCTACAAAACGAAACTTATCAAGACGATGACGTGATTCCGTATATTGAAAAAGGCTTGCATCTTCTAAATACACATAGTTTCTTACTACCACAATATGTTCATAGTCTTTTAAATCTAAGTAACACTTATCTTCGTCCGTCAGCTCGTCAACGGAAATTTCTTTTTTGGCAAAGCTGATTTTCAGCCCAAGATCTTTTTCTAAGTATTCATAAATAGAGCCTTTGCATATATCTTTTGTGAGGTGAGGAACATACTTTTTATGAAAAAAATCTTTATCTAAAATA
This sequence comes from Priestia sp. YIM B13552, assembly GCF_042787775.1. Taxonomy (NCBI): domain Bacteria; kingdom Bacillati; phylum Bacillota; class Bacilli; order Caryophanales; family Bacillaceae; genus Priestia; species Priestia sp. YIM B13552. The sequence goes on from NZ_JBHZOU010000001.1 coordinate 867,720, forward strand.
ATTTTTTCTCCATCGATTTCACGCGCTCGAACTACTTTCCATATGAGATCTTTTTTCGTCGCCCCAAGCTGTGTGCACAGATCTTGATCGGCCTTGACTAATTCAAACTCTTTTACAATAGTAGTCGATGTATGTCCTAGCTTTTCCGCTACTTCTTTAAAGCTAACAAGTCCTGATACTGGAAAATCAAAGCGTGATACGTCCAATACAAATGAGCCTTTTCCTTTCATTTTTTGAATGTACCCATTTTGTGAAAGTAAATTTAACGCTTTCCGTATCGTTTCACGAGACGTTTGATACTGTTCAACAAGCTCATTTTCAGAAGGAAGTTTTGTATTAGGACGCCAGTCACCACGTTTAATTTTATCGACTAACTGTTCGTAAATGCTGATAAATTTATTTTCTTTCAATTGCCATCACCTATTTTACTTTCTATATATACCCAATTGTATAAAAAGAACGATAGATTGTCACCCATCGTTCTTTGTACTTTTTTCTCTATTTTTTTAAATGATACACGATCGATTCATACGGCCGAAGCAAGACTCGCTTTAATTCCTTTGATGAATCTTCGTAGTTAGACAGCAATATTTCACTATGATATCCTTCAAAAGTTAGATTTTCTGGCAGTTGAAAAATTGTTTCACTCCCGTAGAAATTGTTTATCACGAGCAGCTTTTCATCTGCTCCATTTCGGATATAAGCAAAAATCTGCTCGTCTTCTCCAAGAATCAATTCATAGTTTCCATAGGTGATAATCTCATACTGCTTGCGCAGTGCAATAAGCTTTTGATAAAAATAAAAAATTGAATCTTCATCATCTAACGCTTTTTCTACATTAATTTCACGATAGTTATCGGCTGGATTAATCCACGGCTTTCCTTTTGTAAAACCTGCATTATGCTCATCGCTCCATTGCACCGGTGTACGGGAATTATCTCTTGATTTATGTTTTAAAATCTCCAAAATTTCATTTTCGTCCATTCCCTGTGCACGTTTTATCTCATACACATTTAATGACTCCACATCTCTATATTCATCAATAGAAGAAAACTTCGGGTTTGTCATACCTATTTCTTCCCCTTGATAAATATAAGGTGTTCCCTGCATCAGATGAATCGTTGCAGCGAGCATTTTGGCAGATTTATTATGATAGAGTTCATCGTTTCCATAGCGGGAAACAACGCGAGGCTGATCATGGTTGCACCAAAATAGTGCATTCCATCCCCCTCCTTTATTCATCTCCGTTTGCCAAGTTGATAGAATCTCTTTTAATTTAATGAAATCAAAATCTGCTAGCGCCCACTTTTCTCCGTTTGGGTAATCGACTTTCAAATGATGAAAATTAAACGTCATGCTAAGCTCGCCCCGGTCCGGATGAGAATATTGAATACAGTGGTCAACAGTTGTCGACGACATTTCTCCAACGGTCATGCTATCGTATTTTGAAAAAACTTCTTGATTCATTTCTCGCATATATTCGTGAACGCGAGGACCGTCGGTATAAAATTTCCGTCCATCTCCTGGCGCGATAGAACCATCATCATCTAAAAAGCGCTGATCTTTTGAAATTAAGTTAATAACGTCCAGACGAAATCCATCTACTCCTTTTTCAAACCAAAACGTCATCATATCGTACACGCTGCGGCGCACACGCTCATTTTCCCAGTTCAAATCCGCTTGCGTGACATCAAACAAATGCAGATACGATTGTTCTGTCAGCTTATCATGCTCCCACGCCGAACCTCCAAATTTTGAAACCCAATTCGTCGGAGCACTTCCATCTTCTTTTTGATCTTTCCAAATATAAAAATCTCTGTACGGGTTATCTTTCGATTTTTTAGCTTCTTGAAACCATTCATGTTCAGTTGACGTATGATTAACGACAATATCCATGATGATTTTAAGATCCCGCTTATGCGCTTCTGTTATTAAACGATCGAAGTCCTCCATTGTTCCGTATTCTTCTTGAATAACAAAATAATCACTTATATCATATCCATTATCCCGCTGCGGCGATTTATAAATTGGCGTTAGCCATACAACGTCTACGCCAAGCTTTTTCAAATAATCTAGCTTTTCAATAATACCAGCTATATCACCCACGCCGTTGCCAGTCGTATCGTAAAAGCTTTTAGGATAAATTTGATAGACAACCGATTTTTTCCACCAAGGTTCTTGCATTTTTAACACCACCATTTAATTCTTTGGATTATGTTGAAACGATTCTGTAGCCGCGACAGTTGATGTAACGGTTGATTTTTTCTGAAGCTTTCCAAGCGTTAACGTTAAAAGAAACGGCACCACAATTACGATTACCATTCCAATAATAAAAGCTGGCCAGCTCTGTGGAACAATTGATAACGGAGCAGGGATACCCCCAATTCCCACCGATGCTGCTTTCACTCCCGCCACGGATATGACGACACCTGCAATAGCTGAACCAATCACTGCAGAAATAAAAGCAAATCTAAAGCGTAAATTCACACCAAACATTGCAGGTTCCGTAATGCCAAGCCACGCTGAAATCCCTGACGTTAAAGACAGTCCTTTTAATTTCTCATCATTTTTTGAAAGAATCATTATCGCAAAAGCCGCAGAGCCTTGTGCAATATTAGATAATGCTACCATTGGCCACAAGAACGTACTTCCCACGCTTCCAATCAGCTGTAAATCTACAGCTAAAAATGTATGGTGCATGCCCGTAATAACAAGAGGAGCATATAAGCCTCCGTATACAAGCCCTCCAATAAATGGAGCCGTTTTAAAAAGCCATACAACTGCACCTGTAATAACATTTCCTATTGCAAATGTAATTGGACCAATCACAATAAAAGCGAGAAACCCTGTTACTAAAAGAGCTACAGGCGCTACAATTAAAAGCTGAAAACCATCCGGTATTCGTTTTCGTAAAAACAATTCGATTTTTGCCAGTACAAACGAAGCAGCTAGCACAGGTAAAACCTGCCCTTGATAGCCAACTTTCTCAACGTGCAGACCAAATAAATTCCACGTATCGATACTTCCTTTTTTTAATGCTTCTCCATAAGACCAGGCATTTAGCAAATCAGGATGGACCAGCATGAGCCCAAGGACAATTCCAAATAAAGGACTTCCTCCAAAACGCGTAACAGCTGACCATCCAATAAGAGCCGGCAAAAAGGCAAAAGCCGTATTGGCAATTAAATTAATCATGCTCGCGAAGTCTTTCCACTGTGTATGAACATCTACGATTGATTTATCATCGTAAAAAATTCCGGCTCCTGTTAATACATTATTGATTCCCATTAATAAACCCGCGGTTACGATGGCCGGTAAAATGGGAATAAAAATGTCAGCTAATGTTTTTATTGCGCGCTGCAGCGGATTTAAGTTTTTAGCCGCTTCGTTTTTCACTTCCTCTTTTGACAGTTCACCTATCCCTGTAAGCGCCACCATTTCTTTATATACTTTATCAACCGTGCCTTGACCAATAACAACTTGAAACTGGCCGTTTGTAGAAAAAGATCCTTTTACCAATTCGTGCTCATCTAGCATACGTTGATTGACTTTACCTTCATCTTTTAAAACAAGTCGAAGACGCGTTACACAATGCGTTGCAGCAGAGATATTTTCTTTTCCGCCAACGGCTTCTACAATGCGCTCCACAGATTCTCGATTCATGTCTTTTCCCCCTTGTTTCCGTTTTCATTTTACTCCTGTATTTCCTATCCCCCATATAAATCTCACCGCAAACCTGTATATACAAGTTTTATATTTTTATTCTAACCTGTATATACAGGTTCGTCAACAAAAATAAAATTACTTCTTTTTCATTTCATGATATAGTCAAAAAGCAAAGTATATGGAAGGAGACGTTACAATGCTGCAAGTAAGATTAATGGGAAAACAAGAAGAAATTAATGAAGCGATCAAACAGTTTGAACAAAACTACCATATAGAACATCAGTCAAAAGAATATACGCGAAGCGCTAATCCAAAGTACGAGCGCAAAAAAGATACTCGGGTGTATCTTTCCATGCATTTAAAGGATAAATAAAAAGCACAAGAGCATGCTATGCTCTTGTGCTTTTTATTTTATATCGAAACAATTTGATGGGAATAATGGCTCTCAGGACCCGTAACTTTTTTTGTTAACTGAATTATTTTTCGTAATTCATCAATTGGAACTTGCCCAGGAGCTGAGCTGCTTTTCCCTACAGCGAAAGTAACAGAAGATCCGTACATCCACCCGACGATCCGGCTAATAGCTCCTAACCCTCCCATCGACATGGTAATGAGAGGAATGGTGAGCTCTTTTTCAGCCTCTCTTGTAGCTTCCAATAAAGTTAAAACATCTTGATTGTTCTGAGGCATGACAGCTGCTTTCGCTGCATCTGCTCCGTAAAATTCAGCTAAAAATAAGCTTTTAAAAATTTCCGTTTTAGGAGGCGTAAAAGAAAAATTATGATAAGAAAGCACAAGTTTCTTATTATTTTCCTTGGAAACTTCACGTAAATAGCGGATATGCTCTGGCTGATTTGATACTTCAAAATCAATAATTGCTACATATGGATGCTTACATACCTCTGCAAGTATCGCTACTACTTCCTTTTCTGATAAGGAAATAGGCTGTCCCCCTTCTTTTTGAGAACGTACAGTAAGCAAAATAGGCGTGCGCTCGCTATTTTCATATATATCTTTAGCTGCAGAAAGGACGCTGTTTATATCTTCAATTTCTTCGTAAAAATCTAAGCGCCATTCAATTATATCCGGTTTTTTTAATAGAATTTCCGCTAGCTCCGTTAAAAGCTCTTTGCGATCTTTGCCCACTAAAGGCGTACAAATAGCCGGAGAATGAGCTCCTTCTCCTCGTTCTAACATAGGAACAGCTCCTTTTTATCAAAGTTAAATGATTCCGTTTTCATTTCAGCATTTGTTCCATACTTGTTAAACAGATACATGGTGTACTTTCTTATCCGGTGAGTAAATATCCATGATGTTCCAATGTCCTGACGTTGGTACAGGATTGTTTAACATCGCTACATCAATTACAACTGGTTTATTAGAAGCAACAGCTCTTTGAAGTGCCGGTTTAAACTCTTCGGCTGATTGAATTTTTATACCTTCTACTCCATAAGCTTTAGCGATACTTGCAAAGTCAGGAGAATATACCTCTCCATCTTTTTCAAATACCGTGCCTAGAGTGGTTCCAAAATGTGCTTTTTGCAGTCCCGCGATCGTACCAAACGCAAAGTTGTTCATAATGATCCAAACCACCGGAATATTCTCTTCGGCTGCCGTAGCAAGCACAGCTGGATTCTGGCCGAAACCTCCGTCTCCTACTAGAGAAACAACTACTTTATCAGGCTGAGCTACCTTTGCTCCTAAAGCTGCCGGCGCTCCAAAGCCCATTGTGGCAAAACCTCCTGGAGTTAATATACTTCCAGGTTCATAGATTGGAAACTGCTGTCCTACCCCATTCTTATTCCACCCTACATCAGTAGTAATATAGGCATCTTTCGGCAGGACTTCACGAACTTCATTTAAAATTCGCTGCGGCTGCATTGGGAATGAATTGTCGTGAATATATTCTTCATTGCTAGCTTTAAACTCTTCACGATAAGAAGCAATCTCTTTGATTAATGCTTCATTTTTTACTCCTTCCGGAATAAGCTGTTTAGCTACGCGATTTAAGACTTTAAGGGCTTGTTTTAAATCCGCTACTGCACCAATTTCGGCAGGATAATTACGCCCTATCTCGCTAGGATCAATATCAATATGAATCAATTTTGTTTTTGAAAAATCAAACGTATATTCCGGCTCCCAGGAGCTAGAATCTGCTTCTGCAAATCTTGTTCCTAATGCTAAAATATAATCAGCAGTCCGACACTTTTCATTAATAAACTTCGTGCCCCAAAAACCAGTCATCCCTAGAGTCAAGTCATGATCATCTGGAAGTGCTCCTTTGCCCATTAAGGAGTGGGCTACCGGAATGTTCAAGTGATCCACAAGCTCTTTTAATTCATTTGCTGCGTCTGCTAATAGGATGCCTCCGCCTACATATAACACTGGATTTTTGGCTTTAATTAATTTTTGTACAATACTCTTTGCCGTTTCATCATCGATAGAAGGTTTTTGCAAAGATTTCGTTTGGCGATGCAATCGATCAAATAAAGAAACATCGATCTTTTTTGAAAAGATATCCATAGGTACAGATACTAATACGGGGCCAGGATTTCCACTTTCCGCTAGTAAAAATGCTTTCTCTAATATTTCTGGAAATAAATCCGGACGGTCAACTCTCCATGCACGCTTAACGAACGGACGATAAATTTCATATTGCGAAGCATCAGCATGTAAATTTACCTCTTGATGCGGATGCTTTCCATAATAATGAGTAGGAACATCACCAGCGATGACAACCATTGGAATTGAATCTAACGCTGCGTTGGCTACACCTGTAGCAGCGTTTGTTAACCCAGGACCTAAGTGACTTAATACTACTGCTGCTTTTTTCGTCACACGTGCATAGCCATCAGCTGCATGCGCTGCAATTTGTTCGTGTCGAACGTTGATAAATTTAATTTCGCTTTCTTCTAAGGCTGTTAGTACCGCTATGTTTGTATGACCACACAAACCAAAAATATGCTCGATGCCTCGTTCCTCAAGATAATTTACTAACTGATGTGATATTAATTTTTCCATTGTATATCCTCCTTTAAATTCACTATATATTTTTTCAGGTAATAAACTCAGCTACGATAGCTGCAGGACAATCATTTTTGTTTCTGTCATATCTTCAATCGCAAATCGAGGTCCTTCTCTACCAACGCCGCTGTCTTTTATCCCACCGTACGGCCAATGGTCGAGTCGAAAATTAGAGGTCCCATTAATCACAACTCCTCCTACTTCTAAAGATTCAGCAACACGGTAAGCTAAATCCATTTGATTTGTAAACAGCCCTGCTTGCAAACCGAATGATGAATCGTTTGTTTCCCGAATAGCTTCTTCAATATCTTGATAAGGAATGATGCTCACCACAGGTCCAAACACTTCTTGACACACTACTTTGCTTTGTTTAGGAGGATTTAATAGAACAGTAGGTTCTATAGAAGCCCCTGTCTTTTTGCCGCCGCATATCAGCTTTGCACCTAGATCGACTGCTTCTTCAATCCAAGCCAAAACTCGGTTTGCTGCTTTTTCATCTACTAAACATCCAACATCCGTCTGCGGCAGCAGAGGATCACCAACTTTTAAAGACGTTACCTCATTCTTCAGAAGCTCTGTAAATTCAGAAACAACTGAGCCATGTACATAAATACGCTGAACTGAAATACAGCTTTGACCAGAGTTGCTAAACCCTGTTCTCCCACACATTTCAGCAGCTTTCTTAATGTCGGCATCTTCATGAACAATCGTTGAAGCATTTCCTCCTAATTCTAGAAGCACTTTTTTCATTCCAGCCAGTTCACATATATTTCTGCTTGCCACTGTTCCACCGGTAAAAGAAATTATATTTACACGGTCATCTTTTACGATTTGCTGTCCTGTTTCTACTCCCCCTAAAACCATATTAATAGCGCATTCAGGCATTCCAGCTTCTAATAATAGAGCTATAAACTCTGTAGCAACTAAGGTTGTTTGCGGAGCTGGTTTTAAAATAACACTGTTGCCAGCAGCAAAAGCTGGTCCAATTTTGTGGCATACTAAATTCAAAGGTGCATTAAAAGGAGTAATAGCGGCAACAACCCCGACAGGCACACGGAATGTGGAAGCTATCGCTTTTCCCCCTCGTTCGGAAGCATCTCCTGGTATCGTTTCGCCGATAAGCCTTTTTGCTTCTTCCGCAGAGTGCTCTAATGTTTCTACAGATCGAGATACTTCATCCAACGTATTCTTCAGCGGTTTTCCTAACTCATTTGAGATGAGAGAAGCAAACTTTTCTTTTTGCTTTTCCAAAAGCCGTGCTGCTTCTTTTAAAATTTTGGCCCTTTCATAAGAAGACAGACTCGCAATTGCTTTTTTAGCTTCATAAGCGGCTGATAGCGCTCGTTCAACATCTTCTGACGTTGCTATAATTTGCTCACCAATTACTTCCTGGGAATACGGACTTTTAATACTTACTGCTGATCGTTTACCTTCAAGCCATTCTTTATTTACATAAGGTCTTGCTCGTCTAAAGCTCATTGTGATCTCTCCTTTTAAAAATTGACCTGACTACTTCTTTTAGATCGATCTAATTTTATTTTTAGATCGATCTAAAATTTAATAAAGTTTTTTATAAATCCTATTGATTTAAAGTAATAATTCGTTTTGTAAACGTTATCATAATCCTACAACAGAAATTTTAATCTAGCAATAGAAAATTAAAGAATTTTCTAAAAATATTTATTGATACTGAGTTCAGGTTGCCTATACTCGCTTACGTAGTCTCACAATCACTTCCTCTTTTTTCTTACATACACTATAGGAGTGTATAAGATAGCAGTACTGTCAATATGACGAAGATTTATGATTGTGATCGAGCTTAACTATTGCTTATTTATTTTGGTTACAGCGTATCACCATCTGTTGACTAACAAAAATTCTATAAACGTGAGCTAATACTTGCTTCTTAGGACATAATATACCTTTCACTGTTTTTACAAACAGTAAAATTTGTATTATAATTCTAATAACTAAAATACAAAATAATAAGTTTTTTATTGTTAAAAACAGAAAGAGGCTTTGAAAAATGACTTACAGCGAGATGTCTCTTAGAGAAAAAAGCATTGTATTTATTGGCTTTATGGGCGTAGGTAAAACAACAATCGGCGAACTAGTCGCTAAGAAATTATACAGAGATTTTGTCGATATAGACCAAGAAATCGAAAAAATGTTTCAAATGCCTACATCACAAATCTTTAAAGAGTTTGGTGAAGAGTTTTTCCGAAATAAAGAAAAAGAAGTAATTAGCCAGTTATCTCAACAGCGTTTAAAAATTATATCCGTTGGCGGAGGCGCATTTCTTCAAGAAGAAATTCAAAAAATATGCTTATCAAATTGTATTGTATTCTTTTTAGACCTTTCATGGGATTCATGGAAAGAGCGTATCAGCCTCATTATTGACAGTCGCCCTGTTTTACAAGGAAGAAGTCTCGAGGATATTGAAGAATTATTTTATACGCGACAAGCAATTTATTCCAACCACCACTCCAAAGTAGAAACTGACAATTTGGATATTGAAGAAGTAGCAAATTATATTGTTGATTCCTTGAAAATGGCTTGGGATATTTACGAACCGTCTAAATAATTCACCAAAAAAAGAAGCAGTTCATTAACTGCTTCTTTTTTTTGATGACGATTCTCGAACAACTAACTGAGGCGTTAAAATAATGCGATGATGATGTTCTTTTTTATCAACAATTTGGTTATGAAGACACCGTGCAGCATCTTTTCCTATTTGTCTTGCAAAAGAAGAGACGGTTGTTAAAGTAGGGTGACATACGGACGATTCCATGACATTATCAAATCCCACTACCGCTATATCTTCTCCCGGAACAATCCCTTTCTCTTTTAAACCTTGCATAACACCAAATGCAACTAAGTCGCTAAAACAAAAAACTGCTGTTGGAGGCTCAGAAATGTCCAGCACTTGACGTGCAGCTTCTACACCGCCGCTTCTTGTCGGACCGCTCGGAATAACAAGCTCTTCATCAATAGAAATTCCTGCGTTCTTTAGCGCCGAGCGGTAACCTTCCATTCTTTCTTTCCACGTTGTAGAACCGGTTGTTCCTCCTAAAAATGCGATTCTTTTGTGTCCCTGTTCAAGTAAGTGTTGAACCGCTTTTTGAACGCCTAAGCTATAATCTACCCCTACATAATCTGACTCCACTTCAGGCAATTCCCTTACTGCTAGTACTGAAGGAACATCTAAATGCTGAATTTTTTTTATCGTGTCTTCCGATGTACCCGCAACAGGACATAAAATAATGCCTCCTACCCGATGCTCTAGCATCGTAGAAAGCAGCTGATCCTGTCGATTATCCGAATCAAACGTCGTACCTAAAAACACCGTATATCCGTCTTTCTCGAGCTCCTCATGTACTCCAATTAACAATTCTGTAAAAAACGTATTAGATATATCCGTAATAATAACTCCGATTGTTGATGAAGTTTGAGATCTTAAATTTGCTGCAATACGGTCATATACATATCCTAACTCTTTCATCGAAGCTAGAACTTTTTCCCTTGTTTTTTCAGAAACACTCGGACTATTTCGCACAATAAGCGAAGCGGTAGCTCGAGATACTCCCGCGTGTTCTGCCACTTGTTGTAAGGTTACACGTTTGCGTTTACTTTGTTTCAATTTATTCCACCAACCCTTTATAACGCACCTTTTATAATTATTTTACAATTATCTAAAATAAAAGAAAAGCTTCATCCTTTCACGATGTTCTCTGACAAGGAATCAGTAACAAAAAAAGACGCAGCGTGGGGCTACGTCTTTTCTTCCTAATGCGAACTCATATAAAAATTGATAAAAAAGGCAATGGTAATCACATACATCATCCAATGAATTTCGCGACGGCGTCCTGTAAACAGTTTAATCGCTGTGTATGAAATGAAGCCGAATGCTAAACCTTCTGCAATGCTGTAGGTTAACGGCATCATGACAATTGTTAAGAAAGCGGGAACAACTTCGGTAAAGTCGTCGAAGTTAACGTTTCGAATGTCACTTAGCATAAGCGAACCAATAATAATGAGTGCTGGAGCAGTAGCAACGCTTGGGATAAATTGAATGAGCGGTGCAAAAAACAAGGTAAATATAAATAAGATGGCAACCGTTAATGCCTTTAAGCCGGTACGCCCTCCTTCTGCAATACCTGTTGCATTTTCAATATACGTATTTAACGCAGTGCTTCCAAAAACAGCACTCGCCATTGTACCGATTGAATCCGCTGCAAGCGCGCGATTTAAACCTGGAATTTTACCGTTTTTATCTACCAAGTTGGCTTTTTTAGATAATCCAATCAATGTCGCTAGTGTATCAAATAATTCTACGATGGTGAAAGAAAATACAACTGAAAAAATGCCGTAGGCAACTGCACCCTTTAAATCCATTTGAAAAAATGTTTCTCCAACGCTTGGCGGCGTAGCTGAAAAGACGTCTTTCAAGGAATGAGGAACTGCTTGTACTCCTACAATCATCGCTAATATAGTCGTAGCAAAAATACTTATAATGAGAGCACCTTTTACATTTTTAGCCATCAGTACAGCTGCTAATATCAGCCCAAAAATAGCCAGTAAGGGACCTTTATCCATGACATTTCCAAGCCCTACAAAAGTAGACTCGTTTGCCACAACTAATCCAGCGTTTTTCAAACCGATAAACGCAACAAAAAGACCAATTCCAACTGCTATGGAAGACTTTAATACGTTCGGAATGGCATCAATAATCTTTCCGCGTATTCCTGTTACCGTTAAAACAAAAAATAAGACCCCGGATATAAAAACTGCTCCAAGTGCCGTTTGCCATGACAATCCTTGTCCTAATACTACTGAATACGTAAAAAACGCATTTAAACCCATCCCTGGACCGGTTACAATCGGGAAATTTGCCCATAGGGCCATCAGTAACGTACTAAATACAATGGCATAAATGGTAGCTGCAAGAGCCGCTTCTCGGGGGATACCCGCGTCAGACATGATAATGGGATTGACAATTACCATATAACTGACCGTCATAAAAGTTGTAAGTCCTGCTAGTATTTCTTGTTTTGGTGTTGTGTTGCGCTCTGATAGTTTAAACAAGCGCTCTAATATTCCGTTACGCTCCAACACGCGCGCCTCCCTACTTCTAAAAAAAATAAAAAATCCTACCTATTCAAATGTCCTAAAAAAGACACGATTTAGGAGGATTTTACGTTGCAAAGTAAAATCTTTTGTCCTATTATAGTCTTAATTTGTAGATATGCAAAGGCAGAAAACGCTATCATTATAAAAATTTTTATCTTCCGTTAGTTTGGAATTTTGAAAATTTATTTCTCTTATCTTTTTAGTCTGTTGCAAGAGTACTCTTTTTACTCATTTATACAAAAAAGAGATTAAGACATAACTAAATAAATCCATTCTCAAGACAAATAAACAGATGAAACCTACGTTCACCTTGACAACAAAAAAACTCGAATTATTAATCAATAACTCCGATTAATAATTCGAGTTTTACTTTTGTTAAAATACTTTTATTCCAGCCTCTTCTTTGTTTTACATCTTATGAAATCAAAAGCGGGATTCTTTTTAAAAGACGATCAATCGAATGATTTGCTTCTTTCAATACAATTCCTTGGTCAATTGTTTTTAACACGCGATTTTCCATCACAATTTCTCCATCAACCATCGTTAATTCTACATCTCCTCGCGTTGCTGAATACACAACTCTGGAAATAGGGTCTACGCCGTAAGATGGAAAAGTATGAAGCTGATTTAAATTTAAAATAGCAAGATCCGCTTTTTTCCCGACCTCTAAACTTCCAATTTCTTTTTCAAGCCCGACTGCTTTCGCTCCGCCGATTGTAGCCATTTCTAGCACGTGCTTTGCATTCATGGCCGTTGGTCCGTGCGAGGGTTTATGAATCGTAGCGGCCAGCCTCATTTCGTTGAACATATCCAAATTATTATTACAAGGAGCACCGTCAGCGCCAAGACTTAAAAATACACCTTGCTCTAATAAACCGGGCACATCTGCGATTCCCGATGCAAGTTTTAAGTTTGAGCCTGGGCAATGACTAACTTTTACTCCTTGATTCTTAATAATTTGCTTTTCTTGATCATTTAGCCACACACAGTGCGCTAAAATAAGGCGTTCATTGGCTAATCCTAAATGATCTAAGTACATGATATTTCTCATACCCGTTTCAGCTTCTACGATGCGAATTTCTTCTTGATTCTCAGAAGCATGAGTATGTACATGAACATTATATGCAGCTGATAAATGGCTCACTTCACGCAGCAAATCTTCCGTACACGACAGCACAAATCTTGGGGAGAATGCGTATCGAATACGACCGTTATTTGAATTATGCCATTTTTCAAGCAGCTCTACACTTTCTTTGATCGAGTCAGCCGTTGTCTCCTGCAGAGCTTTTGGCAGATCATCGCCTTTTTTATCCATCATTACTTTTCCTGCAAGGGCTCGGATTCCACTTTGAGATATAGCTTGAAAAGCAGAGTCCGTATGATGAACAGTTTCCATATCTACAATTGTTGTAGTCCCGCTTTGAATGAGTTCGCCGATGCCTAACAGGGCTGAATAATAGATAGATTCTTCATCATGTGAAGCTTCAAGCGGCCATATTTTCTTCTTTAGCCAGTCTAACAGCTCTAAATCATCTGCTTGCCCTCTAAAAAGCGTTTGACATAAATGAATATGAGTATGTATAAAGCCCGGCACAATCGTTTTATTTGCTGCGTCAATGACTTTATCTACCTTTTCCGGATGCAGGTTTTTCCCGATGGCTGCAATACGATTTCCAACAATATAAAGGTCACCGTAAATAATATCATTCTTCTCATTCATCGTAATAATCTCTGCATTTTTAATTAATGTGTGCGTCATACCTTCTTTCCCCTCTTTCGTAACATCTATCTATTTCTAGCTCAAGCCGAACACTAACATCTTCAAGCAATCTTTCTTACACTGATCTTATATATATGATGTATGCTCTGAGTTGAATAAGTGTAGGTAACCTCATGCGCGATAGAGAGTTTGGGTAAAAAAAATTCCTAGCTGATTATACAGCTAGGAGGTTGGATTTATGATAAAATCCCAAGTCCCTTTTTCAAGAGGTTATACGAAATCGCAGGAGAATAATGTGATCTTGTATTTATAATATGGTGTTTTCAGTCTATATACCAGCTTTTTGTCAGAAGTTCTAACATTGTTTTTTTATTCTTTTTCATTATGTGACTTTTCTTAACACCCTTATTTTTCATGTTATGCAATTTATTTTTGTTTTTTCTATGTAATATTTCCTAAAAATAAAGAATCTATCTTCTGTTTCTATACAAAACAGAAAAGTTATTTTATGATTTGTATGATTAAAAAACTACAAATCTATATTTTAGGGGTGATTAACTTGGAAAAAATAAATGTTGGCTGTCGTTTTACGCTTTCCGTTATGAGTGATAACTTCATCGATATTATTTTAGGTGCACTAAACGAAGTGGATATGTCTAAAGTTCAGCGAAAAACGGACCGTGTGAGTACGTTTATTGAAGGAACTGCCAAAGACGTATTTGAAGTTGTGCAAGCCGTTTATAAAAGTGCTGGAAAGTCAGGAAAGCATATTGTGCTGAATGCCACGTTTTCAACAGGGCAGCACGAAGAATATTTCGAAGAAAGAAAAATAAAACCAAAAGAAAACGTGTCTTCAAATCAACAGCTTTGTGCTTCGTTTCCTGTATCCACTCAATTTTCTTTGTATCCATTAGATACGCCGCATTATGTAGACATCATCAAAAGCGGAATTGGCGCAGTTAAACAACAGGGAGTATTTGCCGAAACCGTGCCTTTTGCAACAGGTTTAGAAGGAGATGTGGACAAAGTGTTCGCTTCTCTATACGAATGTTTTATGAAATCTGTACAGCAAGCTCGTGTCGTGATGACAGTTAATATGTCAGCACACAGTCCTTCTTCAAAACGATAAATTACTTCTTATCTGTTTATAAAGATAGAATGCTAGAAAGGATTTATATAAATATGGCTACAAATAGAACGTTTTTTTCTTTTTTCCTGATAAGTTCATTATTATGTCTATTAATCGTGCCAAACTCTGTTATGGCTAGTGAAAACCCTGCACATTTAACGGTTGCTTCTTACACGCAGTTCTTGAAAGCGCAAAGTGATAAAAGTTCACTGTATGAATTTTCAAAACTGTCGCGTCAGCAAAAACAAAAAGTTGTACAATCACTAAAGGATTCATCTCCGTTAAAAATGGATATTGAAGAGACTAGCGGCACGGTCGAAGCTGCAAGCACAGCAGCATACGGAGCAAGAACGGCTTCACCTTTATTCAAAACAGCAGCTTATACGGCTTCTTATAAAGCGGCTGGATTTACAACAACAAAACTAACGGTGTATGTAGACTATTACACGAAAAACTCATCGGTGACTTCAGTCAAAAGTGTACGAGGCGTCGTCACGAAAAATGTAAACCCCCTTGTGTCTATTTCAAAAAAGAGTTCAAAATCTTGGGTGCAAAATAATCGAGCGTACGGGCAAATTGACTGGCAGTGGAAAATTGCAGCTAAAAATGCCGGAATTAAAAGACAAACTGTTTATGGTACAGCTTCCGGCGCTTCAGGCGGATCAACAGCTATAGTTAATTGACAAAGAGGAATAAATAATGAAAAAAATGATGTGGTGGATTATTGGTATTACAATTGGAGTACTTTTACTAGGAATTCTGGTAGGTTATTTATCATTTTACAGCATATAAAAACAGCAGGTAATTTCACCTGCTGTTTTTTATCTAAATGTCATCTTCTTGTCATAAAATTAAAACCTCCACTTACAGTGTCTAAGTGCCTGTAAGAAGAGGTTGGGATCACAATTTTTAGTAAGCCTGGTCTCTTCTTATCTTTCAAGCACTGCTTGTGGGAGTTAGCACGGTTCTATAAAGTCCGTTGCCGAGGTTTCAAAGGGCCTATCCCTCCACCTCTCTTGATAAGAAGTTTGTCGAATTTTGTTGATAATTGTTGATAAGATAAATATTATGTTACATGCTGCACAAACAGATGTCAACTACTTTTCAGAAAATTGTTTTCCCTCTAAAACTATGATATCGCTACCATTACTATGACAACTAGGTTACAAATAGATAAATTTTTTATATTTTTTTATTACGCTTTTACAACTGACTTTTTCTCAAAAGAAGTAATAGCCTCATCTAGCATACGAATGCCGGCATCTATCTGTTCTTTCGTTACAGTAAGCGGAGGTACCATGCGAATAACTTCACTTGCATTTCCGCAAAAATAAAATAACACGCCTTTTTCTAAAGCTAAGTCCAGAATCTCAAATAAGGCGTCTCCATCGCCTTCTCCCGTATCCGGATTAACAATTTCGATTCCAATCATAAGTCCTAAACCACGGATATCCCCAATAACTGAATGTTTGTCCTTTAAAAGATACAGCTTTTCTAACGCATAAGCGCCCATTTTTCTTGTGTTATCCAGCAGTTGTTCTTCTTTCATCACCTCAAGAGTTGCAAGGGCTGCTGAACATCCAATAGGATTTCCTCCAAATGTTGTACTATGTGTGCCAAGGGGCCACTGCTTCATTAATTCTTGAGAAGCTACCGTTGCACTAAGCGGAATTCCAGAAGCAATTCCTTTTGCTATAGCCATAATATCTGGTACGACATCAAACGTTTGTCCAGCAAACCATTCGCCCGTACGGCCAAACCCTGTTTGCACTTCATCGAAAATAAGTAATATTCCGTGACGATCACAAATCTCTCTTAATTTCTTCATCCAACTTTTCGGAGGAATAATATAGCCGCCTTCTCCTAATACTGGTTCCAAAATAACGGCCGCCACTTCTTCAGGCGTGACTTGGTGCTTAAAGAGTATTTCAAAATCTTTTTCAAGCTTTTCAGTAAAGTACACATCGCTGTCTAGCTCCGCAGGGCACTCTTTTGGATTGGCATATGGAATCTGATACGTCAGTCCCGAAGGCTGCTGAAATTGTCTATATTTGCTTTTCGAGGTTGTAACACTTAAAGCTCCCATCGAGCGGCCATGAAAACACCCTAAAAAAGAAATAACATACGGACGCTTTGTGACATGTCTCGCTAATTTCAAGGCTCCTTCAATTGCTTCGGTGCCACTATTTCCAAAGAAAAAGCAGTCTAAATTGCCCGGCGTTACTTTTCCTAACTCATCGGCTAACTTTAATATCGATTCGTACATAATAACACCTGAAGGACCGTGCAATAATTGATCTGCTCCGTCTTTGATTGCTTTTACTACTTTCGGATGTCTGTGTCCTACATTTGTCGTAGCGATTCCGGAAGTAAAATCGAGATATTCTTTACCATCCAATCCATAATAATAGCATCCTTCTTCTTTCACAACGGGCAGATTTGGATGGTCTTTAGCCATCGTCGGTGCTAGCAATTCAGGCATTCTTTCAAATAAGTGACTCCAATCTTTTGACATACTACATCCTCCTTGAAATTATACAAATCAATTAATCTTATTCCGAAATATAGTTACTTATTAAACAATATTAGGAAATTCAGTTATACTAAACGCTTTAATAGAATAGTAATAAAACTTATTTTACTATGCATTTTTATTAAAATCAATTGTATAAATATTTATATATAAAATTAATATGCGGGGTCTCATCCCTTCCGCTTTTCCCGCAGGAGTCTTCATCTTGTCCTTCAATCAACAGCTAGAAGTACCCACATATATGAAACCTACGTTCACCATCACCATAAAAAAATCCGAACGATTAATCGTTCGGATTTTCCCTCAACTAAAATACTACTGCCACAGTCTCTTTAAGTATATTTATTCAAGATGTTTGGCATCATTGATCGTTTCAAGACGCCATTTTCCACTTTCATAAGCAAAAGTTGTAATCGATGTATTTTGTAAAATAGTAGTCCCTGTTCCTTGTTCTCCGCTTGTTACATGATGAATGAATGTATTAATTGCCGCTCCGTGACTAACAACTGCTACTTTCTTTCCGATAGACTTCTTCATAATTTCCGTTAACCGCCGAACCATCCGTTCTTGAGCCGCTTCGAGTGTTTCGATATTATATAAAGGCTCTTCTCCCCAATTTGTCGCATAATTTGGCACAAGCTCATGCAGAACTTCTACGTTCTTTGATTCTAGTTCTCCAAAAGAGCGCTCACGCAGCTGCTCACAAACTTCGATTTTCTCTACTTTAGCAGCTGCTGCAATTTCCCTAGCCGTCTCCTGCGCACGAAGCAAATCGCTTGTATAGATTACATCAATATGGATATCTCGAAAACGTTCCGCTACGCGTTTAGCTTGTTGCTTTCCCGCTTCGTTGAGCGGAATATCAGCATGCCCTTGAATAAGTTTGTTTTTATTCCAATCTGTTTGGCCGTGTCTAATTAAGTAAAGCATCGTAATCCCCCTTTAATCCCGTTTTAAAAATTGATAGACAGCTTTATCAACCTCTGAGCTTTCATGTAAATCCGAATGTGCTTCATGAAATGTTTGGAGATGAATGTGTTCGGTGAACTCTTGCAGTCCGTACGCACTTTCTACTGTTACCACTCCATCTGTCTTATCTCCCACATCTCCTGCTCCTGAAAAAACGTCGATTTCTTTTGAGAAATCTTGACGACTTTCGTACAGCTTGTTTAATGCTATAGAGTGAAAAGCTAAATCACGAGCACCCATAGATTCAATATGATTGCGTGCATGAGGGTACATTTCCATTAATTCCTGATAATCTAATCCTTGAATTGGCGACCCTAACGTAACTAACTTTTGAATATATTGAGGATTAGACAAACTAACAGCTGCTGCTGTTACTCCTCCCATACTATGTCCAACTAAATCAACAGAAGATGCTTTATATGTATCACGTACATCTTGCATAATAGCTTCAATCCATTTTTGCTGCTGTGCAATACTGGCATCTGGCTTTTTAAAAACGATATGAATAAGCGGAAGTTTTCCCTCTTTTGCTTTCATAATATGCTTCCACTGAATAGCTCCATCTTTTTGAACAACGCAGTAACCTACTTTAGTTCCCCATCCGTTTTGTTCAAATCGTTTAATCATTTTCCCTAAGCTTTTTTGACTGCCTAAATAGCCATGAATAAATAAAACCGGCACATTTTTCGATTGGGCACCTCGTTTTATTTGTGGGGCAAAAATATAAAAACAAAGCGAAATAAATAGTATGATACTGATCAATAAAATTAACAGCCGCAAGTTCTCACCCTCCGATCGTCTGGTCCACTACACTCATTAATAAAAAAATTTGGAGTAAATTTTATTCTGATACGTCCTGTAAGCTGCAGAACTTGTCATCTTTTTCTTGCCAACGAGCTGCTCAAAGCGCAAACGCTTTTCCGTAAGCATCTCTGTTAGCCTTTGTTCTTCATTAGCATCCGTGCATATAGAAATCAATTCTTCTATTGTAGCCATATCTCGTTTCAGCTCTTGTTCATCCGTTATCATGTTTGCATTTTTTAATATCCTATACGCTTGGCGCAGTTCTTCAGGTATGTGTGACAAATCTTCTAACTTTAATGGTTTGCCTTCCCCAGGCAGCTTATCAAAGTCACCGTCTTTTATTGCTTGTCTAATTCTTTCTTCAGCAATTATATACGCAATATCCAAGGAAAGACCTCCTTTAAGCAAATATAAAATTCAATCTTACCTTCTATATAAAAGATGTATAAAAAACACAGCTTTTATAACCGTATTTTTTATTATACTATGATTATAAAAATTGAACTACCTTCACTTCTGGGATAGACTATCCTCCCTTTGTGAAATGATTTCCAGAGCTTCACTCCTTTCATTATCAAACTTTCTTGAGCAGTTTCTTAACTAGCTGAAATTCAATAAACGATTCTGCATAAGATTTTGTTATCTTATCTTACTATATTTATACAAAAAAGCCTCCTTACGCATGTAAGGAGGTGGAAAAAGATAATTCTAAGGTCATCATGTTATGCCTACTTACTATAAAACCACAATTTGATAGCGTTTTCAACATTTTTTTATTACTTTACTAATTTTCTTTTCGTTTAATGAGGCTCCGTAAATATAACGAAGCCTCACCAAATTTCTACTCTTCTTTATCTGATGGAATCATAATTTCTCCTTCATGCTCTTGTTTTTTTAAGAGCAGCTGGAGAATCGTTTTGGATAATTTACTAGGCTGATAAGGTTTAATCAGAAACTCACACACTCCAAGCTCTAACCCTTTGCTTCTTTCGTCTAAAGCAGATGAGATTAAGATAGGGATTTTTTCTGTCTCTGTATTTTCTTTGAGGTGTCTTAAAACATCCCATCCGTCTAACTTATTTTCCCCTAGCATAATATCTAGAACAACCACTTCAGGCTTTTGCTGATGAATAGAGTTTAATGCGTCTTCTCCGTTGTTAAAATACCGAACATGAAAACCGCTTTCTTTTAATTCTACCTGTAAAAGCGTCGCTAAACTTTTATCATCTTCTACAATCACTACGCTTTTACGGTTATCATTTGTATTTATCATCTCTTCATCGTACTGAACTTCATATAGAAGAGGCAGAACAACCGTGAATGTTGTTCCTTTTTTCCATTCCGATTGTACAGTAATGTCTCCGCCATGAGCTTTTACAATTTCTTTTACAATTGCTAATCCTAGACCCGTTCCGCCAATTTTGCGCATATCGGAATTATCTACTCTGTAGAATTTGGTAAACAATTGACCTATCGCTTCACTTGGTATACCAATTCCTTCATCTTGAATATCAATATAAACAGCGTGTTCCTTTTGATACACTTTAACTGTAACGTTCCCTCCATCGGGCGAATATTTCACTGCATTGCTAATTACATTATTAAACAATTGCAGCAGCTTATCTTTATCTCCCATTACTGTAAAATGCTCTTGATCAGAAATCATATCAAATTCATGCTTACTTGTTTGTATTTTCTGGACCTCAATCACCTGCTTAATAAGCGGCAGAACGTCTTGATACTTTTTATCGTAGGTTTGTTTCCCCGCTTCCATCCTTTGGACGTCCAGAAAATCGTTGATTAAAGACGTTAACCGCTGTGCTTCCTGATAAATAGTAGTTAAATACTTCTTCTGTCTTTCTTCTTTTAATGTTTTGTTTAGCATAAGCTCAGTGAACCCTAATACGCTTGCTAGCGGTGTGCGCAGCTCATGACTCACAGTGCTTACAAATTCCGACTTCATCTGATCAACTTCAAATTCTTTCGTAATATCACGATGAACGAACAATATGCCAAACATCTGACGGTTTCGATACACGTATTCGCTATAAACTTTTATAACTTTTCGCTTACCATCCGTGTGCAGGTAATAAACAAAAGACTTTTCTACTTGCTCTCCCTTACAAATGTCTTCAACGTATTGTCTCAGCTGCTGTATATTTTCGACTTTTTGAGAGAGAGCATCTATCCATTGATCGAGAGAAAGCTGAAGAAGCCCGCTTTGATGCTCATATTGAAACAATTCGCTAATCTTTGTATTCACTTGTAGAATCGTACCGCTTGTATCTACAAGCTGCATTCCTTCTTGAATCGAATTTAAAATATCTTGAGATAGCAATCGGTCATGCTCGGACTCTTCGTAAATATAAATTTTTTCAAGAGCAATCGTGATTTGTTTGGCCAGTATTTCAAATGTCTGTAATTCATGTTCTGTGTATTCATCCGCGTAGCGGCTGTAAAACATATAGGCTAGCATATCTCCCTGCGAAGACATCACCGGTACGATAACATCATACAAATAAAACGTTTGCTGATGATATAGGCGCTCATGTTCTATACACTCTCTTTTTACTACCATACATTTTTTCGTCTTTTGCACATGATCAACGTAATTATTATGAAGATTTGCCACCATCTGTTGAACACTTGCTGAAGATAGACCAAATGAAGCATGTGTCTTTTCATCGGTTAGCATAATAAAACCGTGATCAGCTTTCATCACCCGGCTCATGTTTGTGACAGCACTCGTGAGAACTTCTTGCTTGTGAAGAGAATTTGTTAGTCCATGCACAAATAAATTGCGCAGTTCTAACTCTCCTTCTCGTTCCTTTGTTAATTCTAATGCGTGCTGAAGTTCATCTTGCTGACTGTGCAACTCATCTTGCTGTGCAATCAGCTCCTCATTTTGAGCCGTTAACTCCTGTTCATTATTTTGCAAAGTCGATACCATTTTGTAAAAGGCTTGAGATAGCATACCGATTTCATCTCTTCTATGTTCATCAAATGTTATAGGCATTTCTTTTCCGGCAGCAATTTCGCTTGCCGTATATGCTAGCTGACTCAGTGGCTTTACAAACTTATTTAGCAATACCCGTGTAAGCAATAATAAAATGACCACTGTAAACGCTAAAAATAAAATAAAGAACGTTTGACTTTTCTGCATGTCACTCGACGTGTCATCGTACTGTGTATTTAAGTCTTTAGTTAATTCATTTTGGTAGTCATCAAGTTCTTTTTGCATTTGTTCTATTGATTTAGAAGCAGCCTTCCGCTCAGGGCTAGAGCGGACTCCTTCAATACCTTTTTTGTCGTAAATATCTTTAAAATAAGGAAGCGTTTGATTAAAATACGTGTTTAGCATAACCGTCGCTTCATTTACAAACGTACGTTCACGTCTATCTGCAGCTAGACCTGACAGTCGATCAAGATTTTCTTCGATAATTTTTTGCTGACTTGCAGCCTCGTTATACATATCCTCCGAATCAAATGCAATAAACCCACGAGCCTGCAAAAAAGCCTTGTTCATTGATTTATCAATTGTAGATAGCAGCTGTGCCTTTTCCCGTACTTGTGCCCTGTACTGGGCATAATCAGCTGTAATTTCTTTTTGCCGTACAACAAGTACAGTTGAACCCGCCGCAAAAGCAAGTAAAAGGATACTTGCTAAGAGGATGAACTGGGTTGAGATACTTTTCCGTTTTAGTTTATTGTTCATCTAAAATTTCCTCGACACGTTCGGCTAGTAAAAGGGGACTAAACGGCTTAGACATAAAATACGCAGCCCCTGCTTCTAACACTCGGCTTTGATCAGCAGCTTGATTCTTAGCTGAAAGCATCAATACTTTTGTATGGCGCTTATCTTTCATTTCTTTCAGCTGCTGAATGACTTCAAGCCCGGTGAACACGGGCATCATATAATCCAAAATAATCAAGTCAAAATCACGTTCTTTAATAAATTCCAAAGCTTCTTCGCCATTTTCTGCTTCCGTCACATCATGTCCTTCATCTTCAAGCGTATCTACCACTAACATACGAAGCACTTCTTCATCTTCCGCTAATAAAATTTTTGCCATTGTTATCCCTCCGCTTGTAGTCGTCCATACGTTTTTTGCAATATGAAGTAGGACGGCTTTATTCGTTCGTGAAAAGTTGGATACTCCCAATTTTTCCACTTGTATAAGTAAAAATCTTTTAATAAAAGTTCTCCTTTTTTCTGAGTCGGAAACGTATCTTCCACATCATTGCTCTTCTTATTAACAGCTACGACTCCCACTTGAATTCCTTTTATTTTCTCGCTGGATTCCAATCCTTTTTTGGACCAAATATCTCCCATTATTTCTTTTTGACTAGGGTCTTTTACATTTAAAAGCGCCCAAGGAATGCGAAGTTCAGCAATTCCATTTGATTCATTCACTTTAAAATCTGCTAGCGAATCAAATGAAGAAGAGTTAGGATCGCTGTTTCCTTCTTTGAGCTTCCCTGTTTCATAGGCGTCAAAAGGAATGGTTCTCTTGTTTTCCCCTTCTCCAATCGCTAACTCTTTGTTAAGGGCGAGCATGATTGGGTTAAACATGCCGTTGTCTTTTGTATCGGTTCCTTTTACCGCCGGAATCATTTGAAGCTGATGAGCATATGAAAAATAATACGTATCGTAATAGCTGTCTACCCATAAATGACTGTCTTCTTTCCCGTTTAATTCTGCTACAAAATCAATTCCTTTTGTTTTTAAGGAAGGGATTTGAGGGATCTTTGACTGTCCCTGATTGTTAATCGTGTTAAACAAGAAATAAAGCTTTTGATTTTCCAATTCTTTTGCATTCACGTGTAGATATAGATAACCTTCATCACTTGTAATGTTCAATGCTTTTAACTTCTTAGACGGCTTATACACCGACTTGCTGTTCAGCTTTTTCCAATCATCTGATTTACCGTCCACTTTGACTTTCAGCTTCTTTCCTGGATCAAAACTCATCAGTCCAAAATGCTGCTCTCCCGTTTGCAAATTCGTCCAAAATGGCCTGCGGTTCGGATTGTCGTACTCCATCGTATTCCACGTTCGCTTAAACCATTCATCTTGCCATGTAAAGACCATACCGCCAGCCATTTTTTCTTCAGCAATATCTTCGTATAAGCGTGACAGAATCTTTCCTTGTTCTTGTTCCGTATGAAAACCTTGATCCCATCCGTATACGTTTCTATGGGTGAGTCCTCGCGAAGCCGGAATGCCAAATTCAGCAACAAGAACGGGCATATGATGAACTTCTTTCATATTTTGCAAATAGCCTGCGTAGTTATTTTTCTCTCCTCGATGATCTCGATAAGCGAGATAACGAGGTTCATAGTTTAAAAAGTCAGGATAGTACGGATAAATATGATAAGAGGCAAATAAGCCCGGCTCAAATTTTTTAGTTGTGTGAATTAAATTAGGATTAACAGACACTTTATCTTCGTCTTCAGAAGGCTCATATGGATGAGTAAGCAAATCCGTCGTCACCCAGTTCGTAAAGCTCATAGGCCGCTGCCAATCATATTTATCCTGCTCATAGGAAATTGTTTTTTCCATAAGCTGGGCAAGCCAAATTTCAAAGGGGTTGCCTTTTTCGGTATAGATGTACTGCCCTTTAAAATCTTTCATGCCTTTATGTTTTTCATTTGTCGAAAGGGCTACCGTGGGATCCCATTCAACTCCTATAATCCATCCTAAAACATAAGGAGACACATCTGCTGTATACGTTCCGCTTGCATGTCCTGTCCGTTTTGGCAGTGTTGCCTTTCCGTGAATAACGTTTACAATCCTTTTCATTTCAGCTTCAAATTCTTTTGTATTTTCCTTCGCAAAAGCATCTTGGGAATCATAGAAAACTTCTTCATTCACCCATACCCCATGAAAAAGATAAATAGGTTCTTCGGCTTTTTGGTTATACTCAGCAAGCGCTTCATAAAAGGCGGGAGGATGAATGGTGTATACGCGGATTGAGTTGGCATTCATCTTTCCAATTTCTTCAAACCAGCGCAAATATTCTTCTTTTGAAATAGCAGTCTCACCAGGGAAATGGCCTGGCTTACTAATGCCCATATTTACTCCTTTAATAAGCAAATCTTTCCATTTACCATTTTGATAAACTTGCAAATAATCTTTTCCTACTTTCCCTGCTACTTTAAGGTCAGCATCTTCATAGATTTCCATATTTTTATTAAAAGTAACAGAAGCAGGCTGCGATTCATTTTGCTGTTGATCGATGATCTTATTCATAAGAGGAAGATAAACAGTCCAGTAAAAAGAAGACTCATCTTCTTTTCCGATTTTCTCTGTCCATTTCTTCCACACCGGGTAAAAAGAAGTTTGATAAATGGAAGGTACTTCTCCTTGATCTGCAAAATCTCCTGCAAAGTAATAAGTATCATATCGCTCTTTGTTATGATGAACGACTGCTGGTATGGACAAAGGGATACCATTTTCCTTCAGCTTGTTTTTTCCTTCAGAATCCAAGTGAAAGACAAACTGAGCCTGCACATCACTTTTTTGCTGGGGTGTAATTACGTCAAACCAATATTGATAAGCAGATTCATCCTGTAAATTCGATGTTTTCTTTCCTTGTTTTGTATATTGAAACCATACTGGATTTTCTTTTAATTCTTTTTCCGTTATAATAACGAGCTTATTGGATTCATTAACGAATAATAAGCCTTTTCCTGTAAGGCTCCACTCTTTGTTGTACTGCTTTTTATAAGCACTCTTCACCCAAGCAGGAACTTCTTCACTGCCGAATTCATCAAAATAGCGACCAATCCAGCCGGACCACGTCACATTGTACAATTCATACAGTTCTTTGCGAACGTCTAAGGAAGTAGGGCTTCCAAATGTATTAAACTCTCCAATCAGCGTTTTTGTACGTCCATTCAATGCTTTCTTAACGTAGCTCACGTCTTCAGAAGTCATGCCGCCATACACCAATTGAGAGCGATCTCCTCTTTTAGCTTTTACGCCTAAATCTTCTTTGTATACACCATACGTGTCCGTGATATAAATCATATCTGCAGAGTTTGTTTTTGGCAGAGATTTAATGCTGTATGTTTTATCTCCTTTCGGGTAAAACCCTGCATAATCTTTTGAGATTTCATAAGGCTTCCCGTCTTTGCGTACTTTCGCTTGATTCAGCATCCACATTAAGCCTTGATGCTCTCGAAACGTTTGATCTGGCACTGTTTTATCAATGACAAGCATATTCAAATCAGTTGGTTTCTTTAGCTGCCAAATAAGAAATGGAGAAGCCGTTATCGCCATAACCAAAATAATGCCGCCGATTAATAACCATTTTTTCATTGTGAAACTCCTTTTCGCTGCATGTCTCCCCAGCCTTTTTTATTGCGAATAACATCCAACAATCCATGACAGCGCCATATAACAGTTAGAGGGCGATACCAAAAGGATTCCGTCAGCGAAAAAACAAACAGCTTAGCAATATCAGATACTTTTGGATATTTACGAAGGCTCCACTCTTCTAGCAAAACGGCCGCCATTGAATAAAGAGAACCATATACAACCATTAAAAGAAAAAGCAAATAAGCAAATTCTACATAAATTCCGCCTACAACTAGAGAAATAACAATAAACAAATAGCCTAACATTTCCATGACCGGTCCGATTAGTTCAATAAACACAAAATAAGGCATGGAAATCATTCCGATGCTTCCGTATTTCGGATTAAACAGCATCTCTTTATGCTTCCAAAGACTATCAAATAAACCGCGGTGCCAGCGGTTTCGCTGTCTTCGCAAATATTTGATTTCATCGGGTGCTTCTGTCCAGCATACGGGATCTGGAATATAAACAATTTGATTGTTGGTTTTTTTCTGTTTAATCAGCCGGTGCAGGCGAACGACAAGCTCCATGTCTTCGCCGACTGTATGAGAATACCCGCCAGCTTCAATCACCCAGCGTTTAGAAAATACGCCAAATGCTCCTGACACAATAAGTAATAAATTATGGCGACTGAGACCAATGCGCCCCATAAGAAAGGCACGTAAATATTCAATAATCTGCATCACAACAAGCGGCTGCGTATCAAGTCCAATCGATACGACCGCACCGTTTTCGATTTTACATCCGTTTGCAATTCGAATACTTCCCCCTGAAGCAATTACTTCTCCGTCTGAATCAATAATTGGCTTCATAACTTTTAAAAAAGCATCTCTTTCTAACACTGAATCGCCATCGATCGAACAAAAATAAGGATAGTTGGATAAATTAATTCCTGCATTTAATGCATCTGACTTTCCCCCATTTTGTTTATCGACTACATATAAATAATCGTATAATTTAGAACGATATACAGCTTTTACTGCTTTCGTCTCTACTTGCTTTCTCACAACTCGATTCATTTTCACAAGAGAAAACTCTTCGATAAGCTTTTCTAACGTATCATCTGAAGATCCGTCATTTACTACGATTACTTCATATTCCGGATATTCAATTCCAAGCAGCGAACGTACGCTCCCAATAATCCCGACAGATTCGTTATAAGCGGGAACTAATATAGATAACGGCGTTGTATAGCTAACCGCAAGCAAATCTTCATAAGGTTCTTCATCGTTTAATTGATATTGCTTTCGCAGTTGAAAAGCAGAGATGATAAACATCATAAAATAAAAACAAAGCACAAAAATCATATAAGCAAATACAGCCCATCCGCAAATGGACAATAAAAGATGCCAAACATTATTCCACAACCGTAATTCCTCCTTTTTCAAGCCATTCTGCTGCCATATCTTTCGAAAACTTGTCATCAGTCGTTTTGTATACATGAACTAAGTATTCTTTACCTGTTGGGATTTTCATCATTGACTGAGCAGCATTCGAACGCACAAGAAAATGAGAATCTTTTAGCGACTGCTCGAGAATTGATAACCCCTTCTCATCTCTCGTTTTACCTATTAGTTTTGTAGCCATCATTCTTTCTTGCCAAATACCTGACTGAAGATGGTTCGTGAGCTCCTCTATTCTTAATGGAAAAGATAAAGCATTAAGTGATTTCAACGAACGAATTCGCAGTTCTTCTGATGAACTTTTCATGTGCATTTTTAAGAAATCTATATACTCTAACTTATGATTGATACCGATCATATCGATAAGAGGCAGCTGAATTTCTTCTTGCAGGTCTTCAAATTTATTAATAAATTGCTGAAACTGTTCACTGTTCATAGTTCCAAACAAAGAGCGGTACATAAATTCAGACAGCGGTCTAGAAGCGTTCGTCATGTACACAACAAACTCAGGGCGGTTCAGCTTAACCAAAATCTTTAAAATTTGATTTTTTTCAGCCGCTGTACTATTTTTTTTCTCATACATTTCTACTAATTGGTCTGTTAGCGTAGTTAGACCAAAGTCTTCAATAGCATAAAGGGCATTCATTCTGACACTCCACCTAGAATGATGCAGCTCTTTTTTATATTTGGGAGTAAAAACCTTCTCCGCATAGAGCGTAATGTTATTTAAAATTTCATCGCCTTGCACAGCTGCAGAAAAACCGCTTAATAGTTCCTCTACACCCGCCAGCTCTATTTTATTTTTAGGCTCTACCCGATGCTCTTCATCTTTTCTGTATAAATAAATAAAAAGAGATTCTTTTATACTATCTTTATAGGATTCTACTTTTGCTCGAAAAGCGTTTAAACGCGCTTTTTGAATAAGTAAATAACTCAGAAAACAGACTAAAAGCAATAGCAATCCGCTAAATAAGACATACACCACTTGAATGGACATCGCCATTTATTTCACCTTCTTCATTAAATGACGTACGCGCGCTTCAAGCTCCATTAACTTAAATGGCTTTGTCATGTAATCGTCTGCCCCGAGTTCTAATGCTCTTTGAATATCTTGTTCGCTGTTTCTTGATGTAAGCATAATAACCGTATACTGATCGTGACGTTTATTATGTCTTAATTTTTGCAGTACTTCTAAGCCATCCATTTTAGGCATCATTCCGTCTAAAATAACAAAGTACTGATCGCTAGAATGAATCCATTGAGACTCAAAAAATTCGATCCCATCTTTAAACACTTCTATTTTCACTTCATAGCGATCTCCTACATCAATTTTGCTTAAAAGCTCTTTCAGCATCGTTCGAATGATAGAATCATCATCAATAATAGCCATACGAAGCGTTCGCTTTTTAACCAGCTTGCTTTGAGAAGAAGCTACAATTTTTTGACGTCCTGATTCCTTCGCTATATATAATGCCTCATCAGCTTGATGAAGAGCTTTTTCTAACGGCCATTCAGTGTTATGAACTTCTACAACTCCGCCGGAAAAGCTGCAATAAAACGAATTGCTTTGATGTGTGAACACTTTTTCCACAAAGAAATCCAACAGTCTATTCAATACTGTTTCTGCCTCTTTTATATTGGTTTTTGGCAGTAAAAGAATAAATTCTTCGCCTCCATATCTAAAAATGTGATCTGTTGGACGAATTTCATGCTTCATATACTCTACAAATGCTTGCAGCACACGGTCTCCCATAAGATGTCCATATCCATCATTTATTCTCTTAAAGAAATCTAAATCTAAAATCGCTAAACAAAAAGGATCTTTTAAGCGGTCGTAGCTGGATAGCTGCTGACTGTAGATTTCTTTTAAATACGTTCGGTTATAGGCTCCTGTTAATTCATCAAACATTAAATAGGAGTTAAACATCTGCTTTCGTTCAATATGGTGACCAATTCGAAGTAGACTTTCTTCCATATCGAGAGGTTTAACAAAAAAATCATCGGCCCCTAATTTAAAGGCCTTCAAACGCGTCTCTCTTTGATTATCAACGCTCATCATGACAATCGGGACGAACAGTTGCTTTGTTTTATCGCGTAAAAATGAAAGAATGTCAAAGCCTGTACCGTCTTTCATATGGACATCTACAACAAAACAATCCGGCTTTAATTCGTAAAAAGCCGTAATAGCTTTTTCTTTAGAGGCAGTTGCTAATACGTACCAGCCTTGTTTTTCAAACTGTTCTTTTAAATACATCAACATTGAAAGGTCGTCGTCAACAAGTAAAATATTAGCTGTTTTTTCACTGATTTCTAGCGGTTTATTTATATCTTCTACCGATTGAATTTCATCTTGATAACAAATTTTAATAATATCTAATAAAAAAGCATTTAACTCCGCGTAATCCCAGGTTTTTTTCTGATTTTTTTCCACAGCTTCCATTAACTCGCGGGAGCGGTCTCCTAAATAATGCAGTCCAATGGTCGCAGCCGTTCCAGAAATTGAATGCAAAAAGCGGTACACCTCTTCATGAGGTATTTCTTTATTTTGATCGGTCCACTCTTGCAGCTGCTTGCGGACATTAGCTAATAATGCAATTTGATATTTATCCATCTTATACACCCTTTGTTCGATATAGTTAACACTTACTCCATATTACTCCATACATTTTTCTATAATATTTTGTAAGTAAATGAAATATTTTCTTAATTTTATTTTAAGTATGTTTTTTTAAAATGAAAAGCAATTCCTTTTTAACCATACTTTTCCTCCAATGATTTTACTTTAAAATGATTCTTTTTTCACTCATTATTTTTTCTTCCCAATAAGCAAAATGACCTGTTATCTTCTTTATAAATAGACCTACAACCTTATTGACAAAATTAATGAGTCTTTGTTACCCTTATACACGTTGTGAAAAATTTAAAAGTGAATGTTAAGGAAAGCAGCCGTTTTGATGAACGATCAATCAAATCAGGTTCTTTCCTTTTTATATTTTTACTAAGGTAGATACTTTGCTAAATAAAGTTTCGCTTTATACACCGTGTCCTCTTTGTCATAGGCGCACTTAGACCGAAAACAGACGGAAAGGAGTATAAAATGTTTACTCAGCTTACAGAAAAAAACCAGAATGCAGAAGAACTAAAAGAAACACTTGATGATTTAGAGTTTCAGCTATTTCGCATGCAGGATAATTTAAAAGAAATTGCTAAAAAGTATGAAGTTATTGGCGTCGATCAGCCTGAAGATAATCAGTTAGTTATTGTATCGGCACAAAATGACGGAAACGCATGTAAAATTATGCTAAACGAATGCACAAAAGCTTATAGAGGGGCTTGGGATTTTGCTATCGACGGCGTATATGAAGATAATCACACGATTTTTATCGGTGATATTAAAGGGCCTGCTAATAAAGGATATGGCTCTGTATGTATGAATTATTTAAAAGAAGTAGCGGTTGATCAAAATGTTCATGTCATTAAAGGCGATATCGCTGAGCGCGACTGGGATCATCTCGAAAGATTGATTCATTTTTATGAAAAACATAACTTTGAGGTGAATATCGATTATACGAATAAGTGCGGAGAAATTGAGTGGACTCCAGCTTATCAATAAAAAAAACGAACAGACAGCGTCTGTTCGTTTTTTATTTGATATATGCTAAGCTTTTTTTAATGCTGCTAAGAGGACTTTCTATACAGTGATCTTGTTCAACGATCCACCATTTTACGCCTGCTCTATGTCCTTCTTGCATTACAGCCTTTACATCTACTCCTCCGGTACCAAGAGGAGCAAAAAATTGCTCGCCGTCTGTTGTCATATCTTTTAAATGAATAAAAGGCGTACGATTTTGATAATGCTTCATCCACTCCACTGGATCTTCGCCTGCTTTAGTCAGCCAATAAATGTCCAGCTCTACGTTTACCTCAGTTTCTTCTAAGATTGTTTGGAGAGCTGACTTTCCAGTTGACAATTTCTTCAGCTCAAAATCATGATGATGATAGCTAAACGACATACCTTCTTTTTTACAATACACGTAAATAGAATTTAAAGAATCAATAAGTTCGTAATACCCTTTTTCCGTTTGACGTTCAGGCATTAAATAAGGACAAACAATATGTGAATTTCCAACTTGCTGTTCAAAGTGAATCACTTGCTCTAAATTAGATTCTAATTGTTCAAGCGGCACATGACTAGAAGCCGGCTTCAGCTGTAAATCCGTTAACCATGCTTTTACTTCTTTTGCTGTATATCCTTCGTACCCTGCAAATTCTACCCCTTGATATCCTAAAGCAGCTACTTTTTGAAGCGTTCCTTTAAAATCTTTTTTCGTTTCTTTACGCAGCGTATAAAGCTGAACTCCTACAGGTATTTCTTCCATCTTCTCTCCCCCTGTTCATTGAGAAAGCTCCTATAATAGGAGCTTCTGCTTTTATTTTACTGCACTTCCAAGCATTCCTGAAATAAAATGACGCTGAAGTGCCAGGAAGAAAACAATGATTGGAATGGTTGCAATCGTTACTCCCATCATTACTTGACCGTAATCAATAATCGATAACCCAATTAAGCTTGAAAGAGCAACTGGCAATGTAGCCATTTCGTTAGATGTAGTCGCAACTAGAGGCCACATAAAGTTATTCCACTGTGTCATAAATAAGAAAATAGCTGCTGCAGCCATAGCAGGCTTCATAGAAGGAAGCACAATAGTTAAAAAGATTCTCATCTCTCCAGCTCCGTCTAAACGAGCTGCTTCAATAAGTTCCGTTGGAAAAGCTAAAAAGTTCTGACGTAATAAAAAGATAGCAAACGGAAAGCACAGCTGCGGAACAATAAGAGCAAAATACGTATCAAGCAAATTAAAATTCGACATCAGCTGAAAAAGCGGAATGAGCGTTGCTTGATATGGAATCATCATAGACAATAAAAGCGTAGTGAAAATTGCGTTTCGACCTTTGAATTCAAATTTAGACAGCGCATATGCGGCTGTGGAGCAGACCATTAAAGCTACAATCACATACACGACTGAAACAAATACTGAGTTAAAAAAGACGCGCCCTAAATCAATTGAAGCATTTAAATTTTGTAGATTTGTCATAAATTGATCGCCAGGCTTCAGCGTTGGAGGGTTTGTAAACATTTTTCCTGATTCATTCGTAGCGCCGATAATCATCCAGTAAAAAGGAAAAATAGAAATAATCGTGAACAGCCCAAGCATGCTGTATAATCCTATTTTGCGCATGATGTTACTTTTCTTTTTAACTTTAGGCACGGTAGCTACTGCAGTTGCTTCTACTCTCTCTAATACACTCATGATTTATCACCCGTAAATTTAAATTGGAAGAACGTTAAAATACCAACTAATAATACAACAACGTACGCAATAGCTGAAGCATATCCAAAATCAAAGTATTTAAAGCCATTTTGATAAATATATAAGCCTAGCGTCATCGTGGAATCAGCAGGGCCGCCTTTTGTTAAGTTAAAAGGTTCGTCAAACAATTGAAGCGTGCCAATTGTTGATAAAATAGTAGCAAATAAGATAACGGGTTTTAATTGTGGAACCGTTACGTGGAAAAACTTTTGAATTCGGTTTGCCCCGTCTAAATCAGCTGCTTCGTAAACTTCATGAGATAAACTTTGAAGAGCTGCTAGAAAAATAACCATGTTATAACCTGTCCATCTCCAAGTCATCGCAACGATGATTGAGACTTTAGCCCAGAATGGATCTCCCAGCCACTGAATGGCATCAATACCAAAAAAACCTAAAATAGTATTCATTATTCCTTCATCTTGAAGAATGATTGAAAACAAAATAGAATAGGCAACTAGTGACGTTACTGCAGGCAAGAAAAATGAAACTCGGAAAAAACCTTTTAGTCTTAAAAGCTGACTGTTTAACGCGTTAGCTAGTACAAGTGCTAATAAAATCATTACGGGCACTTGAACGATTAAAATAATGCCGGTATTTCCAAGCGCTTTCCAGAAAATATCATCTCCGAGCAATCGTGTATAGTTTGATAACCCGGTAAATACATACTTTCCGCCTTCCATGCTCTGAAAGCTTAGAATAAAAGATGAAAAAATAGGGTAGATGGTAAACAGCGCAAACAGCAAAAGTGCTGGAGCAATAAATAAGTAAGGCAACGATTTATTTGTCTTCATGATGACCTCCTAGTACCGCAAGAAGAAGAGATAGAAGGCAATTTTCTAAAAATCACCTTCTATGCTTCTTGATTATTTTTGAATTCGGTTTTCTAAGCGTTTTTGAGCTGCTTCAAGCGAGTCTTTAACGCCTTTACCATTTGTTACTTCTGACACAGCTTTGACTGCTTCACTGTTTGCAACTGAGTAATTGCCCGTAAAGTTAACCGGCTTAATATCTTTCATTTCATCTGCGAATGTTTTCCAAATCGTTTGATTGCTAAAGTACTCATCTTGTGCAGTGAATAATTTTGAAGAATATACGGTATTTAATGATGGGAATAATCCGCCCTTCATCGCTTCTTCTTGAACTTTATCCGTTGTTGAGAAATACTCCATAAATTTGTACGCTTCATCTGCTTTTTGACTAGTTGCTGAAATCACATAGTTGCTTCCGCCTAAGTTAGAAGCACGGTTGCCTCCTTCTTCAAACGAAGGTAATAAAAACACTCCCCATTTTCCTTTTAAATCTGGAGCCTGCTGCGTAATAGAACCTGATAGCCAAGCACCAGATGGTGAACTTGCTACTTTACCTTCTGCTAAAGCACTGATTGAAGCATCCCAGCCCACTGTATTTTTAACAATGCCTGCTTCTTTTAACTTCTTATTTAACTCCATTGCTTTTTTCGCTTCTTTAGAAGTTAAATTCAACTTTCCTTTGTTATTAAAATAGAACGTACCTTGCTGTGTCAGCGTCATTCGGAATAAGCCATCGTCATTATTAAAATCTAAACCTAGTAAATCAACGCCAACTTTTTCTTTAATTTTCTTACCAGCCGCAATGTAATCATCCCATGTTTTGATACTGTTTGGATCTACGCCTGCTTTTTCAAAATAATCTGTGCGATAGAAAACGCCTGTTGGACCTGCATCAAACGGGAAGCCGTACATGTCCCCATCCTTTGATAAAAGAGTTTTCTTAAACTCTGGAAACTTATCTTCTTGCTTATCAAATCCTTTTTTAGATAGGTTTAAAAATGCATTTGGAAATGCATCCAAGTATCCTTGGAAACGATCGTCTTCTACTAATACAATATCAGGAAGGCCTTTTCCGCCAGCTTGCAATCCTGTTGTTAATTTTGAATAAACGTCTTCACGTCCCATATCCACTACTTTTAATTTAAATCCTGGATTCTCTTTTTGGTATTCTGCTGCTGCTTTCTTTAATACCGGTACGTTAATATTCCAAGCCCATGCAACAACTTCTTTTCCACCGCTACCACTTGTTTCATTAGCGGACTTTCCTCCGCATCCTGCAAGTACTAGGGTTAAAATGAGTGCAAAACTGATTAAACTAAACCAACGTTTCAATGAATACCCCTCCTATAATCTCGTCTCCTAGTGTGGCAAGTTTTTTTGTAAACGCTCATGACTCTTTCTCAAGAGAATTATTGAAAAATAATTCTGTATATTGAAAGCGTATACAATTTACTTAATCTAAATTATATGAATGAATACCCTTTTCCTCAATGGTAAATATAAAAGGCAAAAACCTTACATTTTTGCCTTTTTCTAAATTGATTTTGTTATTATGGTTTCTATTAACTTTTTCGTTCATGAAAAAAAGCGAATGTACTGTCGTTGTTGAAACAGAACACAATCGCTTATTTAAAAAAATCCAATGTATACTATTTTTTTGCTACATAAGTAACACTTTCTTGCTTATTTGGGACGTTCTAAGGAAAATAATTGCCCCAATTTACTATAGTTAGAACCCGCAAGTCGGCTGACTGGCTTCACACGTTCTGCAGAAACGCGATCGTTTTCTATCACTTTTTCACTAATATGAAACATCACAACTTCACCGATAAACAAATCTGAGCTGTATGCCTCATCCGTTCCTAATGGAACAATTTGGTGAAGCTTACACTCCATCCGAATGCTGGCTTCTTGAATTCCGGGAACCTGCACTTTTTTGCTCGGTGCTAGTGTTAACCCTGTTTCTTCGACTTCACTCACGGAAGAAGGATAAGAAGATGCCGCTTGATTCACTTGTTCCACTAAGTTTTCGTCTACAAGATGAACTACAAATTCTTTAGATGCACTAATATTTTTTGCCGTATCTTTCGTCATTTGACCTTCACTTCTCGAAACCGAAACGGCAATCAGCGGAGGCTCTGCCGCAACTACATTAAAGAAACTAAACGGTGCGGCATTCACTACACCGTCATCATTTTGACTTGTAACAAACGCAATCGGCCGGGGAATGACGACCCCTGTTAACAAATGATAATTGTCTTTTGCACTTTGTACCGCTGGATCGACTATCTTCATTTTACACACTCCTTTTCTTCCATTTACTTTATTGTATGGTAACGAAAAGAGTATAGATTAGCTAGCAACTTGCTCACCAAATATGCAAAAAAGAGATTGAGACATACCTCCATCCACCTAATCCGAAGACAAACAAATGGGAGTAATGAGCTGGTATCGATCACTTGTGACACCACTGTTGATTTCCATAGAAGGCTTCGCTTTCCGCGGGCGACCGATGAGCCTCCTCGTCGATTACGGGCCTGCGGGGTCTCATCACTTCTGTTTTTCCCTCAGGAGTCTTCGCCTTCCTCTCCAATCAACAGCTAGAAGCAACTAACTAGATGAAACCTACGTTCACTACAACAATGAAAAAATCCGAACGATTCATCGTTCGGATTTTCCTGCAACTAAAATATTTTCAGCCTTTTTCTTTAATTTAACACCGTGATTTTCACTGTACGACGTCCGAATGCTTTTGCAGCTGACTCAGAAGGTACTAATACATCAATTCGATATCCTTTAATCGCACCGCCCGTATCACCTGCTGTTGCCACTCCGTATCCTTCTACATATACTTTTGAACCTAATGGAATAACGGATGGATCTACCGCAATAATTTTATGAGTGCCTGAACTTACATTTTGTCCAGTCGCTGTTACGCCGCTACATCCTGCACAATTAGCTGTATAAGCTGTTGCTTCTACATACATTTCTTTTCCAGAATGCTTTTGTGTGCTTTCTTCTTTTTTCGTTTCTTTTGCTTCTGAAGAAACGGCTGCTTTCTTCTCTGTAGCAGCAGCTGTTTTTACTTCTTGTTTTGGCTCTGTTTTTACTTCTTTTTTAGCCGTTGCCAGTTCAGCTTGACGCTTTGCTTCTGCATCAGCCTCAGCCTTTTCAGCTGCCTGCTGTTTTGCCACTTGCTCAGCTTGCTTTTGAGCTGCTTCTTTTTCTTTTGCAATCTTATCTTGAATGCCTGTTAATTCAGACTGAAGGTTTGCTTTTTCTGAAGAAGCTGCATCAATTTCATTTACGACCGTGCTGTACTTTTCTTGCATAGTTGTTAACGTTGCTGTTTGTTTGGCAACGTTTTTATCTAATTCAGCTTGTTTAGCCGCTAAGCTACCTTTTGCTGCTTCTAATACTTTTTCTTGCTTATCAATTTCTTTTTTATCTTTTTCAATTTGATCTAAATCATTTTGATGCTGCTTTAAAATATCATTATCTGCTGACAATAACGTTGTGACAGCACCCATACGTGCAACAAAATCTCCAAAGTTATCAGCATTCATTAATGTATCAATAACAACACTTGTTTTATCGTCTTGCTGCAAAGCAACTAATCGATTTTCAATAATATCTTTACGACTTAACACTTTTTCCTGAAGCAAAACAATTTCTTTTTTCTTTTTCTCAATCATTTTGTTCGCTTCTGAAATCTGCTTTTCAGTCGATGCTAACTCTTTTTTATTGCTAGAGATTACTGTATGTAATGAATTTAATTGTGATTGAATGTTTTGAACATCTGAATTGATAGACTGTTTCTCTTTCTCTTTTTGTTGAACAGCCTTTTCTGTTTCTTTAATTTTATTTTCAGTACTCTGGAGCGCTTCTTCATTCGATTGGGCGTGAGTCTCTGTGATGCCGGTCATGAAGAAAATTCCTGTGACTGCTGCAAGAGTCATACGCTTAAAAATTTTCATAAAGTAATAGTCCCCTTTCCTCATAGACATAGTTATACCATAAAAAACTATCTGTTTATGTTACAATACAGTTAAAAGTTTCCCATAATCTGTATAACCAAGAATCTCTTTCTGGGAATTCATCACCAGAATCCCTTGATAGAGAGGTTTACTGTTTATTAAAAAAGATATATTTTTGTCATAAACAGGGCAAAATTACTCTTTAAAAATAGAAATAAACGCTTATTATTACAGGTATATTACAAATTTTTCACAGAAAATTATGTGTTTTACCGTCTTTTTTCGGTGTTTTTTACTTTTTATTACATAAATTCCACCTACATAATTCCTACACTATTTATAAAGTTGTGACTTTTTCACTTCTTTTTTACACTTTACATACATAAAAAGACGCCCATAAATCAAATGAGCGTCTTTTTTCTACACATGTATAAAACCATTATTTGTCAGAGGTTACTAGTTTTAAAGGCACTGGAATTTGCTTATCTACCTTTTTGCCTTGAAGAACATTTTTAGCAGACTTTACGGCAAGTTTACCGATTAAAACAGGCTGCTGAGCTACAGTTGCTCCTAGCTTCCCTTCTTTTACCGCTTTAATTGCATCGTCGTTTCCATCAAACCCTACTACTAGCACATCTTTTCCTGAGCTGTTAATCGCTTGAATAGCTCCTAATGCCATTTCATCATTATGAGCAAATACGGCTTTGATCCCAGGATTTCCTTGAAGAACATTCTCCATAACGTTTAAGCCTTTTGTACGGTCAAAATCAGCCGACTGTTTAGCCGTAATATCTAGCTTTTGATCCGCAACGTTGTGGAACCCTTTTCCTCGTTCACGAGTTGCTGAAGCTCCCGGCACGCCTTCAAGTTCTGCTACTTGAGCTTTTTCCCCTACTTTTTTCACAATGTAATCAGCAGCCATTTGACCACCTTTTACATTATCTGAAGCTACCAGTGTTTCTACTTTTCCTTTTTCTGCTGAACGATCTAGCGTAATAACTGGAATGCCTACATTATTAGCCGATTGTACAGCTGTTGAAATAGCAGCTGAATCCGTTGGGTTAATAAGCAGAATGTTAACACCTTGCTGCATTAAATCTTCTACATCGTTAATTTGTTTGGCTGAATCATTTTGAGCATCTACTACAACTACTTCCATGCCCAGTTTTTTTGCTTCTTTTTGTACCCCTTCTTTTAGCGAAACAAAGAACGGATTGTTTAATGTAGAAACGGATAAACCAATTTTAATATCTTTTAAATTTTTACTTTCAGATGGTTTCGCCCACTCAGGAGGCTGAAGTGAACAAGCCCCTAACAGTAATAATGAAAATGATAATAGCACGAGCCAAATTTTCTTCATGCTTTTCCCTCCTAAGCTGACTTTTTGCGATCAATTAATACCGCGATTAAAATAACAATTCCTTTTACGACCATCTGGTAAAATGACGAAACGCCGAGTAAGTTCAAACCGTTGTTTAACGTTCCGATAATCAGCGCACCAATTAACGTTCCAACAATGCGTCCACGTCCTCCAGAAAGGCTTGTTCCACCCAGTACTACTGCAGCGATAGCATCTAACTCGTAAGACGTACCTGCCGTTGGCTGAGCAGAGTTCAAACGAGAAGTCAAAATCGCTCCTGATAGCGCTGCCAATAATCCTGCTAGTGAGTAGATCATAACCTTAACTTTTGGTACTTTAATTCCTGAAATAAATGCTGCTTTTTCATTTCCCCCGATTGCATATGTTCTGCGGCCAAACGGCGTTTTATGCAAAATCACCCATAGGACAGCAAACGCTAGTACCATCGTAATTGCCGGAACAGGAATACCTAGAAAATAGCCGCGGCCAAATAACTGGAAGTAATAGTTTTCGCCTAAGCCCGTAATCGGATTTCCATCTGTATAAACAAGCGTTAACCCTCTAAAAATTGTCATCGTCGCTAGCGTTGCAATAAACGGCGCCATTTTTCCTTTTGTAATAAGCAAGCCGTTAATCATACCCATTACAGCTCCTAACACACATCCTATTAAAATAGCTAAAATAGGATCTACACCTGACACAATCATACCTGCCATTAACGCACTTGATAAAGCAAGTATAGAGCCAACCGATAAATCAATTCCGCCTGTTAAAATGACAAACGTCATACCGAATGCAATTAAGGCATTAATGGCTACTTGACGCAGCAAGTTTAAAATATTTAAAGGTTCTAAAAAGCTTGGATTTAAAATCGATACAATGACAATAAGAATAAATAGACCTAGTAACGGACCTAGCTTTTGCATCACGTTATCAACGCGATTTTCTTTTATCGCTGTGTTTGCTTTCATTTTACTGACCTCCTGTTGCAAATGTCATAATTTTTTCTTGAGTTGCTTCTTCACTTGTCAGTTCACCCGTTATTTTTCCTTCATGCACAACCAAAATGCGATCGCTCATGCCGAGCACTTCCGGAAGCTCTGAAGACACCATGATAATAGCCACGCCTCTGTCTGTCAGTTCATTCATAAGCTGATAAATTTCACGCTTTGCCCCGACGTCAACTCCTCGAGTTGGTTCATCTAAAATCAGCACTTTTGGTCCAATGCCAATCCACTTGGCAATCACTACTTTTTGCTGATTGCCTCCCGATAAGTTACCCGCACTCGTCTCAGACGACTCGGTTTTGATCGTTAAACGTTTAATAAGTAAATCTACAAATTGCTGCTCGCTTTTTTGTTCAATAAAGCCTTTTGGCGAAAAGCTGAATAGACTTGGAAGCGCAATATTTTCTCGAATAGAAAAATCCAGGACGAGCCCTTCTGTTTTACGATCTTCTGTAATGAACCCGAGACCTAATTTAATGGCTTGGTCGGGCTTTGTGATACTGACCCGTTTGCCATTTAATATAATTTCGCCTTTTTCTAATGGATCAAGCCCGAAGATAGCGCGCATAATTTCGGTTCTGCCAGCTCCCATTAGCCCCGCAACACCGACAATTTCTCCTGATCGCACTGAAAAATGAACGTCATGAAATACACCTTTTCTCTCCAAGCCTTTTGCTTCAAATACAACGTCTCCTTTAGGAGATGTCCTAGCAGGAAATCGATCGGTTAGCTCTCTTCCTACCATTTTGCGAACCACGTCATCGAAGCTGGTTTCTGGAATCGGCTTTTTGTCTACCGTCTGTCCGTCACGCATGACCGTAATGGAATCACAAATAGCAAAAATCTCTTCCATACGATGTGAAATATACACAATCGATACACCTTGTTTTCGCAGCGCATTAATTACGTCAAATAACTTTTGAATTTCTCTCTCAGTAAGCGCTGCGGTTGGCTCATCCATGATAATGACTTTTGCATTCGTCATCAGCGCTTTGGCTATTTCAATCATTTGCTGCTGTCCGACAGAACAAAGTCCCGCTTCTTGATCAAGAGGAATGGTCACAGCTAATTTTTCAAACTGCTTCTTTGCTAACGCTTTCATTTCTTTTGTTTTTAAAAAACCTAAAGGCGTTTTTAATTCTTTGCCGATAAATAAGTTCTCAAGCACCGTCATTTCAGGCCAAACGTTCAGCTCTTGATGAATAAAGGTAATTCCGTTTTGTTCTGCTTCTTTTGGATTTTGAAAATACGTCTCTTTGCCATCAATCAGAATCTGCCCTTCATCTTTTTTATGAAGGCCGGTTAAAATATTCATCAGCGTAGATTTCCCCGCTCCATTTTCCCCCATTAGTGCGTGAACTTCACCTTCATGTAATTCAAAATCCACGCCTCTTAGTACACGGTTTGCTCCAAAGGCTTTATGAATCCCTCTCATTGCAATATGCATGCTGTTCACCTCTTTTAAAAAATAACTCCCGCTTGTAAAATACAGTTTGCATAAGGAGTTGCTTCTCCTGTACGAATCACAACTTTCGCTTTGCTTGTCAGCATTTTTAATTGTTCATGCGATACTTCTTCTACTAAGATGTTTTGCTTTTCCATCAACTCGTAAGCCTTTTGATTTCTTTCTTTCATCTCAGAAGCAATCACTATTTTTTCTGTAGCCATATCTTCTAACACAGCTACTACTACATCTTCGAAGCTAGGCACTCCTAGCTTTAAAGATAAATCAATTTTAGGCACATCACTCGGAACAGGTAACCCTGCATCTGCAATGACAATAGTGTCTGTATGACCTAGATCTGTTAGTATTTTCGTAATATGACTGTTAATCATTCCGTGACGTTTCATTTACAGACTCTCCTCCACTTCTTTGCGAGTCGGCATACCGCCTTGTGCACCAAATTTAGTGACGGATAGCGAAGCTGCGCGATTAGCAAACTGAATTCCTTTTTCAAAACCCATTCCTTCGGCAAGTGCCACAGCAAGCGCTGCGTTAAATGTATCTCCTGCTCCTGTTGTATCAATCGTTTCTACTTGATAAGAAGGAACCAATACTTCTTTCTTGCCGTTAAAATAGCGCACACCTTGTTTTCCTTCTGTAATAAACAATTTATTTGGATACTGTTTTAATACTTCTTCTTTTTCTTTTCCTTCAAATAAAAGCTCTGCTTCATGTTCATTTGGAGTGATGTAAGAAACTTGTTCAATCACTTCTGCTTTTAATGGTCTTGCAGGCGCCGGATTTAACAAAAGCGGTACTTTAAGTTCCTGACAAAGCTCAGCAACATATTCAACCGTTTCTTCTGGAATCTCTTGCTGAATAAGTACGATATCCGCTTCTTTAATTTTTTCTTTTGCTTTTTCCACGTAGTCTGGAGTAATATAATCGTTTGCTCCTTTGACGACTACAATGCTGTTATCTCCTTCAGCGAGTATAATGTGCGCTGTTCCGCTATCTGAATCTGTAACCGGTTTCACATTTTCCACAGATACACCGTTTGATTTGAAATTCTCCAGGATTGCTTTTCCGTAATGATCTTCGCCCACACACCCAATCA
The DNA here is from genome assembly GCF_042787775.1 of Priestia sp. YIM B13552. Lineage (NCBI taxonomy): Bacteria > Bacillati > Bacillota > Bacilli > Caryophanales > Bacillaceae > Priestia > Priestia sp. YIM B13552. The sequence goes on from NZ_JBHZOU010000001.1 coordinate 910,544, forward strand.
TACTCACATCAGCTCCAAGACGGGCTGCTGCAACAGCTTGGTTCGCTCCTTTTCCTCCCGGAACGGTTTTGAATGATTCTCCTAATACTGTTTCTCCAGCTCCAGGACGAATATTTGATGTTACTACTAAATCCATTGATGAACTTCCAATCACAGTTACTTTAGCCATGTTCCTCAACCTTTCGTGTCGTATTTCGTTCAATAAACGTAACGGGTAGTTGTACTTGCTTTTGAATTAAAGGTTCTTTCTTAATGCATTTTATTAACAGACCTGCTGCTTGCTTGCCCATTTCATAAGCAGGCTGACGAATTGTAGACAGCGCTGGAAACGAAAAGCGGCTTTGCGGAATATCATCAAAACCAATTACTTGTAGATCATCAGGCACGCTTTTTTCTAATCGAAACGCCTCGTGTAAAACGGCTGTGGCTACAATGTCATTACTTGCAATAATCCCGTCCGTTTCAGGGTACTTTTGAAAGATTTCCTTTGCCCATTTCTGCGCATCGTCAAACGCTAGAGAATTTGTATTTAATACGTAAAAGTCTACATCAGACTGACTCAAAACAGACAGAGAGCCTTGAAAACGTTCCTGAGCAGGCTTTACATTTACTGGACCTTTGATAAGTGTAATTCTTTTACTTCCTCTTTTGATTATTTCTTCTGCAGCAAGTTTTCCACCTTCAAAACCATCAGCATAAACGGATGGATACTGATCAGAACTTCTATCTAAAAACACGACGGGAAATGTAAGACCTTCATATAGTTTCTGAGCTAGACTTGTTGTTGCCGTGATCATCCCTACTACATGGTTTTGCGTAAACGTTTGGAGATAAGTTAATTCTTTCTCTAACTGCTCATCACTATTGCCAAGAATTAAACGAAATCCATGGCTATGTACTTCATCTTCTATTCCTCGTGCAAGCTGAGGGAAAAAAGGGTTTGTAATGTCTGGAAGCAAGAGACCAATCAAACGAGATTCACGTGTATAAAGCGAACGGGCTACCTCGTTAGGGCTGTAGTTTAATTTTTGAATTGTATTCATTACTCGCACACGCGTGTCTTCTTTTACATATCCTGTACTGTTTAAAACGCGCGAAACGGTAGCAACGGACACGCCTGCTTCTTTTGCTACATCGCGAATTGTTACCACTTTATTTCCCTCCCTTCATATATGTAACCGTTTACACAAATGATAACATGGAAAAGTGAAGTTGACAATCTTTTTATTAAAAAAAATCACTTCATTAAGAAGTGATTTTTCTTTCATTAGATATTAGCGTCTAGTTTCTTAAATAATTTCAAAAATTGCTCTTGATCTTTCGGTTCATAGCAAGAAAAGAAATGAGCAATCATCTTTTGCACAATTTCATTTGCTTCTTCAATCACTTGTTCACCTTTAGCTGTTAACTCAATGTTTACTTTGCGGCGATCCTCTTTAGAGTGATAGCGTGAAACTAACTCTAAGTCTATTAAACGATTAATAACAGGAGTAATTGCACTAGGCTTGACGCGCATCTCTTCTGCCAGCTTGGTTACTCCAATGTGACTGCACTTACCGATAATTAATAAGATATGATATTGAAAAGGTGTAATCCCTTGTGAAAGTAACCTTTCTTTTATCTCTGTCATTACCTTTTTGTTAAGGGATATCGAAATTCTCTGGACCTCTTCAATAAATGTGAGCTGTTCCATGTTTTGACGTCCCCTTTCTTATAATCAGGGAGTCGATGGTTAACATGTCAGCCCCCTGCTGCACTCCAAGCAAAACCTAGCCTGGGGAGAGCGGCTGGTTTCGCGGAATACTTATAACCTATTTTCTATCTATTTTATTCCGTACTATTACAATAGAAGAAACTCATTCACTATCGTTTTTCTTAAACGATCTTAAAGCCTTACGAAAAGCGTCATCATTCATAACGTCACGTTCTTCTTTTGTAAAAACCGTGTCGTCTTTTTCGCCTTCTCTAAACTTTTGCAGCACTTGACGATACATATCATCGTTCATGACATCTTTTTCTTTCTTATGTCTAGATGTTCTCGTTTCCGTCTTGGCCTGTGGCTCTTTTGGCTCTTCTTTTGGTGCTTCTTTTGGTGTTGCAGGTTTTTTTTCTGCCACTTTTTTCTCTTCTACTTTTGGCTCTTTAGGAGCATTTGAAGCAGCCGCTTCTTTTTTAGGTGGAACTGTACGCTGGCGCTTAGAAGATGATGCTTTAGCATTCATTGTAATAATTAGTACAACCAGAATCACAGCTACAACGATCAGTAAAATACCTAACATACTGTCACCTACTGTCCTTGTGTCATTCGTTTAGTCACTTGAACAACACGTTCTCCTAACGCTTTACCTAGCGCTTGGTCGTTCTCTGTTAATAATTCGTCACCTTCGATTGGACAAGTAATTCCCACACCGTAATAAGTACCGTACAGCGCATTTTCTGGAATGTTACCTGGTAAGCCAGCGATAACCATTCCTTGATGAAGCATCGGTGTGATTAAATTTAAAAGCGTTGCTTCTAAGCCACCGTGCGTTGTAGCTGTTGTACAGAACACCGCACCTACTTTATCAATTAATTTACCTTCTGCCCATAAATAACCTAATTTATCAATCCACGTTTTTAACCCTGAACTGATTGTTCCAAAATGCCCTGGGCAGCCCCAAATAATAGCATCCATTTCAGGCAGTTCACGTACATCTGCTTCTTCTACATGCTTTACATATACAGTTGCTTCTCCAGACAGCTCGGCGCCAGAAGCAATCGCTTTTGCTAATGCCTCTGTATGTCCGCCTTCACTATCATATACGATACAAATTTTCATCCTTTATCCCTCCGTTGCTTATGAGTTCATATCTTTTGGTGCCGGTAACATACGAATATCGTCTGTTGTTTCTTTTTCTGTCTCTTCTACTTCTACTACTGCATCTTTACGAACATCACGTAGGAAGAAACTTAAAATCAATCCAATAATGGCAATAATAACTGTCCAATAAAACGCGTCGTTAATTCCTTGCACAGTTGCTTGCGCTTGAACTTTTCCAGCTAATGTTGTTAAAGCTTGTTTTTGCGCCTCTGTTTGAGAAAGGTGAAGCGTTTGAGCAATTTTTTGCACAAATGCCTGGAAGTTATTCATAAAGAATGGATCGGATGTAGTCATGGAACTGCTCATTTCATTCACATGATATGTTGTGCGATTTGTAAAGATTGTAGTCATTAAACTGATACCGATTGAACCACTCACTTGACGAAGCGTGTTCGCCATTGATGTACCATGGCTGCTTAATTTTGCCGGCAGCTGATTTAAACCAGCCGTCATAATTGGCATCATCAATAATGACATACCGAATGCACGGATCATATAAATAATAACAATATGACTAAACGGTGTTTCAAGCGTTAATTTTGTAAATTCAAATGTTGTTACAACCGTAATCAACATCCCGACAATCCCTAGTGGACGCGGTCCTAATTTATCAAACAGCGTACCAGAAATTGGTGACATAACTAACATAACAAGTGCACCGGGCAAGATTAATAAACCTGAATCAAATGCTGAATAGCCACGAATGTTTTGCAAGTAAATTGGCAATAAGAACATACCAGCATACATACTAATTGTAATGGCAATACTAATGATATTAGATAATGAGAAAATACTGTATTTAAATACTCTCACATCAAGTAATGGACTCTTAAGTCGAAGCTGCTGCACGACAAAGATGATTAATAAGACAATACCGCCAATCATCGTTGACAATACAACTGAATCCGTCCAGCCATCGTTTCCAGCTTCACTGAAGCCGTATAGAAGTAAAGCCATACCTGCAAGAGATGTAAACACAGAAATTAGATCTACTTTTACATTTTGAGGTGGTTTAATATCTTTTAATTTAAAAGCTGCAATAATAAATACGAGCGCACCTAGTGGCACCATTCCCGTAAATAAAATGTGCCAGTCATAGTTTTGAATAACCCATCCTGAAAGCGTCGGTCCAATTGCCGGAGCGAACATCATGGCTAAACCAAAGATACCCATTCCTTTTCCGCGCATATGAGGAGGGAAAATAAATACGATAATGGTCATAACTAGAGGTGCTAGCACTCCGCCTCCGACTGCTTGAACAAGACGTCCGATTAGCATAATCGAGAAAGTCGGCGCAATTCCGCAGACAAGTGCCCCTATTGTAAAGCAGGCCATTGCAAATAAGAATAAGCGACGAACTCCAAAACGTTCAATTAAATAGGCTGATAATGGAATAAGTGCACCATTTACAAGCATGTATCCTGTAAGCAACCACTGTGCCGTATTAGCTGTAACGCCAAACTCTGTAATCAGATGCGGGATCGCAACATTTAGCAGCGTTTGGTTTAAAATTGCTAAGAACAATCCAAGCATAAGTACGACTAGCAGCGGAATATGCTTTTTAACTGAGCTTTCCTCTGGTTGTATCGTGTTTGCTGACATCAGTTCCTTCCTCCTTTCTTCTCTTCTTAATCATGTACGTTCTTAGTTTTTAGAGATTTTAACTTCTGCGTTCATACCTGGTAGTACGTTTTCAGAGTAGTTAGAAATAGAGATTTTAACAGGAACTGTTTGTGATACTTTCGTATAGTTGCCGTCTGAATTAGAACTTGGCATTAATGAGAAAATTGAGTTTGTTGCATAACCGATTTCTTCTACTTTTCCATCGATTGTTGTTTTAGTATCTCCGTCAACTGTTACATCAACGTCATCGCCAGCTTCAATATCTTTTAATTTGTCTTCTTTAATGTTTGCAATGATGAATAAGTTATTCATATCTACTTCGCTAGCAATTTGTTGACCAGCTTGAACCATTTGATTTTCTTTTACCTGTGTTTTAATGATTTTACCGTCTTCTGGTACTGTAACTGTTTTTTCTCCATCTTCTGATTGGATTTTAGCTACCTCATCATCTTTTGAAACATCTTTACCTTCTTCAACGTTCCAGCTTGCTACTTTACCTGCTGCTGGCGCTACTACTGTATAAAGGTCGCCGGACACTTTTGCATTGTCTGTGGATACATAATTAGATTTTTGAATATAATAGTATCCCCCACCAATAATTAAAGCTAATACTACAATAATTCCGATAAAGTTCATTAAAATTAAACGCCCTCTTGACATTTATTTTACCTCCTTAATATTTCATTCAGTTAAGTATTACGCTAGATAACTTTATCACAAAGATATTTAGTTGTAAATAACTTTGATTTTAATTTATTTTTAAAACTAAACATTTATGTTTCATAAAGTTTTCCCGACTGAATACTTTACTACATCTTTAACTGAAATACAACTTAAAAGTTTTGGTTTCTTTACAAGTACTTTACTTTACTTTAAAGTTAGATATATAAGCATAGGGTTATACACAAAAACAGCTTCTTTTTTTGGAACAAACTCCCTATATACATAAACCACAATAGGTAACTAGCAGCAATTGTTTAACACCTATAATGATAAAGAAAAGGTGATTATAATGGATCAGCAGTTAATAGATAAACTAGAAAAACTTGACCAAGTTAAAACCTCATTATTTGAACTCAAGCGAAAGCTCTTGGAAGATAAAATCAGTGAGCAGCCCTATAGTTTGACCATTACGAAATTTTTAATTCTAAAATTCATTGGAGTCAGCTCTAAACGTATGGTAGCCGAAATTTCTTCAAATCTAAAGCTAACCTCCGGGGCTACTACCATTTTATTAAATCAATTAGAAGCTGATGCACTCATTAAGCGCGTACGTGACCAAAAAGACCGCCGAATTGTATGGATATCCTTAACAGAGGCTGGCGAAACATTAGTGAACTATGTAATTGAGCAGCGGAATTTATTTTGGCAAGACATGCTTTTTGCTCTAACTCCTGAAGAACAGGATGAGTACCTCCGCATGCTTGAAAAAATGGAAAAACGAATTAGACAAACTGTAGATCGTTAATGCTAAAAAACGTGTGTTCATTTATTTTATGGACACACGCTTTTTATGACCCGCTACTATTGACGAGTTTAGGAAGCTTTTTGTTTGCTGTCTTTAAAATTCAGGATTATTTTTCAAAAATCCACTCCAAGCCTGTGCTGTAGCTTTCTCAATTTCTTCTTTGGAAGCATGAAGCCTCTTAGCGCTGTCTCCATAGCCAATTTCGATTTTACCTTTTTTCAATTCTTCAAATATCGAATCGGCAAAGTCATCAAGCGGTGCTCCAAATGTATGAAGTCCCGGTCCTCCCAAATCCGTGTTCACGGCTGGAGGAAGAATTTCTATCACTTCGGTATTTGTTTCTTCTAATTGATGTCTTAGACTAATCGTAAACGACCTTAATGCCGCTTTTGTTGCGCTGTAGATTGGCACCCATGCTCCAGGTGTTAAAGACAGCCCGGAAGTAACGTTAATAACCGCAGCACCTTCTTGCTGAACGAAATGAGGAATCAATAACGACGTTAAATGAATAGGAGCACTTACATTACTCATTAGTTCTTTTTCGTAATACTGCCACTCTTTGTGCATGTGTAAAAGATTTACGCGCTGCTGAATGCCTGCATTATTCACAATAACATTTAATTTCGGGAATCTTTCAGTCGCCCATTTTACTAGCTCTACTCTGCTTTCTTCTATTGATACGTCGCACACTTTTGTATGTACTGAAGGGAATCTTTCTTTTGCTTCTTGCAGCTTTGACTCCCTTCTTCCACAAATAATAACTTCATTTCCTTCATTTAAAAATCGTTCTGCAAGTGCCAACCCAATTCCAGACGCTCCGCCCGTAATTAAAATAGTGTTTCCTGACATCTTCATTACTTTTCCTCCTCGTTCAACCATCACATTTATTTTTTAATAAACAAAGCGCTACTGCATGAATGACAATAGCGCTTTGTTTATTATTTATCTTACAAGACGTTTTAGTCTTGCTTTAAAATTAAAAGTCAAAGTTATCCGGATCAGGACCTACGCGATGATTTTGATTTAATGCGTTAATTTTTTCAACTTCATCTGCATTTAATTCAAAATCAAATACGTCTGCATTTTGGATAATACGATGTTCTTTTGTTGACTTAGGAATAGTTACTACTTCGTTTTGCAAGTCCCAACGTAAGATAACTTGAGCAGTTGATTTTCCGTGCTTTTCAGCAATTTGAGTTAACACTTCGTTATCAAGCAGCTCACCTTGTGCAAGCGGTGACCATGCTTCCACTTGGATTCCTTGTTTTTTGCAGTATTCACGCACTTCTGTTTGTGTTAAAAGTGGATGAAATTCGATTTGGTTTACCATCGGCTTGACTTCTGCATCTGCAATCAAGTCTTCCAAATGATGTACTTGGAAATTCGATACGCCGATTGCACGAATTTTCCCGTCTTTATAAAGCTTTTCAAGTGCTTTCCACGTATCTTTATACTTGCCTTCAACTGGCCAGTGAATTAAGTATAAATCTAAATATTCAAGCCCTAGCTTGTTTAAGCTTGTTTCAAACGCTTGAATAGTTGTGTCATATCCTTGATCTGCATTCCACACTTTTGATGTAACAAACAGTTCTTCGCGAGAAACACCTGATTCTTTGATCGCTTGTCCCACGCCTTCTTCATTTTCATAAATTTTAGCCGTATCAATGCTTTTATATCCAGCTTTGATTGCATATTTAACTGAATCTACAACTTCTTGACCATCTTCTACTTTATAAACACCTAAACCTAACCAAGGCATTTTAACGCCGTTTGCTAAGGTCGTAGTTGACTGTAAGTTTTCCATGTTGCTGTTCATCCCCTTTTTTTACTATTGAATTATTCGTAAAGAGTAATTGCTTGTGAAATTTGTTCTGCGCACTGTTTAACAAGTGCAGCATGTTCTTCGTCTTTCTCTTGTGAAATACGAAAGGATGGACCTGATAAAGCAATAGCCGCCATTATTTTTCCTTTTCTGAAAATAGGGGCTGCAATACAGCGAACGCCCGGCTCCCGTTCTTCATCGTCGACAGCATATCCTCTTTCCTTACTTAAAGCTAAATCAGCTTCAAGCTCGTCCAGCTCGGTGATCGTTCGATCTGTATAAGCTTCAAGCGAAAGTTCATGAAGAATAGATTTTTGTACGCTGTCCTCTTGATAAGCAAGAATACACTTTCCAATAGCATTTGCATGAAGCGGCTTTTTATTTCCTACTTCAGAATGCGTACGAGTGCTATATTGCCCGTTAACCACCTGAGTTGTAACCATTTGTTTATGATGGAGAATTCCCGCATAAATGGTCTCTTTGGTCTCTTCACTCAGCTTCTGCATAGCAGGAACAGAGAGCCAATTCATTTCATAGTTCGTATGCATCGTATTTTGCACGAGTGCCAGCACCAGTTGCGGTGAAACCGTATAGCGATTAGACGGGTTTCTTACAATAAATCCGTTTTGCTCAAGCGTGCTCACAAGACGATACATCGTACTCTTATTAAAACCGAGCGCTTCCATCATTTCTGGAATAGTCATATTCGGACGGTTTAAAAGCAAAGAGAAGATATCTAATCCTTTTTTTAAAGTTCCAACCTCGGACATGCCCTTCTTCCTCCTTTTATCCGAACAACAATTTTATTATAAAACAAAGCTCTTTATCGTATCAAATAAGGAAACTAAACTAAGTTATTTTCCCTATATAAGAGAATACATAACGTAATTGTTCTTCTTAATCTATTCCACTGTTTTTTCTATTTAAACATAAAAAAAGTCTTAACAATAGAATTTTTTTACATTTTTTGAAATTAGTTTTGCTTTTCACTCGTTAACTTCTTCAAATCGCTTCAGCTGCTCCAGCTGATTTTCCTTTTTCATAATTTCTTTCTGACGCTCACCTAGTAAATCGAAATGAGGATAGCTGGATCGATTATCAATATACTTAGCGGGAATACCATACTTTTTTCCCCACTTAATCAGCTTATTTAAGTCACTGCAACCTACTTTTGTTACGGTAGTTGCATGTGGAAAACGCTCATCAAGCCAATAATGAGTTAAAAACGCGATCTCTCCTCGCTTAACAGCTGCTTTCCATGCGTTTAGTTCCGGGCGTTTAATTCCAAATGCCATTCTTTCACCTTTTCTCTTTTATATAAGTAGTTACATTATTTGTTTACTATAAAGAAAAAATATCATTCATATAGAAATCTTTCATAATATCTTGTCTATTTATAACCATCTCTAAATAATAGCTTATTTTCTCAACCTGTTTCCTCTCTAAGCATTATTGTGTGCTTATGATTCTATCATCATCTTCTTTTCTTTTTCAAAAGATCAAACAAACAAATAACGTTTAAATAATAAAGAAAAGCCTTATATATATAAGAAACTAAGGATTAATTTCAACATTTCTTTTGCGAATGATTTTTCCTTTGTATTAAATGTTGTTCTTTTTTTATTATGTCAGTATGCATTTATTACGAACCTTCAGTATATTAAAAAACCTACAAAGATACCATTCTCACAAAAAGACAGAATTTACTTTTTATTCCGAAAATAATATAATTCAAGTGATATGAAGCTTTTCGCTTCATCTATTTATTATTAAAGGGGGAATTCTGCTTGGCGATGAATGAAAATTCTTTAAAGAAGGTAAACAATGCTTCTTCCTCTCCTGATTACACAGAAATTGTACAGTCTGCTTCATTTCAAAAGCTTTTAAAACAAAAACGCAATTTTATTTTACCGCTCTCTCTGTTTTTTCTTGCTTTTTATTTTACCTTGCCTATCTTAACAGCTTACACAACCGTCCTAAACCAACCAACTTTTGCTTCTATGACCTGGGCGTGGGTATTTGCTTTTGCACAGTTTGTGATGACCTGGACCCTATGCATTCTATACACAAAAAGAGCCTCGAAATTCGATGAACTTGTTGACACGATTAAAAAAGAAGCTGCAAATTAAATAGGGGGTTAAATGAATGAACGTACTAGCTTTTTCACTTTTTTTAGCCATTGTAGGTCTTACGCTAATCATTACGTATGCGGCATCCAAGCGGACAAAAACGACCAGTGACTTTTATACAGCAGATGGAAGTTTAACCGGCTGGCAAAACGGTATGGCAATTGCCGGAGATTATATGTCTGCTGCATCATTTTTAGGCATAGCTGGAATGGTAGCGCTTTCTGGGTTTGACGGTTTTTTTTACAGCATCGGCTTTTTAGTTGCTTACCTGGTTGTGTTATACGTTGTAGCTGAACCACTTCGCAACTTAGGAAAGTACACGATGGCAGATATGATAGCAGCTCGTTTTAACGAAAAGAAAGTGCGGGGAGTTGCTGCGTTAAACACGATCACCATTTCCATTTTTTACATGATTGCGCAGCTTGTTGGAGCAGGAGCATTAATTCATTTATTACTTGGTCTAGATTACGTATACTCTGTCTTGATTGTCGGCGTCTTGATGACGGTTTACGTTGTATTTGGAGGAATGACAGCGACTAGCTGGGTTCAGATTGTCAAAGCCTTGCTTCTGATGATTGGTACGTTCATTATTTCCATTATCGTATTTTCAAAATTTGATTTTAGCTTAGCTAAAATGTTTTCCGAGATGAAAACTGCAACTCCTCTTGGTGACGGCTTTTTAAATCCAGGAAATAAATTCAAAAATCCGCTGGACATGATTTCGTTGAATTTAGCTCTTGTTCTTGGTACAGCAGGCCTGCCTCATATCCTTATTCGTTTCTTCACAGTAAAAGATGCCATCACCGCAAGAAAGTCTGTTATTTATGCAACGTGGATCATTGGCGTTTTTTACATTATGACAATCTTTTTAGGATTCGGTGCTGCTGCTTTTGTAGGATATGATGATATTATCAAAGCAAATGCAGCAGGAAATATGGCGGCTCCTCTGCTCGCTCAAGTTCTTGGCGGAGACTTTCTTTTTGCGTTCGTTTCAGCTGTAGCATTTGCTACAATTTTAGCTGTTGTAGCTGGACTGGTGCTCTCAGCAGCTTCAGCATTCGCGCATGACTTCTATAGTCATATTCTGCGTAAAGGAGCTGCTACTGAAAAAGAACAGGTAGTGGCTGCACGATGGGCTTCTATTGGGGTATCCATTTTATCTATTATTCTTGCATTATTTGCTCAAAACATGAACGTGGCATTTTTAGTGGCACTTGCCTTTGCCGTAGCAGCGAGCGCTAACTTGCCAATTATTCTTCTCACTATTTTTTGGAAACGCTTCAATACAGCAGGAGCAGTTACGGGGATGCTGGTTGGGCTATTCAGCTCACTATTTTTAGTTGCCATTAGTCCAAACGTGTGGGCACCTGAGCCGGGAGCTGCTATCTTTGTAGGCGAACCGCTCATCACGCTAACAAACCCTGGTATTATCTCTATTCCTCTAGGCTTCTTAGCTGCTTTTGTAGGAACACTTCTTTCGTCTAAAAAAGCAGACGGAAAGAAATTTGATGAAATTTTAGTAAAAGCAAATACAGGTATGGGAATCGAAGAGCCTGTCAAACATTAATGCCAAAAAAGCCTTGAAGCAGGTTGCTTCAAGGCTTTTTACTAGAATAAATCTTCTTGTAAACCAATAGCGGAAATTTGTTCATTTCTAAACTTTACAGCTAACATATGCTCTTCTTCCCACGTACATTCAAAAAACAAACCAAGTTCTCTTGTATCATGAGGTGCTTCAGGAACAAAGATTTGAATACACTCAACTAAAAAACCGATGTCTTTTCGCTTTTTTACATTCGGAACTAATAAGTCTACTACGTCTTTTTCAACTTGAGTTCTGTATTCATCTCGCACCTGCTGATAATAATCAAAAAGTGCTTTTTCCGTCCTCTTTAACAATAATTCACCTTGAAGCCAAAATGCTTGAAAGGCCTCTTCTTGTCGTTTTTGAAATGGCTTCTCTTTATCTCCATCAATTGTCAGCAACACCTGTTGTTTTTGTCCAAAGAAAGTGACCTGTTTTTCTCCAACCCAGGCCGAGTCATATAACAAAGATCCAAAAAGCGGATGATGTACTCGTAATGTTTGATTCATTGCATACCTGACCCTCTCAAAAAGTGGATTTCTGCTTGCATTGGCGTATAATAAATGGTGCTTGAAACAAACTTCTAAACTTATTCTATGTTACCATATTTTTTACAGAAAGGAGTGCCACAATGTGTGAATACAATTAAATCTTTGTACCCTTACTTAAAACCTTACAAATGGCTCGCGCTGTTTGCCCCGCTATTGATGGTAATTGAAGTGTTAGCTGACCTTCTTCAGCCTACTATTATGCAGCATATCATTGATTATGGCATTGCAAACAACGATCAAACATATGTTATCACGCGAAGTATCCTTATGCTCATGTTAGCAGTCATTGGCTTAGCTGCCGGTATCGTCTGCGCCATCCTTAGCACAAAAACGGCAGTAAATTTTTCTACCGATATTCGGAAATCGCTTTTTGAAAAAATTGAAAACCTCTCAAACAGCAACAGAGACAAACTAGGGACTGGTCACTTAATTACCGTCATGACAAATGATGTAACGAGTGTTCAAAACGCATTGAATATGACGCTAAAAGTATTAGTTAGAGGTCCTTTACTTTTTGCAGGAAGTATTGTGATCGTGTTATTAACCGCTCGTTCTTTGTTTCCTATTATCGTTGTGGTCGTCCCTATTTTATTTTTATGCATTTGGTTTGTGATCACGAAAGCTGGAAAACTTTTTAAAAAAGTTCAGCAAAGCGTTGATCGTGTAAATACAAAAGTCCAAGAAAATTTATCAGGGATGCGTGTAGTAAAAGCGTATGTAAGAGAATCGTATGAAATCAATCAGTTTAAAGAAGCAAACAGCTCCTTGACGCGAGCTAATATGAGTGCTGTTCAGCTTATTTCGCTTTTAATGCCCGTTATTTTATTTGTCGTAAATATCGGAATGGTAGCTACTCTATGGCTGGGAGGACTTCAAGTCGAAGCAGGAAAAATTGAAGCAGGTGTGATTTTAGCTTTTATTAATTACTTAACGATTATTTTAAACGGACTTATGTCAAGCAGCATGGTGCTGATGCAAATTACACGCGCATTCCCTTCAGCTGAACGAATCGATTCTGTTTTAAAAACAAAAATAGACATCCCTCCAGCAAACTCTGCTGCTCAAATCAACAGACTTAAAGGTGATCTCTCGTTTCAAAACGTTACATACAGCTATAGTAAAAATGGCGAAAACGTATTAAAAGATATTTCGTTCACTGCTAGACACGGGGAAACCATTGGCATTATCGGCTCTACTGGAAGCGGGAAGTCGACGCTTGCAAAACTTATTTCCCGCTTATATGATCCTGATGACGGCGAAATCTTCGTAGATGGAAAAAACCTTACGGACTATGACGTAAAAGTGCTTCGCTCATCCATTGGGTTTATTCCTCAAAAAGCTACGCTGTTTACCGGCACGATTGATATGAATATTCGAATGGGAAAAGATCAGGCTTCTTCCTCAGAAATTGAAGATGCTGCGGATTTTGCATGCGCAACGGAGTTTATTGAAAAACTTCCAGAAAGATATGAGTATCCTTTAACGCGAGGAGCAACCAATTTATCAGGAGGGCAAAAGCAGCGTCTTTCAATCGCGCGTGCATTTGTTAGAAAGCCCGCTATCCTGGTCATCGATGATGCAACTTCGGCATTGGACGCTGTCTCAGAAGCGCAGGTACTAAAACATTTAAAAGAAGAGTTTGCTGATGCGACCGTTATCATTATTGCTTCTAAAATTTCGTCTCTTCTCCACGCTGATCATATTATCGTCATGGATGAAGGCAAAATTGCTGAACAAGGGACTCATGAAGAGTTGCTTCGTTATCGCTCTCTTTATTACGACATTTACCTTGCACAAGGCGGAAAAGAGGTGTTGCCTAGTGAATAATCAAGGTAAAAATCAAATGAGCTCTATTCGCGGCCCTAGAGGAATGATGAAAGGCCCTGTAGTTAAGCCAAAGAATGCGAAAAAAACACTGTACAGAATCTGGTCATATATGGGGAAACGAAAACCTCCGCTTGCGGCTGCGATAATCTTAGTTATTGTGACTTCCCTGCTTAATTTATTAGGCCCTTATTTAATTGGGGTTATTATTGATGAGCATATTATTCCTAAAGATATCAGCGGGACGATACGAATGTCCCTTATTCTTGCAGGAATTTATATCACGACATCTTTATTAACATGGCTGCAAACCTATTTAATGGTGAACGTTTCGTTTACAACTATTGGAATGCTCCGCCAAGATTTATTTGCAAAGCTTCAGACTCTCTCCCTTCGCTTTTTTGACAAACGAGCTCACGGAGAGTTAATGAGCAGAGTCACAAATGATATTGATAATCTAAACAGCGCTCTGAGTCAAAGCGTTATTCAGGCTCTGTCCTCTATTTTGTCTTTAGTCGGCATTACCATTGCGATGTTCTCGCTCAACTGGATTCTTGCCATTATCACGCTGATTGTTATTCCCTTGATGGTTATAATCGTTCGACAAATATTAAAACGCAGCAGTGAAAATTTTGTCAAACGTCAAAAAGACTTAGGTGAGCTAAACGGCTTTGTAGAAGAAGCAATCTCTGGAGGAGAAGTTGTTACGCTTTTTAGTAAGGAAAAAGACTTTTTAACTGTTTTTAATGAACGAAATGAACAGCTGAGAAGTTCAGCAACAAAAGCGGAAACATTTTCAGGCTTTTTAGGTCCTGTCACAAACTTTATTAACAACTTAGGCTTAGCACTAGTGATCGGAGCGGGCGCATTTATGGCTGTTCAAGGTAGCGTTACAGTTGGGATGATCGCTTCATTTGTTAACTACTCACGTCAGTTCTCTCGCCCAATCAGTCAAATGGCAAACTTAGTAAACACCATTCTTTCAGCTATTGCCGGCGCAGAGCGCGTGTTTGCGATTATGGATGAGCAGCCGGACATCACAAACAAGCCAAACGCTCTTTCTGTTACAAAATTTGCAGGAGACGTTGCTTTTGAAAACGTAGCATTTGGCTATAACGATGAAAAAATGATTTTAAAAAATGTTACACTGACAGCAAAAAAAGGTGAAATGGTTGCTTTGGTCGGTCCAACAGGTTCTGGTAAAACAACCATCATTAACTTGCTCACACGATTTTATGACATCTCAAACGGAGACATTAAAATTGACGGACGTTCCATCAGTGACTATAACATCCATGATTTACGAAACCGAATCGGCATTGTTCTTCAAGATACCTATTTATTTTCCGGTACGATTGCGGATAACATTCGATTTGGCCGGTTAGATGCCAGCGATGAAGAAGTGAAAAGCGCCGCAAAGATGGCCAATGCTCATTCGTTTATCAAACATTTGCCGCAGCAATACGATACCGTGATTTCAGCTGGTGGAGGAAATTTAAGTGAAGGTCAAAAGCAGCTTTTATCGATTGCTCGAGCCATGCTTTCTGACTGTGACATTTTAATTTTAGACGAAGCTACTTCCAATATTGATACAAAAACAGAAATTGATATTCAACGAGGAATGAGTAATCTATTAAAAGGAAAAACAAGCTTTGTGATTGCCCACCGCCTTAAAACGATTGAAAATGCAGATCAAATCCTTGTCTTAAAAGACGGACAAATTATTGAAGAAGGAAATCATGGCGAGCTGCTAGAAAAACAAGGGTTTTATCACAAGCTCTATACGCAGCAGTTTACGATTTAAAAGAGGTAAAATAAAAAGTATGTTAGTTTAAGGAAGGTCCGAATGAGTACTCGTTCGGACCTTTTCATTGTGTTGGTAAACGTAGGGTTCATCCAGTTAGTTGCTTCTAGCTGTTGATTAGAAAGCAAGGCGAAGACTCCTGCGGGAACAGCGGAAGGGATCAGACCCCGCAGGAGCGCAAGCAACGAGGAGGCTCATCGTCCGCGGAAAGCGAAGCCTTGCACGGAAATCAACAGTGGTGTAATAAATGATCGATATGAGCTCCTTTCTTACATTTGTTTGGCTTTAGATTGAATTGATGTAGTTATGTCTCAATCTCTTTTTTGTTCTATCACTTATCTATTACAGCTACAATTTTCCCTTTTACTCGACGAGTCGCCAGTTCATCTAATGCTGCCGGCACTTCGTCTAGTGAAATGACTTTTTCCACGAGTGCATTTAGCTTATTTTCTTGTAAAAGCAAAAGCATTCTATTTCCCATCTCAGCAAGCTTTCGCTGTTCTTTTACGTTATTAGACTGATGTACACTTCCTAATGCAACTTGATGAAACGATAGTGGGTGCGCAAACGAAATCGCATCGTTTACATTAGGCGGTCCTGCGATGAATGCAATTTGACCATTAAAAGCAAGAGCCTTTACCGACTCGTCTGCATTGTCTCGTCCAACGGTATCCAAGACTAAATCTACACCGATTCCATCGGTAAGCTCCAGCACTTTTTTCACAAAGTCTTCTTTACGGTAGTCGATTACATAATCAGCACCTAAACTTTTTACAAACTCATGATTGGCAGAAGATGCGGTTGTGAGCACTGTAAGGCCTGCATTTTTGGCAAGCTGAATGGTAAATCCTCCAACCCCTCCAGCACCTGCGTGAATTAAAATTGTTTGTCCTTTTGAAGCGTTCATTTTGTGAAACAATGCTTGATATGCTGTATATCCCGCACATGGAATAGCCGCAGCGTCTTCGAATGAAACCCCTTGCGGAATAAGAGAAACTGTGTGGGCTGTTGTCACCCCGTATTGTGCAAACCCGCCTTTTTTTGATAAATCGCTATGATATACAACGCGGTCTCCGACTTTGACAGCTGTGACTTCTTCTCCCACTTCCTCGACAACGCCCGCTGAATCAAGTCCTAATACGTGAGGATATGTCCAACTAGGATTACCGCTGTTTCCTGTTTTATAATCTACAGGGTTCAAAGCAGTAGCTTTAATTTTAACTAAAATTTCACCTTTAGCTGGATGTGGCTTTTGGATATTTCCGACTTTCATCTCACTTACTTTCCCTTTGCCTTCTAGCAGTAAAGCTTTCATCAAGATCTCCCCTTTTACATTTCTTCCTTCAATTAAAAGTTCTTTTTCAGTATAATAAATACATGTTGTTTACAAAAGACGGCACTTTCATGTAACCAGGTACCTTCCCGGTAACCTAGGTCTATGGATATTAAATTATTATATCCATATTTCATATCTGTTTATGAATGGAGGATTAACGGTGAAAGCACCCCACTATAATGTACCTGTTGAAGCAACGCTTGAAGTAATCGGCGGGAAATGGAAAGTCGTTATTTTATGCTTATTAAAAGAAGGTGAAAAACGTTTTAGTGAACTTCAGCGAGCTATGCCTGCTATTACCAAAAAAATGCTGTCTCAACAGCTAAAAGAATTAGAAAAAGACGGTGTGGTTAATAGAAAAGTATACAATGAAGTTCCTCCTAAAGTAGAGTACTCACTCAGTGAAGAAGGCGAAACCTTACGAGAAATTTTAAATATGATGTGCGCATGGGGAGATAGAAGAATGGGAAACACCCCAAATTGCAGCTAAGTTCTCCTAGCGGCTCTGTTAAAACAAACGAATAGCTATTGCCAGGAGCTATTCGTTTTTGTTTTATCTATTCTCCTACTCTTTCTTGCAATTAGCCCCTGTGTAAGAACATCTGACAACACTATAGAATTCTTTCGCATTTTCAGCTATGATGATGTCGAACGATGCAGCCAGAATTGTCGAAATAAAACTCAAGAATGATAGGTGATTCAATGATGCAATTAGGTTTAGATTTATCCCAAAAACAACTATTAAAATTGGCCATGACACCTGAATTACGTCAGTCTATCAACATTTTAAATTATTCTACGGCCGATTTAGTTCATTATCTTCATCAGCAAGTCAATGAAAATCCTGTGATTAAACTGTCTGCTGGCGACTCTCAGCAAAAAGATTCATTTGATACTCGAGAACAGCGTTCATATTCAAAAGGTTATACCGATGACGATTATAATCCGTTTAATTATATATCTGATCAAACTGTGACATTAGAGAGTCATTTATTAGAGCAGCTGTCTATGCTAAATCATTTA
Organism: Priestia sp. YIM B13552; assembly: GCF_042787775.1. Taxonomy (NCBI): domain Bacteria; kingdom Bacillati; phylum Bacillota; class Bacilli; order Caryophanales; family Bacillaceae; genus Priestia; species Priestia sp. YIM B13552. The sequence goes on from NZ_JBHZOU010000001.1 coordinate 928,569, forward strand.
CACTCACACCAAAAACACATCGTTCAATTTCTAATTGGAAACTTAAATAAAAACGGCTTTTTAGCAATTGAGCCAAAATTGGCAGCCGAACTGCTGAATGTTTCAATTAACGAAGTCAACGATATGATTCACGTTTTACAAAGCTTTGATCCGATTGGCGTGGGCGCTCAAAATTTTGTCGATTCACTGCTTATTCAAATTAAGGCCAAAAAGTCAAAGCCTCCTCTTTTATACGACGTGGTAAAACACGATATTGAAGATATTGCTAACAAAAAATATCGGAACATTTCAAAAAAATACTCTATTTCGATGCGTGAAGTACAAGAAATTGTTGACTGCTTGCGGACATTAAATCCTCGTCCAGCAGGAGATTTCCACGTCCCGCTTACAAAGTACATCTCGCCTGATGTAACGGTACAAAAAGTTGACGGCCGCTATCATGTTATTCTTCATAGCGAGCTGCTTCCGCCCATCGAAATTAACGGCACCTATCAAAAGCTGGTTCATCGCTCTGCATGCGTAACAACCGATCGATACGTACAGGAAAAAATTCATGAAGCTACTTGGCTAATCAATAGTATTGAGCAGCGTAATGCGACGATTTACAACGTGTCCAAAGCCATTGTGGAACATCAGCAAGATTTTTTTGAAATGGGTATTTCGGGGCTAAAGCCGCTTAACTTAAAAGATATTGCTCAAAAAATAGACTGTCACGAATCAACGGTAAGTCGTGCGACTAACGGAAAGTATATTCAAACGCCACGCGGGCTGTTTGAGTTAAAATACTTTTTCACCAATTCTTTAGAGCGAACTGATGGCGAACAAAGCAATTCTACTGCCTTTATAAAAGAAAAAATCAAAACATTAATTGCCGAAGAAAATAAATTAAAACCTCTTTCAGATCAAAAGCTCATGTCTCTTCTTTCCAGCGAAGGAATTCAGATTTCAAGAAGAACAGTAGCTAAATACCGTGAAGAAGCAGGAATTGAAAGTTCTTCTAAGCGGCGACGATTTTAATATTGCTTATTCTAAATTACAGCTTTATCCCTACTAAAAAGAACCCGTTGATTTTACTCAACGGGTTCTTTTTATCGGTTTCCAATAAATAAAAGCCATATGATATTGATACGTATATTCATATGTGCCATTTATTTTCTTTACATGCTGTAAAATAATCTTCTCAGTTTCTAACTTGTCAATATCTTTAGAAAGCACCTTTGTCGAGTTCTTCTTGATGAGATCTTCGTACGTCTCATAAGTTACCGTTTTGGTTATAGGAACCAGCTTACAATCTGCGTAAATACCCAGTTCATATAAAATATTTAGTAAGTCAATATATTCCTTACGGCGCCATTTAATCTCGTACCCAAGCTTTCTATGTAACTCTACGTAGTGAGGCTTTTCTGGACCCGTTGACATGCCTATAACCGCCAAACGATTAGCCGAATCGTTCATATTTAAGAGACCATCGACAATATTATGCATACGGTAAAAACAGTTTATTCCTACTACGGCATCGTAGTTATCTGTTAGACGCTCATACTCCCATTTACCTTCTATGAACTTTAGATTAGAGCGGGCATCTGATTGCGTTTGTAAGTAGCGAATAATGCTTGGCGAACAATCCATACACGTAAGTTCTTTTACATAATCAGCAATCGAAAACGTATAATTTCCCCAGCCAGGGCCAATTTCCATAACAGAGTCAGTTGGATTCAAAAAAGCAAGAAGTTCTTGTTGAAGCTGTTTTACTACAGGGTCATTTGCTGAATTAAAAGACATTTTTTCTACATACCGCTGCCAAAACTCATCTTCAGCTCGGTCATTTATCATCCGTTCCGATATTGAACCGTCCCATTCTTTCAGCCCTTCCTGCCACTTTTTCACACGATCACTTTCATATACCGAAATTTTTGTAAGCTGCATGTATTCACGTTCCCCTCTTTTATACGTAAACCTATACTATCATAAAGAAAAAGAGAGTTCCTTTTTAAACTGGAACTCTCTTTTTCTATTAGTTAAATTATGCTGCTGCCTGTTCCTCTGTGTGATGCTTCTCTTTTCTGGCATTGATATAAAACATTATCAATGAAAGAGTGATGAAGATTGCTGCAAAGATTCCAAGTACGCCAGCCTGATGCCATACGTAGCCGAAATCATCACCAATGGAAATGATTTCACGGAAACCGCGAATTGCATAGGTCATAGGCAAGTACGGATTAATTGCCTGGAAAAATTCCGGTACAAGTGCTTTAGGGAATGTACCTGCACTGCCGCCAATTTGAAGCAGCAGAATAATGAAGGCTAAATATTGCCCTACTTTTCCTAACCCTGTTGTTAAGAACAAGATAAGTGTAAAGAACGTCACACCTGTAATCATGGTAAAGATATAGAAGTGCCAAATGCTTGTTACGTTTAAATGCAAGCCCCATAGAAGAGCTGTAACAGCAATCGCTGCCTGCAGCATACCTACAATAGTGATGACACTAAACTTACTTAAGAACCACGAAATGCCTGATGTCGGTCGAATTGATGGCTCTTTCATTGGATATACCGCTGAGAACATTAACGTTCCCGCAAACAAGCCAATACATAAGATGTATGGAGCTAATCCGACACCGTACTTATCTACGTTGTTTTGTTTATCTGATTTTAAATCCGTTGGATTTGAAAACATGCTATATGTTTTATCATCCGCTTTAACATCTTTTGCATCTTTTGCACCATCTGCTAAAGATGAATGAAGCTCGCTTGTTCCATCTGATAATTTAGATGAACCATCATATAGTTTGGACGAACCATTTGTTAACTCTTTAGAACCATTTGCTAATTTGGTTGCCCCGTTTTCTAGCTGTGTTAAACCATTTGCTAGCGCTGCGCTTCCTTGTTCAGACTTCTTAAGTCCATCCACAATTTGCTGCTGCCCGTCAGCAAGCTTTCCAGCTCCTGTATGAGCGTCAGCAATACCGCTGTTTAGCTCTGCAAATTTGCTGTTGAACTGCTTTTCTCCGTCTGCTAGTTTAACAGCACCGTTGTATAGTTGAGTTTGGGCATTGTATAATTTTGTTTGGCCATTGTACAGCTGACTTTGTCCATCAGCAATTTTATTAATAGCGCTTTGAATATCTTCTCCGCCTTTAGACAGCTTTTGAAGAGCCGCAGATAGCTCTTTCACTTTATCTACTTTTGCTTTTAGCTGCTCTGCTTTTTGCTGCTGTTCATCCATAAACTGCTGAGACGTAAGTTTTTTAATTCCTGCAATCAGCGTTTGTTTTTGCTCATCAGGAATGGACTCGTTGCTGTTAATGCTGTCAATGAGAGCTTGCTGCTGCTGTTCAAACTCTGCTTTTTTTGAATCGACCTGCTGTTTAATCTGCGTAATTTCCTGTTCTGCTTGATTAATTTGCTGCGTAACGCTGCTCACTTCAGCGTCCACTTGGTTTAAGCCGCTTGTAAACTGCGGTAATTTCCCTTGAAGTGTCTTTGTTCCTTCATTGAGCTGCTGTGTTGCACCTTGCAGTTTTGCAGTTCCGTCTTGTAGTTGTCCTAATCCATTGCTAAGCTTTCCTGCACCTGTTTCAAGTTCTTTAGAAGCCGCATAAAGCTGCCCGCTCCCACTTTCTAGCTTCCCTAAACCGCTGTTTAGGCTGCCCAAGTTTTCATTAATTGTGTCCGCACCGTTTAGGAGCTTAGCTGCACCTGCATTTAAATCTGTTGCTCCTTTTCGTGCATCCGTTAATCCGTTTGCCAATTTAGCTGTACCGTCTTCGAATGTAACCGTGCTGTCTGCTAATTTCTTCATGTTATCTCGCAGCGTTTTCGAGCCGTTTTCGAGCTCTCCTGCACCGTCACTTGCTTTTTGAAGACCATCCGCTACTTGCTTAAAGCTGTCAAATACCGTTTCAGCATACTGCTTTGTGACTGCTTCTTTAATCTGATCATTGATTTTAGCCACTGCATTTGAGCTAATTTGAGCGCCTGAATAGTTCTTTCCGGCATTTGTATGATAGATAAATTTCATTTTTTTAGGATCTTTATCCATTAATGTTGTTGCATTTTTGGAGAAATTCTTTGGAATTTCTAACACTAAATAGTAGTCCTCATTTTTTAAGCCTTCTAACGCTTTTTCCTTGTTCGTAAATTTCCAGTCAAATTTGTCATTTTCCTTTAAATCATCAACAAAATCACGACCGACATTCAATTTCTTTCCATCTAAGGTAGCACCTTTATCTTCATTTACCACTGCAACTGGAATTTGATCTGTTTTTCCATATGGATCCCAGTAAGCAGATAAAAAGATGACATTATAAAGTAATGGAACAAATAACAATCCGCAAATCACCACAATAGTCATTGGTTTGGAAAAGATTTTTTTCCATTCTCCTTTAATCATATTCATGTTTTTTAGCCTCCAATAATCCTTACTTCCGCCTGACTGTTTGACCGAAAAACATTTTCGGTCATTAAGTTCTGATTAATGTTACCATATTCACAAGAATAAGGTCAATCGTTATTCTGTAATTAAAAGCTGATTTTAACAGAAAGTTTAAAATCAGCTTTCTTAAGATAACATTCATGCTATAGGCTTAAATCATTAACTTCATCCGCATCGTTTTTAACAAGTGCCCTTCAAATTCATCATCAAATTCATCCACGAGCTGGAAACCTTTTGATTGATAAAAAGCACGGCCTATTCCGTTTTCCCTTTCTACATTAATGTAAACGATTTTTAGTTCCTTCGAGCGCTTCATTCCTTTTTCTAACAATTGCGAACCGATTCCTTTTCCTTGATAAGCAGGCAGTATATAGATAGATCCTAGTTCTATTTCCCCTCTGTTTTGTAGTCGGAAAAAGTTAGCGTATCCTACGATTTTCTCATCAATAGTTGCTACATAAATGAACGAATTACGCAAGCGCCACAGCATCCTTTTATTGGAGTATGCTTCTGAAAGAAACCGATTCTGAACGCTTCTAGGAATAATTCCTTCATATGTATCATACCAGCTCATCTTTGCGACGTATTGAACAGACGTAATATCTTCTTTTCTCATTTTGCGAATGATTACCTCCACTCACATCCCTCCTGACAATTTGCTGCTAAAATCGTACATAATTTCATCTGAAAAATATAGTTATAAATATATATTTTTAATTGTAACGCTCTAGAAGCATTGATTGATTTTAGAACCTTATGTATAATCGAGATAGATACAAATTGAAAATGATTATCATTAACAGGAGTGCTGAATGATGAATTTAACTACCGTGAGTATTGGCGACAAAGTAAAAGTTAAAAACATTGAATTTTTAGATAGATCACTAGAACGCCGCCTTCTTTCTTTTGGAGTAAAAAAAGGCTGTGAACTATGCATGAAGCAAAAAACCATCTTAGGAGGACCTTGTATTATTGAATGTCAAGGTCAAATGATTAGCATCCGAAAAAGGGATGCGGCTAAAATTGAGGTTGAGACAGCATGAGTACAATTGCACTTTTAGGAAATCCAAACACAGGAAAAACTTCTTTATTCAATATATTAACAGATTCCTATGAATACGTAGGAAACTGGAGCGGTGTAACCGTTGAAAAGAAAGTTGGGTCTATTAAAAAGCAAAACAGCCAGCTGGTTGATTTGCCGGGTGTGTATGATTTTACTCCTCTTTCTTCAGATGAAGCAGTGGTAACTAACTTTTTGTTAACCGGAGAATTTAACAGTATGCTGAATATCGTAGACGCTTCTCAGTTTGAAAGAAGCATGCATCTCACTATTCAAGCATTGGAATATGGAAAACCATTAGTAATCGGCTTAAATATGATTGATGTAGCAGAAAAACGCGGATTGACTTTTCATTTGGAGAAGCTTAGCAAATCATTACATATTCCGGTTTCTGCAATTATTGCCCGCAATGGAAAAGGAATTAATGAGCTTCTCTCCACTTTGAAGCAAGATTTAAAAGCCCCTTCATTTCAATTAAATTACGGGGAAACCACTGAACAAGCAATTCGTATGATTCAAACAAAAGCGGATGTCAGCAGATGGATTGCCATTCAATTTTTAGCGGAAAATAGCGTAATCGAATCAACATTAAAAGAAAAAACGAGTTACTCAGAGCTGCTTGAACTTCGAAAAGCGGCTGCACAAAAATTAACCAAGCCGCTTAGCGAGCATTTCTTCGACGTGCGTACAGCATTTATTGAGCGCATTTCCAGCGAGTGTATCATAAAGGGCAGCGAAACACCTCTAACCTTCACAGATCGAATCGATCGAATTGTGACGCATAAGTGGCTTGGTCTCCCTATTTTTCTTGGCTTAATGTATTTGATTTTTAATATTACGTTTACTTGGATTGGCGTTCCTCTTTCTGATAAACTGGACGGTTTTTTTGGCGGAACGCTTAGTAAAGGCGCTGATTCTCTTCTAAATGCAGCTGGTGCCGCTCCATTTATTCATGATTTAATTGTGGACGGCATCATCGCAGGCGTAGGCGGCGTACTAGTATTTGTACCACAAATTTTTGTCCTGTTCTTTTTCATTTCACTGCTTGAAGATTCAGGATACATGGCTCGAATTGCTGTAGTAATGGATCGTATCATGGAATTTTTCGGTTTGAACGGAAAAGCATTTATTCCGATGATTATTAGCTTTGGATGTAACGTACCAGGGATCATGGCCGCGCGTACAATTGAACAGCGAAAAGAGCGCCTTATGACCATTTTAGTAAATCCATTTATGAGCTGCTCAGCACGCCTTCCTGTATACGCTTTGTTTGTAGGTGCGTTTTTTGTACAAAACGGAGCAGCTGTGGTGTTTTCTATGTACTTGCTTGGCATTATTTTAGCACTTGTTGTAACGAAAATTTTATCAGTAACGCTTCTTAAAGACGAACAATCAACTTTTATTGTTGAACTTCCTCCTTACCGCGTACCGCAAGCCAAGACTCTTTGGAGAAGCACGTGGGAAAAAGGCCGAAATTTCGTCCGAAAAGCAGGTACGGTTATTTTAGCTGGCTCTGTATTTATCTGGCTATCATCTTACGCTGGCCCCGGCGGTTTTGGAGTAGATATGGAAAATAGCTTTATGGCTATTATTGGAGGTGCTATCGCTCCGCTATTTATCCCTTTAGGTTTTGCCACATGGCAAGCTGTAGCATCACTGATTACAGGCTTCCTAGCAAAAGAAGTGGTTGTTTCGACTATGAGCATCATCTATAAAGTACAAGAAGGACAGCTTGGCGACACAATGAAGACATTCTTTACACCGCTAACAGCCTATACGTTTATGGTGTTTGTTCTTCTTTATGTTCCGTGTCTAGCAACCGTCGCTGTTATTCGACGAGAAACCGGCTCATTGAAATGGACAGCATTTGCTGTGGCCTACCCTTTGGTTGTCGCTTATCTCGTAGCTTTGCTTGTACACACTATTGGAAAAGTACTTGGTTTTTCTTAAAAGGAGTGAATAACATTGATTATTAACATTTTAATTGGGGTTTTGATATTTGGATATGCTCTTTATCATATGACAAAATTCTTCCGCAAGAGTACTCAGGGAAAATGTGCAAGCTGCGCACAGCAATCTTCTTGTGCAACGGATGATTGCGGTATTGACTGGGATAAAACGATTCAAGAGGCTCAAAATCAATCATCTTAATACATTAAAAAAGCATCCTGATAGATGGGATGCTTTTTTAATGTTACGCAACTAGTTTTAAAATGAGATGAGAAAGGACTTCCTTTTCCTCTTCACTGCTGACTTTCCATAACTCATGAAGGACTTTTTCTTCTCGGTTTCGAGGCTCCTCATTTTTGGCTAAATAGCTAGCCACTTTTTTTGTAGCGGCCGTTAATTGTTCCTCACTTAACCCGAGCTTTTTACCGACATGAACTTTTTGACTTAAATAATCGGTAAACGTATCAAAGTTCTGCAAAATTGCTTCTTTTTTCTCCGTCCCTAAATTATCTGCCGTTTCTTCAATTTTATTCATGTCTTTTGTAGTTCCTTCATTCATTTGACTCACAGTTAACATCTCCCTTTTAGTGAATAGACTGGTATGTTCTTTCACGCTCAGCTTCTGGTTTTTCGTCTGGCGTCATCTTTTCCTTACTTATTTCAGAAGTTGCATCTTTCACTTTTTCACCAATTTGCTGTAAATCACTTTTAGCATCTTCTACCGTCGATTTTGCATCATGCGTAACGCTTTTCACATCTTCTGCTTGCTTAAAGAAATCTTCATTTACACGCTCGTACAAATGTTTAGCATCATTAATTGCATCTTTTAAAAGATTCGATGCGTTTTTCATTTGCTGCACCATTTTTTCTTTTGTTTCTTGAGGATTTTCTTTTACTTGATTAATCATGTTTGTAGAAGAGTCCTTTAACGTAACAGCTCTTCTTTTAACAGACGAACGAGTTTTGCTATCGAGTAGTGTTATACATCCACCCACAACTGCTCCGACAACAACACCTTTTACGAGCTTGCTGCTGCAGCTTTTTCCGTTGCTAACAGCAGTAGGGCTATTAGCTGTCTGTGGATTGTTATTGATTCCTATATCGTTGTTAATGCCTGCGCTGTTGCTTACAGCAGGGTTTTGTAATTCAGATCGACTTCTTTCCATTTTTACTGCCTCCTTTAGCATTGTTATTGAGTGATTTCCCATCTTTTTTTATATTTAAACAATTGAACACAAAAAACATGACTAAAGGCCACCTTTTTGCTCCCACTAGTCAAGAATAACTATGTAATAAAAAAGCTCCCCTTTTTTAACGGAAAAGCGCAAGCCGGATTTTTGTAAAAGGATTGTCAGCACCGGTATAATAAGAAGTACTTTAAAATAAATTTTATACTATTGGTCATAGGGGTGAAGCAATTGAGCCAGCTTAATAAGGAATTTAACTGTGAAAAAGAATTGACGCTTGCTATTATCGGTGGAAAATGGAAGATGCTGATACTATGGCACTTAGGACGTGAAGGAACAAAACGGTTCGGGGAATTAAAATCGCTTATTCCTGATATTACGCCGCGCATGCTGGTTAATCAGCTGCGGGAACTGGAAGAAGATCTGATTGTTAATCGTAAAGTCTATCCTGTCGTACCACCTAAAGTCGAATACTCACTTACGAAAGAAGGAGAAAGTTTAATGCCGATTTTGACAGCTATGTACGATTGGGGTAAAAATTACCGTGATACAGTGCTCGCTAATCAAGAACAAAAGGCGGAAACGTTAATTAAATGATGGAAACTACTCCTTCTATTCCATAGTTTTTATTTTTTTATGCGGATGATGTTACTCAACATCATCCGCATTTTTAATGAAAATTAAGCGGTTACAAGACTGATATGTCCATTAGTATACTTCTGTATACTATCATTTCCCACACTATTTGCGGGAAAAGTGCGTACTTTTAAGAACCTCAAACTGCGGGTACAATAACTAAACCAGCTGCTTTTTACGTAAAAAAGCACAAAAGGTATCTATAGATTTTTCTAAGGAGTGGAGTAGAATGGAATTACAATTAGCATTAGATCTTGTTAATATCGCTCAAGCAAAAGAGGTAGTAAAAGAAGTTGAAGAACATATTGATATCGTAGAAATCGGTACGCCAGTTGTAATCAATGAAGGGCTTCGCGCCGTTAAAGAAATTAAAGAAGCATTTCCTAACTTAAAAGTATTAGCTGACCTAAAAATTATGGATGCGGCTGGCTATGAAGTACAGCAAGCTTCTCAAGCCGGAGCAGACATCATTACCATCTTAGGTGTTGCTGAAGATATGTCAATCAAAGGTGCTGTAGAAGAAGCAAAAAAACAAGGTAAAAAAATTCTTGTCGATATGATTGGTGTAAAAGATATTAAAGGACGCGCAAAAGAGCTAGACGAATTTGGCGTTGACTATATCTGTGTACACACAGGATACGATCTTCAAGCAGTTGGTCAAAACTCTTTTGAAGATTTAGTAACAATCAAAAGCGTTGTAAAAAATGCAAAAACAGCCGTTGCTGGCGGCATTAAATTAGAATCTTTACCTGAAGTAGTAAAAGCACAGCCTGATCTTGTTATTGTTGGTGGAGGAATCACGAGCCAAGATGATAAAAAATCAGTTGCTTCTCAAATGAAAGAGCTTATTACAAATTAAGGAGCTTTCTATGCAGACAAGCGAACATTTAAAAACAGTTATGAATGAGCTTTTACAAACAACAGCTCTAATCGCTGATGATGAAGCTGAGCAGCTTGTAAATGGCATCATCTCATCTAAAAAAGTGTTTGTCACTGGAGCAGGCCGTTCAGGTCTTATGGGTAAGTCGTTTGCTATGCGTATGATGCATATGGGCATTGATGCTTATGTCATTGGAGAAACCGTGACTTCTACTTTCACAAAGGATGATTTATTAATCATCGGATCAGGTTCTGGCGAGACGAAGAGCTTGACTCCTATCGCTCAAAAAGCAAAAGAACTTGGAGGAAAAGTTGGAGTAGTCACAATTTCTCCCGACTCCACGCTTGGCAAGCTGGCTGACTTTGTCGTGAAGCTGCCTGGTGCTCCGAAGGATCAAGAACAAAGCAGTTATCAAACAGTACAGCCTATGGCGTCGCTGTTTGAGCAAACGCTTCTTCTCTTTTACGATGCGCTGATTCTTCGCTTCATGGAGAAGAAAGAACTTGATACCCATACAATGTACGGAAAGCATGCAAATTTAGAATAAAAAAAGGTCTTGCTCTAGGCAAGACCTTTTTTATTTTGAAACTTTCTATTTCACCAAATATTCACTTATGTCATAACTAAATGTACTTTATCGTTAACTTTTTTAAAAACCTTATTCGAATTTTGTTGCTTCTCCATAAAACGGCTGCTCTGCGATTTTAATGGATTCTGTTGGGCATCCTTCATACGCTTCCATCATCTCATCTTGCTGATCTTCAGGAACCTCTTTTGTTCCTTCGTTGTTATCTAACACCGCATAAGCAAGACCTTCTGAATCATAATCATAAAGACCTGGTGCGCTCCCTCCACATGCTCCGCAAGCAATACATGTTTCCTTATCTACTATTGTAAAAGCCATAAAAAAACCTCCTTTACCTTTTCACTTTCTCGTTCAGAAAGTTACGTTCAGTATAAGAAGGTTTTTTTAAATTTGTCTTAAATTATTTACTTGGATTCTCCGATATTCTCAAACATTTCATCTACATTTGGCTTTTTCTTAATTAATCCTGACTCTTTTAACCAGTCTACATTTGACTGCCATGATTCTTTCGTTTGACTGCCAAATCCTTGTTCAGACTTCATTTTCGGAAGTAAAATATTTAAACTTTTTGTTTCCACGTCTTTTTCAAGGGGGAAGTTTGATTTATCTTGGTTATCTAATAGAATTTGAAGTGATTCTTTTGGATGTTTCTCTGTGTACTCATACCCTTTTGTAGCGGCACGCCAAAACGCTTTAATCGTATCAGAATCTTTTGCCCACGTTTGATCCCCAGTAACTGCCACTAGCTCGTAATAAGATGGCACGCCGTAATCTGAAGGATCAATGTCAACTGTTTTATATCCTTTTTTATGAAGTAATGGTACTTCGTGGTTAATATATGCACCTATTACGGCATCTACTTTTTTGCTAATCAGCGATGAATTTAACTCAAATCCTACGTCTACTAGTTTTACTTTATTCGGATCTCCTCCATCGCTTTTCACCATTTTCTTTAGAACAGATTCACTTAATGGTGTTCCGCTGTATCCTACTACTTTTCCTTCTAAATCTTTAGGACGCTTAATACCGCTATCTTTCAGCGCCACAACTCGGTTCAATGGAGACCTTACGATTGCTCCTACCGACTTTACCGGCACATCTTCATTTGCTCGTGCCATTGCTACATCAGGCTGATAATAAAGGCCGAGTGTAACTTTCCCCGCAGCTGCTAAATTAAGCGAGTCTGTTGGATTAGCAGGAAACTGTACTTTCACATTCAGCCCTTCTTTTTTGAAATATCCTTTTTCTTGTGCAGCATAAATGAAGCTGTGCACTGCATTTGGGTACCAATCAAGCATAATTGTAACGTCTTTTAATTTTTTACTGTCACCAGCTTTATTTTCCTTGTCCTGGCCGCAAGCAGCGAGCATCAAAACAAGCATCAGGCTTAAACCAATTACAAACCATTTTTTCATTCTGTTTTCCTCCACTTTAATGAACGTTTTTCGAAACCTACTACAATAATAAAGAATAAAATACCAAGCGCGGATAAAATCACAATTGGTGCAAATACACCAGCTGCATCAAACTGTGTCATCATACGACGACTGAAATATCCTAAGCCTGCTTGTGCACCTAACCATTCGCCAATGGCAGCACCTATTATACTAAAGGTAACCGCTACTTTGAGCCCTGAATAAAAATGAGGCAGTGCAGAAGGAATGTTCAACTTAAAGAAAATATCTTTTTTTGTTGCTCCCATGGTCAGCATGAGTTCTTTTAACTCTTTATTGGTCGAACGAAGCCCGTCAAATGTGCTAACCGTAATAGGAAAAAAAGTAATTAATACAGTCACAATCACTTTGCTCCAAATGGAGTAGCCAAACCACAGAACAAATACAGGAGCTATGGCAATGGTGGGAATCATTTGCGACGCAATAATAAGCGGATAGAAAGCACGCTCAATAAGCGGACTCCAATTCATCCATACAGCCAGCATAACTCCCAGGACCACTGATATAACCAGCCCAATTACAACAATAGATAGCGTAGCTGGTAAATGCTTAAACAATAAATCCATTCGCAGCTCCCAAAGCTTCGTTAAAATACCGGTGGGCGTTGGTAAAATAAACGGATAGTTTACAATGCGTGCTCCAATTTCCCAAGCAGCCAGCAAAATGACGACTAAAATAACTGAAGCCCCGTATTTTTTCATGTGTTCACCTTCGATCTTAGCTGTTCAATTAAATAATCTTTCACATCAAGCACACGCTGTTGATTCAAATCTTTTTGCGTTCGAGGCCTGCTAAGCGGTACTTTAATCTCTTCAAGATGACTTACCGGCTTGTCTGAAAAGATAAAAATACGATCTGATAAAAACAGGGCTTCGTTTACGTCATGAGTGATAAATAAGATGCTATGTTTACGCTTTTGCCATTGTTCAAGCAGCCATTCCTGCATTGATAAACGCGTAATGGCATCAAGCGCACTAAAAGGCTCATCTAAAAGCAGTACGTTAGAACCGCTTAATACCGTTCGCAGAAAAGAAACACGCTGCTTCATCCCTCCGGATAAATCACTTGGAAAACGATTTTCATACCCTTTTAAACCAAACTCTTCGAGCAGCTGAGATACTTGCCTATGAGCACTTGCTTTTGACACATTGTGAAGCTCAAGCGGCAGAGCTGCATTGTCTAAAATCGTGCGCCACGGAAGAAGCAAATCTTGCTGCGGCATGTAGCCTACTTTTCCAAGCCGTTTTTCATAAGACTGTCCGTTAATCACGATATCGCCTTCACTCTGCTGTTCAAGACCTGTAATGAGACGAAACAACGTACTTTTCCCAGAACCGCTCGCTCCAACGATACTGACAAACTCGCCTTCTTTTACGTCTAAGTTTAATGATGTTAAAATCGGTTGATCACCGTTTTTGTACGTAAAACTGACGTTTTGAAAAGATAACACAGACTTATTCATGAATTGGCCACATCGCTTCGTTATAAGCCATATCCCAGAACATATACTCAAAACGCGTTGTATTCAAGAAAATTTCTTCGAGCTTTTCTAACTCCGCTTCTGATTTGTCTTCAGTAAGTGAGTCGAATAAATTAATACACCATGTCGCTAGTTCTCCAAATTCTTCTGAGCTGTACATTTCAATCCACTCACGATAAAATTCATTGTTAGCTCCAGGCTTTTCACTGAGTTCTTTTCCTATTTCCCAATAGCTCCACATACAAGGCAAAAGAGCCGCCATTAATTCAGCTAATGTGCCGCTTTGACCAACGTGCAGCATATAGTGTGTGTATGCAAGCGTTGTAGGAGATGGCTGCGCTTTTTCTAATTCTTTTTCGCTGATTTCAAATTTCTTGGCATACTCACGGTGCAGGCTCATTTCTTCGTTTAATGTAGAATCCAAAAGTGCAGCAAATTTCCCCATCGTTTGAACATCGGTAGCTTTCATGGCTCCAATCGCAAATAATTTTGCATAATCAATTAGGTAAAGGTAATCTTGAATCATGTAAAAGCGAAACTTCTCCTTTTCAAGCGTTCCGTCTCCCATTCCCTGTACAAAGGGATGATTATGATTTTGACGCCAAATAGGCTGCAGCTTTTCGTATAATCGTTCACTAAATTTCATGATGATCACTCCTTATGCGTATGCAGCCACGTATAAATGAACTGCAACATCACTTTTGTATATTGAACAAGCTGATTTATATCTAATTGTTCGTTCACAGCATGTGCATTTGCTAAATTTCCCGGACCATAAATAGCGGCCGGAATCCCCGCATCAGCTAGCCATCCCCCGTCTGTTACGCTAGTTGACACATCGATTGGGGGCTTTTTCCCTTCAATTTGTTCATGAGTACGTGCAAGCAGCTGTACTCCAGCATGATTTTCATCAATTTCTAATGACGGGAAGATTTCTCCTCTGTCTTCAATCATTGATGTGCCTCCCCATTCAAAGGTTGGCAGGTTATCTTTTAACCATGGATCTGCTTTTGCAATAGCTAAAATGTATTCTTCCACTTCTTTTGATACTTGGTCGTATGATTCATTGGGATAATAGTGAACGGTGACCCACAGCCTGCATTCATCTGCAATAAAAGCAGCATGTCTTCCCCCTTCGATTACTGCTGGATTAATCGTATTTGTTCCCGGCAAAAATCCTGGATAGCTTTTTGTAACAGCCCAGTGGCGCTCCAATTCTTGCAGCCCTCCGATCACTTTTGCCATCTTCTCAATAGCACTCGCAGCTAACAGACCTCCTCCAGCATGAATCATACTTCGGCGTGTACCGTCATGATAGGTTTTACTGCTTTTTATCGTAATCCATCCCGTGATCACTCCGCCTTGACCTTGAATATGTAAATCACTCGTATCAGCAACAAGCGCAAAGTCAGCTGTATATCCTTTCTGACAGCATTGCAGCGTACCTGCCTCTCCCACTTCTTCTCCTACAACGGATTCAAAAATCAAGTCTCCCGGCAGTTCGATTCCTGCTTCTGTTAAAAGCTGGACTGCAAATAATGCTCCTGCCAAGCCGCCTTTCATATCAGCAACTCCGCGTCCGATTATCATGTTGTCTTTTACCACAGCTTCAAACGGATTTGTCTCCCACTTTTCATTTTCTTGTACCTCAGCTACATCCATATGCCCGTTAATAATTAAGCTTTGATAGTCAGCTGATTTTTTCCCTTTTAACGTGCCCACTACAATAGGATCGTTGCAATATAAATCCCACATATCGATGGAAAAACCGCAGTTTTTAAGGAAATCCGCTACGTAGCGCTGCGCTTCATGAGAATTTCGTGCAGGAGGCGCTGGCGTTTTATATGCAACAAGCGTTTTTACTAACTGGATTAGCTCCCCTTTGCGCTCCTCTACCTGTTTGACAAGCAAATCAATTGTTTCTTCCATGTATGACACCTTCCTTTACGCATAAAAAAACACTTCTTTCGCAGGAAAGAAGTGTTTTTGTTTATATACAAAAAATTATTATAACGAGTTCGTAAGGAAATACCATACAAAACATCCATTACAATACCTCTTTCCTACGCTAGTATTACCTAGTTCAGGTTATAAGGGTTAAGACTTCTCGTCTCTCTCAGCTTAGAAAGCACCCCTAGTGGCGTTGTATCTCTATAAAATTAAACGATTATCATATGTTTACCTGTAATAGTTTTATCATAGTAAAGCGTTTTATTCAATAGAAAGGTTCATGATTCAGCAATGAAAATAGTTTCCTTTTTAGTAAAATAAAAAGCACACACTTTTTTTAAGCAGTGTGTGCTCTTTACTTTTATAAGCTTACTAGTTAGCTATCGGCTTCTTTAAAAATACACCGTTTTTCCATTCAGACAGGAATAAGCTCAAGTTTTTGCCCCGGTTTCACTAACGAAAGCAGCTCATGATCTTCTTCTATCACATACCCAATCACGTTCACATTCGCATTTGCAGGCAAATTCGTTTTAGCTATTTGAACCTCTCCTCTATAACGTCCGTAGCCATCATTGTCCATTGTAATTGCTCCGATTCTGCGCTCGACTGTATGAAATGGCGGCACTGGTTTTACAGATCGTGTATCAACTAAACGCAGAGCGTCTCTTGATACATCTGGACGCACGCTGTACGTTCCCTCTATATGAGGTGAACGAATGCGCAGCGGAATAATGCTGCTTTCTTGATATTGAACCAAACGCTTTAATAAACTTGAACCGGCGCATGGATCTCCAATATAAACCTCCGCTACTCCGCAGCCGTATAAATCTACTGCAGAGGTAAAAGGGCATCTATTACGGTCTTTTTCTCTAGTAGGAAGACCTTGATAAATAGGGCCTCTCTTTTCGCCTTCCCCGGGAATATAAGCGCAGACTGGGATACGAAGTTCATTAAATAAATCTGTCTGCTGTTGAAAAAACGTTTCTTCAAGCCCTGTTTCAGGTCGAGGATAAAAATTATGCCATGCAAGCAGCTGATGATGATGAAGACCTGCACATAAGAGTGCTTCAATTTCTTGTTTGGATAACGTACTTGCATTAACAGCAATATAAAATTCATTCGCAAGCGAAAGAGTTTCTGCTGTGCTAAACCCATCGTCTAGTCTAATACCAGATACGCCAAGTGAAGATAGCGACATAAGGCTTTCAGTACCTAAATGAATCGGCGTATGCTTGGATACGTCTGCATACACGCTTATTCCACAATCTCTAGCCACATGAAGCAGTTCTTTTGCCCGTTCAGCCAAATCCCCTTTTTCCTCTGGAATATGAAGCGAAGTGAATGCACGTGTGACACCGCACTCACTTGCTTCTATTAATCTTTTTTTAGCATCACTATCATTTAAATAAAACGAAATGCCAATCATTCAAACTCTCTCGCCATTTCATCGTTGAATCCAAAGAAATACGTACAAACAAAGCCGGCTGCGTAAGCAACAACTAACCCGAGTAAATAAAGAAGAATTTGATGCGCATGAACTAAAAACGTAAGCGGCAAACCTGAGACTCCCACTGCTACAGTCGCAATATGAAAGTGCGCCTGAAACGCTCCGCCGATTCCAGCTCCAAGACAAGCGGTTAAAAAGGGGCGTCCTAAAGGAAGTGTGACTCCAAAAATAAGCGGCTCTCCAATTCCAAGCAGCCCTGAAGGAAGAGCGCCTCCAATTGCTCGCTTTAAACGTTTTTTCTTTGTTTTGATATAGATAGCAAAAGCTGCACCGACCTGACCGGCTCCGCCCATTGCTAGTATAGGAAGAAGCGGATCATCTCCAATTGAATTGATAAGCTCTAAATGAACAGGAGTAAGACCTTGATGAAGTCCTGTAATGACGAGCGGCAAAAATGTTGCTCCTAAAACAAAGCCTGCTACAACTCCTCCAACCTCCAAAACTCCTAAAAGGCCTTTTGTGATTCCGTCTGAAATCAAGCCGCCGATTGGCATGAATACTACATACGTAATAATGCCTGTAATTAACACCGTAACGGTTGGTGTAATAATAATATCCAGTGACTGAGGGACAAATTTACGCACTCGTTTTTCCACTACGGCCATAAAGATTGCTGCAAGCAAGACTCCTATTAAGCCACCCCGACCCGGCAAAAGTGCTTCACCAAAAAGTTTAATATCAGCTACGGCAGGATTAATGACTAAAATACCTGCTAAGCCCCCTAAAGCCGGCGAACCACCAAATTCTTTTGCCGCATTAATACCTACTAAAATACCCAGATAAGCAAATAAGCCGCTTCCGATAACGGTTAAAAGAATAGCAATCTGTGAATCTGCAGGAAGCCACTTCGCTTGAACTGCTGCTTTTGTCACTCCGGTGATAAGTCCAGATGCTACAAGAGCAGGTATTAACGGAATAAAAATACTTGCAATTCGGCGAAGCAAGAGCTTAAACGGAGTTGCATTTTTTTCTTTCAGCTCCGATTTCCGCTGAGCCGCACGATTTTCTAAATTAATACCGCCAGATTCATCAATTAACTTTCCAAACTCCTCTGTTACTTTGTTTACTTTTCCAGGACCAATAATGATTTGCAGCGTTTCTTCTTCCACTAATCCGAGTACGCCTTCAAGCTTTCGTATATCTGCCTTTTTTACAATTGAATCATCTTTTACAGTCACGCGCAGCCGCGTCATACAATGCGTATACGCTTCAATATTTGATGCTCCCCCAAGCATCTCCAAAATAACCTTTGCTAATTGATGATTATCTAAAGACATGTTAATCCCCCTTTGTATTTTCCTCTTAGATGGATACGGTACTGAGGAAACAGACCACAAAATCCCCTTTTTGTAATCGCTTTCTTTTTTATTTCTTAGTTTTCAAAAACTGAATGGCATCCCTTGTTTTATCAATATACTCAATCGTCTGGTCATACTGCTGCGCTGCAATACTTAAAAATAGTACATCAATCACATAAAGCTGGGCTAAACGAGACGATGTAGCTGCGCTTCGAAACGGCGCTTCTTGAGAATAAGACGTATACAAACAGATATCAGCTAAAGACGAAACGGTAGACTGTCCGTATTTGGTTAAGCTAATCGTCTTTACTCCGCGATTTTTAGCTAAAGATAAGACGTTGCTTACTTCAGGAGTCTCCCCTGAAAAAGAGATGCCCACAACTACATCGTCTTTACTTGCATTTGCGATGAGTGTAGCTGCTAAATGGCTATCTGCAAAAGCCGTGGCATTTTTATTAATTCGAAGAAATTTTTGCTGCGCATCCATAGCAATAATATGTGAAGCACCGATTCCAAAAAAATGAATGTTTTTAGCTTCAATCAGCGCTAAAACAGCCCGCTCGGCTTCTTTATAATTCACAAGCTCGGCCGTATCACTTAGACTTTGAATGCTGTTGCTTGCCGTTTTTTTGACAATAGATTGAATCGTTTCATTTGTTTCAATATCGCGGTATCCTTGCTCCGTATCTCTAGCTAAATCACCGGCTACTCTTACCTTTAATTCTTGAAACCCGCTAACCCCGATAGATTTACACAAACGAATAACAGCAGCACTGCTAGCATTCGCTAGTCTACCTAATTCTCCAGCCGTACTGTTTACCACAGTATGCGGGTTGTTTAAAATATATTCAGCAATTTTCCTCTCCGAATCAGGAAGCTTAGCCACCGTGTTTTTAATCATTGTTAATCCGCCTGTTGACATCGTTTCTCTCCTTTATACGTAATGTTCAATCGCTTTTCTCACATAACCGCCCGCATTATTCAGTAACATCTTCGCGGTGTCGTAATTTTCATTTGTTTTGATCATAACCACTGCTGTTTTTACCTCATTATTTGCTTCTTCAAGCGTTTGGCTTGCTTGTTCATAAGAAACGCCTGTAATTTTACAAATAATACCTATCGCTCGTTCTTTAAGCTTTTCATTACTCACATGAACATCTATCATTAAGTTTTCATACGCTTTTCCTACTTTGATCATAGCCGCTGTAGAAATCATGTTGAGAATCATTTTATGAGCGCTTGCTGCTTTTAACCTTGTGGAACCTGTTAGCACTTCCGGACCTACTACCACCTCAATACTATGGTCCGCTTCTTTTCCAATAAGAGAATTACCATTGCAAGACAGCGCTACCGTTTTAGCTTTTACAGATTTTGCATATCTTAATGCACCAATCACATAAGGAGTGCGTCCGCTTGCAGCAATTCCAATGACTGTGTCTCGTTCATTCAAATGAATTTTTTGTAAATCTGCTGCTCCCAATTCTTCTTTATCTTCAGCACCTTCAACTGCTTTAACAAATGCTTTTTCTCCTCCAGCCATCAATCCCTGTACTTGATCCGGATTGGTACTGAAAGTAGGCGGGCATTCAACAGCATCCAATACTCCCAGCCTTCCGCTTGTTCCCGCTCCGACATAAATAAGCCGGCCTTCCTTTTGAAACGATTCACTTACAAATTCAACTGCCACCCCTACGTCTGGAAGTACTTTTTGTACAGCCAGCGCCACTTTTTGATCTTCTTTATTCATTATGTTTAAAATTTCTTTTGTACTAGCTGTATCGATCTTCGTTGTCTGCTCATTTTGAGACTCCGTTGTTAATAACGTAAGCTGTTCATTCATCTTTTTTGGCTCCTTTTTCATCTTGTAGTGACTTTATGGTTATTATAATTCCACTGAAATATAATTTCAATAATTTATTTTTATATTTGAAATTATATTTTAAAAGAAACACAAAAAAAGATTTCAGGCATATAGCCGAAATCTTTTTTTTGTTTATCTACGATTGCTGAGCAAATGTTAACAGATACTCATCTTGCATTAAAACTTCGTAATCTTTTTCACCATTTCTTACGACGTGTACAGGAACTGTTTTTGCTGGAAGTAATTCAACTGGCTCACGATAGCGTTTTGCTACTCCGTTAATAAGTTCGTTGACTAACTGCTCGTTACTCAGCTCACCCGCCTGGTATTTTTCTGCAAGTGGTGTCATAACTTCCGCTAATACACTTGCATCGTTAAATCCTTGAATTTCGACTTGTACGACGTACGCATCATCTTCATCGCTATACGCTGTATCTTTAATTTTATATTTTGTAGATGAAAGAGCTTGTAGAAAAGCGCTGCTTACTTCGTTTAACTGCTCATCGGTTATGTTTGAGCTCAATGATGATAAAGCACCTTTAAAATTCGTTTCAAAAAACTCTACAAACGAACTCTTTTGGAACTCCCCTTTTTCTTCTACCTGTTTCTTATCTTGCTGATTCGGATGTTTAGCAACAAATTGATCTGTATTTTGATAAACAGTTGCTTGAATTAAAGCGTCCACGTATTGTCCCGCTTCCTTGGCATAAGCAGCTTGCTTTTCTTTACTTGGCGTTTCAGTGCTGCTATCTTTAGAAGCAGCAGCGGCTTTTGCTTCCACTTTTGGTTTTGTTACATTGTCTAATTGGTTATATGTATACGTATACGTTTGCTTAGACTTTGAGTTTTCTGTTTTTCCGTCCACTTTAACTGAATACGACTGATTTTTTACTACTTTCTTTATTTGATTCGTTTCTTTATCAATTGTCACAACAAGCGAAAAATCTTTTCCTTTAATTTGGTCAAGGTCTACAGCGGTATCGCTGCCTTGATTTGTTATTTTATAATAAGCTTTAGCATCA
This sequence comes from Priestia sp. YIM B13552, assembly GCF_042787775.1. NCBI lineage: Bacteria > Bacillati > Bacillota > Bacilli > Caryophanales > Bacillaceae > Priestia > Priestia sp. YIM B13552. The sequence continues at coordinate 949,875 of NZ_JBHZOU010000001.1, forward strand.
CCTGCTACAATTTTTTGCTTTTTGTCTTTGTCTCCGTTAAATGTTAATACATACTCTTTGTCTTTTTCGGTGACGTCAAATTCATTTGGAAGATTTTTATCATATTTTTGATAGTAGCGTATTGGATTTTGTTGAAGCTCCATAGCGTTATTAATTAAAGCCGTAACGTACTTTTTTTCTTCTCCCTGTACTTTTGTGCTTTCTTCTCCAGCCACAGCTAACGTTTCATCACCGTCATGATACATCTTCAATTCTTCGCCGTTCATTTTTGTGTTAATGTAACCTGCTTTACTTTTAAAATCAAATTCTTGTACTCCGTTTACTTGGTAATCAGAGGAGCCTTCTTCTTTTCCAGTGACCTTCACTTGAACATTTTTCACCTTTTCTTGTGCTTCTTTCACGTCACCCGTTAATTCCTCTGAAGACGGCATCCCACATGCCGAAAGCAATAGAGCGAATGATATTGCTAAGCTGGTATTCATTATTTTTTTCATATAAGAAACTCCTTTTTAAATATTTTTCCAAAAATAAGAATCTATGTACTTAGTAAATACACAATTTTACCATTTACAAAACCCAACTTTACTAAATTACCATATTTACATTTAAATGGTAACCAACAAAAGAAGGAAATTGCACAATAAAAAAGTCACGAATCCGTGACTTTTCTAACAGCATTCATGCTTATTTGTTAACGTTTTTATTTTAATCTCTAATAATTCCATTACTTGTCCCTATCAGTACTTCTTTACCTTGTTGATTTCGATACACTGATTTGATTTTCACTTTTTGAAAACCATCTGCTTTTTCTACTTCAGTTAATATGCATTCACAGGTAACTGTATCTCCTGCAAAAACTGGACGAAGAAATTCACTCACCATTTCTCTTGCAATGTAGTTTAAGTCTCCTCCTATTTTCGTTCCAATACTAGCAGTCATAAGTCCATGCACCATTAGCCGCCCTTTTTCGTCACGTTCTATATGATGTTTGCCCCGGTCTCCAGTCATCTCCGCAAACTGCATGATTTCTTCCTCTTGAAACGTTCTTTGCCACGTAAATGTATCTCCTGCTTTACATTCCACCTTATCCATCCCCTTAAGATTATGACTTTACTTTTTAACTATATCACAAAAATGAACAGTCATTCATTTTCACATCAAAAAAATAGCAGAATAAATATATCCTGCTATTTTTGACAAGTAGGACAGTAATAAAGCCTTCTAGAAGCAGCTTGCACTTTTAAGATAGGGGTGCCGTCAATTCGGCAAGCTTCTCCTTCACGGTTAAAAACCCAGTGGCGGTATTCAGAGCGCTTTTGGCCTTTCTTTTTTAACGTTTCAGCAAGCTTTACATCATTTGTAATGCCACCTGTTTCATAGGACTGTTTGACAAGAGAAATGGTTGCTTCAGCTGCCTTTTTAAGCTGTTCTTCCGTGCAGTCTACCGGACGAGCTGCAGGATTAATTCCCGCTACAAATAGGATTTCACTGCGCAAATAATTTCCAATCCCCGCTATAAAGCTTTGGTCTAGCAGCAGCGACGCCCATTTTCTGCGGTAAAATGGCTTAGAGTAGAAGCGATCTAAAAGCTCATCTGCCATTACTTCTTCACTTAAAATATCCGGACCTACTCTTGATACAAAAGGATGAGCAGAAACTTCTTCATCACGCAATACTTCAATATCAGAAGCGCTATAGAGCAGCGCTGATTTCTTTTCATTATGAATAGCAAGACGCAGCTGTCTGTTTGTAGATGGATAATTGTAAGATGAACGTACATACCATTTTCCATAAAGCTGATTATGTGAATAAATGGTATAGCCGTTGTCGAAACGAATAAGCATAGCCTTCCCTTTTGTATCTACCCTTTTAATACGAGCACCCGTTAATACTTCTTCGTAATGCTGTAAAGATGGAAAAGCAAACCATATCTCTCCAACGGGAAGACTGATAATCGCTTTTTCCACTTCATCGGCTGCTCGTCTAATTTCTGGACCTTCTGGCATATAATGAAACTCCTTTCTTTCCTGACTTTCTTCATTTATTATTTCGGTTTTATTTTTGCTTTGCAAGAAAGAAGCGGTTGAACTCTTCTTTTCCTAAAAGAACCTTTAAATTATGCATGACGGTTACTCTTATAGTAAAATGTTGATACCTTTTTTTACTTTCTATAGTGTTTATCTTACTTCCTTTGACTTATACTAGTTGATAACCTTTTAGAAACTTGTTAATTATCTATATATGAGGAGTTTATTATGAACAATCAATCATTTTCTCCACTATCAGCTGCCGAGATGGCTGTTATTTGGAAGCAATATATGAACGATAAAGCAATTTCTTGTATGCTTAACCATTTTCTGTGTCATGTAGACGATTTAGATATTCAAAAAGCGATTCAAGGTACACTGCACATCACAACAAGAAACAGTGATGCGCTCACTGCTATCTTTTTAAAAGAAAATATGCCAATCCCGCTCGGTTTCGGAGAAGAAGACCTTGATACTGAAGCTCCAAAATTATTTTCGGATTCTTTTTATTTGCTTTATTTAAAGCATATTTCAAATGTCCTTCTGCTATCAGCAACTACGGGCGTCGATGTTGCCGCAAGGAATGATGTACGGTCTTTTTTTCGCAGCTTACTGCTAAAAGCGGAAAAGCTTAACCAAACGATTACAGATTTGCTGTTAGAAAAACAAATTTTTATAGAGCTTCCTCCTATTCCTATTGCAGATGCATCTGATATGAACGACAAAGAGCTCTTCTTAGGGAGCTATTTTGATGAAAAGCGGCCGTTAACGGTCATTGAAATTTCTCATATCGTGTCAAGCATACAGACGAACTTAATTGCAAAGGATTTAATTTTAGGGTTTGCTCAAACAGCTCCTTCTCAGGAAATTCAAGCTTTTTTGTTAAAGGGTAGAGAGCAGGTACAGCAGCACATTGAATCCCTGTCACAACCGCTAATGGTAGAAAACATACCGGTCACAATGAAGTGGGATTACGGAGTAGAAAAGTCTTCCGTTCCTCCATTTTCAGAAAAACTCATGATGTTTCACCTGGCTGCGATGATTACTGAAAATGTACGTGGATATGGGCTTGCGATGTCAACGAGCCCGCGTTTAGATCTCGCTTTAAACTATACAAACTTCACGAATGAAATTTTGGAATACGCCAAAGAAGTATCAAGAATAAGTATTGAGCAAGGATGGCTAGAAGAGCCTCCGCATATTCCATTCCCAAAAATTCATTTGGAATAAAAATGAGATTGGGGCATAACGAAATGAACCCAATCTAAAGACGAGCAATGAGTTGGACTGCTTGTGACACCGCTGTTGATTTCCGTGCAAGGCTTCGCTTTCCGCGGGCGCCTGCTGAGCCTCCTCGTCGCTTGCGCTCCTGCGGGGTCTCACCTGTTGCGCTTTTCCCGCAGGAGTCTTCGCCTTGCTCTACAACCAACAGCTAGAAGCACCTGCATATATGAAACCTACGTTCACCATGATTACAAAAAAACACGAACTATTCATCCATTTTTGATGGATAGTTCGTGTTTAACTTTAACTACACTACTTTTGTCACAGCCTCATTTTTTAGATTCTCTCCACAGTAAATAAAGAAAATACGGAGCGCCGATAATGCCAATGATTAATCCGGCCGGAATTTCAATCGGAGGAGCAATTCCTCTCCCAATTAAATCTGCTGCTAGTACAAACAAAGCGCCAAGCAAAGCGGCTGTAGGAATCAATTTTTTGTGTCTCGGTCCCACTAACCGTTTGGCCACATGAGGAATAATAAGCCCTACAAAGCCAATTGTGCCAACCACCGATACAACCGCAGCCGTCATTGCCACTGCGCTTGCCAGCAATACTAGACGAATTAACTCTACTCTAGCCCCTAGTCCTCGAGCCACTTCATCACCTAAATGAATTAAATCTAACCGGGCAGCTAACAGCCAAATCAGCGGTACTAATATAACGATCCAGGGAAGTAAACCAATTAATTGATCCCATGTTCTTCCCCATAAGCTGCCGCTCAGCCAAATCAGTGCCGCATTTACGTTTGGATTTGCTTTTGAAATTAACAAGTGAATACCGGATGAACAAAAAGCGCTGACTGCTACACCGATTAATGCAAATCGAATAGGTTCTACTCCTTTTTTATAAGCAAGCAAATAGACGATGACAAAGACAAGCGAGCCTCCTGCAAACGCAGCGACGGATAAAACAGATGGGCTTGCTAAAGGCAGTAAAATAGTGACTGCAACAGCTGCTAATCCTGACCCGCTTGATAGACCTAATGTATCTGGACTAGCGAGCGGATTTCTCATAATAGACTGTACGACGACTCCGGACACAGCTAGGCCGACTCCCGTTAAAATAGCCAGCAAAATACGAGGCAGACGAAATTCTACTAAAATGGACGTCAAGTCAGGATCGCCAATACCAATAAAAGACGTAATAATGTCTAGAGGAGGTATGTTAATGTCTCCTAAGCTAAGGCTTATCACACTCAGCGCTATAATTAAGACAGAAAGAATGATAAACAGGCCGACAGACTTGAATCGAGATGGCTGCTTTTTTGTTTTATTGACAGTCTGCATATAACTCATGCCTTCCTTTCTGTTTTTTTGCGTCTCGCTAAGTAAATAAAGTACGGCGTTCCGAGCAATGCTGTTACTGCACCTACAGGAGTCTCATACGGGTATGTAATAAATCGTGATAATACGTCTGCTAACAGCAATAAAGATGCACCAAGCAGCGCGCTCATTGGCAAAACGACCCGGTAATCTACACCTATTAAATAGCGTACCATATGAGGAACAACAAGCCCTACAAAGCCAATGGGGCCCGCAATTGCCACCGAAACACTTGCTAATACAATCACAACAACTGCAGTGAACGCTCTAATGGCAAAGACTCGCTGCCCGAGTCCTCTAGCTACGTCATCTCCTAAAGACAATAAAGAAGACGCTCTTCCCAGACCAAACGCAATAAGCAGGCCCACGATGCTAAAAGGAACCAATACATGAACATGTCCCCAATCTCGCCCAATAACTGAACCGGTGAGCCAGAACATAACGCCTTCTGTTTTGCTTTCATTAAAAATCAGCAGCGTTTGCGTGAGAGACATAAGCATACCTTGTATAGCAACACCTGTTAAAGCAAGCTTTACATCACTGTCGCCTCCTTTAATCAACGAACTCATGACATAAACAATAACAGCAGCAAATGCGCCTCCTAAAAATGCACCAAATACCCCGCCAATCATGCTTACACCAGGCACTAAAACCGTTAAAAATACCATTGCCGCTGATGCGCCGGCATTAATACCAAAAATACCAGGAGAAGCTAATGGATTTCTAGTTAATGCTTGCATCAACGCTCCAGCGACAGCCAAATTAGCGCCAACAAATGCCGTTACCAGTAAGCGAGGCAGGCGGACAGTTTGAATAATAGACTGTTCTTTTGATCCGTCAAAATTTAGTATAGCTTGCTTAATCGTTCCAAAAGAAATATGTATAGAACCGATGGAAATAGATAAAAACATTGAAATCAGTAAAAGAATAATAACCGCAAGAAAAATAGCTATTATACGAAGCGGAGATTTGTTTCTTTTGGATAAGCCGTGAACAGCTTTCATAGTAGACTGCGCCCCCTTTCATTTGAAAGTTCATTAAAAAGAAAAAAACAATCCCGCTGGATTGTTCTTTTCTTCGTTATTATTTGCCTTCAAATAATAACTTTTCTGCTTCATCTGCAATACCATTTGCACCTTGTACACTTCGGCGAAGAGACCATTTAAATACATCAACTTCATACACTTGATTATTTTTAACCGCTTTTAGCTCTTTCCATAATGGCTGTTTTGCTAAAGGCGTATGACCTTTTTCATTTCGCATAACAATGAGTTTGTCCGGATCTGCTTTTACAAGCTGTTCCATTGTCATTTTTACACTGTACTCTTTTGTAGGATCTGTTAATGCATTTTTGAAGCCTAATTGCTCAAGAACACCCGTTGTAAAGAAATTTGAAGTTCTAGAATTAATATTACCATTTGCATCAGCGATAACAAGTACATTGCCCGGATTTTTTGGTGCTTTTGCTTTTAAATCCTTCATTTTTTGCTTATGCTCTTCTACCACTTTTTCAACTTTTGCTTTCTTGCCAACCGCTTCTCCTACTTTTAACTCTGTATTTAGTAAATCATCGTAATTAGCATTTAAGTTTTTTAACTCAATCGTTGGCGCAATTTTCGATAATTCTTTGTATACATTTTTATGACGTTCTGAATCGGCGATAATCAAATCGGGCTTCAGCAGTTTAATCGATTCCAAGCTTGGCTGCGCTCGCGTGCCAACTGATTTGTATCCTTTGATTTCTTTTAGTACATCTTTATCAATAAGCTGTTCTGCTTTATCATCATCAGCTACTCCTACAGGTTTGATACCAGCATCTAACAATGCATCAATAAAGCCTAACTCTAATACGACTACTCGCTTTGGATTCTCTTTTACCTTTGTCTCTCCAAGCTCATGCTTGACCACTCTTGTTTTTTCACTTTTTTCATCAGCTGAATTTTCCTTATTCGTGTTGCTGCAGCCGATAAGCATTCCGATTGCCAGCATTGTAATAAAAGCCAGCAGTCCTATTTTTTTCTTATTCAAATGTCATTCCTCCTGCTTGTATCTTTATGTAGATAATCGACTCTTGAAACTGATAATCGTTATCATTATATCAGTTTTATCTATTTAAACAAGCTGATTCGTTATTTTTTAATTAAAAAAATTATATCTATTCTACAAAAAAGAGATTGAGATATAGCTACATCATTCCAATCTAAAGACGAACAAATGGGATATATGAGCTGAACTGCTTAAGACACGGCTAGAAGAAACTCAGTATATGAAACCTACGTTCACCATCACCATAAAAAAACCGAACGATTCATCGTCCGGATCTTCCTTCAACTAAATTATTTTTCTCCCAGCCTCTTTTTAGCAGACTTTCTATGAATATGGTGTAATAGGCGGCAGTTCACTGCTAAGACACCATTTCCCTATGTCACGCAGCTTATAAGCAATAGGATCGTGTAAGCTAATTGTCCGGGCGTTGCGCCAGTATCGATCAAATTTATACTGATCAGACGTGGCTCTCGCTCCCATCCCATCAAATATAGTAGAGGTAATATGTAAGACCGTTTTGACAGTAAATGTTTTGGCCAACGCAATCGCAACTCCGGACTCGCCCCGCTGCTGTTTCGTTAGCGCATCTTCTTTTTTCCATGCATGATCAAATTCTGCAACAGCTTTTTCTATAAGTGCTGAACAAGCATGAAGGTTTAAACTCATTTCACCGTATTGCTGAATAATGTACGGATCTTGCTCTGCTGCTTCAACGTCTGAACTTATCCACGGCTTTGTATGAGCCTTCACGTAAACTTTTGATTCTTCCAAAGCGCCTTGAGCAATACCGTACAATAAGTGAGTGAGCATAAGCTGAGCCAAATGCGTTCGTACCGTAGGAAAAACCTTTTGCTCTTCAGCTGCTTTACGCAATATTTCTTCTTCATAAACGATAACATCTTCAAACTTTACACTTCCGCTATCCGTTTGGCGCTGGCCAAATCCATCCCAATTATCTTCAGTAACGATTCCGGCTCTATAAGTAGGAAGTACACATAGCAATACCTCACCGCTTCCTTCTTCTTGAGCCGATACTAACAAACGGTCTGAATCGGTTGCCCCGGAACAAAAACTCTTGCTTCCGCTAAGCATTAATCGCCCATTTTCTCGGACTGCTTTTAGTCCTGAATCTCTAGGGTTAAAGGCATTGCCCCAAAATAGCTGGTGAGCTGCTGTTTCTTTGTAAAAAGTTTTGTACTGCTCAATACTTCCAAATAGAAACGTCGAACAAACCGTCAAATAATGATACCCCAACAAGTGGGCAAGTGAACTATCTGCTTTCGCAATGATATTCACGACTTTAAAAACAATCGGCCAGCTGGCTCCATAACCCCCGTATTCCTTAGGAATCGGGAGAGCTAAAAGACCGCTTTTTCTAAGCAGATTACGCTCATGTAGAGGCGTTCCACCTTCTCTATCTCTTTTTGCAGCAGTTTTGGAAAACTCTTTAGCCAACTGGTTAGCCAATTCGAGGATCTTCTCTTGAGACGCTGCAATCGTTTGGGTGTTGTTCATGATTACCCTCCTTTCTCACCTTTTAGCGGGTGTTTTATCATTCACTTTCACTTCACCAAATGGACTGATAAATGTGCGCTCGTTCTCATCGTGTTTACGCTTAACTGGAAGCCTTGGAAACAAAAGCTCTGCTGTTCGATATGCTTCTTCTAAATGGGGATATCCAGATAAAATAAATGTTTCGATACCTAACTCTGCATATTCTTTGATTCGTTGTGCCACCGTATCAGCATCTCCTACTAAAGCAGTCCCTGCTCCCCCTCGGACTAACCCTACACCGGCCCATAGATTAGGGCTTACTTCTAAGTTTGAACGGTCACCTTGATGCAAGGCGTTCATACGTTTTTGACCTTCTGAATCCATTCGAGAAAATACTTTTTGGGCTGATTTAACAGCTTCTCCATCTACATGTTGAATCAGTTCATCTGCAGCTTTCCAGGCTTCTTCTTCAGTTTCACGAACAATGACATGAAGCCTGATGCCAAATCGAATTTCTCTTCCTGTCTGCTTTGCTTTTTCTTTCATGCGTTCAATTTTTTCTTTTACTTGTGCAGGAGGCTCTCCCCAAGTCAAATAGACGTCTATATGCCTTGAGGCAACGTCCATCGCTACAGGAGAAGAACCTCCAAAATAAAGGGGAGGATACGGTTTTTGGACTGGCGGATAAAGTACGTTGCCACCTTTAACACTCAAGTAGTCTCCGTCAAAGTGAACATCGGATTCATTTAATACCCTTCTCCATATCGTTAAAAATTCATCTGTCAGCTCATAGCGATCGTGATGGTTTAAAAACACTCCGTCTCCTTCTAACTCAACGGGATCTCCTCCTGCTACGACATTAATAAGGAGCCTTCCTTTCGAAAAGCGGTCAAATGTTGCAGCCATTCTTGCGGCTTGTGTAGGCGACATTAAACCCGGGCGTACCGCTACTAAAAACTTCAGATTTTCAGTGACTGGCACTAAAGTAGATGCAGCAATCCACGCGTCTTCACATGATTTTCCCGTTGGAAGCAAAACCCCGCTATATCCTAGCTCATCCGCAGCTTGTGCAACTTGTTTGCAATAAGAATAGCTTGCAGCCCTGGCTCCTTCATGGCTTCCTAAATAACGTCCATCTCCATACGTTGGAATAAACCAAAATAACTCCACTTGTATTCGCCCCTTTTTAAAGCTACATAAAAAAACTCCGTTATTACAAATAAACTGCAATAAGGAGCCTCAGTTGTCTGATAGCTTCATTTTTTACTATTTTTAAATCAAGCATACGGATTAGGTGTAGGGTACTGCTGATTTAACACCCAGTTCCCAACCGTTCGAAGCTTGTATTCAGCTGGATTATGAAGAGTATGAGTTCTTACATTACGCCAGAATCGATCGTATCCGTATTCAGCATGAACCGAACGCGCTCCCATAACTTCAAATATCTTACTTGTGATATCCAGTGCAGCATTACCAGCAAAAACATTGGCAGCCGCTACGTGAACTGCTAGGTTTCCACGTTCTTCTTCCGTTAATTTTCTGCCTTTTTCCCACGCTTCATCCAATATGAGAGCTGCTTCATCTGCAAGTGCACTGGCTGCTTTCGCTTGAATCCAGAGTTCACCGTATTTCCGCAGTATACCTGGATCATCCGAAGCTTTTTCTACTCCTGATGTTAACCAAGGCCTTGTTTTAGAAGCCGTATAGTTTTGTGCTTCTTCAATTGCTCCAAAGGCGCTTCCTATAAAGACATTCGTTAAAATAATTTGCGACAGCGAGGCTCCAATAGTTGAAAAAGAAGTAGGGTTTTCAACAAAATCTTGAATCACTTCATGTTCTTCTATTCGTACATTTTTAAAATCTACATTTCCACTTCCCGTCTGTCTTTGTCCCATCGCATTCCAATCATCTTTGACGGTAATGCCTGTTCTGTCAGTAGGCACGACTCCGTTTAAATATTGCCCCGTTTCTCTGTCATTAAATGATAACCATAAGTACTGAGAATCCGGTGAACCAGAACCGAACGCTTTCGTTCCATTTAATAGATAACCTTGTGATTGCTTGTCACCTTTTAGGCTTTCTACTAAAGGATTAGAGGCATTTCCCCAAAAAGCTTGCTGCTGAACAGATAAAGGATAAAAATAGGCCTGCTGTTCTTCTGTGCCTTTGATTCGAATATCTGAGACAAACAAGGAGTGATAGCCATATAAGTGACCCAATGCTGCATCGCCTTTCGCCAACTCTCGAACAATAGCTAAAGCCGTTGACCATTTCCCGCCTTCTCCGCCATATTTTTGAGGAATTAATAAATTTAACAGCCCGCTTTGGCGAATAGCATCTTTTTGCTGTTTAGGTGTTCCGCCTTCTTTATCTCTTTGTGCTGCATCCTTCGCAAAAGAAACGGACAGCTTTTTTGCTTGATCAAGATAAATTTCTCCCTTTACAGTTGTTGCAGTCATGTTAAACTCTCCTTTTGGCTCGTCTTTCGATACTGAGCGCCATAGTGTTCATCAGGCAAGAAATGTGATTTTTTAAATAGCTTTTCTCTATAAGTTCCTTCACTGTAATCTGTTTTGAATAAATCTCTTTCCTGCAAAACAGGAATCACTAAATCAATAAAATCAGCAAACGTTCCCGGCGTGGTCACATAAGCCATATTAAATCCATCCATGCCTGTATCGTCTATCCACTCTTCCATAAAATCAGCTACTTGTTCCGGACTTCCCACAGTAACAGGTCCCATTCCTCCGATACTGACAAATTTCACTACCTCTTCTACCGTCCACTTTCTATCGGGATCACTTATTGTAAATTTCTCTAAAGCGGAACGAACTGAATTCGTCGCAATAAATTCAATAGGCTGTTCTGGTTCATAGGCAGAAACATCGATTCCCGTCCAGCCGCTAAACAGCGTAGCTGCTCCTTCGAAATTGACATAGCTCTCAAACTGAGCAAGCTTCTTCTCAGCCTCTTTTTCAGTTCGTCCAACAATTGGTGTAAATAAATTAAAAATTAATACGCTCTGTGGGTCTCTGCCTTCTGCGGCGATTTGAGCGCGCATTTTTTTCACATAATCTGCAGCTACTTTTTTGGTAGGAAAACTTGTAAAGATACACTCAGCATGTTTGGCGGCAAATGCTCTTCCTGGGGCAGAAGCTCCTGCTTGAAATAAAACTGGAGTTCGCTGCGGGGAAGGTTCTGATAAATGTACACCCGGAACACTAAACCACTTCCCTTTATGATTAATCGGATGAACCCGGTCTGGAAGTGTAAAGATCCCTTTTTCTTTATCTCTTACAACAGCTCTTTCCTCCCAACTTCCTTCCCATAATTTATAGCAAACTTCTAAAAATTCGTCGGCAATATCATAGCGGGTTTCATGCGTAAAATGTTCTTCTAATCCTAGATTAATTGACCCGCTTTCAAGATATGAAGTCACAATATTCCATGCAATACGTCCATTTGTTAAATGATCCAACGTCGAAAATTTTCGCGCAAACGCATAAGGCTTCTCATAAGTAGTAGAGACCGTTACCCCAAACCCTAAATGCTTTGTTGCATATGCCATAGCGGAAATAAGTGCAGTTGGTTCATTCACTGGAAGCTGAGCAGCTTGTTTAAGAGCTCCTTCATTACTTTTCCTATAAACGTCATAAATACCTAACACATCGGCTAAAAACAAACCGTCAAACTTTCCTTTTTCCAATAGCTTAGCTAACTTCACCCAGTAATCTAACGTTTTATATTCGGCCGCCTGATCACTTGGGTACGTCCACAAACCAGGTGTCTGATGTACAACACAATTCATATCAAACGCATTTAAATAAATATGTTTCCCCATAGAAACCTCCAAAACTAATTAAAGACATAAATTAACTAAGAATTAAATCTGTTTGGAAGTAATCTTAAAACATATTCTTCCAGGGTGTCAACGAAACTTCTCTCTTTATAATGAAACATAAATGAAGCTATTACTAATGCTGAATTAGGATTTCTTTAAAGGTTATTGACTTATTATTGCAACAGCTAAAAAAACACTACAACAGCGTCTATACCCCTGTAGATAACCCTTTTTATTTGACTGAGGAAGCAGTAAAACAATAAAAAAAGCGCCACATTTTCTTTTGAAAAATGTGGCGCTTTTAGCGTTAGTCTTCAATACAAAGATACTGAATCACTTCTTTTAAACTTTTCTCTTTCATCGATTCGATGTGTAAGTGATATCTTTCGAATGACAGATGTTTAGTTAACGGATTTGGTACAATCACACAGCGCAAGCCTGCTGCCATAGCAGCTTTCGCTCCATTAGAAGAATCTTCAAATGCCAAAGCTTCAGAGGGCTCTACTCCTAGCTTTTCAATTGCATTTCGGTAAAGAGCCGGATCTGGCTTCACTTTTTCTACATCATCGCGCGTTTGAATGACTTCAAAATAGTGCAGCAAATCTAGCTCTTTTAAAAATGCTGTTACCCAGTCTCGATATGAGCTGCTTGCTAAACCAATTTTTAATCCAAGTTCTTTTGCTTCTGCCAAGTACTCCGCTACACCTTCTCGGGCTACTAATGATTTCATTTTTTCTTGATGACGTCTTAACGATTCTTGAGCTAGTTCCTCTTTTGTGAACTCATTGTTAAACTGCTGAAGCAAGTAATCGTAAAGTGCCGTAGCATCCGTTCCCACATAAGAAGCAAACGTTGCAATCGGTAGATCTACTCCCCTGTCCTCTAACATTTCGCGGTATACCTCATACCACACTGATTCTGTATCAATAATTAATCCATCAAAATCAAACACAACTGCTTTAATCATAATTTACCTACCTTTTTCTATCTTATCGTTCTTACATAGTAACACGTTCAAAATACGTAATCCATAAATGTGGCTTCCTTAATAAGATAGGCTTAAACAGGTAGTTTCTATCCTTACTTTTCTCCGACTTTCATCAAAGGTGACATTTCCTCTGTTTCCTTAAACTCAATGGAAGACAGCTGCCTTCTAAAACCTTTCGTTGCATACACTAAATAAACTAAACCGGCAATCGCCCAGCCGATACCAAGTAAAAAGGAATTGCGCTCCAAGTTAAGCCATAAAACGCCAATCGCTGCTGCTCCTAACAGTGGCATAACAATGTATGACCAAAATCCTTTAGCCGACCGGTGCTGCTTTTGATGAACAGCATAGTGCGCAATAACCGAAATATTAACAAAAGAAAACGCAATGAGTGCTCCAAAATTAATAAATGACGTAGCTGTTGCTAGACTGAAGAAAATAGCACTTGCTGATACAACTCCGACTAATACAATATTTCGCGAAGGGGTGCGCAGCTTAGGATGAACATAACCAAAAAATGACTGAGGTAAAATTCGATCGCGTCCCATTACGTATAATAAACGTGAAACGCTTGCATGCGATGACATGCCTGATGATAATGTTCCTGCAATTCCTCCAGCTAAAAAGACAATTTGAAACAGCGTACCGCTCACATACATAGCAATTTCAGGAGCCGCAGCGTCTGGATGCTTGAATCCTTCTAACGTTGGAAAAACCGCTTGAATAAAATAAGATGTCACGGTAAACATGACTCCTCCGATTAACGCAACTAAAAAAATAGCTTGCGGAATCGTTTTTTTAGGATTAGGCGTTTCTTCTGATAACATAGCCACTGCATCAAATCCTAAATAGGAAAAACACATAAGTGTGGCTCCCGCTATTAGCCCTGATGAGGTCATGTTCTGATTAAAGAAAGGCTTCATAGAAAAAAGAGCACCTTCCCCCATTCCGCCTAGCAAGGCTTTGATTGAAACAGCAACAAACAATACTAAAATCGTCATTTGAAATACAACAAGAAACGTATTGAAATTGGCGGTGAAATTAACGCTTCGTAGATTTAGCAGCGTAACGATAATGACGAAGCTGACCACCCAAATCCACGATGGTACCGAAGGAAAAATAGATGATAAATAAATTTGAAAAATAAGTGCGTTAACCATCGGTAAAAAGAGATAATCCATTAGTGCAGACCAGCCAACTAAGAACCCTAAATGTGGATTGATTGTCTTTTGCGTATATGTATAAGCTGACCCTGCATTTGGAAACACTTGAATCATCTTTTTGTAGCTTACTGCCGTGAGAAGCATCCCGACAAGGGCTATGATATAAGACGTGGGAACGTGTCCATTCGTCATATCAGACGCAATCCCAAACGTATCAAACACTACCATCGGAGTCATATATCCGATCCCCATTAATACAATCTGCCATAATTTCAACGACCTTTTTAATGTTACTGTTTCATGTTTCATTTATCTTCCCCCTTCTATTTATTAAGAACATTCTGACAATTAAATCCATAAATGCCTGTATTTAATTTCTTTATATAAAAATGAATGACTTTCATTCATTTTTATATAAAGAGTTGTTACATTTACTATAGCAAATATATGATTTATTTCTTTAAGTTGGTAAGGGTTGCTAACAAACTATCTTTTTCTTTTATCATATTATGAAAGCGCTTTATTTTAAATAGCTATATGTTCCTAATCTCCTGCTATACCAACGCAGAAATACCCTCTGAATAAGAGGGATTTCTGCTTACAAGCCGTTATTCAATCGTAGTATTCAATCACTTTCTTTTCGTTTTCACTGCAACTAAACTAGCAAAATCATGAATGATTGTAGCTGCAAGCAACGAGGTTATCTGAGTTGGATCATAAGAAGGCAGCACTTCCACCAGGTCAAATCCAACATAGTTAAATTCCGTCAGAGAACGAATCATTTGCAGCGTTTCTCTGCTGCTGAATCCGCCTACTTCAAGCGTTCCTGTTCCTGGTGCACAAGAAGGATCAACAAAATCAATATCAAACGTTAAAAAGCACGGCGTATCTCCAATCGCTGTCTTCATTTGCTCTAAAACCACTGAAAATCCTTGATGTTCAAGCTCCCCTGCCGTTACTACATGATAACCGAGGTCTTTGCTTTCTTGAACATCTCCCGGGTGGTTTAATGTTCCTCTGATACCAATTTGAAAGACCTTCTTTGGATCTACTAGACCTTCTTCATATGCGCGTATAAAAGGAGATCCGTGCCAATATTTTTCCTCGTAATACGTATCCCACGTGTCTGTATGAGAATCAAAATGAATCATAGCCACTGGACCATATCTTTTAGCAGCAGCACGAAGGCTTGCTAAGGTAATCGAATGATCTCCTCCAATTCCAATTGGAACAATTCCTCTATCCATAAGAGTGCCTACCGCTTCTTCCATTAATTCATAGCTTCTGTGAATATTATGTGGAATAACGGGCACATCACCAATATCGATAGCATTTGTATCATCGAATGGATATACGTCGTGTACCGGGTGATAAGGAAACAGCGTCATGGAAGATTGCCGAATTGCCTGAGGGGCAAAGCGCGCACCTACTCTGAAAGATGCTGCCGTATCAAACGGCATCCCTACTAGCCCTACTTTTGCATTTTCTCTTTCCGCTGGCAGCCTCATAAATGAGCCCGTTGTACAAAATTCTGGTTTGACATCTGGGGACAATGGATATTTCATAATTTATTCCTCCGTTTCAATGATTTCAGTTAGTGGCTAGGCATTTCCACTACTAAAATCATTGAAAGCAATACGGGAATAAGAAACGTTTGCCGACTCATATTCATTGCTCCTTGTTACATTTATTGGTGGTTCAGCTCATTTAATACTTTTTCAAATGTAGAAATGACTTGATCTACTTCTTCCGCTGAAATAGTCAACGGTGGCTCAATACGAATTGTTTTAGAGTTTACAAGCGTGCCGGCTACTAGAATCCCTTCATCAAACATACCTTTAGAAAGCGCGTAGCCAATTTCATCTTGGTGAAACTCAATTCCAATCATTAAACCTTGCCCTCTGATTTCAAGTACTTTATCTCCATGTTTTTCAGCTGCTTTCTTTAAACCAGCAAGGAAATATTCTCCGAGCTCTTTCGCACGGTTTGGCAGCTGTTCTTCAATCAACACGTTAATGGTTGCAATAGCGGCTGCGCAGGCAAGCGGGTTGCCTCCAAACGTTGTTGTGTGCATAAAAGGATTATCAAAGAAGCTTGAGAACACTTTTTCTTTTGCTACGACTGCCCCAGCAGGCATAACCCCTCCTCCAAACGCTTTAGCAAGACATAAAATATCGGGTACAACATCGTATAGTTCTGATGCAAACATTTCACCGGTACGTCCCATACCTGTTTGAACTTCATCAAAAATTAAGATAGCATCGTACTCATCACATAGTGCACGCACTTCTTTTAAATAATTTTCAGGAGGAAGAATAATGCCGCCTTCTCCTTGAATTGGTTCTAATAAAACAGCTGCCACATCTTCCCCTACAAGCGCGCACGTTTCAAATGTTTTGCGCATCATGTCAATATCACCAAACGGTACGTGACGGAAACCTGGAATTAACGGCAGAAATGGTTTACGGAACATTCCTTTTGCCGTACCTGATAAAGAACCTAGACTTTTTCCATGAAAAGAACGTGTTGTGGAAATAAACGTTGTTCGATCACTATACATTTTCGCTAATTTTAAAGCGGCTTCTACACTTTCTGTTCCGCTGTTTGTGAAAAAGGAATACTTCAAATCCCCCGGTGTAATATCTGCTAAAATTTTCGCAAGCATCGCACGAAGTGGATCTAATAAGTCTTGGCTATGGAGCGCTTGACGCTGAAGCTGATCTTGAACAGCTTTGACTACTTTAGGATGGCGGTGCCCCACGTTATAAATTCCAAATCCGCCCAAACAATCAATGTATTTTTTACCGTTTACATCCGTAAAACAAGAGCCTTCATCTGACCATTCAACAGCTGCGAACTGCGTATCCACCGTTACTGTTTTGCGATATTCTAAAAAGCCTGGGTTGACATGCTCACGAAATCCGTCTACTGTTTCTTTCGTAATCCACTGTGCTTCTTCAGCTGACACTTCGCTTTTTTCAATAAGCCCCAGCACTTTGTTGATATATTCGTTTACTTCACCATATGCTTTGTTTACTTCTTGATTTTTCGTCACTGTATTCATTTTAATATCGCTCCTTCTCTACTTTTTAATTTTTAAACCAGCCGATTGGCTCTACTTGTAAATTAATATTAATTTGTTTTACTTCTTGAAATTCTTCCAATCCAAACGTGCCCAGTCCTCGGCCAATTCCGCTCTGCTTATATCCGCCCCAAGGCGCTTCGTTAAATGTAAAATGATACGTGTTTACCCAAGTGATGCCCGCACGCAGCTTTTTAATCACTCGAAGAGCTTTTGCGCCGTCGGTTGTAAACACACTGCCTGCTAAACCGTATTCCGTATCATTTGCAAGCTTAATAGCTTCTTTTTCATCTTTGAACGTTTGAATAACAACAACCGGACCAAAGATTTCATCTTGCACAATTTTCATATTTGACGTAACGTTACTAAAAACCGTAGGTTCTACAAAGAATCCTTTTTCCAATCCACTGCTGGTGATTCGATTGCCTCCGCATACAAGGTGAGCGCCTTCTTGCTTTCCAATTTCGACGTACTTTAATACTTTTTCCATATGTTCTTCACTTACAAGAGGGCCCATTTCAATCTCTTGTTCCATTCCATTTCCTACTTTAATTTTTTGAGCACGCTCTGCAAAACGTTCGATAAATCTCTCAGCGATGCTTTCTTCTACTAAAATACGAGAACCTGCAGCGCAAATTTGGCCGCTACCTGCAAAAATTCCGAATAAGGCATAATCTACAGCTGTTTCAAAATCAGCGTCAGCAAATATAATGTTCGGTGACTTTCCTCCAAGTTCTAAAGAGACTTTCGTTACATTCTCTGCTGCTTGACGCATAATGTGTTTTCCAGTTACCGTTCCGCCTGTAAAGGAAATCTTATCAACACGCTTATCTTGAATAAGCGTATTTCCTACAGTATCTCCGGCTCCCATAACAAGGTTTGCTACTCCTTTTGGCAATCCTACGCTTTCTAAGATCTCAAAAAGTTTTGTAGGAGTAACCGGTGTCACTTCAGAAGGTTTAAATACAATCGTATTTCCTGCAGCTAAAGCAGGTGCAATTTTCCACACGCTCATCAACAGCGGATAATTCCAAGGTACAATCAATCCGCACACTCCAATTGGTTCTTTTATAACCATTGCTTGCATAGGTGCAGGAACACTGTACGTTTGACCGTCTGGCTTTGTAATTAATCCAGCGTAATATCTAAAACAAGCAGCTGCATCTTCCACATCAGCCTCAGCTTCGCGATAGGGCTTTCCGTTATCCATTGTTTCTAGCGCTGCTAATTCCTCTTTCGCTTCTTCAAGCTTATCGGCAATTTTAAATAAGATAGCTGCTCTTTCAGATGCAGAAGTCTCAGACCAAATTCCGCTGTCAAAGGCTTCCCGTGCAGCTTTAATTGCTGCTTTCATATCTTCTGCGCTGCCTTCTGCAGCATATCCAATTACTTCACCTGTCGCTGGATTAACAGTAGGACGCTGCTTCTCTGCTTTTTTCCACTCTCCGTTTATGTACATATTTAAAGTTAACGTTTTAACGGCTGTACGATCCATAAGATACCTCCTTATTAAATAACGACTGATTGTCAGTCATTTTAAACTTTAAAAAACTTATAATTCTGATAATTAATTGTATATTTTGAATGAATGTCAGTCATTTTGATAGGTGTAATATCAGCAGCGCTAATATTACACGGATGGCACAAGAGAACGCTTTAAGAATTGAAAAAGTTCTTCCTTCGATTGTTCAAGTGTGACATCTTGCTCTCGCCCGATATAAAAAAGTTCCGCAGCATTTTCAATCAAATTGATCATCGTTTTAGCTGTCCATTTAACGTTAAGCTGCTTAATGACTTCTTCCTTTCTAACAGCCTCGTTTAATACCTCTTCAAACCAGTTGTAATAAGGTAAGTAAATAGCTTCCCATGTTTCTAATGAATAGTCAAAAGCGAGCCCTGAATAGCATAAAACAAGAACATCTCTATATTCATCTGTTGTTTTATACGTTTCGTCAATCATTACCTCTAATGTACTTAAAAAATTTGTTGCTGTTTTAGCTCTTTCTTTAATTTTTTCAAGCGACAAAGAAAGTAAGTTTTCTGCAATAGCAGGAACAAGGGCATTTTTGGATCTGAAATAAAGATAAAAAGTTCCTTGAGCTACGCCTGCACGCTTTACAATGTCTGAAATTGACGTTTTATCAAGCCCCTTTTCAGATATAACTTCAATCGCTGCCTGTAAGATTTTATCGTATTTTTCACTTGTGCTTGTAACCAACTCTTTCCCTCCACCTATAAAATGAATGACTTTCATTCATTTTACTACAAGCAACCAAAATTACGCAAGATAAAATTTTCTGAATCTTTAAATTTAATTAAAAATCGGCCGTATACCGACTTCAAAAATATTTTTTTATTTTATCATTTTACCCTCGCTTTTTTTATATGTCTCACTGTTATTTCTCTTCTTTTGACAATCCAAAATAAAAGCTGATATAACGCTCTTCAAGCAACTATTCTTCTGAAAAAGTATCTTTATTAGAAAGATACTTTTCTGCGTTTATTTATAAAGCTTTATGACCTAATTACTCTTCACTTAAAGTTGACGGAGTAAAAAAAAGAGTGGTAACATGTAAAACTGATTCTACAGTCACTTATTTTATCCATTTATTTCCCATAATTTCTCTTAACTACAATGTACATTTTTAGTTAAAAATAACTTTATAACGCCGAAAAATCACCCACTCTATTTCACATTTTATATTTTCTATGTTTACTACCTAAAAAAACCGGGTATACACTTCGTTGTGTTTAGCATCCGTTCTACATATCAGTCAGATTGATTTAAAACTTTATAAAGGAGTTACATTGCATGAAGAAACTATTGTTAATCAGTATGATTTGTTTTCTTCTAGTTATTACTTCGGCTTGCGGCAACGGTAATGGCGCATTTAAAGATAAAAAAACCATTACCATCGGCATGAATAACTATACTGAAAACATCGCCTACACATACGTATGGAAACAGATTTTAGAAGATCGAGGTTATAAGGTTAGAACTGTTTTCTTAGAGAAAGCCGGTGTTTGGGTAGGAACGGCCAATGACGACATTGATATTTCGTTTGCACCATGGCTGCCTACAACAGATGCGCCTTTTTACAAAAAGTATAAAGATCAAGTAAACATCGAAGACCCTTGGCTTAAAAACGCGCGCTTAGGATTCGCAGTTCCCGCCTATATGAAAGATGTGAACACAACGGAAGACCTTGCTAAGGTTGCTTCTGATGTCGATAACAAAGTAATTGGAATTGACCCAGGCTCCAGTATTAATGGATTAGCCGAACAGGCGTTAAAAGATTATAACCTTAAAAGCTATACGCTTGTAAAATCGTCTGAGGCAGCTATGCTCAGTGAACTGCGCAAAGCCTATGATGCCAAAAAACCAATTGTTGTTACTATGTGGAATCCTCACTGGGCTTTTGCAGACTTTGATATCAAATACTTAAAAGATCCTAAAAATTCGTTTGGAGACCCTGACAACATTTACACAATGACAAGCAAGGAATTTAAAAAGACAAATCCTCAAGTCATAAAATGGATGAATAATGCACAGATGAATGATAAATTAATCAGTCCTCTTCTATCACAAGTTGAAAAATCTTCGAATCCTGAAGAAGCAGCGCAAGAATGGGTAAAAAAGCATAAAAAGCTAGTTGACAGTTGGACAAAAGATTAATGGACGTAAAAGAAAACAACAATTGAGGTGGACATATGGAACACGTAAAATTAAAAGTACAAAATATAACCAAAGTGTTTGGTAAGAATCCGTCAAAAGCGATTGATTTACTTCAAAAAGGAAAAACAAAAAAAGAAATTCTAGAAGAAACAGGAATGACAATAGGGGTTAATCAAGCAAACTTCGAAATCAAATCCGGTGAAATCTTCGTTATTATGGGCCTGTCTGGAAGTGGTAAATCCACTTTAGTTCGTATGTTTAATCGCCTTGTTGAACCAACATCTGGATCCCTTATTTTGGACGGTGACGATGTAGTAAAAATGAACAAAGATGAACTCCGCGACATGCGCCGAAAAAAAATGAGCATGGTTTTTCAAAACTTTGCCCTATTCCCTCACCGTACGGTTCTTGATAACACAGAATACGGACTAGAAGTTCAAGGTACACCAAAAGCCGAACGTGAAAAGAAAGCAAAAGAAGCGCTTGAATTAGTAGGTTTGAAAGGGTACGAAAATCAATACCCTGGTGAACTGAGCGGCGGTATGCAGCAGCGCGTCGGGCTGGCCCGAGCACTTGCCAATGACCCTGATATTTTATTAATGGATGAAGCATTCAGTGCACTAGATCCGCTTATTCGTAAAGACATGCAAGATTTCTTACTGGAGCTTCAAGAAAAAATGGAACGTACAATCATTTTTATTACCCATGATCTTGATGAAGCTCTTCGAATCGGAGATCGCATCGTTTTAATGAAAGACGGCAGTGTTGTTCAGGTAGGAACACCTGAAGAAATTATGACAAACCCTGCCAATGATTATGTTGAGCGCTTTGTGGAAGACGTTAATGTAGCTAAAGTATACACAGCTGAAAGCGTGATGAACCGTGCCGAATCTATTACCGTAGACCGAGGTCCGCGCGTGGCTCTTAAAATCATGCAAGAAGCTGGTTATTCAAGCATCTACGTCGTAGACAAGAAAAAAACTCTTTTAGGAGTTGTAACTGCAGATGATATTAGCCGTGCCATTAAACAAGATAAACTGACAGCAGACGTATTAGATACGGATATTCCAACTGTTACAACAGATACGCTACTAGAAAACTTGTACGACAAAATGGTTATCAGCCGCTTTCCGCTACCGGTTGTAGATGAAAACCATCGTCTGCGCGGCATCATTAAAAAAGAACGAGTGATTGAAGCACTCGCCGGTACTGATAGTAATGAGGTGAACGTAAATGAATAGTATTCCTAAAATTCCCGTTGGCAATTGGATTGACCATTTTGTCACGTTTTTAAATGATAATATCAAAGGTTTTTTTGATGTTATTTCAGCTATTGTCGATGGTATTGTAAGTTTTATTGTACTAGTGTTAACTTTTCCACCAGCATTAATTTTAATCTTAATTGTCGGAATCATTGCTTGGTTTTCAAGTAAAAAATGGTCATTTACTATTTTATCAATGATTGGCCTGTTATTTATTCTTAATCTTGGCTACTGGCAAGAAACCATGGACACACTAGCCCTCGTTTTAACAAGCGTACTGATTTCGATTATAGTAGGAATTCCGCTTGGCATCTGGGCATCTCAAAGCGAAAAGACGGCTCGAATTATTACGCCAATCTTAGACTTTATGCAAACAATGCCCGCATTTGTTTATTTGATTCCAGCACTTTTCTTTTTTGGAATCGGTGTAGTGCCAGGTGTTATCTCATCTGTTATCTTTGCAATGCCTCCGACGATTCGCTTAACGAACCTAGGTATTCGCGAAGTACCCGCTGACTTAGTAGAAGCAGCAAATGCCTACGGTTCAACAACAAAACAAAAATTATTTAAAGTACAGCTTCCATTAGCTACAAAAACCATCATGGCCGGAATTAACCAAAGCATCATGCTATCTCTTTCAATGGTTGTTATTGCCTCTCTTGTAGGTGCTCCGGGACTTGGTGCGGAAGTATACCGTGCAGTTTCTCGACTTGAAGTCGGCACGGGCTTTGAAGCTGGAATTTCAATCGTTATTTTAGCGATTATTTTAGATCGTATTACGCAATATTTTGGAAATCGTTCAAACCAACGAGCATAAGTAAAAAAAGAAGCCAACTCCGGTGAGTTGGCTTCTTTTTATTTATTTTTGTAACACGCTACAAAGATTGCTTCCCCTTGAAACGATTCAATTCTTTGTTGATTCGTTTTGATGTCAAAAAACTGCTTAAATCCCCTTGGTATATTCAGCATATATTGAGTAAGCTCATGCTTTGTCTCTTCCGGAACATTCATCATCCCGCACCAGTCATCAAATAAAAAGCGCTTTGGAAAAGTTGTCAGCACTTCTGTACGGAACCCTTGCATTTCAAGCATAGAAAGCCACTCTGTTTTTTTATAAGCACGATAATGGCTTGGATCTCTTGTCTTTTCAACTCGATTATAAAACTCGTCATAAGCATTCACTTCCGGTGCTACATTATCAATGAGCAAGAACTGTCCGCCTGGCTTTAACACTCGGTATACCTCTTTGATGAACTGTTTAATATTAGGAAAATGGTGAGGTGCAATTCTGCACGTTACCGTATCAAACTCGTCATCTTGAAATGGCATATCTTCAGCATCTCCTTGAACAAACGATACATTTTCATGACCATTTTCTTTAATAAAGCCTTCAGCACTTTGCAGCATTTGAGGAGTTAAGTCAAAAGCCGTTACTTCTTGAAAAACAGGTGCTAGCTTATTTGCCACGTGTCCTCCTCCTGTTGCTACATCAAGCAGCTTTCCTCCTCTATTTTCTTCAGCAATTTCCGCTAAAACAGCTAAATCTTTGCCTTTCGCATGACCTTTACTTTTGACGTACTTTCCAGCATTCCCCCCGAACTGACTGACCACCATTTCTTTATTACTCATCTATTCTCCCCCCATTTTCCTCTTTAAAACTCTCTGTTACTTTGCCTAGTGCATTCACATATTTATTAGGAAACGTGTGAATGTATTCTTTTTCTTTCTCCCCATTGATGAAACATGCGAAACAGCGGAGGAAGAAGCAGCCAAATGGTTAAAATTCGAAGTACTTGGACGGCTACTACCAACGTCGAATCAGCTTGCAGTACAATTGATGTAGTCGCCATTTCTGCAATGCCTCCAGGAGCAAACGCTAAAATAGACGTAATAAGCCCGATTCCAGTTATTTTGGAGACGAGTAGTGCACAAACAAACATAGCAGCAATTAAGCCGATTGTATTAATAAGCGCAACAACTATAATTTTTTTTACGCCGATAAACATTTCTTTATGAAAGCGAGAACCAATGCTTGACGCGATAAAAATTTGCGATAAAATCATCACAGAATGAGGCCAGTATGCTTGAAGATTATAGCCCGCGTACGATGAAGCAGCTGTTTGAACAATCGCAACAGTAAGCATTCCCCCTACTAACCAAGGAGCAGGAAATTTTAGTTTTTTTCCTATATAATAGCCTACTACTGCTGTAACGATTAAAACGCCTGTCCATAGCAGTGATTCCCACCCAAAAATACTTAGAGTAGCTGCCACTGCATGCCGACCTGTATTACTTCCCCAATAGACCACAAATAAAGGAACAGCAAGCACAACTAAAAACACGCGCATTGTTTGAATGATGCTTACAACTGCCGTATTAGCCCCTACCTCTTCAGCCATGCCTGGCATTGCGCTCATTCCTCCAGGAGTCGTGCCGAAAAAGCTTGTTAATAAGTCTGTGGAACTGAACTTCCATAGCAAATAACCGGATAAAAGAGAAAAAACAACGGACAGCAAAAGCATGATCGTAATGGTGGACCAGTGAGATTGAAACGTAGTTAATACAGACAAGTTAATCTTTTGACCTAATTCAATCCCTAAAATACACTGTCCTGCGTACAGCCAATATTTTGGAATACCTTTTTTGCTTGTTTGAGATAAAAAACGCGGCTTTCGGAAAGCTAGAATAGCAGCTAAAATGAGGGTCCCAAGCATCCAGCCAATGGATAAACCTGTTAACGATAAAAGAAATCCTCCGACGCTTGTTAATAAAATAAAAAATATAGATTGTAAAAAAATAATTCTTGCGTTCATATCTACTTCCTTCCTTCTACAAGGCTTTTCTTTCTTACACCGAACATTCTTCTTCTTAACTATAGTATAATTTTAGAGATAATTAAAATATCGAAATTTTATTATAAACCATTCATTTTTTTTATTCCTGGAGGGGTAGTATGGACGATCGAGATTGGCTTATTCTACAAGTGTTGTATCGAGAAAAAAACATTACAAAAGCAGCCAAGGAGCTGTTTATCTCTCAGCCTGCGCTTACGCATAGACTGCAGCAGATGGAGAAGGAATTTCATGTTCAGATTGTGAACAGAGGACGCCGCGGCGTTCAATTTACACCGCAGGGGGAATATTTAGTGAAGTGCGCAGAAGAAATGCTGCTCACGCTTCAAAAAATAAAAGAAAATGTGTTAAACATGGATGATCAATTAACCGGTACTTTACGTCTAGGAGTGTCTAACTTTTTCACTGACTACAAGCTACCTGGACTATTACGGTTATTTAAAGAGCGATTTCCTGACGTTGAATTCAAAGTCACCACCGGATGGAGCAGTGACATGGCTCACTTACTTTATAAGCACGATGTTCATATTGCGTTTGTAAAAGGTGATTATAACTGGCAGGATCAGAAAGAGCTGCTTTTTAAAGAAACGATTTGCATTGCGTCTGCACAGCCTGTTGACATAAACAACCTTCCCAATATACCTCGAATTGACTATCACCAAGATCGTTTTTTAAAAACATCTGTTGATAACTGGTGGGCTGAAAATTACTCTCAGCCTCCCCTTGTCAGTATTGAAGTGGATAAAGCAGAAACATGCAAAAAGATGGTTGTAAACGGACTCGGTTATGCGATTTTGCCGAGTATGCTGCTTGATGACGCAGCAGAGATTTACAGATACACGTTAAAAACAAAAGACCAGCAGCCTTTAACGCGCAGTACATGGATGTTTTATCATGAGGATTCATTAAAAATTAACATCGTAAAAGCTTTTATTGAGTTCATTCAAAACTTGGATTTAAAAGATGTACACTGATAGAAAGAGGTTGAAACAAACGTAGTTTAGCCGAAATGAAAAAATGAACCATTAATCAAAATGTTTGATTAGTGGTTCATTTTTTGTTGTAGTAAACATAGGTTTCATCTGTTTCGTTCCTTCTAGCAGTTGATTGTAGGGCAAGACGAAGACTCCTGCGGGAAAAGCGGGACAGGTGAGACCACGCAGGAGCGTAAGCGACGAGGAGGCTCATCGCCCGCCCGCGGAAAGCGAAGTCTTGCACGGAAATCAACTGCGGTGTCTAAAGCAGTTCAGCTCATATATCCCATTTGTTCATCTTTAGATTAGATTCATTTCGTCATGCCTCAACCTTTTCTTTATCATGTCTACTCGTCATTTGTTCCGCCCATTAAGTCAGAATACAGCTTGCTTTGCTGTTCAAGAAAGACTTTAGCACCGCTGCTATTTTTATAAAAAGAGGTTAAATCGTTATCTTTAAGCAGCTGTTCCCATTCTTTTGTATGAACCATTTCATACACTGTCTTATTCCAATATGCTACCTGCTCTTTGGTCATATTAGGCGGTCCCATTAGACCTCTCCAATGGCTAAATGTTACGTCAATTCCCGCTTCTTTCCACGTTGGGATCTCTTTTAACTCTTCTAGCCTGCTGGGAGAAGAAACGGCGAGTATTCTTACCTGCCCTTGTTCATACTGCTTTTTTACTTCTGATAATGACATAGGTGCTACATCTAGCTGATGATGAACGAGCGCATCGATCACTTTATGACTGCTGTTGTAAACGAAGAACTCAAGCTTGGAAGAGTCTACGCCTGCTTTTTTATTCAGCTGCATGAACGATAAATGATCGTCGTTTCCTAAGCGAGGTGATATTCCTACTTTCATGCTGGATTCACTTTGATTTAACGTGCGTATGAGCTGTTTTAAATTATATATAGGAGAGTTAGCAGGAACTACGATGACCTCCCATTCAGATGTTAAAATAGCGAGCGGAGTAAAGTCTTTATAGGTTAATTGACTTTGCCCTAGCAAATTATTTGTAATCAGCAAACTGGAATTTCCGGAAACAATATTCCCTTCTTTTCTCTGTTTAATATATTTCCATCCTTCTTCACCTTGCCCGCCTATTTTATTACTAACAGAAACGGGTACCTTCACAATCTTCTTTTCCGTTAGCACTTGTTGAATGGCTCTTACTGTTGCATCTGCTCCTCCGCCTTTTGCACCGGCTGCCACAATTTCAATTTCCCCCATATCAATACGGTCTTTTTTAGAGGGAGAAGAACAGCTAACAAGCAATACACTTATAAACACTATCATGAGCTTTTTGATCATATATACCATCCTTCAAGGCTAATGCTACGCTAAATAGTACTTGCGCTCCGGCCGTCCAATAATCCCATAATCATACTCAACGTGACATTCACCAGTTGATACTAGATACTCTAAATATCGTCTAGCTGTCGTTCTA
This sequence comes from Priestia sp. YIM B13552, assembly GCF_042787775.1. Lineage (NCBI taxonomy): Bacteria > Bacillati > Bacillota > Bacilli > Caryophanales > Bacillaceae > Priestia > Priestia sp. YIM B13552. The sequence continues at coordinate 977,338 of NZ_JBHZOU010000001.1, forward strand.
GATACTCCCATGTGTTGCCCCATCTCTTCGATCGTAATTCCTTTGATGCTTTTTAAAATGTCTTTTGACTTTTGTAACGTGATACCATCAATACCTGAAGGAAGAGATTTATCCGCTTTTGGCTTTGTTCTGACATGTCCAAAGTACGCATCAATAAATGATTGATCAACTTCTTCACGCGTACTAAACAGTTCCTTTTTCTCTTGATACTGTTTAATAGCATTAATGAAGGATTCCATCATAACCGGCTTAATCAAATAATTAACGACGCCGTTTCTCAAACAGATTTCTACAATGTTTTTTTCGGTGGCAGCCGTTACCACGATAACGTCAACGTGTGGAAACTGCGCTCTGATTTTTGGCAGTAAATCTGTTCCCATTTCATCTGGCATATAGATGTCTAAAAGAAGTAAATCAACTTTCTTCTCCTTTAGCATTTCAAGCGTCTCTTTTGCATTCAACGCTTTACCTACAACTTCCACACCATCTACTTCTAATAAAAATCGCTCTTGAACTTGAGCAATTCGAAAATCGTCTTCTGCAATTGCGACTCTTAACATTTCGACTCTCCCCTTACTTCTCATGATTCAGTTTTTTGGAAGGTAAACTGAAAAAATGGCTCCTCCTTCTGGCTGATTATATACTTCAATAGATCCTCCAAGCTCATCTACCATTTTCTTTATATTTGCCAGTCCGTATCCTCTGTCTGTACCTTTGGTTGAAAAACCTTTTGTGAAAATTTGATTTAGTACTTCTTCTGATATACCAGGTCCGTTATCCATCACTTCAATAATTAAATCATGACCAATATCGGTAATAAAAAACGACACTTCTTTTTCAGACTGCTGACTCACTGCTTCAAATGCATTATCAATTAAATTCCCAATAATGATAATGAGATGAGAAATTTCAATATGTTCTGGGAGCGTATCGAGTGTACTCTCCGAATCAACCGAAAAGTGAATTTTCTTTTCAGATGCTTTTCCAATCTTCCCAAGCAATATTGCTTGGACTTTAGAATCTAGTATCTGATCAAATAGAATACGATTTTGTGTTTGGTGTACGGCTGATTCTTTTTGAATAAACTCAAATGCATCTTTGTACTGCCCTAACTGCAGCAAACCCGACAAAACATACAGCTTATTCGTAAACTCATGGGTTTGAGCTCGTAAATCCTCTGAATACTTTCGTACTTCTGAAATCGTATTGATTAAGCTTTTTAATTCTGTCTTATCACGAAAACTAGCGACCACTCCTACAATTCGCTGATGTTCAATAATAGGTGTTAAGTTTAAGATAAACGTTTTTTCATTCAAAAAAATCTCTTGGTCGCTTCGGGCTATTCCCGTATCTAGCACTTCAATCATATTCGTATAAGGAAATACTTCAATGATATGATGATGTAAATATTCCGTCTGTAGTCCTAGCATATTTTTAGCTGATGTATTCATCATCGTAATAAAGCCCTGATGATCAATAGCAATAATTCCTTCTTTTATCGACAGTAAAATCGCATTTCGTTCACGGTATAAAGAAGCGATTTCATGGGGCTCAAGACCGAGAGTATCTTTTTTGATACTTTTAGCTAAAAAAATACCCCCGATCATACCAAGCAATAAAACAGCTAGTGAAAATAGGATAATTTGCTGAATGCGCGTAATGAGCTGAGCATGAACATGAGACTTTAAAAACTCAACCGTCACTACTCCCACGACCTCCGTATACTTTCCGTGACTGATAACAATAGGCGCTTTCCCCATAATTGCAGGACCTGTGGTTCCCTCTCCGTCAAGCGTATAATATCCGCCAAACAGCAGTGCTCTATCGTTAACCGCCTCTTTGTTTTTCTTTCCTATCCATTTTTGATTAGAATGAGAATAGATGAGTTGCTCACGGTTTTGAACCACAATACTTGCTGCTCCGATTTGTTCCCTCACTTGCTCGGCAAGCGGCTGAATATAGCGACTCGGCTGTTTTTTTTGAAAAGCAGCTTTGACTTCCGGCATAAATGATATTGATTTGGCTGCTTGAAGAGCCAGCTGCTCGGCTTGCCTTTTAGATTCTACAAACTGCATGTAAGAGAAAATACTCGCTAAAAGAACAATAACAGTTATGATTAATGCTGCGGATAAACCTACGATTTTTGTTTGCAGCGATACTTGAAACCATTTTTTCATTTCATCGCACCTTTAGCCTTTACCTTATAGTTCTATTCCTCTTTTATTTTATCAAAATTTTTTGTATATCCGCTCCTTATTCCAAAAGCTTTTTAGACAAAAAAACTTATCAATCCCAAAAGCGGAATTGATAAGTTTTTAGGTTCATGATCTTTACAGCGTAATAACTCCTGTAATAATAGCTACTAAAAGCATCACCATCGCTGTTCCAATCGTCCACTTTAAAGTAAAGCGCTGGAATTCACCAAGCTCGACTTTTGCCATACCGACCAATAGATACGTAGAAGCAACTAAAGGACTTAGTAAGTGAACAGGTTGACCAATCAATGAAGCACGGCCAATTTCTGCAGCATCAATACCGTATGCTGAAGCTGCTTGAGCAATAATTGGTAAAATTCCATAGTAGTAAGCATCATTTGACATAAAGAACGTAAATGGCATACTTGTGATGGCTGTAATCACAGACATGTAAGGCCCTAACGCATCTGGAATTAATCCTACTAAACTATTACCCATTGCATCTACCATTTTTGTACCTGATAAAATGCCTGTGAATACGCCTGCTGCGAATACAAGAGATACAACAGCAAGTACATTACCGGCATGTGCTGTGATACGCTCTTTTTGAACTTCTAAATTTGGATAGTTAATCATGATAGCGATTGCAAATCCAATCATAAACAGGATTTGAAGCGGCATAACTGCTGTGATAAGTCCTACTAATAATAGAGCTGTTAAAGCAAAGTTTACCCATAAAAGCTTCGGACGCTTGTACTCGATTCCTTCAGCAGCGGCTGCTTCTGCAAAAGCTACTTGAGCATTTGTAACGTCTTGAATATCAATAACACCTAAGCGCTGGCGCTCTTTTTTCCCGAAATAGTAAGCCGTAAATAATAACCAAACAGCTCCACCAATCATGGCTGGAATCAGTGGTGTGAACACCTGTGAAGCATCTAACTTCAATGCGCTCATCACACGAGCAGTAGGTCCGCCCCAAGGCGTTAAGTTCATAACTCCACTGCCCATAATAGCGATACAGGCTAAAATCATAGGCTTCATGTTTAGCTTTTTATAAAGCGGAAGCATCGCTGAGAGCGTAATCATATATGTTGTTGTTCCGTCTCCGTCTAATGAGATAATAAGAACTAAAATAGCTGTACCAATTGTGATTTTTAGTGGATCACCTTTTACGATTTTTAAAATTCTTCCTACAACTGGATCAAACAAACCAGCATCAATCATAATCCCAAAATATAAAATAGCAAACATTAACATAACGCCTGTAGGTGCTAATTCTTTTACACCATTTAAAGCCATTTCTCCAATATCACTTGTGAATCCCCCTATGATTGCAAACAATACTGGAATAACCATTAAAGCAATAAGCGGCGTTAATCGTTTTGTCATAATTAGAAACATAAATGTACAAACCATCAAAAACCCAAGAATAGCTAACATTATTACCCCTCCTATTTTTGAATCCGCTTTCATAACAGTGGAAGCGATTCGTTTGTATGTATGACTCGCATATGTATGCCAGTTCGTCTATACGATTACAACATCGCTTGTTCACTATTAAGTTGTACCTTAAAACTTTAAAATTTTCTGTTTTTTCTTAAAATAATCATAATTTACAGAAGGGTATAGTGTAAATAATTCGTACTATAAAAACTTTTAAAACTTTATGGGTAATTAAATCCTTTTTGTTCATTGGAAGAATAAAAGAAAGGAAGAGGAAAAAAGATAGGAAAATAAAAAACGGAGAGAGAGGAACTATTCTCGTGAATTATTCAATTTGAACTCTAAGAGAATAAGCTCCAGAATGAGGAGTTTTATTCCATTGAGCAAGAGACTCCTCTAAAAATGGAATGTTTTTCAACTTCTTTGTTTGGAACTTTTCTATTTTTGAATATTTCTCTAAAGCATACGTATTAGCAAACATTTCTTGCGTTCTATTTCCTTCTTTTAAAAGCGTTCCATTTGTCATACGATCCACATGATGGCCTAATTCATGCAGAATGATAAAAGCAAATTGATGAGGCTTTTTATTTTTTGTTGTATCGATAAAGACAATAGGACATTCCGTTACTGTATATTTAATATAGTCAATTTCAAACTGAAGTTTGCGCTTATCTTTTGGAAGGTTATCATTAAATTGGCCATAGTACACGCCTAGCACATCTTTCCCTTGCACTTTTACACTGCCTAAGCAATACACGCCTTTTAGCCCATCCCAGTCTTTTTCGTCTGTTACATTAGCAATTTCCTGCAGGGCGGCTTTTTGCTTCGCACTCATGACTCCATGAAACGTTACGCCATGAATTTGGATTTTTTCACTACGCTTAAACATCTTCTTGCCTCCTTTGCTAAATTCCTTCTACAACATATTATTTAGCAATAAGTATATTCATTCACAATACATGGTTAAAAACATGAAGTTAATGTCAAGATTCCCGTTTTGATGTTTTTTAACCCTGCTTATATGCTGCTTCGTTTATTTTCTATTTTTACTATATTACATATGTAGCCATTAATAAAATATCATTTTTTTATGATTTATCATTACTTTTTTTTATTTCTATTTTTGTTTATCGATAATCTGAAGCCTCCGTATCATTTTTAAATTTAAAACCATTGCTATATAAAGAAAAGGATAGCAAAAAAACGAGTATAGCGTCTTCCATTCGTTATAATAAAACACTTCTGTTTGGGCAGAAATGTATTCAAACAGGGTTGTAAGAATTACCCACACTGTAATATATAAAGCTTTTTTAGCCAAACTCTTGCTCTGTGGATAAAAATTTAAAAATACACTATTCGTTGCAGGATAAACAAAAATAAAAATTAAAAGATATTCAAAATCTACTCCTTTTGTGAAGAATCCATAAAGATCATATTTAACATCAAGATATATATCTGCTACCGATCCTAAAAACATGACAAACAAAGAAGTTGTATACATTTCTATCCAGCTGATACGCTTTGGCATAACTAGTACACTCAAAATAGAAATCACCGTTGTAAGAATTAAGAGCACCACGCTGAGAACCTCGTTTTCTATAGGAGATAGAAACAGCTTTCCCATTGGATATTAAATTCATTCTGAAGGCTAAAAAATTAAGACTTCGTAAAAAAAGAGATTGAAGCATAACGAAGTCAAGATAATCTAAATACGAACTGAGATAAATGTTTTGGACTGCTTGGCACACCGCTGTTGATTTCCGCGCAAGACTTTGCTTTTCGCGGGCGGCCGCTGAGCATCCCCGTCGCTCATGCTCCTGCGGGGTCTCATCCATTCCACTTCACCCCTAGGAGTCTTCGCTTTACCCTCTAAACAGCTAGAAGCAAATATATATAATCTACGTTCACCATCACAATAAAAAATCCGAACGAGTTGGATTCTCTATCAAGAATCTCAATTCATCGTTCGGATCTTCTTTCAACTGAACTACTTTTGTTTCAGCTTCTTTTTGTTAACGAAAGGAAATGATGCAAGAACCAAGCTCTTGCTGTCCCCATTTAAGTGAAAGCTCATCATGATGAGTAAGCGGACCTACTCCCTCAGGTGTACCTGTAAAAATAAGGTCTCCTTTATCAAGACCAAAATGTTTTCCTGTAAAATCAATAATCGTTTGTAAGTCAAAAATCAAATCTTTAATATTCCCCAGCTGCACGCGTTCATTGTTTTTCACTAGCGAAAAGTTTTTCTTCTTAGATGCTTCTACTCCTTCAAATGGAATAAAGTTTCCCACAACCGCTGAATGTTTGAATCCTTTTGCAAGCAGCCAAGGGTGCTTTTTTTGTTTTAATTCGCTCTGCACGTCTCGAAGAGTCAAGTCTAATCCAATCGTCATCTCGTCAACGAGTTCATCCACTGTTATGCCTTCTTTGTAAGATTGTCCAATATGAAGAATCAGTTCAGTTTCAAAGTGCACCTCTCCTTGGTCGCTAGGAAGAGTGATTGATTGTCCAGCTGCTTCAACGAGAGCGTGAGTAGGTTTGGAAAATAAAAAAGGTGATGTTGGAATATCATTATGTAATTCTTTTGCATGCAGTGCGTAGTTTCGGCCTACACAATAAATATTTTTAATATCTTTCACTTTCATCATCCCTTCTTTCGTTCAAATAAAGATTTTTTAACTTATATTCTTTTATTTTACAAGAAAAAAAGACTGGGACATAATAAAATGAATCTACTCTAAAGACGGAACATGGGGATAAATGAGCTGAACTGCTTGTGACACCTCTGTTGATTTCCGTGCAACAGCTAGAAGGACCTGCCCACACGAAGCCTACGTTCACCAGGACCATAAAAAAACACGAACGATCTATCAAAAATAGATCGTTCGTGTTTAACGTTAGCGAAACAACTTTTCTCACATTCTCTTTCTTTCAATCTGTTATTTTCTAGCCCATTTTGTAATGCCTTTGATATCATCTGGAGTTGTACGGCAGCACCCTCCGATTAACTGAGCACCTGCTTCATACCAGCTGTGAGCGCTGCAGCCATACGTTTCGCCAGCAGATGTCCCGTTCCATGTTTTAGATTCAGCATCATAATGCTCCCCTGAATTTGGATACACAATGACTGGCTTATCCGTTTGAGATTTAATTTCTTTAATAAGTGAAGAAATATATTGAGGCGGCGTACAGTTAACTCCAAGAGCCGCTACTTGCTCATAAGAATCCAGATAGCGTGCACACTCCGAGATTAATGTTCCGCTGCTAATGTGCAGGTCATCTTTTGCGCTGAACGTAATCCATGCGTACGCTCCTTCAAACTCTTGTAGCAGCCTCGCAATAGCTCTTGCTTCCATTACATTAGGAATAGTTTCACAAGCTAATACGTCCGCTCCTGCCTCAACTAATGCTTTCATACGAGGACGATGAAATTCCATTAACTCTTCTTCTGTTACGTCATACTGTCCAGTATATTCCGATCCGTTTGCTAAAAATGCTCCGTAAGGCCCTACCGAAGCGGCGACAATTGGTTTGGGACGATTAAGACGATTCTCTTCTTGGTGCCAAAATTCATCTCTTGCTTCAGCCGCAATTTTTACAGATGCTTGAATTAACTCGCGAGCCTCTGCTTCACTCAGTCCACGTTTAGCAAAACCTTCAAATGTGCTTTGATAGCTTGCTGTAATCGCACAGTCAGCTCCTGCTTCAAAGTAATCTTGATGCACTCTCTTAATCAATTCCGGCTGCTCCATCAGCACTTTTGCAGACCATAAGCTGTCGTTTAAATCACAGCCATATCTTTCAAGTTCAGTTGCCATTGCACCATCTAGTACAATCACAGGGAATGTATGTAAAATTTGTTGGATAGGATTCATTGTTTAATCTAGGGTTGTCCACTAGCAGTTAGCTTCGATTACCCTATCCTCCTTTCAGATAATTTAAAATATATGCAAAAAAGTCTAAAGGACTAGGCAACTTTTGTCAAGAAACCGAAAAAACAAGCATGGATTTATAACCAAGCTTTTTTTAACCGCCTTATTCCTTCTTCTATTTCTTCTCTCCTCAAACTTCCGAAGCCTAACAAAATATGAGGTTTTTGTTTAGGTACTTCCGTAAGCCAATAACGAGAGGTACCGTAGACGGAGACATCTTGCTTTCGAGCTGCGTTAATTAATTGCTGTTCGTTCATATCGTTGTGTACGCGTACAAGTATATGCAAACCTGCCAATTCACCTGATATCGTAATGTTTTCGTTAAACTCTTTCTTTAAAGCTGCTAAAAGAGTACTGTGTTTCAGTTGATAAGCAGTTCTCACTCTTCTTAAATGCTTATTCCACTCTCCATTTTTCATTATCAGCCCGAGCGTCTGTTGATGGAGAGTTGGAACAGCTTGCTCGTATAAAGAGAAACGTTGTTCATGATATGTTTTTAGAAGAACTTCAGGTAACACAAAGTAGCTGATTCTTAAAGAAGGCATAAAAGATTTTGAAAATGTACCTGTATAAATGACGCGACCATTCGAATCCAAGCTTTGCAATGAAGGAATAGGACTTCCTTTATAACGAAACTCTCCGTCATAATCGTCCTCGATAATAAACCCATTGCAGTCATTCGCCCATTCAAGAAGCTCTATTCTTCTTGAAACGGGCATGATCATTCCATATGGAAACTGATGAGATGGTGTAACATAAACAGCTCGTGTTTGGCTATCATAAAGCTCTTGAATGTTTATGCCTTTGCTGTTAAGCGACACGGGTTTTAAGGAAAATCCATGCTGCTTAAATACAAAGCTAGCCCCGTCATAACAAGGATTTTCAAAGGCAATATCTCTGATGCTTTGCTTTAACATCTGCGCTAATAAACTGAGTGATTGCTGCGTACCTGCTCCAATAACAATTTGATGTTTTGAACAAACCACTCCTCTTGACTGATAAAGGTACGTCGCAATTTCTTCACGCAGTGATTCTTCTCCTTGACTTTCTTGATACGTGAACAAAGCTTCTCTATAAGTTTGAAGACTTTCATTGTATCGTTTTTTCCACTCATTCAAGGGAAACAAACGGCTATCAACTTTTCCATACCGAAAATCATAGGTACACGACTTTGTTTCTGAGTGAGGGTGTAAAAATACAGTCGGCTTTCTATCTGTTTGCAGTAAATCAAACCGTGTATTCGTTACGTACAGTCCACTTTTGGGCTTGCTTTCTACATACCCTTCAGCTAAAAGCTGCTGATAGGCCATATCTACAGTATTTCGACTTACGTTTAAGTAAGCAGCAAGAGACCGGATAGAAGGCAGTTTGTCATTCACTTCTACCCTGCTGGACACAATTTCTTTTTTTATATATTCATATAGCTGGTGATACAAAGGTATATCATCCTTGCGGTTTAATAAAGGTGTGAACTTCACGCTAGCTCCTTTCATCTGTCCCTATTTTATTTTTCAAATCTGGCTCTTTTAGAGGAGATGCATTTCTTTTACTATAAGTGTAGATCATCTGATTAAAAAGGAGAAGATTTAATGACTACTATTACAATTCGTCAAGCTAATGCTGCTGACATGGAAGCACTTATTTCATTAATGAACGAATACATTGTTGATTTTTACAAGCGCCCTCAGCCTACCAAAAAGCAGCTGAGAAATTTGATTAATCACTTGTTTCACCATCCGGATGCTGGCGTTCAGTTTATCGCGACTCAAAATGACGAGGCAGTAGGTTTTTCAACGCTTTATTTTACATTTAGCACCACGCGTGTAAAGCCTGTAGCGATTTTAAATGACTTGTACGTTATAGAAAAAGCAAGAGGACAAAAAATTGGCGAAAAATTATTTTCTACTAGTCACCAGTATACAAAAGAACAGCAGTATGCAGCTATGTCTTGGGAAACGGCTCGTGATAATACAAGAGCCCAAACGCTTTACAGAAAAATGGGCGGAAATGTAACGAACGATGAATGGATTCACTACGACATTTCAAACAATATTTTATAATATTCTTCCATCCATAAAGTTTTAACACGTTCTTAACACTCCTTTCATAAATGTGTTTTATGATGAATACGACAAATAAATCAGTTTCTGTATGTATTTGTCACATTCTCTGTTAAAGTTTTCACAAAGTGTTCAAACTTTAAGTGAAAACGCTTTCTATTTTTGTGTATAATAAAAATATGCAAATGAAAATGAATGTTACAGCTCGTTAATCATACACATTTTAAATATGGAAGGAGTTTTGAAAATGATTTTAAAAGCATTAAGAAAAAACGGGGCCGTTACAATTAACTATTATAAAAACGGTTTGCTTCAAACGTTTAAAGGAAAAGTACAGCGCCTAGATTTAACAGACCAAACGCTTTCATTAAAAGATGAACAGCAAAATACTTTCTCTATTCGCTTATCGGGAATTAAAGAAATTTATTGATGAATAGTTTACAGTAAAAAAGAACATGATGTTCATTCTGCTTTGCAGAAGTCATCATGTTCTTTTGATTTTAGCTTTATTTAGCTGGTGTTTCTGTTTCTTCTTTCCCGTACATATATTTGGAAGGGTCGACTGTTTGGAAATCCTTCAGCTTGTGGAAACGAAGTAAGTCTCCATAAAGAACCTGATCAGATAACTCCAGTTCTTTCGCTACCTTCTGTTTATAAGCTTTCATTTGATTATTTTCGTTAAGCGCTTGGCCCGTCTTAGAATCATAATACGTTCCATCCACTAATGTATACTTCGGAGATACGTAGTTGCCATTACGGAATGCCACTACATCATCATGATTTTTAGAAAATAAATCTGTACCAAATTGGATAAATTCTTTGCTGTCAATTCCTACTAAATGAAGAAGAGTTGGCACAACGTCAATTTCTCCACCGTACGTATGATTAACTCCGCCTTTCACTCCAGGAACGTGAATAAATAGAGGTACACGCTGCAGCTGAGCATTTTCATAAGGCGTAATTTCTTTTCCTATTACTTTTTCCATTGCCGCATTATGATTTTCAGAAATACCGTAGTGATCTCCATAAATCATAATCACAGAATTATCATAAAGCCCAGAAGCTTTCAGTTCTTGGAAGAAAGATTGCAATGATTCGTCTAAATAACGAGCCGTTTGGAAATAACGGTCAACTGTTGCATCGCCCGTGTTAGCCGGCTGGATGCTTGCCTCATTGTTTCCAAGTAAAAATGGAAAATGATTTGTTAACGTAATTAAATGCGCATAGAACGGCTGTGGTAAAGACTGCAGCATTGGAACAGATTCTTTAAAGAACGGTTTGTCTTTTAAGCCATAATTAATTTTATTTTCACCCGCCATATTGTAATAACTTGCATCAAAGAACTTATCCACACCGAACTGCTTGTAAATTTCGTTACGGTTCCAAAACGTCTTATAGTCTCCGTGAAGCACAGCGCTCGTATAGCCAGCTTTTTGATCTAAAATAGCTGGTGCTGCCTGATACGTATTGCTTCCTTTCAGTACAAAGGCAGAACCTTGAGGAAGGCCGTATAGAGAGTTGTCCATCATCAGCTCAGCATCTGATGTTTTTCCTTGTCCTGTTTGATGAAAGAAGTTATCAAAATACGTAAAGTCATTTCCATGGGCCAATGAATTTAAGAAAGGTGTCACTTCCTGGCCATTTAATTTGTAATCAATTAAAAAAGACTGAAATGATTCCAAATGAATTTTAATAATATTTTTCCCTTTAGCTTTTCCAAAATAAACGGAATTAGGCTCCGCATAGTGACTGTTTTTAAAATTAACGACGTTTGTTAAATCATTGCTGCTTGCAAAAGCTCGCTGTTTAGAGTTTTGAGCAGTTTGAACACCGTCATACATCGTATAATTATATGCCCCTAAATACTTTACTAAATAATTGCGGTCAAAAGTTCGAGATAGAAGCTGCGGGCGATCAATTTCTGCTAATGTTAAGTTGACAGAAAAGACCATGAATCCTAAAGAAAGAATGGTTACAGCATTCTTAACCGATACTTTTTCATTATGCCAGTCAATTTTTTTACTAAAAAAGAAGAAAAAATAAATAATAAAATCAACAAAATAAAAAACATCATGCGCTTTTAATAAATCCATAATGCTTCCGCCCATACTTCCTGCATTACTTGTCTGCAACAGTGTGGGAAGCGTTACAAAATCGTTAAAAAAACGATAATAGAGAATGTTGCTGTATAACAGCAGCGTCATAATGAAACTGCCTGCAAGAATCCAAGCTCCTGCTTTCTTTCCTTTAAAAAATAAGCCGATTCCTAAAAAAATCAGCACTGAACTCACAGGGTTTATGAACAGCAGCATTTGCTGCATTACGCCGCTTACGCCTAAATTAAATTCAGTTTTATAAGCCACATACGACTTTATCCACATTAAAACAGCGGCTAATATGAAATAGTGCAGCGGCTTAGAAACGATTCGCTTCATTTTGATTTTCCTTTCTCGATTAGTTTATGAGTAGATTCACAAAGAACATATAGAAAACCTTTATCATTATACTCATAGAAAATGAAAATTAAATGAAATCCTAGCCTTCACAACTATAGATAGATTCTTTAAATTCATCTACTAGTTTACCTAATACCCATAAATAAATAAACTAAAATCACCTTTTTTATCATAAAACCCCTTATCCCCTCATATACTGTATTCTGTTGCAACACCCGTACTGCAAACTTGTGCATTTTTTCACAATTTATCTACAAACTATTCTCATCTTGCTGTATAATAATAATTCTGCCTTGAGCATTCTTCAAATTCTTATGCTTAAGCCACAGCTTTCTTTTCATAACAGATGCACACATGAAAGGAGATGAATAAATGATTTTAAAAGCGTTAAAGAAAAACAAACATGTAACCGTGAATTATTACGAAAATGGCCTGCTTCAAACCTTCAAAGGAAAAATCCAAAATTTAAACCTAACCGACCAAACCCTCTCCCTACGAGATGAAAAACAAAACATTTTTTCCATTCGTTTGTCTGGCATTAAAGAAATTTATTAACAAAAAAGATCCTGAAGAATTCTTCTAGGATCTTTTTTGTATTTTTTATCCATTAGTTATTGAAAAATCATCCAATTGATGTTAAATTAACTTTACATAATGTTAAATCAACTTAACAAATTTATTGAAAAGTCAGCGGGTGATCATATTGACTCTTATTAATCACGTAAAAGAGCTTAGAGCTAAACATGGATATACGCAAGGAGATTTAGCTGAAAAAGTTGGAGCCACTCGCCAAACCATTGCAGCTATTGAAAAGGGAAATTACGTTCCTTCCCTACTACTTGGTTTAACAATTTGTGATGTCTTTCAATTAAAAATGGAAGATGTTTTTACACTTCAAAAGGAGGAGAAAAATGTTGAGTAATGTTATTAAATCTTATTTGTTGAATGTAGTTTCTCTGTTGTGCGTAGGTTGGTTTTTATATGATTTTTTAAGCCTAAATATTCAATTTAGTGAAGTTATGACCGACCCTGAACCTCCGTGGGAAATTACTATGTCTATAGGCTCTTTTGCTTCTTTAATTGTTCTTTCAATTGTCTCATTTTTTTACTACCGCGCGCGTAAAAAGACGAAGAACGTTTCGCCTTTATTATTTCCGTTTGAATTTGCAGAAGAAGATGAACGTGAAAAGATGATAACAGCAGAAGCTTGTAAAAAAGCCTTTGTTTTCCTCCTATTTTCTATTCCTATAGGTGCTATATTAATAGCTTTTTATCCGCTGTTACCTAATTCTTTTAGCTTCTATCCCATTGCCGTTCTTTTGCTTCTTTCTCTTGTACAGTTAACGGTTTATTACGTATCAATTAGTAAGATTTATCGGTGATTAAAAAAGGGTTGTTCTAAAAAGAACAACCCTTTTTTAATCTAATAATTCAATGAATTCCCCCACAAAAATAATCCGACCTACATCTATTTCACTATTTTTTCATTTTCTCTGTCTATATTGAACTATAACAATTGAACGATGTATGTTACCTTCCACTGCAGTTTTTCTTCAGTGTTCAGTTGCAAAATATGAAAGATAAAAGGAGCATATCAATGGCAGCTAATAAATGGACAAAATGGATGATTGGTTTATCGAGCGTTGCTGCATTTACCACTTTTATAGGACTTTCTCAAAAATATGATCAAACAAATTCAACAACTACAGCACTAAATAACGATGCATCAGCTGATAATTCATCTCAAACTCAAACGGAAAATGAGACGGACCTATTTCCAGATTCAGGATCTGACTCCAATACGGACAATGGAACTAACGGGCAAGATCAATGGTCAAGTGACAGTTCTAGTGAGCAAAGTGATCAGTGGTCAGACGATGATTCAAGTAATCAGCAAGATCAGTGGTCTAATGATGATTCCGGAAATAGTCAGGATAATTGGGGCAATAACGATGATTTTTCTATGCAATCAAGACCTTCTTAAGGATGTGATGTAATGAGCTACTCATTTAAAGCAATGAATACCGAATTTAACGTATATCAGCTTGAAACACATGTCAGCCAAAAAGTGGAGAGCTGGTGTTATCTTGTAGAAGAAACCCTAAGCCGCTTTCTTCCAACAAGCGAACTTTCACAGCTTAATTCGCTGAACGGAAGATTATTTTTACCGTCAAAAATGTTGTATGAAGCTGTAAAAACAGCCTCTTACTATTACAATGAGACAAACGGAATTTTCAACCCATTTCTGTATCATTCTATTCAAACTCTAGGATATGACCAAAGTTTTGAACAACTGCCTAACAATCAGCTTCCTCAAGAAGTAGAAGCTTTTGATGCTGTTAACCCTCTTATGATTCATAAAGGAATGAGAAGTATTCACCTTGCTTCTAATGTCGGCCTGGATTTAGGCGGAATCGCAAAAGGTTGGAGCATTCAGCAAATGGCGAATCAATTAAAGAAAAAAGGAACTTCACTTGGGGCAATCGATGGAGGCGGTGATATTGTAACATGGGGGCCTGCTAGCAAGCACTGGTCTATTGCGCTCTCTCATCCATTTGATTTATCAAAAAATCTCATGAGTATTAAAGTAAAGAGCAACAGCGGCATTGCCACAAGCAGTGTGGGCAAGCGTTTGTGGAAAGTAAACGGCCACACTCACCATCATATTATTGACGGCAGAATCAGCAAGCCTAGTTCATCAGAACTTCTGCAAGCAACGGTTGTTTCAGAAGACTTGACCGTTTCTGAAGTCTATGCAAAATGCATGCTTATTCTCGGATGGGACGCCGGATTAAGATTAGCTAAAATGCATCACCCTTCTTTAGAGGTCATTGCGGTTACAAAAGAAGGCGAAGTGTTAATCGAAAAAAATGTGAAAGGTCAGGTATACCATTATGGCTACTCTCCTCGCGCAATTTAGTGCCCACTTTCCCGTTTGGAATACCATTCGGGCAGCCGGCTTAACTTCTTATTTACTCATGTTTGTATCGGTTGCCGCTGGCATTTCTCACAGCTTTTCATTTTTTAAACCAAAACGAAAAAAACAGCTTTTGCTGGTTCATCAATCATCAGGGTGGTTCGGGTTATTATTTGGTATGATTCACGGACTTGTTTTATCATTTGATCAATCTATTCATTTTTCACTTTCTGACATTTTAATTCCGTTCACTTCCGATTACAAACCAATTAGCACAGGTCTTGGTACTATTTCACTCTACATTTTATTCGTACTGATCATCACATCCGATTTTATAAAACAGCTGGGGAGAAAAACATGGAAAGCTATTCATTTTCTTGCTTTTCCAGGCTATTTGCTTGCACTGTATCACGGCATTACTTCTGGAACAGATACACAGCAGCCGCTTGTTCTTGGGATGTACAGCATCACTGGCTGCACCGTTTTGATTTTGCTTTTTTTACGAATTCAACACCAGTCAGCTCCTAAGAACCAAAAAAAAGCTCAGGAAAACTAAAAAACGCACTCTATCATAGAGTGCGTTTTTTCTTATCCGCGTCCTGCTTGGAATGATGGGTACTGTGTCATACCGCCGTCAGCAAAGAGCGTAATCCCTGTTACATAACTTGCCTCTGAAGAAGCTAACCATGCAGCAACCGCTGCAATTTCTTCCGGCTCTCCGATGTATCCCATTGGAATCATGCTTTCTACATCTGCACGCTGCTCAGGATCAGCAAATTTTTCAGCGTTAATCGGTGTATTAATCGCTCCCGGTCCAATGTTATTTACACGAATACCTTTTGGAGCGTATTCTAATGCAAGTGTTTCAGTCATGAGCTTCATTCCGCCTTTACTTGCTGCGTAATGAACAAATAACGGCCAAGGAATTTTCTCGTGAACACTCGACATGTTAATAACTGTTCCCTTAATATCATTTTCCACAAAATATTTAATCGCTTCACGGCTGCCTAAAAATGCTCCCGTTAAGTTCGTATCAATGACTTTATTCCAATCGCTTAAAGACATTTCATGAGATGAAACCGGATTTTCCATTCCTGCGTTATTAATCATAACGTCTAACTTTCCAAATTCTTTAATAGCAGATTGAACTAGATTGATCACGTCAGACTCAACTGTTACGTCACCTTTAACGGCAATTGCCTCTCCGCCGACTTTTTTAATTTCTTCTAAAACGCTGTTAGCTTCTTCTTCTTTCGAACGATAATTCACAACTACCTTGGCTTTTTCTGTCGCAAAGCGAATCGCCATTGATTTTCCCAAACCGGTAGATGAACCTGTTATGACAACTACTTTTCCTTCTAAATCTTTATACATTGTTAATACCCTCCTAGTTAGCTTTTGGCGAGCCCTAACATGACTCCTGCTATGATGATCAGTATAATTCCAATAATAATCCCAACTAGCTGACGCTTCGTTTTCTTCTCACCTAAAATAATGATCCCGCCTAATGTTGAAATGACGATTCCCATTTGGGAAAGCGAAAAGCTTGTCGCTACGCCTACTTTAGGTTGTGAGATGAATAAAAACATATTACCAGCGGCCCAAATAAGACCTGGGATAATGTTGCGAATTGCATATTTATTAAATGGCTTATGCTTAAACGTCAGCAATACTCCTCCAATAACCATACCAATCGCTTGAGGTAATAAAGCCGACCATCCGTCTACATTAAATAGACGGGCTACTACAACATAAACTAAATAACCAACGGTTGAAATTAATAAAATAACAATTCCTTTTTTGAAGTTTCCTTTTCCTTCTTCAGCCTCTTTCTCTTCTTTGCTTTGAAGTGATGCTAAAACAATCCCTACAATAATAAAGATAAGAGCGAGCACACCAAGAATGATTGAAGTTTTTGTAGACCACTCGTGAAACACAATTACTCCAAATAATGAAGTGGAAACTAATTGAAGCCCAGTTGAAATAGGCATCGTTTTAGAAACTCCAATTAAATCAATACTTTTCAGCTGATTACTTTGTCCAACTGCCCAAAATAGCCCCGATACAACTCCAACGCCAAAGATTAAAGGTGTAAGCGTAGGGTGTACAAAAATATAAATACCTATGGAGAAAATCAAAGCTCCCAATGTAGTTCCAAGCGTTTGACTATAAGGTCCTCCGCCTAGTTTCACATTGAAAAGCACAATGCTTCCCCAAAATATGGCTGGTAAGACGGCTAAAAATATGTCCATGTTTCAAAACCTTCCTGTGCTAAAATTAAATGTCAAAGTGCATATTCCCCAATTTTTCCGCCATTAATCCTTTTTCAGGGACATTTTATGAATTAATGACCGCACGAAATATTCTTTGGATAGCGAAAACTGTATACCTTAATTTGTTCTAGGAGAGAAAAAGATATACTTTCTAACGCAAAAAAACAGCTTTTCCAAATAAAAGCTGTTCTGTATCATTTAATTTATTTTTAACATATAGCGATTAATAGGTCTCCCCACTCTGCCGTATTCAACTGATAATTTCAGCTCGTTTTCCTGTTCTAAAAACTCTAAATATCTTCTTGCCGTCACACGCGCAATTCCTACGCCGTCCGCTACTTCTTCAGCGGAAATTGGATGATTTTGTTCGGAAAGATATTGTTGTATCCTCCTTAGCGTAACCGCATTTAGCCCTTTTGGAAGCAAATCGGCTTTTTCTTCGAATTGCTGAAACAGCATAGAATCTAATTCAGACTGAGTAATATGTTCTTTTTGACTTATTTTAACTTGAAACGAACGATACTGCTCAAGCGCTTGCTTCATTCGTTCAAACTTGAACGGTTTCATAATATAATCCACCGCCCCGTATTGAAGAACTTTCCGTACGGTTTCAATATCACTTGCAGCCGTAACTGCTATCACGTCTGTTTTATAGCCATTTGCTCGAATTTGCTGTAAGGTAGTTAAGCCATCTTGACTAGGCATGTACATATCAATAATCGTTAAATCAGGCTGATGCTGTTTAATGAGCTGCATACCCTCTAAACCATTCGAAGCTGCAGCGATAACGATGAACCCTTCAACTTGTTCAATAAATTGGCGGTTCACTTCTTGTACCATAGGATCGTCTTCTATGAGAAGCACCGTCCATTCTTTTTTATTCATTTCCCACTCCCCCTATAAAAAGAATGTAATGATGAAAGTCGTTCCAACATCTACTTCTGACTCTACTTCGATCTGACCGTTTCCTTTTTCAACAATTTGTTTCACTAAATGCAAACCAATTCCTCTATTTTCCTTTGCCTTGGTTGAAAAACCTTCATCAAAGATTCTCTCTACTTGATCCTCATTCATGCCACACCCGTTATCTTCAACTAATATAGAAAGAATCCCGTCATTTTGTTCCATACTTATATAGATCTTCCGTTCACGACGCTCCAAATGTTGATATGAATCAAAAGCGTTCTCAATTAAGTTACCAATAATAATCACAAAATCATGATGATCTAGGTAAGGAGGAAATGAGTGAAGCTCACTGTGGCGATCGATAGCTAACTCAATTCCAAGTTCTTTGGCACGGCTGACTTTGCTCAACAGCAATCCCGATATACTTTCATCTTTAATATGCTTATGAAGAAACTGGGTGAGCTCTTCTTGCTGTTCAGACACTTGAAAAACATACTGAAGAGCCTTGTCTTTATTTCCAAGTTGGATAAGCCCTGCAATCGTATGAAGTTTATTCATGTATTCATGGTTTTGAACTCTAAGAGCGCTTACAAATGATTTAACTCCTGTTAACTCTTCAGCTAATTTTTTAACTTCCGTTCGGTCTTGAAAAATAGCGACCGCACCGACTGTGTGATTATTAACCTTAATCGGCACACGATTGCTTAAAATATTCAAATTCCGAACTTGAAGCTCTCGATTATAAACAGGCTGATTAAGCTGCAGAATTTCTGGAAGTCTTGTATCTGGAATCACATCATAGATCTTTTTTCCAATTACCTCATCGGGTACATCCATCATAATTTTCGCTTTATGATTAAAAATAGTGATGTTCTCCTCTTTATCAATGGCAATGACTCCTTCATGCATGGCATTAAAGGTCTCCGTTCGTTCTACGAACAAACGAGCAATTTCATGAGGTTCAAGCTCAAACATCTCTTTTTTGATACGAGATGCAAGCGCCCACGCTCCCCATCCTCCAAAAAAAAGAGCAAGACCTGAGATAAGAAAAATTTCTTTTTTTAAACTTAAAATGACCTCTGTAAATTTCGGAAGAAGATAGCCTGAGACGACTACGCCTACTTGTTCATGCTGATCGTTCACAACGGGCACAAAAGAGCGAATGACCATTCCGCCTTCTCCTTTTGCTTTATCGGTATAGGTATGTTCTGCAAACGCCTGTCCCTCATCATCTCCTTTAGAGATTTTTCCAATCATGCTTTGCAAAGGGTGAGACAAACGTTCATGATTCATATTCATAACCACTACATAATAAGCACCGTGAATAATGCGAATCGGCTCTACAATTTGATTAATGTTCTTGCTATCTTTTTCAATTTTTTCTCGAATTTCAGGCATTTCAGCAACTGTTCTCGAAGTGATTAAAGCCCTTTGCTCTAAATCGTTTTCTTTTGACTGTACAAAATTATTAATCACCACGATACTTGCTAAAAACAACGAAAAGACCACGATAAAAAAGATTAACCCCGTCATTTTCGTTTGCATCGATAAGCGCGTCATAGCGGAACACCTACTGCTGATTGAAGTTTATTTTAATTTTACCACGTTGAGAAATTGCGTGTTAGAATATTTGTAGAGAAAAATTATTGAATCGCGGGGTTGGACATTTTGAAGATGTTTATAGGGGCAAGTATCATTGTCAGCGTTTTCTTGATGATTTATGTTTTTTTGCAGTATACGGTTATAAATCAAGATAATGTGTATCATGACGATGAGCAAAAAGGATTAAACAAGCAAATTGTGATTAATTTTAGCCACGTTGTAGCCGAAAACACTCCAAAAGGCTTAGCCGCTCAAAAATTTGCTGAAATCGTTAATCAAAAATCGGATGGCAAAGTTAAAATTGAAGTATATTCAAACGGTGTATTGTATTCAGACGATGAAGAACTTGCCGCCCTTCGCCGAAATGATGTACAAATGATTGCACCTTCCATTTCAAAGCTAAGCGACCTCTCCCCTACGTGGCAACTTTTTGATCTTCCCTTCATTTTCGATGATTACAGCGAGGCAAAACAAGTGTTTACCGGTAAAATCGGACAGGATTTGTTGAGTACGCTGCAAGAGAAAAACATTAAAGGGCTTGCGTTATGGAGCAACGGCTTTAAACAAATGACTAGCAATACGAAACCTTTGCTCCATCCAGCAGATTTTCAAGGTCAAACGTTTCGCATTATGCCAAGTGAAGTAATCAAAAAACAATTCGAACTTCTTGGCGCCAAGCCTCAGGCTGTCTCGTTTAATAAAGTATATCAATCCCTCGAACGACAGGAATTTGATGGACAGGAAAATACCATTTCTAATATTTATTCAAAACGTTTGTACGAGCTGCAAAAATATATGACCATCAGCAACCATGGATACTTGGGCTATGCTGTTTTAATGGATGAAAAGTATTGGGACAACCTCCCTGAAGATGTAAAACAACTATTAAGTGATGCAATGGTAGAAACAACTAACTGGATTTGGACTCAATCAAAAATGATGAACGATGAACAGCTGCAGCAAATAAAAAATAAATCTGGCATGCGCGTTTATTACTTAAATGATTTACAAAAAGCCGAATGGAAAAAACAGTTTAACTCTCTTTATCAATCGTTTGAAAACAATGCAACAAAACAAACGCTTGATATCATTCAGCAAATAAAAAATATCGAAAGCAAAAAGTGATGACTATATGTTCATCACTTTTTTTGACCAAAATGACCAAAAAGAACATTATCACCAGAAATATAAATAGTTAAAATTATCAGTTAATATAAGGATAAGAATAATGTAAGCGTTAACAAAAATATTCTCGAAAGGAGCATTACGTATGAAATTAAGTTTTAAAAATCTAACTGTTCAAGTTGTTATCGGTATCCTTCTTGGTATTGCAATTGGCTTCATGTTTCCTGAATTTGGAGCTAAATTAAAAGTATTGGCTGATATCTTCATTAAACTAATTAAGATGGTGATTGCCCCAATTATTTTCTTAACAGTGGTCATCGGTATCGGAAGCATGGGAGACTTAAAGAAAGTGGGACGAATTGGAGGTAAAGCTCTTTTATACTTTGAGATTGTCACTACTTTTGCCTTAGCAATTGGAATTATCGTTGTAAACTTTATTAAACCTGGGGCTGGCTTTAATATCAATGGCGCAAACGGAGCTGATGTTACTCAATATACGCAGCAAGCAGCTGAAGCGGAGCATGGCTTTATGGAGTTTATCATGGGAATTATTCCAGACAGCGTATTTGGCGCAATGGCAAATGGTGAATTATTGCCAATCTTATTCTTTGCCGTACTATTTGGAATGGCTACAGCTACACTCGGCGAAAAAGCGGCTCCTGTCATTACGTTCTTTGAACGCTGTACAGATATTTTCTTTGGCATTGTTAATATGATTATGAAACTTTCACCTATTGCGGCGTTTGGAGCGATGGCTTATACGATCGGTAACTTTGGAATAGGCTCTCTTCAAAAACTCGGTTTCTTAATGGGATCTGTTTACATTACTATGTTCTTATTTATTGTATTTGTACTTGGAACCATTGCTAAGATTTATGGATTTAATATTTTTAAATTCATTGCTTTTATTAAAGAAGAAATTCTACTTGTATTAGGTACGTCTTCTTCGGAATCTGCACTGCCAAAAATGATGGACAAAATGGAGAAGTACGGATGTTCAAAATCGGTGGTAGGACTTGTCATTCCAACTGGGTACTCATTTAACCTAGATGGAACAGCCATCTACTTATCCATGGCTGCTATCTTTATCGCTCAAGCGTATGGAGTCGACCTGTCGTTAATGCAAGAGATTACGCTGCTTGGTATTTTAATGTTAACGTCTAAAGGAGCTGCCGGAGTTACTGGCTCTGGATTTATTACACTAGCCGCTACGCTTGCTGCATTCCCAATGATTCCAGTTGAAGGAATCGCGCTGTTAATCGGGGTAGACCGCTTCATGTCGGAAGCTCGTGCTATTACGAACTTAATTGGAAATGGTGTAGCAACTGTAGTTGTATCGAAAATGGAAAATGAATTTCATCCTCCTGTAGAAACAGTACAAGATGTTAATTCCGCACCTCCATTAGCTAAATAATAAAAAAAGACCCCCTCACAGGGGTCTTTTTTTATTATTAATGCGTTTCTTTTTTAGAACGTCCGCTAAGTTTCCCAACAACAACAACTAAAATAGCTAACAAAATAGGAACAATCGTATGCAAATACGGATTTAATCCTTCTAATACATGTCCCACCGCTTTGTCTTTAAAGATCATTTCACCAGCAGTATAGCCAAGAAGCGCTGCTCCGGCAATGATGATAATTGGAAATTTTTCCATAATTTTCATCAAAAGCTGACTTCCCCAAATGATTAACGGAATGCTGATAACAAGACCAAGGATAATGAGTAGAATATTGCCGTTAGCCGCACCCGCAACCGCTACTACGTTATCTAAACTCATAACAAGATCCGCTATAATAATTGTTTTAATAGCACCTGCTAGAGTTGAATTCGCTTTAATATCTCCGTCATCTTCACCTTTTAAAAGACTAATCGCAATCCATAGAAGAAGCAGGCCTCCGATGAAATTTAAAAATGGGATTGTTAATAAATATACAGCGACAAACGTTAGCCCTACACGTAATACAACCGCTCCTAATGTACCGAAAACAACCGCTTTGTTTCGATGCTGGTCCGGAAGATTCCGACAAGCTAAAGCAATCACGACTGCGTTATCGCCACTCAGTACAATGTTAATCAGTAAAATTTCTAAAAGATTTAAAATAAAACTCTGATCCATAAAAAAACTCCTTGATTGATTTTTATTAGTCTATTTCTCTATCTCTTATTTCATTACTAGAAATAGAGAACTAAAACTCTATCAATATAACCCGTTCTTACCCTTTAATGAAGAGAAGTAGTTATTTCACTAACAGTATTTTATCACTAAAAAGAAATTTGAAATAGGTATTTGTAAAGGAAAAGTCAGTTCATTACAATAAATCAAACCTTATCCTTTATCTTTCATCTGTTTTTCACCATCACCCTCTACTATTAGTAGCAGGAGAGCATTTATAAAAAACAGAGTAATTTTTATAAATAATACAAGCCTCCAATTGCTTCTTCATTATTTTGTAGTTTTTCGGCAGCTACGATATAAGAAGGGAGAAAATAGGTATGATTTTAAAAGCATTAAAAACAAATAAATTATTAACTATTAACTATCAAAACAACGGTTTTGTTCAAACGGTAAAAGGTTATATTCAAAACTTAAACTTACTCGAACAAACGCTTCTATTAAAAGATGAAAATCAGCATGTACGATCACTTCGCCTATCAAGCATTAAAAATATTTATTGATAAAAAAAAGGAGAAATTCACGTTCCCATAACCATAAAAAGATCCGAACGATGAATCGTTCGGATCTTTTTTAAGCTAAATAAAAAACTTTTGTCCTATCCTCTTTTTATTTAACTCACTGTATGACGTGCGATTACTTCTTTAATTGATTCATATACAATTTCAACCATTGTTTTTAATTCTTCGTCTGTCATTGAAAGAATAGGCATCATCGTAATCACAGGACCTAGCTCTCTAATAATTAAACCTTTTTGACGAGCCGCTAAAATGATGTCTCCCATCACTTTTTTATCTTCAAAAATAGACTTTGTTTGGCGGTCTTTCACAACTTCGATTCCTGCCATTAATCCTCTTTGTCTAATGTCTCCCACGTTGGGCAGTTCATAAAGCTTTAATAGATAACGTTTAAAAACTTTTTCCTTTTCTTTTACACTACGGATTAACTCCCTTTCTTCTATCAGTTCAATATTTCTAAGCGCTACTGTACAGGCTAATTGATTTCCGGTATACGTATGTCCATGAAAGAACGTTTTATTTTCATCTGGATGAGCTAAAAAAGCATTAAATATCTTTTCGCTTGTTAACGTAGCAGCAAGCGGCATATACCCTCCTGTTATCCCTTTTCCTACACACATAATATCCGGTACAACATCTTCTTGTTCACACGCAAACAGCGTTCCTGTTCGTCCAAATCCAACGGCTACTTCATCACAAATCAGCAATACCCCGTACGCTTTGCACAGACGCTCTACTTGTTTTAAAAAACCGGGAGGATGAGTAATAATACCCGCTGCTCCTTGCACAAGCGGTTCAATAATCAAGCCGGCTACTTCTTCTCCGTTGTTCTGCAAGAGCTTCTCCAGCTGGTGAATACAGTAAGCTGAAGCTTGCTCTTCGGTTTCGAACCCGTCCATACGGTAGATGTAAGGAGAAGGTGTGGGAATGCGTTCAAACAGTAAAGGCTTAAAGATGCGATGAAATAAATCCATGCCTCCTACACTGACTGCCCCGATTGTATCTCCGTGATATGCCTCATTCAATGAGATAAATTTACTTTTGTTTTTGTACTTTGCAGAGTCGAGATTTTGCCAATATTGATAGGCAATTTTCAACGCAATTTCAACAGCGGCAGAGCCTGTATCAGAATAGAATACTTTCGATAAGCTGCCAGGAGTAATTTCCGCTAGCTTTTTAGCTAACAAAATGGATGGAACGTTTGCCGATCCAAGCAGCGTAGAATGCGCTAATTTCTCCACTTGTATATGTAAAGCTGTATTTAATTCCGGATCATTATGTCCATGCACGTTCACCCATAGAGAAGCGTATCCATCTAAATATTTGTTTCCCGCTACGTCATACAAATAGCTTCCCTCTCCTCTTTCAATGATAAGGGGATTCGATTCACGGTAAGCTTTCATTTGTGTAAAGGGATGCCATACATATTCTTTATCCCATTTTTCCAGCTCAGCTTTTTGATACGACACAGTCAAACACCTCCTGAATATGTTGAATCACACTTTTTTGCCTCACCAATTTCTCAATATATGCTTCTAACTCTTCATCGATATGAGTAAATACAGGTACAGTCATTAAAGAAGAGACTTGAAGCAGCTTTTCAATCGTTCGAACATTGTCTTTATGAATGATACTGCTGTGATTAAAACGATTAAAAATGAGTCCGTTGATTTTAAGATGATGCTCACTTGCATATGAAAAGGTAGAAAGCGCATCGTGAATAGCTCCTAATTCCGTTGTTCCAACAGCAATAACCGGCATTTGTGCATCTAGGATCAAATCTTTTGTCATATAAAACGTTGTTTCCTCTTCAATTAAAGGTACGGCAAGTCCTCCCGCTCCTTCCACGAGTACTACGTCAAATGCCTTTTTTAATTCATTAATGCGCTTTAAGACGATTGAAGGCTCTACTTGCCTATTGCTCAGTTTAATAGCCAAGTGAGGAGACGTCTCTGGCTTTAACTGATAAATACCTGTATTTGCTACTCCGAGCCTTGTTTCAAACCAGTGAATATCTGGATAACCTCCGATTTCATCTTGGTAGCCGGTTTGAAACGGTTTGCAAATTGTCGTTTTTATTCCTAGACGGCTAAGTACTTTATACAAAATGCTTGTCACCAGCGTTTTACCAATATCTGTTCCAGTTCCCGTAATAAAATACGCTTTGCCCACTTTCTTTCCTCCTCTTTTTTCTATGTCTTCATTACCCCGCTTTAGCCCGCTTTGATGATAAACGGCTAAATTGAGGCTTCATTCGGTGAATCAGCACTGAACATAAAATGCACAATAAAAGATCTCCAGGCATTGGCAAAACAGCTCCAAAAAGAAGTGTATCACTCAGTGAAAGAGGCTTTTCAATTATCCATTTCATTGCTCCGTAAAGCCAAAAGCAGCCGACTGCGTACACAATAGCTAACGTAGATAAATTAGCTAAAAAGATAGAAAAAGGTTTCTTTAAGTCATATTTTTGAATAAGGTAGCCGTTCATAAATGCACCCATAGCATAGCCAATTAAATAGCCAAACGTTGGTTTGAAGATATACCCTAAACCTCCTCCTTCTGCAAAAACCGGAACACCGATTAACCCAATACCTATGTAGCATAGCTGACTATACAAACCTAAACGCGGTCCTAATAGCGCCCCGGCTAAATAAACAGGAACAATTTGAAGAGTAAACGGTATGTAGGGAATAGGAATTTTTATAAATGCACCAATCGCCGTTAAAGCAGCAAATAAAGAAACATACGCCATTGTTCTCGTTTTCATGTTCACCCTCCTTTCTCTGTTCGCTGCTTTAAGTTTGCAATAATCTCTTTTTATTTGTCAACTTAATTTTAATTTAAGTTTACAAATAAAATATAAAAAAAGACGCAAAAACCTGGGCTTTTGCGTCTTTTTGATTTTTATAAAATTACCTTTTTGTCGTCTTTAAGCTGCACTTCTTGACGGCTGATAGATAAATCAACTTTCTTTTTTACACGTGCATGATAATAAGCATAAAACAGCAGCGCTAGTGGAATACCGACATACAGTGCCATTCGCTGCTCTGCATCAAATGCCATGCTTCCAAGTACAATCGTATTTAATACTAATGCGATTAAAGGCAATACCGGGTAAAGAGGGACTTTGAATTTTAAATCCTCGATTTGCCCTCCTTGATTTATATATCTTTTTCTAAATGCAAGCAGTGATGCAGCGATTGTAATCCAGCCAATTTGTGCACCTAAACCCGCTGCAGAAATAAGCCATACAAATACTGTTTCTTGAGCAAAGAATCCTGAAAGCAAAGATAAAAGTGCAATGCCTAATGTTAAAAGCAAGGCGTTCATCGGCACACCGCGTTTATTTACTTTCATGAAAGCTGAACTTGCCATGTTATCTTTTGACAATGAATACAGCATACGCGTTGCTGCATAAAGACCTGAGTTAGCTACAGATAACAGTGCCGTTAGGATAACAAAGTTCATAATGTCCGCTGCGTATGGGATACCAATTTGGTCAAATACAACAACAAATGGACTTTCAACTACGCCTGCTTTTTCAAGCGGAATCATCCCCGCTAAGACAGCTACAGCTAGTACAAAAAATACAAGCGTTCTCCATACCGTTTGTTTAATGGCTCTTGGTACAGTCTTGTCTGGGTTTTCACTTTCCCCAGCAGCTACACCGATAAGCTCCGTACCTTGAAATGAGAAGTTAACTGTAATCATCGTAATCAGCACGGCACTAATTCCGTGAGGGAACACGCCGTGAGCCGTATAGTTAGAGAAAAGCGGCGCGCTGTCTCCATTGCTTAATGGAAGAAAACCAAACATAGCAGCTCCACCAAGTACGATAAATAAAATAATAGCTAACACTTTAATGCTGGCGAACCAAAACTCCGCTTCACCAAACGCTTTAGCTGACAGTGCATTTAATGAAAATAATAAAAGCGCAAATATAGCACACCAGATCCATACAGGAGAATCAGGAAACCATCTTTGCATAAGCTGACCTGCTGACAAAAATTCTAATGCAACCGTTACAGCCCAGCCCAACCAATATAACCATCCAAAAGCGAAACCAACACCAGGGCCAATAAATTTTGTTGTATATGTCTGAAACGAACCGGAAACTGGCATTGCTACTGCAAGTTCCCCTAAGCAAAGCATTGTTAAATACATAATGAAGCCACCTACGATAAACGAAAGGATAGCTCCAATCGCTCCTGCTTGGCTAATCGTGTATCCTGTTCCTAAAAAGAAACCTGTACCGATAACCCCGCCGAGCGAAATCATAAACAAATGTCTGCTTTTCATCGTCTTTTTTAATTCATTTGTTTGCTGTTGTCCTTCTATCATATTAACGACATTTCCTTTCAACCTATTTATTACGAGATATTACCTAGAAAAAAATTAATAAACCTTTGTTTTCTATGCATATTTACTTACATATTTATGCGGTGTTCTCAATTTAAATGAAACAGCCTTTTGTAATCTTAACATAATGCTCACTAGATTTAAAATGTTTTTCTGCAAAAGTAAAATGAATTTTTCTTGAATAGTGTGATTTTCTTTTACTGTGGATATTCATAACCATTTTTCTGCAAATGAATAGGTGATGCAACAAGAAAAAAAGCTGTGCTTTCTAAGACGAAAGCACAGCTTTTTTTAACTTTTTACCAAACAAACAATCCAACAATCATAGCACTTAATAACGAAACAGCGATACCGCTCACAAGCAGTTTCCATACGTTTTTTCCAATAATCGTTGATTTACCTTCTGATAACGTAGAATTATACGTCCCATAAATCATACCCACCGTACTGAAGTTAGCAAAAGATGTTAAGAATGTTGTAGCAACTGCAATCGTATGCGGTGGAAGTGTATCTAGATTTTTCTTCAAATCCATCATTGCCACGAATTCATTTGTTGCTAGCTTGATACCCATCAGCTGAGCTACGTACATTGCATCATGTCCCGTTAGCCCTAGTAAGAATGCGAATGGACTAAAGATATAAGAGAAAATCTTTTGTACAGTCAAGCCGTCTACGATAACGCCTAAAATACCGTTAAGCGCAGATGTAAGAGCTACATATCCAATAACCATCGCTAAAATAACAATAACCATGTTCATTCCGACTAACATACTGTTTGAAATGGTAGAGAAAAAGTCTTTTTTCTCCGACTTTGGCGGTACGTAAATCATATCTTCTTCTTTTGTAACATGAACTGGATTCAATAAGCTCACTAAAATAAGCGCGTTTAAACAGTTCAGTGGAATTGCTGTAAACACATACGTAGCGGGAACCATCGTTAAATAAGCACCGATAATAGATCCGCTAATACTGCTCATACTCATAATTCCAAACGTAAGCAAACGGTTGTCTTTTAACACAGAAAGCTGATTACGAATAACCGCTAATGCTTCCGTATTTCCTAAAAACATCATTTGAATAGCGAAAAAGCTTTCTAATTTAGGCAAACGAGAAACTTTCGAAATGACCCAGCCTACTTTATCAATAATCCACGTTAAAATACCAAAGTAAGATAAAATATCAAAAAATGTCACGACAAAGATGATAGGCAGTAATGCACTGAAGAAAAAGTCAACCGTTTCATTTCCCATCACGGATGGGAACGCAAAAGCAATTCCATCGTTAGCACAGGAAATTAGCCAAGTAAAGAACGAAGCAATCTTATTAATAATCCATGTTCCGATTGAAGTGCCTAACATAAACCAAGTAATGAGGACTTCAACGACTAGCAGTGAAGCAATAGGACGCCACTTTATTTCTTTCTTTTTAGGAGAACATAAAAAGACGACACCCATTACTACAAAAACGCCTAATAAATTTAATAAAAAGTACATGCAAGCCACTCCCAGGTGTGTATTTGAAAAACAAAAAAAGCTCTTACTTTTCATAAATTCTGACAATAACAGAAAGTATGAAAAGTAAGAGCTTTGAAAGAAGACTGTACTCATGAGAATACGCCCTTCTTTTTGCTGCTTATATCCAAACTTTCTTGTAGTCTAGTTTTTTACGGTTACTAGGTAGAGACTATCAGACCATATTACTGATAATATACAAGATCGTAATCTTAGCTGTATTCAATTGATATGAACAAATTCTACCCTTTATTTTTTTAATAATCAACACTTTAAAAGTTTTTCGGAATAATAAAATTGGTATGAAAATTCTATTTATTTATTACTTCTTTTGAACTACTCATCAGAAAATTACACAAAAAAAGTGAATTTAACCGTTCTTTTAACTCAATTATTTTCCTATTTTTGAAACAAAGAATTTGATTCTTTGATGAGTATGTTTAAATATCTACTTCGCTTTTCATTTAATTCCTCAAAAAAATATTTCATTTTTACGACTTGAGACGTAGAAAAAAATAATCCTGCTGTTCGTTGAAATTAACCGCTTTTCAATTTACACTTTATGGTAGAAGAAAACAAATTTAATTTAGGTAGAAAGCGGGTTATAACGTGAAAAAAATATTGGCTTTTATTTTAGTGATAGGTGGTACGGCAGTCCTCTTTTCTACTGCGTTTGCACCTTCCTCTTGGTCGTTAAGTTCGTTCAAGACGTCCAAGTCTGAAGCGGCGTTATCAAGTGATATTCAGCATATTCAAATTGACTCTCCAAGCATTAGTACAACTGTCGTGCCGCAAGATCGTCAAGATATTAAAACAAAAGTAGAAGGTAAAGGAAAAGTAGATGTAAAGCAAAATGGAGATACCCTAGTCGTCACTTATCAAAAAAGTCCTTTTCAATGGCTTTCTATTTTTTCAAACACAAAAGTGACAATCTACATTCCTAGAGATTATCACCACAACCTTGCGCTTACGGTAGGTTCTGGGGACCTTCAAGTTGCTACACAGCCTGAGCAAGCGCTTCAGCTGAAAGATGTTTCGATTAAAGTAGGTTCTGGAAATGCAAGTATTTCAAACTTGAGGAGCACCTCTCTTCGTACGGATGTCAATTCTGGAGATTTACAGCTGAGTAATGTTGAAAGCCAAACAGCTAAATTTGCTGTAGGATCTGGGGAAATTAAAGGAACAAACTATAAAGGAAAACTTCAGGCGCGCATTGGATCTGGTGATCTCTATATGGATTTTAAAAAGCTAGAAGAGGCCGTTTCTGTAGATGTAGGATCTGGAGATGCCGTGCTGGTTCTTCCGAAAAGCGCTGGTTTTAAAGTGAATGGAAAAGTAAGCAGCGGTGATATAAACAATGACTTTAAGTTAAGCAATGCAACCGTAACAGAAGATGTATTAAAAGGAAAGCATGGAAATGGAAAATATCCTATTGATGCAGCTGTTTCAAGCGGAGAATTAACGTTAAAATCAAAATAAAACGAACACGGAAGTGTTCGTTTTATTTATGGTCTCACTGCAATATACCACGCTACTCCTACGATTGAGCCTATGAATACGACTCCGTAAATAATAGATAAATTCACTATACTTTTCTTTTTAGATTTTCCGTAATCTTCATCTACTTTCTTTGCAGCACTGATCGTACCTGCAAGGGCAGCAACGCCGATAATAATGACAAGAAGCAATGCTAATTTCATTCATTCTCTCCTCCATATTTCGGTGATTGAATAAGACTGAATACCAAGATGTTATTTATTTCATTTTAAGCAGCACGATTTAATCAGAATATGAAAGCGTTATATCTTCTCTTTCTATCATAAAGCTAAATTATGTAAAATCAACCATCCAATCGTGCATTATTTTCCTCCCCCACTTTACATACATAAAAAATTCCCGAGCTTCACTGCTCGGGAATCTTCACCTAATAGAACTGGCCTTTTAAGGTTTTAAAATAACTTTAATGCAGTTATCTTGATGATCATTAAAGATTTTGTAGGCATTAGCTGCGTCTTCTAAAGCGACTTTATGAGTAATAATTTCTTTTGGATCGAATTCTCCTTGTACAATTTGATCATACAATTTCGGCATAACCGGAATGACAGGAGCTTGCCCCATTTTGAGAGTTACATTTCGAGCAAAAAAAGCTCCTAAAGGAAAACTGTTATAGTTGCTTCCGTATACCCCGGTGATTTGGACGGTTCCACATTTACGAACGGCTTTTGTCGCAATTTGAATGGGTCCGAGCGTTCCACCTTGAAGTTTTAATTTTTGCTCAATGTATTCAAGAGGCGACTTTTTGCCATCCATACCTACACAGTCAATCACCACATCAGCTCCGCCTTTTGTGATTTCTTTTAAATGCTCCCCCATATCTGGGTATTCTGTAAAGTCAAAGGTTTCTACGGCATTCATTTTCTTTGCATGCTGAATTCGGTATGGAACATGATCTATGGCAATAACCCGTTTGGCACCTTTCATCCAAGCAAACTTTTGAGCCATTAATCCCACTGGTCCGCAGCCGAGTACGATAACGGTATCTCCTTTTTTAACATCCGCATGCTCTACACTCCAATAAGCAGTTGGAAGCACATCTGATAAAAAAAGAAGCGATTCATCTTCTAATTCGCACGATTCCGGAATGACAAATGGTGTAAAATTCCCAAACGGCACTTTTAAATATTCAGCTTGACCTCCCGGATGATTTCCAAACTTTTCAGTATAACCGAAATAGCCGCCAGAATCGTAATGTGGATTAGAATTATCACATTGGCTCGTTAAATCATCCTTACAGTATGCACACTGTCCGCACGCTACGTTAAACGGAATAATAACGCGATCTCCTTTTTTTACTTTTGTAACCTCCGGCCCTACTTCTTCCACAACCCCCATTGGTTCATGACCAATAATATAACCGTGAGGCAATGGCATGCTTCCTTGATATAAATGCAGATCAGAACCACAAATAGCCGTTGACGTTATTTTAATGACAATGTCATCTTTCTTCTCTAACTTCGCATCTTCTACTTCTGCTACTTTTACCTGATTAGGTCCTTGATACGTTACTGCTCTCATTTTCACCCTCCATTTTTACAACCTTCATATTACTTAAATTTATCTAAAGGCATGTATTCTATCCGGAGAAATCAAGGAAAATAAAAAAGCAGCGCTTACGCGTCTGCTTAAATGATTATTAAAACTGAAATATATGTTTTCCTACCAGTACATCTGCCATCTTTACAAAGCGCTTGATTTCTAATACGTCATGAACTCGAACCATTTGAACGCCTTGTGCAATCCCTGCATATACAGTAGCTGCAGTTCCTTCCATTCTTTCCGTTGGAGGAGCATCGACTATTTGTCCAATAAATCCTTTACGAGAAGTAGCAAGCAGCACAGGATAGCCCATCTTTGTCAGCTGATCTAGATGCTGAATCGCTTCTACATTATGCGCAGCCGTTTTTCCAAAGCCAACGCCTGGATCTAAAATAATCTGATCATCTCGAACTCCTGCAGCTTTTGCAATTGATATGCTTTCTTCCAAATCACTTATCATATCTGTAATCAGATTTGTATAATTGGGCTCATGGCGATTATGCATTAAAATAATAGGAACATTATAGTCAGCTGCAACTTGAGCCATTTTGGGATCAGCCTTTGCGCCCCATATATCGTTAATAATATGTGCTCCTGCTTCTAGCGCATGTTTGGCCACTTCCGACTTGTATGTATCTACAGAAATCGGCACCTCTACGCGCTTAGCCACTTCAGAAATAACGGGCACAATCCGTTTAATCTCTTCTTCATCACTAATTCTTGTATACCCAGGACGAGTTGATTCTCCTCCGATATCAATGATGTCTGCTCCTTGCTTCACCATTTCCTCAGCATGAGCCACCGCTTTATCTACATCGTAGTATTTTCCGCCATCTGAAAATGAATCCGGGTTTACGTTTAAAATCCCCATAATAAGCGTACGGTCCGCATAATTCAGTTCATATTTTCCGCATTTGATGACGGATTGAGACGTTAAAGTTGACACTATCCTCAGCCCCTTCGTAATTTGCAAATTGATGTATATTTATAAATATCATGTATTTTGAGAATGTCATACCGTTCGTAATTATATCAAAAGTCGCCGGTCCTATGTGATTTTTCTTAGAGTTTCTTTCTTCTATAGTGTGAGATAAACATTAAAAGTGAATACATAGATAACATTAAAAATCTCTATCGGGCTTGTCTTCAGGGTCTTTTTTCCTTTTCTCACATCTTTTGTGAGTCTTTTTATTCAAAAAGAAAGGATTCGCATGAAAAGTGTTTAATTTATAGCAATAGTTGGGAATTTATAATTAAGTAACTTCCATTTTTATGGAATTCATTTTAAGGAGGATGACTATGACTCAACAACCGTTACAAGTCAAATTAATTCCTTATACAATTGAGTCGATTATCGACTCAACAAACGAAACGCCTAAAGGAGTAAGCTTAATTCAAGCGCCTGCTATTTGGGAACAAAGCAATCAAGGAGCAGGCATTGTAATTGCAGTTATCGACACTGGTGTTGACACAAATCATCCTGACTTAAAAGATTGTATTATCGGAGGAAGAAACTTCACTTCGGATTATGACGGAGATTCTTCTGTATTTGAAGATAATAATGGGCACGGCACTCACGTGTCTGGTACCATTGCTGCTGCGCTTAATAATGAAGGGGTAGTAGGAGTGGCACCAAAAGCAAAAATTCTAAGCTTAAAAGTACTTACCGGTGAAGGATCGGGAAATTACGAATGGATTATTGACGCTATTAACTACGCCGTCGAATGGCGCGGTCCTAACAATGAGCGAGCACGAGTTATTTCCATGTCACTGGGGGGACCACAAGACGTTCCAGAACTGCACGAAGCTGTTCAGAATGCTGTGAATAAAGATGTTTCTGTCGTTGTTGCAGCTGGAAACGAAGGTGACGACCGCGAAGAAACCTTTGAATATTCATATCCAGGAAGTTACAACGAAGTCATTCAAGTAGGAGCAGTGGACAACAGCTTAAGCTTGGCTCCTTTTACCAACGTCAATGAAGAAGTGGATTTAGTGGCACCGGGAGTTAAAATCATCTCTACTTTTTTAGAAGGTAAATATGCGACTCTTTCAGGAACTTCAATGGCAACTCCCCACGTAGCAGGAGCTTTAGCTCTATTAATTAACTTATGTGAGAAGGAATTTGGCCGCTCTTTAATCGAAGCCGAAATCTATGCTCAACTTGTAAGAAGGACGCTTCCTCTTGGATATCGAAAAAGCTCTGAAGGAAACGGGTTTCTCATGCTCGATTTGGTAGAGAAAATACATGATATTATTAACGTAGCCCGTATCAACCCTAGTAAGTAATAAATAAGAAAAACGAGAAATCTTCTTGGTTCTCGTTAAATTGAAATAAAGACATGCGAACGCATGTCTTTATTCATATCTTAATGCTTCGATTGGATCTAGCTTCGCCGCTTTGTTTGCAGGAAGCATGCCGAATACAATGCCAATCGTCATGGAAAACAACACTCCTCCAAGTACCACTTGCCACGAAATTAACGACGGCCAGCCAGCAAATAATGAAACAAGAGCTGCCCCGCCCGCGCCGAGACCAATTCCAAGCAAACCACCAATTAACGTGAGGGTAATGGATTCAATCAAAAACTGAGTTAGAATTTGTCTTTTAGATGCTCCCAACGCTTTACGAATACCAATTTCTCTTGTACGTTCCGTTACAGAAACCAGCATAATGTTCATAACGCCAATCCCGCCAACAAGCAGGGAAATGCCTGCAATCGATCCAATAATCGTTGTCATAATCCGCGTTACATTTCCAATGCTATCTGCTATTTCTTCTAAGTTCTGCACTTGGTAAGCATCTTCCGCATCATGCAAATTATTTAACAAATCCGTTGCGTCATTGCCTACTTTTTTTAGTTGATCAGAGCTTTTTGCTTGAACACTAAGGTTTGTGTAATCGAGCTTACCGAAGCTTGATTTATACGTATTATTCGGAATATAAATGGTTGGTATTTCAAATGCTAAAAAGCCCGTTGCCTTTTTTGTGACACCAATAATTTTGATAGGCTGACCTTGCACCCATACTACTTGTCCAAGGGCTTCTTTTTTATCAAATAGCTCTTTTTTCATATCGCTTGTGATAACACCTACTCGATTACCTGATAAAAAGTCAGAGCTGTCTAACATTCTTCCTTTTGAAACTTCCAGCTGATTAACTTCAATATAGCCTTCGTTAATAGCATTAACAGTCGTATCAGATTCCTTGTCTCTATATCTTATCCCCATTCCCATTGAACTAGAGGCCACCACATTCTTCACTCCGGGAATAGTCGAAAGAGCTTTGATATCATCCTCTGTAAAGATAGGCTCACCCGTCATTGAAAGGTCATCAGCTTGCATCTCGTCTTCAGGAGGCTGATAGTATACATCAACTGTATTGCTTGCTCCTGTTATTTCCGACTTAATCATCTGTTCTCCGCCCTGACCAATGGCTACAACGATAATAACAGCCGCTACGCCAATGATAATACCAAGCATCGTCAAAATAGAGCGCATTTTATGAGCAAGAACCGAAGAGAGCGCCATGCGAATATTTTCTATCAAACTCATAGGCTATCGTTCTCCTTATCGCTATGACTTAGCACTTTACCGTCACGAACGATAACTGTACGCGATGTGTATTCTGCCACTTCAGGTTCATGGGTAATGACTACAACCGTTGTGCCATCTGCATTAAGCTGAGAAAATTGCTCCATAATGTCAGCACTTGTGTTTGTATCTAGAGCTCCTGTTGGTTCATCTGCTAAAATAAGCGTCGGATTGTTAACAATAGAACGAGCAATAGCAACGCGCTGCTTTTGCCCTCCTGATAGCTCGCTCGGTAAATGTTTCATCCGCTCACTCAGCCCTACTTTTTCAAGCGCAGCTTCTGCTCTGGCTCGTCTTTCCTTACGCGTTACACCTGCATATACCATTGGAAGCTCTACGTTTTCTACCGCTGTTAAACGCGGCAACAGCTGAAATTGCTGAAAAACAAAACCGATATGAATATTTCTTACTTTTGCAAGCTGCTCATCACTATAAGTGGAGATTTCTTGTTCATTTAATAAATAGGACCCTGACGACGAACGGTCTAAACATCCGATAATGTTCATTAGCGTTGATTTACCTGAGCCAGAAGGTCCCATAATCGCAACAAATTCACCGTCATAAATCTTCAAATTAATATCTTTTAAAATTGGCACTTCCTCTTTGCCAAGATGATAACTTTTATGAATATTCACAAGCTCAATCATTGAACAGTCACTTCCGCACCATCAGTTAAGTTCTTTGTAGGATTTGTAATGACTTTGTCTTTAGAAGATACGCCGCTTTTGATTTCAATAAATTTATTTGTTGTTTCTCCAATCTTTACTTCCTTACGAACCGCCTTTTTATCTTTCACCACATATACATATTTTTCCCCATCTTCATTTACAACTGCTTTTATCGGCAAAGATGAAGCTTTTTTACTGCTTGTTTCAATTTCAAGCAGCAGCTTAAATCCCGGCTTAATCATCGTGATATCTTGGTCATCTACTTTTACTTCAACTGGATATTGATTAGCCCCATCATTGCCCGCTTCTGCTGATGCCTGCTGCTGAGGTAGATAGTCAATTTGTTTAACGCTCCCTGCCCATTCTTTATCAG
The DNA here is from genome assembly GCF_042787775.1 of Priestia sp. YIM B13552. NCBI lineage: Bacteria > Bacillati > Bacillota > Bacilli > Caryophanales > Bacillaceae > Priestia > Priestia sp. YIM B13552. The sequence goes on from NZ_JBHZOU010000001.1 coordinate 1,014,537, forward strand.
GCAGCACATCTGATGTAATTTTGACAGCTTGACCGGTTTTAATTTTTAATGCATCGTACTCAGACAGCACACCAGTAGCTAAGTATTCATCGGTATTACCAATATGTATAAGCGGTTTTTGAACGTCACTTGTGTTATTAACCGCTTCTTTATCTACTTCTAGCACCGTCCCATTAATATCACTCGCTACGTCTAAATTACGTTCTTTTTTAGCAATTGATTTGGCTTCTAGTTTGTTTCGTTCTAAATCAATTTTAGCCGTTTCTAAATCGAGATTGAGCTGCGTACGTTCTGTATCGATTTGATCTCTCGCTTCTTGCTTACTCATTTCTTTTTCCAATTCTTTTTGTTTTTTATTTAAATTAGAAAGCTGTTTGCTTACTGAGTCAATTTGCAGCTGGCTGGATTTTTTTTCTAGCTTATTTTGTTCTTGCTCTAAATCAAGCGTATCGCTTTCGTATGTTACAAGAGAGGTTCCCTGCTGTACACGAGATCCTTCCGTTACGTGAAATCGTTCAACCTCGCCTTTTTCAGCATCAAAATAGACATATTGCTCATCAGCAAGCTTTAACGTACCGGGAACCATAACTGTATTTCTTAACTTTTTTTCCTTTATATTTGCTACGTGAACATTGATTGCTTTCCCACTTACACTTTGTGCACGATATACGTTAATTCCAATAACCGCAACAATAACAACTGCTACAGCTGTAATAATTATTCCTTTTTTCATTTACAATCCTGCTCCTTTAAGCGCTTCTGAAGCAGCTCCTCCAACTCCTGAAATAGCGGCTCCTAAGATGAATAAAATAATCACTGTAATAATAGAAGCAGCTTTTGATACATTTGCCACTTTTTGTAGTCCTACTGCTGTCAGAATAAGTCCCCAGATAGAAAAGATTTCAATGGAAGTAAATACTCCTCCCATAGCACCTTTCGCACCAACCATTCCATTTAACGAAGTCACATTAGCTGAAGTATGTGCTAGTGCAGCTACTCCCGTATTAATTAGCTGACCGATTGCTGTGATGAACGTAACAAACAAATTTAAGCTAAACATTTGGCGGTAAGTTGTTTTTCCAGTCCCTAACTTTGCAATTAAAAACAAAATTAAACTCGTGAATGCCAGTGTAGCAACTATTGCAATCACTCCTCCAACCGTTCCGCCGATCATACTAAATGTTGAATTCACTTCAATGCCAGCTTCTTTTTGCTGCTGTAATGCTTCTTTTGCCTGAGGGGTATAGACGGCTAGAATCGTTGTTGCAGCTGTTAAGATGAGGATAAGTAAAAGAGGGCCCCAAATGACCGGGTTGCTTTTCATTTTCTCAAACTGTACAACTGGACTCGTAATAAAACCAAAAATAGAAGGCTTTCCTTTCTCTTGGACTTCCGAAGATACGTTAACTTCTGTGCTCATAATCAAACTCCTTTTATTTTGTTTCGTTATTAGCTCTTAAGACCCGTCTTTTGCTGTTTTTTAAAGTTTTCTAGCAAAATCGACTCTTTCTAAGAAACTCTCAAACACCTAATATTCTAACATAATTATACAAATTAATTGACATTTTTCTTACATTTTATATTTTTTATGGTATTTTTAGAAATTAAAGAGATGTCTGAATGAAAGTATTAATCTTACTTATAATTTCTAAATATTCTAATTATTATTTGACATCATTCAATAGAATCCGTATATTATGATTAAAGTTTATTATTCCTATGCTTTTTATAAGTTTTATATCTAAGGAGGAGTTTCAATGTCTGCTAAGAAACCATTTCGTCCTGAAACACAAGCCATCCATTCTGGCCAACAGCTTGACCCGGCTACTTTTTCGCGTGCGGTACCTATTTATCAAACAAGCTCATTTGGATTTAAAGATACGGAGCATGCTGCATCTTTATTTAATTTAAGTGAACAAGGCTACATCTACACTCGAATTGTAAACCCTACTACGGACGTTTTTGAACAGCGAATTGCTGAGTTAGAAGGCGGAGTAGGTGCTCTAGGAGTAGCTTCGGGTCAGTCAGCTACTACCTTTTCCATTTTGAATATCGCTTCGGCAGGAGATGAAATTGTATCAGCAAGCAGTTTATATGGGGGAACATATAACCTCTTTTCGTCTACGCTTCCTAAACTGGGCATTACCGTCAAATTTGTAAACGCCGATAATCCAGAAAACTTTAGAAGTGCAATCACTTCCAAAACAAAGGCAATTTATGCTGAATCCGTTGGAAACCCGCAGGGAAATGTGCTAGACATCGAAGCAGTTGCAGACATTGCTCATGAACATGGAGTTCCTCTTATTATTGATAATACGGTTCCAAGCCCTTACCTTCTTCGTCCCATCGATTTCGGAGCAGATATTGTCGTTCATTCTGCTACTAAGTTTCTTGGAGGGCATGGAACAGCAATTGGGGGTGTTATCGTAGACAGTGGAAAATTTGATTGGGAAGCGAGCGGGAAATTTCCAGACTTAACAACTCCAGATCCAAGTTACCATGGCCTCGTATACACAGAAGCTGCCGGTGAAGCTGCTTATATTACAAAAGCGCGCGTTCAGCTTTTACGAGATATTGGAGCTGCTTTATCACCTTTTAATTCCTTTTTACTCCTTCAAGGGGTAGAAACACTCCATCTGCGATTAGAGCGTCACAGCGAAAACGCATTAAAGGTAGCGAAATTTTTAGAGCAGCATGAATTAGTAGAATGGGTAAATTATGCGGGGCTTCCTTCCCACCCTTCCTATTCTTTGGCACAAAAATACTTGCCTAAAGGGCAAGGAGCAATTTTAACCTTTGGTGTAAGGGGAGGAAAAAACGCTGCGGCTAAGTTAATTGATTCGGTTCAGTTATTTTCTCATTTAGCCAATATCGGCGACTCTAAATCACTCATTATTCACCCGGCAAGCACCACTCATCAACAGCTATCTAAAGACGAACAAAAAGCTTCGGGTGTGACGCCAGAACTCATTCGTTTATCGGTTGGAACAGAAGCAATCGACGACCTTCTTGAAGATTTGGATTATGCCTTAAAAGCCAGCCAAAAAGTGAATACAACTGTTTAAAAGCTGTGATTTTTCACAGCTTTTTTTATATCATCCAATAACTTTTTATACTTTCGCTTATGCTACAATAAACAAAACGAATGAAAAAGGAGTTACTATGAACACGTTCAATTCAATACCTGCTATCACATTTACAGACGTTCATAAAACATTTAAGGATAAAGAACATAGTGTTTTAAAAGGCATATCGGGTACAGTGATGCAAGGCTCGCTCGTCATGATGGTAGGACCATCAGGATCCGGAAAAAGCACCCTTCTTTCCATGTGCAATTTACTCTCTGCACCTGATGAAGGAAGTATTGAAGTATATGGAAAAGACATTAGCAAATGGACTATTTCTGATTTGCGAAAAAAAGTGGGCATTGCTTTTCAATCTGCTCCTGTTATTGATGGAACAGTGCGAGATAATATGATGCTTGTTCAAAAACTGCACGGCAAACAGGATATTATGCCTGAAGAACTCTGTGCCTTGACCGGTCTTTCCCCTGACTTGTTAGACCAGGATGCCAGAGATTTATCCGGTGGTCAAAGACAAAGGTTATCATTAGCCCGCACGCTGTCCAACGGATCTGACCTTTTACTTTTAGACGAAATCACTTCTGCTTTGGATGCCACTTCTGCTCATGAAATTGAGCAGCTTATTTCTCATTTACATAAAGAGCAGAATAAAACGATTATTTGGGTTACCCATAATTTAGATCAAGCGAAACGTTTAGGAGAGGAAGTCTGGCTTTTAATGAACGGAGTGATTGTAGAAAAAGCGAAGACGGAGACCTTTTTTCATGCTCCTGTAAAAGCTGAAACAAAACAATTTATTGAAGGAGCCTTTCTATGAGTTCACTTTCACTGATTTTTACAATTGTTTTTGTTTTTATTGCTCTTTTTTTATCAAAATCTTTTCGTATAGGACTCGAAAAAGATATTATCATTGCCAGTATTCGAGCAGCCGTTCAGCTGTTAGTGATCGGATATGTTTTATCGTTTATTTTTGACGCGAATCATCCTGTTTTTATGATTCTCATTTTATTCGTTATGCTCACAGTCGCTTCTCAAAACGTTGTAAAGAAAAAAAAGCAGGAATTTAAAGCTTTTTTTCGTGTATTTGTCACTCTTTTTATTGTAGAAATCCTGACCCAAAGCGTTATGCTCGGTCTACATATTATCCCTGCTACTCCGCGCTACGTCATTCCTGTCAGCGGTATGATTATTGGAAATTCGATGATTTTGGCTAATTTATTTTTAAATCGGTTAGATGCTGAAGTAAGTCGAAGAAGAGAGGAAATTCAATTAATTCTGGCGCTTGGGGGTACTCCTAAACAAGCTATTCATAGTATTTTAAACGCCGCAATCAAAGCTAGCATGATTCCTACGGTAGAAAGCCAAAAAACAATTGGACTTGTTCAGCTTCCGGGTATGATGACAGGCCAGATTATTGGAGGGGCAGATCCGATACAAGCTGTCAAATTCCAGCTGCTTATCGTTTTTACTATTCTAGCGTCTGCTACGCTTTCCTGCGTCATCTTAAGCCGATTAACATACCCTACCCTTTTTAATAGCTATCAGCAGCTTATCCGTGAGCATACATAAAAAGAAGAAAGGAGACTCCTTTCTTCTTTTTTTACTGAGCAGCTTTTTTTAATCTTGATCCTACGTCACTTCCAAAGGTCACTCCTAAATCACCGAGCCATCTTCTATAGGCAATACTCAATCGGTCCGGATTCAAATGAAGCTCTGCTTGTAAGTCAAGCGGCAGCTCTTCTGGTTTTTGACTTTCCACAATACTGGTATCTTGTTCAATAATAAGCTGCTGAAAATCGCGGAAATATTGATCAGGTGCATCAAACGAATAGTTTCTAGAAACCAGCGCAAACACCGTGGACTTTCTTTCCTCTTCAGGTAAAACCGCAAACAGCATTGAAAAGATTTCACCCGTTTCATAGTTCACTTTTTTCAATCTTGCAACAGTAGGACGAAGAATTTCAAAGGTATAATAAATAGTCGCAAAGTTACCCGTACCATCTGCATCTGCGTACACAGCGATTTCATCAGAAACGTATCGGTTATCTTTCCAATGCACCTTATAATCAGGAATTTCGGCGTAGTCAGAGTGTCCAAGGCTTCCTTCGTGAACAAAAGCCAAATGGCTTACATCTAGAAAGTTTTCTACGACACGAGGAGCTGCTGCCTGCAGAGTATGAGAGTTGGCGCAAACCGTTTTGAATCCGGAGTTAAGATGTTCGTCATACAGGGGAAGAGGAGTATCGCCCGCCTCTCTATTCATCTTCACCCATATAATTCCGTACTTTTCAACGCAGTCATACACCTGTGCTTTTGCTTTTGAAGGAATAGCTCTTCCTGGCGGCTGTTGAGGAATTTTCACACAAGCCCCGGCATCATCGTATTTCCATCCGTGGTAAGGGCATACAATGCAATCATCTACCACCTTTCCAAGAGATAACGCTGCACCGCGATGGATGCACAAATCTTTAAATGCTTTAATGGCATTAGTTGTGCGAAAAAGCACAACTCGCTCTTCTAAAATCGTTACTTGCAAGGGCTGATCTGTTAAATCATGTGAATAAGCTGCAGGCAGCCATTCCTTAGCCAATACTAAATCTTTAATCATCTGCATCGCCTCCGTACAATAAGTAAATTTATTTCTTGTTTATAAAAAAAACCGCAGAAATAGAAGGAGTGCTTCTACTTCCGCAGCTTTTTCGTTCCGTAAAACAGACTATAAGCGCGCGAAGATTCTACATGATTGCAGATAGAGCGACCTTAGCACTTCATCTACAATGACAATACGTGTTCATCGCTATTTTTTTAATCTCAAAACCTAACCCTTATATATTGAATAAAGAGCGGCCAGCCGCTAAAAGCTTTTCTGTCCACTGATTTCTCTTAGCTTTACTTTATCAATTTCCCACTGAAAAATCTCTTGATTTGTAAGCATCTCTAACATAATTTTTTCGGTTAAACGAATAAAAGCTGCGGTTTTAAAAACCGCAGCTTGCTTTATTATGAGCTCATATAACTGGCTGTATATTTTTTCGTCTGCTTTTGTATTTCTTGATTTAAATGTTTGAAAAATGAGAGGGTTTCTTCATAATCCGTCGCTTTTTCATGAAACTTCAATGTAAGACTTTCTTCAAACAACGTTTCTCCTTGATGACCAACCGCTTTCAGCTGAACATCTGTAACAATACCTTGCGAAATCGAACATAATAAATAATTAAAGCAATGAACCGGAACGATATGCATGAGATGAAAATCATCGATAGTTCTATCACTTTTTGTTTTCTTAAATTCCACGGTGAGTTCTTCCGGATGAATAAACACATTTATATGCTGTTTGGACAAACAAGTAGGATTCATTTTTTGTGTATACTCACAAAATTCCAGTCCAATAAATACAGAATTCTCGGAGTCAGCTTCAATAAAGATTTGCGAATTTTTTACCATTGTCCTCGTCCTCCATATTCAATCTAGTTCCCCCATCACTCGCATTCAGTTGTAAAATATTTCCATCTTTTTTCTATTCTATCATTGATTTTTCTCAGTGCCTATTTAACAGGCGGAAGTTCTCTTTAAAAGAGAGGGAACTGACAGGCAGTTCTTTATGTGAGAAGAATAGGCAAAAGACACCTCTTTTATTTTCTTGAGGTGTCTTTTGGTATCATCAGCCTGTATTACGCAACCCTGCTGCAATGCCGTTAATCGTTAATAACGCTTCTTTTAAAAGTTCTTCATTTAACGTTCCAGCCTCATCTTCACGCAGCTTGGAAATGACTTTAACTTGTAAGAATGTTAGAGGGTCCACATACGGATTTCGTAATTTAATAGATTCTTTAATCGTAGGAAGATGATCCATTAGTTCTTTTTGACCTGTGATTTGAAGAATCATTTCTTTTGTGAGATTATACTCTTTTTTAATGGCGGTAAAAATCCGCTCTGAAATAGCCGGGTCTTGTACCATTTCCGTGTATTCTTTTGCTGCCATTAAATCTGCTTTTGTTAAGGCCATTTGCAGATTATCGACGGTCGAGCGGAAAAATGGCCATTCTTTATACATTTGCTGAAGAAGCTGTATATCTCCCGACTTCTCTACTAAATGCTGTAAGCCCGTACCTGCAGCGTACCAGGCTGGAAGCAGCTGTCTGCTTTGCGTCCATGCAAATACCCACGGAATTGCTCGCAAGTCTTCAAAGCGATCACTTCCTTTTCGACTCATTGGACGTGACCCAATATTTAAAGCTCCCAGCTCAGGAAGAGGTGTAGCTTGTTTAAAATACGTTAAAAAGTCTGGATCTTTGAAAACAAGCTCTTGATACTTACGTAAAGAAGCAGTTGAAATCTCGTCCATTGTTTCTTCCCATTCATGTGTACGAATATCACATTGTTCAGCTTCTTGAGAAACATTTGCTGCCGCTGTAAGAAGAGCTGAGACCGCTTGTTCAAGGCTTCGGTAGGCAATGTCATATAAAGCGTATCTAGAAGAAAGAACTTCTCCTTGCTCTGTAATTTTCACGCCGTCTCCTAGCGTCTCAACAGGCTGAGATAAAATGCTTCGGTTTAACGGTCCACCTCCTCGGCCTAGTGAGCCGCCTCGGCCATGGAAAAACTTCAGACGAACTTGATACTTCCTCGCCATATCGTGAATTTCCTGCTGCGCTTTATAGAGCTTCCAATTAGCAGTAAGCGTTCCTCCGTCTTTACTTCCATCTGAGTAGCCAAGCATAATTTCTTGCAAATCCTGCTGTTTCCTTAAGTGCTCACGATAAAAATCTAATTGAAATAGCTGTTCCATAATTTTAGGACCCGCTGTGAGATCATCAATCGTTTCAAGCAGCGGAGCTATATTTAACTTACTTTCAATGCGGCCATCTGCATGAAGGCGATAAATACCTGCTTCTTTGGCAAGTACCATGACTTCTAACAAATCACTTGCAGACTGCGTCATGCTGATTAAGTAGACTTCAATAGATCTTTCTCCAAATTCTTTATGTGCTCGATGTATCATATTAAATACTTCAATTACTTGCTGCGTTTCTTTAGAGTAATTCTCTACAAACGATAGCACAGGTCTTGGGTCTTGAAGAACTTTCCCTAACAGCTCAACTTTTTTCTCTTCTGTTAACGCTGAATAATCTTCAGCTAAAGAAACCGCATGGAAAATTTCTTTGATTGCCGCTTCATGTTCCCCGCTGTGATTACGGATATCAAGCGTTGCTAAATGAAAACCAAACAGCTCAACTTGGCGAATTAATTTACATAAGCTTTTTAACTGATAATCCTGAGGCTGGTGCTTTTGCAAACTGTCTTTGATTAGAAGTAAATCATGTAGAAGTTCTTCCGACCTTTGATAACCCGCTTCCGACTCTCCAACTAAATTTAATTTATGAAGCATAATCGTAAGCTTGCAGCGATACACTTCGTGTTTGATTCTCCATCGCTTTTTCTCAGGCAGCAGCGATATTTCTTGATTAATAGAATCAAGCAGATTATCTGAAACTGCGACTCTTTTTGTAGACTGACTTAACCTTTGTCTCAATTGAGTAAGCGACTCTTTATATTTACGAATAGCTAACTTTCTTTGTTTGACAAGCGTTTGCCACGTTACTTTGGGAGTTACGTTTGGATTTCCATCCCGGTCTCCGCCAATCCATGAACCAAATCGAAGAATATTAGGCACCTTCCAATTTTCTTGGGGGTAATTCTCCTGCAATGAATTTTCCAACTCCTGATGAAGTTGAGGAAGCACTTCAAATAACGTTTCATCAAAATAATATAATCCATTCGATACTTCATCCATTACGGTTGGCTTGCGATCTCGCAGTTCATTTGTTTGCCATAAAATCAACACTTCGCTAAACAGTCTTTCTTCAATTTCCGTACGTTCGCGTTTTGTTAACGTTGGATTATCCAAGTTTTTGAGAAGCTCAGCCATTCGTTTATGAATATCAAGAACACTTCGTCTAGTGGCTTCTGTTGGATGAGCAGTGATGATGAGCTCTAGAGATAAAGTTTGAAGCAAGTTAGCAATTACGTCTGGCGCCACTCCATTATTTTTAAGCGAAACAACGGCACTTTCCAATGAGCCCGGCTGCATAATAGAATCTTCTTGCTGCTGATATTCCCGTCTGCGACGAATTCGATGATTTTGCTCTGCAATATTAACTAAATGAAAATAAACTGCAAACGCCCGAATAACCTGCTCGCGCATCGGCTGTTCAAGAGTAACGATTTCATTTTTTATTTCTTTATAGATAACTTCATCTTTGTTTTCTCTAAGTGATTTTGCTACTTCGCGTATTTTTTCTACTTTGTTGAGCAGTTCTTCTCCACCTTGGTGAACCAGAACTTTCCCTAACAATTGACCGAGAAACTTTACATCACGGCGCAGGGCAGTGCTGCTGTTTTGTCTTTCTGCTGCTTCTACTGTTACCATTAGACACGACACCTTTCTTTATAAATGTTGTACTTTTTAAACTTTTTAGAAAATTATATTAAATCCATATTACCATGAACGAAAATAAATTTCATATAATTTTATTTCCTCCTCTCGTTCAGGAGAGGAGATTCATCAAATATAGAAAGAGGTTAAGACATAACTAAATGAATCCAATCTAAAGACGAACAAATGGGATACATAAGCTGAACCGCTTGTGACACCGCAGTTGATTACTGTGCAAGACTTTGCTTTCTGCGGGCGGTCGATGAGCCTCCTCGTCTCTTTCGCTTTTCCCCCGTAGTCTTCGTCTTGCTCTCCAATCAACTGCTAGAAGGAACGAAACAGATGAAACCTACGTTCACCATAACAAAAAAAACGAACCACTAATCAAACACGTTGATCACTGGTTCGTTTTTCATTTGAGCTAAAACACTTTTGTCTCGGCCTCTCTTTTATGCTACCAAGGTTGTCCTAAATCCAATACCGATGCTAGTTCATTGCTTTTTTTACGCACTTGCTTACGCGTGGCAGCGCGATCTGCCCCCGTTTGAAACAGGTATTTTTCTTCTTCTGTTTCTGGAATAAGCTCCGGTACTGCACGGGGCTTTCCATCATCATCCATTGCCACAAAAGTTAAAAATGATGTGGCTGCAATTTGACGCTCCCCGGTTTTTAAATTTTCTTTAATCACTTTCACAAACACTTCCATGGATGAACGACCTGTCCATGATACGTATGACTCCAAACATACAGAATCCTGAGGCGTAATAGGGTGCAGAAAATGAATAGAGTCTGCTGAAGCTGTTACACACTCTGTACGACTGTGACGATAAGCTGAAATGGACGCAATCATATCAATATCACTCATTAACTTTCCGCCAAATAACGTATTGTGATTATTAATATCATTAGGAAAAATGCGGCTCGTTCGAACAGCCTTTGTATCTTTACAATAATTTGCTTTCATTAGTAAGAACCTCCATTGATGCCTATCATAATAAGAATAAAAGAATGAATGAACCTATACTAGCATATTTTGATAAATTTAGCTTTACAAAAAACTCGTTGATTTATTTACAGAAAACAAAAAAGAGAAGAAAAATTCTTCTCTTTTTTGTCTATCGAATATAGCTTGATCCAAACGTTTTACCTAAAGAATCACTGTATAGGTCACTTGGTTTCACAGTCCATTTCCCATCTTCTTTCACCATAAAAATTCGTAGGGGGCGACTTCCTTCTTTTGTTTCCAATTCATTTACAATATCTTTGAAGTGAGAAGCGGCAAACTCTTCAGAGTGTTCTGTATCATAATCCTTCGTTTCCTCTGTGTAGGCTCGTTTAAGCTGCGATACGTATGAATACAAGTCTGATAAATTAAGAGTCGTGTACTCCACCTCTACTACTGCTTTATTATTTGCATTCGCAATCACATTTGTTTTCACGCTTGCTTTTTCTTTTAAAACATCTTTATACATGTTAAAAAAGTCTTTTTTTGCTTTGTCGGTTAAACTATTAGAAAACGCACCTTTTAATTCTTCTTTAAACGCTTTTTTCTGTTCTTCTATAACAGCTGTTTTATCTGCTGTTACATATTTATCATAGTCTACGTTTTCTTTATTTAAGTAAAGGACTTCTGTATAAGCTTGCAGAGCTTTTTCTGGGTCTTGCAGCTTATTATAGCTTTTCGCGTATTTCTTTGTATCCAGTGTTAATGTCACTTCGTCAATTTCTTCATCATAATCAGATGATTTTGGCTGAAGCCCAATTTTATACTTTTTATCTTTTTTGACTTCAAAGACAAACGTTAAATTTTTTTGCTTTCCAGCACCAATTTTGTCAGATGCACTGCTTTCTAGTCCGAGCTCACGACTGTTCACTCCCGTTTTTGGAGACAGCTGTTCATCTCCTTCGTATAAATAAACACCGTCATAATCCGATAAAGATATACTGTTTTTGGAGACATTTTTCACTTTTAAATCAACTTTCAACAGCCCTTTTTCTTCACTTGTAGCTCCTTCATCACTATCTACTAAAATGTAAGAAGCGCTGTCAATAGATGCTTCAATCGCCTTATTTTTAGCCGAAGTAGACCCTCCCGTTTCCTTAGAACTGTTGCAAGCCGCTAATACTAGCATAAGTACAAAAGCTAAAGCCAAAACATTCATTTTTTTCACAGCTGCCTAATCCCCTTTATTTTGTTTTTTTAGAACTTTATCCCAAATAAAGGTTCCCTCTGTATAAATACTTAAACCTTAAAATCTATATTTTTTACAATATTTTGATAAAAACTAAGTCTAAACTCTCCACTCACCTAAATAAAAAAACACGAGCACTGGCTCGTGTTTTTTTATTTAGATTTAAAATTTTCTTGATTGATTTGTTCAGCTTCTTTCATATATCGGTTAGATTTGCCACTCTTAATTCCCCAGTAATAAAAAGCTAATGATACGCAAGCAATCACTAGCATATCCCATCCGAAAGGCAAAATATTTTTGCCTCCGAATTTTTCGCTTCCTATGTAGGAAATAAAAATCATGCACGCTAAATAGATAAGCATCCAAGCCCCGGTTAAAAATTCTTTTTTAAAGCCCACCCATTTATTTTTCGCTTGGTAATAAAAATAAACAGGCAGGCCAATTGCCATAATAAAGATCACTTCACCTGTAAGTGGCCACCTTGCCCAGTAAAGCGTCAAGGAAGCAAAAACGAAGCCGCATGGCGCAATAACTGATGCCCCTTTTAAATAAAATGGACGGTAAAAGTGTGAAGCCGTTTTTCTTAATGTTATAAGCGCTACAGGACCCATAATATAAGAGATAAGCGTCGCTACTGAGATCACTTCTGCTAAGACACCCCATCCTCTAAATAAAAAGAGAAACAAAAAGCAAGCTGCTAAATTTAGCCACATAGCTGGGCGCGGGACATTGTAAAGTGGATGAAGCGTACCAAAGATCTTTGGCAAATATCCATTTTGCTGCATCCCGTATAACATTCTAGAAGTAGTTGCCGTATATGTAGCACCTGTGCCGGAAGGAGAAACAAATGCGTCTGCGTATAACACAATTGTTAGCCAGTTAATTCCAAGCGCAATCGCTAAATCAGCAAAAGGAGAATTAAAATTCAAATGATTCCATCCATCAGCAATTGATGACGGACTTACTGCTCCGATAAAAACAATTTGCAATATAATGTATACAATTCCTGCAATAAAAATTGAACCAATTACAGCTACCGGAATCGATTTATTAGGTGATTTTGCTTCTCCTGCCATATTTACAGGACTTTGAAACCCATTAAATGCAAACACAATACCTGATGTTGCCACTGCCGTTAAAACACTGGCCCATCCATAAGGGGCAACCCCATGCTCACTTGAAAAGTTTCCGCTATGAAAACCAGCAAAAAATAAAGCCCCTGCCGTTAAACCAGGAATAATTAATTTAACAATCGTAATAAATGAGTTTGCTTTAGCAAAGAGATTTACCGTCCAATAGTTCACAAAAAAGTAAACGAATAATAACAAAGACGCAACTGCCAACCCCTTGGACGTTAAAATTCCATTATCTACTAATTCGTGAGTCCAGCGAGCCCATTTCCACGGCCAAGTACTCATATATTGCACAGATGCAATAGCCTCCACTGTTATCGTTGAAGCGATTGAAATCCAGTTAGCCCAAGCAGCCAAAAAACCAATAAATGATCCGTGTGAATACTGAGGATATTTAACCATCCCCCCTGCTTGTGGAAACATCGCGCCCAGTTCAGCATATGATAGAGCAATGGTCAAAATAACCACCATTCCAATAACCCATGAAAAAATAGCCGCGGGTCCCGCAATTTGAGCTGCTTTCCATGCTCCAAACAGCCACCCTGAACCGATAATCGAACCTATGCCTGTCATGGTTAAAGCAAATGTTCCCATCTTCCTTTGCATATTGCTCATCCAAATCTACTCCTCTTCCCTAGGAAAATAAAAAAAACACTTGCGAAAATTTCTCAAGTGTTTGCCCAGGCGCGCGGCTTATACGCTATATGCTCCCCCATGGTCATCCATGTTGCGCCAGTCACATATAGGAATATATTTTTTATCAGTATATAACATTCATTTCTATTACTCAATACACAAAAATGTTTACATTACTTTTATAAAAATAATAAATTATTCGTAAAATTCCGAATAAAACTTCTAGAAACCTCTTTTTAATTACAAAAATAACTAAAACCCTAACTTTTCTTGTTGTTTGATTCTTTTACTCCACGAGTAGATTACCTTCTAAAGATTATACTAATATATAGTATTCATTTACATAATAAGAATTAACAGCTATATATCCATAGAATTCTTGCACTAGACCCTTTACTTATATACAATATGAAGAAAAGATACTAAAGTGAACTGTCCACCACTTAGCTACGCTTGAAGTGGGAGACTTCTTTTAGGAAAACGTTAAAACCTACATATCATGCACTTCGCAACAAATGAAGTACTTCGAGCAAACTTCTCTGTTTACGCAAGCAAAAAACAGGGAAAATTACGAAAAAAGATTGTTAGAGGGATGCTTATGAATTATGCAAATGTAAAAGTTCTTTATTTTGATGACGACGGAACCATTCCAAATCACCCTCGTCTTCCAGTTTTATTGTATGAACACGTATTTATTAGTAAGAAAGAGAAAGTGGAGAGCATTTTTAATTCTCACAACTGGAAAAACAGCTGGGTAGGTGGCATACATGATTTTCACCATTACCACAGCAATTCCCATGAAGCACTAGGTGTAATTAGCGGATCTGCACGTTTAAAACTAGGTGGACATATGGGGGAAAATATCGTGGTGCATGCTGGCGATGTGCTCGTACTTCCTGCAGGAACAGGGCATATGCGTCTGCAGTCAACTGCTGATTTTAAAGTGGTTGGAGCTTATCCAGAGGGCATGGATTACAATTTACGAACAGGAAAACAAACTGACCGCCCTCACGTATTTGATGAAATTGCACAAGTACCTATTCCTACAACAGATCCTGTTTATGGCGACAAAGGACCATTGACAGAGTGGTGGAACTAGACAAGCACTTATTGTCTAGTTTTTTTATTTGCTCTGTTTTATTCTTTCCATGAATCTCTATTTGAACATACAAATTCTTTTCTTATGATGCAATAGCAATATACTTTATCTCAGCGAAATAACAAAAACTTCCCGGTCAAAACTAAATTTCTTCTTTTCCGTTCTCTTTTTGCTTCAAGAGCAACTTCGCTTAGATTATTCCCCTTTTTTTCTTTCATAATCATTTCAAATATACTCTCATCACAAGCTCTTTTTTGTTTTTCTAAAAAAATTTTCATAGATTATAACGAAATTTTCAAAAAACTTATTGCTTTACCATGTCAGACTTGCTATCATAGTGAACATTGTTAGATAAATTTTTAGTAGGAGGAGTAAAATTGAACAGAAAATTCATAATTTTTATTTTATTCATCATTCCATTTATTGCTCAATTCGCTGTTTTACCTTTTGTAAATAACATTCATCCAATTATTTTTGGATTACCTCTTTTGCATTTATGGTTATTTTTATGGGTCTTCTTAACGCCTGTATGTACATTTATTATTTATCGTTTACAAAAATCTTGGGGGGACATTGAATAATGCAAGGAAATTTAACAGCACTTTTAATCACATCAGCAATTGTTCTTGTTGTTATCGCAATTGGCTTTATAGCGGGACGTGACAAATCATCTAGAAGCTCAGTTGAAGAGTGGGCTGTAGGTGGAAGACGTTTTGGAAGCCTGCTCGTCTGGCTTTTAGTAGGAGCAGATTTATATACTGCTTATACATTCCTAGGTCTTACAAGTACAGCTTATCAGGGAGGAAGCATCGCATTTTTTGCCATCCCTTACTCTGTTTTAGCCTTTTTAATTTCATACTTTTTTCTTCCAAAGCTTTGGACTGTTGCTAAAAAGCACAAACTTACTACGCTTGCTGATTATGCCAGAGAACGTTTTAGCAGTAAATTTCTCTCCTCTTTAATTGCTATAGTAGGTGTATTGATGCTCATTCCATATATTGATCTTCAGCTTAGCGGTATTCAAGATACTCTTCGCGTTGCAGGAACTGGCTACATTAACGTAAAAGCAGTCGTTATTCTTTCATTCTTTCTTGTGGCTCTTTATACCTTTTTCAGCGGAATTAAAGGTCCCACATATACGGCAATTATTAAAGATATTTTAGTATGGGCCATTATGTTATTTATGGTTGTTTCTCTGCCAATTATGCATTTTGGAAGCTGGGGCAACATGATCGACAATGTTGCAAAGGATGCACCTCAGCTATTAACGATCCCAACACAAGGACCTAAAGGCATTCCATGGTTTATTACAGCATCACTCGTATCTGCTTTAGCTTTATTCATGTGGGCCCACGCTGCTACAGGTGTTTTCACTGCTAAAAGTGCAGATTCGCTTCGTAAAAATGCTATTTTCTTACCGCTTTACAATATTGTTTTAATTCTAGTCATCTTCTTAGGATTTATTGCTTATCAAGTATTACCTCAAGATACAACGGATCCTAGATTAGCATTATTAACCTTAATTCAGTATTCATATGGCGGCATTGGCCAAGGGTTAGCTTATGCAACGATTGCTCTTGCTTCATTAATTCCATGTTCTATCATGGCTATCGGAGCATCTAACTTATTTGCAAATAATATATTCAGAGATTTAATTAATCCAAATGTACAGGGTAAAACATTAACAATGGTTACTCGTTCTATGGTTTTCGTTGTTATTGGACTGGCACTTTTATTCGGTTTATTATTCCCTCAAGCACTTGTTTCCCTACAGTTACTAGGGGTATCTGGTATGGTACAAATCTTCCCGGCTATCGTTATCAGCCTGTTCTGGAGAAATCAATCGAAAGAAAGTACGATTGCTGGATTAGTAGTAGGGCTGGTTGTAACGTTTACCGTCCATGCCACAGGAAATTCATTTGGTCTTTATGAAGGGTTCTGGGGATTATTATCTAACTTACTCGTAGTTGTTATTTTAAATCCAATCTTTTCGGCCAAAACAAAAGCAGCAACTAACGGTGTGAAAGAAACATTGTTTTCTAAAGGCACTCCGCAAACTGAATTAAAGAAAAACGCATAAAAAAGTTCAGCCAATTGGCTGAACTTTTTTTAGATAATATTCTCTTTTTCAGAAGGGGGTGGAGTAGATTCTCTTTCCCAGCATTCGATATTTTGATTGTTTTCTAACGCATCTCTATAAAAGACTGGATTTTTCCCTTCCTTTTTCTGCTGAGTATAGTCATGCAAGGCGGAAAATGCCACTTTCGATAATAGAAAAATAGCAATCAAGTTCACGACTACCATCATCCCCATAAATAAGTCTGCCAAGTTCCATACAAGCTGAAGCTGAGCAATCGATCCAAAAATAACCATCGCTAAAACACCTACACGATAAGACCAAAGCCACATCTTATTTGAATTTAAAAACTCAATATTCGTTTCTCCATAATAATAATTGCCAATTAACGTACTAAAAGCAAATAGAAATACCATGATAGCTAAAAACCCCGATGCCCAAGAGCCGATATGGGTACTAAGAGAAGCCTGCGTTAGTTCAATGCCGCTTAGTCCCTGCTTATAGGCTGGGGATAAGAGAACGATAAATGCTGTGCTTGTACAAATCACGAGTGTATCCGTCAAGACACCAAATGCTTGGATAAGACCTTGTTTAACTGGATGACTCGTCACTGCAGTTGCCGCCGCGTTGGGAGCACTTCCCATTCCTGCTTCATTGGAAAACAGTCCGCGCTTTACTCCATTGATTAACGTTGCACCAATTGATCCCCCAAGCGCTTGTTCAAATCCAAATGCATTTTTCACAATTAGAGATAGAACCGCAGGCATTTGATCAATATTTTTAAAGATAATGAACAGAGCCATTCCAATGTATAAAACGGCCAATACGACCACGATGTATTCCGATATCTTGGCGATGCGTTTGATTCCGCCAAAAATAATTACCGCAAATATAACTGTCATAATAATCCCAACCAACAAGCGGCTCGTTCCAAAAGAGTTCTCAAATGCCAGCGTAATCGTATTAGACTGCACAGCGTTAAACACCAGGCCAAATGATAGTGTAATGAGTACAGCAAATAGCCCGCCCATCCACCTTTTATTTAACCCTTTTTCCATATAATAAGCGGGTCCTCCTCGAAACCCGTTTGATCCTTTTACTTTATAAATTTGAGCGAGTGTACTTTCTACAAAACTTGATACTGAACCGATAATGGCAATAATCCACATCCAAAATACAGCACCCGGGCCACCAAGTGCAATAGCAATCGCTATCCCTGTAATATTTCCCGTTCCTACTCGAGCTGCCATGCTTATGCAAAAAGCTTGAAACGGGGAGACTCCTCCACCTTTAGCCGCTCGTCCTTCTTTCAAAACAAGTACCATTTCTTTCAACATGCGAAACTGCAAAAAACGAGAGCGAATCGTAAAATAAATACCAATTGAGACAAGTAAAATAATTAATAAATTCGACCAAAAAAAATCATTGATGACGCTAATCACACTTTCGATTGCTTGTTGCATGCCTATCACCTCATTAAAAATTTGGTAGAACAAATGCAAAACATGAAAGTTTTTTCTCTTGGTGTTTATATTATTGAAGCGAATGAAGAGTACGTAAATAGACTAAAAAATACTCAAATCCCATTCTTTTGCGATTTTTTTTAGCAGCGTAACACCTTTTACGCTATTCCCGTATTCATCAATAGCTGGACTGTATATTCCGATACCGCATCCGTCTGGAAATGGAGACTGCTTTTTCGTATTAGGTGGCACCAATGACATGATTCCTCCCGATACACCGCTTTTAGCTGGCATACCAACAAATGCCGCAAACTTTCCTGAAGCATTATACATACCGCATGTAAGCATGAGCGCTTTTGTTAATTTAGCTACTTCTTTTGGAATTACTTGTTTATGAAACACTGGATGGTATCCGTCTAATGACAGAATTA
Organism: Priestia sp. YIM B13552; assembly: GCF_042787775.1. Lineage (NCBI taxonomy): Bacteria > Bacillati > Bacillota > Bacilli > Caryophanales > Bacillaceae > Priestia > Priestia sp. YIM B13552. The sequence continues at coordinate 1,033,087 of NZ_JBHZOU010000001.1, forward strand.
ATCCAATCAGTGCAATATCTTCAGTCGTTACTTCAATTGAGCACTGCTTTAAGTAAACCTCTAGAACTTCTTCTACTTCTCCTTGCAAGTAGTTCGTTTCTTTTAAATAGTAAGCAAGCGCACGATTTCGATGAGACGTTTGCCATTCTGATTCAAAGACCGTTTCATTAATGAGTGGTGTTTTCCCGGTAAGCATCGTTATCACATCAAACAAATAGCTTAATTTTTCTTTTGCCGTCTCCCCAGATAAAAGAGATGAAACCGTTAAAGCACCAGCGTTAATCATAGGATTGAACGGCTTTCCTGGTTTATGCATTTCCAGTCTTATAATAGAATTAAATGCATCTCCAGTCGGCTCTACATCCACTCTCTCTAGCACATAAGGAATGCCGCAGCATAAGCAAGCTGCTATAAAGCTAATGACTTTGGAAATACTTTGAAGAGTAAATACCGATTCATAATCTCCAGATTGGATAACTGTTCCGTCAGCACCAATCAAACAAATACCTAATTGAGACGAGTCCATATCTTTCAGCGCTGGAATGTAATCAGCCGTCTTTCCTTCTGACGAAAATTCTTTTATTTGTTGCACCCACTCATGTAACCGGTCTTTTGCAGTGAGCTGTAAGTAAGACATTTCCTGTTCAATTTCTCTTTTCATTAAAATCACCTCATCACTTAATTAACTTTTTATTTTAAAGCGCTTTCATAAAGCGAGATTTCATTTTCGTTTTTAATGTACAATGCAACCTACGAGAGCATACAAAAACCTACAAAACTTTTTGGAATTATATTTTTATCTTTGGCACTCTTCTCCATTGTGCTGGACGCCGTCACAATGTATACTAATTCACGAATCACTTCAGGAGGTGGAATTGTCTGAATTTTAAATCTTTCATTCGAAAAGATCCGTACATTTTATTGCTCATGCTCATTACTGTCCCGCTGGCGGGAGAGTTAAAATTTTATCCGTTAAATGAAACATTTCGAATTACATTTGGAGCTCCTACATTTTTCTTTTTCCTGTTGCTTTTAAAACGGAAAACCGTTTTAGCCGGGGGCTTGTTAACCGCTTTAAGCGTCGTTCTCTTTCGCATCATGCTCGATTATATCATGCTCGATCATTTTCAATTTGCGGCTTCTGCACATACGCATTACCCTACGTTTTTCTTCTACTTTACGTATGCACTTTTATTTTTTATTTTTAAAGTAAGCCGCATGAACTATAGTGCTATTGTAATTGGAGTGATTGGACTCATCATTGAAATTGCTGCTGATGTAGTGGAACTAACTGCGCAGTATATAGTTTTGCACACAACAATCCATGTCGATTCATTATCTGACATGGCCGTTATTGCTTTTGCTCACAGCTTCATTGTACTCAGCTTTTTTAATATGATGACGATTTATGAATCACAGTCACGGGAACGTCAAATACGCAAACAAAATGAGCACATGCTAATGCTCATTACAAGCCTTTATGAAGAAACCGTTCATTTAAAAAAGACCCTTCATAATACAGAAGCCATTACAAAAGCTTCGTACGATTTATACCGTGTATTAAATCAGCAGGAAAAAGATCATTCTGTGCTAAACCAAACGCTCAGTAAAAAAGCGCTTCGGATTGCCGGAGATATTCACGAAGTAAAAAAAGACAACCAGCGTATTTTTGCGGGCTTATCTAAAACAATTTCAAATGAAAGTTTCCAAAATTATATGAAAGCAGAGGAATTAATCGAGCTGATCGTACGCATCAACAAAAAATATGCCGATTCTCTTCACAAACAAATCACCTTTTTTTCTTCTGTAAACGGGGAACATTTCAGCTACCACGTTTATACCATTTTATCGATCATTAATAACTTGGTAGCAAACGCAGTGGAGGCGATTAAAGATGAGGGAAGGATTGTTTTATCGGTACATAGACAAGCTGAACATGTAGAATTTCATGTACAAGACAACGGTCCTGGAGTACCTTTAAAGTACGAAAAAGCTATTTTTGAACCTGGTTTCACCTCAAAGTACGATCAATTTGGAAACCCCTCTACTGGCATTGGTCTTTCTTATGTAAAAGATATTGTTCAAGAACTTGAAGGTACGATTAAAGCTACACAAGAAGACAGCGGAATGACCTTTATCATTCAAATCCCCCTTCGTAATCTAATTCAGAAAGGATGAGTTTATGCGATTTTGTATTACAGATGACGATTCAGCTATTCGTTCAACGCTCAGTCAGCTGATTGAAGATGAGGATTTAGGAGAAGTTGTAGAAGAAGTCGTCGACGGAAGCTTTTTAGATGCCTCTACGTTAAATTTAAAACAAATTGATATTTTATTTATCGATTTACTTATGCCAGGACGGGACGGAATCGAAACAATCCGTCATTTAAAAGATTCATTTAACGGAAAAATGATTATGATTTCACAGGTAGAGTCCAAAGAATTGATAGGAGAGGCTTACTCATTAGGAATTGAATACTATATTACAAAACCAATTAATCGAATTGAAATTTTAACGGTTATTCGAAAAGTAATGGAACGAATCTCCCTTGAGAAATCAATCGACGATATTAAAACCTCCTTGAATAGTTTAGCGACAGCTCATCACGCTCCCCCTTCAAGCCAGCCGATAACGAAACAAGCCCATCTATACGATGTAGGAAAATTCTTATTAGCCGAGTTAGGTATTGTAGGAGAAAATGGTGCAAAAGATTTACTGGATATTTTACAGTTTCTGTACACTTATGACCAAAGAGAAAGTGTGGAAAAACATTTTCCTTCTCTAAAAAATATTTTTGTAAATGTTGCGGAGAAAAAATTAGGAGCTCACGCGTCTTCTATTGAAATTAACCGTGAAACCAAAGCTTGTGAACAGCGTATAAGACGAGCAGTTACTCACTCACTAAATCACTTTGCTTCTATTGGATTAACAGATTTTTCAAATCCAAAGTTTGAAAATTATGCTTCTAAGTTTTTTGACTTTACAGCCGTTCGTAAAAAAATGAAAGAATTGCAGGGAGATTCTAAAATTTTGCCGATTCGCATTAACACTAAAAAGTTCATTCAAATATTCTTTTTTGAAGCAAAACGCTTGTTAAGCAAGGAAAAAAGCTGGTATTGATAGAAAAGACGGAAAAGGTGCAAATACCTCTTCCGTCTTTTATACTAATTGATTCAGTTTTACTAAGGTAGGTCCATATACAGTACGCAGAAGCAGCTTCTTTTCTCCTCTTGCATATTCCATCAGAGAAAATGCTCCTTTTTCTGTTTCTACCTGTACATCTACAGAAACTGGACACTCTTTTAACTGATTAACTATCAGTTGCGCTTGTTCCACCGACAAATAAGAAGAAAGTCGAATAAGTATATCCAAATCACTAGTTGTTGTAACAACTTCGGCACCACTTGCAAATTCGAATCCCACACTGCCGGTTGGTCCCCACGCAAAATCTTTTAAAATAATTGTGACTTCTTTTAAAGCACCTATGGCTGGCATGTTTCTAAAGTGGCCGTTTTGAAAAATAGAAACGAGATCTTCCGGCCTAATTCTTTGTTTAACGGCCTGCTCAGATACAAATGCTCCAAAACGTTGATTTCTTCTTTCTCCCCTTACTCCAACAGGTATCAGGCTATCTCGGTGAACAGCCCGCCTTACAACGACAAGCGGAGCCTTCGCTAAAGAATGCTCCACCCAATCGGGGATAGGTGTATAACTGATAAGCTTTACTTCCTCTTTTAACTGAAGTAAATCATGAGCTATATATTCCATTGTCTTTCCAACTCATCTCTTACTAATAAAGAAGCTTTTCGCCCTTCCTTCCTTGCTTGCTCACTGTATAGCCGGGTGCTTAAATCGTACACACCTTCACGGCGTACATCTTCTACTGCTCCAGTCAAAATATCTTGAATCGTTTGAACGTCGCGCTCTGTGGGCTGCTCTGCTTGAATACCGCTAACCAGCTCATATAAAGCGCCAAGTGAGGCAAATGATTCAATATCATAAGCCATGGACGGGACTTTCTTTGAAGCTTCTTCAAGTTCTTTTATACTTCTTTTAGTAATACGCGCTGCCGACTGTTTGGACATGGCGTGAACATTTACTCCTTCGTCTTTTAAAGCCACAATTCGATTTGATTGGTATCCATGAGCCAAAAATGCTCCTGAAATTGCTTTTCCGACAATTAGCGTAATAACCGGATGACCTGCTAAGCGCGCTGCTGCATAAGCATCAGCCGCAGCACCGCAAGCATAGTGAATACCTAGAAGTTCTTCATGATAGCCATACGCTTGACTCGGTACGTCTACAATGGCAATTATAGGGCGCGGAGATTGATTTCGATCTTCGTTTATTACTTCACGAACGTGCTTGGCAATTGCCCATCCTTCATCGAGTCCTACTTCCCCTTTTCGTGCACGTAAGAAACGATTATAAGGATTAGGTACAACCGATATATATCGGACCTTTTCTCTTCCTAGCAATGCGTCTTTATAAAGAACGGAAGGAATTTCAAAATCTGCTTCTTCATCATTTATTAAGGCGTTGATCCACACGCGACCGCGGCTGTTGGGCATGTGACCTGGAACTTCATTCAATGAGTAAGAGACTGTTGAAGGGATAGGTTCATTTTTTGTTGCTTTATACAATTGTTGAAACTGATCAGGAGCCATTTTTTCTGAAGGATCAACCTTACTAAGCAAATGTCTGTAAAAATCTACTTGTTCTGTTTTACTAGTTGCTTTTTCTTTCTTCTGAAACGTCTCTTGAACCGCTCGTTGAATAGCAGTGACATCATCCTGTGCTAAGGCATCTGCAAACCCGGTTTCATAGCGTTGAATACCGCCAATCGTTTTCCAGATTAAGCTTCGGTCTCTTGCATCAAACTCTTCAACCCCTGCTTCTTGCTCGATCACTTCAGGGCCGTTAAGGCCAAACCTTGCTTCTTTTGTCATAATGAGATAACTAAAGAGTGAAGCAGTGATGGACATTCCTCCAAAGCAGCCTACATTTCCTGAGATAACTCCAACAACAGGTGTATACTCACGCAAAGCAACCACAGCTGAGCCAATTTCAGATATCGACAAAAGTCCATAATTCGCTTCTTGGAGCCTTACCCCTCCTGTATCGAATAGAAAAACAGGTCTGACAGGAACACCTTTTTTGTGATTATTAAGGGCTAGTTCTAAAGCTCCTGCAATTTTAGCTCCCGATACTTCACCAATGCCTCCCCCTTGAAATCCTCCTTCTATGGAAATGACAACGGCTGGTTCTCCTGCTATCAGCCCACCTGCTATAATGACACCATCATCGCTTTGAGGAACAATATTTTGCTTAGGTAAATGAGGCGATTCGATTCCGTCAAAAGGGCCAAGCAGCTCATAGAATGTTCCTTGATCTAAGATTGCCTCCGCTCGTTCTCTTCCATTTAACTCAATAAAGCTTTGACTATTCACTCCCATTTTCACTCACCTCCAAAGCTTGTGCAAGACGCAAGGCGACTACACCAGGCGTAGCACCGAAATCATTAATTACAATTTTCGCTTGAATGGTATGAACGCTAAAGAACCGGTCTAATACGGCTTTCCAGGTTTCACTAAACCCTTCACTTCCTGTTCGTACTGATACGTGAGCATGTTCTTCATCCGAAGGAACCAATAAAATTTCTAAATCCCCTGAACCAACAACGCCTACATGTGCGCGCTGAGTTAACTTTCGATCGGCTTTGTATTTAAACACTAACGTTTCCATTAGCCACTCCTCCCTGCAGACGTTTACGATTCTTTAAAAAGAGATATTCGATCTAAAAATAATACAGCAGCCAGCAAATCTGCACTTCCGCCTGGAGAAGCGTTAGATGATAGAAGCATATGATCTAACGCTTCTAGCCGCTGTTTTCCCATTGATGTAGATACCCCTCCAGCTTGTAACACATTGGATGCCGCCATTTTAACCTCCTCTAACACAACCGGACCAGCACGATGCAAAATACACGTATCATCAAGGTTGGCAATTAATGTTACTAAAGTATCAATCCTTGCTGATGTTTCATGTATGCCTAGCTTGCGAGCTTTATGTAAAGCAGGCAAGCCTATATGAATCACGTGGGGAAACCCCTGCTTCGCCTCTCCAGCCGCTCCTTTTGCGCCATACTGTTTTTTCACACGAAGTCCATTAGATGAATGCAGAGGACAAAAACGATCTGCATAACGAGCAATTTGTCCTGCAGCTTCTGTGATGGATGCAGGTGATGCTTGAATGCCGCAAACTGCTGTTGCAGAAGCAAGTAGACCTAATGCCCAAATGGCTCCTTTGTGTGTATTAACACCATCCGTAGCCGCGTACATAATTTGTTCGCCCTCGCGTCCAATTCGAGCAATTTCTTCCCTCAGCATCTGACTTGGCTGCTTTCCTTGACTGTATAATGCAATCTGTAAAAAGGTCGGTTGTAAAGCATAAGCAGAAGTTAACAGCGTCTGAATATTCATATCTTGATGAGATCCAGTTGTTGCTGCATCTACAAGCCCAGGCTTAGGTGTAAGCACCGCTTCATCAACCAGAGCGGTAACTGCCATTTTAGCTATTAGACATGAGTAAAACACAGCTGGTCTTGGCTCTTCTTGAATACTTTGAATACGCATATTCCTTACCAGCTCCTAAATTTAGCAGGCGGATTATACAAGCCATCCGACCATTCTACTAAATCTTCGACACTTCTTGCTGCCAATAATGAACGCTTTGCTTCTGTACGGCGAATCTGTAAATCTTCGGGAAAAGCCACTAGGCCATCTCTGCGCATCTTTTCCACTTTATTTTGGTTATGTCGCAGGCCTATAGGTGTTACCCCTGCTACTGCTTCAAACGCTGCTTTTCTTTCGTCCAAGCTTTGTGCTTTATATAAATAAGCAATTCCTTCTTCCGTCACAACATGCGTCACATCATCTCCGTAAATCATGACAGGAGCAGTAGCTAATCCTGCTTGTTTCGCTACCTTTATCGCATCCAAAGACTCCACAAAAACAGGCTCATTTCCTGATTGAAAGGTTTCAACCATTTGAACAACTAGCTTTTTGCCTCTTGCTAGTTCGTGCTGCTCGTTTATCATATCTAGCCAAGCAGGGGTAGAATGTCGGCGGCCTCTAGGGTCATGTCCCATATTAGGCGCTCCGCCAAACCCTGACAAACGTCCAGATGTGACGGTAGAAGAATTTCCTTCTCCATCTATTTGCAAAGTTGATCCTACAAAAGCATCTACCGCATATTGACCAGCCACTTGACACATCGCACGGTTTGAGCGCAGGCTGCCGTCGCGTCCTGTAAAAAACACATCTGGACGCGCTGCTGTGTATTGTTCCATTCCTACTTCTCCGCCAAAGCAGTGCACGCTCTCGATCCATCCGCTTTCAATAGCCGGAATTAACGTAGGGTGAGGATTCAGAGCCCAATGCTTGCATATTTTACCTTTCAGTCCTAACTTTTCTCCATAAGTAGGCAGCAAAAGCTCAATTGCAGCGGTATTAAAGCCAATGCCATGATTTAATGATTGTACGCTGTGGCGTTCATAGATCCCCCTAATTGTCATCATACCCATTAAAATTTGGAGCTCTGTAATATGACGAGGATCTCGCGTAAATAAAGCTTCCAATTGATAAGGCTGATCCGCCACGACGATACAATCAATCCAAGAAGCCGGAATATCCACTCGCGGAAGTTCTTCAACAAGTTCATTTACCTGCACAATAACAATTCCATCCTTAAACGCCGTTGCCTCGATAATGGTTGGTGTTTCTTCCGTATTTGCTCCTGTATATAAATTACCTTGTGCGTCCGCTTTGTCAGCAGCCACTAAGGCAATGTTCGGAATTAAATCAATGAAAAGGCGTCCGTAAAGCTCTAGATATGTATGAATTTCTCCCATTTTCAACGTCTCATCTTCAATCATTTGAGACACGCGAAGGCTTTGAGCACCGGCGTACGAAAAATCAATTTTTTCAGCAATTCCTTTTTCAAATATGTCGAGATGTTCGGGACGTGAAATACTAGACATAATCATATGAAGGCCGTTTACTTTATCAGCGCTTACTTCATTCAGCGCTTTTGATAAAAAAGATGCTTGCTTTTGATTATCTCCTTCAAGCACTACTTTATCTCCGGGTGATATAAGCAATTCTAACGCTTCAATAATGTGTTCATTACCCAATAACTTTCCTTTAAGAAGATGGTCTATTTGTGCAAGGCGAGCTGCTTTTTGATCTCGGCGAGTTGTCCATGATTTTGAAGTTTTTTTTATGCCACTCATGTTCTAGCTCCTTTCTGACATTTCTAAATTAATACGCTTACATTTTTTCTTTTTCCATTAAAATCAGCAAAGTTTTCATCGTAGATTCGGCTGCCGAAATAGCCCTTGCTTCAGGGAAGCTCTTAGCAGCCAAATCCGTCAGCACTCTTCCTGGAGCCATTTCAATATATAATCTTGTGCCCATTTCATACATAACTTCCGTCGTATCATGCCAACGAACGGGCAGGGCAACACTCGCAGCCAAGTCTTCCTTAACATCAGCAGCTTTCCATAATTTCCGAGCTTTACAATTACCTATAAAAGGAACGATCGGGTCTTTTCCTTTTACTTCAGTTATTGTTTTTCGTAATTCACTCGAAACTCCTTCCATAAGAGGACAGTGAGAAGGCACCGTTACATGAAGCATTTTAGTTTTTCTAGCCCCTTTTTTAGATGCTTTTTCAAGAACTTTCTCGATTGCTTTTAAGGTGCCAGAAATCGTCATTTGATCAGGAGCATTTAGATTCGCTACGTACACAGGAGCTGCATCAGTTGCTAGTTCATGTACAATAGAGAGAAGCTGATGCTCGCGAAGTCCCATTACAACCCCCATACCATAACCATCAGGATAAGCATTTTCCATCAGTTCCCCTCTTTTTTTCACAAGAAGAAGAGCTTCTTTAAAAGATAACACTTCAGATGCAACTGCTGCTCCAAACGCCCCTATTGAATGCCCCCCTACTACGTCTGGCGAGTATCCTTTGTTTTTAAACGACCTAGCCGCAGCTACTCCTGCAATAAAAAGACATATCTGAACATTTTTATTATATTTCAATTTTTCTGACGAATCTAACGATAATACGTCTTGATTTAATGCCTCACTTGCTTCTTCAAACGTAGTCGCTAATCCCCATTTATTTTTTATATCATGAAGCATACCAGCATATTGTGCACCTTGTCCTGGAAATAGAAATGCAACACTCATCGTGTTTCTCCTTTCGACTTTATATCATCCAAGGAGATAATGGATAATTTTATTATAAAGAACATAGGATCAATAACTCTAATACATATTTCTTATATATCCTATAACTTGAAATCTATATAAAAAAGAGGTTGGGATATAACTAAATGAATCCAATCTAAAGACGAAAAAATGGGATACATGAGCTCATATGGCTCGCTTGTTCCATCACGGTTGATTTCCGTGCAAGACTTCGCTTTCCGCGTGCGTCCGCTGAGCCTCCTCGTCGCTAAACTTCTGCCGGTCTCACCTATTCCGCTTTTCCCGCAGGAGTCTTCGTCTTGTCCTCCAATCAACCGCTAGAAGCAACTCCATACATAAAATCTACGTTCGTCCTATCAATAAAAAAAACCGAACGAGTTAGATTCTCCATTAAGAATCTAACTCGTTCGGATCTTCAACTAAAGTACTTTTAGCTACAGATGAGCCGGAAAATGCGGAAGCACTTCTTCGCCAAGCTCATGTATAACTTCTTCAGCGGGACGCTTACTATCAAAAAGAGCAAAAAAGAGATGATTAACTCCTATTTCTTTATAAATAGAAAGAAGCTCAATTAATGCATTACGACCTGCTCGAAATCCTAAACGAATTGGCGTTGGCATTTCATTTGGATCTTCTGCCAAATCTAGATGCATAGGTTGCGTAAAAGGTTTAAAAACGCCTGGATGATAGATGTCAACCAGTTTCCTCCATTGTGTAATAGCTTCTGCTTGAAAATGAGGATGACGAGGATAATACATCCAGCCGGCTCCATACTGGGCAAACCACTCCATATTTTGCTGACTGTATCCCGTGATCATCGTTGGAATACGTTTCGTTGGCTTAGGAACCACATTTGCTCCTTGAACAGAACCCAAAGTAGACTGGATAGATGGAAAATCTTGATTTAACGCTGCTTCTAAATAATGAAAAGCCTCTGTAAATCGCTTTCCTCTTTCTTCATGAGGAATACCTAGTCCTCGAAAATCTGCTTGACGGTCTCCAGAAGATACGCCCATAATCAACCGCTCAGGAAAAAGCTGATCAATGGTTGCCATTTCTTTAGCTACACGAAGCGGATGACGCAAAGGCAGCACAATAGCAGATGTACTAAGAGCAATTTCTTTTGTTTGACTGGCAAGGTAAGTCAAATAAATAAGCATATCATAAATTTGACCCGTTGCTGGATCGCCAAATGATGGATCTTGAAGAAGGACATCACGGAACCATAAGCTTGTAAATCCATATTGTTCTGCAAGCTGCGTGAGCTCTACTTGTTTTTCCATCGTAGGCGTGGCATACTGATAATTTTCAAGCGGCATATGCAAACCTAACGTTAACTCATTCTCCTTGTACATACGACGATACGCCTTATGATGTTGAAATGCAGTCATTTGCTTCCTCTCCTTTTATAGATAAGAGATCATCGCAAAAGGCGATGATCTCTTGTTTTATTTTGCTTTTGCTTCTATTGAGCGGCTCCATGCTGTTAATAAGACCGCTCCTAAAACCATAACTCCTCCAATCCAAGGAGTATGAACAAGACCAATCGAATCAACAATCAGGCCGCCTACAAAGGAGCCAATAGCAATTCCAACGTTAAATGCAGCAATATTAAGCGCAGACGCTACATTCACTGCTGAAGGAACATACTTTTCAGCTAAGTTCACGACCAGCACTTGCAGTCCAGGTACGTTCATAAATGCCAATAAGCCCATGGCAAAAATCGTAATCGTTCCCGCTACTTTAAATGATGCAGTAAACGATAAAATAACTAAGATAACGGCTTGAATTAGAAACATCCAAAATAATGCTTTTAACGGGTCTTTATTCGCAGCTTTTCCTCCGATTGTATTTCCGATGGCTACCGCTACACCGTATACCAGCAGTAAGATACTAACCGCGCTTGGTGCATATCCTGTTAGTTTTTCAAGAATAGGTGCTAAATACGTATAGGCTACAAACGTTCCGCCATATCCTAAGGCAGTAATAGCAAACGATAGTAAAAGCGGCCCGTTTTTCAAAATTTTCAATTGATCACTAAACTTTGCCGGCGGCGCTTCTTTTAAGTTTTTAGGCACTAAAAGAGCACTTGCAATAATGGCAATAACCCCAAGTAACGCTACTCCCCAAAATGTTGCTCTCCAGCCGAAAGCTTGTCCGATAAATGTACCAAGCGGAACACCTGTAACCGTTGCAACTGTTAAACCTGTAAACATTAAAGCAATGGCACTTGCCCGCTTATCTTCCGGTACCAAATCAGCAGCGATAGTCGCACCGATAGAAAAGAAAATTCCGTGTGAAAATGCAGTAATAATTCGTGCTATAAGCAGCAGTCCAAAGCTTGTTGATAAAGCTGCTACTGAATTTCCTACGATAAAAATAACCATCAATAGCATCAACAGTGATTTTCTGCTCATTTTACTTGTTAAAGCTGTTAATACGGGAGCTCCAAATGCCACTCCCATTGCGTATCCTGAAATTAATAACCCTGCTAGTGTAATGGAAATATTTAAATCATCTGCAAGCGATGATAATAAACCTACTGGAACGAACTCTGTAGTTCCGATCCCAAAGGCGCTAATAGCTAGCGCTAATAGCGGCAAAGCACCGCTTTTTTTACTTTGTTGTGTTTGTGAAAGTGTATTCACTTTTTAACGCCTCCTGTTCGTTATAATAACTTCTTTATAATAGCTTCTTTTATGGCTGATTAGCTTAGGTACCTTTCATATATTCGCTAACTCGCCATCAACAATTGTTATTATGAGCGATGTAAAACCAAAGAAAAAGTACGCACTTTCAAGTGATATAGGTACCTGGAGGTTACAATAAGCGTAAATACTAAAGTCATGAACTATTGGGTATTCTAAAAAAATGCTTACACCTAGAAAATTCTGCTCTATAGTGGTATGATAAACATCAGAAAAAATGCGAAACCATGCATTTAACCGTTATCTCTAGAACAAGGAGAGTTGTTAACGTGAAAAAATATAATATTCCAGTGGAAGCGGCACTAGAAGTCATTGGAGGCAAGTGGAAAGTCGTTATTCTTTGCCACTTAATTAAAGGGACAAAGCGCCCTGGAGAATTAAAAAGAATTATGCCGCGCGTTACACAAAAAGTATTAACGCAGCAGCTTCGTGAACTTGAAGCAGACGGCATCATTGTTAGAAAAATGTACAATGAAATGCCGCCTCGAGTAGAATATTCTTTAACAGATTACGGATGGTCTTTAAAAAGCATTCTTGATTCATTATGCTCTTGGGGAGAACACCATATTGAAAAAACGTATCCTGATAAAGAAGCTGTACTTATGCAGCCTGTAGAAGAAGTCACTGTTTCTAATTAAAAAAGCTGACTATCTAGTCAGCTTTTTCATTGCCTTACTTTCTTTGTTTTTCAGACGATGTACGTATTCAGGAGGAGCCCATATGACAGAACAATCAAAAAAGAAAATTAGTCTTCAAGATGCTATTAAACAGCAGCTTGCTAATAAGAAAAACCAATCTTCAAATAAAGCTAAGAACAGCAGTACTAATCAAGCAACCAAAAAGCTGACAAGTCAACAAACAAAAAAAACGAATAATCAGCGAAAGAGAACAGGTGTATAATGAACGGACAAAATAGAAAAGACGTAGCTCCTGGAATTAAAGTCGACATTGTTTTAAAAGCAGATCAGCGCTCTGGAAAACTGACACATGGAACGGTCAAAGACATTCTGACCAATTCAAGCTTTCACCCTCACGGCATTAAAGTTCGTTTAACAGATGGACAAGTCGGACGTATAAAAGAAATTTACCCAAATTAAAAAAGCATGTATTCTACATGCTTTTTTAATTTATCCTTCAAATAAATCTACTTATCATTTCCTACTTTTGTTAAAATAAAGAAGCACTGTCGTCCCCTTTCTTTCCCTTGGGAATTCACGCAAGGAAAAAAAGGTGGTGGATAGTCTGAGACAAATCCTCAAGTCATTTTTCCTAGATGCTGAGAATGTTCAGCTCCTAACGGCTTACGTCGAGCTTTTAGGAGCCATAGTCGCTCTTATTTTGCTATTTTTCCAGTAGCAAAATAAGTAATCACCGATAAGTATCGTCTAAAAGGTTCTTCATCCATAAGGCTCGTGTGCTGATTGTCTTTAGGGAATGGTGTTTGGCGGCACTTCCCTATAGTAAAAAGACAGCTTCCTTGCAGAAATGGACAAGGTGTAATCAACTACGGCCGATTATGGGTGCGGAACCTTTTTCTTTATTAGTCTATGTCTTTTTTTCCCTTCCCATACACAAAAATAAAAAAACCTCCGAGTTGGCGGTCTCGAAGGTTTTTTCTAGTGAATCGTTTTCGACAAATCCTCATCCGGGCTAACAAGGTTCAGATCTAATAAGATTATGTGATGAATTTCTTCACCTTACAAGCTAAACTTGTCAAAGCTAAGAATTCATTCGCTTGTTAAGAATAACTGAACGTGCGCTCCAGATTGTCATTTTTCCTAGCCTCAGTATATCATACTTGTTGAAAACAGGTAAAAAAAGTGTTCGACAAAGCTTGTCGGCAGCTCTTCACCTATGTCATATTTTTCAAAACAAAAAACATTTTACAAATATGAAGGAATTTCATACTATTAGATAAAAGATAAAACATAGAAGATAGAAGTATTCTGACTTGGAGAGGATTTCAATGAAGCAACCTCAGTTAGAAAAAGAAATTCGAGCCTTACAATCAGATATTTACCAATTAGCTAAGAAAACAAGCAGCTATTCTCAGGGTGAGATTTTAAAATTAAGTCAAAAGCTAGATCAAAAAATTGTTAGTTACCAAAAGCTTTTTAACCATACCAAATAAGAGCCGCGTAGGACTTTCACTTGCTATCCCTCAGGTACCATAAACCTACAAATAAAACAGATATGTTTTATTCGCAATAGGTACATCTCTGCTTCCCTAATTAATAGGGAAGTTTTTTATTTAGAAAATTAAAACCTTCTCCTTTCCTTTGATTAGTTGTCATACAAATTGGGTATTCAATCAGTAGGCCTTAAAACCTATATAAGAAATATAAAGGAGAGAATGCATGATGAGTAATGCTGATACTACCGAAACAAAAAAAGGAGCTGACTTGCTAGTAGAAAGTTTGGCAAGTCAGAATGTGCCTTATATTTTTGGCATTCCAGGAGCCAAAATTGATGGCGTATTTGATGTTTTGAAAGAAAAAGGGCCGGAAGTAATTGTTTGCCGCCATGAACAAAATGCTGCGTTTATGGCAGCTGCTATGGGAAGACTGACAGGTACGCCGGGCGTTTGCCTTGTCACATCAGGTCCAGGTGCCGCTAACTTAGCCACTGGCCTTGTCACTGCTACTTCTGAAGGTGATCCAGTGGTAGCCCTAGCAGGAGCCGTTCCAAGAGCAGATCGATTAAAAAAGACGCATCAATCAATGGATAATGAAGGATTATTTAAATCTATCGCCAAATTCAGCGTTGAGGTAGAAGACGCTGCAAACGTTCCAGAAGTGATAACAGACGCCTTTCGCGAAGCTGTTTCTTCTCCTTCAGGAGCATCTTTTGTCAGCTTGCCGCAGGATGTAATGGATAGCGAAACATCAGCTTCCACTCTATCCGTTTTAAAAGCTCCTACGATTGGGGCTGCTAATTTAGACGCTGTTGCCCAAGCTATACACACTATTCGCACAGCAAAACTACCTGTATTGCTTTTAGGTATGAGAGCAAGTAAATCTAAAGCAGTGGAATCAATCCGTCAGCTTATAGCGGAACATGACCTTCCTGTGGTGGAAACGTTCCAAGGTGCGGGAGCTGTTTCACGAGAGCTTGAAACTCACTTTTTTGGGCGAGTAGGTCTTTTTCGCAATCAGCCTGGAGACGTCTTATTGAAGCATGCTGACGTCGTCTTAACAATCGGATATGACCCAGTTGAATACCCTCCTTCTCTTTGGAACTCAGAAAGTCAAAGAACCATTATTCATTTAGATGATTTACAAGCACAAGCTGACCACCATTATCAGCCGGAAATTGAGTTAGTAGGAGATATTCCAAGCACAATTGACATATTAGCGGATAAACTCCCACATTTAATACGTTCAAAAGAAAGTGCTTCTTTTTTAAAAACACTAAAAAGCAAACTTGAACAACCTGACGATCAGTACGAGTTTTCTAATGACACTCACCTTCATCCCCTACAATTAATTGAAGCTCTGCAGAACTTTGTTGAAGATGATACTACCATCACATGTGACGTTGGTTCGCATTACATATGGATGGCTCGTTATTTTCGTTCCTATGAACCTCAGCATTTACTATTCAGCAACGGTATGCAGACACTAGGTGTTGCTTTGCCTTGGGCCATTTCAGCTGCACTCGTTCGCCCCCATAAAAAAGTTCTGTCCATGTCTGGAGACGGCGGGTTTTTATTTTCAGCTATGGAGCTCGAGACAGCCGTTCGGTTAAACTTACCAATTGTTCACATTATCTGGAACGATCAAACCTACGATATGGTTGGCTTTCAACAGCAGATTAAATATGGCCGAAAATCTGCAGTAGAGTTTGGCAGCGTAGACTTTGTTACGCTTGCTGAAAGTTTTGGTGCCAAAGGATTTAGAGTTAACTCACCAGAAGAATTTCTGGACACTCTAGCAAGCGCTTTTCGTGAACAAGGCCCCGTTATCATTGATGTTCCTGTAGATTATAAAGATAATGAAAAACTAAATACACAGCTACTGCCAGATCAAATTAACTGAAAGGACTGAGTAAAGAATGAGCAATAAAGAAAAATTAACAATTCACCAAACTTCCACTATGATCGCTTTATTAGACGGAGTATTTGACGGTGTTGTCACATACAAGGATTTAGCTAAGAAAGGTGATTTCGGCATCGGTACGTTTAATCAATTGGATGGTGAAATGATTGCCTTTGACGGAGAATTTTATCATATTGCTGATGGAAAAGCCGCACCTATTAGTAAAGATGCAAAAACACCTTTTGCCATTATGACAACCTTTTATGAAGATATCTCTTATCGTGTAGAAAAGGAAATGAATCGTGAACAACTAGAAAGCTTAATGAACGAGCTTATTCCTAGCCCGAATTTATTCTATGCAGTTCGCATTGACGGGAAGTTTAAAGAAGTAAAAACGCGCACGGTTGCAAAGCAAGAGAAGCCCTATCCTTCTATGGTAGATGCGGCTGCTGATCAGCCTACATTTACATCTTCAGATGTAAATGGAACACTAGCAGGTTTTTACACGCCAGAATATTCTTCAGGCATCGGTGTTCCCGGCTACCACCTGCACTTTATTGATGAATATAAAAAAGAAGGGGGACATGTTTTAGATGTCTCCGTTCAGGATGTTACAATTCAAATCTGCAAAAAAACGAAATTAAATCTCAATTTATCGGAAACAAGTGAATTTTTAAATGCTAACTTAGAAGACCATGATGTAGAAGAAGAAATTGCGACCGCTGAATAAACAACGATACTTTTACTGATAAAAAACGCTCATCGTCATGCATGACGATGAGCGTTTTTTATTCAATCGAGTTCAGGCTTCATTTCTAGCACAACACAGAAACCTTCCGCCTATACGTAAAAAGAGCCCGTGTCTTTTAAAACATAGAAAAATGGTGTTTCAGCCTCTTTTAGACATCTAGTCATTCGATCCTTAAAGTTATCTAATTTAATTATATTTTTTGCTTCTTCTAACGTAAAATACCCCACATCTTGCGTTTCACTGGAGACAGAAATTTCCCCGCTAATCGCTTTTCCCTTTAATAAAATAACAGTAGTAGATCGTTTAACATCTTGTTCTACTCCTAGAAAGTTGGTAACTTCAATAACAATTCCAGATTCTTCTTTAACTTCTCGTATACCCGCATCTTTTATCGATTCACCTGCTTCGACAAAACCACCGGGAAATTCCCATCCCCGTCTATGGTTCTTGACTAGAAGCACGTGGTGATCTTGATTTATTACCATAACTGCTACAGCTAATTTTTGATTCAACTTTTTCTCACTCTCCTTTTAGACCGTTAAGATATTGTTCAAGAAGGTGAAGAAATCTTTCTATCTCTCTATATGTGATATCACCAATATTTGCTATTCGAAACGTTTCTAATTTATCAATTTTACCAGGATAAATGGTGAATCCTTGTTTATAAAAAAAATCATGCATAATATCAAAATTATACTTTTTATGGGAAGGCTCGATGATAGAGGTAATAATTTTAGAATGATGTGTTTCAGGAACCAAATAGGTTAACCCAAGCCGAGTAATTCCATCCGTTAAAGTAGTCCATGATTTTGAGTAGCGCTCATATCGTTTCTCAATTCCTTCCCACTGAGTTTCTATAATTGCCTGCTTTAAAGCGTACATAGTCTGAACAGGAGGAGTAAAACGCATTTGTTTGTTCATTTGGAAATATCGATACTGATCATATAAATGAAGATAAAGGTTACGAGGCTTTATTTGCTCCGTTTTTTCTAACCGGGCTTTATTTGCTATAACAAACGACACGCCTGCCATTCCTTGGAGGTTCTTATTTGCACTTGCGGCCAGATAGCTTATATTCATTTTTTGCATGTCAATTGGAACAGCTGCATACGAACTCATTGCATCCACAATCATTTCGATATTTTTCACTGCACAAAGTTTCCCAATTTGTTCAATATCATTAAGAAGCCCTGTGGAAGTTTCACAGTGAACAAGCGCCAGATAAGAAACGTTCGTTGAAATCTTTTTTATAAAAATTTCTAAATCGTTCATATCAATAGCATGCTCGGCGGAGCTTTTATATTCTAAATAATTCAGTCCATAAATCTCAGCGATTTTACACATTCTTTCACCGTATGGACCATTATTGATAATAACAACCGTACCGTTATCAATTACTGAACTTAAAATCGATTCCACTGCCGCCGTTCCAGATCCGCCGAATAATACCGTAGTATACTTCTCTGGAGTCCCCACAAATTTTGTTAGTTCAGCAGAGATAAATTCCATCGTCTCTCCAAATTCTTTTTCTCTCGGGCAAATGTCTTCCACTATTTGAGCATATTTGACGGTATCTGTTGTAGTTGCCGGCCCTGGGTTTAGGAGTATATTTCTCTTAACTGTATGCGGAATACCTTCTCGAGCTTTAATAATCGGATAAACAATAGTAGTTGCTCTTGCCCAGTGATCTTCATCATCCACTTCACACCATGCCAAATTATCCAGTTTATGAACATGCACATTTGCTTTTTCGGAAATTTTAACGAGGCCATATTCATAATCGATCGTTTGATTAAACTGAAACAGCGTATTTGCTTCATCACAAAGTCTCTGAAATGTAGCATAAGAGAGTTTGGTTAAACCAACTAGTTCTGCATAGATACTATTCAACTCTTCTTTTTGTTTTGACATATTCTTAAGGTTATTATTTTCATCAGCTTCAATATAAACTTCATCGCCAGCACCGTTCAATTTACTCGCTAGTATGACATCTGATCTCGAATGGTTTACTAATGTTTCCAACGCATTCTTTTCATAAATTACATCTGATTCCAATAGTAAAAAATCTTCTTTAATATAATTTTTAAATTGATACAGCGTAAACAGGCTTCCCGTTGTTTCGTATCTAGAATTATAAACACATTTTATTTGAGGATATCTAACCATTAGCTTTTCATATTCTTCTTTCATATATCCTGTTCCAATAAAAATCGTCTTGACTCCTGCTTCTATTAACTTCGAAATGGAATGTTCAATAATCGATTTTTCATCAATCATCAAAAAACCTTTAGGGCGGTTTCCAGCTCTTTTACGAATCCTGCTCCCCATCCCTGCAGCTAGAATAACAGCTGTTTTAATCATCTAAAAACACCTGCAGTCTTTCTCTGACTTCATAAGGCTTCATTTCAGGACGCCCCAGGTTCTTTTTAGATCCTTTCGCTATTTTAAGATATAAAAACGTTAATTTGTTATCACTTTTCCACTGTTTGATATACGTCTCTAACTCATGTAAGTTATGAACATGAATGGAATTTTGATACCCACAGGAAGAAGCAATATCTACAAAATTAATGTTATGAGAGACCGTATGTTGCCCCCCTGTAGAATCATGGGTTTGATTGTCTAAAAGAATGTGTAATAAATTTGCTGGACAGTAGTATCCGTTGGTTGCTAGATTTCCCATGCGCATAAGCAAAGCTCCGTCTCCATCAATTGTAATGATGTTCTTTTCATTTCTGCTCAAAGCTAAGCCTAAACCAATGGAACTAACGCACCCCATAGATCCAACCATATAAAAATTATTTCTTGCGTCTTCTATTTCGTAAAGCTCTCTTCCTGTTTTTCCTGTAGCGGCCAATTGAATAGTATCGTTGTCTTTTAATGAATTAACTACTTGTAATGCCTCATACCTTGAAGGTAACTCATCGGTTGTTATCTGTTCACTTTTCATTTTAGGAGTAACGTTTTTTATTGATTTTTCTAAAAGCTTAACTGGCTCAAACGTTCCTTTTTTTACAATAAAGAAGTAGCTTTCATTATTTTCAACAGCTTGATTAGCCCGCTGTAACTGTTTTTTAACTTCGGCAAAATCAAAAGATAAATATTCCCATTTTATTTTCATCGTATTTAGCAGGGCAGGAGTAATTTCTCCCATTAATTCATGCTGCGGTTCATCTGGACATCCAGGTTCTCCGCGAAAACTGACAAATCCAAGGACAGGAATTTTAAACGGATGAATAAGAGAGGTTAAAGGGGAAACAGCATTTGCTAATCCGGAGTTCTGCATTAAAACAACCGCTTTGTTGCCAGCAATTGATGCCCCAGCAGCAATCGCTACCGCTTCTCCTTCGTTTGCTGCTGCAACATATTCACATTCGTTGATAGCGTAGTTAATAAGATGTTTAAGATAGGAACAAGGAACTCCGCTATAAAATTGAAAACCTAGTTTTTTTAATTGAGTTCCAAATACGGACGTACTAATCATTTTTCCCACCATCTTTTTGAATCTTTGTATACGTTTCGGTATCTATCCATGACCCCATCGTATATTTAACAGCAACCGGGTGAATTAGATTAATATAATTAAAGAAATCAGAAAACGTGAGCTGCGCAAAATCTTTTCTTTGTGCCAGTTCTTCCAAAGCTTTTTTTACAACCTCAGTGCCTTTTCCGGAAACTTTCCAAAGGCCAATGAATTCACCATGAATGTTTTTAGAGTTTGGATTGCACGACATTTGAATCAAGTCTACTGTTTTGGAATACAGCTGCTTGGAATAGGGAATTTTAGCAGTCACATAAGATGTTTGATTCCCTTTTAACTCATAATCAGCTCCTGCTACGATCGTGATATCGCCACTTTCATGAAGTAACTCCTCAAAAATATGGGTTTTATATACGATGTTACTATCGCTTATTAAAGTAGCCGTTCCTAGCTTATCTCTTGCAGTATAAAGATCATATAATTCTCCTTTATTAGAAAACACATTGTCTTCCATAGCTTTGTTGGAATCTACTTTTATACTATTTGTTACGCCGACTTTTTTTAACTGATTTATCTGCTCAGTTATTAAAGTGTCATTTGCTGATTTCTTTACCAGAATCATAGCGTTCGTGCTATGATTGGCAGAGCTTAAATAAAGTTTCTCTGCGATGTCGAGCTCTTCAGCTTTTTGAAGACGGAAAACTTCCTCAAGCGGAGAGACATTTTTTTCTACGTTAATCAAACTTTTATCGTAATAAATCTGAGCGGACGTTTTTTGCATAGCTGTAATGGAAGATCTTAAGTTATGGTTGGCCCAAATGCTCAAGCTAATTCCTAAATCACTAAATTTATCAGTGGGAACTGAATAATATTTGGTTGGAACAATAATAACCGGAAGCCTGTTTCCCCACTCTTTCATAAAAGCTTCAATCTCTGTCATATCTGACCTTTTACTATGAATCAAAACGGCGTCGGTTCCCGCTTGGCGATAAGCTTCTGCACGTTTTAAAGCTTCCTTCAGCCCCCACCCTGCAATAAAAGCTTCTACACGCGATACCACTACAAAATCTTCGTCATTTTGGCTATCTTTCATTGCTTTAATTTTGCCGCAAAATTCATTAATATCTGCAAGCGGCTGTGCTTCACCTTTAATAAATGAGTTTGTTTTTGGAAACAATTTATCTTCAATACATACGCCTGGAATGTCTCGCTGCTCCAATTTCTTAACTAATCTTCTTGCATTATTAAAATTCCCATAGCCTGTATCACCATCAAGAAGAATTGGAACGGACGTTGCGTCACTCATAAACTCTAAGATGTCTAATACCTGTGTCCATGAAGCCTCGTTATTATCTCTTACACCCAGTGCTGCGGATAAAGACAGGCCACTGGCCCATATCCCTTTGAAACCTGCTTCTTCTACAATCTTTGCAGATAGCGCACTGTGAGCTTCCATAATAAACTCTAGCCGTTTACTTTCTATCAACTCTCTTAGCTGTTTAGTTTTCTTCATGTCTATCCTCCTTTTACTCTTCGTTATCTGGAATAAGTTTATTTCTTAATTCTTTAAAAGTAGGTTTTGTCATAACACGGTGCGTTATTTTTAATAAAATTACTGTATTTTCATTTAAATATGGAGCTAGCACATTGTATACTTCATCACCAGTCTTACAAAAATAGACTTTTTTAGGGTCCATTCCACATTTTAAAGCTCCTGTGCCAATAGCTTTTGCTTCATCTCCTACTACAACTAGAATGTCAATTTTGGATTCCGCTGCTTTTTTTCCCATATCTTCATATTGTTTAATTGCATAAGGTCCTTCCCCTAGCTGGGGCATGTAACCTAATAAAGCGATAGACTGTTTCTCTTTTGACATATCACTAAGAACTCCAAGAGCTGTAGCCATCGATAAAGGTGAAGAGTTCCATGTATCATTAATTACCGTACATTCATTCATTCCTCTTTTAAATTCCAAATGTTCTTCTACTTGTTCAAATAAGCTAAGTCTTTGTATGGCAACGGAAATATCAACGCCCACATAAAATACTGCAGCAATGGCAGCCAGTGCATTATACACATTATGTTCACCATATCCAGGAATAAAGGCATCGTATTCTTTGTTTTGGTACTTTAAAGTAAAAGCCATTCCTCCCTTAGCATATTTAATATCTTTTGCTTGAAATTGGGAACTATCATTTTTACCTATATATACAACATTTTGAAGATGCTTTACATCAAGCACTCTCTTAATATTTTCGTCATCTGCGTTTAAAATCAAAATGCCGCTATTTGGATCTAAGCCTTCTACAATTTCGGCTTTTGCTTTCATATATTCTTCAGGTGTTTCACAATCAGCAAGATGGTGCACGCCTATATTTAATAGAATTCGTATTTGTGGCTGAAAGTAGCGACACGCAACTTTTAAATATCCTGGATAAGCGACCGGCATTTCAAAAACAGCTACTTCTGTCGTATCATCAATACCTGTTAAATAACGTAGATTTACAGACATAGAATTCATACTCATCCACGTAGCTTTCACTTTATAATCTTCAATTAATATTTGTCGGATCATCTCTTTCGTGGTCGTTTTTCCACAAGTTCCTGTAATACCAATAACAGGAAGATCAAAAAGCCCTCGGTAGTATTCGATAAATTTCCAATAAGCCTCTTCTAATTGATCTGTTTTAACAAGAATAATATTTCCCTCTAAGTTCGTGCACAGCTCAGGGTGATCTGTTATCACGACAATTGAATGATTTTCTTTCCAATACTTCCCTCTAATCGGTTCTCTATCTAAATGAAAGATGAGTGTATGATCCTCTATATCTTTTTTAGCGTAGTTTATAGCATGTTTAATAATAGGATTTCCTGATCCGTAACAAAGGTCTCCCCCCGTTTGTTTGAGAATTTCATTCAATGTGAAGTGCTTCATGTTAAATCCTCCTTTTCTTCTTCGTAACCAGCCAGTGAAGACGCATAATTGAGCAGACGAATCCCCGCCAAAGTACGTAGCTTGTAGGCTCTAATTTGTGAGAATAGACTATCTGGTTTTGCATTTATTTCAAGTAACTTTATGGAACCGTACTGATCTATACATAAATCTACCGCCAGCTCCCCAAAAGGACCTACTTTCTCCTCTACTGTTGCAACAATATTTTTAGATATTTTAGCTAATTGGTTTATAATGAGCCTTCTGTCTGTTGGATCAGGATATAAACTGTTTAATATTTTACTGAGGCGCATATTCGTTTCAGAATCTTCCGTTAGCACATCTTCACCGGTGAGACGCGCAACCATACCCGTTCGAAGCCAAATTTGCTTTTCATTTTTTTGCATATAAACCCGTATTTCTAAATTTTTATCTTTATGCTGTTTTCTGCGAATTCCTTCTTGAACAAGATAAGGATTGTTTTTCATCAAAGGAGTGAGCAAAGTAAATAATTCTTCCATATTACTGAATTGATGCAGCTCCTTTTTATTAAGATCAAACCAAAAGATGCCTGTTGGTCGGCGAACGATGCGCATGACTCCTTTACTTAAGGCCCCGCCAAGCGGTTTTAAATAAACTTCTCCGTAGCTATCAAGCATTTCTGCAATGTCAGCAGAGTTTTGTACGAGACGTGACTCTGGAAGAAATTCTTCATATTCTTTCATAAGAAGTTCATACGTTGCCCACTTATCTCCCGTAAGCTGAAACAAGTTTGAAGAATTAACAAAAGGAACTTTATAAATCGCCTGAAGTTTTGCTCTTACTTCATCTATTAAAATATTTTTTCTACCATCTATGAAATAACGGTCATAAATAACAGCAGGAAAAGGAAAGAGCCCTTCACCGTTAATGGTTGTTCCTTTAACCAATTTTTTCTCCCAATCAATATCTTCGGGTTCAAACACATATACAAGCATTCGCTTTTCATTTGCTAAGCGACATAGATGATGGAAATAAGTTGTTTGTCTTTCAAAAGGACGGTTAGCAAGAATGCCAATGATAGGACCTAAAGTTATGATGCCTTCTGAAGCTGATAGCTTGGGGCACCAATCTTTTGGGAGAGATAGTTTATCACGGAGAGATTTAGAGAGTTGAACCATATTTGGATGGCGAAATGAAAAAGGATAAGAATGCACAGTTGCAGTTGATATTGCCTTTCCTGCACTAACAATCGTAGACTGCCCCTCTTTAAGGCCGTATTTTAAACGGAGCTTTTTGGGAATTTGGATAATATGTCCGCGGTCATAGATTTCTTTAGAAATCTTTGCATTCCAATTTCTGCGAATATCATTTGATTCATCACAAGGAATTTCTTTTTCTATCATTTCAAATAGAAAAGATAGTTCATTTTGATAGTGTGGATAGCTGGATGTTTTCATCAGATTGCCCTTGATATGTTTCCACATTTGTTTAAGAAAGATTTTATTTCCTTGATAGTAGGCACGCTGCGTAAGTGGATGAAATAAAAATTCGCTTTTTAATTCATGATGATGGGTAGCAACTAGCTGAGCAAGAGCTAAAGTGGAGAGAGTAATTCTAGGGTCGATAATCCAAGAGCTTAAAGTTAAATACTCAAATCCATACGGTTTCTCACGATAGCGTCCAAGACCTCCATGGTTCGTTTTCCGTCTGAGTTTAGCAGTCTTAGATTCTTCTATCAGCGCTACGGGAATAGCCAGATAGTGATCAAGAGCTCTTAATAAGGATAAAGAAAGCGGGATGCCAAAATGAATGTGTCCTCCACATTGGTATCCAGAAAAAGGCATGCTGCCTGCCCGAAAATGAACATTTTCATAAGGTACCTGTGCAGATGCTTTTTCTATTAATTTTTGGATATTCTGGAATAGTTCTGTTGATGAATTCGCTTTTTCAGGCCTAACTTCTACTAATGGATACTCACCGCTATCTTGTTCTATTTGCCTTTCATCACAGCCTACCGCACCTTCAAGAGAAAAAAAAGTAGAAGCTGGTAGAAGTTCCCCGTCACAGCTTAACATAAACTCAACATCAGCACCCATGCTAAAAGGGATAGTAGGCTTTAGTGGATTTTCTATCCACTCACTTTCTGATGAGTTAATATCTGTGACAATACACTCTCCACTTTCTAATATCCCCATTTTGACAAAGCCGCTTTTAGCTCCTGTTACATAAAGCGCTCGAATGGCTATGCTTACCAACATTTCCGGTACATCCATGCCGTTTATCTGTTCTAATTTCCAGCCGAAGGCTTTTGTTCGAATGGGTATTTCATTAAATACAACGTGTTCGCTAGTAACTACTTGTACTGATTTTACACTCAGTCCTTCCACTTCTAGGCAATATTCTTTGTCTATTGCATACATTTTCGTAAAATAATCATATCCTTCATATATTGCTTGATCCTTTGTATTTACGATAACAACATCTCTTCCGCTGTGATGACCATACTTCCTCCCTATCACTGGATATGAACAGGTTTTGGGGTCAACTAATTCAACAGATGGTACATTATTCAGATTAAGAGTTTGCAACGTCATTTCTTTATCAGATAATATCCCTAACTCTTCTTTCATTGGATCCATTTTAAAGCCTCCTAATTAGAACTTTCTATCTTATTTTGCTATTTTAATGCCCTATAACAATAATCAGCTACTCACATAGTATGTAACTATACAAAATACTCCTGTACATTTATCTATTTATTTCCACCATCTCTAAAAACTTTTTATGTATTTACTTAACACGTGTAATAATTCACCGATTTTATTTTTACTGCATTTATTATAGAAAGGATAGATTTCAAACGATATAAAAGGAGAAATAGTCAATGGCATTAAAATTCATTCATGGAAACTACTTAAAATATAACAAAGGAACTGGTTTTATAAGCTGTCACGTAGACGCCCTTCATGCAGAACCACCCGCTGCTGATTTATTTACGGATAAAATCGTAGAGAATGTAGTAAAGAAAACAGGATGTGCTGGAATTATTAGTACGGTTTCCCGAACCGTAGCAGATTTAAATAGAAATCTAAATAAAACGAACTATGAGGGGATACAAGAATATAGAAGCACAATCCAAGAAATTATCAAATCTTTGAAGATAATAGATAGCAATAATGGCCTTCTAACACCCTATTTGCATTTATCTTTTCATGGAATGAAGGACACACATTACGGGCCCCATGCAATTGAAGTAGGAACCTTATATGGACAATCTTGCTCAAAGGAAGTTAAGGATTGGTTTCAACAAGTCCTGACTAAAAAATCCGAAAATTCGTTTCCAAAAATCCATGTAATATTTGATAATAAATTTATTGGAAACGAATCAATTGCTTTTCACAGACAAGGTGACAATAGGAACTATACAGGCTACAGCCATAATTTTAATACGTTTCAAATCGAATTATCCCGAACTCTGCGCAGCAAACATAGATCTGCTATAACAAATATATTTTCCGAGATTATTCATGACTTTCAACAAACATTCGTCGCTACGTAGTTTTTAGGAATCTTTTCCGTCTACTATTTCTTTTATATATTTAGGTAAAACAAATGATGCGCGGAAAATTTCAGGATCAACATATTGAGTATGTGTATGCTGCAGCTTCGTCAAATCGGCCTGAAGAGGATCCATTTTTTTAGAAGCAATCGTAAAACTCCAAATGCCGCATGGGAAAAGAGGTATCGTCACTAAATATGTGCGGACAATTGGAAACAGTTCCTTTAAATTTTTAACTGTTCCTTGTAGCGTGGAAGTATTGTAATAAGGAGATCCCGATTGAAAAACAACTACGCCATCATCTTTAAGGCTATTGTAGACATATTGATAAAAATCAGGTTGAAATAATTTTTTTCCAGGTCCAACAGGGTCAGGTCGGTCAATGATAAGAACATCATAAACTCCCTTTTGTTCTTGAATCCACTCTATTCCATCTCGATGTATCATATTGAGCCTCGTTTCACCATCATAACAAGAAGCCGGAGTTAGCCATGTGCGGCATATTTCTGTAACTTTTGGATCAATTTCGACTACATCGATTTGTTGAATTCCATCATACTTCATTGCCTCTCGTGCAGGACCACAATCCCCTCCGCCAATCATCGCGACTTTTTTAGGATTTGAATGCGTTATAATCGGCACATGGCTAATCATTTCATTATAAATAAATCCTTCTCCTGTTGAAATTTGTGGAGTACCATCTAGCACCAACATTTTCCCATACCATTTTGTATCCACAATACTGATTTGTTGATAGGAAGATTGCTCATAGTGAAGCAGACTTTTTACTTTATACCCCATTTTTACTCTAGCCTGTCCAACATAACTCCATATCCAGAGAACTCCATAATCATCCTTTTTATAACCTGAAAGAGGATGCTTTTCTGTCACTTTTTCCACCTTCTATTTCAAAAATTTGTGTTCTATATAAAATATGAATTTTTTTTGATTTGGCTATAATTCGATAGCACAAATTTATAGGTGCTGACTCTATTAATCTCTTCTAATTTCAATTTTCCTTCCATTCTTTCGACAATATTTCTACCTACTGTTCTTTTAAAGCTTTTTAACCGTTTCTTCATCAGCACTTAGATAGAGTGTAAGTTATCTCTCCACTTTTATCTGCGTCCGTTCTTCAGCAAAAGTACGGAAGAAAACCTAACACAGAATGATACATAAAAAAGAAAGCGTAGTATCATAATTACCATATTGCAACAGCTTTACGCTGCATATAAAAAAGGAGGTTTTTAAGTAATGTTTTCTAAACGGCCTTTATCTGTACTTCTTATCTCGACTTTATCTATGATTATTGCTTTTTCAGTATGGTCTGTCTTCGCACCTATCGCTGCAGATATTCAAGTGATGTATTCATTAACCAATGCTGAAAAAAGTATCTTAATTGCCACTCCCGTCTTATTAGGTTCTCTTATGCGAATTCCGATGGGGATTTTAACAGATCGCTTTGGAGGAAGAAAAGTGTATTCTTTGACGATGCTGGCTCTTCTACTCCCTACCGTTTGTGCAGGCTTTACTCATTCTTATACCATGCTGCTCTTTTGGGCATTTTTTATTGGCATGGCCGGAACAACCTTTGCTATTTCCATTACATATGTCTCTAAATGGTATTCACCTCAAAAGCAAGGTTTTATTTTAGGAATTGCCGGGATGGGCAACTTAGGATCGGCGGTAGCAAGCTTTAGTATTCCACTTATCTTTTCTTCTTTTGGCTTGCCTTGGGTATTTTGGAGTTTAGCAATTGCGGTAGCCTTAATGGCTCTTTTATTATGGGTAGGAACTTCAGACCACCCTTCTGCTGCTTCCCCCAAAACGCTGCAGGAATCTTTATCGGTATTAAAATTTAAAGAAACGTGGTTTTTATCCATTTTCTATTTTTTAACATTTGGTGGGTTTGTAACGTTCAGCATCTATCTTCCTACCATTTTGCATGATCAATTTAATGCTTCAACTGTAGACAGTGGGCTAAAAACAGCTGTATTTGTCGTACTAGCAACGTTTGTACGGCCTCTTGGAGGATATTTATCGGATGTATTCGGAGCAAAAAAAGTACTTACCTTCGTCTTTACCGGAATGCTACTAATAGGGTTATTTATTGCATTTACCATCACTGCCTTCTCTCTATTTAGCGTAGGTTGCTTACTTGCAGCCATTACTCTTGGTATCGGAAATGGAGCTGTTTTTAAAATGGTTCCATCTGTTTCAACAGGAAATATTGGAGCTGTTACCGGGATCGTAGGAGCATTCGGAGGAATAGGCGGCTTTTTCCCTCCTATTGTGCTAGGCTTTATAAAAGATACAAGCGGAGATTACGTTGTCGGTTTTTCTTTACTAGCGCTTTTTGCCCTATTCTGTCTCTTACTAAATTATTCTGGATTCAAAAAACAAGATGTACGTATTAACCAAAAGCACCTTGCCTGATTCCATTCAAAAAGCCTCTTTTTTCAAGAGGCTTTTTGCATCAGCATTTTTAATAGCTGCTTCTTTTTACAGAAGGGCTAATCTTCACAGCACTTACTTTAAACCCTGGCATCTTACAGGCGGGATCTAATTTTTCAGAAACAAGATTATTAACATTTTGAGAATCCGCCCAGTGAAAAGGAACAAATACGGTATCTGGCCGAATGCCCTCTGAAAATTTGCTTCTTACCACAATCCTTCCATATGAAGATTCAATTTGTACTAATTCTTGATTCGAAATTTCATATTTTTTCGCTGTTGAAGGGTGGATTTCCATAAAAGATTCGAAATTTCTAGCAGATAAAGACGCACTTTTTCGCGTTTGTACACCCGTTAAATAGTGCGACATCACTCTTCCCGTTGTTAAATAGAGAGGATATTTTTCCGTTATTTTTGCTTTAGGTACAATAGCTTGATTCGAGACAGGGACCATCATCGCTTTTCCATCACTATGAGCAAAACGCGTTTCAAACAGGCGCTCGGTTCCTTTATCTGTTAAGCTTCTGCATGGCCATAAAATTCCTTTTTCCTCTCGTAATCGTTCGTACGTAATACCGGAGTAATCAGCGATCCCTCCTTTACTTGCCATTCGCAGTTCATTAAATATTTCTTCAGCTGATGAAAACGAAAAATATTCCTCTTTCCCTAAAACTTTAGCAATTTCACATAGTATTTCCCAGTCGTGTTTGATTTCGCCGCGGCATGGAAAGCTAGCTTCGCGTAATGTAACTCTTCCCTCTACATTTGTCATGGTTCCTTCATCTTCCAAGTAGGAAGATGCTGGTAAGATCAAGTTTGCTAATTTTGCCGTTTCTGATTCAAACATATCTGCTACCACTAGAAATTCAAGCTTTTCAAAAGCCTTCTTAACAAAATTAGCGTTTGGATTTGAAACTGTTGGATTTGAACACATCAAAAACAGCCCTTTAATTTCACCGTCATGAATTTTTTCAATCATCTCATATGCAGAAACACCTTTTCTAGGAAGATCTTTCTCCTCTATATTCCACACATCTGCTATATACATCCGGTGCTCATGATTTTCGATTGAACGGTAGCCTGGAAGCTGATCCGCTTTTTGACCATGCTCTCGGGCTCCCTGCCCATTTCCTTGACCGGTAATGGCCCCATATCCGCAGCGAGGTTTACCGATTTTCCCAACGGAAAGTAGAATATTCAAAAAATTTTGCACCGCAGCACTTCCGTCTGTTTGCTGCTCTACCCCTCTAGCAGTAAAAATCATTCCCGTTTTTCTTTGACCAAACATACGGGCAGCTTGGTACATCTCTTCACGTGGCACTCCCGTTATTTCTTCAATGATATTAAATTCTAGAGGCGCCACATATTGAATTACTTCTTCAAATCCATTAACACGTTCTTGTAGAAATCGTTCATCTAGATAATCTTCTTCGATAAGGACCTTCAAGATTCCATTGGCTAATGCCGCGTCGCTCCCCGGTTTAAGTTTCAAGTGTAAATCAGCTATTTTAGTTGTAGCGGTTTCTCTTGGATCAATTGCAATAATAAAAGCTCCGTTTTCTTTTGCTTTCTCAAAATAAGGCATAATCGTTGGCTGACATTCCGCAATATTTGTTCCAGCTAACATAATACATTCAGTAAACGGAATCTCTTGCAAGCTATTCGTAAATCCTCGGTCCATGCCAAATGTTTTACTAGCAGCAGAAGCAGCAGCCGACATACATAAGCGTCCATTGTAATCAATATACTTTGTCTTTAACGCAACTCGAGCGAATTTCCCTAATAAATAAGCTTCTTCATTTGTAATAGAGGCACTTCCATAAACACCTAGCGCATCTGCTCCATTCTTCTCTTGAATCTCTGTAACATTTTCTTTAATATAGTGAAGAGCTTCTTTCCAAGAAATCTTTACAAACTCTCCTTTTACTTTTAATAAAGGATATTGAATCCGATCTTTATGCAAAGGATGCTGATGCGCATTCATTCCTTTGATACATAACCTTCCTTGAGAAGTAGGGTTGTCTGTTCCAATTGTTTTATACGTTTTCCTTTTTACATGTGTTTGTTCAACTAACTGCATTTTGCACTGCATGCTGCAGTAAGGACACTGAGTATTATATATACGCTCGGTTTCAACTTGCTTTTGCTGCTCACGAAAATATTTCAATAGCATCTCAGTCAACGTAGATCACCCTTCTTTCCTATAATAAATATGTGATTGCACGAGAGCGTTCTGAGCTGAGCTGCTTCATTAAATACTCTCGATTGTCTACCTCAAACAAAACTTCTCTGACATGAACAATTCCCACTCGTTCGATCCAGGTCCCGACAGTTTCTAAATAGTTCCCCGTTTCACGGTAATATTGAATCAAAGAACAGCTGATTTCTACTGCTTCTTCGTTTGTTTCGGCCACATAAAACAGCTCGCCGCTTCTAGCTTCTGCGCTGCTCCCGCCGGCATATATTTCCCATCCTCTGTCTATTCTTCTTAATCCTATATCACTTGTTGTTACATTCTCTGCAATGTGAGAACACGAAGCAATACTGATTTTGATATCACATGGAGTCTTTACATATTCAAGCTGTTTATCTAATTCATTTGATAAAGCAAGAGCAGGTTCATACTCACAAATACACGTTCCTTTTCCTATATAAACAGATACGTTTTTAACTGTACGTTCATATAGCTGCTGAAGTCCTCTATCTATTTCCTCCCTTACCAACGGAAGATATTCTTTTTTCACTCCCATGAGTTGAATGCGCTGATCATTTGTTAAACGAATAGTAGAGATGTTGTACTTTTCAGCTACATTTGCTAGGTTTCTTAATTCCTGTACATTTGTCAGACCACCGTGAATTTGCGGTACCACTGAGTAAGTCCCGTCATGAAGCAAAACGGCCTGTTCATTCTCGGTAATAAATAAAGAATGTGGATCGCTTTCATGATGAGGATTCATCATTTCTAAATAGTAATGAAGACCGCCTTCACATAACGAGCAGCCTTTTATGTCTTCAAATTTTAACACTTCCCTCACTTGCTGAACCGTTTCAAATTGATATCGCTGCATCTCTCTTACCAGCTCATCTTCTGATAAGTGTGTACACGCACAAAAAGTCTTTTCTTCAATAACTTCATCAAACTCATCGCTTTGAATATATGTTAAAAGATCTGTTACAAGAGGTTTGCATCCTCCGCATGAACCTGAAGCTTTTGTACAATTTTTTATTTCATCTACTGTCGTTAAATCATTTTTCTGGACAGCTTCAATAATAGCTCCCTTTGTTACACCGTTACAGTTGCATACGATATCTGGAAGTGACATGGAAGCTACTGCATTTTCTTTTTCATGTTGAGAAGGAAATAACTGTACTTTTTCTGCTTGCGATAAATCCTTTTTTTCACTAATCATTTTTGATAGCTTTACAGCATCACTGGTATCTCCAAAAAGAACAGCTCCCACTATTTTCCCTTCGCGAAAAACAACTTTTTTGTATATGCCATCTAGCATATTCGAAATCGTAATAGCTTTTGCACCTTGATTTTCCTTAAACTCTCCGACTGAGTACACGTCTATTCCTGATATTTTCAGCTGAGTGGAAAGAACAGAACCTTGATAACCTTCGCTTTTTATTTGGCAAAGGGTGCGCGCTAAAACTTTTCCTTGTTCGTAAAGAGGCGCAACAAGACCGTATGTCATCCCTCGATGTTCAGCGCATTCACCTACTGCATAGATATCTGGAATGCTCGTTTCCAAATAATCGTTTACGATAATTGCTCTATTTGTTTCTATTCCGCTTTTTTCAGCTAAATTAACATTGGGCCTTACCCCTGTAGCCATTACAACTAAATCAGCTGCAATTTTACTGTTATCATCAAACCGGATGCCTCCTACTCGGCTTTCCCCTATAACCTCATCCGTACGTTTGTTTAATAGAAAACTCATGCCTTGCTGTTCCAATTCTTCTCTTAACATATTAGATGCTGCTTTGTCTAACTGTCGTTCCATTAAGAAACCCGAATGGTGAATAACTTGAACATCCATTCCTAAATTCAATAGCCCTCTAGCAGCTTCCAGTCCTAACAGGCCTCCTCCAATAACCGCTGCTTTTTTATACTGTTTGGAAATTTCAATCATTTTTTGACAGTCTTCAATGGTACGAAAACCGAGAACACCTTCTTTTTCAAGCCCTTTAACGGGGAGCATATACGGGCTCGAGCCAGTAGCAAGAATAAGCTTGTCGTACCTCGTCTCTCTGTTTTTATCTGTTTTTATTATTTTTCTCTTGGTGTCTATGTGCGTAACGCTTTCTCCTTTAAATAAAGTGATATTATTTTCCTTATACCATGCCAAAGAATGAATATTGATATCTTCAAGCTTTGTACTGCCTTGTAAAACGCTTGATAATAAAATTCGATTATAGTTAACGTGAGGCTCACTTCCAAAAACAGTAATATCAAAACAATCTGGAGAATGAATAAGAATTTCTTCAATACAGCGCATTCCCGCCATTCCATTTCCGATTAATATCAACTTTTGTTTCGTCATATAAAAACCTCCAACACATAGATTCAGACCGTAAAATATACATTTTTTATTATTTCATAAACTTCTCTAAAAGAAATGAACCTTGTTATAACTTCTAACATTAAAATCTGTTTAAAGCGTAGGAGTACGCCGATACCATTCGTTGAAAGCAAGCTTTTATATAGAAGATTAATATACTTTAAAAAGGGGTAGAAAAAAGGATGCTATGCTTATATCACCTTTCCCTACGCCTTATAAGTAATCTATATAAAATTTTGTTATCTTCTTTTTGCCTACTATTTATTTATTTTGAAATCAATTATGATAAAAGAAAGAGTCTGAATTGGAGGTTTAAAACATGTCAATAACCGTTCACGCCACTCAGTGGATTCATTTTCAAATTAAATTGTATAACCTTCATTCCAAAACGAGATCGCTTAAAGATCAAAAACTAGAATTACCTCTGCCAGAATTCCATCAAAACCTGATCATATTTACATCTGCAGCTCATCATGGCCTTACGTTTGGATATCAAGCCATTCAATGGGATACACCCTATACTTCCTTTCCGATTTACATAGAGCATCAGTCTATTCCATGGTCCACTTTAGAACAACGTTCCCATAAGCACATAACCGAACATATTACAGCTATTTTCTTAGAGACAATGTTTTATAGACAAAGTCAATTCAAACAATGTCAATTTTGTTTTGAATTTATCATTCCTGAGAGTCTTTTTGACCATACAACCTGTCAAAACTGCGCATCACGACATTTTGGAGTGGTATATTAATTAACAAACAAAAGCCTGAAGGAGTCAGAAAATCTCTGACTCCTTCAGGCTTTTGTTACATGACTAGCTGAACAAAAAGTGGAATAACGGCAACTGTGACGACGCCTACAATAACAACTGCAATACTTGCCATGGCTGCCTCTACTTCTCCCATTTCAATCCCTACGGCTACTCCTAGCGCATGTCCAGAAGTGCCAAGAGCTAATCCTTTCGAAATTGGATTCTTCACCTTGAATACTTTTAAAAATAAAGCGCCCAGCGCATATACGATGACTGCATTAAAAATAACAGCAAAGGAAGTAATAGCAGGAATACCTCCAATATCTTGAGACAATGGCAGCGCAATCGCTGTTGTAGCTGCTTGTGGAAGCATTGATTTCATCACGACTTCATCCATATGAATACCTTTCGCAATCGCAAAAATAATCGCTACCGAACAAATTGATCCTACCGCAATAGAAGAAAGGATTTGCCACCAGTACTTTTTTAATTTATCAGCTTGTTTATATAAAGGGATGGCAAAAGCAATCGTTGCTGGTTCTAAAAAGAAGCTGATAATTTTTCCGCCGCTACTGTACTCCTCATAAGAAAAGTGACCAATTTTCAAAAAAGCAATCCCGAGTACCATTGCCACAAATAAAGGAGTAAATAAGAAAAACCCTTTTGACTTTTTAAATAAATACGTTCCAATACCGTACGCAGCTAAAGAAACCACGATTCCAAAATACGGATTCATCTTTCCAACCACCTTGTCTCTTTATAATTGATATTAAGCAATGCCCTGTTTTTTTGTTTTTTCACTCATAGCTACATCTTTTATTTCTTCTTTTGCTTTATTATCTTTTGTCATGCCAAGTATAAGCTGTGAAAATAAGCCTGTAACGCCTAACAAAATAATCGTTGCCACGATGATAACTAAACAAATTTGAATGCCGTACTGCTGCATAACACCTAATGAATTCATAACAGAAATACCTGCTGGTACAAATAAAAATCCGATCAAAGAAGTTAAAGCCGTTCCCAGTGATTCAACTTGCTCTAGTTTAATAATCTTCAAGCATAGTGCAAGAAATAACAGCACAAGTCCAATGACTGAAGCAGGCATTGGAAAAGGCAAATGCTCTGCAATAAAATCTGAAATCAACATAATTACGGAAAAAATAAATGCTTGTGTTAAAAAGCCATACACTTTTTTAGCACTCATTTCTTTCACCTCTCTCTGTTTGTTGACTTCATTATATAAAATGAAAACACATTAGAAAGCGTTTTCAAATCAAAGAGTCGAATATTTGTGCTCACTTACAAAAATCGAGCCTTGAAATGCAAAAAACAGCCTGCTAAAATGCATACGCAAGCTGCTTTCTCCTTAAATTCCTAAACGCTTCTTCAATTCTTTAGCATATGTACGGCTGACAGGAACTCGCTCATCGTTTTTCATCACTAAATTATACGTAGAATTAAACCATGGCTGTACCTCGGAAATATGATGTACGTTGACGATATAACCGCGGTGCACACGACTAAACGACTGAGAAGGGAGCTTTTTTTCTAGCATAGCCAGCGTATCAGCAGTATGATAGGATTCGGTTATAGTCTGAATGGTGACTTCTCCTTCTATTAACCCTACAAACAAAATGTCCTCTATATTTACTAACACAATCGAATCGTCTACAGAAATCGCTAACTTTCCAGTTTGAGAAGAAGACTCTCCTATCAATTCTTCTTCTTTCAAAGCGGGATGAGGAACACGCATTTTTTTATATTTATGAATGGCCTGCACCACTCTTTCTTCATCAAAAGGCTTCAAAATGTAATCAATTGCATCTACTTCAAAGGCTTGTAAAGCGTACTGATCGTACGCAGTTGCAAATATAATAGCTGGCGGATTTTTCATTTTTTTAAGCCTTTTAGCAATATCAAAACCGCTGTCATCTGACAGTTGTATATCTAAAAATAATAAATCCGGCTTTTCATCCATCATTTTATCCAACGCCTCTTCGATACTTTCAGCTTCTTCAATGAAATCTACTTCTTTCGTTCGATGTAATAAATATTTTAATTCATCTCGTGCTAACATTTCATCATCTACTATTAGTACTCGCAGCATATTACATACCCTCGCTTTTTAATTCCATTGGTATAACAAACGAAACCGCTGTTCCTTCTGTTACGTCAAACTCCAGCGTTGTTTCTTTTCCAAATAATCCGTGCAAACGTTGTTTAATATTGTAAAGAGCCGTCCCCGTTCCTTTTTCTGAAAAAACGGGCTGATTGCCAAGCTTTTGTAATCTTTGTGTGTCTATACCTTGTCCATTGTCTTTTACCTTTACGTATACATATTTATCTTTTGTCTTAATATGAACTTCTACGCGACAGTGCTTTTGTTTACGCGGAAAGGCGTGCCGAATGGCATTTTCCACAAGCACTTGAAGAATAAATGGCGGAAGCAAGACATCATCTAGCCCTTCTTCAATATACATGTCAATTTCGTATTTATTAGGGAACCTGGCTTGTTCCAGCGATAAGTACGCGTGAACATGATCAAGCTCTTTTGATAACGGAATCAGCAGCTGCCTTGCACCTTGCAAATTGGAACGAAAATAAATGCTTAGCTGCAAAAGCAGCTTTCTGGCTTTTTCTACGTCCTGTCTGCACAGCGCCGATATCGTATTAATGGCATTAAATAAAAAATGAGGATTCACCTGAGCCTGTAAAGCTTTAATCTCCGCATCTTTTAGCAATTTACTTCGAAGCTCTGCTTCGCCGAGCTCTAGCTGAGTTGAAAAAAGTTTAGCTAATCCTTCTGCTAGCTCTTCCTCCACTCGGCTTAACCCGCTCGCATCTTTAAAGTACATTTTTAGTGTTCCAATGGTAGTACCGTGAGAAGTAAGCGGCATCACAATGGCGGCATGAAGCGGACAGTCTTTATGCTGACAATCAATTTGTTCTCTCGATTTTGCTTTCATAATTTTTCCTGTCTTCAGCACTTCGTGAGACAGCCCGGTAATCAAACTATGCGAAGGAACGTGATGATCAATTCCTTCCCCTACATGAGCTAAAATTTTGTGCGTATCAGTTAGCGAAACAGCATCCGTACCTGTGAAGCGATGAATAATATTTGCAACATTTTCACATGATTCACTAGTAAGACCCTGACGAAAATGTGGAAGAGTTTGATCCGCGATTAATAATACTTTGTGTGTCTGAAGCGCTCTCATTTGTTCCTCTTGCCGTAAAATGGACTGAATAATAGATAAGAAAATATAGCTTCCTGTGCCATTTACAATAATCATTGGAATAGCAATAATACTCACTAGCGTCCATGCCGAATCAAACGGTTTAGCAAATAATAAAATAATCAGCATCTGAAGCGTTTCCATCGCTATGCCTACAAGTGCAGCAAAGCGCGGTGTAATCGTTCGATGTTTTTTCCGGTAGGCATAGCCGATATATCCAGTTAACACCCCTGCTAAAACGGATGAAACTGCACAGCTAAACGCCGTACTCCCTCCTAACATAAAGCGATGAACGCCAGCAAGTAGTCCTACTCCTAAACCAACAAAAGGACCGCCAAGCAGACCGCCCATTTCCACACCCATAATTCGTGTATTTGCAATCGAGCTTGATGGATCTACTTTTAATAATAAGTCTTCATTGCGAATAATTGTTCCTTGAATTTCAATTCCCGTGTAGTTACTAATAATGCTAAAAAGAGAAAAAATAAAAATAAGTACTGCTTTTCCTTTATACCCTTGCTGTTTGCGGAGAAATTGCCGAAAAACTTTTGTATGTGCCAGCAAAAAACCTAAGATGACAATAACTCCGACTCGTTCTACCATCATAATTAATAAATGAATCATTTCTAGCCACCCTTTGCTGTCTGTTTCTATCTTATATTGTTACACTGATGCTGCTAGAAATCTAGCTGAACAAACAGAAAAAAGGTTCAAAATGAACCTTTTTCTTTAGCTTAGCGTTGACTGTGTTTGAATATTCCATTTTAATGTAGGGATATGGCGATCTTGTTCAAACGCGTATCCGATTTGATATAGAGTAGCTTCAGCGAAATGTGGTCCTATGAGCTGCATTCCGATTGGAAGCCCTTCACGAGAATAACCACACGGTAGTGACAGCGTAGGCAAGCCAAGTAAGTTAGATGGTTCTGTTAAGCGAAGCAGCTCCGAACGGACTAACTTCATCTGATTATCAACTCTTACTTTTTCTTCTCCAAGATAAGGAGGTAGAATCGGTAGCGTCGGAGCAATCAAAGCATCTACACTTTCAAATACTTGCTGAAACTCTTTCCGAACTTGTAAGCGAATTTGCTGCGCTTTTGCATACTCATATCCCGTACTTTTTTTGCTTTCTTCTAGCCTCTCAAGAACGGGGAGCTGATAGTCTTGTCTATACGTTTCCATTCGCTTCTCATGAACCATATAGGCTTCACTTTGAATCGTTTTCAATTGTGCCCAAGATGCTTGTGACAGCATAGGAAGCTCAATAGCTTTTATACTTGCACCAAGCTCTTCCAAACATTTTATCGCTTCTTTTAAAGAATTTCCAACTTCTGAATCTAAAGCATCAAAGTAAAAATTAGAGGGTATGCCAATCGTTTTTTTCGAAATAGCAGAACCAATGAATCTACTAAAATGTTCAGTCGGCTTATTTACTGAATAAAGATCTTTCTTATCATAGCCGGCAATTGCTTCTAAAAATAAAGCATTATCTGAAACGGTTCGCGTCATAGGTCCTACGTGATCCAACGTTTCACCAAGTGGAAATACGCCATGTTTACTTACTCGACCAAACGTTGGCTTCATCCCTACAATTCCACATGCAGATGAAGGTATACGAATAGATCCTCCTGTATCTGTGCCAATTGCTCCATAACATAATCCGGCTGAAACAGCTGCCCCTGAACCACTGCTCGAACCTCCTGAAATCCTCTTCGCATCGTGCGGGTTTTTTACAGCTCCATAATATGAAACATCTCCGCTTGGCCCATACGCAAATTCGTGTGTATTAAGTTTTCCAATCGTGATTGCTCCTGCATGATGAAGCTTCTCTACAACGGTTGCGTTATAATCTGGCATAAAATGTTGATAAATTTTAGAACCCATTGTCGTTTTTATATTTCTTGTATACACCAGGTCTTTAACGCCAATTGGAATGCCATGAAGCGCTCCTTTATACTTGTTATTCATAATTTCTTTTTCGGCTATTTTCGATTGTTTTACTGCCTCTTCGTTCATCGTTATAAAAGCATTTAAAACAGGATTAATATCTTTAATACGATGTAGGAGACACTCTGTAATCTCCACCGGAGAGATTTCCTTATTTTTTATTTTTAAGGATAACGTTGTTATATCCATTTTTAAGATAGAATCCGACTGCATAAACATATTCCTCCTCTTTTTATTTTGATATAAAGTTAACTTCTATTAGCTACTGTGCTTATGCTTCATAGAACTGATAGGCTGAATAATACGCTTTCCTGGCTTCACAAAAATCATGGCGATCATTCCAATAGCAGAAGCTACGGCAGCTGCAGTAAACATCGCTCCGTATCCACTAGCAGCTACTAACGCGCCTGTTAATGTAGGCGCTACGATAGTGGCGATATTTGTAAAAAAGTGCGTAACACCGCCAAACGTTCCTGCTTTTGATGGCTCTGTATCAATGATTACTGTCCAATACACAGAGTTGGGCAAGAAATTAAATGCATTTCCAATCGTCATTAATGTCAGTACTGCTGCTACGCTGTTAACCGTAGGAATGAAAATAAAACAAAGAGCTGTGAAAAACAGAGAGACAACAGCTAATCCAGACCTTGCTACGCGCAAGCTGCCCGTTTTTTCTCGTAAGTAATCAGATATTTTCCCTCCTAACAGCACGGTGATACAAGCGCCTGTCCACGGAATCATGCCTAAGTACCATAGTGATCCTAATTGAAAATCAAAGGTATCTTGCAAATACTTAGGAGTCCACGTCAAAATTAAAAAATTTACATATTGAAAAGCAAAGTAACCGATAGCATTCATTACTAATGTAGGATTTTTAAAGAAATGATACCAAGGAACAGTTTCTCCATTCTGTCCGCTTTCTTTTTCAGACTTTAGCAAGCCTTGATTGGATCGTATTTCGGCTAATTCTTCTTGAGAAACTCTTTTATTTTCTTCCGGCTGATTAGTAAATACTTTGATCCATATCGTAATCCATACAAGGCCAATACACCCAAGAATAATAAACATCGTTTTCCAATCTGTAAAAGACAGCAGGGCTACTGCAATTGGAGCCGTTAATAGTGCACCAAGCGGCGTTCCAAGTAATCCGATAGAAGCAGCAAATCCTCGCTCTTTTGGAGCTGCCCAGTTAGCCATTGTACGATTAATGGTCGAAAAAGTTGGCCCTTCCGCTAATCCAAATAAAACCCGGAAAACAGCAAATCCAGCAATAGCAGAGCCACCGAACAAGGCCATTCCTATTTCACCAGCAAAAGCCGTTCCTATTTCAAATATGGACCAAGCCATCCCTGCTAAGATCCAAACAAATTTAGGCCCTTTCTTATCAGCTAACGCTCCTCCAAATAATGCACCAAACATATAACCGTATCCAAAATACCCTAATATCCCTCCCCATGTTTTGGGGTTTAAGTTAAACTCACTTATGATTGCTTCTTGTGCATACGATATAGCACCTCGATCGATATAATTGACTACGGTCATAAATACAATCATACCCATAATAAAATATCTGTACTTCCCTCTCATTTTCCTCACTCCCTACGAAAAATATGCTGCCTATAAAACCGCTCTACTTTATTATTAATATCAATTATTTTCTGAAAATTCAATCTCCTAAAAAAAGAAACTTATGCATAGATGCATAAGTTCTTGTGAACATATTTCTTATAAAAAATTTGATAGTTACAGAGCTCATCTCCCTTCTTTTATAATTTATGCACTTTTGCATAGTCATTTCATTTTGATTAAAAGCGACTTAGCTTCCGACTAATTGTAGACTGATTAACGCCCAGCACTCGTGCTATTTGGGTAGTGGATTTATATTTCTTCTTAGCCTTTCTCAGCAATTCTTGTTCCACTAAATGAACTGCATCTTTTAAAGGCATTAGCTCATGAATTTCAATTTTTTTTTCGTTTTTTGCACTCATTAGTATGTCGCTCATTAATTTTTCT
The DNA here is from genome assembly GCF_042787775.1 of Priestia sp. YIM B13552. Taxonomy (NCBI): domain Bacteria; kingdom Bacillati; phylum Bacillota; class Bacilli; order Caryophanales; family Bacillaceae; genus Priestia; species Priestia sp. YIM B13552. Next base: position 1,074,786 of record NZ_JBHZOU010000001.1, read on the forward strand.
TCTTGAATCCACTCTCCTTCCGTTAATACAAATAATCGCTCTACTAAAGCTTTAAGCTCTCGAACATTCCCTGGCCAGCGGTAGTGGTTTTGTAGCTTTTTCAACAGACTAGGATGTAGTTTTTTCTTACTTTCATACAAGAAATTAAATTTCTCTAAAAAATGTAAAGCTAATGGAATGATATCTTCTTTTCTGTTTCGAAGCGGAGGTATTTGAATAGGGATAATACTTAGCTGATAATACAGCTCTTTTCTAAATTCTCCTATTTTTATACTTTCCGTTAAATTAGTTGAAATCCCCGTAATAAACCGAGCACTGGTATATGAGGATGTTAATTGCTGTTCTATGAGGTAAGATAACTTCAGCTGTAGTGACAAAGGCAATAAATCAATTTCATCTAAAAAAACCGTACCACCGGCAGCTTTTTCAATTGCTCCTAGTTCCTCTCCTTCCCCAAAAATCTCCTTTTCTATATTAGATAATAAAATTGCACCACAACGAACTGTTACAAACGCCCCTTTGTTCCGTGGACTATGCTCGTGGATTAAATATGCCATGGTTTCTTTACCAACTCCACTTTCCCCATGGATTAATACACTAGATTCTACTAAAGCTGCTCTCTTAGCTCTAGAAACCGCTGTTTTCATTTCTTCGTTTTCGCTTAAAATGTACATCTGCTTTAACTTTTTGTTATTGAACCTTTCCATCTGACCCTGAGAAAGATGTTCAGATGGAGCAATTTTTTTTTCATTTTGTAAAGACTGGTTCTGTTCCGTAATATCTTTTGAAATATTAACGACTCGAATAATGTCCCCCTTCGTATTTTTTATTGGTGCACCTATTACTTTTAATCGCCTTCCCAACTTTGTGACTTGAATCATTGATACTTTTTCTTTCTTTTCTAATACAAGTCTAGTAACGGAGGGGCTGTATGCACCCTCCTTTTCTAACTCATAAATCGTTTTTCCAAGCAACTCTGTTTCCCTGTATCCCCATATTTTTTCACACCCCGAACTTACCTTTAATGTTCTTCCTTCTCCATCAGACATATAAATAGCATCATAAGAAATATCAAAAATAGTTTTTAATTCTCCATCTACTATTTCATGAATACAATTTAGTTCTTCTCTCTTCCTGTTCACGCTGTACCCCCCCTGAGTCTTGTGTCTTAGTATAAATGGAAAAGAGTAAAAACAATAGATATCTTTTGCACAAAAAAGCTGTTCGAATACGTACTGTATTCGAACAGCCTGACTTTAAGCTTGAACAGGTTTAAAAAATTGAGGCAAGTAATCTTTATGAGCTTCTAACATCTCATCGACAATTTGCTTAGCTAGTTTATCAGAAGCCACAAGCGGATTAATGGTTAATGCTAAAATAGCTTTATCATAATCTCCGTTCACTGCTGCTTCAGCTGCAATCCGTTCAAATGACTTAATTGTTTGAACAAGACCTCGCACAGGTACAGGAAGGTCGCCGACTGAAATTGGCTTCGGTCCATCTTTTGTAATGATACAGCTTACTTCTACGGCAGAATCAGCAGGAATGCTTGCTATGGCACCATTATTAATAGTGTTTACAGGCTGAATATCGCCTTTATCCGTGTAAATGGATGTAATCAATCGAACGGCTGCATCACTATAATAGGCTCCGCCGCGCTGTTCTAATTGAGGCGGTTTAATGTCTAGATTAGGATCTTTATACAGTTCGAACAGCTCTTTTTCTAACTGTTTTACGACTTCTGCTCTGGTTTCACCTTTTTCATAATTAACAAGCTCTTTTTCTACCATTTCACGCGTTTTATAATAGTACATGTGATATGGACAAGTTAACGCATTTAGGGCTTTTGTAAATTCTGACTCCCATCCAAGTCCCGCTACATTTTTCACAAAGCTGCTGTTAGTTGGATCACTTAGTAAATCAATAACTTGATCTTTGACGCTTACGCCATCTACATACACATCTAATCCGTAGACCATGTGATTTAAACCAGCAAAATCAATTCGAATGCGAGAGTGATCTACATCAAGTAGCTTAGCAATGCCCATTTCCATTCCAATTGGTACATTACAAAGTCCTACAATCTTTTTAATGTTACTATAGCGGAGCACAGCTTCTGTTACCATACCTGCAGGATTTGTGAAGTTAATCAGCCAAGCTTCTGGACATAACTCTTCAATGTCACGGCAGATATCTAAAATAACCGGAATTGTACGAAGTCCTTTAAATAACCCGCCTGGTCCGTTTGTCTCTTGACCAAGCACCCCGTATTTAAGCGGTATTCTTTCATCTTTTGCTCGGGCGTCTAACAAGCCAACGCGAAATTGAGTCGTTACGAAATCCGCATCTTTTAATGCTTCTCTTCGATCTAACGTTAAATGAACACTAATTGGCAAACCTGATTTTTTCACCATTCGCTTCGCTAAATTACCAACAATCTCTAGCTTTTCTTTTCCTTCTTCGACGTCTACTAGCCACAGTTCTCGAACTGGAAGTTCATCATATCGTTTAATAAATCCTTCTATTAGTTCAGGCGTATAGCTTGAACCGCCGCCAATCGTTACAATCTTAATACCTTTTGTCATAGTGTAATCCCCCCGGAAATTTTGATTGCTTCATATAAATCTACAAATTCAGTAGCCATTTCTTTTACCGTCATTGCATTCATTAAATGATCTTGAGCATGAATCATGAGCAGAGAAATTTCTGTGCTTTCTCCTCTAATTTCACCTTGAATTAACGACGTTTGGATATGATGAGCGGCATTTAATTCTTCTGCAGCTTGTGTAAGCTTTTCACGTGCTTCTAAAAAATCTCCTCTTTTAGCAGCCGCTATCGCTTCCATTGCTGAACTTCTGCCGTTTCCACCGTGTAAGATTAATTTAAAAATATATTCTTGAATGCTTTCCATCCTTTATCCCTCCTCACACAATATCTTTCTTTGTATCACTTGGTACCTCTTCAGCTGCAGGCTGTATACCATTTTCTTCAGTGAATTTTTGTTTATCCCACATTCTAAAGAAAGGATAGTAGATGCAAACAGAGATTCCGATATTAATAGCTTGCATAACTGCACCCGATAATTTCCCTCCTGTTGCCAAATAGCCAGAAATAATTGGAGGCATAGTCCAAGGAACCGCAATACCTGCTGGTTTTGCTACCAGTCCTGTCGACATCGCAATATAGGTTGCTACTACCGTTACAAGAGGGGTAATAATAAACGGAATAAGCATCATTGGATTCATCACCATCGGAAGTCCAAAGATGATCGGCTCATTGATATTAAAAAGAGCTGGTCCTATCCCTAACTTACCAAGCTGCTTCATTTGTTGACTGCGTGCTTTTAAAATCATAGCTACAACTAGAGCTAACGTTGCTCCGCTGCCTCCGATATTGATCCAAATATCAAAGAACTGCTGTGTAAAAATATTTGGTAATGCTTCATGATTAGCAAATGCAATTCGATTTTCATCCATAGCTCCATACCAAATGGGAGCCATAATTCCACCGACAATATTTGCTCCATGAAGTCCACAAGACCACATGAGCATAATAACAAGCTCGGCAACTAGCGTACCCCCTAAACTGCCGCCTAGCACACCTAAAGGCTTTCCAAGCAATTCTCCAACGATATTATGCAGACTTCCAAAATGAGTTTGTTCTACTAACAAACGTAAAATCCAAATAAATGCTATTACCGTAAAGCCAGGAATAAGAGCAGCAAACGATTTTCCAACAGCGGGAGGAACTCCATCAGGCATCTTGATGACAAAGTCTTTTTGAATAAACCACCTGTAAATTTCCGTAGAGAGAATCGCGACAATCATTGCTACAAAGAGTCCTTTACTTCCCATTAAAGCGGTTGGAATTCCGCCGTCTACTAAAATAGCTTCTTTGGCTCCACTTGGGAGAAAGGACACTTTATACGGAGTAGCAAGTAAAAAAGCAGCAAGTGAAATAGCCCCTGCGGACAAAGCATCTACTCCGTATTTTTCAGCTAACCGATAGGCTATTCCGAAACAAGCAAGCAGCGCCATAATATCGAATGTAGCTCCAACTGGGTAGGCCATTTTCGTTGCCCATTCTTTTCCGAAAATCCCTGCCATAAAGTCGTTGTAACCTGGTATCGGTAAATTCGACAGTATTAAAAATACTGAACCGATAATAATGAGCGGCATTGTCAGAACAATACCGTCTCGAAGTGCTTGTAAATGGCGTTGACCCGCCATTTTCCCCGCGATAGGCATTACTTTGCTTTCAAGCATACTATTAAATTTGCTCATGTAGTCCACACTCCTATTTTGAAACTAGTTGAACTGCAAATTTTAACACTTGTTCTCCATTACACGTTCCGTAGTGAACAGGATTTATAACGTCAACTGGCACTCCTTTTTCTTCACCTAGCTTCTTAAGCTGCGGCAATAAGTAGCGCACTTGAGGTCCTAATAAAAGTACATCCGCTTGATCAATATGGTTGCGAACAGAGTCACCAGGAACCGCCCAAATTTTATACTCCGTGCTTTGCTCCTGAGCGCTCTTTTCCATTTTTGTTACTAGTAAACTTGTAGACATTCCCGCTGCACAACATAATAGAATATTCATTTGTCATTCCCCCGTTTTTTTATTTTGGTATCTGTTTTGTTGATAGTTTTATCTTAAAATAAAAGCGCTTACATTTATACACAACCTTTTTCCGCTACTAACGGAAAAATTATGTTTGAACATTCAGATAAAAAAGAAGCCCTTCTCTCAGACTTCTTTTTTTATCTAATATTTTTCATAAACACCTCGATAAATTCCTCATAATCCTTACACTTTATTAAGCGCTGCACGACCTGCTTATCATCCACAACCCGGACTAACAAACTGTACATCTTCTGCAAATCACCTTGATTATTCGCTTTTACACTTAAAAGACAAATAAATTGTACGAGGTTTCCTTCCCACATAATCGGTTTTTTCAACGTGCAAATGGCCCAAAACGTCGTATCCGTTTGAGGAACCATAGGATGAGGAATCGCAACGAGATTGCCAAAACTTGTTGGTGATGCAGCTTCTCTTTCAAAAACAGATTCTATAAATTGAGAAGGAACTAGTCCTAGATGAGTTAATTTCTCTCCTAAAAAATGAAGCACTTCTTCTCTCGTTTGAAATTCTTGCTGTAAATATACTAATTCTTTTTTTGTGTATTCTAAGGAAGGCTGCTGTTTGTTCTTCATTAAACAATCAATTTTTTTAAAGTCACTGTTTCCTAGAATCGTACTTACTTGTACTACAGGAACAGGAAGATGATCTGGAATTGGAATGGTACTAACAATAAAATCTAAAGAGTGCAGAGACATTTGGTGAAGCTTATAATACTGCGTTGTTCCTAAAATAGTCAGATTTAATCCAAAAGTAGCCTGCAGCTTATATGATAATAGCTTGGCACTCCCTACTCCCGATGCGCATACAATCAAACAGCGCTTAGGCTGATTGATAATTTTTCGACGTTCAATAGCCCCTCCAATATGTAAAGCTAAATAGCCAATTTCCGTTTCATGCATGTCGATTTCAAGGCGATTTTTCAAAACCTTCCCAGCTATAATCCCAGCTTCAAAAGCCAGAGGGTAATGACTCTTAATTCCTTCAAGCATCGGGTTCCGCAGATTCATTCCATATTTATAGCGATTGATAGCCGGTTTCAAATGCAAGCTCATGCCAAGGATCAGCTCTGAATCTTCACTAATTCCTAAATGAAGCTCTTTTTCAATTGCTTCTAATATAGCTGCAGTTAATTCATAGATATTTGTGTCGATAAACTGCTTCACTTCTTTTTCTTCATGATTGCTATTGTTGAGCATCTTTGTACCTAACAAATGAATGGCGATATATGCCGTTTCTGACTTCGGAAAACGAATCTTGAATGCATTTTCAATCTCTCGCACAATTTCAGCTGCCACTTCATATTCTTTATGCGCCATAATCTCAAGCAGATCTTCTGAATACAAAGAGATAAAATTTTCTTCTTGTATTCGCTTACAAGCTATCGCTAAATGAATGATTAAATTGTTTAATCCAATGTCTGAAACCATAATATTGTATCGTTTTATTTGATTTAAAATGTGGGCTTTAATCGTTAAGATTGATTCTTGGGGCAGGATAGATATTTTATTGTATACCATATCTATTTCTTTATCTTTTCGGTTGAATATGTACTCAGACATACAGAATCTCATTTTCATTTCGTCCCCTTTGGCTTTCAAGCCGTAGTTAGGACGTTTTTCTAAAAGAATATCATATTTACAAAGCTGTTTTTTAACATCTCTTAAATCGTTTTGAACCGTTGACTTGCTAATATACAACTCGTCTGCTAAATCTTCGAGCTTCAAATATTCGTCTGCTAGCAGCAACCTTTTGATTAAATAATGCACGCGGTCATCAGGAACGGTTGGAATAGAAGTTGCATCAAATAATTGATTAGCCGAAAGTTCTTTTAATAGGTGATGGAACTGTTTTTCATCTAAAACGCTAAGTTCATACCCTGTCCCACGAGCTGATTTAATTTTAGCTCCGTACTGAGACAAAATGTCATCTAGCTGTTTTATATCCGTTCGAATAGTTCGAGAAGATACTTGATTTACTGTTGCTAAATATTCACTCGTAACGGTTGATAGTGTAGACTGTACGGACATTAGTTCTCTTAATATGACGATCATTCTTGAATTAAGCATGTTTGCTTCTCTCCATTCCCAGAAGATTTCTCCCTTATAAAACAAATGAAAAGGGCTGGTTATTTTAAACAAAAACAAAAAATACCTAAACAGCAACAAACAGAAACTACCTTTTTCTGTCCTTGCAGCTTAGGTTTTGCCTGCTTCATCAGTAACAACCCTAAAACAATAGGAATAAATGTCTTTATTTGTAATCTATCATTCTTTCTCTTTTTTTTCAATTTCAACTAAAGCATTAGGCTTAGTGGCATTAATGAAATTTATGTGGTCTGTTTATACCGGTGTAGCCCCAGTGCAAACGTACGGATTAAAAAGTCTAGAGTCTCATCAGTGCTTAATGACATTCCAAATCCCCCTTTCTGCTCCAAATAAGAAAACCCATGTAAAATACTGCGAAGACTTCTAACAGCATGAAGGGCTTCATTTTCCGGAAGATGATACGGTTTTAACACATCTAGCACTAAAAACACAATGTTATCAGATGCTTTTTGTACTTCTTCATCCTGTATCCTTGGTGCTACCGTTGCCGTTGCTTCGTATATTCCCGGAGACTTTCTTACAAATGAAACGTATGCTTTACTTAGCCGATAAACAGCGTCTTCTGCAGAAGCATGTTCAACAGCACTTTTTAAAAGATGATATAACTGCTGCAGTCCACTTAAAGCCAGTTCTTTGCGCAGCTCTTCTAACCCTTTTATATGGTTATATAAAGACGGTGGACGAACATTTAATTCTTTGGCTAATGAAGCAATTGTAACAGCATAAAACCCTTCACGATTGGCCAAATTTTCACCTGTTTGAATCACCTTTTTGAAATCTAATCCTTGTCGTGGCGACATCCTTTCATCTCCTTTTTTCTATTTTTACTTTCGCTTGTTGTATTGCTTTTCCCATCAATTTTAGCGGCTGAGAAAGAATTCTTCCGTGTCCAACAGCAAGAAGTGACGGGTTTAGTTCATGTAGCTTTTCTGCACTTTTAAGCGCTAGCTCTTTGCTCCACGTTCCAAAGGCAGGAAACGGAAACAGCGGTTTTAACTGACCTGATACTGCAATTCCTCCTCGCACTTGGAACGAATCTCCGGCAATTAATGCGTTCGTTCTCTGGTCTAAAAAAGACATAGATCCAGGTGTATGTCCAGGTGTAAAAATAGGAGCAAGTGAGCCTATATAAGAATCTTCTTCGATGAAATGATCAATTTTAGTTGAAACCTTTCCTAGTTTTGGTATTCCTCCACGGATTGGGTTTTGAGGTTCTTCAGAATCGAGTGTGAAATCTCCTGAAAACAATCGATAATCTCTTTGCGACATATAAACAGAAGCATTCGGCAACCTTTTTTTCAAATTGTCAATCGCTCCGATGTGATCTTCATGAGTATGTGTAAAAACAATTCGAGTAATCGGTTTTCCAATTTGATCTGCAGCTTTCAAAATACCCGACGCGCTGTAAGGAAGAGCTGCATCAATTAATGTAAGACTGTCTTTCTCTTCGACTAAATAACAATTCACTGGAAAAAAGTGAGGCAAAAACGTCAGTTGATACAACATTTTCTCACGAACTATTCTCATTTCCTCATCCCCTATTATCAAAATAAAAACTAATGGTATTAGTTTTTATTTTAACTAATACCATTAGTTTTATCAATCATATATTGGAAAAAACAAAAAAAGTGTGAGACGTAACGAAATCAATTAAATCTAAAGACGAACAAATGGGATAAAGAAGCTCGTATGGTTCACCTGTTACACCGTCCCCACAAAAAAATCCGAATGCGTTTGATTCTTCATCAAGAATCAAACGCATTCGGATCTTCTTCCATAGTCTCTATTAAAATTAAACGTCTTTTCTTTCTCCTGTAGCAGCCACTACAATCGCACTGCCTTTCTTTAACTCTTCTTCATATTTTTTTGTTTCGTCTTTTGATAAGCCTAGTGAAGCCATTTTTGTTCGAAGCTCATCTTCTCTGGTTAAAAATAAACTCGCTGCTGAATGTAAAGGACCTTCTTCAGACAGTCGAATAATATTTGTGTCCGTTACTTCTGTTAAATTTTTAGAATTTTCCTTGTCATACGTAAACACGTATACTTCATCTCTCTCAAAACCTTTGTCTGCAAATTGATTAACTGCTTCGTTAATGTTTGCTCCTTTTTCTACTACTTCAACATGTTTCATTATTTATAACCTCCTGTTTCTATCGCACAACTTTCTTTTATACTTAGCAAAAGAATAAACTTCTTACTACTATATATACCCGTTTTCAGAAAGGAAAACCCGCATTTAGAGCTTTGCAGAGAGTTTGAATATCATTCCACATTATCCTTTAATAGAATGTATACCTCTTTTGCTTAACTTATTTGAAACAATCATTCAGCTTATTTTCAGCTACCATTCATAAGAAATTCATCTACATTGCTTATTATAAAAAAGGAAAAAGACGCTAATCAGGTACTTTATACGCATAATGAATGTCTGTGTCAGAGTAAGCCGGATATGAATGCAACCATTCATATCCGCTTTTTGTATGAAAGAACCTCTAACAACATCCTGTCCATACGTCTTACAACATACTATAATTCTCCATATTAACTAAAAATTCAGGTTATATAGGAGGTTACAAATGAACAGCCATCCACAGCCACAGTTAAAAAAAGAGTTAAAGATCCGGCATATCACCATGATTTCTCTTGGAGGAATTATCGGGGCAGGATTGTTTATCGGAAGCGGATCACTTATTAACACCGCTGGACCGGGATCTATTTTTTCGTACGCATTTGCTGGTTTGCTCGTTATTTTAGTCATGCGAATGCTTGGCGAAATGTCTACTGCCAATCCTTCCAGCGGTTCTTTTTCTACTTATGCAAAAGAAGCATTAGGCCCTTGGGCCGGCTACACGATTGGCTGGCTCTATTGGTTTTTCTGGGTTATCGTTATTGCTGTTGAAGCCATTGCAGGTGCAAATATTATTCAATACTGGTTCCCGTCTTTTCCGTCTTGGGGAGTAAGCCTGGCTCTTACTTTTTTATTAACGATGACCAATCTGTACTCTGTTAAATCTTTCGGAGAATTTGAATATTGGTTTTCCCTCATTAAAGTCGTCAGTATCGTTCTTTTTTTACTTTTAGGTATAGCTATTATTTGTGGATTCATTCCAGGAATTGATTCTCCCGGCACTTCCAACCTTTTGCACAAAGGCGGCTTTTTACCGAATGGAATTAGCTCTGTATTTTTAGGAATTGCCCTTGTCATGTTCTCTTTTATGGGAACAGAAATTGTCGCAACCGCAGCAGGTGAATCGTCTCAGCCTGAAAAAGCCATTACCATCGCGACCAATACCGTTATTTATCGCATTTTGTTTTTCTATTTAGGCTCTATTTTTATTTTAGTAACGGTTCTTCCGTGGAATTCGTCAAGCCTAATGAAAAGCCCATTTGTATCTATTCTTGAATTAGTGAATGTACCGGCCGCAGCTCAAATTATGAACTTTATTATTTTAACAGCCGTTCTTTCCTGTCTGAATTCTGGTCTGTATACAAGTTCTCGCATGCTGTTTTCCATGTCTCAAAACGGCGATGCGCCAAAAAGTTTTTCAAAATTAAATAAAAAAGGCGTGCCGGTTAGCGCGATATTAGCATGTACAGTTATCTCGTACATTAGCGTTATCTTTAACTATATTTCACCGGACAAAATCTTTTTGTTTTTAGTGAATGCGTCAGGCGGCGTAGCGCTTCTTGTATATCTTGTTATTGCATTTTCACAGATTAAAATGAGAAAAAAATATGAAAAAGAAAATCCCGAAGCATTAAAAATTAAAATGTGGTTATTTCCTTACTTAACTTACGCTACAATCCTTGCCATCACTAGTATTTTTATTGCCATGGCATTTATTGATTCATTACGTTCGCAGTTCTTCTTAACTCTTTTAATTGCTGTACTCGTCGTAGGTTCTTTTTTCTTTCAGCGTACCAAAATGACGAGCGGCTTAGCAGCAAAAGAAAATACATCAAAATAAAAGAGATTGAGACATAACTAAATGAATTCAATCTTAAGACGAACAAATGAGATAGATGAGCTGGACTGCTTATTACACCGCAGTTGATTTCCGTGCAAGGCTTCGCTTTCCGCGGGCTGCCGATGAGCCTCCTCGTCGCTTGTGCTCCTGCGGGGTCTCATCTGTTCCGCTGTTCCCACAGGAGTCTTCGCCTTGCCCTCCAATCACCTGCTAAAAGGAACGAAACAGATGAAACTATATTCACCATCAAAAAAAACGAACCACGAATCAAACATATTGATTAATGGTTCGTTTTTCACTTGGATTAAAATGCTTTTGTAGCAGCCTCTTTTTATTTAACGAGATAAATCTCCTACAATTTTTGTTCCGTGTAATTCAGCTGCTTTTGTTTCTTTTATAACCGCCTCTGCGTTGCCTTCATGAATTCCTCCGCCAGGCAAAATAATAATACGTTCGTTAGCATATGTGATCAATTCCCGGATCATATGAAGATTTTCCAAAGCAGATCCTTTCCCTCCTTTGGTCAAAATACGGTCTGCTCCCAATTCACTAAGTATATCAATAGCTTTGTATTTATCTTTAATCTCATCAAATGCCATATGAAACGTAACGCTTAAAGGATGAGCTTCTGCTATTAACTCTTTAGTGCGTCCATAATCGATTTCAGCTTCTTCTGTTAAAATGCCAAATACTACTCCGTTTACTCCAAGGTCTTTACATGTTTTAACGTCTTTTTTCATAATTTGAAATTCTGCTTCGGAATATATAAAATCACCGCTTCTTGGGCGAATAATTACGTTGATATCTGTATCAAGATGTTCGCTTACATATTGAATGGTGCCGTAACTTGGCGTAGTGCCTCCTTGACTGAGATTGTCACATAATTCAATGCGGTCTGCTTCTAGCTTTTCTGCTTTTTTTGCCTGCTCATACCCTTCTACACACGCTTCTTTTATGTACTTCATACTCTCAACTCCTTTATTGTCTCTATAAATAAAGCCCATCTTTAAAAAGATGGACTTCCTTCTGCTATTTAATTGCCTTATGAACTTTTAATTTCTTTCCTTTAATCGTTTTGTTTTTCATTGCTTGTAACACTTTTGGACCTTTTCCATTCAAAATCTCTACATAAGAGACATTTTCTTGGATCGTAATAATTCCAATATCGTCCGCGGTTACTCCGTCTAACTTCGCAATTGTTCCCACAAAATCAACCGCTCTAATTTTCTTTTTCTTTCCTCCGTTAAAATACAGCTTCATAATGTCTTTATTTAATGACTCGCTTTTATCTTTTTTAACTTCTGGACGCTCATTGATTTTTTCAGTAAAAGCGGATGCTGCCTGCTGTACTTCTTCTTTAGAAGGAGGAGTAGATGTTGGAATTGAAAAACCGATATATTCTTCAATTTCCGATAGCATTCTCTCTTCATAAGGCGTTACAAATGTGATAGCCTTTCCTTTTTTACCGGCACGTCCCGTTCTTCCTGTACGGTGAACGTAGCTTTCTTTTTCTAACGGAAGGTCGTAGTTAATAACGTGTGTGATATTATCAATATCAATTCCTCTCGCAGCTACATCTGTCGCCACTAAATAGCGGAATTTACCTTTTTTGAAATCATTCATAACCTCAAAACGGTCTTCTTGTACCATTGCCCCGTGAATTTTATCACAAGGATACCCAAGATCATCTAAATCATCTAACAGCGTATTTACCTGCTCTTGTGTGCGGCAAAAAATGATACAGCTGTCTGGGTTTTCTACTGTGGTTACGTCTTTCAGCAGTTCAAATTTACGTTCGTTTTCTACTGATATAACGGAATGGTCAATCGTACTTGTTGTTAATCCATTCGCTTTGATTTCAACATCAACCGGCTTTTTCATATACTTGCGAGAAAGCTCTTCAATATCTTCAGGAAGCGTAGCAGAGAAAAGCATCGTTACACGCTCACTAGGAAGATGTTGAATGATTGCTTCTACTTGGTCAATAAAACCCATATTTAGCATTTCATCTGCTTCATCAATAACCAAATAACGAATTTTCTCTAATGCAAGCGTTTCTTTTTCTATATGATCAAGCACTCGTCCAGGCGTACCTACAACAATATGTGTTTTTTGCTTTAATTCTACTTTTTGCTTAGCAAACGGTGATTTTCCGTAGACAGCTGCTGCTTTAATTCGCTTAAAACGGCCGATATTTGTAATATCTTCTTTTACCTGCGCGGCCAGCTCTCGTGTAGGTGTTAACACTAAGGCCTGGGGCTTATTTTCTTCCCAGTTAACTAATTCACACAGTGGAATGCCAAAGGAAGCCGTTTTTCCACTTCCTGTTTGAGACTTCACGACAACATCTCTTTCTTCTAGCGCGATGGGAAGCACCTTGCTTTGTACTTCCGTGGGATGATTGTATTGCAGGCTAGAAAGCGCCTTAGCTACCTTATCGCTAAGCCCATATTGACTAAAACTTCTTTGATTCATTTTGTACCCTCATTTATTTTAAATTAGTGATTATCTTTATCATGACCTGATGCACTATGTTTCATTATACTTTAATTCTTCTATACGCGCTCAAGATTTAATGTAGCATTGATTTGTCAAACAAAAGAGAAAAGCCGCTCTCTTATTAATAAGAAAACGGCTTTGGTATGAGCGATGAGGGATTCGAACCCCCGACCCCATCCCTGTCAAGGATGTATTCTCCCACTGAACTAATCGCTCGTGATATGTATTGACTATATTATAGAAAGAGTTATCCAATTTTGTCAACTATTTTTCCGCAGTTCCCAAGTTGGAAGGATCGTCTTTACTTTTGATAAAATAAAAACATGCCATAAAGGAGCGTGACGGGATGAAAGTACCAACTTTAAAAATTGACAGCCGTGTACTTCAAGGATTCGCTTTCAAAGAGACAATCGAAAAAGCGCTGTTACATGAACGTTCTGCTAAAGACAGAGAGAAATGATTCACTAAGAGGTGTATTTGATGAATATTAATTATTATTTTAGTCGGTTTTTAGCTAAGAAACCGGATAGCCCAACGTATGAAAGCTTAGCTGCTTTACAGAACAAACACATGCTTCATGTTCCTTTTGAGAACTTAGATGTTCTGTCTCAAACCCCTATTATAATTGATTTAGAACGAATTTTTCAAAAAGTAATTGTAAATTTGCGGGGAGGATTTTGCTACGAATTAAACGGTCTATTTGGCTGGCTATTAAAAGAAAGCGGATATGAAGTCTCTTACGTTTCAGCTACCGTCAAAAAACCCGACGGCACGTGGACCATTGAAGGAAGTCACGCTACAAATCTTGTGACGATTAAAAATCAGCCTTACATCGTAGACGTTGGGTTTGGAGATTCTGTGCGCAAGCCAATGCCTTTAAATGGCGAAGTAGTAAGAGATGTAAGCGGCTCTTATCGTATGACAAACGTTGCTGAGCATATGTACGATTTGCAGCGATGGGAAGATGATGTATGGAAAACGCTGTACCGTGTGTCTACGCTTCCTAAGAAACTGACTGACTTTACTCCCATGTGTGAGTTCAATCAAACGTCAGCCGATTCTCCGTTTGTACACAAACGTCTTGTTACAATCGCAACCCCTACAGGGCGCATTACCCTTTCCGGTGAAACTCTGACTGTAACAGATGGCGAAAAAAAGACGAAAAGGAACCTTTCAGAAGAAGAAATACCTGATATTTTACAAAATCATTTTTATATTATTAAAGGATTTTATTAATATGTCCTTATACGAAAAACCGGCCTCTTATGGGGCCGGTTTTTGTACAGGAGTAATCAGCCTGTTTTCTACAGGCGACTTTAAAATAATTGAGGTATTCACATTTCCATAAGGAATCAGTTCATCCACTAGCATTCTAAGTCCATCCATTCCAGACACGGCTGCTTTAATAAAGTAAGAAACCGGCCCCGTTACGCGATGACATTCAAGCACGTCTTCATTTTGCTCAATAAAGTCTTCAAATTCCTCCGGTTTTCTTTTTAATTCACTTACTTGAATAAACAGCTGTGTATCTCTTCCTAAAGCTTTCGGAGACACCGTAGCGCTGAAACGCTGGATCACCCCTCGTTCCTGAAGACGCTGAAGTCTTTCTGATACGCTTGGACGGCTAAGAGCCAGCTTTTTTGATAAATCACTAATCGTCATACGTCCGTCCCTTTGCAAAATAGACAATAGTTGTGCATCGATTTGATCCATACAAACCTTTCCTTTCAAAATGAATATAATAAATAAAATCTTTATTCAAGTTGATAACAGAACAAGTATTATTTCCTTCATTTATACATGTGTTTTCTTTATTTAATATCCTATCATTAAAGTAGATAATTGAAAATGAAAATTCCGAAAAAACAAACAAAGGGGTTTATTTATGAAAAAAGTTTTATGGATTATTCTTGGATGTACGATTGCAAGTATTGGTGTTCTTATCTTGCGGCACTCTCACGTAGTGACCGGGGGAACAGCTGGTCTGTCTCTTAGCTTGTCATATGCCCTTCCCTTATCGTTTGCCGTGATCTTTTTTCTCATTAATATTCCTTTTTATCTCTTTTCCTTCTTTCAAATGGGATGGAAATTTACCGCCACAACTATAGGATCAGTGTCTTTGCTATCGCTTCTCACTTCACTCGACCACTTGCTTCCTTCTTTTACACTTCCCAGCCTGATGGGTGCTGTTACGGGCGGACTAATTGCCGGCCTTGGCTTATCCATTTTATTTATGAACGGAGCTTCTCTCGGCGGTGCTAATATTCTAGCGTTATTCGCGCAGCGAAAATTCGGTTGGGATCCTGGAAAAGTGAATTTTTCATTTGATTTCCTTGTCGTGCTGTCGAGCATGTATTCAATTGGACTTTCAAAAGGAATTTTCTCTGTTATATCCATTGCGATTACAGGTTTTGTCATCAGCTACTTCAAACAAAAGATTGCTTTACACAATCAACCGACATCCGCTTCTTCCACACAGCCTTTAGATAATGCGCTTTCTAAATAAAAACCACGATTTAGCTGTGGCTAAATCGTGGTTTTTATTTACATTTTTTCTACTTTTATAAAATCAAATTGGGCTTCATACCCTTCTCCTTGAGGACTACAAGCATAAATACCAACTTGAACAGGTTCTTTGGTTGAGTTCAATAAGTGAGCGAGTCGGAGCTGAGTCCAAGAATCTCCATCACTTGAATAACAAACGGTGTAATCATCGTTTTTGCGCTGAATTTTAAAATAAAGCGCTGATTTGTTTTGAGTAAAATTTTGACTGGACCAATCTGAGAAGCCCTGGTTGGTTACGACTGCTCCTAATTGGTTAGGACCATCGGGATTGTATTCAACTGACGTTTTGATCCACGTATCTTTTGATACACGAATCATGAGACCTGCTTGATCGTAGCGATTAACTGGATATGTATGCACCTTTGTCATGATTTCAAAGTCGCCTTCTACTTCACGGTAAAGAAAGTGTCCATTGTCCGCTTCAAAGCCATAATGAGTACGCTGCCAAAAATCCGTTTTAGCGTCTGTTTTAATCACTAATCGATTCGTTTCTGTATCAATTTGAAATTGAGCTGGTGGACAATACCAAGAAACGTCTGAATCTAATTTTCCTTCTGAAAAGTTTGTGAAAAATACTAGTTGATTACTCACTCTCTGTCATTCCCTTCTTAGAAGCTATTATTCTTCTATTTCTATTTTGCCATAATTTAACGAATAAATAAAATATTTTGATTATTTTTCTTGTAAATTCTTTTCTTTCATAAAAAAATAAGACTCTTTTACATAGAGTAAAAGAGTCTTATTTTTAAATTAATGCATTTAGAATAAGTGCTCCTGCAAAAGCAATAAAGGATAGAAGCGTTTCCAGAACGGTCCATGTTTTGAACGTTTCTTTCACTGTTAATCCTAAATACTCCTTCACCATCCAGAAGCCAGCATCATTAACATGAGAGAACATTAGTGAACCCGCACCCGTAACGATAACAAGCAGTTCTAAGTTAACACCGGACATATGCTCAATGATTGGTGAGACAATACCAGCAGCTGTTGTTAATGCAACTGTTGCTGAACCTGTAGCAATACGGATTAATCCAGCAATTAAAAATGCAAGTACAAGTGGTGATAGAGATAGATGTTCAGACATTTGACCAATCGTTGTACCTACTCCGCTATCGATTAATACTTGTTTGAAGCCACCCCCTGCACCAATAATTAAGACAATAGATCCTACAGGAAGCAAACATTCTTCCGTTAGTTTTTTAATCACATCTTTTGTCATACCTTGACGTTTTCCAAGCAGGTAAAACGCTGCAAAACAAGCAATTAAAAGTGCAATTAATGGACTTCCTATTAATTCTACAAACTTCACTACGCCGCTTGGCAATCCGTTAATAACAGGTGCTATCGCTGCTAAGATCATTAATAGAACGGGCAGTAAAATGACAAAAAATGAAACGCCTGTACCAGGAAGATCTTTTGATGTTGTCGTAATACGAATTAGATCAGGTTCTCCTTCTGGAATCACTCGTTTGTGAACCCATTTTGCAAAAACTGGTCCAGCGATAACTGCAGCTGGAATTGAAATGATTAATGCGTATAAAAGCACTTTTCCCGTATTTGCTCCGTAAATACTAATAGCTGCCATCGCTCCTGGATGAGGAGGAACGAGACCGTGAACAATTGATAATCCTGCAATAACCGGCAGAGCAATCAATAATATATTTTGTTTTGTTGTTTTATGAATCGAAATAACTAAAGGCAGTAGAATTAAAATTCCTACTTCGAAGAAAACAGGAATACCAATAATGAAACCTGCTACTAGCATCGCCCATGGCAGTCTTTTCACACCGAATATTCTTACGAAATAATCCGCTACCTGCATGCCGGCACCTGAA
This sequence comes from Priestia sp. YIM B13552, assembly GCF_042787775.1. Classification (NCBI taxonomy): domain Bacteria; kingdom Bacillati; phylum Bacillota; class Bacilli; order Caryophanales; family Bacillaceae; genus Priestia; species Priestia sp. YIM B13552. The sequence continues at coordinate 1,092,405 of NZ_JBHZOU010000001.1, forward strand.
TCGGCCATCAGCTTACCTAAAATCGTTCCCAGCGCTAAAATTCCTACTAAGTGCCCTAAAACACCGCCCACTCCCGTTTCGTAAGCGCCAACAATTTTATCCATTGATAACCCAGAAGCAATTGCCAAAAACAAACTCGCAACCGTTAAACTAATAAACGCATGCCATTTAAAAACTGAAACACCTACAATAACAATAACAATTGCGGCAACTGTAATAGCTAATAAGTATGCATCCATCTTGCTTTCCACCTTCCCTTTAAGTAAACGCTTTCTCTATGTAGCAAAAAAGCTCTACACCCTGTGAATTTTTTAAAAAATAAGTTCCAATTATCGAAATCGTTTACATTAATTAATTTAGAAAACGATTTCATTTTTTTATTACTTAAATTATATGAAAAAAAAATTCTTAAATCAATAAAAAAACTCAAAAAAATTTTATCAATTTTCTTCCATACATTTTTAACATATAAAAAAATCCAATCATGTTAATGATTGGATTCACCTTATTTATTTGGTGATGGTTGGATCAGCTGTTTGACTGTCGATAATCGGTTTTTCGCTTGTTTTTAACGTTATTTCTTCATATTCCCCCGGCGCTAATACACTTTTATCTCCTCTCATGAGATACGTGTAAACGATGATAGAAATGAACAGGCCAAATGTCCAGGCATTATCCCATAAAAAACGCAGTCCAGGAATTAGTAAGCCTAAAACGGGTATGGCCACGCCAATTACTAATGCATAAATACCGTTTTTATTAAAACCTGTTGAATAACTGTAGCGACCGTTTACCTCATATAAATCCTTTAATGCCATCTGTCTCCTTCTTACAAGCCAGTAGTCAGCAATGGCGATGCCGTCTATAGGGCCAAGCAGTGCTCCGTATGTTCCAAGCCAGCCGAAAATATAGTTCCCGAAATTAGACATGATGTACCATGGCTGAAGTAAAATAGCAAAAATACCGGTCACTAGCGCCCCCATCGCAAACGTGATTTTCTTTGGATTCAGATTCTCAATTGCACGGGCTGGCGCGACAATGTTTGCTCCCACATTAATCGTTAAAGAAGAAAGCACGATAACGATTGTTCCTAAGAAAATGATAAATGGAGGGAATTTAGCTACTAACGCCACTGGATCCCAAATAGCTTCTCCAAATATAACGATTGTTGCTGAGGTAACAGCAATTCCAATAAATGAAAAAATACTCATCGTCAACGGCAAGGAAAAGGTTTGCGCAACCATTTGAGATTTCTGACTTCTAGCATATCGACAAAAATCAGGAATGTTCAAAGCGAGCGTCGCCCAAAATGCAATGACTCCGGTTAAAGCAGGGAAAAATATGGCTAGAAATTCTCTGGTTGATGTAAATTTAGAAGGCGCAGATAAAATGGGCCCCCACCCTCCCGAGTTGGTATAAGCCCATATAAAAAGAATAATAGCTGAAATACCAATAACTGGAGCAGCAATCGCTCCTAATACTTTAATCGCTTGCGGTCCTTTATATGCTACTCCTACATTTAAAAGCCAAAAAAGAGCAAATACAATGGCTGTATGACCAGCTAAACCATTCCAAGACGAAAACGAAGCGCTTAGAAGTGTATCAATTGCTTCCGTTCCAATCCATGTATTAATTCCAAACCACCCAGCAGCCACAATGGCCCTAGCCAGTGCTGGGATATGTGCTCCTTTATCTCCAAACCACAGGCGGGCAAATACTGGATAAGGAATGCCAAACTTGGTTCCAGCGTGAGAATTAAGCAAGATAGGAATAAGAACAATAACATTTCCTAAAAAGATTGTACCAATTGCTTGCCACCAGTTCATTCCAAGCGTCATCATTCCGCTCGCCATTGTGTAAGCTGGAATACACAGACACATCCCAATCCAAAGCGTGGCAAAGTTAACTCCTTTCCAAGAATGCTCTTTCATCGTAGTCGGACGTAAATCCTCATTCCAAAGGTCACTGCCGCTCAGCTGATTGTGCGTCTCATCTGTGAGCGTCACAATTCCATCTTGCTCAATTTGTGTTTTCATCCATAAAACCCCTTTTCATAAAATAAGTTCATTTCAAAAAACAAATTTTGTTTGAATTTTCTGAAATATAAAGGCGTTTGTGACGATTCCTTCTAGTATGTGATAAATACTAACGTTATCCCTTATTATATTTAATGCGAAACGGGGATACACTGGACAAATTGTAACATTATTTGAGGAAACTTTTATATATTGTGTAGTGTCAACTCTTTTGATTGTTAGATAACCTAACACACAAAAAATCATCGCTTGAAAGCTTCAAGCGATGATTTTTGAACTTAATGTACATATTTTTTTTGAAAAGCCGTAATGCTTTCGTACTCTTCTTTAAATAAGCGAGCCAAACGAATATAGATAGCCGTTAACTCTTTATATACTTCACTGTTTTCTTTGATTGGATAATGATGATTAGTCGCTCCAACCATATCAGAAACAACGTTTAATGAGTCAACTTCGCCAAGGCTATATAAGCCAAGGATAACTGCTCCTAGACATGAACTTTCAAAACTTTCCGGCACGGATACTTCTTGGTTAAAAATATCTGCCATCATTTGACGCCAAAGTGCGGAACGTGCAAATCCGCCTGTTGCCTGAATTTTTGTAGGCTCTCCAATTAACTCTTCAAGTGCCAATAACACCGTATACAAGTTAAAAATAACGCCCTCTAATACAGCACGAATCATATGTTCTTTTTTATGATGTAAACCTAGGCCAAAGAATGAACCTTTCGCATTTGCATCCCAAAGCGGCGCACGCTCTCCTGAAAGGTATGGGTGAAACAATAAGCCGTCTGCTCCCGGTTTCACTAAAGCTGCAATATCCGTTAATACTTCATACGGATCTTTTCCAAGGCGTTTAGCTGTTTCTACTTCGGATGCTCCAAACTGATCGCGAGCCCATCTAAAAATCATGCCTCCGTTATTTACAGGGCCGCCAATTACCCAGTGGTCTTCAGTTAACGCATAACAGAAAATACGACCTTTGGGATCAACTACTGGCTTGTCAGTCACTGCTCGAATAGCTCCGCTTGTCCCGATCGTCACAGCAACAACGCCTGGTTCAATTGCATTTACGCCTAAATTTGATAATACACCGTCACTTGCACCTACAATAAAGGGCGTATCTGGAAGTAAATGCATGTCAACTGCAAGCGCTGGGTTTAACCCTTTTAACTGATGCATTGTTGAAACAGGAGTGGATAACTGATCGGTTGTAACACCTGCTACTTTAAGTGCTTCTTCATCCCACGCAAGATTTTTCAGATTAAACAAACCCGTTGCTGATGCAATCGAATAGTCGATAACATATTCGTTAAACAACTTAAAGAATACATATTCTTTAATCGAAATAAACTTATGTGTTCCCTTCACTAATTCAGGCTGTTCATTAGAAAGCCATGTTAGCTTAGAAAGCGGCGACATCGGATGAATAGGCGTACCGGTACGCAAATAAATCTCATGACCATTGTATTCATTTTTAATTTTTTCCGTCCATTCTGCACTTCGATTATCCGCCCACGTGATACATTTTGTCAGCGGTTTTCCCTGCTGATCAACGGCAATAACACTGTGCATAGCTGAGCTGAATGAAACGCATAAAATATCATCAGGTTTTACATCGCTCGTTTTTACAACCGTTTGAATTGTACGTACAACTGCTTGAAAAATTTCTTCAGGATCTTGCTCAGCCATCGCGGGCGTCGGCGAGTATAGTGGATACTCAATCCCATGATTTGCAATGACTGTACCGTCTACTGAAAACAATACAGACTTTGTACTCGTTGTTCCGATATCTACACCTATTGCATATTTTTTGCTCATGCTGCTGTCCCCCTACTTTACTACTTTACTTATTTACAACACCGTGGCCGCCGAATTCATTTCGAAGTGCTGCTACAACTTTTCCTGTAAATGTATCTTCCTCTAATGAACGATAGCGCATCATTAACGATAAAGCAATAACAGGAGTTGCCGTTTGAAGATCAAGAGCAGTCTCTACGGTCCATTTCCCTTCGCCAGAAGACTGCATAACTCCTTTAATACTGTCTAGTTTAGGATCTTTTGAAAACGCATTTTCCGTTAGTTCCATTAACCAAGAACGAACAACAGATCCGTTATTCCAAACGCGTGCTACGGCTTCATAGTCGAAATCAAACTGACTTTTTTCCAGAACTTCAAATCCTTCAGCAATGGATTGCATCATTCCATATTCTACACCATTGTGAACCATTTTTAAAAAGTGACCGCTTCCGCTTTTACCTGCGTACATAAATCCATTTTCTACGCAAATATCATTAAAAACCGGTTCAATTGTACGGAATACTTCCGCATCTCCACCGATCATTGTACACGCTCCGTTTCTTGCACCTTCCATTCCGCCGCTTGTCCCTACATCAAAGAAGTAAATACCTTTTTCCTGAAGATCCTGAGCACGTCGAACAGATTCTTTATAATTAGAGTTTCCTCCATCTATTATAATATCTCCTTCTGACAGAAGTTCTTTTAGTTCTGTAATAACATTTTCCGTTACTTCTCCAGCCGGAACCATAATCCATACAACTTTAGGTGAAGGAGCAAGTTCATTAACTAACTCTTCAACAGTAAAGGCGCCAGTTGCTCCTTCATTTGCAAGTTTTTCTACCGCTTCTTTATTTACATCATAAGCTACTACTTCATGATGGTTGTCCATTAAATTTAATGATAAATTATATCCCATTTTTCCTAAACCGATTAATCCAATTTTCATTTTACAAACTCCCTTTGAAAAAAAATTTCACATTACCTCCATTATACGAATTATTTTTCATTTTGCAATCGTTTACAAGAAAATTTTTTTCACTCATATTTTTGTGCTATACTCTTTTTACTACTAAATTCGTGGAAAGGAACATCAGTTATGACGCAAAATTGCTTAGGAAAAATTCGTTCTCACTATGCTAGATTCAGTGAAAAAGAGAAAAAAATAGCAAATTATATTTTAGAACAGCCGGAACAAATTATTCACAGTACCATTAACGAAGTGGCAGACGATTTAAATGTAGCTGATGCAACAGTCTTTCGCTTTTGTAAACGAATTGGCTTCAAGGGCTATCAAGCGATGAAAATAGCGCTGGCTGCTGAAATTATGACGCCTATTCAGCAGATTCACGAGGAAATTGCTGAAACGGATAATGAAAAAACGATTGCTGAAAAAATCTTTCGCTCCAATGTGCGAACGCTTGAAAATACATTACAAATACTAGAAAGCAACGCTATTGAAAAAGCCGTCAAACTTCTTATGAAGGCGGATAAAGTTCAGTTTTATGGCACGGGTGGTTCTTCAGTAGTGGCTATGGATGCTTTTCATAAATTTGTTCGAACAGGAATTAAAACGTTTGCATTTATTGATTCCCACTTCCAGCTTATGTCCGCTTCTCAATTAACAAAACAGGATGTAGCGGTCGTGATTTCTCATTCTGGAACAAATAAAGACACGATGAACATTTTAAATACAGCAAAAGCGAACGGTGCCAAAACGATCGGTATTACGGGTTTTCCAAAATCTCCATTAAGCCAAAATGTCGATGTTTCTCTTTATACGAGTTCAGAAGAAACAGAATATCGATCTGAAGCTCTTGCCTCGAGAATTGGACAGCTAAGCCTCATTGATGCTTTGTACGTTAATGTAATGATTGCGAATAAAGATGCCTCTAAACACTCGCTTGAAAAAGTACGCGATGCCATTGCTGAAACTAGAATTTAACGTTTCGCTCTTATATATTCTTCAACTATAACATCAAACAGAGCATAGAATATATGCTCTGTTTAGTGCAGTTCTTCGCTTAAAATTTTCGAGTTTTAATTCTCATTTAACATTTTCTAAGTTGCTACATATGATAAAGCACAACTTTTAAAAAGTAGGTGAAGTGTGTATGGAGATTATCTATCGCACTGCAAAACTCGATGATTATACAGAAGTAAATAAAATATTAGGGGAATCACTAGAACTCCACGCAAATGCGCTTCCTTCTATGTTTGATAATCAAATGGCTGTTTTATCTCCCGAACAATATCAAGCTACTCTTTATTATGCAACCATTGATATTCTTGTAGCTCAATATCGAAATCAAATTATTGGGGCGTCTGTTGTTGAATTAAAATATAACCCTCCCACTACATTAGCTCCTCTTTCCTACACAGCGTACATCCAATATTTTGGCGTTAAGAAAGGCTTTCAAAATTATGGCGTAGGAAAAAGTCTTTTTTCTGCTACGAAACAGTGGGCTGTACAAAAAGGAGCAAATGACCTCCAGCTTACCGTATGGGCATTTAACGAGAAAGCACGTGCTTTCTATGAAAGTCTTGGGCTGAAAAACTTAAGCTACCTTATGACTACTTCACTACAGCCATAAATCGTTCCAATAACGGAGACTAGACACGTAGGTGATACGTGCCTAGTCTCCGTTATTCAAATAAAAGACTAAATCATTTCGACGTGTTAATTTACACAGCTTATATACATACTAAAAGAAGTTTATTACGTAGCCGGATTGCCTTCTTGCAGCTGTTCTTGTTCATCACGCTGACGATGAGCTAAACGACTTGCCGCACTAGAAGCTACGCTCGCTACTAAATCATCTAAAAAGGTATTAACTCCTTTTTCTTTTTTACAGTCCAGCTTTTCAATAATGCCTACTTTTACTTTATCTAAATAGCCAAAGGTCGTAACAGCGATACTGCCATAGGTTAAAACGGCACCTAAAGCAATCGTTTCATCAACACCAAACAACCCTTCGTCTTGTTCTACAATACTTTGAAGAGGTTCTGATAATTTATTTTGCTCAGCTAACTTATCAAGTTCGATTCCAACTAGAAGCGCATGCTGAATTTCTCTCTTTTGCAGTACTCTTTCTACGCTCTCAGCACATTCCTGAATGGTTAGAGCTGGATGATAAGGAAGCTGTAAATCATACACAATTTCAGCAATATCCAAAACTGTTACGCCACGCTCTTCTAGCAAATCAAATGTTGCCTTTGCTACTTCTTTGCTCGTTGGGATTTTTTTCGCTGTCATGTCTCTCTCTCCTTTTCAAGTTGTTGTCTCTCTTTATATTAAATTCGATGAGAGGCGCTAAAAACCTTTTTTGTTTCATCTACCTGAATTCATAAACTCGTCACATATCTCTTTACGCGCTCATTACATTTACTTGCTATAATGAAATTATCTAATCAGGAGGTTTGTCTACTGTGGAAGAAAAACAAAGTAAATTTAGCAGAGGCTTATTATTATTTTTCATTGGCGCAACAGCCCTTTTCTTTATCGTCTTAATCGTTCTGTTTCTCATGTCTACGTTTGGAAAAAGCGAAAAAGAAGCCGTGGCTCTTTTAGCAGGGAATCACTACGCTATCGTTAAGGAAGAGAATTCATATACTCTTTATGATCAAAAAGAAAACAAGCCTATTTTAGAAGATGTAAACGGCTATTTCGGTGCTCGCAATATCCGAAGTTATGTAAAAAATGACACAGAATTGGTTTCGATTGATGAAAAAGAAGAAGAATATACGAAGAAGCCTCTAGAAAAAGCCAGCCAAGCAGAAAAAGCTATGTTTAAAAAAATGAAAAAATTAGAGTAACCAAAAGCGCTTCAGTCGATTCTGAAGCGCTTTTTTAATGACGCATGCCTCTTTCTCGTCATTCGCTTAAAAATTCGTTACAATAAAATAAAGAACGGTTATTAGAAAATGTGTTACAATAAAGGTAACGCTTTCATTCAAATGCATAGGAGTCGATTATTCATGTCAGAAAGTAAGCGGAAGTTAGAAGAAATTTCTTTTTATAGTGACGCACTGCAAGAAGATGTCACGTTACTAGTCTATTTGCCGTCAAACTATTCTACGCTCTATAAGTATTCCTTACTTATTGCCCAAGACGGAAAAGATTATGTTATGTACGGACGAACACCTCGTTTAATTGATGATTTAATGAACGAGTCGGAAATCGATCGTACTATTTTTGTTGGAATTCCATATAAAAGCGTAGAAGACAGACGCGATAAGTATCATCCAGAAGGAAATCAAGTAGATGCCTACATTCGCTTTTTAGCACATGAACTTGTGCCATTTTTGGATAAAACATATCCTACATATCAAATGGGAAAATCACGTGTTCTAATTGGTGATTCGCTTGCTGCTACAGTTTCACTGCTGACGGCCATTGCGTATCCTCACACGTTCGGGAAAGTAATTATGCATTCTCCTTTCGTGAACGATGCTGTATTACAAACGGTCAACTCATTTGCTTCTCCTTCACTGCTGGATTTGTATCATGTTATTGGAACTGAAGAAACAGATGTCAAAACAACACAAGACGGTATATTGAATTTTATTGAGCCTAACCGCCTGTTGCACGAACAAATGAAGCAGCGTGGATATTCTGTTTTCTACGAAGAATTTAATGGAAATCATACGTGGAAATACTGGCAAAAAGACGTAAAGCGGTCGCTTCAATATATGTTGAAGTAGAAAGATATCATATTTTTTGAAAATTTGTTATAATAAGCTCGCTTTATACATATTTTATGATCTTACTTTGGAGGGATTTTTTATGAAATTTGGCGTTGTACTTTTTCCATCTAAAAAATTGCAAGATGTAGCGAATTCTTATCGAAAGCGCTATGATTCTCACTATTCATTAATTCCGCCTCATCTTACATTAAAAGAAGTCTTTGAAGCTACAGAAGACCAAATTGATGAAATTGCGGCTAACTTGCGTAAAATTGCCGAAGAAACAAATCCATTTACATTAAATGTAACGAAAGTAAGCTCATTTTCACCAGCCAATAACGTCATTTACTTAAAAGTGGAACAAAAGCCAGAACTGACGTCACTTTACAATAAACTTCATGAAGGCAATCTCGAACAGCCAACTGAGTATTCATTTATTCCACATATTACAATTGGTCAACGTCTTTCAGATGATGAGCACTTAGATGTGTATAGCCAGTTGAAGCTTGTAGATGTCGCTCATGAAGAAACAGTGGATCGCTTTCATTTAATGTACCAGCTTGAAAATGAAACATGGACTGTGTTTGAAACATTTCGTCTTGGAAAGGGATAAGATACGTGAACATCAAAGTACTAACGAACAAACAAGATCATTCTGACGCTTACTTCGTACGTCAAAAAGTATTTGTAGAAGAACAGCAGGTTGATGTAGAGCAAGAAATCGATGAATACGATTCCGAAGCCCTGCATTTAGTTGTATACAAAGGAACTGCACCAATTGGGGCAGGACGCTTCCGTATGGTAGAGGACTATGGAAAAGCCGAACGAATCTGCGTTCTTTCTTCTTATCGAAAAGACGGTGTAGGAAAGCTTTTGATGGATAAGTTAGAAGAGCTCGCAGCAGAGCACGAGATTGAAAAAATTAAGCTGCATGCTCAAACGCATGCGGAAGAATTTTATAAAAAGCTAGGCTACGTAACGGTTTCAGGTGAATTTATGGATGCTGGAATTCCACATGTAGAGATGGTAAAGAAACTAAGTAAAAAACACTAGGAATTGAACCTGGTGTTTTTGCTTTTTTAAAGGATAAGAACCTTTGCTTTGCTTATACTAATACCTAATCATGTGAATTAGGTGAAAATATGGATGAACTTATCGGAATTGCATTAGAACTCTTTATCGGATTTATCTGCTTGTTTATTTTAACTAAATTTTTAGGCAGAGCGACGATCACTCAGCTTACCACTTTTGATTTTATCTCTGCTCTTGTATTAGGAGAGTTAGTAGGAAATGCGCTATATGACTCAGAAGTAGGAATAGGCAAAATTTTATTTGCTGTTATCTTTTGGGGAGCGCTTATTTATGTCACCGAAGTTATTACTCAAAAAAATATTCGCCTGCGTTTGTTTTTAGAAGGACGGCCATCTATTATTATTCGAAAAGGGAAAATTTCCTACAAAGAACTTAGCAAAAATCGATTGGATATCGATCAGCTTCTTCATATGCTTCGTTCAAAAGACATATTTTCCATTCGTGAAGTTGAATATGCGATTTTAGAAACAGATGGATCACTAAGCGTATTGCCAAAATCTGATTATGCTAAGCCAACAAGAAGCGATCTACAGCTGCCTCCTTCTGAACCCGTTTTATCTATCGCCTTCGTCAGTGATGGACGTTTGCTTTTGAAAAACTTGATTCAGTCAGGCTTTGATGAAGACTGGCTAAAGACACAGTTAAAAAAACAAGGATTTACCGATTATAAACAGGTGCTTTATGCTGAATGGCAGCAGGGCAGTACTCTTTTTATTGAATCTTACTAAGATGTTTTTTACTTGTTCATTACTTTGTTAAAAAATCGTGAGCGCATTCATTCTGCGGCGTTCACGATTTTTTCTATTAGACACGTGTATTAATCACTAGGCCCTTATTTGTTAGCTTGCTGTATACACGCTCTGCTACTTGAAGTTTTTTTCGCTTTTGTACTGAACTTGGCGTCAATTCCAGTGAGTGAGAACGCGATTCAAACTCTTCGTCAAAGCTTTTTTTCTCAATAGGCCAAATACGATTTGAAAAAGAAGCATTATTTTTTTGAAGACGATTTGCATATTGAATAGATTGATAAGGCGTGACGGGCAGTATATATCCCATATGAACCCTCCTCTTTTTCAAGATACCTTTTACTCGCAGAACTCAGTATTTTTCTCAAGAAGTATCGACATTGAAACCGCTCACTTTAATCCTCTACTTTAGACTTGTTCAAAACAGATGACACCTTGTATCTATACCGCCTGTTTTGAACATATGTGATGTCTTATTCAATATATACCCTTTTTTACATCCTATCCCTCCAAAAATATCCGTGCTCTTTTTAAAAAAAGATGATTTTGATATGATAGACTTTGACTATAAAACAAAGACTGTGCGTATACACACATCTATATCGATGTAGAACGAGAGCGGCTTCTTGCTTTAACTCCCTCTTATTTACTATTGATTATTCATGTTTTAAAAAGGAGGCCATGTTTTTTGCAACGTGCACTTTATCAAAACCAAATACTTAATCTTGCTATAACGGCTAGAGACCGATTTCAATATTTATATGAAGCTAGTCTCCGCGGAGAAATAACGTGTGCTCACTGCGGAGAACCAGTTAAATTATATCTGGGGATTGAGCATTCTCCTTACTTTTATCATGCTCAAGTTCCCCATGAAAGAGAAGAGTGTTTAGACACACTATCAGAAACAACAGCGGTGCAACAAATAAAAGAAAATCCGCCTGAATACAGAGAAACCAATGGATTTCGTATTCCTAAAGGACGAGCTATTGGCGAGAAAAGTTCAACTGTAAAAGAGAAAGCAACATGGAGGTCTTCCGCACCTTTTTCAAGTGTTCCTGCTTTTCGCTTAAAACCAGCTGTTCCTAAACACTCTGACTCTCCTTATTTAAATGAATTTAAAGAGAGCGGTATTGAATTAGATTCGAACCAGTGGAAAGCTGTTACACATTCAGAAGGGCCGCTCCTTATTCTAGCTGGTGCGGGAAGCGGAAAAACGCGTGTATTAACAGCTCGCACCGCATATATGATACAAGAAAAAAAAATTGATCCGAAATCCATTATGCTGGTGACTTTCACGGCTAAATCAGCTAAAGAAATGAAAGAACGATTGGCTACATATCCAAAGATGTCCGGCTTACATCTTCGTCAAATGCTAGTTGGAACTTTTCACAGCATTTTCTTACGTATGATTGTTCATCATAATCCTCAAGCGTGGCAAATGGACCGCCTGCTAAAATGGGATTGGCAAAAAGAACAGATCGTGAAAGAAGCAGCAAGAGAGCTCCACGTGGATGAAAAAGATTTTCCGTTTGATCAGGCACTTCAGCAAATCGGCTATTGGAAAAACACGCTTGTTGGCGTGCAAGATGTGCGCCCAAAGGACAAATGGGAACAAGATGTGCACTTTTTATATCGTCGCTATGAAGAAGTCAAAAAGCAAAAACAGCTATTCGATTTTGATGACATGCTGTATGGATGTTATGAAATGCTAAAACAAAATCCCGATTTACTCACTCGTTACCAAAAAAGGTTTCGCTATTTTTTAATTGACGAATTTCAAGATATTAATAAAGTTCAATATAAAATTATGAAAATGCTAAGTGAAGACTCTAAAAACTTGTGTGTCGTAGGAGATGATGATCAATCAATTTACGCTTTCCGCGGAAGCGATCCTTCATTCATTTTAAACTTTGAAAAAGATTTTGCTAATACAACTGTTATTACGTTAAACCAAAATTATCGTTCAGCTCACGCCATCGTTTCTTCTGCTAATAAAGTCATTGCACGAAATACAGCGCGCCGACAAAAAGAAATGGCTGCCCAGTTTGATAATGAGTTGCGACCTACATTCTTCTTTCCATACGACGAAGAAGAAGAAGCAACAATGATTGTAACGGATATGAAAGAAAAGATTAAGCAAGGGGCTTCTCCAACTGAATTTGCGGTCTTGTATCGAACTCACGCTTCTTCACGCGCCATCTTTGAACGTTTATCACAGTCAAACCTGCCATTTTCAATCGAACAAGATGCGGATTCGTTTTATAAAAGACGCATGGTTCGAAGTTTACTTTCATTTCTACGCTTGAGCGTGAATCCAAATGACGCAAGTTCGCTACAAGATTTAGTAAACGCACTCTTTTTAAAGAAAACAGCAGTCAATGACTTAAAAGCAGCAAGTATTCTTCATGATGGTACATTTATTGATGCACTTGAATATCTTCAAGATTTAAAACCGTTTCAGCAAAAAAAACTCAAGAAAGTAATTCCTTTATTCAAGTCGCTAAAATCAATGTCTCCTTCTTTGGCACTTGAGACGATTTCTAAAGATATGGGATTCGATGATTTTGTCAAAAAACGCGGAAATGAAGGAAATATGATGGAAAAAGGTTCGGATGACGTGCGGGATTTAAAAGTTGTAGCACGTAAATTCAAAACCGTACCTGAACTCTTAGAGCATGTGGATCATATGATTGCCATGAACACAGAGATGAAAGCTTTAAGCAAGCAATTTAATGAAAGTATTCAGCTAACCACAATTCACCGAGCAAAGGGTCTTGAATATAAGCATGTATACGTACTGAGCAGCGTAGATGGCGGTTTGCCTCATGATTATGCACTCGAAGCTTATCGAGGCGGAGATGATGTGCCGCTTCAAGAAGAACGCCGTCTTTTATATGTAGCAATGACGCGTGCACAGAATTCACTTTATTTATCTGTTCCGCAAACTAGAAGGGGTAAAACCGCTTATCCTTCAAGATTCCTGAAGTCGTTTATAAAAAAAGTGTAAAAGAAAAACAGGCTGGGACAAAAATATTTGAGTTAAAGGAAGAAGCTGGGACAAAAGTAGTTTCATTAAAATGAAAAACGAACTATCTATCAAAAACGGATAAATAGTTCGTTTTTTTATAATCATGGTGAACGCAGGTGCTTCTAGCGGTTGGTTGAAGGGCAAGGCGAAGACTCCTGCGGGGACAGATGAGACCCCGCAGAAAGCAACAGCGGTCGAGCAAGCCGGATCATGTATCCAGATTGTTCGTCTTTAAATTGGATTCCTGTAGTTATGTTTCAACCTCTTTATCTTACTTCAAGCTAGCGTCCATAACTAATATCCTCATCATCTATTATTAACCAAATATTCCACTAAGAGGTAGATATTCATACGTGGATACGTTACACTACGTTATGTACTGTACTACTATATATTAGGGGGCTCCATTATTGAACACAAAGCTTATTCATGAAAATGAAAAGATTTTTTTCATTTTGTGTATGGTTATCAGCTTATTAACTTATTTCTTTTTAATTATTTCACTCATTGGTATTATCTACCTTGTAATCGGTTTTTTAATTACATTTATACTCCACGGTTTCTCCATTGCTCAAATTCGCAATAATGGGGTTAGATTGACAGAGAAGCAGTTCCCGCACACTTATCATCAGGCAAAACAGTTATCTTTAGAGCTGGATTTAGAGCTGCCCGATATTTATATTGTTCAATCAGGCGGCTTGTTAAACGCGTTTGCTACACGTTTTTTTGGACGTCACTTTGTCGTTTTATACTCCGACATTGTTGAAATGATTGAAGATAATCAAGAAAAAGAACTTTCTTTTATTATTGCCCACGAATTAGTTCATATCAAACGTAAGCATACACTCTACCACTCACTTATTCTACCTGCTCTTTGGGTTCCTTTTTTAGGAAAAGCTTACTCTAGGGCCTGTGAATATACGTGTGATCGCATAGCTTCCGTTGCGATTGGTGATGCAAAAGCTGCCACTCAAGCACTCACTATACTTGCGGTTGGTCATTGTCTAAATAAAAAAGTAAATCAGGAGGAATTTGTTCATACGCACTCACAGGAAAAAGGTTTTTTTATGTGGTTGAATCAAGCTACTTCAACTCACCCCCCTATCGCCCATCGTATTAAAGAAATTAATTACTTAGCACAGCATCCGGAACTGTTTGATCTTGATTCTAACGCATTTCAAACAAATGAAATTGCATAAATGGAAAAAAGCCCTGACGTGTCAGGGCTTTATATAAAACATTAAATTATTTTTTCTCATTTAGCATTTTAGCGATGGTCGCAAAATCAATGGATTGATTATTGTTTGCAATCGCCTTAACAATTTGTTCTTCTTTTTGTTTTGAAATTGGCTTATTCGCAATTTGTGCTACTCGCTTCACAATATTACGCACCGTTTGCTCATCTTTAAAATTAGCATTTTGTACAGAATTCGCAAGTTCAAAGATATCCTTCATATTAACGCCTGTTTTCTTTTCTATATTTTTAAACATATTATTATCCATTTTGCATGACCTCCTTTATTTATACTTCATCGTATGCACCATGTGCCTAGATGGTGCCCTTTACATTTAATAAAAAAATAAAGTGCGAGTGAAACTTCACCCGCACTTTTCGGTGCCTTATTCATAGAAGGGATTAATTGTAAAAACAAACACAACCAACAATAATTAATAGAATGAATAATACAACGATTAACGCAAAACCACCGCCGTAGCCACCACCGTAACCACAACCACCGTAGCCAAATCCGCAGCCCATAATATTACACCCCCTCTGTTTTACTCTCTATACTGTATGTTCACTCAAATGATTTCGTATGGGCTTTTCAACTGTGTACATTAAATTTCATTGTCCAAACGGATCTTCCGCATCTTGCTCATTAAGTCTTTTTACATTTTGCTGCAGTTTCCTCTCCTGCTGTTCCATCTGCTTTTCTGCTTTTTCTACTTCGTTCATTCTCTTTCGATGTTCTCCCATCATATGCTGTTCAAAAAAACGTTCAAATTCATCGAAAAAATCCGGCATCTTTACACCTCTCTCCACTCTATGTAAAAAAGCACTGTCCGAGTGACAATGCTTCTATTGCTTATCGCTTTGGTAACTTTGAACCACAGCCGCAACCACCTTGTTTTGGAGAAGGGTACTGGACTGGCTTAGGAATAGACTGCCCTTTCTTTACCGATTGTTTTGTCATTGGTTGTGGATGATAAGGCAGGGGCTGAGGGTATTGATTAGGATTATAATTATAATGATAATACATCATGTTTTCCCTCCTTTTCACAGCATCCTATCTATAACATTATATTCAGGACTAAAGAAAGACGTTCTATCTTATTTGTCCATTTTGCGCTGCAGGGACAAAAATAAGTCCGTGCTGTTTTTTGGTTTCCTTACTCTTGGCCTTTCTCCTCCCTTTTGTTCTGTCACTTCACGCAGCCGATTTTGCAGTTCTTGAATGGTCCCTTGAGCTTGATGATTGTACTGTACAATGGACTGTTCGGTTTTTGATTTTTGTTCATTAACGCATGCTTTCAGCCAATCTATTTTTTCCTCTAGCTTCTTTTTTTCTTCTTCATGCTTTTGCTGTAATTCCGCTAGCTCTTCCTTAATATCTTCATATTCAAATTCTTGGTGCTTGAATTTTTGATATTCTTCTTTATAAAAAGCCAACTCCGACTTCAATGAAGCAATATATTTTTTCGTTTTTTCCTCGCTCATGCCCTTCACTCCTCCATTATAAATAACCCACAGCTTCTAAAAAATCAGTTAAAGATGAATAACACTTTTTATTAACATGAATATGCTGTAATTGAGTTTATTATTTCCTTCATTTTTTATGCTCGCTCCAACTAGAATTTATTCCGATAAATTCCGCTTTTACTAAGGAACATAAAAGCAGGTCATTCATACACTATAGTAGTCCGATACCTAGTAACGAAAAGCGTAAAGGAAGGACAATTAAAATTAGGAGGTTTAAAAATGGCAGAACTTTTTGAATCATTATGTATCCGCGTGCCTAAAGTGTACGACTGGGTTAGACGTCAAGTTGTTTTACCACAAATCTTTACGAATGACACTTCATTATTTAAAGAAGAAGCACTTAAAGATTTGGGCCATGACGTAGAAGTAGAAATTGTTTTAACAGATAGTGAAGGTCACCCTGTAGATCCTTCAGATGAAGACGCACTTGATAACGTGATTGAGCTTGTGCCACACGGTGGTCGCAGACCTAAAAAAATTGTGTTACCAGATGGAGAAGTTGTTGTTCTTCATGAGGTAAAATTATCAATTAGCGGCTTTTACCGAGTTAAGTTAATTGAATTGAGTGGACATCACAAACACGATGAGGTTGAATCTAGCGTTATTCCTTGGAAAATACATCAGACATTCTATTTATGCGCTCCGGAAGGAACAGAGCCTGTTGTACACCTGGAATCTTTTGAAGGAACTGATGGTTCTCTCAGATTATCAGATTGTCACTTACAGCAACTAAGCTTTGATCTTGTATTGTGCCTAAGTGTCCAAATTGAAAAAGATGTAAAAGTTGAAGTAGAGGGAAGCTTCTGCTATCCTCGCCCTGAAATCATTTCCGCAAGCAGCTGCTCACCTATTGAATATCCACCTCAATGTGATGCTATTTTCCCTGGAAAGCCACATCACGATGATTTTGATGGAGACGACGTAGAGTCAGACTTCGACCTTCACGACTTTGATTAACGAGATAAAAAGCCAGAGGAGAATATTTCTCCTCTTTTTTCATCGTTTACAAGCTTTGCGCATACATATAAATAAAACTGCTGTGGGCAGCTCAGGTTTACAAACTTAATTCATAGCTCAGCAGGAAAGGAGACTACTAGATGAGTCGTAACTCCCCTTCCCCTAAAGATGATTTAACTCAATTAAAACAAAAGCTCATTCACTATAAATCGGAAATTCGGCACGTGCAAAACCAATTAAAAAGCTATGAACGAGCTTTAGAACGAGAAAAAGAAAATACATTGTTTTGGAAGAAAAAACACGCTGAGACGCTTTCTACATCTGAAAAAGAAGTAGAAATTGAAGGATTAGAAAAAGAGCTGGATTTACTACGAAACGAGCTTTCTGAACAAAAAATTATTGCAGAAGCATTTCGGGAAAAAGCCTCGAGAAAACAGCCCGTTATTGAAGAAAAAATTGTGGAAAAAGTAATCGAAAAAATTGTGGAAAAACCTGTGGAAAGGTTCGAAAAGAGTGATATCCTCTGTTTCTTTCAACATTCTATACTGCTGCCAGAACAAGATGAAAGCGAGCTGACGATATTCGGCAACGTAATTATTCAAAATCAAACGAGCAGTACTTTACGCTCTCCGGTGCTTTGCTTAAAAATGAAACCCACTGCTTCGGCTATATTAAGCGGGAAGATCATTGATGAAAAAGACATTGAGGTTTCCAGTATCCCCTCTTCTTCTTTAGAATGGCGCTATGCTCATCCAAAATGGAACGAAAAAATTCAGAATGACGGTGAATATTGGATTAAACCTATTAAGCAAGCCGTATTAAAGCCAAAAGACAAATTACTATTTGACTCTTTTCAAGTAGTCATTCCGCTGTCCTCTGATACGACTTCATTTATTCTAGAAGGCTTTTTTTACAGCGAAGAGTGGCAAGAAGGCATTCCTTTTTTTAATAAAGTAGTGCTAAATTTCCCTTAATTATTAAAAGACATATTGATGTTCAATATGTCTTTTAACTCGTCCATTTATTTCATAAACGATTCTATAATTCCTGCACATCCTGCAATAGCTAAGATTGTAATGACAGGTATAGCAATATGCGGGACCGCTACATAACTAAAATAAATCCCTACCGCACACCATATGCCCGTACACCAATAACAGCTGAGCAGCTCTCCAATCCACTTTTGCAGTCCCTTCCCTTTTATCTCTAAATAAGTTACCGTATTTCCTTGTTCATCTTGATTTTCTACGATTTTATGAAACGGTTTACGAATAAACGCTGTAATTTTATCAAAAACAATTAGACGAGTAAGTCGAAACGTCGCAAAGACAAATAATGTTAGATAAATCCATGTCATCTTCATTCCTCCGTGCATTCACAAACTTATGAAAATAAAAGCTAACGTGCTTCTTCACTGTTAGCTTTTAGAGTTGCTTAAATTTTAATGATAGATATGGTCTGAATATCATGAAATGTCAATACTGTTTTCTCTTTATTAGGGGGAACGCTCACGTATAAACTTCCTTCTTTTAATTCTAAAATTGTTCCTATATATTTTTGGTTTTGACACGTAATTTCACAAATTGGCTGAGACATATGAGGCGGGAAACTGCATAGAAATTCAACTTTTTCTTTAATCGTCATAAACTGAAACATTTTATTTGGCTTTTTAGTCTCTGATTGCGGTATATCTACGGGAACAATTGAACGCTCTTCCTCTTTTTCTTGCTTAATCTCTTCCACTTTTTCTACGTCAGGCTCTTTGACTTCTTGAATGGAAGAAAAGCTGGGCTCTTCTTTTAACACGTGCTCTTTCTCTATTCCTTTATTGTCTTGCTGTTTTGAACTAAAATAATATTGCATAGAACGCTGATTTTGCGTAGCGTTTGGCTGGACAATGTACATTAGCGGCTCGTTTTCTTCTGACTTAGATTTTGAGTTAGTCATGAAGCATACCTCCAATTGCTTGTTATCGTTCTTTTAAAAATGTATGCTTGAACACGGAAAAACTTGTTTATTTTTTTACGGTAGCCTTTTTAACACCAAAAGCAGGGCTGTACTTTTATTTCCAGCATTTGAGAAAACACAATAAAAGAGGTTGAGACATAACAAAATTAATTCAATCTAAAGACGCACAAATGGGCCACATGAGCTGAACCGCTTGTCACACCGCAGTTGATTTCCGTGCAAGACTTCGCTTTCCGCGGGCGGCCGATGAGCCTCCTCGTCACTTGCGCTCCTGCCGGGTCTCATCTGTTCCGCTTTTCCCGCAGGAGTCTTCGTCTTGTCCTCGAATCAACTGCTAGAAAGAGCTAAACAGATGAAACTTATTTTCAAAACAACAAAAAAAACGAACCACTAATCAAAAATTTTGATCAATGGTTCGTTTTTCACTTCAGCTAAAATAATTTTGTCCCAGCCTCTTTCTCTCATTCAATAATATAGAAAACTAAACCTACCTAGATACCTTTATCTAATTTTATACTCAAGAAGCATACGCAATTCATTCACATACGAACGAGACCCCGTTACAATCAAACGATCATCAAATTCAAGCTCTGTATCGCCATGAGGTACAATGGAATCTTTGCCTCTAAAGATTCGAACAAAGATCACATCTCCTGTAAATGGGAACTTGCGAAGCTCTACCCCCTCGTATTTAGGGTTACGCATATTAATTTGATAAAGTGCTGTTTCTTGATTCGTTAAGATATTTAAAATATTTGGCGATTCGATTAAAGCTTTTAGCAATGCAGTCGTAGATAACAGCACAGAAAAAACTTCAATGTTATTTTCTTTCATCTTTTCATCTAATACAGGACTTTCTACACGGGCAATAACCCGTTCTGTACCATATTGTTTTGCAAATAGAGCAATGTCGCTATTTCTCTCTTCTTCCCCGGTTGTTACAACTAATACATCCGCATCTAAAATCCCCATACGCATTAAAGTTTCCTTACTATATCCATCGATGTCGACGATATTAAAAATGGAATCCGACGTACGGTTTTCAATTTTGTCCTGCGTAGGATGATAAATGGTAACATCATATAAATCAAGATCCATTTCTCGAATAACCGGGAGTGTAAATTGATTTGCACCGAGCATATTAATCTTCAGCTTTCTGTCACTGATTTCTGGCTTTGGAAACAGCTTTCTAAAGATAATAGGTGTAATAATACATGTAATAATCGCCACCAAAATCAGCGCACCGGACATTTGTGAATCAATAACACCAATATTTTCACCAACCGTTGCTGCTGCAATAACGAGTGATAAAGTCGATGTTAAAAGAAAACCCGATGCCAAAACGGTTTTCATATCATACCATTTTCTTAAGATTAACGCTGGGACTAGCTTGGATATCAACAATGCAATGAATAATAAAGGCATTAAAATCAGCACTTTTTTATCACTGAACAATGACCAAACATCAAGCTTCACTCCTACCATCACAAAAAAGATAGGAATTAAAAATCCGTAGCCAAACGAATCTAATTTATGAACTAAATTTTTGTTAGGCGCAAGAAGAGAAACGAGTGATCCCGCTAAAAAAGCGCCTAAAATGTTTTCAACACCAATTGACTCCGAAAGGCCCACTAGAATAATAATGAGTGCAAATACCGCACGCGTGTCGATTTGAATTGTACCTTTAGACATTGTCTCAAGAAACGATCGGTTTTTAAACTGCTTCCCTATGAAGTATAAAATCACTCCTACTCCAAATAAAATTAAAATCAACCATGTATTGCTATTTCCTGATTTATCATAGACGGAAGCAAATACGGCTAGTAAAATCATCGTGACTAAGTCCGCAATAACCGCAATCAATAAAATGGTCTGTCCAATCGGCTTTTTCATAATCTGTGCATCTTTTAAGGTCGGCACTACTACTCCTAGTGAAATGGTAGAAATAATAAGCGTCATCAAAAAGGCATTATCGATAAAACCGGTCCATACAAAAACATAGGACAAAAATAGTGAAACCGCAAAGATAGCTGCAAACACTAGTATAGAAATGGAAAAAGCATTTGGCACCTTAGCTCCTGATGCCTTTTTGTCTTTTGAATTTCCTCCAGCAAAAGCAGAAAAATCAATTTCTAAACCACTTAAAAACATCAAAAAGATAAAGCCTAGAGTGGAAAGTGTTTCAAGCCACATATCCTGCTCCACAAGGTCAAAACCACTTTTCCCTATAATTAATCCCATAATAATTTCAGCTACGACTACAGGTATAATGTTGAGTTTAAACCGATGCAACAGTATAGGCGTTAAAAAGGCCAAACTAATGACGATAACAAGTGATGTAAAGGACGCGTGCTGTTCCATTAGATTCCCCTCCTTTTACCTTCGTTATTTATAAAACGAAGACGTTAGTATTCAAAATTAAAGGTTAATCATAAAAGCTTGAAGGTTCTCTGTCAACTATATGAACTGATAATGAAAATCCGACATGATTACTCATGTCGAATTCTAAAGTCTCTTCATTATTTTAAATAACTCATAAATGTTGTCGCTAGACCGAAGTAAATTAAAATACTGATAAGATCATTGATCGTTGTAATAAATGGTCCTGATGCGACTGCAGGGTCAATTTTGAACCTGTGCATGAGAAGCGGGATAAACGCTCCTGCTAGTGTAGCCACAATCAATGTTGAAAATACAGAGACGCCTACCAAAGCGCCTAAAATAAGATCACCTTGCCAAATATAAACAATTAATACAACTAAAAGTCCACATGATGCGCCCGTAATCATTCCCGTAGCTGCTTCTCGGATTAACAGCTTAAATTTGCTTTCTTCTTCGATTTCTCCCGTCGCCAGTCCACGAACCGCAACGGCTAGTGCCTGTGTTCCTGTATTACCAGCCATACCGCCAATCAAAGGGATAAATACAGCTAAAATAGCTACTTGATTCAACGTATCTTCAAAACGTCCAATTAAACTCGCTGTCATCATTCCTAAAAACAGCAAAATGATAAGCCAAGGCAGCCTCTTTTTGGCCGCTACTAAAGGATTGTGGTCGATCGTATCATCTACATCGCTAATACCGGCTAATTTAGAATAGTCATCCGATGCCTCTTCATCCAGAACATCCATCACATCATCAACCGTAATAATCCCGAGAAGATGCTGCTGAAAATCAACAACTGGAAGCGCAAGAAAGTTGTAGTCGCGCATAATACGGGCAACTTCTTCTTGGTCTTCTGCTACTGACACGGATACGACTCGTTCATTCATCACTTCGCTTATCATCGTATCTTCATCTGCTATAATTAAATCACGAAGAGAAATAACACCTGCTAGATGCTTTTGTTCATCAATAACAAATACATAATAAATCGTTTCCGCTTCCGGAGCTTCCCTGCGTAGAATGTGCATGGCTGAATGTACGGTTTGATTTTCACGAATGGCCACAAATTCAGTCGTCATAATACTTCCAGCGGTATATTCCTCGTAATGAAGCAACTCTTTAATTTCATCGGCTGCTTCTTCATCCATAATCGTTAAATAGCTCGCCACTTGTTCTTTATCCAATTCATTTAATACGTCAACGGCATCATCCGCCGACATTTCTGACAGCATGTCTGCTGCAAAATTGGGATGCATCTCTGAGAGAATTTCTTGATAATCTTCTTCTCGTATCTCTACATTTTCAAAGATATCCGCCATTTCTTCCGGAGATAACATCTCGTACAGCGCAAATCTAGAAGGCTCATCTAATTCTTCAAAAAATTGAGCTTGGTCATACGTATGCATATGTAAAAATTCTTCACGAAATGCATCGATTTCATTTTTTTCTAAAAGTGATAATAAATGTTCGGCGAACCATGCCTTTTCTTCTTTTTCAATTGAATCTGTCATGTCTTCAACCTCCCTGTCGTACAAAACTCATTTAACTTTATGATGAATTTTGTTTTTTTTCAACTCACAGCTCTTTACTCTTTTCCCAATAATATATAAGTTCTACACATAGTTTGCTCCATATAAGGGTAATTTTATATCGTCAAAGGAAAAACCTTTTAAGGATGTGGATAAAAGATGAAAGTAGATATAATAGGGGATATCCATGGGTGCTATGATGAATTAAAAGCGTTAACAGAAAAACTTGGGTATGAGTGGCAAGACGGGATTCCTGTCCATTCTGACGGACGGCGCCTTGGATTCGTAGGTGATTTAACAGACCGAGGACCTCATTCACTAAAAGTGATTGAGCTCGTATGGTCCCTCGTAATAAAGCATCAGCAAGCTTACTACTGTCCAGGCAATCACTGCAATAAGCTATATCGCTTCTTTTGCGGTAACAAAGTGCAAATTACTCATGGGTTAGAAACGACCGTTGCTGAGTACGAAGCTTTACCTTCAAGAGAACAGAAATTCATTAAGAAAAAGTTCATTGAGCTTTATGAACAATCACCTCTATATGTGCAGCTTGATCAAAACCAATTAATTATTGCTCACGCCGGTCTTAAAGCTGAATACATCGGCAGAACGGATAAAAAAGTAAAAACCTTTGTGCTATACGGAGACATTACGGGTGAAAAGCATCTAAACGGCATGCCTGTCCGACGGGATTGGGCCCAACATTATAACGGAAAACCGTTTATCGTGTATGGGCATACACCCGTAGTAAAAGCTAGAAAAATTCATAACACCATTAATATTGATACAGGCGCAGTTTTTGGAGGGGCTTTAACGGCGTTTCAGTATCCTGAGAGGAATATTATATCAGTGCCTTCATCTATGCCTTATGTAGAGGAAAAATTTAATCACTTCGTGTAAAAAGAAAGTCGCTTTTCATTAAAAAAAGCGACTTTCTTTTACGATTTGAAGTTTCTGCATATCTGGCGGCAAAGGTGCTGTAAAAGACAAAGTTTTTTGTAAAAAAGGATGAAAAAAAGTGAGTTCATAGCTGTGAAGAGCTTGACGAGAAATAAGATGATTCGTTCCGCCATATAAAGTATCTCCAAGCAGTGGATATCCTTTATAAGCCATATGAACACGAATTTGGTGAGTTCTCCCCGTCTCAAGCGAAAGAGCAACTTCTGTAAAAGAAGAATACTGACGAAGCGCCGTATAGTGTGTAATAGCAAATTGCCCATCTTCTCTTACTTCCCGTTCGATGATACTTGACTCTTTTCGGCCAATCGGTGCCTCTATCGTTTCTTTGCCAACAAGCTTACCATGAACAAAAGCTCGGTACACGCGTTTAATTTCATGTTCTTTTTGTGCTTTAGAGAATAAGTAATGAACATGCCTATGTTTAGCAACAATAAGCAGCCCAGATGTGTCTCGGTCCAACCTATTTACAAGATGAACAGTCGAGTTAATGTTATTTTTCTCATAATAATAGAGCACAGCATTACTTAGTGACCACGTTAGATGTTCTCGAGAAGGTATACTTGGCATGTTTGGCTGCTTATTCAAAACTAATATATACTCATCTTCGTATACAATATCCAAAGGTATAGCTTTAGGAAGAAGACTTTCACTTGCTTTTTCTGGTGGAAACGCCACCTTGATTTCGTCACCTTTTTGCAGAATATATCGAACCGTTGCATGCTTTCCATTTACTTCAATTGCTCCTCCTCTGAACTTAATGTCCGTCAGAGAAGCTTTGGAAATATCATGTTCTTTTAAAAATTCACGAACCGCTACACCCTCGAAAGAATGATCTACGGTCCAACTCAACGTAAAAACTTGTTTCATTCTCTTCCCTGCCTTTAATCATCACATACAAAAGAGTCTCTGACACGCTGCCAGAAAGGAAACGCACGAAAGCGAGCAAATCGAATTTTTTCGCTTGCTACCCGAAATTGAATCGACTTTACATCTTTATGTAAAAGAGTTAAATGATCAATGGTAATTTGGAAGTCTGCGTCGTTGACAGGCTTTAACAGCGCTGTATGATGTCCAGGAAGAACCAATGGAGAACCTATCGTACGGAACACTCGATTGTTAATAGAAGCCATTTCAGCAATTTGAATAGCTTGAAGGGAAGGATGTAAAATCGCGCCTCCCAGGGATTTGTTGTAAGCTGTACTTCCCGAGGGAGTGGATACGCAAAGGCCGTCTCCTCGGAATGTCTCAAATCGCTGCCCTTTAATTTCCACATCCATTACTAAAGAACCTTCTACACTTTTTACCGTACATTCATTCAGAGCTAAGTATCGAGCTTCGCGTCCACCGTTTGTGTAGCGAATAATCACTTCGAGCAGTGGATACTCTACAGTCTGATAGGGTGTCTTTGCAATAGCAATCACCAGCTTCTCAATCTCATCAGGTGTCCAATCTGCGTAAAAACCTAAATGGCCGGTATGAACCCCAATAAAAGCCGTCTTGTCAAGTCGGTTTCGATAGCGGTGAAACGCATAGAGAAGCGTTCCATCCCCTCCTACTGACACTACAATATCAGGCTGGTTTTCATCATATTCTAAATGAAAATCTAATAAATACGTTTTCATTTTTTGCATAAGCGTATTTGATATTTGGTTGCCTTTTGATGTAATAGCAAATTTTATTTTCTCCACCTAATTCTCTCCCCCTATCCATCCAATGTACAAAGCTGTTGCTGAGTCATAACTAAGATTCTTCCGCCGATTCTTTTTTTCGTGAGAAAATAGCCTGAGCTTCTTGAATCTCACCTCGTATTTGAGACATTTCTTCATCGAGCTGAGTAGCCGCTTCAGAAGCACGCTGAAGTCGCTTTTTGATATTCTCAGGAAATTTCCCGCTGTACTTATAATTTAAAGAATGCTCAATTGTAGCCCAAAAATTCATAGCCAGTGTACGAATTTGAATTTCCACTAAAATTTTCTTTTCACCTTTAATTGTTTGAACAGGATAACATACGACCACATGATATGAACGATAGCCGCTTTCTTTTTTATGAAGAATATAATCTCTTTCTTCAATCAATTCAAAGTCTGTTCGCTGACGCAGGAGCTCTACGACCGCTTTAATATCGTCCGTAAATTGACACATCATACGGAGTCCCGCAATGTCCTGCATCTCTTCCTCTAAGCGATCGAGAGAAATTCCTTTTCGAGTCGCTTTATCCAAAATACTGGCGACAGGCTTTACTCGTCCCGTCACGAACTCAATAGGTGAATGCGTAGACTTCATATCATACTGTGAACGAATTCCTTTCAACTTCACCTTAAGTTCTTCAACGGCTTGTTTATACGGTGCTAAAAATAAATCCCAATGCCTGATCATTAATAACACCCCCCTCTTTTCTCTCTATTACTTATTTTCTTTATCTAAAAAAACTTCCTCTACTCTTGCTACCATCTCGTCTCCATAATTCACATTTCCTTCGATGTTACTGATGAGATAAGATAGCTCTTCTTTAACGGCTGATAGCTCAATTACTTCCTTGTTAATTTCTAAAAATACTTTCATATCTTTATGTAAGACGTGCTTTAAATTCGCCCAAATATTGTCACTAAGGCCAACATACATAAATTGATCATTAATATCTACAACATATACAAATGACATGTTATCTGAGTCAACAAGCATTTGTTTTGTATCTTCCAATTGTTCAATTTTCGTCTCAATAGGGTCTGCTTTTAAATGTAATTCATTTGATTTCATCACACAGGTAGTGATGTCAATTCGATTGTGCATAAATAAACTCCTTCCAACTATACAATTCGTTACTATTTTAACACATTCCAGGAACGTTTAATAAAGGTAAAACCTAAACAATCCGTATTTCTTCATTTTCCAAGTTCCCCATCTGGATATTCCTGTTAGGAAATGTAGTTTTACTGTCTCAAAAAGTGTGATAAATTAAGATGTAAAGTGCCTTACTAAAAGACCTAAATTAAAAGGATGATTTCATTGAAACAAGAAATTGAAATTGAATTTAAAAATATAGTAACGAAAGAAGAGTTTGATCGTCTCCGCTCACACTTTCAATTAACTGAAAATCAGTTTGTTTCTCAAGAAAACCACTATTTTGATACACCTGCTTTCTCATTAAAAGACTGCGGGGCTGCCCTACGAATTCGAAGCAAAAAAGGTAAGTTCGTTCTCACGCTCAAACAGCCTCATCAAGAGGGTCTTTTAGAAACACATGAAGCATTAACAAATGAACAAGCTAAAGAATTGCTAGATGGCAGTGCCAAGATTCCGTCAACAATTCAACAGCTTATTACTGATTTACAAGTTGATAGCCATGCGCTAACTTATTTTGGCACTTTGCGTACAAGTCGAGCAGAAATTCCATATAAAAATGGGTTACTTGTACTCGATCATAGCTTTTATCTAGGTGCTGAGGATTATGAACTTGAATACGAAGTAACCGATGCCAATGAAGGAGCAAAACATTTTGAGCAATTGCTTACGGAGCTTGATATTAAAAAGAAACCAACGGAAAACAAAATTCGACGGTTTTACAAGCGAAAGTATACGTTAATGGATGGAGAATAAGTTTATGAGCATGAATATTAACAATTACATGTCTTCCGTTCAATTTCCTGGGACGCAGCCATTTTCAGTTAACAACCAGCTGCCAACAGCTAACGTGATGCTTGGTACAACTTTACTCTCTGTATTTGCTCAGCTTTTTCAAGACTACGTCAATCAAGAGCCTCAAATGAGTACCAATCTTTACTTGAAAGCAGCGCAGTTGTTTCCATCTACGCCAGTTCAAATGCAGTCCGAGCCATCTGTTTTTTCTTCAAGTAAGGCAGCGGCTTCAAATGCTGCCTTACCTGCACAAAAAAACGAAGCGGCAAAGGCCAGTTCTCAGGATGTACAAACGATCATTACAGAAGCAGCTGCACGCTACCAGCTGGATCCTAAACTTATTCGTTCTGTTATTAAACAAGAATCAAACTTTAATCCATCTGCCAAAAGTTCTGTAGGAGCGGCTGGGCTTATGCAGCTAATGCCAGCAACCGCTAAAGCTCTTGGTGTAGAAGATCCGTACGACTCCAAGCAAAATGTATTTGGAGGAGCCAAATATCTTCGACAAATGTTAGATAAATACAATGGAAACGTGAAATTAGCATTGGCGGCCTATAATGCTGGACCAGGTAATGTCGATAAATACGGCGGAGTACCTCCTTTTCAAGAAACGCAAAAATATGTAAATAAAATTATGTCTTCTTATCTTGTGTAAAAGAGCCAAATCATTCGCCACTTGAACATGGAATGGCTATAGTTTGCCGAGGTTACACTATATAAATAGAAGGAAACGTTTGTGAAAGTATTCCTTTGTTTCTCATAATTAGTGATTCGCCACAGCATCATAGACTTTTCTTATGTAAAATTCCACTTTATCTCTTTTCCAGTAGAAGAAGTAAGCGGATAGTTTGAGTTAACCAAATGACACTGCTAAAATTAAGGAAAGTAAAAAACACCAAAGAGTTAAGACGTATATTTCTTATAACAAAGGAGTTATCAACATGAGAGAAAAAATCCACTCCCCTTACGAATTATTAGGCGGTGAACATACGATTTCAAAACTTGTTGATGCTTTTTATACACGCGTTGGACAACATCCTGAGCTCGCGCCAATTTTTCCTGATGATTTAACAGAAACAGCACGAAAGCAAAAGCAATTTCTGACACAATATTTAGGAGGGCCTTCGTTATACACTGAAGAGCACGGTCACCCTATGCTGAGAGCTAGGCATCTTCCTTTTGAAATTACACCGTCAAGAGCCAAAGCTTGGCTGACGTGTATGCATGAAGCAATGGACGAAATTAATTTAGAAGGCCCTGAGAGAGATGAACTTTATCATCGTCTTATTTTAACTGCCCAACACATGATTAATTTACCGGAACAGACAGATGAGAAAGGATTTTCACATTGAGTAATCTAAATAGCCAATACCCATCCTTGCATCAGCTTTGTCAAGGTTCAAATAAAAAACCGCTTGAAATCTATGTATTTGTTGACCCTCTTTGCCCGGAATGCTGGGCACTCGAGCCTATTCTAAAGAAGTTACAAATAGAATATGGTCAGCTGTTATCCCTCAAGCATGTGCTTGGAGGAAACTTACAGCAATTAAATATTGGAGCACAGCAGAAATTTGAACATATTGCAAAATCGTGGGAGAAAACTGGAAGCCGTTCCGGTATGTCATGTGACGGCAATCTGTGGCTTGAAAACCCAATCGATACTCCTTACGCTGCATCAATTGCGATTAAAGCAGCCGGTCTGCAAGGAAAGAAACAGGGCATTCGCTTTTTGAGAAGACTTCAAGAAGTAGTATTTTTAGAAAAACAAAATGTTACAGAAGAATCTGTCTTAATACAATGTGCAAAACATGTGGGGCTAGATGTTAATGAATTTGTAAAAGATTTGCATTCAGATTACGCTGCGAAAGCCTTTCAATGTGATTTAAAAATCACGTCGGAAATGGATGTCGATGAGATTCCAACTCTTGTGTTCTTCAACGAAAAAGTTGAAGAAGAAGGCATTAAGATATCAGGATACTATTCGTACGAAACATATGTACACATCATCAAAGAGATGTTAGAAATTGACCCAGATCCAGCTTGTCTTCCGCCTCTTCGTTCATTTTTAAGCTACTTTCAATTTGTTGCTTCAAAAGAAGTTGCAGTTGTGTATGGTTTATCATTAGAAGAGGCTGAAAAAGAATTGAAAAAACTTCAGCTTCAGCAAGTTGTTGAGAGAGTTCCTGTTAAATACGGAACCTTTTGGAGAAGTACTGAAAAGAGCTGTTAATCATTACATGTTGATGCTTATCCTAAGCATCAACTAAACAAAAAAGACTTGGCTTTCGCCAAGTCTTTTCGTTTGTCTTAAGACAACAAGGGGATGGGAGAAATTTTTCACGGTCAAACAAAGGGGTATATGTTTGTTTTGTGATAAACTTCACGATTAATACTATAGCAAATTATGTCGACTTTTGGCAACCCCTTTTTTCAATTTTATTCACTTTTTTATAAAAAAACTTCATAAACAGCCAGATTCACTCATATAGTACAACCAATTATGCTTTTAATAGAGGTGTTAACTATGAAAATTGCTGGAATTACTCTAGGGGTTGTTATTCTTTTGTTTTCTTTTTTATTCTATATTTTATCTCTTATGCAGCTTGTTCCTCTCCTTATCGCAGGCCCTCTCTTATTTTTAGCTATTCTTATTATTTTTACATTGCTTAACAATCACAACAAGTTTCGAGGATTTAAAAAATGAAGCAGGATACAGCTCCTGCTTCATTTTAATTTTATTGATTTAATAAACGTTCCATTTCCGTTAATTTCTCTTCAAATACGGCTAGCGCTTCTTCAATTGGCTGAGATGTTGTCATGTCCACTCCTGCCTTTTTCAACACTTCAATTGGATAATCAGAGCTTCCTGACTTTAAGAAACCTACATAGCGCTCAACAGCTGCATCTCCTTCTTCAAGGATTTGCTTGCTTAATGCTGCTGCTGCACTGAATCCTGTAGCATATTGATAAACGTAGTAATTGTAATAAAAATGAGGGATACGAGCCCATTCTAATCCAATCTCTTCGTCAATTACTAAGTTGTCTCCAAAATACTTTTTATTTAAGTCATAATACAATTTTGTTAACAATTCAGGTGTAAGCGGCTCTCCGTTTTGAGCACGTACATGCACATCGTGCTCAAATTCAGCAAACATCGTTTGACGGAATACCGTACCGCGGAACCCTTCTAAATAATGGTTAAGTAAGTACAAGCGCTGCTTTTCATCATCAATTGTTTTTAGTAAATAATCATTTAGAAGCGCTTCATTACACGTTGAAGCTACTTCTGCCACGAAGATTGAATAATCTCCGTAAGGATATGGCTGCGTCTTTCTTGTGTAATAACTGTGTACAGAATGGCCAAATTCATGAGCTAGTGTAAACAAGTTATTTACATTATCCTGCCAGTTCATTAAGATATAAGGATTGGTGCCGTACGTTCCTGAAGAATACGCACCGCTTCGCTTGCCTTTGTTCTCATGGACGTCTACCCAACGATTTTCAAATCCTTCTTTTAACACATTAAGGTAGTCTTCACCTAGTGGTTTCAGACCTTTTAAAATATAGTCTTTTGCTTCTTCATAGGTTACTTCCATTTTTACGTCTTTTACTAAAGGCGTATAGAGATCATACATATGAAGCTCTTCAATTCCCAATACTTTCTTACGTAAATCAATATATCGATGCAATAAATGCAAATTATCGTTCACTGTTTTAACTAAGTTATCGTATACTTCTTCTGGAATGTTATTTGTGCTAAGAGCTGAGTGACGAGCTGAATTATAGTGACGAACGCGGGCGCTAAAATTATCTTTCTTCACCGTGCCGCTTAATGTACTTGCAAACGTATTTTTAAATTTACCGTACGTTTCGTACACTGCTTTAAACGCTTCTTCTCGTACGCGGCGATCGCTGCTTTCTAGAAAACGAATATAGCGTCCGTGCGTAATTTCTACTTCTTCTCCATTTTCGTCTTTAATGGAAGGAAATTCTAAATCTGCGTTGTTTAGCATTCCAAACGTGTTGCTTGAAGATCCTAGCACTTCAGAAGCCTGAGCAAGAAGCGCTTCTTCGCTTTCTGATAAAATATGCGGACGCTCGCGAGTAATTTCATCTAATGCATGAGCATATAACTTTAGCTCTTTATGTTCCGCCATGTATTGTTTAATTTTTGATTCTTCAATAGACAAAATTTCTGGTGTTACATACGATAGTGCACTTGCAATTTGGGTATAAAGTGTTTTGATGCGATCATTTAACCCTTGATAAAAAGAGTTAGTGGTATCTTGATCGTAGCGCATATGAGCATATGTATAAAGTTTACTAACGCGCATTGTGAGCTCGTCTTGCTCTTGAAGAGCGTCATATAAAGTTTGAGCGGACTCTCCAAGTTTTCCTTTGAATTTTTCCATTTGCGGAATAAGAGCTTTTACTTCTTCAAATTCTTTTTCCCATGCGTCATCTGAAGCAAAAATATCCTCTAGTTTCCACGTATCTTCTACTTTTATCTCGCTTCTACTTGGTAACTTTTTTACTTTTGATTGTTCACTCATGGTCATCCCTCCATCTTTTTCTACCTGTCTATAACTGTTCGCTTTTTCTAAGGCGAATCCTTTTTATTTCTCTCGTTATTGTATGTTGTTTTAAAAGAATTAATCAAAAGTCAGTACGCTTTTGAAAAAAGGATTCTTTCTTAAGCGTACTGATTTTCAGTGATTATGTCACTTCTTTTGCTTGATTTAACCACCTTTTCATCATTTGTCCATCTTCTAAAAAAGCATCAGATGTTTGCTTTGGAATCGTGTAGGTCCTTCTGATTTTGTATACTCCAGAAGTTATATACTTTAGCATTCCTAGCCGGCATAATACCTCTATATACTCAAACAGGGGCTGTTCCATAGCAACAGGAGCCATGGTTAAAGACCGAAATATAATATACCTCTTATGAATTCTGTAGAGCCATAGCCGGCATAACTCTTGTTCTGTAACTAAATCCCCTACTTGCTTCTGCTGCATTAAATCAAGAAGCAGCCACGTTTGCCATATAGTAGCAGACGTTTCAACCATGTATAAAGAAGGCAGCGGCATGCCTGCTTCTGCTGGAATATGGGAGGGAGGAATATTTTTTTCATAAAGAGCGTGTAAAAAAGGCTGAAGCTTCTGATTAGGATAGAGGATATAATGCGTTCTCCATGCCTTCTTTTTCTTTATCCATGAAGAGAAAAATTGAGGTTGTGTATGTGTAGAAAAAAGATCATGAAAGGTATGCTCGTGAGGAGAAAGCACGACAAGCTGTGCATAACAAATCTGAGATGAAAAAGGAATAAGATGTTCAAGTTTCAACAGTTGATTAGTAGAAGGTGAAAAATAAAGAAGTGTGGGCGTATAATCGGAAAGAGTAAGAAACTGCCACTCTTGAAAAGAAAGTTGATACATGTAAGTGGATAAGCGCTTCATTCTTTTTGCTCCCATAATCCAAAGGGGCATATAATTTCCTTTCTCATAATGAATAGAACGTTTGGTTAGCACTGAGGAAGATAAGGAAGCACATTGAAATTCGATTGCATATTTTTGCGAGGGCGTATTTACAAGAAGATCTGGACGCTGCATAATGTCAGGAAGATAACTTTCTAACTCGACTTCAACATGAGAACTAAACCAGTGAAACAGCTTTCGTTTTCCATCGAGATGATAATCTGTTTCACCTTCATGCTGAGCGACGCACGTTTTTTTCAGGTGAGCAAAATGAGGGATTTTTTTTGTACCTACCTTTAACTGTACAGGGGATTGACAAGAGGGACAGTAGAACTGCTTTTCTTTTTTCCACAGCTTAAGCTGTTCAAGCGAAAAGCGCTGAGCTAGTGAAATGAGACCTTCTTCTGTTTGGGCAACTAACAATCGTACATTTCTCCTTCCTATAGCAGCGAGCTATATCCTTGTATTCGACACCTTTCTACTAAACCCTTTTCTTTCAGAAAAAAACCACATTGCAACATACGCAATGTGGTTTACAGCGATTATAATAGCGGTGAAAGCAAACGAGCCGTTGATTCAAATAGCCGCTGTATAAATGGCCGCTTTTCAAAGTCTTTAAAGTGAAGCTCACTCGTTTCTTCTAAATCTTGCATATATTCATATACGAGTTTTTGGGTACTAGCTGTGCGATATAAAAAAGCATTTACTTCAAAATTCAAATGAAAGCTTCTCATATCCATGTTAGCTGTTCCAATAGAGGCAATTTCTCTATCAACAATCACAATTTTGCTGTGCATAAATCCTTTTTTATACTCGTAAATTTTCACACCTGCTTCTAGCAGCTCAGGAAAATAAGAGCGTGATGCATGAAAAACAATTTTTTTATCGGGCCTCTGAGGTACAAGAAGCCTTACATCTATACCGCTTAGAGCAGCTACTTTGAGAGAAGTAAAAATATCTTCATCAGGTATGAAGTAAGGAGAAGCAATCCAAATGGACTCTTTCGCAGACGTAATCATCGAAAAAAATAAGTGTTTAATAATTTCCCACTCACGGTCTGGTCCGCCGGCAATCATTTGAACACCGCCGCACTTTTCCATATCAATGTCAATTAAATCCGGCGATAGATACGTTTGAGTAAGCATCGTCTGACCTGTCATATAATACCAATCTTGCAAGAAAATAAGCTGCAATGAACGGACTGCCTCACCCCTCACCATCAAATGGGTATCTCTCCAAAAGCCAAAATGCCGACTTTTCCCGAGATATTCATCACCAATGTTCAAACCTCCTACAAATCCAATTGTTCCATCAATGACTACAATTTTACGATGATTACGGAAGTTGATTTTATTATTGAGAAATGGAAGTCTCACCGGCAAAAATGGAATCATTTCTACGCCAGCGCTTCTTAACTCGTGAATATAATGCGGTGAAAGCTGAAAACTGCCCACGGCATCATACAAGAAACGTACATAAACTCCTTCTTGTACTTTCTGAATTAAAATATCTTTAATTTGTTCTCCTAAGTGATCATGTCGTACGATGTAATACTCTAAGTGGATATGATGCCTTGCATGCTTTAATGATTCCATAATTTCGTGAAACGTCTCTTTTCCATTCGTCAATGCGCGTGTATCTGATGAAAAAGAAATTGGACTCTTGCCAAGCCTGACGGCTAGCTTCAGCATTTGCTTTCTACTGGTGCCCAACTGTTCAAAGTGATTTTCTAATATATCGGAATCTCTTTCCATCTTTAAAAGCACCTGTTCATCCAGCTTTGCTTTTTTAGCAAATAAACGCCGTTTTCGCGTATTGCGTCCAAATAACAAATAAAAAAAGAACCCTATTACCGGGAAACCGCCTAATACTACGAGCCACGTTAGCGTTTGAGTTGGATGACGGTTTTCTAATGAAATAACAAGACCGATGAAAACAACACTAATCGTAATTAAGATACTTAGCACGCCAATAAATTTACCGTCCCAATACCCTTTTGTAAAATAAAGCAAAGCAATAATACCAATAACAAAAATTAAAAGCTGTAATCTATTTTTCAACTTGTTTTCACCTATCCTAAAACCAATCTTTCGTCATTAACACCGGATCCATGTACCGTTATTATCCTCAAACTAGGGATTTTAACCCTACACTTTTCTCGTTCAGAAACGAGTTTCCTTCTTTCTCCACTTATGTTCGTTTCATACAAGCAGAGAGCTTTTCCCAAAATCAAGACAAAACAAAGACCGATTTCATATACATGAAATCGGCTGCTATTATCGTAAAGGAAAATACTGTTTTACTTGTTCAAGTGCATTTTCACTGATTAATTCTTTTCCATATTCCATTAAACGATGAACTGTTACATTTGATTCATTTGCATATTCTAAAATGATACTTAAAATGTTATCAATTTCAGCTACAAAATCTTCATCATCTGTAAACTCAACGTATAAATAATATTTCCCTTCAAACACGTACATGCTGTTGATGATATCATCTAACTCTAAATGGTGACTTAAGGAAATTAAATGTTCTAAGTCTTGAAAGCGTGCGACGAACTGTAGCCCTTCGTCTTCTATAATTTCTTCTTCAAAATCAGCTTTTTTATTTTGATTCGCTTGATGATCAAGCAACGCTTCAATTTTTCCATCTACAGGGATATCGATTTTATCATTTTCACCAACAGGTACTTCGAACTTTTGACCGTCTTTTGAAACTTGTGCTCTTGTTACAATAACCTCTAGCCCCTTCTCAAGCGCATGTACTTGAATCCAAAGAGGACCTTCTGCTACAAACTCTTCTTC
This sequence comes from Priestia sp. YIM B13552, assembly GCF_042787775.1. Taxonomy (NCBI): domain Bacteria; kingdom Bacillati; phylum Bacillota; class Bacilli; order Caryophanales; family Bacillaceae; genus Priestia; species Priestia sp. YIM B13552. The sequence continues at coordinate 1,128,267 of NZ_JBHZOU010000001.1, forward strand.
TTGATGAATTTCGTCCATCATCTCCCAGAATAGCTCTTCACTGCGCTCTCGGCTAAACCAAATTTCATTGCGATCAAATCCACGTTCTTCAATATCTACGTAAGTGACAAAGAATTTTACTGTGTTTTCATTAATGCGTTCGATTTCCATTATCATCTCTCCCTTCGGAAAAATCAGTGAAGGTAATCCGGCCATTTCGAACATTACCCCTAAACGATGAAGGGACTATTTTACCCCCGTGTTAAAGCAATATTACATGTACTTTCTCACTTTGTAAAGCATTCTAACTTGGGATATACAAGCATACACTATTTGAGTGAACCTTGTATATCTATTTTATGACAAAACGCGAAAGAAAGGAAATAAAAAATACTCTGACAACTCATAGCCACCTTACACCTTACTTTGTTATATACATAATCTCTTTACCCTATGAACGCTTTTTGTTAAAAATGAACACAGATAAAGCAATATGAGCTACTTATCCTTACATATTGGGAGGGAAGACTATTGGATTTAGAATTAATAACCTCCATTCTTCTTATTATCGGTATCGATATTGTATTAGGTGGAGACAACGCTATTGTTATTGCCTTAGCAAGCCGCAACTTACCTGAATATCAGCGAAATAAAGCTATTTTTTTAGGGACTGGCTTAGCTGTGATCGTTCGCATTGTACTTACTATTTTAGCTGTTTATTTACTAACTATTCCTTACTTGCAGCTCATCGGCGGTTTTTTATTAGTGATTATTGCCTTTAAGCTTCTTGTATCAGAAGGTGATGATGCATCTTCAATCCGTGCAGGTGTGACATTAGGCGCCGCTGTAAGAACGATTGTATTTGCTGATATTGTAATGGGACTAGATAATGTAATAGCTGTAGCAGGCGCAGCTCATGGAAATATTATGTTGGTTGTTACCGGATTACTCGTATCCGTCCCCATTATTGTTTGGGGAAGCAAGCTCATTTTGTATTTGATGGAGCGATTTCCCCTGCTCGTTTATGGTGGGGCAGCTATTTTAGCTTATACTGCTGGAAATATGATTGGGCATGAAAAGAACTTACATTCATTCTTTGCAGACCATACATCTCTAGGAACATTTATTCCGTTTATAACAATTGCTGTCGTGCTGATAAGCGGCATGGTTGTTAATAGCTTTCGTTCAACTAAATGATAAAGAAAAGGCCATACTAAACATTTTTATTTAGTATGGCCTTTTCTTTAGTTTAATGAGCACAGCAGTCTTTTATTCATAAAACACTTTGTACACTTAAAAAATAATCTCTGTCAGTAAAAAAAGAATAGATGGTACGAGTAAGCAACCAAGACCTGTATAAAATGTAGCTGTCATGGCTCCGTAAGGTACAAGTTTTACATCTGTCGCGGCTAAACCAGCTGCTACACCGCTCGTCGTCCCCATAACTCCTCCATAGATCATTGCTGTACGAGGGTTGTTTAATTTGATTTTCTTAGCAAATACCGGTGTTAAAATCATAACTGAAATGGATTTAATTAATCCTACAGCTATACTTAACGCGATAATATCAGAAGAGGCTCCAATCGCAGTTCCAGAAACCGGCCCCACAATATAGGTCACGGCCCCTCCTCCGATTGTGGTCAAGGCAACGGGATCTCTATATCCAAAACAAAGAGCAATAATTACACCTATTACAAAGGAATAGAAAACCCCAAAAAACAAGGCCGTAATCCCGCTGATTCCCGTTTTTTTGACTTCGCTAAAATTGGCGCCGAATGCAGTAGCAATAATGGCAAAATCTCGCAGCATTCCTCCGCCCATTAAACCAATTCCTGAAAATAACTGTATATCAGAAATCCCTTTCTCTCCTCCTGTATTCACTCCACCAATATAAGCAAGGATCAATCCAAACATAATAGCAATAGCAGATCCGTGAACTCTTCCTTTTGTTAATTTATCTGATAAAAAATAAGCAATATACATGACAATCCCAATAATAGCAAATGCCGTAATCAGCCCGTTATTTTCTAATCCTTCTTTGATCATATTCATCATTTGACCTGCTCCTTAGGTAAAATAGAAAGCTCTATTTCTTGTTCTTTCACCTTCGCTTTCTCTCCTATTCTGCTGATAAATGGTATGGATAAAAAGCCTACTACGACTACTACCACCCCTGCAAGAAGCGCCATGCCTCCTCCATCAAGAGCAGCTACAACATTTTGCTGTGCAGACATTGCTACCACGATAGGAATATAAATACCTCCCCAAAAAGCAATGCCTTCTTCGGATTTTACTTGGAGCTTATTTTTCTTCTTTAAATAATCCACCGCTAGTACAAGAAGAAGCATGGATACCCCTACTCCTCCAACGTTGGCTTCTACTCCTATCAGCCCTCCTAATGCGTCCCCTACAATTACCCCTATCAACATGCAAATAGACAGCAGCGCTACACCGAAGATTATCATATTACTTCCTCCCCAACCCATTATTGAAAGCGTTTACTTTATGGTTTAAAAATAGTGTAAAGGAAAAAAGTTGAATAACCTATGCATTTTTAGTTATATACTTATATCAAAAATGACATAATACAGTTTTTCTCTACTGTTCACTTTAAATTTATTCGAAAAAGAAATAAAAATCATGACATTTAGTCATGATTCTTATATGTATTCATGAGGTATACCGGAGGGTAAATGTTTAAAATAATCAATCACAAACTGCCTAAAGATTTGTTGTAAATCCGTCACGTAGCCTCCGTTGTTCCAAGCTAAAAAGATTGTACGTTCAAATATTTCCTCTTCAATATTCAGCAGTTTTACATCTTTCCCTGTAGAACCTCCCCAAGTTACTTCAGGAATAAAACCTATTCCTTGCTTCGCTCTAATCAAACCTCTCACTGTTGCTGGGTCATCGCTTTCAAACGTAATTTGAGGTACAAAATTCTGTTCCTTACAAATTACATCCGTTATTTTCCTTAGCTCTTTTCCTTTCTTTAGCACAATGAATTTCTCATTTTTAAGTTCCTTTAACTTTACGCGTGATTGCTTGGCTAAAGGATGATCAAGAGGCACTGCAAGCAAAATCGATTCACGGAGCAAAGGAGTATGTTCGATCTGACGGGTTGTTAATGGAAAAGCTGAAATACATAAATCAAAATCAGGCTGTGAATTAGAATTAGTCAAATGCTGCATCAGTCGAAAACGCACCTGAGGATATTGCTCACGAAATCTGCTTAATAGCTCTGGAAGTAAATGTGAACTAGCTAATACAACAAGGCGAATTTCTTCACATGGATCGTTCGACATATCCTTTAGCTCGTGCTTTGCGTCTTCTAATGTTTTTAAAGCAAGTTCTACTTTGGCACAGAATGCTTTACCATACCGATTTAATTTAATGTATTTACCGTTTCGATCAAACAAACGAATGCCTAGCTCTTTTTCTAACTGTGAAATCGTTTTGCTGAGCGCAGGCTGAGATACGTATAGCTCTTCGGCCGCTTTACTGATATGTTCTAGTCTAGCAACTACTTGGAAATATTTTAGCTGTAAAAGCTCCAATCCGTTCACCACCACTTTTATGTGTTTAGTTACTCTCTTTCTTTATTAATTACATACATACTTCATTTTCCCTGCTATTTCGACAAAAAATAAGCAGCAGGGAGCCAGTGGCTCCCTGCTGCTTATTTTTTTATATACCAACTTCAAGCAAACGTTACTTGGTTGGTTTCTTATTTAAATCTTAAACAGACAAATATAAAAATTAACCATTCACAAGTCTTTGAGCTTCGCGAAGTTGGAAAGTACGCACTTTACGTGGTAAGAAACGACGGATCTCGTCTTCATTGTAACCAACTTGTAGACGTTTTTCATCAATGATAATCGGACGGCGCAATAAGCCAGGATTTTGCTGAATTAATTCATACAAATCTTGCAAAGGCATAGCGTCTACCTGAACGTCTAGTTTTTGGAAAGTTTTCGAACGTGTTGAAATGATTTCATCTGTTCCATCTTCTGTCATACGTAAAATTTCTTTAATCTCGTCGATTGATAACGGCTCTGAAAAGATATTACGCTCTGTATATCCAATATCATTTTCCTCTAACCAAGCTTTCGCTTTACGACAAGATGTACAACTTGGTGATGTATATAATGTAACCATTTACTCCTTCACTCCTTCTATCATAATCGGTCATAACATTTAAAACATGAACTGTAAATCATGTTGTTTTATACAAACTTCAACGAGTGTAAATATTTAATGACTGATAATGAAAATCGATACTACTTTATAATTACTTTTAAAAAATAATATCTATTTGCATTATACTATAAACTTCATCGGAATGATATACTTTTTGAAGTGGACTAGTGCATTAGTTCGTTCCTTCACTGTCATTATTTTCATTGCCGATTTTCTTCATTATTTATTTACCACACTACTATTACGAATAAACCTGTAGATTAGTTTCATTTTTTTATTATTTTTTTCTTTTACAAATTCCTCAAATTTTTCAGTCACTAAAAAAGCCTTGCAGAAGAACTGACTTTTCTGCAAAGCTTTTGAGATAACCTCTTATTTATTTAATAGCTGATGTGCTTCTTTTTCCTCGTCTCATTAAGATAGGATACAGTAACAGCCCGATTACAAATAAGCCAATACCTAAGAAAAATGTTTTTAAATCAGCTGTACCTGTCTTAATCACCCAAAGTGAATAAATAAGTGCTAACGAGGCAATGATTCCGTCTTTTACTCGCGATCCTTTAATCGTGTCGTACGTCTCACCCGTCACAATAAGCTTTAATTGATAAACTGTCGTCACGAAATAAGGAACTAAATAAGCGAGAGTAGCTACAACAATAGCGAAATTATAGGCTTGCGAAACTGTACCTGAAATAGTCGCAAACAAAAACAACTGTGTTAAGCCATTTGTTAATGTTAGTGAGCGGGCTGGACTATTGTTCTGATTTGTTTTAGCAAACCACTGTGGAAACAACCCTGATTTTGCTGCTTGATAAGGAACTTCTGCACTAACAACAATCCATCCAACCGTAGAACCTAATAAAGAAATAAGTGCTAAAATGGCCATTACGTAAGCACCTTTATGTCCAATCACCATTTCTAACGTATCTACCAAAGGTTTTTGAGACTGCTGAAGCTGAGCTGTTGAAAGAATCCCCATAGCTAGAAGCGTAATCCCCACATAGATAACCATTGAGATCAATAATCCAAGCAGTGTTGCTTTCTTCACTACTTTTTGTGATTTTGCACGGTTAGATAACAGTACAGCCGATTCAATTCCGATAAACGCCCACAGCGTAGCAATGGCTGCCCCATTGACCTGACTTCCCAATCCTACATTTATACCCTTTGAATTAACAAATTCTGTACTGACCAGGTTGGATGCGCTAAATAGCGATAGCGCCACGACAATAAATAAACCGAATCCAATAATTTTAGCTGCCGTTGTGATAAAGTTAATATTACCGGCGCTATTGATATCTCGCTGCAAAATAGCTTGAATTCCCCATAGGACAATAGAACATACTAAAAACGTAATGAATTTTCCAGCTTCTAATTGAAAATCTCCAACTGAAAATAAAATATCCTTACTCTCCATTACTGGAAAGAACGTTGTTAAATATCCCGCAAACGATATGATGACAGATGCTGTTGCAGCCCAGTTGGCTGCCCAGTAGCCCCAAGCCATGCTATACCCTGCTACTTTACCTGCTTTAGGCGACGAAAAAAGATTCGCTGCATAACTTTGAGGCCCTCCTTTTAATTCGGGCTTTCTCATGACTAAGTTCCCGAATACAAGAGCAATCATGAATACGCCAAGACCTGTTGCAATCCAAGCAAGTGTTGAACCGACTGGACTTGATACGTTTGCTAAATTAGAAGGAAGCATAAATACTCCGCCGCCTACCATATTACCAACTACAAAGGCTGTTAAAAACCAAAGTCCCCATTTTTTATCTTTCATTTGCTGTGTCTCCTTTTGCTTTCTAAACGCTTAAACTTTTGAGATAGAAAGCTCGATGCTCATCTATTAACACGTAATAATTATTTGTTTCTTCATTCATCTCTTCATTTGTTTAACAATATAATATATTAGCACACTAAAGCAAAAAGTGAAATAATAAATCCTTCATTTTCTTTTGGAAAAAAATGCGGCTGGAACACAACTACATCAATCTAAAGATGAACAAATGGGGTATATGAGTTCGTATGAATCACGCTTGTTACACCGCTGTGGATTTCCGTACAAGACTTTGCTTTCCGCGAGCGGCCGGCGAGCCTCATCGTTGCTTCCGCTCCTGCAGGGTCTCGCTTTTCCCGGGAGGAGTCTTCACCTTGCCCTCCAATTAACAGATTGAAGCCCTACATACAGTAAACCTACGTTCACCATCACCATAAAAAAATCCGAACGAGTTGGATTCTTAATCAAGAATTCAACTCGTTCGGATCTTACTTCAACGAAATTACTTTTGTCCGCGCTTTATTTTTTATCTTTTATGAAAACCTTTTGAATAGTAGACAACAATCAATAAAACAAACCATACCGGACCTACAATAAGGGCTATTCTTGTATCAGAGGAAAAACCCATCACCACTACTACTCCCGCTAAGAAAGCAAGAGAGAGATATGACGTATACGGGAAAAACGGAAGCTTATATTTTAAATCACTTACTTGGTGATCGCTTAATCCCTTGCGGAAGCGAATTTGAGAAAGTAAAATAATTCCCCATGTCCAAATTGCTCCAATAGTGGCAATACTCGTCACCCAGGTGAACACCTTATCAGGAACAACATAGTTTAAGCCAACTCCGATTAGCAGTACAACAGCTGAAGCAATAACTGCTGCACCAGGCACGCCGCCTTTTGTTAAGTTGGCATAGCGTTTTGGAGCTTCCCCATGCTGAGCTAAATTAAATAACATACGGCCTGTACTAAAAATTCCACTGTTACAAGAAGATAAAGCCGCTGTTAACACTACAAAGTTTATAATCCCTGCTGCAGCGGGAATTCCAGCTTTATCAAATGTTAAAACAAATGGACTCCCTTGCGTTCCGATCTCTGGCCAAGGATAAATAGACATAATAACAAACAAAGCTCCGATGTAAAAAATCAAAATTCTCCACAGTACATTATCAATTGCTTTTGTTAATGTCTTTTCCGGATTTTTCACTTCTCCTGCTGTTACCCCAATCATTTCAATACCAAGGTAAGCAAACATAACCATTTGAAGTGATAAAAGAACACCTTTCATACCATTCGGGAAAAAGCCCCCGTGACTCCATAAATTACTGATTCCTGTTGCAATGCCGCCATTTCCAATTCCAAAGATAATCATGCCTAGTCCCAGCACAATCATAAGGATAATCGTTACTACTTTAATAAGAGAAAACCAAAACTCTAGTTCGCCATATGCTTTTACAGCTAAAAAGTTAACCCCTGTCATGATAATGAGTGCTGCAAGTGCCCATATCCACTGAGGTACACCCGGGAACCAAAACTCCATATATACTCCAACAGCTGTAATTTCAGCCATACATGTAATAATCCACATAAACCAGTAGTTCCAGCCTGTTAAATAACCAGCAAGTGGCCCTAAATAATCGTTAGCATACTTACTAAAAGAACCGGCTACTGGATTTTGCACTGCCATTTCACCTAGCGCTCTCATAATAAAAAACATAACAAGACCACTGATTCCATACATGATAAGAATACCAGGACCCGCTAACCGAATAGCGGATGCAGAACCTAAAAACAATCCAACTCCGATAGCTGCACCTAAAGACATTAAGCTAATATGTCTTTCCTCAAGTCCACGGCTTAATTCTTTTTCTTGCGTGTTCCCTTGCATAATTCTCTCTCCTAACATATCCATTTCATTTAATAGCGATAGCGGCTACGTGTATAGTATTAACTTATTTTTCAGCTAAATAATTTCAGACGGTGTATGTATTAAAAATCTAATATTACAAGTTTCACACCTGCACTTTTATCGCTATCACATCTATAAAATACAATATTAAAAAAACTTCACTTTGTTCATTTTATCAAAAATCACAAAAAATGCGATAGTTTTTTGTGATTTTCACAAATAAACTTACGATAGAAATATAATAAAAACCATTTTTTACATTATATGTTCTTATTCCACTATAATTATCTAACTATTAAGAATAATCAATCGATTATTCTTCTATATTTTCAATTATAGATGCTTACTTTTCCCTAAAAAGGGTAAAGATAAGATAACTGTTTAAACACTATTATGAACATCATCGTGAAAAGATCAGTAGGAGGGTGCTATGAATTGGTATGAAAAATTAAGTCAATATTTTCCCATTGAAGAAATGAAATCAAAGAAGCATATCGAAACGCTTTTACAAGAACGCAGCGATATTTATCATAAAAATGAAGGACCTCATCACGTATTAATGTACGTGGAAACAAACCAATTTATCTTTATCGATTACCTCTTTGTTTCAAAAGACGCTCGAGGTCAAGGGCTTGGCGGTAAATTAATTGATGAGTTAAAACAGCACAACAAACCAATTATCTTAGAAGTAGAGCCTGTAGACTATAAAGATTCAGACTCAGCAAAACGACTGCACTTTTATAAACGTGCAGACTTTAAGCATGCTCAAACAATTGGCTATAATCGTCGGTCATTAGCTACAAATGAAATTAACCAAATGGAAATTCTATATTGGTCTCCTACCTCTGAAACAGAGGAAAGCATTTTAAATAAAATGAAAAAAACGTACGAGTTAATTCATACGTACAAAGACAAAGAAATATACGGTGCGTCCTATCAGCCAGCAGATCAAGTGCTAAAAATTGATAAGAATCGTAAAGACGGCGATATCTTAGCAGATTTATAAAAAGAAGGTAGACGCATGTCTACCTTCTTTTTATATTTTTTGAATTATTATTCAACACAGAACATTATTAACCACTTATATTCCTTTAGTTATAAGGTTTATACATAGATATTTTGTCTTAAATATAAAATTCTGAAAATTTTTAATAGTATTTCTCAATCCTTTACTGTATAATACCTGTAAAGCGCTAATGTTACTTGTTCTTACATGTTTTTTGCAACTTGAAGCTTAGTGTTCTTTGATAACTAAATAAAAAACGACCTCGTTGTGAGATCGTTTTTGTTATGTTGTATATGTGGCAAACTCTGCTTGAGAACAAGACACGTAGTGACCTGGAGATACTTCTCTAAGCTCCGGTTCTTCACCGTTATAGTCATGGATACTTGGATCATAAATTTTGCGCTGACGTGTTTTTTCACTGTCAGGATCGGGAAGCGGAATAGCTGAAAGCAACGCTTTTGTATATGGATGAACAGGGTTTCGATAAAGTTCATCACTTGGTGCAAGCTCTACAATCTTACCTCTGTACATAACGCCGATGCGGTCACTGATGTATTTTACCATTGACAAATCATGGGCGATAAATAAATATGTTAGTCCACGTTCACGCTGTAACTTCTTCATTAAGTTAACAACTTGAGCTTGTATAGATACGTCCAAAGCTGAGATTGGTTCATCTGCGATGATAAAATCTGGTTCTACTGCCAGTGCTCTTGCGATACCGATACGCTGACGCTGACCGCCACTAAACTCATGTGGATAGCGATTCGCATGTTCTTTGTTAAGCCCGACTGTTTCAAGAAGCTCGTGAACCTTTGCCATACGCTCTTTTTTAGTCTTAGCTAAACCGTGAATGTCAATGCCTTCTGCTATGATATCTGCTACGGTCATACGAGGGTTAAGCGACGCATATGGATCTTGGAAAATCATTTGCATTTTACGATTGAATTTTTTAAGCTCTGAGCGGGATTTGCGACCATGTACATTTTCGCCATTAAATAGCACCTCACCGCTAGTAGCGTCGTATAAACGAATAATCGTTCTGCCTGTCGTTGACTTTCCGCAACCGGATTCACCTACAAGCCCTAATGTTTCTCCGCGGAAGATGTCAAACGTCAGACCATCAACTGCTTTAATTGTTCCTTTACTTGTGAAAAAATGTTGCTTTAAGCCTTTAATCTCTAATAATTTATCTGTCATATTATTCACCATCCTTCGCTACGAGTACAGGGGTGCTGTATACATTATCAACTTTACGCATGCGGCGCTGAACTGAAGCAGGCGGCTCTACTTTTGGTGCATCGGGATGCAACAGCCATGTTTTCGCATAGTGCGTATCAGATATTTTGAACATTGGAGGTTCTTGCTCAAAGTCAATTTTCATTGCGTATGGATTTCGCGCTGCAAATGCATCTCCCTTTGGAGGATTCGTTAAATCTGGCGGCGTTCCAGGAATAGCAGCAAGCTCTTCTTCTGCCTCGTTATCTAAGCTTGGCATAGAAGCTAGCAGTCCCCACGTATACGGATGTTTTGGATCGTAAAACACTTCATCCACTGTGCCGGTTTCAACAATTTGACCAGCGTACATAACGGCTACTCGATCTGCTACATTTGCTACTACACCAAGATCATGGGTAATAAAGATAATAGATGTATCCGTTTTTTTCTGAATGTCTTTCATCAACTCTAAAATTTGAGCTTGAATTGTTACATCAAGCGCTGTTGTTGGTTCATCAGCGATCAAGAGTTTCGGATTAGAAGCAAGAGCCATTGCAATAACAACACGCTGTCTCATCCCGCCGCTGAATTCATGCGGATATTGATTCACACGCTGTTCTGGAAAAGGAATTCCTACAAGCGTTAATAACTCGACTGCCCGTTTTTTTGCTTCTGCTTTAGATACTTTGGAATGCTTGATTACGACTTCACCAATTTGAGCCCCAACTTTCATCGTTGGATTCAAGGAAGTCATCGGATCTTGGAAGATCATACCGATATCTTTACCGCGAATAGCTTCCATTTCTTTATCCGTTTTCTTAGCTAAATCAATACCGTCAAACAGCATTTCACCGCTTTTGATTCGGCCAGGAGGCATCGGAATAAGGCGCATGATCGTTTGTGAAGTTACACTTTTACCAGATCCTGACTCACCAACAATTGCTAAAGTTTCACCTTTATTTAAGTGGAAGTTAACGCCGCGAACAGCTTGAACTTCTCCGCCATATGTTTTAAATGATACAGCTAAATTTTTTACTTCTAATAAACGTGACATATGAGTCCACTTCCTTACTTACGTAGTTTTGGATCTAACGCATCTCGTAATCCATCACCAATTACGTTGAACGCTAAGATTGTTAAACAGATAAACAAACCTGGGAAAAATAAGCGCCAAGGATAGTATTCCAAAGCAGGTAAGCCTTCTGAAGCCATTGTTCCCCAGCTTGCAAGCGGTGCCGGAACGCCTAGTCCCAAGTAGCTTAAAAATGCTTCTGTAAAGATTGCTGAAGGAATCGTTAGTGTCATTGTTACTAAAATTGGACCTGTTGCGTTAGGAATAAGATGTTTAAATAAAATACGTTTTGTTGTTGCTCCTAATGTTTGTGAAGCCATTACGTACTCTTGATTTTTCAACTGCAATACTTGTCCACGTACAATACGGGCCATGTTTATCCAGCCGGTAATGGTCATCGCCAAAATCATCGTGCCTAACCCTTGGCCAAGCATAACCATTAAAATAATAACCAGTAAAAGGTAAGGAACACCATATAAGATATCCGCAACACGCATCATTGTTTCATCCGTACGGCCGCCGCGGTATCCAGAGATGCTCCCCCAAACTACGCCGATGAATAAATCAATTAAAGCTGCTGCTAATCCGATAAATAATGAAATACGAGCGCCTTCCCACGTACGAGCAAAAACATCACGCCCTAATTCATCTGTACCGAACCAGTGCTCAGAAGATGGAGCCTGATTAGCATTCAGTAAATCATTGGTTGCATAATCATATTTCACCATCAATGGACCAAATATAGCCATAAAAACAAGGAGAACCATTAGTACTACACCAAACATAGCAAGCTTATTTTTGCGAAAACGAATAAAAACATCTTGCCAGAATGAAAGACTCGGTTTTTCAATCTTTTCTGCCTGAGCGCGGTCAATCCCTGCTGTTTCAAACATTTCTTTAGGAATTTTCGGAAGTTGCTGCATAGTTACTCTCCTTTCTTAGCACCTGTAAGTTTAATTCGAGGATCAATGAAGCCGTATGCAATATCTACAAGCAAGATACAAAAAAGTAGTAAAATACTGTAGAATACCGTTACGCCCATAATCGTTGTATAATCTCGGTTTGAGATACTGAGTACAAAGTGTGAACCTAATCCCGGGATACCAAATATCTTTTCAATAACAAAGCTACCCGTTAAAATCCCTGCTACTAAAGGTCCCATATAGGATACAACTGGAAGCATCGCATTTCTCATGGCGTGTTTAACTGTAATAACGCCTCTGCTTAAACCTTTTGCTTTCGCTGTACGAATATAATCATTGCTTAATACTTCAAGCATACTCGAACGAGTTAATCGTGCGATAAACGCCATAGGGGTTGAAGCAAGTGCAAGAGCTGGTAACACCGTGTGTGCCCAAGATTCCCAGCGTGCAACCGGAAAAATTTGTAGTTTCATAGCCAAAACGTATTGTAATACCGCTGCCATGATAAAACTCGGAACTGAGATTCCTAGAACTGCAATAACCATCGCCGTGTAATCTTGCCACTTATTATGTTTTAAAGCAGCAATAACACCAAGTACTACACCAATAGCAATCGCTATTAAAATAGCTTCCATCCCTAGCATGAATGAAACAGGGAATCCGCCGTTAATCAAATCATTTACCGTTTGGCCTTTATATTTGAAAGATGGACCAAAATCCCACTTTAAAATTGATGTTAAATAATCAAAGTACTGATGGTACCAAGGCTGGTCTAGACCGTAATACTGATTTAGATTTTTTTGAATTTCAGGGGGAAGCTGCTTTTCTGATGTGAATGGACCTCCTGGAACAGCACGCATTAAGAAAAAGGTCGCTGTTACGATCAGCCATAATGATAGAAACATATAAATAAGTCGTTTTCCTATATATTTGAACACCCTGACACACCTCCATATTTTTACAAAATTCGCGCACAAGAAAGAAAAGTATATGGAGCACCAGGCCCCATATACCCTTTGTCATAATTGATGTTACTTACTCAAAATGAGCCCATTTAATCTGAATGTCTCCAAGTCCAGACATCACAACATCTTTCAGCTGCTTATCTTGTACCCAAGCGTTTGTATAGAAGTAGATTGGTGCCACTGGCATTTCATCCATGAAGATACCTTCTGCTTTTTTCAACATTTCCAGACGTTTTTTAGGATCTGTTTCTTTTTGAGAGTCAATTAATAACTTTTTATATTCTGGGTTTTCCCAGTTTGTATCATTGTTTCCGCCTTTTTTATCACGGAACAATTCTAAGAAGTTGATTGGATCGTTAAAATCTCCTAACCAGCCCATACGTCCAACTTGATAATCTCCTTGGTGTAATTTTTCAATGTAAACAGCCCACTCAGAGTTGTCTAACTGTACTTTAATACCAAGGTTTTTCTTCCACATATCTTGAACAGCTTGTGCAATTTTTGCATGTTTTTCATCCGTGTTGTATGAAACCTTAATTGCTGGTAGTTCTGAAGCGTCTTTAAGGCCCATTTCTTTCAAGCCTTTTTCTAAATATTCTTTTGCTTTTTTCACATCATTGTCTTTGAAGTAACCTTTTTTGTTGTCTTCAAACATTGTTGGTGGTACAGCCGCCATCGCTGGAACTGAACCGTCTTTTGTAATTTGTTCTGTAATACCTTTACGATCAATTGCATAAGCTAATGCTTTACGAATGTTCACGTTATCTAAAGGTTTTTGTTCTGTATTAAACTTGTACCAGTAAGTACCTGCAATCTCTTGAATGTTTAATGAACCGTCTTTCTTTAATTCAGGAAGTGCATCAGCTGGTAATTGACCAGTAGGCATACCCGCCCAGTCTAATTCACCGTTTTTGAACATTGAAAGTTCAGTGTTGTTATCATTGATCATGTACATTTCAACTTTTTTAAGTTTTACAGCATCTTTATCCCAATAGTTTTCATTAGGAACTAACTCGATTTTGTCATTATGTTTCCAAGTTTTAAGCTTGAAAGGACCGTTTGACGTATAGTTTTCGCCTGCATTTGTGTACCATTTTTCATTTGATTCAGCAATTTTCGTATTCACTGGGAAGTACGTATAGAAAGCTGTTAATTCTAAGAAATATGGCGTTGGATTTTCTAATGTTACTTCAAGCGTTTTATCATCTGTTGCTTTAACCGCAACATCATCTAATGAACCTTTTCCTTCATTAGCAGCTTGTGCATTTTTAACATAGTATAATTGATATGCATATTGAGATTCGTTTTTAGGATCTAACGCCCATTTCCATGCATATTCGAAATCTTTTGCTGTTACAGGGTCACCATTTGACCATTTTGCATCGTCGCGAATCGTAAACGTATATTTAGTTTGATCATCGCTGACCTTCACATCTTTCGCCATTGCATTTTCAGGTTTTCCATCTTTACCGATACGAGTTAAACCTTCAAATGTTTGTAATAATACGTTTGATGACGTTGAATCATTAGCTAAGCCTGGGTTTAGTGAAAAAGGCTCAGTTTTAATGTTTACGCGAAGCTCTTGCTCTTTTTTCTTGTCGCCGCCATCACTGCTAGCATTTTCACTGCCACCAGATTCTTTGTTAAATCCACATGCAGCTAAAAACAAGCTCATTACAAGCAGCAAACTGAAAAGAATCGACAACCTTTTCTTCATTGCGTGTTACCCCCTATTAAATTTTGTTTGTGTGGCAACCATATTTTTTTGATATGCACTAATTTCTTAATCCTCTTTCAATACAAAATAATCAGTTATTTTTTCACGTAGTAGAGCATTAAAGACCTCACTGCAAAATTATTCTTCTACTCTATGAAACTGTCATCAATTGTTTACATGCTGTAAATCCAATGTATGCGCTTAATATGTAGAAGACTCATTCATTACAAAATTCGCTAATTGAAACAAAACATTGTCTATTTTGTGTTTTCTGAAAAATTAAGAAATTGTAATACCTTTGTAAAAAATATGTTTGTTACGCCTATTATAAATATTTTAAAAATTTATTGCAATACTATTATTTAATGGTATTTTTTTGTCATGAGGGAAAAAACCTTATCTTATAAGGATTGTGCCTACTTGTCAGACTTCTAAAATCTTTTTTGTAGTATAGGTATTACAAGAGTATTACAAAGTTATTAGAAATACTAAATAAAAGATTTTTACCAAATCCTCCACCAAATTTTCATCAAGAAATGCTTTAATTAAAAGGTTCTTGTCTTTTTTTGCCGCTGAAAAATTCCAGTAAATTGTCTTATAAAACTTTTTAGCGATAAGATGTTTAAATTCCTGCTTTTTCGCGTTATAATAACGAATAACTATATAATTAAAGCTGTGAAAAAGAGTAGTATGCAGAATTTTCATTTTTAGAGAGTTTGTGGCTGGTGAGAACAAACATTGAAACCTGCAGAATGGACTTTGGAGCTTTCAAGTGCAAAGCTTGAACGTTGACCTCAACGTTACATGAATAAAGATAGTTCACAATTATGTGTGCTAATTAGGGTGGCAACGCGGTCCATTCGCCCCTAGCTTATGCTAGGAGTGGATGGGCCTTTTTATGTTGTATCCGTAAATTAGCATCATATATGTGCAGATGAAAGGAAGATTTGATGAAAACAATTTTTTCAGGTATTCAACCAAGCGGTACAATCACTTTAGGTAACTACATTGGAGCGATGAAGCAATTTGTTGAACTTCAACATGACTATAACTGTCATTTTTGTATTGTAGATCAGCATGCAATTACAACGCCTCAAGATCGTTTAGCACTTCGTAAAAACATTCGCAGCCTTGCTGCTCTGTATGTAGCGGTAGGAATTGATCCAGCAAAATCGACTTTATTTATTCAATCGGAAGTGCCTGCCCACACAGAAGCGGGATGGATGTTACAGTGCGTAGCGTATATCGGTGAACTTGAACGTATGACTCAGTTTAAAGATAAGTCCGCTGGAAAAGAAGCAGTATCAGCAGGATTACTAACTTACCCTCCATTAATGGCAGCGGATATTCTTTTATACAACACCGATTTGGTTCCAGTTGGTGAAGATCAAAAGCAGCATTTAGAATTAACGCGTGACTTAGCTGAGCGCTTTAACAAAAAATACAATGATATCTTCACTATCCCTGAAGTACGTATTCCAAAAGTGGGCGCACGCGTCATGTCTCTTCAAGATCCTACGAAAAAAATGAGCAAGTCCGATCCAAACCAAAAAGCTTTCATTACGCTCTTGGATGACGCTAAAACAATTGAAAAGAAAATCAAAAGTGCCGTAACGGATTCAGAAGGTATTGTTCGCTACGATAAAGAAAATAAGCCAGGTATTTCAAACTTATTAAGTATTTATTCAATCCTAGCCAATAAATCGATCGAAGACATTGAAGCGATGTACGAAGGCAAAGGTTATGGTGACTTTAAAGCTGACACAGCCAAAGTGGTAGCTGAAGCACTTGCTCCAATTCAAAAAAGATATTATGAATTAGTTGATTCTAGCGAGCTAGATGATATTTTAGATCAAGGTGCCGATAAAGCAAATGCAACGGCTAATAAAATGCTTCGCAAAATGCGAAACGCAATGGGAATTGGCCGTAAACGTTAAAAAAACGACTGCTATGCAGTCGTTTTTTTTAATTAACTTTTGGCTCTTGTTCAATTTCCCAAAGTTTTTCAAAGAAAGGTTGTCCTTTTACTAAGCGCTCGCATAATAATTTATGCTTCGGTGACCACCCTGACTTCGTTTCATCGTATAGCTGATTCCACACGTCTTGAAACGGCATCTCTTGAATGTCTTCGTACTTCGTTGGATTCCACTCCGTGTACCAGTAGCGGATTTGAGCTGTATTTTTTGTTGTATGTAGCTGATCAAGTGCCATAAATAACAGCTGTTTTAGCTGACGTTCTTTACGTGTTAGTCCTCTCATCGTTTCAGGAGACGGTGAAAGAATATGATGCTCTTTTTTATTCAGCTCGTCTTCACTGAACTTATATTCTAGCTCTTCTTGATCCGCAATCATCTCATAGACTAACTGTTCTTGTCTTGGAATTAAGCGGCTTTTTCGAATTGGAATATGATATCCCATCGTATCAATTGCTAAAATATTCGTTCCATCTGTAACGATAAAACAATATTCAACCTGCGTGCGTTCATGATTTTTCCGAATGTATGCTTTCTGATAGACATCTTGTAGTAGTTGTTGAGGTAGCTCGGAAAGATCATTTTCAATGTAATGAAATAAAAGCGGATTTACTTTTAATAACGGTGCTTGATCGAGCAGTTCTACACAATCGTCTTTTCTCCACTCATGGAAATGACACACATTATAACCGTTTTCTTCGCCTTCAAACCAATTAACCCATACATCATGAAGATATAGCATAATTTACCCCTCACTTACTATCTGTTTGTTATCCATCAGTATAGGCAGATAAAGGAATTTTTATTCCAAATGATGTTATTTTTCTAAAAATTAATTGTAAAATACCTTCGTTGTTGGCTATTGTTCAAATGCACTTATTTCGAAGCACAGATATAACGCCAGTGCTAATGATTGCTAAAGGCTTTATGAGCTATATCGACCCCTATAAGCAGAAAAAAATCCGAGTTTCTTCTATAGTAATAGGTTTGTCAGGAGGTCTGACAAACCTAAAAAAATCTATCACACTTTTGTGATAGATTTTTAACGAAGAGATTTGGGATTCAAAGCATCTTTTAATCCTTCACCAATGAAGTTGATAGCTAGGATCGTAAATGTAATAGCTAAACCTGGCGGAACCCACATCCAAGGCTTATTCTGCAGCACATCTGATTCCCTTGCTTCTGTCAGCATATTCCCCCAGCTTGGCGTATCAGCCGGCACGCCAAAACCGATAAAGCTAATCGCTGACTCAAACACAATAAGGATCGCCATCTGCAAACTGGCTTGAACCACAATCGTTGAAAACACATTTGGCAGCAAATGTTTAAAGATGATTTTAAACGGGCTGCACCCAATGGAAACAGCTGAAAGCACATATTCATTTTCTTTTTCAGCCAAGACTTTGCTTCGAACCAGCCGGGCCGTACTTCCCCAGCTTAGGAAACTAACAACTAGGATGAGCGTCCAAACGCCTGAGATCTTTCCAATTAGGATTGTATTTAACACTACAACGAAAACAATTAGCGGAAAGTTTAATACAAAGTCTGTAAAACGCATTAAGAATTGATCCACCTTGCCCCCGTAATAACCCGCAATCGAACCAATAAAAGTTCCGATTAAAATAACGAGCGTTGTACAAGCAACTCCAATCAGTAACGAAGTTCTTCCTCCATACAATGTACGTGCAAATACGTCTCGCCCATTTGTATCCGTTCCAAACCAATGCTCACTAGAAGGCGCTGCATTCATCGCCATATAGTCGATACGTGTAATATCTGCTTTTGTAAGCAGCGGTGCAAAAATGGCAAGAAGCGTAATCACAATCATAAAAGCTAAACTTATCATGGCCAGTTTATTTTTAACAAACTTCTTTCGCGCAATCGCCCATGGAGAAAGGTTTTTAGGAGCTTTCATATTCACTTCTGGCTGTACATCTTTTTTCGTTACAATTTCCATACTTTCTCCTCCTAATCCAAACGAATACGCGGATCTGCTACGCCGTATAACACATCTGCAAGTAAATTTCCAAGTAGTGTAAGTACTGAAAATAGCATCGTTAGTGACATCATTACAGAATAATCCCGGGTCGACACAGATTCTACAAATAACATTCCAATACCTGGGTATGTAAAAATTGTTTCTGTAATAATAGCTCCTCCAATTACTGTTACAAGGTCAAAACCTAAGAAGGTGATAAGAGGAATCATTGAATTGCGTAAGATATGAACATTATAAATTTTAGATTCTTTTGTCCCTTTTGCTCTGGCTGTGCGCACAAAATCTTTGCGACTGTTTTCAATAATATCATTACGTAAAAACTGCGTATATTGAGCAGTTGACATCAGTCCTAATATTAAAGCTGGGAGAATAACATGATGTATTCTACTTTGTATATATGCCCACGTTCCTTTTTCTAATCCAACTTCTACTGAACCGCTAAATGGAAACCAATCTAGCTGAAAAGAAAAGAAATAAATTCCTACAATTCCAGCAATGAACGATGGAACCGCTAATGCAAAATAGTTATACCCTGCAATTAGATTATCTCCTAAAGTATACGGTTTTTTACCTGCATACATCCCCAGTATAAAAGCAAATACATAAGTAATAAATAATGAAGTCAGCGCTAAAAATATAGTATTAGGCATACGTTCTTTTATAATTTCAAGTGTCGGCAACTTATGTGTTGTTGATTTTCCAAGATCTCCTTGAAGCACCCCTTTAATCCAAGTCCAATACTGTACATAGATAGGATCATTATATCCAAGCTTATCACGCATCTCTTCGATATATTTTGGATCTGTCTTACTTGGGTCAATCATGCCCCCAAAAGGGTCCCCTGGCATCATTTTTGCCAGGGAAAAAACGACAAAGGAGATTAGAATCAACATAGGAATCATTCCTAAAATACGTCTTAATGAGTATTGTAGCATCGTTGATTCTCCTTCTTTTAATTATTCTGTCACTGACCACTTATGTGAATCTAGGATGATTGTATCTGGATCCATCGTTACATTTTTAAGACGTTTATTAACTGCATAGATGTTAACATTTTCCCATAAAGGAAGGGCTGGAAGCTCTTCGTTGAATAACTTCTGCCACTTCACAGAAACATCTTTACGATATTTATCATCAAATGCTTTTTCACTTAACGAATCTTTAATCAGCTGATCAGATTCTTTATTAATCCAACGACCATGGTTCCACTCTGCATTTGATCCCCACGTAATACTTGGGTCTGGGTCATATCCTGTTCCCCATGAGCCAAAAAATGCATCTAACGATTTATCATCGTTTTCTTTCATTTCATTGTATAAGTTAAATTCAATTAATGAACCCGATGCTAATTCAGTTTTCACACCAATATCGTTCCATGCTTGAATAATGGCTTTTGCACGCCCCTCAAAGTTTGCTGGGCCAGCGTAATGTCCAAACGAGATCTTATATGGCTTACCGTCTGGATCTTCAACAAATCCATCGCCATTTACATCTTTATAACCTGCTTCTGCTAATAATTTTTTAGCTTTTTCTGGGTTATATTTATACTGGTTTAAATCTTTTGGATCTGCTGCTAACCAGAAAACAGACGGAATAACCGTATTTGAAACCGTTGCTTTATCATTCATGAACGCTTTAATCATAGCTGGTCGATTTAATGCATACATTAGCGCTTGACGCACTTTTTTATCTTTAAACTTATCATAATCGTCTACACTGATACCTTTGTCCTTATCTCTATGACCAAAACGAAGGCCTATATAAGAATAGATAGATGCTTTTCCTTCGAGAAGTTCAATGTTGTCCAATTTATTGATTTGTCCTAAATCTGCTGGGCGTACACTTAATACATCGATTTCATTTTTCTTTAAAGCTCCGGCCGCAACAGATGGATCAATAACCTTTACGACAACTTTATCCAAGTGAGGCTTCCCTTGCCAATAGTCATCATTACGCTCTAATTCCACGTACTCTCCTGATACTACTTTCTTTACTTTAAAAGGACCTACACCAATTGGCTCCTGACGAACTTTTTTCGATTCTTGAAGATCCTTCACAGCAATACCTTCATAATATTTCTTCGGCATTGGATATGCCCATAACGTGTCTAGGTTATTCACTCGAACATCTTTAAACGTTACTTTAAACGTATGAGGATCAACAACTTCTACTCCAGAAATAGAGTCTGCTTTGCCATCGTGGTATTCTTGAGCACCTTTAATAATTTCTACATTGGCATAACGCGGTCCTGTGTAATCTTTATTTGCTATTGTCTCATACGTATACTTAAAGTCATCAGCTGTTAGCTCATCGCCATTGTGCCATTTAACACCTTCTTTTAATTTGAAGGTATATGTTAATTTATCATCACTAATTTTCCAAGTAGCTAAGTTGGGCTGAATTTTTATCTCTTTATCGTAATCATAAAGACCTTCATTAATAAACTGCAGAACGTTAGCGTCGTATTCACCTTGATAGAAACTAAAATCGAATACTCCTTCCGGCGCTCCGTCAATCCCATACGTAATCGTCCCGCCATCTTTTGGCTTGTCTGTTTTTGCACTTTCAGTTTTTGTTTCTCCGCCTTCTTTATTACTAGAAGATGAAGAACTGCTTCCACCGCTGCATGCCGCTAGAAAAAGCGACAGCACAAGCAAAATGGAAACAAGTGATAAAAACGATTTCTTTTTCATCATGACGTTCCCCCTATTTAACTAATAATCTGTTCGTATGTAGCTTTTACGAGTTATATAAATGGCAAGCTACTTGATGGCCAGGTCTCACCTCCTTTAAGGCAGGTTTCGTTTGGCTGCACTCCGCCATTGCATGTATACAGCGAGGATGAAACGCACAGCCTTTTGGCGGATCAATTGGACTTGGCACATCTCCCTGTAAAATAATACGCTGTTTTTTCTTTCGCGGATCTGGTTCAGGTATAGCCGATACAAGCGCTTGCGTATAAGGGTGCAATGGCTCTGCGTACAGACTTTTCTTATCAGCAATTTCCACTAAACCACCTAGGTACATAACACCGATACGGTCACTCATATGTTTAACAACACTCAAATCATGGGCAATAAATAAAAAGGTTAGGTCGAATTCTTGTTGAAGTTCTTTTAGAAGGTTTAAAACTTGTGATTGGACAGAAACGTCGAGTGCCGATACCGGTTCATCAGCAATAATAAGTTTTGGACGAAGTGCAAGTGCACGTGCAATTCCAATCCGCTGACGCTGTCCACCGGAAAATTCGTGAGGATATTTATAGTATGCATCTTCCGGTAACCCTACTTTTGTAAGTAGATTCATAACTTCTGATTTTAATTGATTGGTTGATTTTCCTGTAAAATTCCGAATTGGTTCAGAAATCACATCTCCAACCATTTGCATTGGATTGAGGGAAGCATAGGGATCTTGAAAAACCATTTGAAAATCTTGTCTAATTTTACGGAGAGAAGTTCCTTTTGCTTCTGTGATATCTTTACCATCGAAAATAATTTTTCCGCTAGTTGGTTCCAACAGTCTTAAAATCGTTCTTCCTGCCGTGGATTTTCCACAGCCAGATTCTCCTACTAGACCGAGCGTTTCTCCTTTTCGAATAGCAAAAGAAATACCGTCAACTGCTTTTACATCACCAATTTTCTTTCGGAAAAATCCGCCGTGAATAGGATAGTAGGTTTTTAAATGCTGAACTTCTAGCAATACATCTTTCACCGCTTTAGTCATTAGCTTGTCTTCACTCCTTTTGACGGATAGCTATTTTTATACAGCAGACATGCGACATCATGCCCCTGTGAATCCTGGCGAAGAACAGGCGTAACGGAACTGCAGTCTTCCATTGCATGAGGACATCGGTTAACGAAACGACAGCCTGTCCGCGGCATGTTTACAAGAGAAGGCACAATTCCTTTGATCGTATTTAATACTTCTACATCATCTTCCATGCGTGGAATTGAGTGAAGAAGCGCTTTCGTGTACGGATGTTTTGGGGCATAAAATAACGTATCAACATCTGTATGCTCCACAATTTTTCCGCCATACATGACAATCACTTCATCACACATCTCAGCAACTACTCCCAAATCATGTGTAATCATAATAATAGACATATCATTGCTTTCTTGAATTTCTTTTAGCAATTCTAAAATTTGAGCTTGAACCGTAACATCTAGTGCCGTTGTCGGCTCATCAGCAATTAAAAGTTTAGGCTGACAAGCTACCGCCATGGCAATCATGACACGCTGCCTCATTCCTCCTGACAGCTGATGCGGATATTCATCGATGAGCTTTTCGGATCTCGAAATACCAACGCTTTTTAAAAGCGCAATGCTTTTTTCACGCGCTTCCGCTTTCGATATATTCATATGGTTAAACAATACTTCCTGCAGCTGATACCCAATGGTTAACACAGGATTAAGGGATGTCATCGGTTCTTGGAAAATCATTGAGATGTCTTTCCCCCGAACATCATTCATCTCATCTTCTGATAAGTGCGTAAGATTCTTTCCGTTAAATAAAACGCTTCCGCTTCTAATTTGACTATTTACTTTAGGTAATAGCCCAATAACGGATAAAGACAATACGCTTTTTCCACAGCCAGATTCTCCTACAACCCCTATAATTCGCTTTCGTCCGACTTGAAACGACACGTCGTCCACAGCATTATGCCAGGAATCATTAATGGAAAAAGCAGTTTGTAAATTTTTCACTTCTAGTAAAGGTGTTGATTCGACGGGCTTTTTATCCATTTATAGTGCACACCTCATTTTTCTGAAAATTGTTATATTTGAATAAGATATTATTACAATTTCATTACAAAATCAATATATTTTGAAAATTAATTATATTTTTTATTTTTAAAATAATGATTTCTGAATATCCCTTCGGCACTTTAACGCATAAACCTCCTAATTTTTTGTTGGAAATAGGATAAAATTTACTATTTTTAATTTTAGGTATATAGAACTTGTTTTTTTACAGTTGGAACGCAGATTTTTTTAAGATAGTATTGGTGCTAAGAGGAAGCAGCTGTGTAGTAGTTAAAGTGTGAGGCTTCATACATGAAGTAACAAGATGATAACCAATATTGTAGCCCATCATTTCTGGATACCAATTTTGGCCGAATAACAGTTGATCATATTTCTTTTCATCAGCGCGCAGATTGTAATAAGGTTTAACATGCTTTTCCCACATTTTTTTAGCTTCTTCAATGGTATAATAATTTGTCCACGGAGCTAAATATTTTTTACCGCAATACTCCTCTACAGCTCTTTCAGCTAACCCTTCCATCATCATAGCGTCTAACAAAGTAATCGTTTCATCAGATTTATTAATGGCTTTTAGCCTGCAAACGTGATGGTATTCATGGGTAAGTACCGCTAACATTTCTTCATCAGATGTATGACTTGTCATAAACACAAATAATTTATCGGTAAAAGCGACACCTGCTCTTCCATTAAATTCACGCTGCATTTTTCGATTTCTAGGATTGCTTGGAAGCACTAGTACTGCTACATCGGGCCCATTCCATGCTTTTTTAAGCTTCTCATAATGTGCTTTAACTTTCTTCCAAACCTGTCTTTTCTTCATTTCTTCTAATTCTTTTATAAACATTAAAGAAGGCGGACACATTCCATAGTTAAAAAGTAATTCCATATATTCTTTTTCTTTTAATTTCTTAAAATAGCGCGCAAGATAACGGCTTATTTCTTTCGGCTCCGTCCAAGTAGAAGTTGAAACAATCGGCATGTTTTCCCCTCACTTTCTTCATCCTTTTGTTTCATGATATGTTCACAGCTGCTCTTTTGGTTATTAAAAATAAAAAAAATTCTAGGCATCAGCCTAGAATTTTTCATTATGCTTCGTATTTTTTAAAGATGATTGTTGCATTGTGACCGCCAAATCCAAGTGAGTTGCTTAGCACCGCTTTTACTTCTTGCTTACGCGCTTTGTTTGGAATGTAGTCTAAATCGCACTCTTCATCAGGTGTTTGATAGTTAATTGTTGGAGGAAGAATACCGTCTTGAATTGCCTTCACACTAAAAATAGCTTCTACTCCGCCAGCAGCTCCTAACAAGTGGCCAGTCATTGACTTTGTTGAACTAATTGCTACTTTTTGAGCGTGGTCACCAAATACTTCTTTAATAGCCATTGTTTCAAATTTATCATTGTATCCTGTACTTGTACCGTGAGCATTGATGTAATCAATATCACTTGGCTGTAGGCCTGCATCTTCAATGGCATGACGCATTGCACGAACGCCGCCTTCTCCTCCTGGAGCTGGCGCTGTGATATGGTGAGCATCTCCTGTTGAACCATAGCCCACAATTTCAGCATAAATACGTGCGCCGCGCGCTAGTGCATGTTCAAGCTCTTCAAGCACAATAACACCCGCACCTTCTCCCATAACGAAGCCGTCGCGGTCTTTATCAAACGGACGAGATGCTGTTGCAGGATCTGGATTTGTAGAAAGTGCTTTATTCGCACAGAAACCAGCAATAGATAAACGCGTGATTGGCGCTTCCGTACCGCCCGTCACCATCACGTCTGCATCTCCGCGTTGAATGACTTTAAACGCATCACCAATAGAGTTTGTACCTGTGGCACATGCCGTTACCGTACAAGAGTTCACGCCTTTCGCCCCTAAAGCAATAGAAACTTGTCCTGTTGCCATATCAGGAATCATCATCGGAATGAAAAATGGACTTACACGGCGGGCACCTTTTTCTAATAACGTTGAATATTGGTTTTCAAACGTTTCCATACCGCCAATTCCAGAACCAATCCAAACGCCGACGTTTGGAGCAATTTCTTCTGTAATAGTCAAATCCGCATCTTTAACAGCCGCCAATGCAGCTACCATTGCATATTGAGTAAAGCGATCCATCTTACGAGCCTCTTTGCGGTCAATAAAATCTTCCACGTTAAAATCTTTTACTTCAGCTGCTACTTTAGCCGGGAATTCATCTGCATCTAGTCTTGTTAAAGGACCAACGCCAGACACGCCTGCTACTGCGTTTTTCCAAGCTGTTTCTACGTCATTTCCAATTGGTGTAAGCCCACCAAGTCCTGTTACAACTACACGTTTTTTATTCATCGTACATTCATCTCCTTCAGTTGCTTTAAAAATGTAGTGTTATTTTCCCCATCTAATAGCAATAGCTCCCCATGTTAAGCCGCCTCCGAAGCCAACCATT
Source organism: Priestia sp. YIM B13552 (assembly GCF_042787775.1). Lineage (NCBI taxonomy): Bacteria > Bacillati > Bacillota > Bacilli > Caryophanales > Bacillaceae > Priestia > Priestia sp. YIM B13552. The sequence continues at coordinate 1,154,204 of NZ_JBHZOU010000001.1, forward strand.
ACAATTAAATCATCATCTTGAATTTTCCCTGCTTCAAGCTCATGAACAATTGAAATTGGAATCGATGCTGCTGATGTATTGCCATAGTATTGGATTGTTTTAGACATTTTTTCTTCAGGCAAATCTAATCGCTGTCTTGCAGCTTCCATAATACGAATATTCGCTTGATGAGGTACAAGAAAATCAACATCCTCTTTTGTTAAACCCGCTTTTTCAATTACATTAACAGCAGATTCCCCCATTTGTCGAACAGCAAACTTAAATACTTCACGTCCGTTCATGACAATATGATCAAGCTCGTTTTGATACAAGTGCTTGCCTCCCGTACCGTCCGACCCTAGTTCAAAGGATAAAATACCTCGTCCTTCTGATACAGGTCCCATTACAACTGCACCTGCTCCGTCTCCGAATAAAACAGCCGTGTTACGGTCGTCCCAATCTGTAATCTTAGAAAGCTTTTCTACACCGACCACTAATATATGCTTGTAAGCATTGGTTTCAATAAATTGCTTAGCTGTAATCATGCCGTACATAAACCCTGCACATGCAGCACTCACATCGTAAGAAGCTGCTTTTTTTGCTCCCAATTTTTCTTGTAGCATACATGATACTGTAGGAAACGGTTGATCTGGCGTTACCGTAGCAACAATGATCATGTCAATATCTTCTGCTTTGACGTTAGCTTTATGTAAAGCTTCAACTGCTGCTTTATAAGCTAAATCAGATGTGTCCTCGTTATCAGCTGCAATTCGGCGCTCTTGAATACCTGTGCGCGTACGAATCCACTCATCTGATGTATCCATTACTTTTTCAAGATCTAAATTTGTTACAACTTTCTCTGGTACATAACGTCCAATTCCTAGAACACCAGCGTTCATATCAACCTCTCCTTTAAATAAAAGGCTTATATTCCTATAAAACCTATATCCGTCATTTCATTTATCGATTATATAATCAATTATTATGAGTTGGTACTAATTTTACTTCATTTTTTATTTTTTGTCTATATAGGTGTTCGTCCTACTCAGGTATCTATCATGCTACATATAGTAATCATACGGGACCCTCTTACTCTAGTATGGAACATTAGGTAAGAACTTACCCACCATTAAAATAGTGAAAGGAATGAGTATCATGGCAAGAAGACAAAGAAATGAAGGTTTTTCTGATTTTATGTTTGGAGCTGGGCGCAGAAAATCAAGAGAAGAAAGAGAACGAGAGGAGTGGGAACGATTATTTAAACAAATCGATGAAATTGTACTCGCCGTCGAAGAACTAGCTCCTCTTCTTAAACAGTTTGCCCCTTTAGTCGATTTATTTTCCAAACAAAAATAACAGCTCGGATTCTACCGAGCTGTTTTCTTTAGTTGTTTTCATTTTCAGCTAATGCATCTTGCTTGCCAAGCTCATAAGCGTCGTTCATTACTTTTGTTAGTAATGTCAATACCGGCTGTACGTGTTCCATTGATAACTCAACGCCTGTTTCATCTAAGATCTGTTTTGCTTCTGGCAAGTACTTCATTGCAATTTGCATGAATTGCATATTTTGCTCTTCCATAGTGAAATCTCCTTTATTAAAAACATTTATTCCTCCTTATATTAGCGAATCTATTCTATAAGTACAACTTTCTCCTTTTAATGAAGAGGTAAAAAGAATGTTCTCATATGTTTTTTTTGCAGATAAATGCCTTCTTTAGCCGTTACTTTTGAAGAAAAATGCAGCAGTTCTTTCGCTTTCCTGCTGATTTCATATTTTTCTTGAGCCGCTTCTTCCTTCACCTCCATATGAGTAATGTTTGCTCCTGCGCTCCAAGGCTGTAACTTTTCTTCCACTAAGTGAACCACTTCATATGAATATGCAGCAGTTTTACAGCGTCTAAGTGCACTGACGGCATCTTCAATGTAAATAATAAAATCCGTGCCTTCCATAATGTTAAATGCCTCTTCATACCCGGCAATATTTTTGGAATAGCACATTGACAAAGGCTGCCAAGGTCCGTAAAGAGTCGGCGTTCTGACAATTATAATGGGCCATCCATCATCTTTATATTTCTCTATCATTCGCTCAAAATGAACGTATAGCCTTCCTTCACTACTGTCCGGTTCTGGAATCGTTGTTTCTTCAATCTTTCGCTGCTGGTCTCCAAATACGCGCATGGTAGAAACAAACACAAATCGAATGTTGAATTGACGGCATTTGTTAAGCGCTTGAATGAGCACTTGCTGCGCTTTTTGCATTTCTTGTCTTAAAAAATCAGGATGATAAAAATCTCCTCCATCGAAATACGTAAAGTAGACAATATCCGTTTCTGAGGTGATCATATCTAATGACTCTCCTACTTCAGTCGATGCATAATTAGCGTTTCGCCCTAAGAAAAATTTCATCTCTTCCTGCAAATCATCTTCTTCTTTATGAGCAGAATGTGTATACCCTTTTACTTCTGTACCTTCGTCTAAAAAAGCCATACATAAATGAAAACCAATAAAGCGGTTTGCCCCTATTACTACTACATTTCCCATATCGCTTCCTCCAATTCTTCATTCATCATTTATTCAACAAAAAGCTTAAATCCCTATAGTTATAAAGGCCACTCATTCCTTATTTCAAAGAAGCTCACCTGTAAAAGCATCATGAACTCTTTTTTCATTTTATCTCTTATACAAAAAGCCCCTATGATATGTATAATCATAGAAGCTTTGCTTATAACACTTTTTCATGCTGTTTATAAAATTGGAGAAGGGACCGTTCAAACAAATAGTTTTTTTCCGGTAAATAAAGTGAAAGCATAATCGGAGAGTGAAGTTCTTCACGATGTAGTTCATATTTTTTACTGTGTGCAATTGGATAATGAGTAGAGGCATTAGGCGCCGTCCATATCTTCACGGGCAGCGTTGATTTTAATTCTGTAACAGAAGGGTACTCCTTAATTAACTTTGATACTTGCTTGCGCTCCACTTTATAAGCTTGAGTCAAGTCCTTCGTGAATTGTTTATAAAAGAATTTATTGTTTTTTTCATGTTCTGCATGCGTATGAAGATCAATACATGGATTTAGTAAACCAGCTGATCGAACGAACGTATTCCCGTCATTTTCCATTAGCTGCAGCGCTAACAGAGCCCCCATTCCTTCAGCTAAAATATGAATTCGTTTATTTAAAATTTCTTGTTTCATTACTAAATGATAAAGTTGTTTTGCAAGGTGATATGCTTCAGGAGACCCCCAATGCCGGCCATATAAATTGGAATAAAATACTGTGTATCCTTCATCTTGTAAACATTGCAACAGCTGTGACCTTCCGCCGTGCTGAATCCATAAGCTAGTTGAACTTTCAACAAAATGATCTTTATCACCCAATACTAACACACCGAAACCATTCGGTCGTTCAGGGACATGTACGACATTCCATTGCGTATCTAAGCTAAAAAAGCGTCGATGTATCATAGCTCTTCCTCCGTAACTTACTAGTTGTTCCATACAGTGTATGATAGAACCATCAAAAAGCGCACTAGAATAATGCCTATTTCTGACTTATTGCTCTTTTGTTTCTATATGGGAACACGCCCCTTATTTATTCATAAAAAATTCAATTTCTTATTTGACTGCTATATGCTAAAATGAAATCAAACTGTACTGTAAACGAGGTGAATAGAATGCGTGTCGTAATGGCTTTTGTTTGGGGCTTTTTACTAATGAATATGGCAGTGTACGTAATCTCTGCAATGACGGGCGGTACTTACAGTTTCGCAACCGCTTCCATCCTTGGAGTAGTTTTCACGCTAGTTGTAATTTTGATTGGAGAACTGGGTGTACCGAATAAACCAGCAAATAATCATCACTAAAAAGTGTTGGCTGTAAAGCCAGCGCTTTTTTTATCTTTTGACATAAGCGCTTCTCAGCAATTTCTTTCGTTAACTCGTATTCAAAACAAGTGACTGAAGCTGTTTTTTACATTTATATACATTCATAATCATTGATTATCCCAACCTTTAACTATATAATTTTAGAATAATCAAACTATTAATTTTAGGAGTGAATACTGCCGTGACTAAAGAAAAAATTGGTTTTATCGGAACAGGCGTTATGGGTCAAAGCATGGCCGGGCATTTAATTGACGCAGGATATGACGTCCTTGTTTATACGCGAACAAAAACTCGTGCTCAAGCACTACTTGAAAAAGGGGCCAACTGGAAAGAAACCGTTCAAGAAGTGGCCGAACAATCTGATATTATTATCACCATGGTAGGCTATCCTCACGATGTAAAAGAGATTTATTTAGGCAAAGACGGCATTATACATAATGCAAAGAAAAGCTGCTATACAATTGATATGACAACATCAAGCCCTATCCTTGCTCGTGAGATTTATCAAGCAGCAAAAGAGAAGCACATTCATGCGCTTGACGCTCCTGTTTCAGGAGGCGATATTGGAGCTCAAAACGCAACATTAGCGATTATGGTAGGAGGCGATGCTGAAGCGTTCTCTGCCGTTACGCCTATTCTTGAAAAAATGGGAACAAATATCGTTCTTCAAGGCAGCGCTGGAGCTGGTCAACACACAAAAATGTGCAATCAAATTGCTATTGCCTCCAATATGATGGGTGTATGCGAAGCGATACTTTATGCTGAAAAAGCAGGATTAGATCCGAACACCGTTTTAAAAAGTATTGAAACAGGTGCAGCGGGAAGCTGGTCGTTAAGCAATTTAGCCCCTCGCATGATTAAAGGAGACTTCGAACCGGGCTTTTATATTAAACACTTTATTAAAGATATGAAGATTGCCATTGAATCAGCCCAAGAAATGGAGCTGTATACACCAGGATTAAAATTAGCAAAATCGCTTTATGAACAGCTTGAAAAACAAGGCGATGACAATAAAGGAACGCAGGCTCTATATACCCTGTTAAAACAGCATGCCCTAACTGTATAAAAACAGGCAGCTCATAATGAGCTGCCTGTTTTTATTAATAATTTACTCTTCATTTAACGAATTCATAAAGCGACTGAATGCAAGCTGTCCTTCAGCAGTTTGTTTAAACACACCTGCATGTTCTAAAATAGTCGCAAATACTAAACCAAGCTCTTGTTGGAGAATCTCGTGAACATTTTTCTCTTCAATATGCGGATACTTTTTCTTGATGTGCTCAGCCCACTCCACGTGTTTTTTTAAGTGGTCATGCCTGCTGGCTAACTCGCTCAGGTTATTCTGAACTAACCCTTTGGCAACTAGACTCATTTCGTCTTTTAAACGACCAGGTAAAACTGCAAGCCCCATTACTTCAATTAAACCTATATTTTCTTTTTTTATATGATGAACTTCTGCATGCGGATGATAAATGCCATCTGGATGTTTGCTGTTTGTTCGATTGTTTCGCAGTACTAAATCTAATTCGTACAAATCTCCTCTTTTCCTAGCAATAGGTGTGACTGTATTGTGAGGAGTTTGATCTGTAAAAGCTAAAATACCAGCGCTTTGATCACTATATGATTTCCATTTCTTCAAAATAAAATCTGCTGCTTCCACTAATGGTGCAAGGTACGGACTTTGAAGACGAACGACCGACATCGGCCAATGAACAATTCCGGCTTTCACTTCTGCATGCGATTTGAGAGAGAACAATTTATTCATTTTTGCTTTAGCCATAGGGAACTCATGATAGCCGCCTTGAAAGTGGTCATGAGTTAAAATAGATCCTCCTACGATGGGTAGATCTGCATTTGATCCTAAAAAATAATGTGGAAATTGTTCAACGAAGGCAAGCAGCCGCTTAAACGTTTGCTTTGAAATATGCATGGGTGTATGTTCACTCGCAAAAATAATGGCATGTTCATTATAATAAACATAAGGTGAAAACTGCATGTACCACAGCTCTTCTTGCAATTCCACAGGAATAATCCGATGATTTTGACGAGCTGGGTGGTTAATACGACCTGCATAACCAGTATTTTCTTTACAGAGAAGACACAGTGGATAGTTGCTTTCCTTCAATGATTTGCTTGCTGCAATTGCTTTTGGATCTTTTTCCGGCTTAGACAAATTAATCGTAATTTCAAGCTCTCCAAAATCAGTGTTTGTTACCCATCTTTCGTTTTTAGCAATTCGATCTTGGCGAATGTAGTGAATGTCTTTTGACAGCTTATAATAGTAGCTTGTGGCTTTTTGAGGACTTTGTTGATAATAATCATAAAATAGTCGATTAACCTCTGACGGCATGCTTGCAAAGCATCCCATTATTTTGGTATCGAATAAATCTCTATACGTGATAGAATTCTCGGCAATTCGATTGTTTTTAGCAGCCCAATCAAGCATGTTGTCTAAAATAGCAGCTGGATGTTCCAGACGTTCTTGTTTGACTTCTACCATGATGTATTCATCGAGCTTTAACACTTCCAGCAGTTTATTTCTCACCACATCTATATCCCATTTTGTTAATAGATTCTTTTGCAGACCATATTGAATAAGTCGGGTGATTTCTTCATGAATGTTGACTGACATACACTCGTTCCTTTCTCTATCTGTTTTTTCTTATACTGCTTCTAATGTGAGTTCGCGCGCTCCTTCTCCAACGGTAACCACGTAAAATTCAGCTTCTAAACTTGTTTTCTTATAGTAGGCTTCATTTACTTCCTCAATAAACCTATCAACCTGTGCTTTTTTTACGATGCTGATTGTACAGCCCCCAAAGCCTGCACCTGTCATGCGTGATCCAATCACGCCTTCTTGCAACCAAGCTGCTTCTACAAGAGCATCTAGTTCTTTCCCGCTTACTTCATAGTCATCTCTCAGCGAACGGTGCGACTCATTCATCAATTGACCAAACCCTTTTAAATCACCGTTTTGCAATTTAGCAACCGCTTCTTTTGTGCGTTCATTTTCATATACCGCATGTTTAGCGCGCTTACAATCTACTTCGTTTTGTATCAAAGATTTATGCTTTTCAAATTGTTCTTTGGTTAAATCACCAAGCGAATTAATGGAAAGTGACGTTTGTAAATCTGACAGCGCTCTTTCACACTCCATACGGCGCTCATTATATTTCGAATCTGCCAGCCCTCTTCGCTTATTTGTGTTAGAAATAACGAGCACAGCATCTGTTAACTGCAGCGGGCTATACTGGTATTCAAGAGTTTGACAGTTTAACAATACGGCTTGATTTTCTTTTCCCATTCCAATTGCAAACTGATCCATAATCCCGCAGCTTACGCCGATAAATTCATTTTCAGCTTGCTGCGCCATTTTTACAAGGTCCATCATATCGATATTCAATTCAAGAATTTTATTTAAAAGTACGCATGTGACTAACTCAATTGATGCCGATGATGAAAGCCCTGCTCCATTAGGAATGTTGCCGAAAAACAAGATATCAAAACCAAAAGGAAGGTCATATCCGTGCTTTTTAAAGGTATCCATTACTCCTTTTGGATAATTAGCCCAATCATCTTCGATTTTGTACGTTAATTGCTCTAAAGAGGATTCAATAACGCCTGCTTCAGAGAAGTTTTTAGAGTACATACGTATTTTTCGATCGTGACGTTTTTGTACTACCGCATACGTTCCTATACTCAATGAACAAGGAAAAACATGCCCTCCATTATAATCAGTATGTTCTCCAATTAAATTGACACGTCCTGGCGCAAAAAAGCAGCGAATAGCTTCTGACGAATGAAATATTTGTTTGAACTCTTCGATTAATTTTCCCAGCATTTATTATCACCTATTTTAAGTAGTTTTTTGGAAACGGATTCATATGTACATTGTAAAGTCCAATTTTCCTTGCCTCAATGGTAAAATTACTATCGATAATCGGTACTTTTTTGCTTATCCCTTTAAAAATGATTCTTTTGAATTGACGATGAACTACTCTTGCGCCAAAAAGGGGTTATCTTTATGTGAGCCTTGACTTGCAAATTATAAGAAAATAATAGATTTAGAGACATTCCCTAAAAATAATCACGATATTTTCAAAAAATTATAGAAAAATGAAAGCGATTACGTTAAAGTAAGAATTAAGTACTACTTTATTTCAAAAAGAAGGTGAAAATTTGCTCTCACATTTCCAAGCTCAAGAATATTCAACGTACGCATACAGGTTTTTAGAATCCCGCACAAATGAAGTTGCGCAGCTATGGTCTGTTGGGTGGGATGAAGTTTTCTCTCCCCTTTATAACTGGAGCGGAAATCAGCGAAAAGACGTAGGGAAATATATTTTTCAATACACGGTTTCTGGGTACGGGATGATTGAAATAGATGGACAAGAATATAAAGTGGATGCTGGGAAAGCATTCATCGTCAATATACCTGGAAATTATCGCTATTACTTACCAAAGGAAAGTGAAAACTGGGAGTTTATTTTTCTTACATTATACGGAGATGAAGTACAAAAATGCTGGGATTATATTCAGTCAAACCACTCCCCTGTAATTAGATTTCATCCTGAATCAGCACCTGTTCAGCTGCTTGCTCAAATATATAAACGGGCAAGTGAAAAACATATAGCAGACCCATTTCATGCCTCAAGCTTATCTTACCGCTTTGTAATGGAGCTGTACCAATATATTAAAAGCATGGACAGTTTTACAGAAGATTGGCCTGAAAGTATCATTAGCTCTATTTTATTTGCCCGTAATCATTATCATGAAGAAATCGGTCCGGATGAAATGGCAGATGCAGCTCATTTATCTCGCTATCATTTTAGCCGGTTATTCAAACAAACGACTGGGATTACGCCGATTCAATATTTAACGAAGCTTCGCATTCAAAAAGCGGCCGAGCTATTGCATCAAACCAAGTACTCAATCGAAGAAATTGCTGAAAACGTCGGCTATGCAAATGCCAATTATTTAACAAAAGTATTTCGCAAAACGACCAATATGACACCCGGGCAGTATCGAAAAAGTGATGCATCCATTGATGAGCACTTTGCATTGCCAAAATAAAAACGACTTCCATAAAAGGAAGTCGTTTTTATTTTTTATCGGGAATTTCTACTACCACAGAACCTTTTTCGTAAATAAAAGTCAATTTTTTACCGGGGATAATCATATTTTCTAAAATATCTCGTGCAGCTTGAAGTGCAAACTCTGTCCGTTCTGCCTTTTCCTGCACTTCTTCATTTTCAGCTTGAAGATCATTTTTATCCAGCGCTCTTATTTTAGTTAATGCCTGATCTATAAAATCGTATGCTTCGTCATATATAAGCTCTATACGGTCCTTCATGTGCTCATTCATGCTCCTTTGCCCATTTTGTATTATCATAAATGAATTAGATATATTCTACAACCTAAAACTGAATAAGTTTTTACGCTTAGCTCTCACGTTTTTTCTTTTATTTATTTTAAAAGGAGAACTGCTTTTGATAGCAAAAAAAGACCATTCAATTTATCATGAATGGTCTTTTTAGAAAACTTATACGCTGACAACAAACTCATCATCTTTTACATCAACTGTCACTTGACTATAATCTTCAATTTGCCCTGCAATTAATTCTCGGGCAATTTTTGTTTCAATATATTTTTGAATAAACCTTTTTAAAGGGCGAGCTCCGTATACCGGATCAAACCCGGAGGCTGCAATATAATTTTTTGCTTCCTCTGTTAACGTTAACGAAATATGACGATCGAATAAACGCTTTTCAAGCTGAAGCAATAGCTTATCAATAATCCCTTTTACTTCATGAACAGTTAGCGGTTTGAATAAAATCGTGTCGTCTACTCGATTTAAGAATTCTGGACGAAAATGCTGTCTTAATTGAGCCATCACTTGCTCTCTGGCTTTTTCAGTAATCTCGCCTTCACTTGTTAAACCGTCTAATAAAAATTGAGAACCGATATTCGACGTCATAATAATAACTGTATTTTTAAAATCAATGACTTTTCCTTTTGAATCTGTTGCTCTTCCATCATCTAGTATTTGAAGGAGCACATTAAATACTTCGGGATGGGCTTTTTCAATTTCATCTAACAGAACGACTGAGTAAGGCTTGCGTCTTACCGCTTCCGTTAGCTGCCCGCCTTCTTCGTATCCTACGTAGCCAGGAGGCGCTCCTATAAGCCTAGAGACCGCATGCTTTTCCATGTACTCAGACATATCAATACGAACCATTTGTTCTTCACTGTCAAATAAAGAATGTGCCAACGTTTTGGCTAGCTCCGTTTTCCCTACTCCGGTAGGTCCTAGGAAAATAAATGATCCAATCGGACGGTTCGGGTCTTTAATGCCTGCCCGTGCGCGAATCACAGCATCCGTCACTAAGGATACGGCTTCGTCTTGTCCAATCACACGCTGCTGTAAAATTGACTCAAGCTTCAACAGCTTTTCTCTTTCTCCTTCAACTAGTTTTGATACCGGAATTCCCGTCCATCTTCCTACAATTTCAGCAATTTCTTCTTCTGTTACTTCTTCTCTTAACAAACGGTTTTCTTGTGCTTTTTCAGCTGCTGTTTCTTCCAGCTGTTTTAGTTCTTTTTCAAGAGCTGGAATGCGTCCGTGGCGAAGTTCAGCTGCTTTATTTAAATCATATTTCCCTTCAGCTTCTTCTAGGTCTCGCTTCGCTTTTTCAAGCTGCTCCCGAACATCTTGCACCGTTTGAATCGACTGCTTTTCTTTTTCCCACTGCAGCTTCATTGTATCTGCACGCTCTTTTAAATCAGAGACTTCTTTTCGAATTGCCTCTAACCTTGTGATGCTTGCTTGATCTGTTTCTTTACTTAATGCCGCTTCTTCAATTTCAAGCTGCATGACACGTCGTGTTACTTCATCTAATTCTGAGGGCATCGAATCAATTTCTGTTCGAATGGTTGCGCATGCTTCATCAATTAAATCAATTGCTTTATCAGGTAAAAAGCGGTCTGAGATATAACGATCAGACATAACCGCTGCTGAAACAATCGCTCGGTCATGAATGTTTACACCGTGATGAATTTCAAATCGTTCTTTTAAACCACGCAAAATAGAGATTGTATCTTCTACTGAAGGTTCTTCAACCAGCACCTGTTGAAAGCGTCTTTCAAGCGCTGGATCTTTTTCAATATACTGACGATACTCATCAAGAGTTGTAGCTCCTATACAGTGAAGTTCTCCTCTAGCAAGCATTGGTTTTAAAATATTCCCTGCATCCATCGCTCCATCCGTACGGCCTGCTCCAACGATTGTATGAAGCTCGTCAATGAATAAAAGAATTTGACCGTTGCTTTTCTTAACTTCTTGAAGAACAGCTTTTAAACGCTCTTCAAATTCTCCCCTGAATTTCGCTCCTGCTACTAAAGCTCCCATATCTAATGAAAAGATGGTTTTATCTTTTAATCCTTCAGGCACATCTCGGCGAACAATACGCTGTGCTAGACCTTCAACAATCGCTGTTTTACCAACGCCAGGTTCTCCTATCAAAACTGGATTGTTTTTTGTTTTTCGCGATAAAATGCGGATAACGCGGCGAATTTCTCCGTCTCGTCCAATGACTGGATCAATGTTCCCTGCTCGTACTTCTGCTACTAAGTCTCTTCCATATTTAGCTAACGCTTCATATGTGACTTCCGGATTTTGACTTGTAATTCGCTGATTTCCTCGAAGGCTGGTAAGCACATCTTGCAGAGCTTTTTTTGTTATACCGTGACTTGAAAATAACTTTCCATATTCACTAGAAGACGGTTCCTGTGCTAACGCTAAAAAGATGTGCTCAACTGAAACATAATCATCTTGCAGACGAGATGCTTCTTCTTGAGCTTTAACAAACAGCTGCTGAAGTTTATTTGTAATATAAACCTTCCCTGCTTCAGCACCGCTTCCTGTAACGGCTGGTTTTTTCGCAAGCAATTGATTTACCTGCTGCTGAAAAGATTGATGATCGATATGTAAATGATCTAATATGCGAGGAGCAATACCATCTTGCTGATGGATGAGCGTATAAAGCAAATGAGCAATATCCACTTCCTGCTGATTTCGTTTAATAGCTTCGGACTGCGCTTCCATCACGCCTTCTTGCAATTTTTGAGTCATTTTATTTATATCCATTGAACATCCTCCTTCGATACATTTGACCTTTATTGACCTTTATTTCATTATACCCAGCAATAGGAAAACAAGTAAAGCCATTCAATTTAGAATGGCTTCTTTATTTTTTACTATTTAAGGCTTGCGCATGTACGTCCAGTGGCGATCATCGTTGGCCGTCTCTGGAAAACGCTCTCCTGCTTTTAATTTAACCTTTTGAGGATTATTTACGTTGCTTCCTGTTTCACCAATTTCAATATAAACTCCGTTATTAGGAGCTTTTTGACCCGGTGTGAAATGACGATTTTGTCCCATTTTCCTGCCTCCTCATTCCTGAAATGAAATGTTCTCCTATACTATTCCCTTAAGATTTCTGTTTCATAATGGAGATGTTTTCATATTAGGAAGAGAAAAAGAGCAGACCTTTAGATCCGCCCTTTTATATTAATGAGTAAATTTGATAGCTTGTTCGATTTCAGTTTCTCCAGCTAGCATTTCAAACGTTTTTCCTATCGTAGCTTCTTCGTTTAGACATTCTACAAGCACGGTTGCTACATCTGCTCGGGGAATCGTCTGAGATTTATCTTCAATATCATTATTGATGTCAATTTTCCCAGTAGCTTGATCATTCGATAAAGTTCCTGGTCGTACAATTGTATACTGTAGATTAGACTGCTTTAAGTATTCATCCGCTATCGCCTTCGCACGAAGGTAAAGCTGTAAGCCTTCTGGTCCTTGTTCAGGTGCGTCTGTTCCCATTGAACTTAACATAACAAAGCGCTTTACACCTTGATTTTTTGCTTCATCAATGATATTTTTAGCACCGTTTTGATCCACAGCGATTGTTTTTTCGTCTCCCGTATTTCCTCCAGAACCTGCTGCAAATATGACAGCGTCCATACCTCTTAAAGCATCTGAAACATCTTGCTCCAAGTCACCAAGCACAACGTTGGCACCCAGCTTCTTTAACGCGTCTGCTTGTTTTTCGTCGCGAATCATCGCATAAGCTTCGTGCTGCTTGCTGTTTGCAACTTTTTCTACCACTTGTTTTCCCGTTGTTCCGTTTGCTCCAACAACTAATACTTTCATCATAAATCACCTTTCGTTCTGTTTAGTATACAATTGGTGTTCCCTCAATTAATTCCCTTTAAACAAAAAAACCCCTTCTGATATTCTCAGAAAGGGTTTTTCTCTTAAGATAAAATGGCTTGCAGCAAAGCTTTTTGTACATGCATACGATTTCCAGCCTGCTGAAAGACAACAGAATTTGGTCCGTCAATAATGCTTGCTGTTACTTCTTCTTCACGATGCGCAGGCAAACAGTGCAGAAATAAATAGTCTGACTTAGCATAGGCAGCTAGTTCTGCATTTACTTGATAAGGAGCAAATATTTTCAAACGCTGCTGTGCTTCTTCTTCCTGTCCCATACTTGTCCATACGTCTGCATAAATAGCATCGGCATTTTTCACAGCTTCTACAGGATCTTTTGTAATCGTAACTTTAGCGCCCGTTGTAGCAGCTATTTCATGAACATAAGCTGTGACAAAGTCTTTTGGCTCATATCCATCAGGGCATCCAATTGAAATATCTATTCCCATTTTTGCACAGGCAATCATTAACGAATGCGCTACATTATTTCCGTCTCCAACATAAGCTACTTTTAGCCCTTCAAATGATTTCTTGTGCTCGTAAATCGTTAATAAATCAGCTAGAGCCTGACAAGGATGATAATCATCTGTCAAACCATTAATAACGGGAATGGATGCGTAATCTGCAAGCTCTTCGATCTTGCTGTGTTCAAACGTACGAATCATTATAGCATCGATGAATTCAGATAGTACGCGTGCTGTATCAGCAATCGTTTCTCCGCGTCCAATCTGTAAATCCTGGCTGCTTAAAAAGAGGGCGTTTCCTCCAAGCTGCATCATTCCCGCTTCAAATGAGACTCTTGTTCTTGTTGAAGATTTTTCAAAAATGAGCCCCAGCGTTTTTCCTTTTAACGATGTTACGATTTCACCATTTTTATGCTTTTCTTTCAGCTCAATGGCGCTTTCCAAAAGTGACATAATATCGTCTGATGATAAATCTTTAAGTGTAAGCAAATCTTTTCCTTTTAAATTCGTATTTACCGATACTGTACTCATGATACTGTCACTTCCTTTTTAGTTTTTTGAAACCATTCTTGCAGTGATGAAACGTGATATTCATCGACTTGGAACGATTGGAAAAATAGCGAAGCCGTTTCTGCCTCCGTCATAACCATTAAACCGTGTTTTAATGCTGACATACGGCTTTCTTTATCTTCGGGCTGTAAACTTACATATAATAAAGCTTCTTTCATTTTCACCCATTCACTAACTTCTTTATCTTTAACAAGAGTTAATCCCGCGCTTTGCGCAAGTTCTTCAAGGCCCTGTGCTTCTCCGTTGATATACACTTCTGCAGCACCTTTTTTACTTAACACATACTGATGGAATACTTTCTTTGCTGCTTCTTCAATCGTTGAAGAAATCGCAATTCCTTCACCAGTTGACTTCATTTCCGGTCCAACAAGTGGATCAACTCCTGATAATTTACTTGTCGAAAACACTGGAAACTTGATAGTTGTATAAGCTGGATCCGGCAATAAACCTAGCTTTTCACTAATTTCCGACAATGATTTCCCAAGCAATATTTGAGTTGATAGCGAAACAAGCGGCGTGTTGCACACTTTGCTTACTACAGGGACTGTACGGCTGGCACGCGGATTAACTTCCAGCATGTAGACTTCATCGTTGTAAATAACATATTGGATATTCATAATCCCTTTATATTGAAGTTTGTTTACAATTTTTTGAGCGTAGCTTACCATTTTTTCTTTATGTGCTGCTTCTACTGTTTTTGCTGGTAAAAGCGCATAGCTGTCTCCTGAATGAACGCCGGCTTTTTCAATATGTTCAACAATTGTAGGAATCAACACATCTTTTCCGTCTGCTACCACATCAACTTCTGCTTCTTTTCCAGGGAAGTAAGCATCAATAAGCATTGGGAAATGAGACGCTTTAATAGCTGGTAAACAAGCCTGAAGCTCCGTTTCGTTTTGAATTGTCAGCATTCCTTTTCCGCCAATCACGTAAGAAGGACGAATGAGTAATGGGAATCCCATATCTTTTGCTTTTTGTACAAGTTCTTTCGCGTCTTTCGCCATTTCACCTGGAATATGAGGAATATCGCAGTCGTCTAAGAGCTTATAAAACAGGTCACGATCTTCAAGTGCATCAATGACATCATTTGTAATACCTAATAAATTAACGCCAGCTTCTTCTAGACCTTTAACGAGCGAAATAGCCGTTTGACCTCCGTATTGAACAATTACATCCGTCACATTTTCAGCATCAAGAACATTTAATACGTCTTCTACTGTTACAGGTTCGAAATATAAGCGATCTGCTACTTCAAAATCCGTACTTACCGTTTCTGGATTATTGTTAATTAAAATCGTTTCGTATCCTTCTTTTTCAAGAGCTAGCACACCGTGTACAGAGCTGTAGTCGAACTCTACTCCTTGCCCGATACGAATGGGTCCAGAACCGATAATCGCAACTTTTTTATTCGTTGATGGTTCAATCTCACTTTCCCCGTAGTAACTAGAGTAGAAATAAGCCGTTGAAGATTCAAATTCCGCTGCACATGTATCCACCATTTTATAGCTTGGCGTAATATGTAGTGCTTTACGTTTCGCTCTTACGTCAAGTTCTGGCACATTCCATACGTTTGCTAGATACGCATCTGTAAAACCATGCTCCTTCACTTGTTTAAAGTGTTCAGCTGTAATCGAATCAAAACGTACTTCTTTTAAAGAGGCTTCCATTTTAATCAGCTGTGCAAAGTGTGTTAAATAGAAATAATCAATTTGTGTTACTTCATGGATATACTCAGGCGTTGTGCCGCGGCGTAAAAGCTCAAGGATAACAAAAATACGCTCATCGCTTTGTTCGCCCAGCTTGCTTTTTAATTCATCTGTTGAAAGTTCTTGCAGTTCTTCTACTTCTAATCCTTGTAAGTCAATTTCTAAAGAAGATAATGCCTTTTGGAAGCTACGTGTAAAGTTACGGTCAATAGCCATTACTTCTCCAGTTGCTTTCATTTGGGTGCCAAGCGTTCTTTCAGCGTAGAAAAACTTGTCAAACGGCCACCTTGGAAATTTCACTACTACATAGTCAAGAGCAGGTTCAAAGCTTGCATACGTGTCTCCTGTCACAGGATTTAATAACTCATGAAGCGTGTAGCCTACCGATAGCTTTGCAGCAATTTTAGCAATCGGATAGCCAGTTGCTTTTGATGCAAGAGCAGACGAACGGCTCACACGCGGATTTACTTCAATTAAATAGTACTGCTTACTTTTTGGATCAAGCGCAAACTGAATGTTGCAACCCCCAATAATGCCAAGCGATGAAATAATTTTAACTGAAGCAGAGCGAAGCATTTGATATTCCACGTCTGTTAGTGTCTGAGAAGGAGCAACGACCACCGAATCTCCAGTATGGACGCCTACGGGATCGATGTTCTCCATATTACAAATTGTGATGCACGTATTGTTTACGTCACGCATAACCTCATACTCAACTTCTTTAAATCCAGCAATGCTTTTTTCAATTAAGCACTGAGTAATAGCACTTTCACGCAAACCTGACGTTGAAAGCTTTTCAAGCTCTTCCATAGAATGAGCAATTCCTCCGCCCGTTCCGCCTAACGTATAAGCAGGACGTACAATAACAGGAAAACCAATTTTCTTGGCAAAAGCTAACGCTTCTTCTACTTTTGTCACAACTTCACTTTCCGGCACCGGTTCATTCAGTTCATTCATCAATGCACGGAACTCTTCACGGCTTTCACCTTTTTTGATTGATTCAATCGGTGTTCCTAAAAGTTTCACATCGTATTTTGGCAAAATGTTTTGTTCATGAAGCTCAAGGGCTAAGTTTAAACCCGTCTGTCCGCCTAATGTGGCTAACAAACCATCGGGCTTTTCTTTTGCAATAATTTTCTCTACGCAGTCTACTGTTAATGGTTCAAAATAGATTCGATCTGCTACGTGAGTGTCCGTCATAATTGTAGCTGGATTATTATTGATTAAGATAACTTCATAACCTTCTTCTTTTAATGACAAGCACGCCTGAGTTCCTGAATAATCAAATTCTGCTGCTTGCCCGATTACGATTGGTCCTGATCCGATTACTAAAATCTTTTTTAACGTTTGGTCTTTAGGCATATACTTTTCCGCTCCCTACTTGCTGTACTTTCGTCATAAATTCATCAAAGATATACGTGCTGTCACTTGGTCCAGGGTGTGCTTCTGGATGATATTGAACCGACATAACAGGAAGGTCTTTATGCATTAAACCTTCAACCGATCCGTCATTCACATTTTTAAATCGAACGTTTAATGGCGTAGACGTAATCGTCTGTTCGTCTACGACATAGCTGTGATTTTGAGAAGTCATACACACTTTGTTAGTCGTTAAATCAATTACAGGCTGATTAGCTCCTCGGTGACCGAACGCCAGCTTTTTGGTTTGCGCCCCAAAAGCGAGCCCAATTAACTGATGTCCAAAGCAAATTCCCAAAGTTGGATACGATGAAATAATTTCTTTTAATTCATCCAGCTGACTGCTCACTTGAGTTGGATCTCCAGGTCCGTTTGATAAGACAATGCCATCCGGCTGCAGTTCTTTTACTTTTGAAGAGCTTGTAGAATAAGGAACAACTGTTACTTTGCACTCTCGATTTAACAGCTCTTGTAAAATTGATTTTTTATACCCAAAGTCCATTAATACAACGTGTTTTTCACCATTTCCGTAAGTAACAGGCTCTTTTGTTGATACTTCTTTTACTACATATCCATCGCATTCAGCAGTAAATGCTGGCGATTCAGCAGATGTCGAAAAGGCAGATTGCATCGTACCTTCTTTTCGAATTCGTTTTACGACCGCTCTCGTATCCACATGTGTAATAAGCGGAATGTTCCATTTCTTTAAATATTGTTTAAAGCTGTACATCGCTTCGTAATGGAACCCTTCATCTGAACATTCGTATACGACAACGCCTGCTACGTGAGGCTTTTTGCTTTCATAATCTTTTTCATTGATACCATAGTTCCCAATCAAAGGGTACGTAAAGACGATAATTTGATCTTTGTAAGATGGATCAGTCACAACTTCTTGATAACCAGTCATTCCAGTAAAGAAAACAATTTCTCCTTCTGCCTGGTGCGTTGCTGTATGTTCAATGTGTCCGGCGAACGAATCGCCGTTTGCTAAGTGTAAATATCCGTTCATTGTGCATCCCTCTTCGAATAATTATTTATAAAACAGAATTTT
Organism: Priestia sp. YIM B13552; assembly: GCF_042787775.1. Classification (NCBI taxonomy): domain Bacteria; kingdom Bacillati; phylum Bacillota; class Bacilli; order Caryophanales; family Bacillaceae; genus Priestia; species Priestia sp. YIM B13552. The sequence continues at coordinate 1,172,549 of NZ_JBHZOU010000001.1, forward strand.
TATACAAACATATTCAAAAAAATTTGTATTATGAAGTAATTTTTGTTTGGCTAAACGCTTCTTCAATGATATGAATCGCTTGGTCCAACTCTTTTTTTGTTACAGTTAAAGGAGGCAGCAATCGTACCACATGCGGTCCTGCTCCCAGTGCTAGCAATCCTTTTTCACGCATAGCTGCAAGCAATGCTGACTGATGTTCTCCGCATTCAATTCCAATCATAAAACCTTTTCCACGAACATCGGTTACAAATGAATAATCTGCTAAGCTATTTTTCAAAGCATTGGTAAAATAAAGGCTTTTTTCTGTAACCTCTGCCAAAAATGCTTCATTAAAAATAATGTTTAAGGTTGCTTTGGCTGAAGCTAGTGCAATTGGGTTTCCTCCAAAGGTTGTTCCGTGAGTACCAGGTCCAAATGCTTCTTTGAGATATCCTTTTCCAATCATCGCACCAACCGGCATTCCGCTTCCTAATCCTTTAGCTGCTGTAATAATATCTGGTGAAACGTTAAAATGCTGATAAGCAAATGGTTTTCCTGTTCTGCCGATTCCAGTTTGCACTTCATCGACTATAAACAGTGCTTCATGCTTTTTACACAGCTCTTGAATGGTTAATAAAAATGCTTCGGTTCCTGGAACCACTCCGCCTTCTCCTTGAATGACTTCAACCATAATTGCTGCTACGCTGTCGTCCATTTCTTGTTTTAATGCTTCTTCATCATTGTATGGCACGTAAACAAACTCATTAACAAGAGGACCGAAGCCATCATGAATTTTTGCCTGCCCTGTAGCTGTCATTGTAGCAAATGTACGTCCATGAAATGATTTTGTAAACGTAATAATTTTGTATTTTTGTGTGTATTTACGCGCTAATTTAATCGCCGCTTCGTTGGCTTCTGCACCGCTGTTACAGAAAAATACTGCATCACCGTTTGAGTGTTCCACAAGCTTACCTGCTACGTCTTCTTGAATCGATTGATGAAATAAATTTGACACATGCCACACTTTATTTAACTGCTCTTCGACCGCTTTTTGAACATCAGGATGACGATGACCTACGTTACAAACAGCGATACCTGAAATAAAATCTAAATACTCATTTCCTTTGTTATCTATTAATTTTGTTCCTTGCGCCTCTTCCACATGGATATCAAACCGTTGATATGTTGGAAACAATGAACTCATCGCTATCTTCTCCACCTTTTCCACTATATTTAATTGCTGTACCAATCAGCTTCCCTTCCTTATCTAAAAATCCATCAGTTCCGCTAATAATATGAACTTCTTCAAGCAAAGGAGATAACGCATTTACCGCTGATGTTACTTTCGGAATCATTCCGCCGTAAATTACTTTTTCTTCAATAAGTGCATCAATCTCTGACTTTGTAAGCTCAGGAAGCAATGCTCCATCCTTTAACACACCTTTTACATCGGTTACAAACATTAGCTTTTCAGCATTTACTGCTTGTGCAACGGCTCCGGCTGCCACGTCAGCATTAATATTATAGCTATTACCTTCTTCATCTGCTCCAATGGAAGAAACAACTGGAATATACTGACTGTCAGTTAGTTGTTTTAATAATGTATCGTTTACGCCTTTTACTTCTCCAACGTAACCTAGACGTTCCACATCAATTGCCTCTGCTTTAAGCAATAATCCATCAATTCCTGATAGTCCTACCGCTTTTAAGTTCGCTTTTTGTAGATCTTTTACAAGCTGCTTATTAACCTTGCCTGCTAATACCATCGTCACAACTTCTAATGCTTCTTTGGACGTTTTTCGAAGCCCATCTACAAATTCCGTTTCAATGTGAAGTTTGGTAAGCGTATCTTGAATATCAGGTCCGCCTCCGTGCACAACAATGATCTGATATCCACTCGCTTTTAACTGCTGAATACTTTCAAAAAAAGCGCTTGTTAACTGATTGACAATGCTGCCTCCGCATTTTACAACGACGATTTTTTCATTGCTCATTTCACTCTCTCCTTACGTTCGATAACTGGCGTTGATTTTGACGTAATCGTAAGTCAAATCGCAGCCCCACGCTTTGCCAATTCCATTTCCCTGCTGCAAGTCAACATAGACTTCGACCGTATCACTTTCTAAATAAGCCTTTGCTTCTTCTTCACTAAATGAAACAGGCTGACTGTTTTCTAACATCTGGATATTGCCTAACGAAACATTCACTGTTTCTGGATTAAGCGTTACTCCGCTGTACCCAACTGAACAAATAATTCGTCCCCAATTGGCATCGGCTCCATACATGGCCGTTTTCACTAGGTTCGAGCCCACAATTTGTTTAGCAATCACATTTGCTTCTTCGTTTGTATGAGCCCCAGATACGTTTACTTCAATTAGTTTTGTTGCTCCTTCACCGTCGCGTGCAATTTGTTTGGCTAAATCTTCACACGTCAAGCGCAGTGCTTCATAAAACGAATTCCATTCAGGATGATCTGGTGTAAGCGACTGGTGATCAGCTTTTCCATTTGCTAAAACAACAACCATATCATTCGTCGATGTGTCACCATCCACTGTAATTTGATTAAAGCTTTTATTTGTAATAGAACCTAGCGCATCTTGTAACACTGAAGCTTCAACCTTAGCATCCGTTGTGATAAAGCTAAGCATCGTAGCCATATTTGGGTGAATCATGCCTGATCCTTTCGCTGTGCCTCCAATGGTAACTACTTTGCCGTCAATTTTTGTTTCATAGCAAGCTGACTTCATCACTGTATCTGTTGTTAAAATAGCCGTTTGAAATTCTTCTGCTTTTTCTTTGTTCGACGAAGGACTTAACAACCCAATGCCTTTCACGATTTTTTCCATATCTAGAAGCTCTCCAATTACGCCTGTAGAAGCTACTGCTACATGATGAGGTAGGATATTAAGCTCTTTTGCACATGTATTTCGCATTTGGTATGCATCTTTTAATCCTTGTTCTCCCGTACATGCATTTGCACATGCGCTGTTCACAACGATCGCTTGCAGCTTCTGCTCCACTGCTACACTTTCTTTTGTAACAGCTAAAGGCGCTGCTTGAAAGGCATTAAGCGTGTAAACAGCTGCGCAATTAGCTGGCACATCGCTTACAATAACTCCTAAATCTTTTTTAGCATAACGTAAACCAGCATGAACACCGTCTGCTGAAAAGCCTAGCGGCGTTACAATTGTACCGTTCTCTATTTTCTTTATCTTTTCTTTCGTTTGTTTAACCGTAATCACTATACGTTCCCTCCTGCTTTTATCGTGATTAGTGATGCTGTTGACTTTATGGGAAGACAGGCAGTAGTCCGATACCCGCTTGCTGTTCAAATCCCATCATGATATTGGCATTTTGAATGGCCTGACCGGCTGCCCCTTTTACTAAGTTATCAATGACAGAAACGATCGTGACACGCTTTGTTCGTTCGTCAAATGTAATACCGATATCGCAATAATTTGATGCACTTACTTCTTTAGTAGAAGGAAATTCACCAGCTTTTCGAACGCGAACGAACGGGGAGTTTTGATATGTATCTACATATAGCTGATGGAGCTCTTGTACTGAGCTCTCTTCAGAAAGTTCAGCGTATATTGTACTCATAATCCCTCGCGTCATTGGAACTAAGTGCGTACTGAACGTAACATGGCCAATTTCCTCATCCCACTTTTCTAAAATAGATTCGATTTCTGGGATATGCTGATGTTGATTAACTTTGTATATTTTCATATTTTCATTGATTTCAGCATAATGAGCCATTTGCGAAAGACCGCGCCCTGCTCCTGAGATTCCGGACTTTGCATCAATGATAATAGAGTTTGGTTTCACCATTTGTTTACTAACGAGGGGAGCTAGCCCAAGCAGTGTAGCTGTTGGATAACAACCCGGGTTCGCAACGAACGTACTGCTTTCGACTTCGTCTGCAAACCATTCTGATAATCCATACACAGACTGTTGTAAAAATGCTTCGGCTGCAGCAGGCTTTTTGTACCATTTTTCATAAAGTGCTTCTGTTTTTAATCTAAAATCTCCAGATAGATCTACCACTTTTATTCCTTCTTCTATTAATTGAGGTACAAGTTTGCTAGAAACACCGGAAGGAGTTGCTGTAAACACTAAATCTAATTCTTCAGCCATCTTCTTAGGGTTTATATCTTGCAGCGTATATACAGTATTAGAAAGGTGAGGATAAACCTCTGCTAGTTCCATCCCATCCTGAGAGGATGAATAAACTGCATAAACATGAAAATGTGGGTGATTCGCTAACAAACGAATCAGTTCTACTCCTCCATACCCTGTTGCTCCAACAATTCCTACCTTGTATTCTTTCATTTTAAAACTCCTTTTTCCACGTATCTATTTGAATTATTTATCATTATAATACCGTATAAAAATAAAATCAAATGAATATTTAAAAAATCGAACACTTTATTCTATATTTTTAAACATTTTTATTTATTCATAAGTTTTTATTTTTATAACTATCTTTCTATTTTTGTTTAGAAATTGTTCACAGATAGTTTTGGAAAACACTGGTTGTTTTTGTGTATAATAAGAGTATCGATAAAATCATCCGTATGAGATTTTTTCATACGGCTAGTGGACGTACAGCATATACAGACTGTTCTAACTTAATAGATTAATAAGTAACAGTCGCAAAAATTTTAATTAAAAGGTGATAACATGATGAACATCACAACGGATTCTTTTTCAAATGAGCTGCAGCAATTTTTTATGAACTTTGATCATAAAATTTCGTTTAAAAAAGGTGACTTTCTCTTTCAAGAAGGTTCACCTTCAACTCATTTATTTTTTATTACGTCAGGGGCCGTGCAAGTAGGTAAAGTGACGCCGGAAGGACGCGAACTGACGCTTCAGCTGGCGAGTTCAGGAGACTTAATCGGGGAAGTCATGCTGTTTTGCGGATCTACTCCCCATATGCTCCAAGCAAAAGCCATTGAACCTTGTACGGCAATCAGTATTCAAAAACGGTTGTTAGAAAACGAACTAGCACAATACCCTGCTCTTTCTATGGAGTACATGAAGTGGATGGGACTCCAAATCAAGCGAATGCAGACAAAGTTTAGAGACTTAATTCTAAATGGAAAAAAAGGTGCTCTCTACTCTACTCTGATCCGCATGTCTAATAGTTTTGGAGTAATGAAGCCAAATGGTATTTTATTAAACGTAACGTTGACAAATCAAGAAATCGCCAATCTATGCGGGACATCTCGAGAAGTGGTCAATCGCATGCTCGCTGAGTTGCGAAAAAATGAAGTGATTTCGATGGCAGATGGAAAAATCATCATTCATAAGCTCTCTTTTTTAAAGAAAGAAATAGACTGTGAGGACTGCCCTTTGGAATTGTGCAGAATTGAATAAGAAAAAAAGCCATCGTTGATGGCTTTTTTCTTATTGAACACCTAATGCAATTTTAGCGTAGCGCGTCATTCGATCTTTATCCCATGGAGGATTAAATGTGATATTCACTTCTACATTTTCTACTTCTTCAAGAGAAATTAATTGTTTTTTCACTTGTTCGCCAATCACACCAGCCAGCGGGCAGCCAATAGAAGTTAACGTCATCGTCACGATAACCGTGTTGTTTTCTTCCATTTCTACACCATACACTAAGCCTAAATTTACGATATCAACGCCAAGCTCTGGATCAATTACTTCTTCTAGTGATTCCATGATTTTATCTTCTAACTGTTTATCCATATTCATTCTCCTTTCTCTTACTTCCGTAATTATCTTCACGTATTAAATATACCCTTAAACAATTTATCGTAAGCAATCAATAACTATGTCTTACACCGTAACAAGACAGCTTTTGCATGTCAATCGTTCTGCTTTGCTCCTAAGGAAAAGTTGTGTAAAATATGGGAATACAAGCATGAATATTAGTAGAATTCAATATAATCGTATAACTACTTCAATTTAAAAGGAGCCCTATATGAGAAACGATCAACACTTAATCGCCTTAGATCTGGATGGAACATTGTTAACGAATGAAAAAACCATTTCACCTACAACAAAACGGGTATTAGAAAAAGCCAAACAAGAAGGACATATTGTAATGATTGCAACTGGTAGACCTTATCGTTCCAGTGCTATGTATTACAGCGAATTAGATTTATCCACGCCTATTGTAAACTTTAACGGAGCGCTTGTTCATCACCCCCTTCAGCCTGATTTCGGCACGCATCACGAACCTTTAAACCGCCGCACTGTCCATGACATTGTGACAGCTATGCAAGACTATCGCATCAACAATATCATGGCAGAAGTACAAGATGACGTGTATCTTCATTTTGAAGATCGAAAATTAATGGATGTACTTAGCCTAGGGGATCCTAAATTACAAACGGGTGATTTGCGTCATACGCTGCAGCACGACCCAACGTCTATTTTAATTCACGCAGATGAAGAACATGTACAAGATATACGCTCTCACCTTTCAGATGTTCATGCAGAAGTACTAGAACATAGACGCTGGGGAGCACCTTGGCATGTCGTTGAAATTGTAAAAAAAGGACTTAATAAAGCTGTAGGTCTTGAGCGCGTAGCTAATCATTATCAAATTCCACGCGAACGAATTATTGCGTTTGGAGATGAAGACAATGATTTTGAAATGATTAAATTTGCAGGACACGGTATTGCCATGGAAAATGGTATTAACGAATTAAAACAGCTAGCGCGTGAAGTAACAAAATCGAATGAAAATGATGGTATTGCTTATTATTTGGAAAAAACATTAAATTTATAACTTAGCTTTTTTTGAAAAGCAAGGTAAATTTTTATCGCTATCATTTTTTTTATTTAGCACACACTATAACCGACACTTCTTAAGGTGTCGGTTTTATTTATATTACGAGGAGGAATTTATGATGGGCAGAGGCAATCGATCAAAACGTTTTGTGAAACAAGGTGCAGACGCAGTTCAAAAACATGATGAACGAATTCCTTATCATATGACTATGGCAGAGGCAGAAGCATTTCAAGCTCAGCAGCGCCAAACTCCTCATGGAGGACAGTAACTTATGAAAAATTCACTTTTTGGTCAAGTAAAAGATGCGATTCGAAATGCAGTATCCGGCCATTCAGAAGATCAGCTTCATCGTCAAAAGCACGGCAACGGTGAACTTGATATTTCAGAAGGCGTATTAAATAGTATTGCTTCTAACGCTTCTCCTGAGGAGCAAGAGCAGCTGAAGCAATTCCAAAACTCATTGCATCAAGCGTATGATACAGATGGAGAATCACATTCACAAGAGAAAAGCGCAGACATTACGTCTGATACGCTGTCTCACATCGTTCAGAATGCTTCTTCCGAAGAGAAGGCACAGCTTGAACAGCTTCAAAGCACTTTAGAAGGCGGTCAGTCTCACGCTCACGGTAAAGCTCATGCGTCCAGTGAAAGCGTAGCAGCTGATATATTATCTCATGCACAGCAAAATGCTTCTCCTGAAGAACAAGCTCAGCTTGAACAGCTTCAAAGCACTTTAGAAGGCGGTCAGTCTCACGCTCACCGTGAATCTCACACGTCTAGTGAAAACGTAGCAGCTGATATGCTGTCTCATGCACAGCAAAGCGCTTCTCCTGAAGAACAAGCTCAGCTTCAGCAGCTTCAGAATACATTAGGAGCTGCTGGTCAAAATCATCAAACGTCTCAGGCTCATACGTCTGCAGCTTCTGATGAAAACATTGCAGCTGATATGCTGTCTCATGCGCAGCAAAATGCTTCTCCTGAAGAACAAGCTCAGCTTCAAGAACTTTCTAATGACTTAAAAGGCACGCATTAATAAAAAAGAGTCCAGGTAATGAATACCTGGACCTTTTTTAATCCTTGCGAAACAAACCAAAGATTCCCGTTGTCTGAACGATATTGGTAAAAGCTTTAGGATCTACCTCTTTAATCACTCGCTCCAAGTCAAATAATTCATATCTGGTCAAAACAATCATTAGCATTTCTTTATCTTCGTTTGTAAAGCCGCCTTTAGCCGGTACCGCCGTAATCCCTCGCACAAGTTTGGCGTGAATCGCCTTTCTTAGCTCCACTCCTTTTTTCGTTACGATCATTGCTGTGAGTTTGACATGACGCGTATGAATAACATCAATGACGCGAGTAGTTGTATAAAGCGTCACAAGCGTATAAAGTGACTTCTCAGCACCATATAAAAGACCTGCTAGCACGATAATAATTGCGTTTAATATGAACATATAAGTGCCAATTGGTCGGTCCTTTACTCGAGACAAAATCAGGGCAATAATATCGAGCCCACCAGTTGAAGCTCCAAATTTCAACGTAATTCCTACCCCTACCGCTAAAATAACGCCTCCAAAAACTGCGTTAAGGATGATGTCTTTAGAAAGTGCTTGAATAGGAATAATTCCAAGAAACAAAGTTGTTGCAGCAACGCTGATAAAGCTGTAAACAGTAAATGACTTCCCAACTTTTTTCCACCCTAAAATAGTTACAGGAATGTTTAACAACAACAGCAGCACTCCAGTGGAAATAGTAAAAGGGGTGTAATCTGTCACGATACTCGAAACAAGCTGCGCTACTCCTGTAAAGCCGCTCGAATATACATTAGCAGGTATCAAAAACAAGTTGAGCGCAAGCGCATTCAATAATGCTCCTACTAAGACGACTATCGCTTTTTTTGTTTCAAGCCACATATTCAAATGACCGACCTCCGCTTTTTTAAAACTTCTTACTCTCCTATACCCATTTATAAAATGAATAAAGTCAGCATCTTTAAAATAGTTAGTACATATAGTATGTACGATTTGGCAGAATTAAAAAAACTTATTCAAAAATTGTATTTTCCTCAAAGTGCTTATACACTAATACTATGTCGTATATAACGCTTCTCAATGTTTATACATCAAATTCATTTAATATTTTATAAATGCAATTAGGAAGGTGACATTTATGTCAATTAAACTTTTAACCGATAGTGCAAGCGATTTGCCTTTATCCTTTTTTCAAGAAAATAACGTTGGCTTTTTACCACTTCGCGTAAGCCTGGATAATCAAGAATTTTTAGATCTACAAACGATTGAGCCAGCTTCTGTCTACGAAGCCATCCGTAAAGGCAAAATGCCAAAAACATCTCAAGCGGCTCCAACTACTACGTATGAAGTCTTTGAGAACATAGCTAAATCAGGTGATTCGTGCATTTATTTAGCTTTTTCTTCAGAATTATCCGGTACATACCAAACAGCAATGATGATTCGAGAAGAACTCCTAGAAAAGTATCCCGATTTCCAATTAGAGATAATCGATACGAAATGTGCATCTCTTGGCCAGGGAGTAGTTACTTATTATGCAACACAATTACTACAACAAAACCTCTCACTAGTCGAGATGACAGAAAAAATAAAACAATACGCGCTGCATATGGAACATATTTTTACGGTCGATGACTTAGATTTTCTTGCTCAAGGAGGACGCGTGAGCAAAGCTTCTGCTTTTGTAGGAGGTCTGCTTAATATTAAGCCGCTGCTTCATGTGGAAGATGGAAAACTGATTCCAATCGAAAAAATCCGCGGCCGTAAAAAAGTATTTAAGCGCATGCTTGAGGTAATGGAAGAACGAGGAAAAAGCCTCTCTTCTCAAACCATTGGAATCAGCCATGGAGATGATTTAGAAACAGCTCTTCAGCTGAAAGAGATGATTCAAGAACGTTTTGGAACCAAACATTTTATTATTAATATTATTGGTGCAGCCATAGGTTCTCACTCTGGCCCAGGGACGATTGCAGTCTTCTTTTTGAACGAAACCATCGAATAATTTAAAGAGGTCAGGGCATTCTAAAGGTACGATCAAAAAGGGGTGTATCACAATGCCAAAAACGAGCGATAACGATAAAAAAGCAAAAGATAATAACGCAAAGCTTCACGAAAAGAATCTGCAAGCTAAGCATAACCGTGAGCTTGGAAAACATTCATTTTCTAAAAAAACTGATCACTTATAAAAAGAAGCCGCTGAATTTTCAGCGGCTTCTCCTTTTAGTTTTCTTCTTTTTTAAAATATGTCCATCCTTCTTCTTGATAAACTTTTCCTTCTTTCATCAGTTTACCAAGCGCACGTTTGAACGCAGCTTTACTCATATTAAAGCGCTCGCGAATATCTTCCGGATAGCTTTTATCCCAAAATGGCATAACGCCACCGCGGCTTTCCATGTAATCGTATAGTACTTGTGCATCTTCATCCATGCTTTCTTGCTTGCGCGGAAGAAGCGATACGTTTAGCGTTCCGTCTTCTTTTACATTAATTACGCGGCCTGTTACATACGTCCCAAGCTTTGGTTCTTTGCGTCTCTCGCTTTCATGAATAAATCCAACATATCCTTCATCTGTCATAATAAATGAACCTACGCGCAGTACGCGATAGATGTATCCGCGCACTTCACGATTAAAAAGTTCGGGCGGAGCATCTAATGCCATTGCTTTCATCACATCGTCTGTAGCAATTTTCCCGTACATCTTACCGCGCTTTGAAATCTTCATTGTACAGTAAACCTTGTTTCCGACTTCTGGCCACAGATCTTCTAGGGCAGGTAAGTCTGTTGAACCAATTAACATATCTTTGTTCATGCCGATATTTACAAACACGCCCAAACCTGGATTAACATCTACGACCTCGACCCACTCATAGACACCTTCTTCAACAAGAGGTAAGTGCATCGTTGCCGTTAAACGGTCATGCTGATCAAGGTATAGAAAAACTTCTACTTCTTCTCCTTCAGCAAGTTCTCTTGTTGTTTCATTTTTATGTAGCAAAATTTCTTCTTCACCTTCTGCTAACATATAACCAATCGGCGTTTCCCGGTTTACTGTTAAATACGCTTTCATCCCAGCTTCTACATTCATCGTTCTATCCATCCTTTATATAAATTAGTAGTGACTATTCCGTCACCACATACCTTCTCACTTTGCATCGAACAGCATTTTAAATTTCAAATCAACTTAAATGCATGCATTGTTTAAAAAAGCTGCTTCTATAGCTTACAACAAAAAGCATAACTTGTATTGTATCAATTACCGGCTCTCTATTCAATATCAGTTGTATACAGTTTGTGTTTTATTTATAATAAAAGAACAAACTCTTTACATATGGAGGTTATTATGGCTAAAGATAGTTCATTTGACATTGTGTCACAAGTCGATTTATCAGAAGTAACAAACGGCATTACCATGGCAACAAAAGAAATTAAAACCCGCTACGATTTTAAAGGCAGTAAAAGCGAAATCTCGCTTGAAAACGAAGAGCTTGTTCTTATTTCTGATGATGAATTTAAGCTTGAACAGTTAAAAGACGTACTGATCTCCAAGCTTATTAAACGCGGCGTACCTACACGCAATATCTCATATGGAAAAATTGAGAACGCCTCTGGAGGAACGGTTAGACAACGTGCCAAGCTAATTCAAGGTATCGACAAAGACAACGCTAAAAAGCTAAATACGATTATTAAGAATACCGGTTTAAAAGTAAAAAGCCAGATTCAAGATGATCAGCTTCGCGTAAGCGGTAAAAATCGTGATGACCTGCAGCAAATCATTTCAGCTATTCGCAGCGCTGATTTACCTATTGACGTACAATTTATTAATTACCGCTAAAAAAATGGATGCTCCGGCATTCATTTTTTCTTTTAAAGCCTTTTTTTATTCGTTCAGGCTTATTCCTATGCATAGATACACTTTCTTAACAAATACTAGTATACGCTTTACATACTCATATTAATTAAGGAGTGTATACCAATGAATCAAAATCAAAAACAAAACTTCCCTCCTCAGCATCAGCAAACTCAGCCAGGTATTGAGAAAGATATGCACCCAATCCCTACCTCTATCGCTCCAGATTATAAGGCAAGCGGAAAATTACAGAACAAAGTAGCTGTTATCACCGGAGGAGACAGCGGTATCGGACGTTCTGTCGCTTATCATTACGCTAAAGAAGGCGCAAATGTTGTCATAACCTACCTTAATGAACACGATGATGCAAATGAAACCAAAAAACAAGTTGAACGAATGGAAGCTTCTTGTTTGTTGCTTGCTGGTGACATAGGAGATGAGCATTTTTGTCAAGAAGTCGTCTCAAAGGCCATTCAGACTTTCGGAAAAATAGACATCTTAGTCAATAATGCTGCTGAACAGCATCCTCAAAAAAGTATTACGGATATCACGACTGAACAGCTTACTCGTACGTTTCAAACGAATATTTTTTCAATTTTTCATTTGACCAAAGCTGCATTGCCTCATTTAAAACAAGGAAGCGCTATTATTAATACAACGTCTGTGACAGCTTACCATGGGCATGATCAGCTGATTGATTACTCTTCAACCAAAGGTGCTATCGTTGCTTTTACACGTTCTTTATCAGCTTCGCTCGCAACAAAAGGCATTCGCGTAAACGGCGTAGCTCCGGGACCCATTTGGACACCTCTTATTCCGTCTACGTTCGACGAACAGCAAGTTGCGACATTTGGGTCTAATACACCTATGAAACGGGCAGGACAGCCTTCTGAGCTCGGACCAGCCTATGTATACTTGGCAAGCTCTGATTCTTCTTATATGTCCGGGCAAGTTCTGCACATTAATGGGGGATCCATTGTAAACGGATAACATTTCTCTTCGGTCATTCATTTATTTTTATGTGGAAACACTATCAGAATTCAGCTATTTTTGTTTAAATAGAGATATGAACACCGCTAAAGGAGAGTATTTGAATGACCGATACATTAAGCACTCTTAAACATATATACGAAACCATTTTAAATAAAGTCGATGCCGGTATCCATGCGGTCGATGAAACAGGAAAAACTATTATTTATAATGAAAAGATGACAAAGATGGAGCTGATGGATGAACAAGACGTTTTACATAAAAACTTGTTAGATGTATTTATGTTCAAAGAAAATCAGCAAAGCACGCTTGTACAGGCGCTGCAAAAAGGAAAAGAAACGGTTAACGTCAAGCAAACGTATTTCAACAATCAAGGACAAGAAATCACGACGATTAATAATACCTTCCCTATTTTAAAAGACGGGGTCATTCAAGGAGCGGTTGAAATTGCTCAGGACGTGACAAAACTAGAGCGTCTAATCCGGCAAAACATTAGGCAAAAAGGAAACACACGCTTTACGTTTGACAGCATCATCGGAAACAGTCAAGCGGTTCATGATGTGATTGAAGACGCCAAGCGTGCTACTAGAACTCCTTCTTATGTCTTAATCATTGGAGAAACAGGCACGGGAAAAGAATTGTTTGCTCAAAGCATACATAATGGCAGCAGCCGCTCTTCTGCTCCTTTTATTTCACAAAACTGTGCTGCGCTACCGGATAATTTAATTGAAAGCCTTTTGTTCGGTACGAAGCGCGGAGCTTTTACAGGTGCAATGGATAATCCTGGCCTTTTCGAACAAGCGCAAGGAGGCACATTACTGCTAGATGAAATCAACTCGTTAAACCCAAATCTTCAGGCTAAGCTTCTTCGAGTGCTGCAGGAAAAAACCGTACGAAGAATTGGGGATATAGTGGACAAACCGGTTAACGTTCGAGTGATCGCGAACATGAATGAAGATCCAATCGATGCAATTGCAGAAAACCGATTACGCAAAGACTTATATTATCGACTTGGCGTCGTGACGCTTTTTATTCCTCCTCTTCGTGAACGAAAAGAAGATATTATTGAATTAACAAAGTTTTTCATCAAAAAATACAATGATTTGTTTCAGATGAATGTAAAAACCGTAGATCACCAAGTCATGTCTTCTTTTCTCTCTTATGACTGGCCAGGGAACGTACGGGAATTAGAACACATTATTGAAGGCGCAATGAACTTGGTAATGGACGAAGATGTTATTCACTATTCTCACCTTCCTTTCCAATACAGAACGAAGTTCCAGCTAAAGCAGCATGAACATTTTGAAAATAAAGCAAGCAGTGACGCACCTTCTTATCCAAGCGCTTTTCACCCTTCTCTTCCTTTAAAGGAACAGCTGTTAGCGTTCGAAGCAGAATGTATTAAACAAACGCTTGAACAACACAGCCACAACATCTCAAAAAGTGCTAAGATACTAGGGCTGACCAGACAAAGCTTGCAGTATCGTATGAAACGATTAAACATCCGCTCTAAATAAAAAAGAAGTGCACAGTGCACTTCTTTTTTATTTTGCTTTATAAACCGGTGAATCCGATTGTTTTTGATCAATATTTTTCTTGATTCCTACGTGATAATACACGTAGAGTACAATGATTAAAGGGACACCGCAGTAAAGACCAATTCGTTGATCCGGAATAAAAATTAAACTGATTAATACAAGTCCATACAAACAAAAACCTAGAATAGGAACGAACGGATAAAGCGGCGTTTTAAACTTCAATTCCTTTATGTCTCCTCCTTCCGCTAAAAAACGACGGCGGAACATAAATTGAGAGGCACAAATGGACATCCAAACAATAATGGTCACCATTCCTGAAATCGAAATAAACCAAAGATATACGGTTTCAGCAGCCACGACGCTTGTAATCAACGAGCACCCTGAAATAATCATTGTCACAATTAATGCGTTAATTGGAACACCTTTTGAAGATAATTTCTTCAAAGGTTTTGGCCCCATATTGCTGTTTGACAGTGACCAAAGCATACGAGAAGCAGCATAAACGCCGGAGTTCGCCACTGATAGAACGGCTGTTAAAATGACAAAGTTCATGATATCCGCTGCGTATGGAATGCCAATTTGATCTAATACGGCAACAAACGGACTTTCGATGACGCCTGCTGTTTTGTATGGCAGAATAGAGACTAAAACAAACATAGCTAACACAAAGAAAAACAGCGTTCTCCAAATGACGTTTCGAATAGATCTCGGTAACGTTTTCTCAGGACTTTCACTTTCTCCTGCTGCAATGCCGACAAGCTCCGTTCCTTGAAACGAAAAGTTAACCGTTACTAAAGTCAATAAAACTGCCAGTATTCCATTTGGAAAAAGACCTGCGCCTTGGGTGAAATGTGAAAGAAACGGTGCGGATTCTCCTCCCTTGAAATCGATAAAACCAAAAACAGCAGCTCCTCCAATTAAAATAAATAGAATAATAGCCGTAACTTTAATACTCGAAAACCAAAACTCAGTTTCAGCATAGCTTCGAGCAGAAAGAGCGTTAATTAAAAATGTAATGACGCCAAAAATCAAGCACCATGACCATATAGGTACATCAGGAAACCACCTCTGCATTAAAATTCCTGCTGACGTAAATTCAAGTCCTGTCGTATTTGCCCAGCTGAACCAGTACAGCCATCCAATCATAAAGCCTGTAGAAGGCCCTAAAAACCTTGTAGCGTATTCTTGAAAGGAACCTGAAACCGGCATTGCTACCGCTAGCTCTCCTAAACAAAGCATAACTAAATACATGAGGAAGCCGCCTATTATATATGCAAGAATGGCTCCTCCCGGCCCTGCCTGGCTAATAGTAAAACCCGAACCTAAAAATAGGCCTGTTCCAATCACGCCTCCTAACGCAATCATAAATAAATGTCTGCTTTTCATTGTTCTCTGTAATTGGTTTTGTTCTGTATGTCTATTCATCGGTACCTCCGTTCTTCATTTTCTTATATGTGGTTTGTACAAGCATACCTACTTTTTAACATCTGAACAGTTGTTTCTTGAATCAACTTAGGAAGGACGCCGAACGAATAAGGCTTGTACACTCGCTCTGTCCACTTATGTCCGTCTTTCCCATATACCCCCATATTGATGGACGGAATATTTAATTCTCGAATTTCACGGAAAGGAATCGCCCCTGCAATCCCCCATCCCGGAAAGTTACGTGTAAAAGCATCGATTTCCTCATCTGTCTCATGAAGAGATAAAAAGCTGCCATCCGCTAGGTAGGGGAAAAATTTTTTAAACTGAAACGTCTCTCCCGTCTGTTTTCCAACCTTCTCCACAGCCGCTTGCAAGGGATAAAGAAGCTGCTGATCTCTGCTTTCTTCTTTCTTCAAGTGATTATGAGGCAAGTAAGGCGGTGCAAAAAAGACAATTACGCGCGGACTTTGATGCGGATCTAACCTTTGAAGTTCTTCAATTACTTTAAAGCACCTTGTTCTAAGTTCTAAATGCGCATACTGTTCGAAAGCTCGTTCAATACAAGCCTGAGCATTTACCCCTTTTTGATCCAATTCTTCCAAATAATCTTCCAAACTCACAACATCTACTTTCCAAGACAAGTTTCGCTTTGGTAAATTCGTTCTCCGAACAAAAAGTTCGTAATAATCAGAAAGTTTTTTCTCCACTTTTTCACATGCTTCGATTGATAATCCAATTAATTGACTCATCACTTCTTTTGCCGTTCGTTCATAGATGAAATAGTTAAAATACAAATGACTACTTACAGCAGTTTGCACATTATAAGCCTCTTTATTATCTCGTTGATACAGACAGGAAGGTGGCAGTACCAGCTCTCCTTCAATATTTTCAGCTAGATTAATATTGTTATGGATGCTTCCTGTAATCTCAGATGCAATCAAATTAGGGTCTATACCAGCAAGCGTATCTCCTACGTGTACCTCCCTTCCGTAAATATAAAAACATGGAAGCAGTTTCCCAGCGGCTCCTGTATAAATATAGCGCGTGGAATCTCCATCGTAAAGAGGTGTAATAAAGTCGGTATTAATCGCTGCTACATATGAAAGATTTTTTTCTTTTTTCAAACGGTTCAGTTCAGAAACAGCAGAAATAATTCCAGCATGCTGACTTTCCTCATCTGGGTTGACCATAAAAAGGACGTTTCCTTCTAATTTATTTGGATGCTTAGTAAAATGCAGCACATTGGCTAAATGTACAGCAATTCCACTTTGCATATCAACGGCTCCTCTTCCAAACATCCATTCACCTGAGCGAGCATCTCGCTGTACATCTTCATTAATGTTATGCATAGAGAAATAGCGCTGAAGTTCTTCTGGATCTAATGCTATGTCTTTTAATGGACCAAAATCTTCAATGCCAACCGTATCTAAATGAGCGTGATAAATCATTGTTTGAGCATTTTTTTTGCTGCCTTGAATAAAAGCAAATACATTTTTTCTACCTAGCGTATCGCCATTAATTTTCTGTTCCCAAACGTGAAGGGGATTTTCTTTGAAATAAGGAAAACTTTGAAGCGTGTTTTTAATGAAATCAGCAATCTTTACTTCGCCGCTTGTCCCATTGATACTTTTGATTTTCACTAACGCTTTTGTTAAACATTCAACTTGCTCTTCCATGCTTAGCTGCGAGAGTTGGATATACACTTCTATTCCTCCTGCCTATCAAATAAAAACGTTATTTAGCTGCATATGAATAAAAATAGTACGATATATACATATCGTACTATTTTTATTTATTTTAAACCGATTACTCAGCAAATACTTTTTCAATTCGTTCAATTGCCCAGTCTAACTCTTCTTTTGAGATCGTTAGCGGCGGAGCAAAACGAATAACCGTACTGTGCGTTTCTTTACAAAGCAAACCTTGGTCTTTTAATTTTTCACAATAAGGACGAGCTTCTTCGTGTAATTCTACCCCGATGAATAGACCTCGGCCGCGCACTTCTCTAATAACTGGATTGCTTAAGCTTTGGAGCTTCTGCTTGAAATAAGAACCTAATTCTAATGAACGCGCTGGAAGTTCTTCATCTTCAATTACTTCCAAAGCAGCTAATGATACGGCACAAGCAAGCGGGTTTCCTCCAAATGTTGAACCATGAGAGCCAGGGTTAAAGACACTTAAAATGTCTTCGTTAGCGACTACGCAAGAAATAGGGAAAACTCCTCCTCCAAGCGCTTTACCTAAAATCAGCATATCTGGTTCTACGTCTTCCCAATCACAAGCAAACATTTTGCCTGTACGCGCTAAGCCAACTTGGATTTCATCAGCAATAAATAGCACATTATGTTCTTTACATAAATCAGCTGCAGCTTTTAAGAAGCCTTCTGGAGGTAAAACGATACCTGCTTCACCTTGAATTGGCTCAATTAAAAATGCGGCTGTATTTGGTGTAATAGCAGCTTTTAACGCTTCTAAATCACCATAAGGAATGGTTTGAAGCCCTGGAAGCATCGGTCCAAAACCACGTTGATATTCTGCTTCAGACGATAAGGAAACAGCTGTCATTGTACGACCGTGGAAGTTGCCCACACATGCGATGATTTGTGCTTGATTTTCAGCAACGCCTTTCACATCGTAAGCCCAGCGGCGTGCAGCTTTAATGGCTGTTTCCACCGCTTCTGCTCCCGTATTCATTGGAAGAGCCATATTTTTATTTGTTAATTTACAAATCTTTTCATACCATGGACCAAGCTGATCATTATGAAACGCTCGTGACGTTAACGTTACTTTATCAGCTTGACGTTTTAATGCTTCAATAATTTTTGGATGACGATGTCCTTGGTTAACAGCGGAATAAGCACTTAGCATATCCATATATTTATTATTTTCTGGATCGTGTACCCATACGCCTTCTGCCTTTTCAATTACAATCGGCAGCGGATGATAGTTGTGTGCCCCAAATTTTTCTGTTTGCTCAATGATTTTCACCGTTTTTTGTGTTTCAGTTGTCATATTTACTCCTCCTTATTTTCTAATTAGAATGTTTCAGATGTTGTTTTTGCTTGCATGTGAAGAACAAGATAATCCGGTCCGCCTGCTTTTGAATCCGTTCCTGACATATTAAATCCGCCAAAAGGCTGGTAACCAACAATCGCTCCTGTACATCCTCTGTTAAAATACAGATTTCCAACATGGAACTCTTCACGGGCGCGCTCAATATGCTCGCGGTTGTTTGATAATAAAGCGCCTGTTAATGCATATTCTGTATTGTTTGCAATCTCCATCATATGATCAAAATCTCGCGCTTTAGAGAATGCTACTACCGGACCAAAAATTTCTTCTTGCATGAGACGAGCTTTTTCATCTACATCCGCAAAAATAGTTGGCTGAATAAAGTATCCAGTTGAATTGTCTGCTTCTCCTCCCGCAACAAGCCGTCCTTCTTCTTTTCCAATTTCAATATACGATAATACTTTGTTATACGACGCCTCATGAATAACAGGTCCCATATAAGTTGAAACTTCTTCTGGGTTTCCAACGGTTAATGTTTTTGTTAGCGCAACTGCTTTTTCAAGCACTTCATCATACACATCTTGATGCACAACAGCACGAGAACCAGCGGAGCACTTTTGCCCTGCAAAACCAAATGCAGAGTATACAATTGAAGAAGCAGCTAAATCCAGATCCGCATCTTTGTCTACAACCACCGTATCTTTTCCGCCCATTTCAGCAATAACGCGTTTTAGCCATTTTTGGCCCGGCTGTACTTTTGCTGCTCTTTCATAAATGCGGCAACCTACTGCTCGCGAGCCGGTAAATGAAACAAAACGTGTTTTTGGATGTTCAACTAAATAGTCACCGATTTCAGGTGTAGCACCAGGAATAAAGTTTAATACGCCTTTCGGTAAACCTGCTTCTTCCATTACTTCTACAAATTTCGCTGCTACTACAGGAGTGGCATCAGCTGGCTTTAATAAAATCGT
Organism: Priestia sp. YIM B13552; assembly: GCF_042787775.1. Classification (NCBI taxonomy): domain Bacteria; kingdom Bacillati; phylum Bacillota; class Bacilli; order Caryophanales; family Bacillaceae; genus Priestia; species Priestia sp. YIM B13552. Next base: position 1,192,107 of record NZ_JBHZOU010000001.1, read on the forward strand.
GTTGCCTGTTACGATAGCTGCTACTGCTGTTCCAGCCATGATAGCTAACGGGAAGTTAAAGGGTGAAATAATAATACCTACGCCAAGTGGAATATAATTGTACTGATTATACTCACCGTCTCGACTCTGTACTGGAGAACCATCTTTTAACGTCAGGACTTGACGTGCATAGTACTCTAAAAAATCAATTGCTTCTGCTGTATCAGCATCTGCTTCGTTCCAAGGCTTTCCTGCTTCTTTTACAAGATAACTAGAAAATTCATGCTTTCTGCGACGGATGATGGCCGCTGCACGAAAAAGAATATCTGCTCGATGTTCTACTTTCCATTTTTTCCACGTTTCAAAAGCTTTTAAAGCTGACTGCATCGCTTGCTCTGCTAAGTCTTTATTTACTGTAGAGACATATCCAATCACTTCTTTTATATTCGCTGGGTTAACAGACGTAATTTTCTCTTCAGTTTCCACTTTTTCACCGTCGATCACAAGCGGGTACGTTTTGCCAAGCTGTGTATTTACATATGTTAATGCTTCTTGAAATGCCTTTTTATTGTTTTCGTCCTTAAAATTTGTAAATGGTTCATGAGAATAAGAAACTACCATGATATATACCTCCTAGTATGCAAATCTTTGTTTACTTTATAGTTATGCAAATAGCGTGCCAACTTTTAATAAAACTTTACAGCCTATTTGCCATCAAGGTTTTCACCACTTGTATTATTCTTTCTTTTTAATACAGGAAAAAATAATTGGCACCTGTATATTTTTTTTGCACTTTAAACGCCAATATCTTTGGCACAGAAAATATATTGAGACATACCTAAATCAATCCAATCTAAAAACGAAAAAATCCGAACAAGTTTGATTCTCCATCAAGAATCAAACTCGTTCGGATCTTCCTTCAACTACAATACTTTTGTCCCAGCCTCTTTCTATTTGTTTATAAAGTTATCTCTTCGTCATTTGAATGGTTTTACAGGATTGTCTTTCAATCATTTTGTGAGCAACGCGCACTTGTTCTGCAACAGCATATGGCGTTTCAATCTGCTTAATCAAACAGCGTACAGCCTGATAACCAAGTTCAAAAATATTAATATCAATAGATGTGAGAGCAGGTCTAGCCATTTCGGCGATCAAAACATTATTAAAACTGACAATCGAAATGTCTTCAGGAACCGAAATTCCCAGTTCATCCAATGTATTTAAAACGCCTAATGCCATTAGATCGTCCGCTACTACCAGAGCCGTTGGACGTTCTTTTAGAGATAAAAGTTCGCAAACAGCTTCTTTTCCTCCCTTCTGTAGAAATTCTTCATGAATTACATACTCGTCCCGGTAAGGAATGTTTGCTTTTTGAATCGCTTTATCATAGCCTGTTAAACGGTCAATGGTAACGACTAATTCAAGACTTCCGCCAATAAACGCAATACGCTCATGTCCAGATTCAATTAAATATTCCGTCGCTTCTTTTCCAGCTTTAAAATTATCATTATCAACAAACGTGATGCTTTCACTATGTTTAAACGGCTTTCCAATAACTACAAACGGCACGCTCTGTTCTTGCAAATAAGAAAGTACTTGATCATCAACTTTGGAGTACAGCAAAATTAATCCATCCACTCGTCTTCCCTGTACCATTTGAACAACTTCTGCAAAAATCTCTTCTTCCGTTTCTCCAGTGGACATATAAATCGCTCTTTTGTTTTCGTGAGCTCCGGTGCTGATTCCTCTTAGCACTTCGGGAAAGAATGGATTTTGAAACACCTTGTCTGCTGAGCTCGGCATCACTAGGCCGACTGCCTCTGTCGTTTGATTTGCTAGACTTCGCGCAATAATATTTGGGTGATAACCAAGTTCTTTCATAGCCGATCGCACGCGCTGTTTTGTTTTTTCACTAATTCTTGAGCTGTCTGCAATGACGCGAGATACCGTCGAAGGGGCTACATTTGCTAAATTTGCCACATCTTTTATTGTTACACCCATAATTCCACCTCTTAATTATGTTTTCTTCATTAATACTTATCCAATTATAATTTGACAACTACGACGCGCTGTCCTTTTTACGTGATTGAGAAATTTTCTTTTCTTTTCTTCTTTTTGAAGATGCTTTGTACAAAAAGATGCCAAATCCCGTATAAACAGCAGCAACCGCTGCGATATATCCAATATTAAACCCTGACTTTTTCACTACTTTATATACATTTGTGGTCTCAGGCTCCAATGAAATGTTGTATACATCGTCAACGGGTCGTATAATTCCTTCCGTTATTAACCCTCTTAGTTCATTTTCTTTTCCAACTTTTTTGAGCGGGACATTAATGTCCGACGTTTCCTTTGTATTATTAATCACAACAAACGTCGTTTCGTCCTTATACCTTCTCTTGTATACAGCCACACCTTTTTGCTCAGACACAAGGGTAAAGCTTCCTTTGCGAAGAGAAGGCGACTTTGCTCTAAGTTCAGCCAGTTTTTTTAAATGATCTATAATATCGGGATTAGCTAAAAAATTCATCATCCCATAATTTTCTGCTCCCTTTCCCCCATTCAGCGCAATTTCCGTTCCATAAAAAACGATTGGTACACTCGGCGAAGTATAAAGATACGAAAGCCCTTGCTTTGTTCGGGCTCCAGGATGATTTTCACTCTTCAATGCTTGTGCTGTAAAACGTGTGCTATGAACATCATCTAAAAAATTGGCTAAAGGCTGATTACTTCCTTTCCTCCACTTGTCATACAACATTTTCTGCGGACGATTAGTACCGCTAAACGTAGCAGCAGTGGCTTCGGCTAGCGTTCTATCTACAAGCAAATCTACTCCTAACGAATCAGCCTGCTCATTTTTTTTAAATGGTTGCCCGTTTATTTCTCCTATTAATAGAAAAGAAGGATTCATGCTTTTTAGCGTCTTAGAAAAGGATGAAATAAATGCAGAAGGAGCTTGATCGATATCTTTAACGTAATATCCGTCAATATCTGCTTGTTTGCTCCACCAAGCAGCATTTTTAATAAGGTATTTCTGCACAGCGCTTTCTTTTAAATTAAGGTGAGGCAATGCTTTAATTACTTCGTTATCTGTACCGGATTCATTACTTATCCATGTTTGTTTTTCTTTATCTGCTACCCAGGAATGATTGTTACTGATTGTCAAAGGAAATTCGACCATAATTTTTATATTGCGCTCATGTGCTTTCTTCACAAGATTTTGTAAGTCTTTTAACGTTCCAAAATGATCGTCTATTTTATAATGGTTGGTCACCGCATATCCATGATAGCCTGTCTCATCATTTTCCATAAACGGAGTTAATAAAACAGCGGTAAATCCCATCTCTTGAATATAGTCTAACTTTTGTGCTAGTCCCTGTAAATCGCCTCCATAATAGGCATCTGAACGTTCATAGTTAACATTTCGATCATTCTGTTCACTTCCGTTATAAAAACGGTTGATCATCAATGAGTATATTACCTCATCACGTATATCTTTATGATCTTGCGCTGAGGCACTGCTTCCAAAAAGCAATAATAGTATAAGCAGCATACTTATCCTTTTCCATTTCATCTATTCCCCTCCTATAGACGAACTGTTTCAAACTCACTTTTGTTTCCATTATAACGTTAACGCTTACATTATTGTTAAATAAGTTGATAAAAACAAAAAAAGTGATTAAAAGTTTTTACTTTTAATCACTTTTTTCATCTATATACTGCTATACCGTCTCATTTACGTTCGAGATATGAGGTTTATCCGATACTTTACCAACTTTATTTAATCGATCAATCAATCCAACACCAAATTCTGGATGAAGGTTACCATCTCCTGTCGCTACGAAACTTTCACGAAATTCGTATGCGGATGAACCGTGTTCAGCAAAATCTAAACCAGCAATTTCTTCTTCGCTTGATACTCGAATAGAAGAAAAACGCGTGAGAACAAATAAGAATAACCCAACCGTTCCAATTGTCCAGCCCATCACAGCTATGATTCCAAGAGCTTGAATACCTAATAGCTGTACGCCTCCGCCATAAAATAAACCATTAGCCGTATCAAACAGCCCCACTGCTAACGTCCCCCAAATACCGCAAATTCCATGAACAGTAATAGCACCAACTGGATCATCTAACTTCATTTTGCTATCGATAAAATGCACAGCTTCTACTAGAATAATTCCTGCAATTAGCCCAATGACGATTGCACCTGGAATCGATACGTTTGCTGTTCCAGCTGTAATTCCTACAAGTCCAGCTAAAGCACCGTTTAATGTTAAGCTAGCGTCAATACGTTTGTAGCGAAACTTTGTATATAAAGCAGAAGACAGGACTCCGCATGACCCAGACATTAATGTAGTTGCGATGATTCCTGGTACAAGGGCAGGATCCGCTGCTAATGTACTTCCTCCATTAAATCCAAACCAGCCAAACCAGAGGATAAATACACCTAATGCGCCAAGTGGAATATTATGTCCTTGAATAGCATTGACTTTTCCATCGCTTCCATACTTTCCAAGACGTGCTCCTAGAAAAGTAACTGCTACAGCCGCACCAAGAGCTCCAGTCAAATGAACAACTGTCGACCCTGCAAAATCTACGAAGCCTAGTTTAGACAACCATCCTCCTCCCCACACCCAGTGACCTACAACTGGATAAATAACAGCTACCATAGCAATTGTTAGCATCATATAGCTCGATAATTTCATACGTTCTGCTACCGCTCCTGAAATAATCGTAGCGCATGTTGCTGCGAAAACAATTTGAAAGACAAAAAAGCTCATTTGATCGCTTTCTCCATTTAAAAAGAAACCGCTCGAACCGATAAATCCTCCTTTAGAATTTCCAAACATGAGCGCAAAACCAACCACAAAATACAAGACGGAAGACACAGCTACCGTTAGCATATTTTTCATTAAGATATTAAGCGAATTTTTCGAACGAGTGAAGCCTGTTTCAACCATCGCAAACCCTGCGTGCATTAAAAACACAAGTACTGCCCCAAACATTACCCACATCATGTCAATTGATGCGCTGACTGATTCAACAGTTGGGTCAGCCGCATTAACGCGTGTTGCCGCCAACAAACTAACAAACAAAGCCGCACTAATTTTCTTTTTCAACGCTTAACTCCCCCTCTATTAAAATAACACTCTCTTTTTATAAAATAGCCTCTACACCTGCTTCTCCTGTTCTAATTCGTACAGCATCCTCTACCGGATATACAAAAACCTTTCCGTCGCCTATTTGATTCGTGGAACAAATTGATTGAATGATCTTAATGACTTCATCAACTTGTTCTGTTTCTAAAATCATTTCTACCTTCACTTTAGGTACTAGTTTGATTTCAAAACTTTGTCCCCTGAACAGTCCCTGCTCTCCTTTTTGCTGACCGCATCCTGCTACTTCTGAGACCGTTAATCCGTTTATTCCTACTTCCTCTAATTTTACGCGCAGTGCTTGAAATTTTTCTGGACGAATGATGGCTTCTACTTTTTTCATCGTAACCCCTCTTCCATGTTAGTTTTATTCACATTTAATGTTATGTATATTATCATATAGATAATTTTCTGAATATTCAAGTTAATATGTGATAAAAATGAGACTTTTTTCTTATTTACATAATAGTTAACGCTTTCATATCTTTTCAAAAAAAAGTAACGCAAAGGAAAAGTAATTCCTTTGCGTTACCCCGTAGAAATAGATGTCATAATTTTCTTTTTTACTTGACTTGTGACAAAGTGCTTTTCTGTAAATACGTCATAATTTTCTTTTCGAATTTTATCAAGAATCGCTCGGTATAAATGCGCCGCTCCTGTAAGAGGCAAACGAGAAGCGACCGGATATTTATGAATCGACTGAAGTCCTTTTATATAATACATCTCCGCTTCTTTGGCCAGGTGCTCCCACATCTCTATAAATTCAGAAGTGACCCACCGGTTCTCTAATAGCATGCGCGTGTATCCGTAAGAATTCATAAGGTCTTTCGGTAAATAAATGCGCCCTCGCTCTAAGTCTTCCCCAACGTCTCTTAAAATGTTGGTCAGCTGCATTGCAATGCCTAATGCAACTGCTTCTTCTTCTAATTCTTTATGAGTAGTTGGAGCTAAAATCGGTAAAAGCATTAACCCTACCGTACTCGCTACATGATAAGAGTATGTTTTCACTTCATCAAGCGTATCGTATTCTTTTTTTACTAAATCCATTCTCTGGCCGGTAATCATATCATCAAACGCTTGAACATTCATCTCATATTGTTCAAATACATTGCGCAGAGCTACCCACATGGCGCTTTCGTTCAATAGTTCTCCATTTTTAAATCGGACAAATTCTGATTCAAATTGCTGCAGCTCTATTTCAGGGTTGCATCCTTCATCTACAATATCATCGACTTGACGGCAAAATGCATATACTGCCCATACTGCCTTTCTTTGTTTTGACGGCAGCATGGAAAAAGCTTTGTAAAACGTTTTTGAGTTTTCTTTAATAATTTCTTCACACTGATTGTACGCTTTGTCTAACGAAATGTTCATCATATAGGACCCCTTTCTCTATTAAAGGACAAACCATCTTTTCCTTATGGCTTACAAGATCTTAAGAAAGCTTTGCAACCGTTTGAACAGATGATTGTTCAATAAGATGATCAGCTAACATTTTTGCTCCTTGCATAACAATTGGCACGCCTCCGCCTGGATGAATAGATGCTCCGACCGCAAAGACATTTTTATATTCGTACGGCTGGTACTGGGGTCTGAATACGCCCGATTGAAACAGCTCAGGAGCAATACCAAAGCTTCCTCCTTCGTAAAGTCCAAATGCTTGAGCATCATTTGGCGTGCGTACTTTTACCCACTCTATTTCTTTACGAAGCTCTTCAAACCCTTTTTCTTCTAAAGTTCGAATGATTCCATCAACAAAATCTTGCTGATTGCTCCAATCAATGTGGCCGCCTGATGGAACCGGTATAAGTGCATATAGCACACTTTTCCCTTCAGGGGCTAACGATGGATCAATAACAGAGGGATTAAATGTATAAACAGCGGGATCTTCAGGAATCGTTTTATGCTTAAACACTGCTTCCATATGTTTAGCTAAATCATTGCCCATAAAGTATTGATGCACATTGTGATGATCATATTTTCTCTTCAAACCAAGATAAAGCAGGAGACAGCTGGACGAAGGCACATACTTCTTTTCTTTTTTTCGAGCAATTTTCGCCATATTAGGAAAGTCGCCATTTAAAACAACTTGATCAAATGGATAAAGTTTTTCGTCAACAATAACCCCTTCCGTTTTGTCTCCTGATATAGAAAGCTCTTGAACCGCCTTATTCAAATGAATGTTTACACCTTGCTCTATCAGCGCCTTTTCAAGAAGTGGCACAAGACTTGCGTATCCGCCTTTTACGTAATAGATGCCATGAGCATGCTCACTGTAAGGAACAAGGGAATAAATAGCTGGCGCCGAATAAGGATTTCCCCCAATATAGAGAGATTGCAGGGAATAGGCATCTACTAGACGTTCATCATGGAAATACGTTGAAACAAATTTTCTCATTGATTTATTTGCATTCATTTTTTTTAATGCCTTGATGTTTTGCCATGTCCAAAAATCTCGTTTATTTACAAATGTTTTTTCCAAAAATGCCTTACTTCCTAATTCAAATCGCTTTTTTAATTCAGTCATAAAACGCCGGTAGTTTTGCTCTTCGCCTGGAAACAAACGGCTAATTTCCTCTAACTGATCTTTTTCAGTCGCTTTTTTTGTATAGGTCGTACCGTCTGGAAAATGAATATCATAAAGTGGATCACAGCGTATTAGTTCATATTGAGAAGCAGAAATGCCTGCTTCATCTAAAATACGTTCAAGCATTAAAGGCAGTAAGACAATCGTGGGACCTTCATCAATTTTATAACCGTCTTTTTCTACAAACGCCAGCCGGCCGCCCAGCTTGTTTTCTTTTTCGAAAATATCAACAGAAAATCCTCGTTTGCTTAATAACAAAGCGGTAATCAAACCGCCTATGCCGCCTCCAACAATTGCTGTTCTCATAATGCACTCTCCATTTCCTTCATGGTTTTAAACGGCTCATTCAGTAATTGTCCGTCTCTTTTTAAGATGAGCTTTGTCGTAATGCGAGATGATTCCAGAATAGTTGGTAGACCGCTTCCTGGATGAGTTCCTCCTCCAACTAGCCAGCAGTTTTCTAATTCTTCAAATTTATTATGCGGACGCAGCACCATCATTTGAGTGAGCTGATGTCCAAGGTTAAATGTCGCTCCTTTATAGACCAGCACGTCTTCTTCCCACTGCTTTGGTGAAATGATTTTTTCAACTTCAATATGACTCTCTAAATCTTTGAAACCCGTTTTCTGTTCTACAATTTTTAATACTGCATCCCGGAAATCTTTTTGTTTTTCATCCCAGTTTACACCACTGAAATTATTTGGAACCGGCGCTAAAATATAAAGAGCAGACTTTCCTTCCGGTGCTAAAGTTGGGTCCGTTACCACAGGGTTTTGAATGTAGATAGAAGGGTCTTCTGAAAGAGCTAGCGTTTTCGTAATTTCTTCTACATTTTTTTTATAATCTTCAGCGAACACAATCGTGTGATGAGGCAGGTCTTTGTACTGTTTGTCTATGCCTAGATAAATCATGAAAGTAGAACAAGAGTATTTTTTCTTTTCAAGTTTTTTAACTGCATATTTTTTAAGGGTACCTTCATCTATTAAATTCGTCATGGCATGAGCAAAATCTCCATTGATAATGACGTCGTCTGCCCCTATTCGCTCTCCATTTTCTAGAATAATTCCTTTTACTCTCTTATTTTCAATCCATAGTTTTTGGACACCTTGGTTTAAGTGGATGTGCCCTTGATGTTCTTCCACTACTTTTGCCATTGCTTGAGATAGTTGGTTTACTCCTCCTATTGGATGGAAGATACCGTAAGCGTGTTCCATAAACGATAAAATAGAAAAGGCTCCTGGACATTCCCAAGGGGACATTCCCAAGTACTTCGATTGAAAAGTAAAAGCTAATTTCAATTTCTCATCAGTGAAATACTTGCCAAGTACATCATAGAGCGTTTTACCTAAGGATAAATGCGGCAGTGCTCGAATTGCTTCAGGCTTTAAATAGTGATGAAAACGATCCATCTCGCCCTGCAATAAAGGCAGCAAAGCCGCCATCTTCGCTTCGGTGTCTTTCATAAAGCGTTCATAGCCTTCTCCGTTTCCTGGGTATAAACGTTCGATTTCTTCTTTCATCTTTTTATGATTATCCGTCATCTGAATCTGCGCATCATCGAAAATAAGCTCATACATGAGATTTAGACGTTTTAAGTCCATATAATCATGCGCATTGCGATTAGCAGCTTGAAATAATTCTTCAAAAATCTGTGGCATGCTCAAAAATGTAGGACCCATATCAAACGTATAACCCGACATTTTAATCGCTGAATTTCGCCCGCCCACGTATCCTTGCTTTTCATATACATCTACTTTATAGCCATGACTTGCTAACAGCATCGCTGCCGCTAGTCCTCCTGGACCTGCTCCAATCACGATTACGTTTTTTTGCATACATACACTCCTAATCCTATACAATAGTTATACAAACATTATACAAAGCTTTATTATTAAACACAACGATAAACTGCTTGTCTTTATTCGAATCATAAAATTACCAATAACTAAACCATTAAAATATGACGTTTGTACCATTTTTCCAGGGTTTCAGTACACTTTCCCTTTATTCGGTGCTTTCAAGCTTTTATTTTATATCTATGTAAAGTTATACAAAAATAGACTGCGGTCTTCTTCTCTAGTTAAACGTACAAAAAAGAGAAACAGATGACTTATTTCATAAAAAAAACCCTCTGTACTGAGAGGGTCCTGTCATTCCACAATTTGAATATTATTGTGAGTAAACCAGACGTGAATTTGAGCTAGATGAGCTAGCAGCTGGGGTCCTGTCATTAATTGACCAAACCACGGTGCTTTAAATCCTTCTCCGCCTGTATCAATAATATGCTTTAACTGCTGCTTATCAAAAAATTCATGAAGAGGTGACTGTTTATCTTGTAAAAGAGATTGAAGCCATACAGTTACAGCTTTTGTATAAGCTGGGTTATGCGTTTTAGGATAAGGGCTTTTCTTGCGATAAAGAACGTCATGAGGCAAAATTCCTTCAAGCGCTTTTCGTAAAATCCCCTTCTCTTTATTGCCCGTCATTTTCATCTCCCACGGAATATTCCATGCATATTCCACAAGGCGATGATCTGCAAAAGGTACGCGTACTTCTAAGCTCGCGCCCATGCTCATACGATCTTTACGATCTAATAAAGTTGTCATAAACCAAATCTGATTTAAATAAAACAGCTTTCTCCGCTGCGCATCTTCTAACGATTCACCCTCTAATTCAGGCACTTCCTTTAATGTTTCTTCATATCTTGCACGCACATAATCTTCTAACTGTAATTTCTTTCTCCATGAGCTTTGCAGCAAATCAATTCGAGCATCTAATGAACGCATCCACGGGAAGGTATCCGAAGACAAATCATGTTTTCGGTGAAACCACGGATATCCGCCAAAAATTTCATCCGCACATTCTCCTGATAAGCTCACGACAAAATCTTGTTTGATTTCACGGCAAAACCAAAGCAGCGATGAATCTACATCAGCCATTCCAGGAAGGTCTCTCACCTCTACAGCCTCTGTTAAATGCTGCACAAGGTCCTCCGTTGAAATAATGCAGCGGTGATGATTTGTTTGAAACGTATCCGACATGAGCTTGATATAAGTTCCATCAGAATTTGGCTGAAACTCATTTGCTTTAAAAAATTTATCATTGTCTTCATAATCGATAGAATACGTATGAAGAGAGCCCTTGCCGCTTTCTTTGAACGCATTTGCAGCAATTGCTGTAATGGCGCTTGAATCTACTCCACCTGATAAAAATGTACAAACCGGGACATCCGACACTAGCTGTCTTACAATCGCGTCTTGCACTAAAAATTTAACTTTTTCTGTAGTTTCACCTAAATCATCTGTATGCTGCTCACTTTTCACGTTCCAGTATCGCCAAATTTTCAACCCGTTACGAGTAAGCGTGAGCGCGTGAGCCGGGCGCAATTCATTTATTTCTTTAAATACCCCGTGGCCGGGAGAACGAGAAGGTCCTAAGCCAAACACTTCTGCTAATCCATCTAATCCTACTTCCGCTTTCACCTCAGGATGAGCTAATATCGCTTTTAACTCCGATGCAAATTGAATTCCACCTTCATAAGATCGATAGAATAAGGGCTTCACTCCCATTCTGTCGCGTGCTATAAATAACTTTTCATTGGCTTCATCCCAGATTGAAAAAGCAAAGATACCGTTAAAATGATCTACGCATGATTCTTTCCATTCTATATAAGATGTTAGAAGTACTTCCGTATCTGAATGTCCCTGAAATTGATAACCTCTTTTTAGTAATTCTTTCCGAATATCTTCCGTGTTGTAAAGCTCTCCATTATAGCAAAGCGTATAGAGCTGTTCATTTTTTTCTCTTGTCATGGGCTGTCTTCCGCCTTGAGGATCTACTACAACTAAGCGTTTGTGCCCAAAAGCAACATGCTGCTGTGTCCATACGTTGGTGTCATCAGGACCTCTTTTCGATAAAGTGTCAGCCATTTTTGTTATTGTTGCTGTTTCATTTAAAAGCGATCGCTTTAAGTCGACCCAACCCGTTATACCACACATCGTTTATCATCCTTTCTTTCACGCTCTTGTTTATGAATGAAATAATGCCATTGTATGCACGCAATAGTTACAGTTGAATTGTCCTTATATTTTATTTTCACTTTCGAGTTATAAAGAGAGCTTTTTTAGGCAATAAAAAAATATGGATAAATTTCACACGGAGGTTTGATTATGACTCATTATTCTAAACAACAAGCTCTGAACAATCAGCCGCGTTCCTTCGTGATTGGTACGGTTGAATGTGTTGATTCACAGTGGATTTTCTTTGAAGATGAAAGTGACGAAGCTTCCATGCTCCATGAAGTAATGGATGATACATTAGAACTTCTTATTGATACACGCTGGGAAAAAGCCATTATGGTTGATGACCGTCAAATAAAGCTTCACGATGGAACGTATTTATTGCGAAATGGGGATAAGCTAAGACTGACTAAAAAGCTACCTTATGCATACGAACAGCTGCTTCAATCACTACCGAAAGAGACCTTTTTATCATTCACTCAGCACTTAAATTCATTAAAATTCTCTCTTTATGATTGTATTTACTGTCACAACACATTATGTTTTTTACCGACAGACGGTGATACAAAAGGTGCTAATTTTATCATTTATGACAATGAGGAGAAAATTTGTGCCGTTCAGCATTTATTCGAACGAGGCACGCATCACCTAGATCGATTTGAATATACCGTTAATGATGGAGAACGTTCAATGAATCTTTTTTTAGATTAAAACAAAAGAAAAAAGCTATCTTATCCAAGATAGCTTTTTTCTTATCCTAGTACGACATATCCGTAATAGAATACTAAGATAAGCGCAATTACAAGAACTGCCCAAGCAACGCCTGTACGCTTTCTTTTTTCAGTACGAACAAGTACCATTTCCATTCCCACAAGCACTAACACTCCGGCAATTCCTTTAATGAGCGCTGCGCCTTGAAAATGGTACCAAGCTGCTAACATATGCAGACCTGATACTAATACTAATAAGTATAGGAGTCTCGCCACCATATGTAGGATTTTTTGACCTTTAGCTTTACCTGCTCGATGTAAAATCAACGAAACCACAAACGAAATAATTAATAATGTCCAAAGCGTTACATGAATATGTAGTGGAGCCATTTATCTCACGTCCTTTCTGAAAATATCATATCATGAAAACCTTTCCTTCACCAATAATAGAAGGAAAGAAAAGGATTTTTAGCGGCTGCTTCCATAAGTAGCATACCGAATGAGTTTTTCAAGGGGTCCATCTGAAAATAGGCTCATCCATATCCGGCTTCCCAGCAGTTGAATAAAAATGATAATCCCCGCAATAGCCAAACCTTCTACAATTGAAATATGTCCGTAGTATCCTAACCCATATGAGTAAAAAAGAAATGTGCATACAATGGACTGGACAATATAATTAGTTAAAATCATTCTCCCCAAAAGGGCAAATGGCTGCATGACTTTTTGAATCGATACACTTCGCATAGCTAATGTGACCAACGTTACAATAAAAATTGCTCCTGCCGTTCCTCCGATTGTATCGTGAATATACGATGTCGCTACATTGTGATCCAAAACATACGGCAATACGGATGATGCTGCATACACGATGAATGAAATAAGACAAAGCCACTTTGTCTCCACTATATATTCTTCTATTTCTTCGAACCACTCGCTTTTTGCCATAAAACCGCCTAATAAAAACAGTGGAAATAGCGATAAAAACAGAAAAGGAACCGTATTTAAATTATACGCGTAGTACCAATCAAGCAAGCGCTGATGAAAGATTGACGCAAAACTTCCGTGTCCATATGCTTGAAGCGCTTGGTCAATAATAGGCTGGTGAATTCCCGCTGCTGTCTCTCCTTCGTTAACAAAAGCCGCTACTGTTAAAATAACAATCATAATCACAGCATAAATGCTAAATATTCCGGTTCCCCACGCTAATAACACTTCTTTCTTTGCTTCTTGAAAAAATAGCATGATCAAAGCAAAGAAGCTGTACATCACAATCATATCACCGTGCCAAATAAATAAAGCATGAATAGCACCAACAAGAAGCAAAGCTGTGATTCTTCGTACATAAAAAGGAGTAAAGCTTACTTGCCTTTCGTATGTACGCTGGAACATTTTCATAAAACCAAATCCAAATAAAATAGCGAGCAGCGCGTAGCCTGTCTGCCCTACAACTACATCAACTAATCCATTAGCAACATAATTCATTCTTGAACCGTCCAACAAATTATGGTCGTAATAGGAAGCAGGTGAATAAAAATCCGGCATGTTTATGAGCAAAATACCAATAAGCGCGATTCCTTTTAATACATCTGCTGCCTCAATGCGCTGTTCTTTATCAGCTGCGTTCATTTTGAAACGTTTCATTCTTTCACACCTTACATTATTTCATTATTGCTTTCACATTATATCGAACGCAAAAATTTTTCTTCAATGTTTACTATTTCCATTCCTCTCTTTAATGTTTTGCTTCCTCCCTGCATATAGATAAAGAAAAAGCATTAATCACCTTTTTGTCTAGGCTTCATATGCTGTTACTAGACTAAATTAAAAGGGTGTTTGCCTATGCCTGCCATTGTTGGTGTTGTTAATCTTAACAGTGTTGGTTCAGCCAGCGTCTTTCATATTGGAGATGTTTATACAATAGCCCCTATTTCCACTGCTAAAACATTTGCTGGCGCAGGTTCGTTTAATACAGGCGACGGATTATATGTTGTGAATCAGCAGAGCTCAACCAATACGTCAGACAATGATGTAAATGACCAAAATGTTGCTGGAAATCTATAATAGAAATGAAGCTCATACAGGAGGATGCTTATGAACTTTTACGTGAATCAAAGTATCTGTATTCAAAGTATGAAAATCAGTGCCGTAAGTAACTCTTCAGTACTTCAAATTGGAAGCGTAGGTGTTATTAAACCAAACTCAAATCTTTTTAATACAGGAGGGTTTACAGGCGCTGCACCTACTGAAACAAAAAAAGGCATTCTTGGATCTGTTTCTCCTTCTACCTTTACTCCCGGAACCGGTGCGGGCACTGCCCCAGCTCCTTTCTCACAGTCGTTAACTCCCCCAGTTCGAGACAACGACTGACATGTTACAACCTTCATCGCCATATGTATATATATAACTATTTTCTTTATCAGAAGATAAGGGAATTGAGGTGATTGAAGGTGGATAACATGGACTATATTCAGCAGGTACATCAGTATGTTCAGCAAATGTCTTCGTATATTCAGCAGCAAGAAGAACGCATTGCTCAACTTGAAAAAAACGTACAAGAACTTCAGAAAAAAATAAAAGAGTTAGGTGAACAGCCACCTATTAAAATTGATAAAATTGAATATAAATTTGAACAGTTAAAAATCGATTCTTTAGATGGAACATTAAATATTGGATTAAACCCTCTTACACCTGATAATTTAGAAGATATCATTATCAATGAGAAACCAGAAGTAACGTTTTCGCAAGGAGCTCAGCCACAGGGGCAGCCGCCTCAAGGTGAGCAGCCGGGACAACCCGGAGGTCCTGGACCACAAAATCCTAGCTTAAAACCGTTGAACCGCCAGCTAGAAAAACAGTGGGTCTCTGATATCCACGAAACGATTTTAGCTGAACTTAATCAATATGGATTTTCTATGGTTCAACATGTGCTTGATGAGCGCTCGATGATGATTGATGAATCGTACTACGAGTTTATTTTAGAAGATATTAAAAAGCAGCTGCAGCAGCGGATTACCTTTTATATACAGCAAGTTCAGCCGGAAGAAATGGAACGAAATTTTGAACAAATTAAACCTCAAATTATCGGTAAACTTTATGAAGATATGAAAAAAGGAATTGACGCATTTTTAACGTATTTACCTGAATCTTTAAAGAAAGGTGGACCCCCTTCATGAACTTTAACGTTGTAAACCGCGAATTGCTTGTTGGAGACGTTAGTATTACAGGCGTATCTTCTTCTTCTCTTTTTTTAATTGGTGATGCCAATTACATCTCTCTATCCTCAACATTTGATACGCCGGCTGAATCGTTGATTATCGGACCTTATGTTCCACTATCGTTATCATAAAGGAGCTTACGTATGCTTTCACGCACATCTTCTGTTAATTATATAGAAATTAATTCCTTGTCGGCGAGCTCCTTTTGCCAAATTGGTGATTCAACAGAAATTCATCTACTTAATAAAGCTTTAGCCGATCGGAGACAGTATCCGTTTTTCTACGGTCGAGAAGGAAACTTTGATGATTACGCTATCTTTAATGAGCCTATTCCTCATGGCGATTATGAACCTATTCCCGTTCAAACATGGAATGAAATACCTTTGATCCGCGTTAACAGAATTGATATAAAAGGGTGCTCATTCTCATCAGTTATTCATATTGGATCAACGTGCAATGTTTATGCAGAAGCCCGCATTAAGCATATTCGGGAACTGATCAACGATGAACCTTCAAAGGAAGCTGAAACAGGAACATCAAGTAGTGCTTCTTCACAAGCTAGCAGCAGTGAGTGAACCTTTTAAAAAGCTGCTCATATACTAAATTAATATCATGAAAAAAGGGTGTGAATCTCATGCCAGCAATAATTGGACCCGTTAGTATCATGAGCGTCGGAGGCGGTGTCGTAACGTTTGGAGATACGTTTTATGTTTCTCCAAAAAGTGCCGCCAAAACGGCGTCAGGCTCTGGTTCTTTAAATACAGGTAACTTTGTTAATACAAATAACGGCATTTCAGGAACAAATACGTTAGATCCAGATTTATTCGATCAAAATATAGCAGCAAATGCTTAAAAAAACCCCTTATCTTTGCTACTACAGCGGATAAGGGGTTTTTTATTCACTTGGATTTTCGGCTGTTTGATTTCTTGGTTTTAGGTAATTTAGAAGAAGGCTGTTTACGAATCCATTTAATAAAAGAGCTAATTTTAGAATCAGCTTGTAATAAAGAAATCGTATTAAGACGAATGGCTAATTCATCATTTGTGTATAATGCATGAATTTGTTTATGACACGGAATACATAAGTTTGCCGTTGGTTCAAACGCTCCGCCCATTTCCTTTGGCGTTAAATGATGTACGGTCGTCAAGACATCCTGCCTTCCGCATAATTCGCATGTTCCTATCCGCCTGTCTTTTTTGTTCATATAGATTTCCTTCCCTATAAAGTTTCTACTCTTACACTAGTTCCTTTGCCAGAAGGCTCGGACGGCTCAACAATCAAACGTTTTGGCAGGCGAGCACGAAGTTCTTGTACGTGACTGATGACTCCAATTGATAAATTATTTGATTGAAGCTTTTCAAGCGCTGTAACAACGGTATCAAGAAGCTCTCCATCAAGTGTTCCAAAGCCTTCATCTAAAAAGAAAAACTGCAGCGGATATTCTCCTCTTAGCTGAATTTGTGCAGATAATGAAAGGGCCAAAGCCAGCGAAGTTAAAAACGTCTCTCCACCGGATAAAGTTGAAACCGGACGTTTTACGCCTCCATTTGCATCATCTCTCATAATAAAGCCGCCTTGGGAATCCACTTCAATCGCATAGCGCTGACGTGTTAATATACCCAGACGCTCTGAAGCATCTCGGCTAACGGATATCAGCTGTTCTTCAGCAATATATTCCACGAAAGCATTTCCTTTAAATACTGTTTGAAGCTTTTGATACTGTTCAAATAACGCTTGTTTTTCTTCACGGTCCTGTTCAAGCACTAAAAATCGCTCATGCCGTTCTTTGACGCTTTTTAACGTTTGCTCAGCTGCTCCCTTGAGCTGAACCGCTTCTTTCACAGCCGCTTTTATATCATGAAGCAGCTGCTGAGTTTCTTCAAATTGGTGCTCTTCTATGGACTGGTGATTCAGCTGAATATTTAACTGTTCAATTGATGACTTCATCTGTTTTATGTTGTCCCAATAAGCCTGAACAGTTTCATCCAACAATTTCATCTCATCATGTGATAACAAAGCTTGCTGAACTTCTTTTCCTTCGCTGAATAAAGAATTCCCTACAGCTTCTTCCCATTTTTCAGCTGCTTTTTTATACTGCATATAAGCTGTTTCTAGAGATTCGCTCGCTGCTTTTTCATCCATTTGCAGCGTTTGATACGCTTTTTGAACAGTCTGCCAATGTTGATATGCCTGCTGTTCATTCGTCTCTAACTCCGCAAGTAAAAGAACTGTTTTTTGCAGCGCCTGTTCAATATCTTCTTGATCTGTAAGCGTACGCAAGCGTTCAATTTGCGAGTGAACAAGAGATTGTTTATGAGACAGCATTGCTTTTAATTCTGTAAATTCTTTTTCGCCCGCATATTTCTCTTCTTTTAGACGTTCGATTTTCTTTTGCTGATTTTCAAAAAATACGCTGCTTTTTTCAATTCGAGCCTTTATTGTCTGCTCTTCTTTTTCTCTTTCAATCAGCCTTTCATTAATTTTTTCCATCTCTTCAAATACAAAGGAAGGATAATCTTGTTGAAAAGCTTCTTTTCCTGCTTGTAGCGCCTGTTTTTGCCGATTTACTTTTCCTTCTAATTCAGCTTGCTCTTTTTGATAATGAGCAAGCTCTAATTCAATCTTTTCAAGGCTTTGCTGGACCTTTTGTATCTGCCCGAGAATTGCCTGCTGTTTTTCACTTACCTGCAAATAATCCTGCTCAAGAGATTTGATTTCAACTTCTATTTTCTTAGCATAATGCCCAAAGGCATCTGTATTCATTTCTCCTAAAGCAGGAACTTCGCCAGCTTCGTTCATAAACTCAGCTAACTCAGGTATTTTTTCAACAAGAGGTTTAGCTAGCTGTTCAAGCTGCATTTTGAGCGACGAATAGCTAAATCGCTGTTCACGCAACTGATTAACTTGATCTTCGAACTGATTCGCTGATTCAGTTGTGATGTCATCTTCTTGTTGGTGTAATACGGGGTTAGGGTGATGCTCAGAGCCACAAACTGGACAAGGCTCACCTTGGGTCAGCTGCTCAGCTAATTGATGAGCCAGACGGCGTGACCATTCTTTTTCTTTGCGTCTTTTTAGATCGCTCATTAAACGATCTGCTTGTTGAAAAAGCTGCTGAAACTCTTTTTCCCGCTCGCATACAGTGTGATACAAGCCTTGAATATCTGAAAATAACCCTTTACTTTGTTCTATTGTTTGCTGCTCTCTCTCTTGATGTGTTTGTTTTTGTGTGTGCAAATGCTTAAGCTGTTCGGCTTTTTCTTTATACGTTTTTTGACCTTCATCTAGATTTTTTTTATCGTTATTCCATACTTGATAACGATAAAATGCTTGCTGAACAGCCTGGCGATAATCAGGTTGAATTTCCACTTTTGTTAATGCTTCTTTTAACTCTTTTTGAAGAGTCAAGCCTTGCTGATACCGCTTATCTGCTTCCATTAATTCATCATTTTTCGCTTGAAGTGCCTGCTGCTTTTGCTGAAGAGAAACTTCCGCTTCTTTTATTTCTTGCTGTCCTTCTTTAATTTGTTTTTGAAGATCAGAAGCTTGTTGAAGCTGTTCTTTTTGAACAACTAATTTGGGCTGCTGTTCATTCTTTTGTAAGCGAGCCTGCTCATATAAACTATTCGATCGCTTATATTCCTCACTTTTTTGAACAATTTGTGCTTTTAATTTTTCTACTTTATCTTCGTAAAGCTTCTGCTGCTTTTCAGCTTGTTCAAATGTTTCTAAATAGGGAAAAAGACGTTCTGCCTGCTGAGCTTTCGTCACCACATCTTGCTTTTGTCTAATCTCCTCTTCCTGCTTAGAAGCATGCACTAGTTTTTCTTCTATCAGTGCTTTTTCCTGCTGCGCTTTCCAAAGAGACGCCTGCTGATCGTATCTTTCCTGCAAATCAGACGCTTCTTTTTCTCGTTTTTCCAAAAGTATAATGCTATCACTTACAAGCTGCTCCGCTTCCGTTACTTTCTCTGTTGAAGCTTCACCTAATCCCGTTTGTTCTGCGGTGATTTTATCTAGGTCTGTCTTTAGCTGCTGAACTTGATAGCGTATTTTCTTACTAAGCTGATCTCCGTACTGCTCGAGATTAAAAAGACGCTGAAGCATTTGACGACGCTCCGTTCCTTTTAACGATAAAAACTCCGCAAATTTTCCTTGCGGTAATACAACAGCTCTTGTAAAATCATCAATTGTTAAACCAAGAAGCTCCTGTACCTGCTGGTTTACATCATTTGTTTTATCTGCTAATACGTACGTTTCATCTTCGATTTCAATCAATCGACTTGAAGTTGATTTTACACGAAGCTCATCCGTCCGTTTAAAGCTTCTTTCAACAGTATAGCGTTTTTTATGACTAGCGTTTTCCAGCTCGAACGTAAACGATACTTTCAGTTCATTTTCCCCGTGATTTAAAATTCCTTGTGTATTATTGGCTGCACGCTCTACTTTTCCGTATAAAGCTAGTGTAATGGCATCCAAAATGGAGGATTTCCCGCTTCCTGTAGGACCAAATATTCCAAACACACCGCCTGAACACAGCACTTCAAAGTCGACAGTTTGTTTTTCTCTAAAACTGTGAAGCCCCGAAACGGTCAAGTTAATAGGTTTCATTTTTCATCCTCCTTTCCCGATACTTCTTCATCGTTAATCAAGGTTAAAAACAGTTTTACTAATTCATCATCAGGTGCCCCTCCGCCGGTTTGCCTGCTGTAGAACTTTGTAAACAGTTCTTCGATCGGCACTTCGCGCTGTGAACGTGTTTCGAGTGCTAGTTCTTCTGCTTTGAATACCGGACGGATATGAATAAAACCTGGATGAAGCTTGCGAAGACGATGGATTTCTTCTAGTGAAAGCGCATCTTCTACGTGAACTTCTAAATCAACCCATGCCTCCGTATCTTTTTGCTCATCAAGCCACGTATATACTTCTGCCAATCCGTTTTTCGCTTTCCAACGTGTCAAAGGCTTTCCGCTGGATAATGGAATTTCAGTCATCTCAATCTCTTTTCCTGGCTTAGCGTCTAAAATGGTAACGGACTTTGCATAGCCTGACTCTGAAAAACTATAAGCAAGAGGTGAACCGGAATATCTTGCAAGGGTGCTGGCGCGATTGATCATTTGCGGGCGATGCAAATGTCCTAATGCTACATATTGAGCATTAGCAGGTAAACTAGTTGCCGCCACCGTATAAGCTCCTCCTACTTCAATTGGACGTTCTGAGTCCGTTGAACTTCCGCCTGCTACGTAAATATGACTCATGGCAATATTAACGGTATCTGTTGTGAACTGCTCACTCATTTTATCAAAAATACCTTTTACTCTGGCATCATATGAGTTTCGAAGAGCCAGCTCATCATTTTCTTCTGCTAAAAGTTCCTTTAACCTTGATTCAGATGGGTAAGGAAGAGCCGCAACCTTTAACACTTCATCTGATGTAGGAATGTGAATGCTTTCTACATCGGTAGTAGGCAAACCAAGAAGCGTAATATTTTGATGAACAGCTAATGGAGAAGCCGCCGACAGCCGGTCTGGGTTGTCATGATTACCTGCAATAACAATAATCGGACGTTTTCCATTGTTGCTCAACCTAGACATACTTTCGTAAAAAAGCTGCTCTGCCGCTGCTGGAGGGTTAACCGTATCAAAGGCATCTCCCGCCATGAGAATAGCATCTATCTTTTCTTCTTCCACAATGTCTGCCAGTTCATCTAAAAACTGTGCTTGCTCAGCCAGGCGGCTTCGACCTTCTAACGTTCGCCCCAAATGCCAATCTGCTGTATGTAATAAACGCATGTTACTCTCTCCTTATTGGTGAAAAAGAAGAAGACTATCGCCTTCTTCTTTTTTTATATTTCAACAGCATGTCCACCATCTAAAAAGTACAGATAGCGATGCTGAACAGGTTGTTTTACAATCCGCTCGATGGCCTTTGCGTAAAGCTCTAACTGAATGCGGTATCTGTCAATTAGAAATGGTTTTGCCCGTTCAAAATCCCCTTGAAAACGATCCGAAATGTTATCTGTTTTAAAATCAAGTAAAACGAGGCCTTCTTCCGTTTCATACAAACAATCAATAATACCTTGCACTAAAATTGTTTCGTCTTCCTGCTCCCAATGATCATAGATTTCTTTAGCGGAGACACCTAAACTAAAAGGCATCTCTCTATAAACCGTGCGAGCCGTTCGAATACCTTGTGCAATGTCACTGTCTAAAAAGTCTGCTACATCATTTGCATCAACAGCATCCGCTTGTTCTTGCGTCAATAATTCTTTGGTAACCATTGATTGAATAAAGTCTTGAACCATTTCAAGGGTATAAGCTTTATTTAATGGAAGCTGCTGCATAACGGCATGTGTAGCTGTTCCTCTTTCAGCTCCTGTGAGAGATTTCTCTTGAAGAAACAGCGGACGATTTTCAAGAGGTGCTTTAGATCCCCGAACGAGATCGTCGCTTCCACCTGCATCCGTCAGCTGCTGCTGCCTTTTTAGTTCAGAAACAGATTGCTTCGAACGATGAACGGAAGCTACACGATAATCATAAGACCAATTTAAGCGTCTATACACTTCGTCTTTATAATCGCTCGATTCTGAAACTGGCTCATGCTTTTGAAGAGCGTTTAAAAGCTCTTCATGATGCTGCTGCTCTTCAAGAGGCTGTTCGGCTAAATCACCTGCTAATAACATTGAAAGTTTCCAGCTTGAAGCATGCTGATGAATCATCTTGGCCGGCTGGACCGCTCCTTCAACCAGGTGACTAACATGTTGGTGACGAATTAAAGAAGGTCCAATCCAGTCTAAATAACATTTTGCATCTCTTCTCACGTGAGCTGGAAGCGTCCAATCTTCATGTGCCATAACGGAGCTCCATTGTCTGAGCTTTTCTGGTGCGTCTTTTACTGTTCCAACTAAAATAAGTTTTTCTTTCGCACGCGTCAAAGCTACGTATAATACCCGCATTTCCTCTGCCATGCTTTCTTTTTTCATTTTTTTCTTCATGGTCTGCTGAAGAAGAGTAGGGTACGTAATACGCAGTTTTGGATCAATATATTTAGATCCAAAACCTAGTTCTTTATCGAGTAAATATGCTTTATTCAAGTCCATTAAGTTAAACTGACGAGCAAGACCAGCTACAAAAACAACAGGAAACTCAAGACCTTTACTGCTGTGGATCGTCATCAAACGCACCACATCTTCTTGTTCTCCCAGTGCTCGAGCAGCTCCTAAATCGTTCCCTCGGTCCTGCATGCGTTCAATAAAGCGTAAAAATCGAAACAGACCTCTAAATGAGGTTGCCTCGTACTGGCGAGCGCGATCGTAAAGAGCACGTAAATTGGCTTGACGCTGTTTCCCGCCAGGAAGTCCGCCAACAAATTCAAAGAAACCCGTATCGCGGTAAATTTGCCATACCAGTTCTGACAAAGAGCTTTGTCTAGCTTGTGTTCTCCATGCTTTTAACTGCTCATAGAAATACTTTACTTTATCGCGAAGTTCTTCATCATCTGAAACCGCTAAGTACGTTTTTAACGCATCGTAATACGTTCCTTTCTTTTGCTCTGCTCTCAGTGTAGCTAACTCTTCATCTGAAAGCCCTACTACCGGTGAGCGAAGAACAGAAGCTAACGGAATGTCTTGATGCGGGTTATCTACTACTTTTAATAAAGACATCATAATCATCACTTCAGTAGCATCAAAATAACCTGTTGATAAATCGGCATAAATCGGCACGCCTTCTTGCTTAAATTCATCCATAATCTGCGCAGCCCAAGGCATGGAACGAAGCAAAATAACAAAGTCACGATACGTCACGTTTCTCATAATATCGAGCTTGCGATCATATATTTGAAAACGATTTTGAACGAGTTCTTTGATTTTGCGCGCCATTGCTCTTGCCTCTAACTGAGCCGTTTCAAGCTCTGCTTCTGAAAAAGCGACGAGAGAAGAATCCGATTCTTCTTCCGCTCCTTCTTCTGCATTTTCTTTTGCAATGAGCAGAAGTTCCGTTTCCATTCCTTCCGCTTTTGGATACGATGCTCCTAATTTTAAAGAAGCATCATCGTCATATGCAATTTCCCCTACTTCTTCATCCATCAGCTGGTTAAAAATAAAGTTTGTAGCATCAAGCACTTGAGAACGACTGCGGAAGTTTTTATTCAAATCGATACGTTTTCCGAACTGGCGACCATCTTGCGTAAAGCGCTTGTACTTTGTTAAAAACAAAAATGGCTCCGCTAAACGAAAGCGGTAAATGGATTGTTTTACATCTCCAACCATAAATAAATTCCCTTGTTCTTCACTATCTCTTGTCACTAGTTTAATCAGTGTTTCTTGAACCATATTTGTATCTTGATATTCGTCAACAAGCACTTCTTCAAACTGAGTACGATATTTTTGGGCAATGGACGAAGGCTTAAGCATCCCATCTTCTTTTACACTCAAGATTTGCAGGCAATAATGCTCTAAATCAGAAAAGTCCACTAACCCTTTTTCCTTTTTCATATGTTCATATCGTTCACCGAAGCGCTGAACTAAAAAGATTAGCGTTTCAATAACGGGCTTCATTTTCTCAAAATCAGCCATGTAGCCGTGCAAAGGCCTAGAAAACAAATCAGCATGAAGTTTTTCAAGACTTGTTTTAGCTTTTTTGCGAAGCTCTCCGAAATCATCTAAAAGCTGCGAGTCGTATGCTTCTCCTTTACATGGCTTTAAACGAGTAAAATTCAAATTCTGCATTTCCCCATGCAAATCAGCAAAAGAATGCTTAGAAGCGCTGATCAGCCGATGAATTTGAGCCAGGTCTTCCTCTGCATTAACGGCGCGAGGAGCAGGCCCTCCTGGCAGCTTTGTTAACTCTAAGCCCTGTTTTAAAATCGACTCAATGCCCATCAGCTGCGTTGTTACTTCTTGTAAAAGAAAAGATAGAAACGGAAGTGAATCAATAGAAGAGTCTTCTGTCACATCATATTGACTCACAATCATTTCAAGCCAGCCGTTTGGGTCAGGGTTAGATCTTGCAAAGTCATACAGCTTTCTTACCATAAGCTGAATATCTAAGTCATTTCTGTCACTTGTATAACGATCAATTAAATCAAAGAATCGTTCGTTCTGTTCAATACTGTACTGTTCTTCAAACAATTCTTCTAATACTTCTTCACGCAGAAGATCCGCTTCCGTATCATCTGCAATCCGAAAACCAGGGTCTACATCGATCAAATAATAATACGTTCGAATGACTTCTAAACAAAAAGAATGGAGCGTAGAAATCGACGCACGGTTTAATAAATTAAGCTGTCTGCGTAAGTGCAAAGAAGATGGATTCTTTTTTAACTCTTTTTCCAATGCTTCTCCAATTCGATTTCTCATTTCGGCTGCAGAAGCATTTGTGAACGTAGCAACGAGTAATCTATCAACATCGATTGGCTCATCACCCATCGTAATCTTTTTAATAATACGTTCAACTAAAACCGCTGTTTTTCCTGAGCCAGCCGCCGCGGCTACTAATATATCTTGACCGGATGAAACAATGGCTTTCCACTGATCATCCGTCCACTGGGAGTCGGCCGGTTTTATGTGTATATCTTCACTCATCTCGTTTGGCCTCCTCTCGAATTTTATCTAAAATAACACTTTGACTCTCTGTACTAAGCTGACGATATTCGTTGTTTTCCATTGATTCATCGAACTGACAAATTGAGCGGTATTCACAAAACGCACATGGTGTTTTATCTTTTAGTTTATAAGGCGAAATATCAATTTTCCCATTTGTAATCTCTGTACCTGCCTCCACAAATTTACCTCGCACATACTGACGGAGATGTGTAAAATCTTCTTCGCTCGCAACCGAAGAATTGGAATAAAAGCCCCCTGTCTTTTTAATGCCCGCTGATATAACCTGTGAGTGCCCTGATTCTAACGTTTCGTCCATTAACCTTACTGCTTCCTCGTCTCCTACAAGCAGTCCTTTCATTTTAAACTTCTTGAAGATTTCAGCTTCAATTTGATCAGGCTGTAATGCTTTAGTACTGTTGATCATCGGATTATGAACGTGGAAATAAAGAACGCCAGCAGGCAATGCTCCTCTATTATCATGAAGAAGCTGTTCAGCATACGTCACGACTATGTCTAAATAAGCTAAAATTTGAAGAGATAAACCGTAGTACACTTCCACTAAGTTTAATGCTTTATCGCTTGATTTATAGTCGACAATACGCAGTAAAAGTCCTTTTGAGCTTTCCGCTTTATCTACCCTGTCAATTCTGCCAACGAGTTCCATCGTATGGCCATTTGGCAGTGTGAACTGCATAGAAGGCAGCTCTGCGCTAGGTCCAAATCCAAGCTCCAATCCAACGGGAACAAAGCCGCTCATCTTAGCGTGCTCACTTAACACAAGCGACGCACGTTCAATAATTTGCTGCAGCTTATGTGTTAAATAGTGGTGGCGATTCGAGCTCAATAAAATCTCATTTTGCAAGCGCGGAGCAAGCTCATGCACTGCAGCCGTAGAAAGCTGCTGACAGTCTTTTCTCGTTAAGTTCTTCCATTCTTTTTGACCGCCGCGAAGTTCGTCTGAAATCATTTTCAACGCCGCGTGAAATAACTCGCCTATGTCAGGAGCCGCCAATTTGAAAACTTTTCGTTCTTTAAGCTTGAGCCCGTGAGAAGCAAAATGCGCATATGGACAGGCTTCAAATTTTTCCATTCTCGATACGCTTGCTTGAATATGCTTTCCATACAGACGCTGACTCGTTTTCTTTGTTAACCGTTTTGCTTCATTTTGATAAAATAAGCTGCTTAGTACTTTCCCACTGTATGAGTTCCAATCTGAATTTTCCACATAAAAATTATACACATCCCACCAAGCGGAACTCATTGGATAATGGCGTTTCCATCCTTGCAGCTGACTGGCTAAATGCGCGATGCTTGTTAAAGGATTTGTAATATAATCAACCTGCTTTTCTTCTTCTAAATCTGTAGGTTCCGTCATTAACAGCTTCTCCTGCAGGAGCGGAAATAGCTCTTTTACTCGATTAATAACGAGTGAAGGCAGCAGGGTCTTCCCTTCCTCATTGGCAAGAGGATACGAAACATAAAGTTTTTCCGAAGAGCTGGAAAGTGCTAAATAAATGAGAAATTGTTCGTCAAACAGCTTTTGTCTTCCGGTTGGCGCAAGTAATAAACCTGATTCAAGCAGCTGCTCTCTCTCCTTCTCAGATAACAGGCCATCGCTTTTTGGTTTAGCTGGAATCACACCGTCATTTACACCTAACACAAAGCTTGCTTTGATATCGGATAAACGCGAACGCTCAAAACTTGCCACAACCACTTGATCCAGTGCAGGCGGAACAAGTGCAAACTGCATGCTGTCAAGCCCTGTCTCAAATAGATCTGCGAACAAAGAAATCGATACTTTCTCTTCTCCCATCATTTCAACAAACTGATCAAATAAGTGAAGAATTGCTTTCCATACCTGCTCGTGCTCTCTTGCTTCTTGAAGCTTTCCTTCTTCTTCACATCGATTGCGCAGCGCTTCTATCTTTTGTGGAATATCTAAATTCGTTAAAAAACGATAGAGCGCTTCTGCTTTTTCTTTTCCTATTTTCCCTTGTTTTAATTTTTGCTGAAGCGAATAAATAGGAGGAACAATCATATTTTTTAATTCATTTATTTTTTGCTCAAAAGCAAGCTCTTCGTCCGTTTTCCCAAGGTTCATGTCTTCAAGTGAACGATATTTTCTGTAGGTAAATGGTTCCTTGCTCGTCCACTTAGATCCTTGAATACCGTAAGCGAGTACATAATTTTCTAATTCATCCATCTCTTCGCGAAGCTGGTGCACATCAGATGACAAAGGAAATAAAAGATCCGTTTTCACTGCTCGAAAGATGGTTTCATATCGCCATGACCCGCTTACCACCTCTAAGACTGAGCGAACAAATTCAACGAGTGGATGGTGAAACATCGCTCGCTTTTGGTCAATAAAGTACGGAATTTCATAATCTCGAAAAATGGTTTGAAGCAAGTCATGATAATCTTCTGCATTTCTAACAATCAAGGCAATATCACGGTAGCGATAGCCGTGATCGCGCACAAGTGAAAGTACTTCTCTTGCAATCCCTTCAACTTCTGCTCTTCGGCTAACAGCCGGCAGCAGCTGAATGTGCTCTGGCTCTGACTGAAATTCCGGCGTTGGCCGTTCATCATAATATCGTTCTAAATAGGCAAGCTCTGGACTGTTTTGATGCCTTTTTTGTTCGTTAAATACGATTGGCTCTTGAATCTCTATCCCGTTTTCAGCCGCCAGGCCCATTATTTCTCGGTACGTTTCGCTCGTTAATCGAAACAAGTGCAAGTCATTTGGAATAAAATCTTGATATGAATAATCAGAAGTCACCGCTATTTTTACTTCTCTACAAACTTTCATCAGCTCTACTAATACGGTTAATTCTTGAGGAGTATAGTGATGAAATCCATCTACATAAATCGTTGCTTGAGCAAGATAGCCAGAAGACGCTACTTTTTCACTCAGCAGCTTCAAATAGTCTTCTCCATCTACATATTTCGTCATCAGCTGTTTTTCTAATTCTCCGTAAATGAGATGTAAATCATGTAATTTATCAGCAAGGACTTTCTCATCTTCTGCTTGAAGCTTTTTCTTCATCTCTTCGAGAGACGGGGCATCTACTGTGTACTGTTTAAATTCTTTAACCATTTTTTCCAGTTCTTCAATAAACCCTGCTTGTTCTGAAGAATTCGCAAACAGTCGAAGCTCTTCTTTTTGATGTTCGATAATTTTTTTAAGCATCATATGAATACCTGTTTGATCCACATGATAGCGGCTAATACCTCCAACTTCTTGCAGGATACGCCATGCAAGACGTGTAAAACTATAAACTTGAGCACGCATCATGCCTTCTAACCCAGGTGTTTGAACAAGCGCATACTCCGACTGAAATGTCATCTGTTCAGGTACAATATAAATAAGTGGATGCCCAAGCGGTGCATTTAACAGCTCTTGGCGCATGCTATTTAAAAGATATTCCGTTTTCCCGCTTCCTGAACGTCCTAATAAAAACTGTAGCCCCACGTTTTCACCCCTTGATTTTTTTCTCTATATTTTCATTTGTTTAAGTACAAAATGGATAAACGCCACGTAAACACGTGACGCAGTCGTCAAAATTTTATAATGATAATCATCTAAATCTCTCTATCTCTCTCCTTATTATTTTACTGAACTTGCAGACAAAATTCCACTTTGCCGATATGTGAAATGCTGGATGCAACAAAAAAACTTTTCAGTAGTCAAAAGACCACTGAAAAGTTTTAGAAAAGCGAATTATTTTCTACTTTTACATCATGATTCCACCATCTACATGAAGTGTTGTACCGTTAATATAGTTGGACTCATCAGATGCTAAATACAGATAAGCATAACCAATGTCAGAAGGCTGACCTAATCTTTGTAAAGGAATCGTGGATTTCATTTGATCAATGATTTTGTCTGGCATCGCCTTCACCATATCCGTCTCAATAAACCCGGGAGCTACAGCGTTTACATTAATTCCTTTTCGTCCCAGCTCTTTAGCCCATGTTTTTGTCATTCCTACTACGCCTGCCTTTGTCGCCGCATAGTTTGTTTGACCAACATTTCCATATACGCCAGATACCGAAGATGTGCTAATAATTTTCCCTTTACCTTGAGCAATCATATGCGGTACCACTGCTTGTGTACAGTGAAAAACGCCTGTAAGGTTTACGTTGATTACTGCTTGAAAATTTTCAACTGATAATTTGGTTAGCATTCCATCTCTGGTGATACCTGCATTGTTAATTAAAATATCTATTTTAGAGTAGCGTTTCACTACTTCTTCTACCATTGCATCTACGCTGTCTCGATCCGCTACGTTCACTTGAAAAAATGCTACATCTCCGCCTTCTTCTTTTAGCTGAGCTGCTCGTTCTTCTCCCGTTTTTGCATCGTAGTCAACCATAGCGACCTTTGCACCCTCTTGTGCGAATATTCGAGAAGCTTCGAACCCTAATCCATTTGCTGCACCCGTAATAATTGCCACTTTATCTTTTAATCTCATGTCACCCGCGCTATAAGACGCTTACTAACAACGATTAATCAGCAAGTCGCTTGAATCTTAATAGCGCATTCCCCTCCTCAAAACGACGCCAAGCACGTCTTAATGATCATTCGGTGCTTTTCTAGTAATGATCCCTCTACTTACATCTTAGTAGTCAAGCTCAAAAATCATTCATATAATTTTTAAGAAAACGTTTTGAAATACATGAGGTGATAATACATGTTGAGAAAAAACATGTATATCTCTAGAAAACAAAGGGTTCATTACTTAGGTGCAACTAGGAATAGACGTCTAATTTATTCCCAGTTTTTTCTTTTATTTTAGCATATTTTTCATAATTGATAAACAAAAAACTTGTTCATTGCTGGACAGATACTCTGTATATGCATTGTTCTGCCAACCGAATAAACAGACAAATAACTTCTTTAAGAAAAATTTTAAGGTCCTTTCAAAAATGCTGTTGTATCCTTATAAGAAAAGGCTTTTCTATAGTTTACAATACCCCTTTTGGCTGTATGTATAACAAAAGACTGCCTATTAAAAAGCAGTCTTTCATCACTATTTGTTATATATAAACAAACTATTTGTCATACTGTTTCACTTTAGATTTTTCATTTAACCTTCGTTCAATTTGTTTTCCAACAAGCCATAGAACAAAAATGATGACTAAAACAAGTACTGCTTTCAGAGGCTGTTTCACAAATGAAACAAAATCGGCCCCAATAAAGCTCATCATAAATATCATCACCATTTTACCGGCTAATACAGCCAGCATAAACTGAGCCATACTAACACGTGATAGCCCTGCTACTACATTAATTGCCGAAGACGGGGTAAAAGGGAAACAAAGCATAATAAACAGCGGTCCGAACCCGTGTCTTTCTACCCAAATCATAATCTTTCGAATTTGCGCATGCCGGCTGATGAAATGTAAAAACCTCGCCTGTCCATATTTTCTAAAAATCAAAAAGACAAGCAGTGATCCAACGCAGCTGCCAACCCATGAAATTAAAAAACCTAACCATAAGCCAAAAGCGGCAGCATTGGCCATTACAAACGCAAAAAGCGGCAAGATAGGGATAAACGCTTCTAAAATAGGCAACAGCAGCCCTGGAATGATTCCAAATGATTGATATTGTTTTAATAACTCGAGGACGCCGTCTAACGTCAAATAATGCTTTAATGTTTCAAAATCCATCGAATGTTCTCCTTATTTAAACAACTGTGCTACTTTTCACTTATTGTACTACTTTCCTTTACCAAACAAAAGTTTTACAGCGTTTTACCTTTCCTGCCCTTTTACGCTTGCCATACAGCCTTTATTTACACACACATATTTGGTTGAACAGCCATGCACTTTTTACTGAGACTGTTTTAAATACCGTTTAAACCAGCTTGTTAAATATTTTAGTCTCGCCGTTCGTAAATTAGGCTTACCGCTTCTAGAAAGTTCATGATTAGACTGAGGAAAACGAATAAATTCTACTTCTTTATCTTTTCTTTTCAGGGCCACATAAAGCTGTTCAGCTTGTTCAATTGGACATCTGTAATCCTGTTCGCTATGCAAGATTAACAGCGGTGTTTTAACATTCTCCGCTAAACGAAGCGGCGAGTGGTTCCAAAGTTTTTCCGGATTTTCATAAATATCAGCTTTTAATTCCCATTCGGTAAAATAATAGCCAATATCACTAACGCCGTAAAAACTTGTCCAATTTGAAATAGACCGTTGCGTCACCGCTGCTTTAAACCGATTTGTACTTCCTACAATCCAGTTTGTCATAAACCCTCCGTAGCTTCCTCCTGTTACGCCAAGCTTATCTTCATTAATATAAGAGTAGCGCTTAACTGCTTCGTCGGTCACTGCCATCAAATCCGTATAATCCATGCCTCCGTAATCCCCTCGAACCGCATCTGTAAATGCTTGACCATATCCTCTGCCGCCTCTTGGATTAGAAAAGAGGATATTGAACCCTTTTGATGCAAGTATTTGGAATTCAAGCATAAATGTATGACCATACATAAGATGCGGACCTCCATGGATTTCTAAAATGGTTGGAGATACATCATTAGTAGCAGCAGCTTTTACTACCCAACTGTGGATATCTATACCGTCCGTAGAAGTGGCATAAAAAGATTCTGCTTGTGTGAGCTGCACATGCTTTAAAAATGAGTCATTAACGTTTGTCAGCTTCACTAATTCCTCTGTTTTTAAATTTAGAGAATAAAGATCTCCGGGATGTGTAAATGTACTGATTGCCACGATAGCTTCCTCACAATTGGGAAGAACAGATACCTCATATACGTGAGCATTATCCATAAGTACAGAGTCTAGCTTTCCATTCACAGTTCCTTTATATATGCCTACAGAACCCTTTTCACTTACGACAAAATAAAATTCTTCATTACTGCCCCACATAATTCCCGCTGCGGTTCTACCAAAGTGAAAATCTCCTGCTACCATATCTCCTATTTCTAAGTCTATACCAGCAGTGATACAAACTGTTTTTTGGTTAGAGATCTGATAAATATATATGTCATTCATTGAAGCCGATCCGTATGTACGTTCATTTCCAATGTATGCTATGTATGACCCATCGGGTGACCACGAAACTTGATGAAAATATCCTGTTTCCGCTGTAATAGATGTTAATTTTTTAGTATCACGATGCAAAATAAACACATCCATCGTTAGCGATAAATCCGGATTCTCTCCTCGGCTGCTGCAAAATACAATTGAGCTTGCATCAGGGGCCCAGCACCCTACAGAGTGATGATAAGGTCCATCCGTTACAAACGTCACTTCTTTATTTTTAAGTTTAACGAGAGCAACTTGAGTATATTCACCTTTTAAATAACCGCTAACATCGGATTTGTACAGTAAACGTTCCACTTCATACGGCTGGGGATGTTCATGATTTTGTTCAACTCTTACAGCTTTTTCTTCTACTTTTGTGGAAAACATAATTTCATCACTATAAGGAGACCATACCGGATTACTAACGCCTTTTTCAAGATCTGTGAGTGCTTCTGCTTCTCCGCCTGTCGCTGCTAATAGGTAGAGCTGAACGGCTTGACTGCGATCGGATAAAAAAGCAATCCACTTGCCGTCCGGGGACCAGGCGGGAGAATGATTATTTCCTTTGTAGTACGTTAATTGCTTAGTTTCTTTCGTTTCAAGATCTAACATAAACAGCTGCGTTTCATACGCATTTTCTATTTTCTTCGTTTTTCGAACCGTATAAACTACACTTTTTCCATCTGGAGAAATCTGAGGATTATAAACAGACTTCAATTCATACAAATCCTCTATCGTTACCGTACGCTTTTTTAAATCATTCAATTTCTTCGCCCCCAAGGATTCATTTTTAAATCAAATAGTCAATCGATAAAAACGAAAATAGCGTTTCCCTCTTACTTTATCATTTCTAAAAATAAAAATCTAAAAATTTAGAAAATTAGTTGTTTTTTCTTCTTTTAATCTATATAATAATAAAAAGGGTGCAGAGGTGATGAGGTATGAACAATGAAAAATCGTACACGGAAATGATGAAGTCCCTCGCTCGCAAGAAAAAAGTAATTGATACTGTGAGTATGTTGGATGTTTATATCGAAATGGTAATTGATGAATCGCTTTTTAAGCGTCAAAAAGAACTGTTAGAAACAAACATTAACACGGCATTAGATCAACGTGATGAAATTGCTTTTTATGAGTTATCAGCACAGTACCAATCCCTGCTTCAAACATCTACTTAATATTTTAATAACTTAATTCATGTTAATGATTTATATGTACGTTTAACAGGCAGATCCTTTCTTCTCAGGAAGAACAGCTGTCTGTTAAATCGTGTTTACTACATAAAAAAAGATTCTTACATCTGTAAGAATCTTTTTTGTTAGGGTTTTTCCTATGAGTGGAAGTAACCGACCGTTCCACTCATAGATTTTTTTGTTATTTATGCGTCTGAAACTGCTCTTCTTCTGTGGAACCTTTTAAAGCTGTTGTAGAAGAAGTCCCACCAGAAACTACTTGTGCCACTTCATCAAAATAGCCCGTTCCTACTTCACGCTGATGTCTTGTAGCTGTATATCCATTTACTTCACTAGCAAACTCTCTTTCTTGTAACTCTGAATAAGCTGCCATTCCTCTTGTTTTATATCCTCGTGCCAGCTCAAACATGCTGTGGTTTAAAGCGTGGAAGCCAGCAAGCGTAACGAATTGGAACTTGTAGCCCATTTTTGCGATTTCTCTTTGGAATTTTTCAATCGTTTTCTTATCTAATTTTTTCTTCCAGTTGAAAGATGGTGAACAGTTATAAGCAAGCATTTTACCTGGGAATTTTTCATGAATAGCATCTGCAAATTTTTGTGCTTGTTCCAAGTTTGGTTCAGACGTCTCACACCATACTAAATCAGCATACGGAGCATATGCTAAGCCACGAGCAATAGCTTGATCGATTCCCGCTCTCGTACGATAAAAACCTTCAGCAGTGCGTTCACCTGTAATAAACTGGCGATCTACAGGATCAACATCACTTGTAATTAAATCAGCGGCATCAGCATCGGTACGAGCAATCACAAGTGTTGGAACACCCATTACATCAGCAGCTAAACGAGCAGCAATCAAATTTTTCACAGCGGTTTGAGTTGGAAGCAATACCTTACCGCCGAGATGACCACACTTTTTCTCAGAGGATAATTGATCTTCAAAGTGTACAGCAGATGCTCCCGACTCAATCATTCCTTTCATGAGTTCAAATACGTTTAACTGTCCTCCAAACCCTGCTTCTGCATCTGCTACAATTGGAGCAAAGTAATCGATATCCCCTTCTCCTTCTAAATGCTGAATTTGATCGGCACGCTGGAGCGCTTGATTGATTCGTTTCACAACATGCGGCACGCTGTTTGCCGGGTATAAACTTTGATCAGGATACATGTTTCCTGAAAGATTTGCATCTGCAGCTACTTGCCATCCGCTTAAGTAAATTGCTTTTAATCCTGCTTTTACCTGTTGTACTGCTTGATTCCCTGTTAAAGCTCCTAATGCATGAACGTATGGCTCTGTTTTTAATAAGTTCCAGAACTTTTCGGCTCCTCTTCTAGCAAGCGTGTGTTCAATATCAATGGACCCTCTTAGCCCAATGACTTTTTCTGCAGAATATGGACGTTCAATTCCTTTCCAACGCTCATCGCTTTTCCAGTTCTCTTCAAGGTTTTTTACACGAATGTCTTTCATTCTTTATACCCCCTAATGAATTTAAAATTCTATATTCATAAAAATATAAAACGCAGCAGTTAGAATATGTCTGTTTCATGATGAAGTAAATTAGCAGTTTGCCATAATATTAGCAAGAACGTAGATGAAATAAGTAAGTAGTTGAAGGACATGTAGTAAGACTTAGCTGAGGTGAATATACGCTGAAAATTTAGACTGCTATCTTTTCAATCACAAATAACTATTCCTCCCTATTGTTATAAAACAGTTTTTATTTTACATACGTTATTATATAACAGTACTTCCGAAAATGAAACCTCCTTTTAGAATTTTTTTCCTACTCGCAAGGAGGCTTTTCTATTAATACCTACGTATAAAAGGCTTCATATATCCTTTACTTTTTCTTATATCACTTATTCATTTCTTTCATACTTCTCAACAAATGAAATTCTTTCCAGTATTGTTGGGTGACCATATCGGAAAATCTTCACTAAATACGGCGGATTTACCTGAGATAGTCCTGATTTCGTTAAGTCCTGAAACGTTTTAATAGCAGCTTGCTTATCTCCTGTTAGGTTCATAGCGTACGTGTCAGATTGAAGTTCATGATGACGCGACTGCATATTTGTTAACGGGCTCACAGCAAATGTAAGAATAGAAAAAATAAGTAGAATAAGCGGTAAAGAATTTAAATCACTAAGAGAAGTAATTTTTAATGCTTTCCCCCATCTCTTAATCACAAAGCCGGCTAAATGTTTCGTTAGCCATAGGCCTACGATCGATAAAACTAATGCTGAAGCAATCCCTACATAAATATGTTTCTTTACATAATGACCCATTTCATGCGCCATGATAAACAAAATTTCACGTTCCGTTAATTTATTAAGAGTAGTATCCCATAACACAATTCTTGAATTAGAACCTATTCCCGTCACATATGCATTAAGGGAGTTCGTTTTTTCAGACATGTTTACTTCATATACATGCTTAGCAGGTATATGAGCTTCG
Source organism: Priestia sp. YIM B13552 (assembly GCF_042787775.1). Classification (NCBI taxonomy): domain Bacteria; kingdom Bacillati; phylum Bacillota; class Bacilli; order Caryophanales; family Bacillaceae; genus Priestia; species Priestia sp. YIM B13552. The sequence continues at coordinate 1,228,076 of NZ_JBHZOU010000001.1, forward strand.
TCTGCTAAATGTAAAATTTTCTTCTCCAGCTCTTTATTCTTTAATGGATAAAAATCGTTATATAACGGATCGATAACCACTGGTTGAATAAACGTCAAAAATAGTGTAAATGGAATAGATACTAGCCACGCATACAGCCACCATCTTTTTGAAAACTTACGAATGAATGCATATAACACAGCAATCACTAAAAACATGGTGGCATAGTTCACCCAAAAATCTGTAAAAAGATCTTTCATCCATCCTTGGAAAGGTTGCGTCGTAATATGATAAGCCTTTGAAAGCTTATAGCTAATCCAGTCCATAGGAAAAGAATAAATCAGCAGCAGAACGGATAACCAAAATACATAAATAGCAGTTTGGAGAAGACTGAAACGGCTGACATCTTTAGACCACTTATTAACTTTCTTAGACACACCTAACACTAAAATTAAAATAAACCCTAGCCACTCATATGGAATTCGGATAAAAAAGAGCGCATCTCTAATTTTTGAATATTTTTCGGTTAACATAAGTTCTCGTCCATTCATAAACGTAGCCGGGTCTACGCTGGTGCCTTTTAATGATTGTGGAATAGAGGTATCGCTTATATAGAATAAATACACCCAAATACACGCTCCATACACAAGAAAAACTCCGATGGACCACCAAACAATTTTTTTCACGCATTCCCCTCCTTTTGTACAAACAGTATGCCGCTATTACTATTGTAGGTTTTTTTTCGAAATTTAGAACAAGCGTTTATAGATGTGCTATAAGAAATGTAATTTGAGACGAGGAAATCATAGAAAAACGAAAAATAGAGTTTAGACAAAAGAATAAACTCTGTTTACAAACAAAAAAAGCAGTTTGCATATGCAAACTGCTTTTAAGATGACCCGTACGGGATTCGAACCCGTGTTACCGCCGTGAAAGGGCGGTGTCTTAACCGCTTGACCAACGGGCCAGTATGGCTCCACAGGTAGGACTCGAACCTACGACCGATCGGTTAACAGCCGATAGCTCTACCACTGAGCTACTGTGG
>NZ_JBHZOU010000010.1:0-64 GCF_042787775.1 Priestia sp. YIM B13552
GAAATCTAACTGTGAATCTATAGTAAGTGACTGTTAAGTTTGGATTGGAGAAGACTAAAGAGAT
>NZ_JBHZOU010000010.1:158-104769 GCF_042787775.1 Priestia sp. YIM B13552
AGAGATGAAATCTAACTGTAAATCTATAGTAAGCGACTGTTAAGTTTGGATTGGAGAAGGCTAAAGAGATGAAATCTAACTGTAAATCTATAGTAAGCGACTGTTAAGTTTGGATTGGAGAAGGCTAAAGAGATGAAATCTAACTGTGAATCTATAGTAAGTAACTGTTAAGTTGAACTTATCTTCAACTACACTTTAGAAATCTGACTATAAATCTGTGATTAATTAATGTTAGGTTTAACTAAAGTTTAACTAAAGAGGGAGATGTTATTAAGAAACTATATTAAGTGAGCAATAAGTTTAACTTAAGTTTTACTAGCGCTAAAAAACTAACTATAAATCTATACGAGGCGGTTTCTTCTAACATAACAGGAACCGTAACCATTGAAAATCGTGTGTACCATGCGGCTAATAGCTCACTGGATATGGTCATCAAAATGGATCAAACAGATGAAGAAGAAGTAAGCTTTGTTGCACAAGAAAAAGCGAATCCAAACATCAAATTACCTGTTCATTTATTGCATGAAGATGATGGCTATTATGTGGTAAGAATCAGCGATTTATCTCCAAATTGGGAAGCACTTGCCTTTGATCTATACCAAGAGAATGAAGAAAAAGAAACGGTAAACGTAGATGATGTAACGAGTGATTCAGAAACAGATTCAACAGAAGAAATAGATGCTCATGCGTTAATTACAACGCTCTATTCTGACCAACGAAAAACAAAAAGTGAAGAAGGAAAAGGAATAAAAACCAAACAAGATTATGTGCTTTTAGTCAATGATTTGGAAAAAGATTTTGTTAAAGAGAAAATGAAAAACTATGAAAAGGCAATTAAGGTAGAAGCCAAACATAAACGTCAAACGCAACAAGAAATGAACGAATTACAACGTGATATGAAGTACCAAGTACAGGAGGAAAAAGCCGATACGGAATCAAAAATTGCGATGAAAAAGGATGCCATTCAATCGAGTGATGCAAGCATTCAGCTCTATAAAGATGAACAAAAAAGTTTACAAGAAAAGCTCCAAAAATTGAATAAAAAGCAACAGGATTTAGCCATGAAGTGAAAAAACACAGGGGGACGCAAAGGGGACATGGCTCCAAAACAGGGGGACATAAAGGGGACATCGGGATTTTAAAAGGGGACGTAAAAAGGACGTACACCAAAAAAAGGGGACGTAAAGGGGACATTTAGCGATTTTCTTTGTACCCACGGTTTTGCTAGGCTCTGCCTAGCCCCACACCTATGGTGGGGGCAAAAACCCCTTATGCTCTTCTCTCTTTTGTAGTGGTGAAGCACAATTTACAGGAAAGGAACGAATGTCATAGATATGTTTTTACAAAGTATCATTCTGATTGCTGTTGAAAAAATGGATGAGGTGACGAAAGAAAAGAATATTTCTTCCAAAGAATTTTAAAAGTGAGCTTAAAAAGGTGGGAGGTGCTGAGAGCGAAAAAGGATTATGACAAAGGGAGAAAAGAGAAATCACAAAATGGATGCATGAAATTTTTTGCACGGAATAATAGAGCATATTCTACAAATAAAAGAAATGCAACACAAGAAATGGAACGTTAAAAAAAGCAAAAGTTTGAAGACGAAATAAAGGTTGAGGCGTCTTCTTTTTTCATACTAGGAAGGTGGAAGGAGGGAAGAAGCAGCAAGCAAACCAACGAATTAAGATTTGATTATTATCAATAAGTATTACAACAAACTTGCTTATTTGCACAATAGCTATATTGAAGTATTTGATCCAGTAGCAACGAGTAAAATGTGGGAGAAAACACCTGTTGGCTTTTTTAAAGTTGTAAACAAGATTAAAAATCGTTCTTATCATATAGGTCATATACATGATATAAGGTTTGATGTAATGTCTTACTTCTTTCTCCCTAAATATTCTTTCTACTCTTTGTTTTTTCGACATTTTTTATACCTTCTCTTTTTTATAATGTAAAGTACACAAAAGCATAAAACAAGAGGAGGAGCGCAGATGAACATGGTAGCAGGTGTAGAAACAAGAGAAGAAAAGACGACCCTAAATGATGAAGAGATTGTTCAAGCGTTTCAAAAAGGCGACGAAGGTGTTTTCAATGTGCTCATAAAGAAATATGAGTATTTGGTCTGGTCAAAGGTAAAAAGATACTTCCTACTAGGAGGAGATCGAGAAGATCTCTTACAAGAAGCAAGGATAGGATTATATAAAGCTGTTCGCGATTTTAAAACCGAAGGGATGAGTTCATTTAGGGGATTTGCTGATCTATGCATTACACGTCAACTCATTACAGCTATAAAGGCAAGTGCTCGTCAAAAACATTCCCCCTTAAACAATGCCATCTCTTTAAACATACCTAAGAATTCAAAGCGATTGGAAGACGATTTGATTCTTATGGAGATGCTTCCTCACCCACGTGCTGTAAGCCCCGAACAAGCTACCGTGGAAAAAGAAAATAAAAGAGAAAGGGAACAGAGGTTACAAGAAATACTGTCACCTATTGAAAAAGATGTATTCGCTCTATATATGAAGGGACAAACGTATATGCAAATCTCTCAGGACCTACATCTTTCTCAAAAAACAGTAGATAATGCGCTTTACCGAATTAAGAAAAAAATGAAGCATCAAATGCAGTATCTGTATTTACAGCAATCATCCTGACAGACGTAGATAATTTACTGTAAGCTATCTCTCTTTAATATCTAATAGAAGAAACCTTCCCAAAAAATAGTTATTTATTTTTAATAGATTGATGATGAGTGAAACGAATATTTTGTAGAAATTTCGGGTTCTAAAAGCGTTGATTTATTACAAATAATAAATTATCCTATTACTAGTAAAAAAAGGAAGGGTGGACGTGAAACAATGATTAATTAATCCTATTTTCTAAGAAAAAATTCGTTAAATAATACGATGGTTTTTTCTGAATAGGATTAGACTGTACTTTTACATACAAATCAAATTGATCATTGTATTCCTTTCTTTCGGAATGTCATGCCAATATTGTTGTTGTATTGTACTTCCTCCTGTTCAGAAAATACGCAGGAGGTTTTTTGTTTTGGAAGAGAAATTACCCGTAAACCATTCAACAAAGTTGTTTGGAAACCGTGTTTTTCAAGCTATTATTATCTCTGGGGTATTCTTGCAAATAGGAATATGGGTTAGGAATTTTGCTGTACTTCTTTTCATAATGGAGAAGACAAACGGCGACCCATTTGCAGTATCTTTGATATCTGTAGCAGAATTTGCACCAATTTTTATTTTCTCTTTTATTGGCGGAACATTTGCAGATCGCTGGCGTCCAAAACGTACCATGGTGTGGTGTGATATTTTAAGTGCAATATCTGTATTTGCTGTGCTTGTCACGCTTATACTTGGATCTTGGCACATTGTTTTTTTCGCCACCTTAATTTCTGCAATCCTTTCCCAATTCTCCCAGCCTTCAGGGATGAAACTGTTTAAAATGCATTTACCGGAGGAGCAAATGCAGGTAGGGATGTCAGTCTATCAAACGGTCTTTGCGATATTCATGGTTCTAGGACCAATACTAGGGACATTTGCCTTTCAAGCCTTTGGTATAAATCTCTCCATTGCCATCACAGGTACAGCCTTTTTACTATCAGCAGCAGCACTCACTTTTCTACCTTCCGACCGAAAGATGGAAGAAGAGAGTGGGACTACATCACTGCTAAGTGAAATGAAAAGTGGTATTAAGTATGTTTTGGGGAAGAAAGAGTTGAGCCTGTTAGGTCTATGCTTTTTAGCAGCTGGACTAGGAATAGGGTTTATTCAGCCTCTCTCCATTTTTCTTGTAACAGAGCAGTTGGGTTTAGCAAAAGAAAATCTCCAGTGGTTACTTACAGCTAATGGAATTGGCATGATCTTAGGAGGAGCAGTAGTAATGATCTTTGCCAAAACAGTAGCACCGCAAAGGCTGCTGGCATTTGGAATGGTTGGTAATGCAATTGGGTTTGCCATAATGGGATTATCAGTAAATCTATGGCTGACGCTGGGAGCTCAGTTTCTAAATGGTCTCATGTTACCATGCATTCAGATCGGCATCAATACGATGATCTTACAGAGAACGGAGGCTGCTTTTATTGGCAGGGTCAATGGGATTCTAAGTCCTCTTTTTACAGGAGCCATGGTATTGACGATGAGTGTAGCTGGTATTCTAAAAGAGCAGTTTTCATTAGTTGCTATATTTGAGGCAGCAGCAGTCTTGTTTATTATAGGTTTGCTTTTTATATTACCTCTATATAATCTAAAAGAGGAGACAAAGCAGAAAGGTATAGAATTAGGAGAGTAAAAAACTAATTATGAATGCTTATCTAAATACCTATAATGAAAAAAAAGCATTTTTATTGTAAAGTACAACCAAAGGAAATTGAATAAAATACGGTATGTTTTAATTCTAAAAGATGTGGTACACATATAGTACAGTATCAATATCATGTAGAATTGAATGCTGTGAAAGGTTAAATACTTAGCTTAATGAAGGGACTGGTTCGGTTTTGAAAGACGTAACAGCGACTTCAGCAAATGTATTACCCCAATTGACAAGTAGGTATTGTGATTTAACGAATGGTACTCTCGTTATGAACCGTTATACGTAACGAAAGGGCCTCAAAAGGGCAATTGAACATGAGAATTATTTTATTGTAAGAGAGGGGAGCCTGCATCATTTTTGATGCAGGCTCTTATTATGTTGATGATATAAAGTAAGGTACATAAGGATTGAATCTGAATATTGCTTGTAGATACAAGTTCTACTTAATTTGAATAATTGTTGATATATGTAAGGTTTTGTAGATAACTAAATTGCTCCCACATATTGAATATTTATCCTATATCAAGTACAATAAGTTGAATATAAGTTCAACTTAAAAAAGAGGTGTTTATAAATGAAAATTTCACGTTTTAATAAAGATTGCGGTAACTCTGTTGATATGAACATTATGGATGGATATCTATTTGATTTTCCAACGAATGTAGTTGAACTTCAAAAAGAAGCTGCAGACTCTTTTTTCACAGATGCAGTTACAGCTCCAGAAGAATTCAAGAAACGCATTTTACTTTCTACAACCATTGAGGGGGAAGAGAAGGAGCGTTATTTCTTAGTAGGTGACATTGCAGCTAGTCAATTGCTGGCCAACAATCACATTAATAAATTACATAATAAAATTACAAGTCATATTCCATACATCACCTTTTTAGCTGCCATTGCGTATTACCATGCGTTACATGCAAAAAATAAAAAGGACACTACAATTGAAATTGACTATTTTTCTACCATGTTACCAATCTGGCTTCTTAAGAAAGAGAGCACATTTGGGGCGGCTCAAAAAGCTATGGCTAATCGCTTCTTAGGCGACCATACGTTTACCGTGCATACGCCTGGTTTTGAAAATACTCTAAAAGTATTAGTGGAAGAAAGTGCATGCTTAAAAGAGGGAGAAAGTGCACGTTTTGCGTTAAAAAAAGACTTAACGCTTCAAGATCGGGAAGATGCGAATGAGTATGTAGAATGTGAAACAGTCATGGTGGACATAGGCGGTGGTTCCATTGATGTGGTTATTCTACCTGAAGGGTTGAAAGCTGCGAATAGCCGCGAATCATTTCAAAGCATTGAAGGCATTCCTTATTTAGCGCATATTGATAAATTGCGTAAAGAGAAATTTCTAGAATTATTTACAGACTTACGTGCCTTTGATCAATTTATTCTCGATAACTACAGCAAGCAAAAGTTTGTATTAAAAAACGAGAACACAGGTGAATCTATTGATTTAACAAGTACCATCAAATCTTCACTACGAGAATATGTGGAAATCTTATTGGCTAAATTAAATGATGTCGCACCACCACCAGCGAATAAACTACGTAAGTATGTGTACTGTGGTGGGGTAGCTCCCACTTTAGAAGTAGCGATCATGAATAGTATGCGCGAAAAAATTGGGGAAGAACGTACGGAGAAGTATCATAAGGTTCCCCAAGATAGCCGCCATTTAAATTTATTCGGCTTGGAGATTCGTAGTATTGGTTACGTTCAAAAGAAGCAAGCAGTAGAGAAGAAAGCCGTTAAATCCTAACAACGTAGGTGATAGGGATGTCAGAGCGTCAAAATGCGTTTACCATTAAGACAAATCGATTGAGTGATGAAGTTTATAATAAACTAGCTACATATGCTAAATCGCGTAAGTTAGGGGATTATATTTCCTCCTTAATTCTACGTGACCTAGACGGTTCATCTACTGAAAGAAAAGCAATTCAAGACCAAAAAACCTACGAAATGCTTGAACATATCAAGAATGAATTAGCTGATTTAAAAACATTAGCAAAAACAACGGGTTTCGTAGGAAACGATTCCTTCAAAGAAGAAGAGCCTTCAAAGGTTCCCCAACTGAAAGAAGGAAAGGTTGCAGATTTAGCAAATATATCTGGCTCATTAGACGATGATGACTTAGAAGAATATAACGATTTTTAAATGAAAAGGCCACTAAAATTGATCAGCATCCCAATTTTAGTGGCTTTTCTATTTGAGTTACCACAGTCGGTAGTTCAGAAGGTTTAAGGAATGGATATCGTAGTCATTTGATTGAGATTTTGGCCAGATATAATCATAAACACTGGTTGGTTTTCGTTTCTACATTTGCAAACACATCCTGCTATCTTATAAAATAGGGGTAAGAAATAAGAAAGATAGGAAGAGGAATTCATGTCCACAAAATTAGTAAATTTACGAATTGATTTCGCTTTTAAACAATTATTTGGTACCAAAGGTAGCGAGGACATCTTAACAGGTTTTTTAAACGCTGTTTTAGAAAAGTCTCTAGAAGCACCCATTAAGTCTCTTCAATTGGAAGACCCACACCTTCACAAGGCTTATGAAGATGACAAGTTATCTATCTTAGATTTACTAGCTACATTGGATAACGGAACACAAGTGAATATCGAGATTCAACTTCGTAATACGCATGATATGGTCAAGCGTTCTTTGTATTATTGGAGTAAATTATATACGTCACAAATGCAAGAAGGGATGCCTTATCGTGCTTTACGAAAAACCATCACCATTAATTTATTGGATTTCATTTTATTCTCTTCAGATGAAGAATTTCAAACGACAGGTCAGTTGTGGGACACAACAAAGCAACGTGTTTTAAGCGATGATATTGAAATTCATTTTGTGGAAATTCCAAAGCTTGTGAAACAGTGGAGGGAAGAAAAAGTCAACCCATGGGAAAATGCATTCGTTCGTTGGATATTATTATTACCAGCTCATGAAGATGAATATTTAACTCAAACATTGGAGGAGATTGCGATGAATCAAGATCCAATTCTACAAAAAGCGATGGATAAATGGGAAAATATGAGTCATGATTCTTCATTCCGAAGCGCATATGAAGCGCGTGAGAAATTGCTACTTGATGAACAAGCTAAACTAGCCCATGCTCGTGAGGAAGGGCTAGAAGAAGGTATGGAAAAGGGATTGGAAAAAGGGAAAATCCAGTTGATTCGTAGCATGTATGAGAATGGTATGACTTTGGATGATATTGCAAAGTTTACCGGTTTAAGTATAGAAGAAGTAGGAAGAGTAATACGATAATATAGAGGGTGACAAAAGCTTTGCGAAAGGTTTCGTAAAGCTTTTTTATTTTATAATCGCTTCTCAACAAAATAGCCTAAAAAGGTACACCTTTTTAGACTATCTAGAATCAAATGATCAAATGTCTATTTAGTTAATAAATTTAATCTTTATGGACATATAAAAAGTATTTTACCTTTATAGACGAGATGTGATATTTAACTTTAGTTAACATAAAACGTGTTGCAAAAACATCGAAAAGTCCGTAAACGTATACTTTTGCGAACATATAATTTTTTGTTTTTTAGAATGTGAGTATTGATATTAAAAAGAAGCCACTACGATTGTTTGGCTTCTTTTTACGTGTACAATGAATTTAGTTGCTATTTTCGTCAGACCATTTGTCTTCACTATCGATCCATTCGTTCTTCTTTAAATCAAAAGATTCTATATCATCATGAAAATCTAGATAAACAGGCAGATTTATTCCATTATCGCCAGCTTTATTCCAACAAGTGATAAACCATTTTGAAATCAATTCTTTCTCAGCAGCAGATATTTCTTCTTCATTTTGTTCATAAAAATCCCAAAACTCATCTGAATGCTCGTCGGCTAGCTCATAGTATTCAAACTCTTCAAGTAGCTCATAACTACCTGAAAAAATGGCACGATTGTTTCCTTCATAGAAAACTTCATTCGCTTCATTGTCCATAGAAAACATCCTAATAGACAAATCAAATGGCTGAATGAAGATTTCAAAGTCCAGTAAGTCAATGTCCTTATAATAATGAAAAGTATGTACTTTTTCGATATTGTTAATTAACTTATCTTCATTTTGTTCAAGTGTTTTCTTTAATGAACCAATATATGAATCAACCGTAAATAACTTATCACCTTTATTTTCTTCTTTTGTATGCTTCCAAGTATCAAAACGCTCATTAATCTTTGTATTAATAGCCTCATAATTATTCCACGTATCTTCTACCTCATAAAGGGATTTTATATGAGGAAATATAGCTTCATAATCATCTAAATAAGTACCTTTATCGAAATCAAAGTAATCTGTTGTAAAGGCCTTTCCTTCCGCATTCAGCATATCGCTGGCAAAGACGCCATCCCATTCCATATATATTTCAGTTCCGGTCATGTTCTTTTGTTTAAACTCTATAATTTCCTGCGCAGCCTCTTCTTCAAATTCTTTGCTATATAAGTTTTCTTCAATAATCCAACCGAGATACATTCCAGTATGAACGAATGCCTGTTTTTCACTCAAGTTACTCGGGAAATCTCCTTCATAATGCCATTTAGCTTTATCATAGACGGTTGTCATGGTCTCTTCCTCTTTCTCTATATCTTCTATTAAGGTAGTTTCTTCTTGTTCACGACTACTTTTTTTATTTAATGAGTCTTCGCAGCCTTGCAGGAACAAAATAATAAACACAAAAAATGGAATGCACTTTAATTTAACTCTATACTCAGACATGAAGTATCTCCTTTATTTTTATCTATTTTCCATTTAACTTATTACTTCACTATCAGCTTTGAGGTCCTAAAATAACTAACTGACTACAACTTGCTTTGACCCACTTAACAAACAAAGTATTGAATATAGATATAAATTATTTTAATAAGGTGATTCGAATTTTTCTACATATAATCCCAATGATTCAACGCTTTCACAAGCTTCATAGCAATTGCTATCTGCCCCTATATACATGTAATAGTCGTATCCGAAATGAACAAAAAATTGATTTTTAATTCCTAATTTACACCAGGCTTCTTCTCGAAGAGTTAGTTTGGCCAATTTTTTAACCTCTTCAATAGAAATACTTTTTCCAATCCATAGGTCCGATGTAAAATCATATTCATTTTGAATTGTTAGTCTATCTGAGGAAAGCTCTAAAGCATGTATATAAACTGTAGTGATATTCATATCATTCATAAATTCTACAATCGCTTGAATGTAAGCTTCTTCAACTCTTAAATAATTGACTAAACTAACCTTATCTCCTACTTCATGAAAAGAAGTCCAATCATCATAAAGGTAACTTCCTTCATTGTTTCTATGTAAAGGGTTATACTTTGTTACTCTCCAAGAATTCAATACGGTACACTCTCCTAAATCTATAAAAAATATTACATAATTATACTCTATAGGTAACTTAACTTCTATTAAAAAAAGCAAAATAAAAAGCCACCCAGTATTTGCAGGACAGGTGGCTTTTTACTATAAAATGCATGTGCAGACATATAATAACACATTTTTTACCTTATAGACTATATTTTTCTGTACGAGCATATGAATAAAAGGTGCGCTTTTTATTCATTTTTAGGTCATTCATTATACTAAAAAAAGCTTTCATATCAACGATGTATAAAAAGTTGCATATTTGATAATTGTGACCCTTTTAGAACCCTTACTCCCATAAGGGTTCTTTTTTGGTATGTGTTCCGGAAAGAGTGTTTATGTAAACTAGCTCTGTATATGATATACACTAAAAAAATTCCTGTTATCGAACTATATGATAATTTTCTTTAATTCAAATCTGCGGATCTTATACCCTTGACCTTATTTTTTCTAGCTAAAACTTTTGTATTTCTCTTAATATATATAACCAGCATAATTGTAGAAACAATTAACAAGGTTAAATTAGGAGCCATTTTATTATGTAAATCAGCAATAGTCATAATGTTAGTAAATTCAGGAGAATCCGGTAGATAAATAGATAAAACCATTAAGATTGTATTATTCAAAATATGAGAAATAATAGGGACTAGAAGGTTGTCTGTTTTGAGAAACAGTAAAGTTAATATAAATCCAAACATTGACGCCGCAATAATGTCAGAGTGAAATAGACCAAATATTAAATTTGTTATAATAGCACTCGCTATTATGTTTGTTTTTTTAGCTAAACGTTTTAATAACAACCCTCTAAATATAAACTCCTCAGCTATAGGACCTATTAAACAGATATTAATCCCTAACAAAATATATTGGAAGTTGTTCGAAGGCATTGGAACATCCTCACTTAACATCTCTGCTACATAATCCGGAAAGATAAAAGACAACATGTAATTGGTTAACCGATACGCACCTAAAGAAAAAGCAATTAAAAGACATATTAATATTAGAATAGTTGGTAATTGTTTATGAATTCCTTTTATGTGTAATACAGAAGAAACTTTGTATTTTTGCTTTTTAAAATGAAAAGAAAACCATATAAAAGGAAAAATCCCTAACAAACCATAAGAAAATATAATGTCAAATAATGAATCATCTTCTTGAGGTCTACCTAAGATAAAGAAATATCCTAAGAAAAGAATAATAAAGAAAACAAATCCTGAAAGTAAGAAGTAACGAATTTTCATTGAGTTAAACATAAATTCACCTTTCATAACAAATATATAAAATATTAATTTCTAAAAGTAACATTCTATATATTAACACAAATGTATAATATTGTTGTTTGTTTTTTTTATATTATTTCCGATAATTCACATTATGGTAACTAAAAGTGTATGACATATATAGTATAAATAGTGAAATAATTATCTATAATACCAATGGCTGATTAAATATTTTTAAAATAAAGTTAAATATTTTTATTTTTAACTTGAATAATATTTAACTTTATTTTAATATTATTTATATAGGAGGTGGTTTTTTATGGAAAGAGAAGAAATTCCTTCGTGGATTATGGCTTTGGATAAAGAATCTGTAGAATTCATCAGAAAATTTATTTTAAATTCAGGTTCTTTAAAAAATATGTCTACTCTGTACGATGTTTCTTATCCAACTGTAAGGGCAAAATTAGATCGATTAATTAAAAAAATAGAGTTACATAGTAAGGAAGAAGATGTTGAATTTATAAATATGATTAAAAGTTTTGTTATAGATGAACGCATCAGTCTAGACGTTGCAAAAGTTATAATTGAGAAATATAAAGGGGAGAAGGATATAAAATGATTGACCATCTAAATTCGATTCTCATTACAATTATTGTGTTAGGTACTCAACATTATTTGTCTACTAGAAACAATCCTTATCTTGGAGGAATCTTACCAGCAGGATACATAATTTTTATAAGTTTCTTTTTCACTAAACTTGTTAGTGGATATGATAAATTTTCTTCGTTTTTCATGATTATTGCAGGTTTGACTATATTCTTAGGTATATGGGCATCAGGTAGAGAAAAATTAAAGAAAAAAAGACAAAAAGAATTAGATCGAATTGAGCTAGAAAACCTTTAATTGTGGGTAATGAATATAGGTTTGAGAAGAATAAAAAAGCTAAGGATTAATTTCTTAGCTTTTTTTATTTCCGATAATGTTGCTTATGTTAACTAACTTTGTATATCGCATACAGGGCTAGTGTTCCAAAAGTTATAAAAGAACAACCTGTTAGAATGGTTAATGTTTTTGCTATACGCATTGGGAACCTGTTCCATAATTTAATTAAAACTTCAAGCTCAATATAACCACTTACTCCAATAGGGCTTTCACTCTTGTAATCATTCTTTTTCATTTTAAATAGAGATGAGTAAAAAATAATAATTCCCCATACAAGAGACAATCCTGCTATAAAGGTTAACAAAGTATTTACCTCCCGTTTAATTTTAATTTTTTCACCTCATAAAAAGAGCTTTAAACCTTACGAAATATATTTAAGGCTTAAAGCAAAATAAATAATAAACGACATAACTAAGTAGCAACTAATAATTCCTATTCTTAAACGTTTAGAACGTCCTTTTAGCCAGCCCCATCTTTTATCGTCATAGTCGAAAATAAAATAGTCCGCAATGATCGATAAAATAATGATAATACTTACTATTAGTACACTCATTCTTCGTCCCCCTTCATTATTTGCAACTATTAAATAATATAACAAAATAACCAATAAATAACAAAAGAGCACCTAGAAAATCCATTATGTTAACTAACCTTGCATACCATATACAGCGTAAAAACAGAAAAATCCACTGGACCTAATCAGTGGATTTTTCTATCCTCGTAAGGAATGGAGAGCTATTTTATGATACCTCACGGCGTCTTGGGTAGTTTGCTCGAATAATAATAACTTATTCATTTTTAAGAACTTTTGTTAGAAGTACTATCTGATTATGCAACTCGTTCTTAGTAGGTAAATGTCTACAGTTATCATAATCTGCAATTAGACATTTAACCTCCCTATAGAATAGGAAATGTTCATAGTTATCGAGCATATTTTCTCCTCCTGATGCTATCCCTATCTTTTATATGTACCCCTTCAACACGTTCTTCTAACACATGATTTCCGATAACGTACATAAATGTATACCTTTTTGAACTATCTACACTGGACAGACTTCAACATAGGTTAACTTTATATAGTTATTAATAAAAATTAAGGGCATTTTCTTTAATAAATCTCGAAATTCTGCCAACAGCTGTTTATATTTAAAGCGTTTTAATCCATGACCATGAATACTGTTGCGGCAATTCTAAATCATAATTCAAACGATTGGCTGCATAATATGTCCAGTGAGGATTCACTAATAATTCACGTCCTATAAAAACTAAATCGGCACGTCCATTTGAAATAATTTCTTCAGCTTGTTCTGGCTGAATGACTTTTCCTACTGCCCCTGTAGCAATCTCTGCTTCCTTGCGAATAGACTCTGCATATAAAACTTGATAGCCAGGAAATGTTTTTGCTTTTGCAGGCGTAAGTAATCCATTACTTACATCAATTAAATCTACTCCAAGCTCTTTTAACCATTTAGCATATACAATGCTATCTTCAATTGTGTTGCCACTCTCTGCTTGATCAGTTGCAGAAATCCTTACAAATAAAGGCCCCATCCACTCAGACTGTACTTTTTCAATGACTTCCTTCAGAATACGAAATCTGTCTTCTGGAGAGCCTCCATACTCATCAGTTCGATAGTTAGTAACTGGTGAAAGAAACTCATGAAGTAAGTAACCATGCGCAGCATGGATTTCTACCACATCAAATCCAGCTTCTGTACAACGTCTTGCACTTTGACCAAATGCCTCTACTACTTGATTAATTTGTATCTTAGTAAGCTCTTCAGGAACTTTTCCACCTTTTGAGAAGGCTATAGCAGATGGAGCCGCAATAGGATCATCGATTTTAGCTTTACGGCCTGCATGATTTAATTGCATTCCTACCGCCGCACCTTGACCTTTAATTAAATTGACTAGGTCCCTTAAACCTTCTACTTGCCCATCTTCCCAAATACCGAGGTCGGTTGGTCCCATTCTTCCTTGTTTAGTAACTGCTGTTGATTCAATTATGATAAGTCCCACTCCGCCAACAGCTCTTGCAGGATAATGGATACGGTGCCAATCTTGTACAAGACCAGAACCGTCTTTACAAGCATACATACTCATGGGAGACATGACAATTCTATTTTTTAATTCTAAGTTTTTAATTTTATATGGACTAAATAAATTGGACATTTTATGCACACTCCTGCGAAATGATTGAGGAATGGCTCTTTTCTATAGATCGACTTGAATCTTTTCTTTGAACCGTTTAATATTTTCCTCATTTCTTCGATAATAAGTCCATTGGCTAATATGTTTCGATTCCACTAAGCCTACCTTTTGCAGCTGAACTAAATGATCGGAAATGACTGATTGGGACATCCCAGTTTTCTTTTTAATAGAACTTACACAGACCCCTTTAAAGTCGGAGTTTTTCGGTAAATTAATTTGAGGTTCAAAGTTTTCATCCGGATCTTTTAGCCATTCTAAAATGTTATATCGGGTTTCATTAGACAATGCTTTTAACACAGGTAAAGTTAAAGTATCCATATGCTATCTACCTTTCTAAAAATAAAATCGAATAAACGAATATATAATATATTTTTGTCACCGTTTAAACATAGTATTTATAGTTTATCATATTTAACATTTAACCTTCCTGTAGAAAAAGCCCGGAGATATATCCAGGCATTTTTTCCTCTTTTTTTATTTAGTTTGTTTTGAAAAGATTTCGTTCATGAAATCTCCAGCACTTAGAATAGCTTCCTTGCCTTCTTCTAGGAAAGAATGAAATGCTGGCCAGTTATGAACCATACCAGGGAAGGACCTAAATCTAATGTCGATTCCTGCTAATGCAGCATTGTTAACAAATGTTAAAGCCTCACTTAACATTACTTCAACTTCTCCCACCATTACATAGATTGGTGGTAACCCTCTTAAATCACCATAAATTGGTGATGCTAAAGGAGCCTCTGGTGAAGTACCATTTAAATACGTTTCTGCTAGATATTTAACACCTGCAGTTGAATTCATTGGGTCAATTCCTTCTTTTGTTATATAAGTTTCACCAGTTTGAGCCAAATCAATCCAAGGTGAAATCATTACACCACCAGCTGGAAGAGGTAACTTTGTATCACGAATGCTCATTAATAATCCAGCAGTCATGCTTCCTCCTGCTGATTCACCAGCAATAATAATATTTTTAGCATCATAACCTTGATCTAATAACCATGTATAAGCTTTTAGTGCATCTTCAATTGGTGCAGGAAATGAATGCTCAGGAGCTAATCGGTAGTTAATTGCAAGTGTACGTGCTTTCGCTGCTCTTCCTAATTCACTCGTTTCTCCGCGATGAGATGCAATACTTCCAAATAAGAAACCTCCACCGTGTAGGTAAAGAAGTACACGATCATCCTTAGATTCAGGAACGATTTGCCACTCGCCTTCCATTCCGTTAATATCTACTTTTTCTGTTGCTACATCATCAGCAACTGGTAATTTCCCATACATTTTCTCAGCTTGCACACGTAATTCTTCAACCGGAATAGTGAAGTCAGGTATATTATCTTTGAAGAAATTACTTGCTTTTTGAATATCTTTATAGTTACTCATATATAACACTCCTTAAAATTATGAAGATTAACTTCATTTATTCAGTTAAAACTACACCTATTTATTACAAACATTAACTACTCAAATATAGAACCTTTCAAGCACAATACAGAGTATTAATCGGTTTTTACCGATATTAACATTTAAAAATTTTTATATGGTTTATTCCTATATATTTTTTAATTCCATTCTATATCACTAAAATTAAAAAGGTACCTCTATCCTTTCAAGCTTTAAATAAAACACATTTGTTAATCGCCAAAAACCGATTAACTGGTGTAAAAAAATATATTTTGGATATTTCAATTGTATCCACGTGAATATAATTAACATTATTGTAAATGAAAGTTAGTTAATCTCTTTTTCCCGATATTGTAATGCAAAATAGGTTTTATATTGCGCTTGAAAGGTGTAAGGAAAATTTAACACACTTAAAATATATCGTCAACTAAAAAACGATAACCAATATATTACAGTTTATATCTGTATCATAATACAAAGTTAGTTTATATATACAATTATACTTAGTTTTGTCTATTATTTATTTGAAATTATGTTACTTATCACTCCTTATATAGATATAAAGTTTTTACTTCTTATCATATACCACTCTCTCTTCTACTTTCCTTTGGAGAATTTTTTGTATTCGCGATAAATAAACATAAAATTCACAATTATTTAATGTTGATGTGTTTTTAATAAGGAAAATTCAATCAAAAATAAAAATAATACTTTTTTTATATAGAACAGTAAATGAATAAACTATCTTCTAAAAATAATTGTTTTATCACTTACACTTAGTGACGACAAATACGCTATTTTTCTACAACGTATATACTTCTAAATCACAGAATATCAATTATTATTTAACAGTTATTTCTTTTACTCCGACTTTCGTGTTTCTAAATAGGTATACTTTTACGGACGAAATATTTAATTCTATTATAAGATGTTAAAGTAATTATTATCGTTAACAAAATAAAAAGCTATCTTGGCAGTGTGGAAGTGAGGTACCTATAATAAGAGTTAAGCATACTAATAAGAGTGGAGAAGATAAAATGGTGCAGGTAAGAATGGCAACACTTAATGATTTAGAGAAACTGGTATGTATTGATTCTGAAGTTATCGGTAACAGAGAAAGAGAAGCAGACCTAAGGGAGTTCATTAAACAGAATAGATGTTTTTTAGGACAAATAGAAGATCAGATTGCCGGTTTTCTAGTGTATCATAAACATTTCTTTGGTCATTTGTTCATAGAATTAGTGATTGTACGCCCGACACTACAACGACAAGGTATTGCAAAAACACTTATGAAATATGTAGAAAATGTTTGTCCCACAAATAAAATTTTTTCATCAACGAATAAATCAAATGAAAAAATGCAAAAAGTCTTTAATTCACTGAATTATGTTAGAAGTGGATGTATTGATAATTTAGATGATGAGGACATAGAAATCGTATTTTTCAAGAAAATTAGTAACTAACAATAAGAGACCTTGAAGTTTCAGGTCTTTTTTAGTGCCGGGAATGGCGATTATGGTAACTAGGCATACGTAGGATATACCATTTTCATTTTATATACTTGTACTTAAACTAATGACTAGTTTAAGTGCAAGTATAAATTCATTAGAAACTGTGCTTGAACTCAAATAATATCAAAAACAATCCTACTTAATAAAAATCGGAATGACAGATTCTTTTACTAATTCAACAAAAGCTTTGACTATTGACGATTGATTTTTACTTTCCCATACAAGGGCCGTTACAGTATTAAATTTGTTATTCCTAATGTCCCGATATATAACTTCATTTTGTAATAATAATTGGATGGAAGCAGGAACGATAGCTACACCAATTCCTGCAGAAACTAAAGATATAACCGTAGACATTTCTGCTGTTTCTTGTACAATGTTTGGACTAAACCCTGCTTCATAACAGCTGTTAATCACCCCATCATAATGATGTTGGTTTGATTTTCTTCCAATTAAAATAAATGGATCATTGGCTAACTCAATAAGATCAATTAAGGATGTTTTGAAAGCTAAAGGGTGTTCTTTTGGTAAGGCTACAACCATAGATTCTCGTCTAATTATTTCAAAATTAAGTGTTTCATCTTCAATGGGTTCACTAATTATCCCAATTTGAATAGTTCCCTCTTGTAAGGCTTTTAATTGTTCTGCAGACGTAAGTTGTTTTAAAACTACATGAATAGAAGGATATTGTTTTCTGTACTGTTTTATGATGGTTGGAAGAACATCATAAGCTGATGAAGCTAAAAAACCAATAATGATTTCTCCAAGCTCTCCTCGACTTACCATTCTAACTGTTTCGATTGATTCATCTAAACTTTTGAAAAGCAGATAAACTTTTTCTAAAAACACTTGCCCTTCTTTGGTTAACTCCACATGTCTTTTCGTCCGATAGAAAAGTGAGACTCCCAATTCTTCTTCTAACTTACGGATCTGAAGGCTTAATGGCGGCTGTGCCATGTTTAAACGGGCTGCAGCTTTGCCAAAATGTAGTTCTTCAGCTACTGTTTTGAAATATTTCAAATGACGTAATTCCACTGTAATCCCTCTCTTATTGTTTTTAATACTTTTAATGTATTAATTACTTATAATATATATATTAGACATGTTTATTCGCGTCTTGTAAAGTAGAAACGAAGAATTCTTCATATACAGTTACATTATTTAGAGTCATCAATAAAGAATTAATAAGTTTTAATCACGCAGAAAGAGGGTTCTTAGGTTGAATTCACCAATATCGAAATTATGGACGTGGCAGTTTTTCCTTATTATTTTAATAACTATGTCATTTTACCTGTGTCTACAGATGCTTACAGGGGGATTTTCAATTTTTGTTACAAAACTTAGTCACAACCCAACCTTAGGAGGCGTTATGACGACAGCTTTTATGTTGGCCGCGATTATAACTCGTCCAGTAACAGGAATTTTAATGCATAAAATAAATATCAAAAAGGGGCTATGCGTTATGCTCCTTTTTGTACTTGTTTGTATCATGATTAGTTACGGTCAACAAGTTATTCCTTTATTAATATCACTACGAATTTTAGAAGGTATAGGCTTCGGAGTTACAACAACTCTATTAGCTACACTTGCAACAAATTTGATTCCCGAAGAACGAATGGGTGAAGGGATTGGCTACTTTGGAATGGCGACAAGTCTAGGAGCAACTCTCGGTCCGATGATTGCCCTATCAATTTTACATTCATTCTCTTTTAAATTTCTTCTTTTTGTAACCATGTTTCTAATAGTAATCTCATTTGTTTTTTCATTTTTTATCAAAATCAAACAATCGCAGTCATTTGCTGAACCGCCGACCCAAAAAGAAGCATTAATGGATTTTGTTTTTGATAAACGAGCTATGCTTCCATGCTTTTTAGTCATGCTTTTTTATTGCACTTATTCCGGTATTGTGAATTTTATTAATAGTCTAGGGGAAGAAGAGCATTTAGGTAGCAAAGTTTCTCTCTTCTTTTTAATTATTGCCGTTGTCATCGTATTAGTTAGACCC
This sequence comes from Priestia sp. YIM B13552, assembly GCF_042787775.1. NCBI lineage: Bacteria > Bacillati > Bacillota > Bacilli > Caryophanales > Bacillaceae > Priestia > Priestia sp. YIM B13552. Next base: position 19,155 of record NZ_JBHZOU010000010.1, read on the forward strand.
TTTTCAGGAAAAATTTATGATCAAATGGGGCATAAGTACTTAATTTATCCGGCAAGTATCTGCAGTATCATTGGTTTGATCTTAATTGCATTTGCACATGGCTTTACGACATTTTTCATTGCAGCCGTACTTTACGGTATTGCTTACAGTGTCATGCAACCCTCATTTCAAGCATGGGCTGTAAGCAAGGTATTTGCTGATAAAAAAGGGACGGCCAATGCCATGTCCCTTAGTTCTATGGATTTAGGAATGGCCCTTGGTTCTCCAATTCTTGGTGGTGTTGCCAGTTTAACAGGTTACAGAGGGATGTACAGCCTTTCCTCCCTGTTAATTGTCGCCCTTGTCTTAATGTATATGATGAGACACCTTAAGGACATTAAGGCGTAAAAGGTATAATTAAAATTCAACTAGCTAAAGGAGACAATTGCCATTTAGAACTGGGAAATTAAATTATGTAACTTCATCTAAGTTTAAAAAGCGCGCAAATTAAGATTTTTAACTGGTGAAAACCTTCATGCGAAGATAGTCCAAGACCATGGGAAAGTAACAGCTACTCTTCATTATCTAGAATCATAAAATTATAATTACAACAAACAGCAATAACGGCAAATGTTTAAAGAAAAAGAAGACTCTATAGTTAATGCTGTAATAAAAAATTATTGAGTGAAAGAATCTTGAATTAATCTATAAAGAAAGAAGGAATAAAAATGAATACTTTAAGTTTTAGACGTCACCGTCACCTACGTTCCTCAGAAAACATGCGCACGATTGTTCGAGAGACTCATTTATACAGAGAAGATTTAATCTATCCTTTTTTCGTAGTTGAAGGCGGAGAAGAGAGAAAACCGATTAAATCTATGCCTGGTATAGAACAAATTCCTTTAGATCTATTGAATGATGAAATGAGTGAAATTGTAGAATTAGGTATTAAAGCTGTCATTGTTTTTGGTATCCCATTAGAAAAAGATGAGATTGGTTCTGGAGCTTATCATGATCATGGGATTGTCCAAAACGCTATTCGCCAAATTAAAGAAAAATTTCCTGAGTTGATTGTTATTGCTGATACTTGTATGTGCGAATTTACAAGTCATGGACATTGTGGCGTTGTTCAAGGAGAAAAAGTCTTAAATGACCCTTCCTTAGATTTATTAGCTAAAACCGCGATTAGTCAAGCTCAGGCAGGAGCAGATATTATTGCACCTTCTAATATGATGGATGGATTTGTTAAAGCTATTCGATTGGGCTTAGACAGTGCTGGATTTGAAAATATACCGATTATGTCTTATGCAGTAAAATATTCATCTGCTTTTTATCAACCTTTCCGTGAAGCTGCGGAATCAAGTCCAGAGTTCGGCGACCGAAAAACCTATCAAATGGATCCGGCAAACCGTTTAGAAGCATTGCGTGAAGCTGAATCTGATGTATCAGAAGGAGCAGATTTTATCATCGTAAAGCCTGCTTTATCTTATTTAGACATTATTCGTGATGTAAAAAACAGATTTAAGCTACCAATAGTGACATATAATGTGGGTGGTGAATACGCTATGGTTAAAGCTGCAGCAATAAATGGTTGGATTGATGAAAAACAAACAGTGTTAGAAGTACTAATCTCTATGAAACGAGCAGGTAGTGATTTAATCATTACTTATCATGCTAAAGATGTTGCTCGATGGTTGTCGGAATAAACGATTCTGGTATAAGAAATCTATTAAACATAACCTGCTGACATTATTTTGCCGACGTTAGAATGTTGCCTACGGGTTAATTTGAGTTTTGGGTATTTTGGCTGAAATAATGGAGACACAGGGAATATCCATTCCAAATATAAAAATTATACGTTTAGAATTAGCTGAAAAGAGTAAGGCATTACCTTAAAGTAACAAATGGCTCTTGAAAAATCGATGAAATATATATTAAGGTAAAGGGCAATAGATATACCTATATCGTATAGCCGATTACGAAGAAAACACCTTGATTTTTATCTTAGTAGAATAAGAGACAAAAAAGCTGCAAAGCGCTTCTTCAAAGAAGCTTTGTAGCTTTTTGATGTTTCAGTTTCATGTGTCATAACAGCAGATAAGACCTCTTCCCTACCATGGAGAAATTCAGGCAAGTTAAGTAGAGCTCAATTATAAGGTAGAGCAAGATCACTGTTTAATTCGTTCTATGCTGGGATTGAAGTTACTTCGTACAGCTATTTACATACTGTGTGGTACAGAAGCCATACATATACTTAAAAAGAAACAAATTCGTCAAAGGGTGATGTCTATTCAAAATCAAAAATAATTCATCCATAAGCCATTTGGATTGGCTTCATAAGCTAACAACTTTAGAGAAACTCCCTCTTTATGTTTTTAGTGAATAATCAGTCTTTATACCAGACACAAACCGTGCATATTTGCACATAACGTGCGAATGTGCACGGTTTTTACATGAAAAAGTTTTAAAAATTGCTGTTTGTCTTTTTAAATAACTTAATTTCAATAAAATTATATGTTGGCACGAATATTGCATTCTTAATAAATGACAAAACATATTGTCAAAATGTGATTAATTAGGAGGAATAAATGTGTCAACAACATTAGATTTAAATGCGTTTACGGAGAAATATAATTTACCGGATCAAGCCATTGATGTTAATGAGATTCCTTGGGTACCAACTTTTACGGAAGCAGATGGTGTCTGGTTTAAGCCGGTCCGATTTGATTTAACAACAGGTAACTGGATTCATATTTCAAAATTTAAAGCAGGTAAAGGCAACGCGCGACACCGACATACGGGGGGGACTGTGTTGGCCTATACACTTCAAGGAACCTGGAGATATTTAGAAAGAGACTGGATAGCCAAGCCAGGTACTTTTGTTTATGAACCGCCAGGTGATATCCATACCTTAGTAGTGGATGAAGGAGAAGATATGATTACCCTTTTCAATTTAGGAGGGGTCATTGAATATTTCGATAAAGATGGAAATGTCACATTACAGGATGATATTTTCTATAGAATGAAAAAATACTTCGACTACTGTGAAGAACATAATATTCCTGTGAAAGATTTAACTTTTTAATTATGATCTCTTCTGAAATAATATTGTTGTTTAAATAATTTCTAGCTCATTCATTTTATTTGAATGAGCTAGAAATCAAACATCCTGTACAACATAATTTTAATAATAAAAATAGGCTAACATATCTGCATTATTGTTTGGAAACGCTTTCTTAACTAATTTTTTTGGGGGTATAAAATGGATTTTCAAGAGAAAAAGGATGAAGCTCTTCGTAAAAAACAAGTAAAAAAAGCAGCGATTGCAAGTATTGTAGGAACCTCTATTGAATGGTATGACTTTTTTCTATATGGAACTATGGCAGCGTTAGTTTTTCCAAAGCTATTTTTTCCAGAATCTGATTCTTATATCGGCGTATTGCAGGCATTTACAACTCTTTTTATTGGGTTCCTTGCCAGGCCTATTGGAGCTATGATATTTGGTAATTACGGAGACCGAATTGGACGAAAAGCAACCCTAGTTATCACACTTCTGTTGATGGGTATTAGTAGTACACTAATAGGCCTGTTGCCTACTTACGAAAATATTGGCATTTGGGCGTCTGTTTTCCTCGTATTATTAAGATTCATTCAAGGAATTGGTGTTGGGGGTGAATGGGGAGGATCAGTTGTCCTTTCTATAGAGTGGAGTTCTAAAAAACACCGTGGATTAATGGGAAGTATGACTCAATTAGGTGTTCCGATTGGACTTTTAGTATCAACATGTGTTGTTTCAATTTGTATATTTTTTACTGGTGATAGCTTTGAGTCATGGGGATGGAGAATTCCTTTTCTAATAAGTATTTTACTTGTAGGTGTTGGTCTCTTTATCCGTCTAGGTATTAAAGAATCCCCACAATTCTCAAAAATGAAAGAAGAAAATCTTGTAGCTAAACGACCTGTTCTGGAAGTTATTAAAGAACATCCAAAAACTATTATGCTCGCTGCCTTTTCTCGTTTATCAGAACAAGTACCTTTCTATCTCTTTACAACTTTCGTTATTTCTTATGGGACGGAACAAATTAATTTAGATAAACAATTTCTTACGAATACCGTTTTACTTGTTTCAGTTGCATATCTTTTTGTTGTCCCTCTTTCTGCTTATTTATCAGATAAATTCGGCCGCAAAAAAATGTACTTTATTGGAAGTTCAATCACGCTCTTATTTGCATTTCCTTACTTTTATCTTTTGAATACTGGGGTATCTTCCTTAATCATTCTAGCTATTGCGATTTCAGGTATAGGTCCTGGCATGGTATATGGTCCACAAGCTGCCATGATTGCAGAGAATTTTCCACTTCACCTTCGTTATAGTGGATCATCATTAGCTTATCAATTGGCTTCTATTATTGGAGGAGGGATTGCTCCTATGATTTCCCTTTTTCTCTTCCATGAATTCGGAAGCACAACACCGATCAGCCTGTACATCATTCTCTGTTGTATTATTGCTATTGTTTCTGTTTCACAATTTAAAGGAGCAGGACAAGCGAAAGATGATAATCATGATATAAAACAGACAATGTAAATAAAAAATATTTTTTTAGAGAGATATAATTTTATAATCGAAACTTAAGAGGTTCTGGTGCGAATTCACACTAGAACCTCTTTTACAATTGGAATTATTACACCCGAAATTTTTTTGATTGACTGATTATTTGTAGATTATCATCGAAAATAACAATATAGAAACACTCTTTACTACCTTATTAACTAATGGATATATAATGATGTTTATATTTCGTTGACTTAAATTGCTAAGGTATTTAATCTTTGCAATCATGCACAAATTTGCATTTTCGCACACACTATACATCATTAAAGCTACTAATGGGTTAGTAAAAGTATTTATTTACTTAATAAGATTGAGCCCTATTTTTTTTGCTTTGCGAACTAAGGTTGTTCGATGCATACCCAATCGATCAGCTACAAGACTAACATCTCCAAGGTCTTCCCACGTTGCTTTAATAACTTGAAATTCAATATCTTTAACGATGTCATCAAGTTTTTTGAGTTTTTTGATATTTTTAGATATAGTTGAGTTTTTCGAATCATGTACATAGTCAGGCAAATCATGTACGTCAATCATATTACCATCACAAAGAACCACTAACTGCTCTATTAAATACTGCAATTCTCTTACATTCCCTGGCCATTCATAATTCTCTAACGCTAAGTAAACTCCCTTCGATAAATGAACTGAACTTTTATATTGATCATTATACTTATTAAGAAAATAATTCGTTAATACATAAATATCCTCTTTATAATCTCGTAGAGATGGAAGTTTAATGGGCACTACTGATAAACGATAGTAAAGATCCTCTCTAAACTTTTTTTCGGTAATTAGTTGTTTGAGATTCTGGTGTGTTGCTGCAATAACTCTAACATCTACTTCATTTGAATTATTTCCCCCGACTCGTCTAACTTTTTTATCTTGTAAAAAAGTTAAAAGCTTAACCTGTAAATGTAACGGTAATTCCCCAATTTCATCAAGAAATATTGTTCCTTCATGAGCAATCTCTAGTAACCCTGCTTTCCCGCCTCGTACAGCACCTGTAAATGCTCCATTTGCATAGCCAAATAATTCGGATTCAATCAACTGTTCCGGAAGAGCGCCACAGTTAACTTCTATAAAAGGCTTGGATGACCGACTGCTTAATTGATGGATCGCTTTAGCTACTACATTTTTTCCGCATCCAGTTTCGCCTAAAAGTAGAACTGTAGAATCAACGCCTGCAATTTTATTGATCTTTGTTTTAACGGTACGAATGGTATGACTATTGCCAATTAATCCTGGCACCTCAACGATTTGAGAACGAAGAACTTGTAATTCTACCTTTTGGTTATTGTTCATAATTTCTTGAGCTTTTAAAGATTCCCTTAATCGATTCAGTTCAGTCATATCATAGACTGTGTTGAACATTTTTACTAAATCCCCATCTTGATTAAAAATTGGATTTCCAGTTACTAACCATAGTTGATCTCCATCTTTAATTTTTTGTAACATAGAAACTGTCTTTTTATTTTCAAGTACTTTTAATGTAATGGAATTGTCAAAATATCCTCTATAGACTAATTCGGATACATGACGTCCAATGACCTCTTCCTTGTGTATTCCAGTCATTTGGGAATATTTATTATTGATTCGAAGAGTAAACCCCTTTTCATCTGTGATATATATGCCATCATGGACAGAGTCGATTATCATATCCATTTCATTAATTTCAGTTTGAGATTTCTCCATTCTACTTTGATAGACATACAAAGGCTCTAAAGTTTCTAATAGAAATATAACGTCATTAAAGCTAATTTTCCGTACAGATCGATAATAATTGATTTCATTTATAGAAAACTCACTATCCATTTGATCTATATTATTATCTACTAATTGTTGACTTAAAAAAAATAGTGAAGAATCATGAAAAGAAAAGCCCTTTTTAAAATTAAAGAGTTTTTTCGCTGGGTCATTATAATGCAACAAAGATCCATTTTCATGAAATAACATAGTCGCGTGTTCCATTATATCTATAAATGTATCTAGCTTAGTCATCTTTATTAATTTTTTTTCGAGTTTGTTGTCTAATAATTGATTCATTTTCCCACCCCTTATTAACATAAAAACAGTGTTAAATATAATTTTTATTATACCATTGATTTTTCATTTCTAATTTAGAGCCTTCATCTTGAATAAACTTACAAATTAGAAAGGTAACATAGATATTTTTTATTATGTCATATAGAATTTTTAGTTCCCGTTCGTATAGTCCAAAAATATAAGTTGGTATGGAAATTGCATGTTATTAAAGTGATGATAAATACGCAGTGAGGGAGAAGAGGAAACGGGTTAAATTATTGTGATCTATCAATTGCTTGTTAGAAATAGGACAAATTGAAATTGTTAATCAAAGAAATTCACTTTTAAAAATAAAGGAAGTGTGCGAAGAATGACAGCAAAAAATCTGTTTGATTTATCTGGAAAGACGGCTTTCATAACTGGGGGGACCGGAAGCTTGGGAAAAGGTATAGCTTTAGCCTTAGCAGAAGCAGGCGCTGAAGTTGTGATTTCTGGAATTGAAAATATAGAAAAGTTATCTATTATCCAACAAGAGTTTGAAAATAAAGGTTTAAGATCTTCAGTCATGAATCTTGATGTGTCTAATTATGAAGAAGTTCTAACTCTTACGAAAACCCTCAAAAATAAGTTTAGAAAAATAGATATCCTCGTAAATGCAGCAGGTATTAACATTCGTGGCCCCATCTTGGAAACGACTCTTGAAGACTGGGAAAAAGTCATCAATATTAATCTTCGAGGGACATACTTTGTATCACAGGCAGTAGCCCGAATCATGATGAATCAAAAAAGTGGGAAGATCATTAATATATGTTCATTAAGCAGCCAGATTGGCTTGCCTAATATGGGACCATATGTTGCCTCTAAAGGTGGCGTTGATCAAATTACTAAAGCAATGGCGATTGAGTGGGCTTCTCATATACAGGTTAATGCCATTGCTCCTGGATATTTTCACACAGAGTTAACTGCGCCTCTCTTCAAAGATCCAGAGCGTAGCAAGGTTATCCTGAGTCGAATACCTCAAGGTAGACTTGGTGTTGAATCAGACCTTGCAGGAACTGCTGTTTACTTAGCTTCAGATGCTTCTAATTATATAACTGGGCAAACCATTTATGTTGATGGCGGATGGGTAGCATCTTAAAATGGTTAATCAATCTTATTTCTAAATTACATTGAAATCTTAGGAATGACCGAAATCGGAAAAGATTTTACTATACCTCCAAATTGATATTACTTTCATTTGTTATTTATAAGATAGTTAAAAAGAAGATATAAATGAATGCGTTTTCTTAGGTGTTTTGATATATAAGGTCAGCACAACTCAAATTTTTAATCAGCTAGATAAGCAACATAATTCAAAGTTTTTGTGAAAATATGAAATTCTTCTAATAGGAAAAAAGTATCTTTAGGATGTGATAATTAAATGTTAACAGTTGTTAAAACAGAAAAAGTAAGAGAGCTTAAGGTACAAAATCAAGAAAAGCCTCTTTTAGATAAAAATGAAGTTCTAATTAAGGTCGACTATTGTGGTGTGTGTGGAAGCGACCTACATGCCTATAGCCACTCTAAAGGATATGAGTTTGTTGAAAAACCTATTATTCTTGGCCATGAGATATCAGGTGAAGTTGTTGAAAGTTATGATAAGTCAACCAGTCATTTAATAGGAAAAAAAGTAATTGTTGAATCCATGAATTATTGTGGGGAATGTGAAAACTGCAAAAATGGTCGCCATTCAATATGCGAACACAATAAAGTCATAGGGCTACATTATGACGGAGGAATGGCCCAATTTGTCAAAACAAAATCGATATATGTAAGAGAAATTCCTGAAGATTTGTCCGTTAGTACTGCAGCTTTAAGTGAACCTCTTTCAATTGCTGTTCACGCTGTTAATAGAGCTGGAGAGATTAATAATAAACATATTGTGCATGTGCAAGGACCCGGTATTATTGGTTTTTTCGTTGGACTAGTATGTGTGCAAAAAGGTGCGAAAGTAATATTATCCGGGCTCGAAAAGGATTATGAAAATCGATTATCAAAATGCTCTGAATTCGGTATGATCCCCCTTATTGCTGACAAAGAAAGTTTAACTGAAAAAGTTGATGTTTTATTTGAATGTTCAGGATCAAATGCTGCCGTTAAAACTGGTTTCAAAAGCTTAAAAAAAGGCGGAAGATCAATATTTGTAGCATTATATGAGCAAGAAATCAACTTGTTTTTAACACAATTTGTTAGAAATGAATGGCCTCTTATTACAAGTTATGGATGTGGACCTGAGGACTACCTTGATGCTTTTAAAATATTAAAAAAATATGAAGAGCCACTAAATCGTATTATCGCTCTCTACCCAGCTTCACAAGCAAATCAAGCTTTTAAAGATAGTTTAAACCAAGATGTTCTTAAGGCAGTACTTTCTTTACAAAAATAATTTGAATTCTCAGTTCTAGTACAAATACTTAAAGAAGTGAAAGGTCCCTACTCGAATTAAGACTTAAAAAGCACTTTCAATTTAAAAAGGAGTTTTGCTCTTATTAAGCAAAGCCCCTTTTTTTACGAGTTTCTTCTATTATATATTGCTTTTATCAAGATACAGATTTAAGTTTCTCTGTTAAACGTAAAAAAGCTTCTTTATCTCGATTTTGTAATGTCTGATCAATTTTCTCAAGAATTTGTTTCTTTTTAAAATCACGAAGAGATTTATTTAGTATCAATTGTGCTTTAGTTGAATCCGACATCTCTACTTCTGGTTGTTGAATATCACCCGACACATGATTTTCCATAAACGTTTACTCCTCCTCTTTTTTATATGTATATGTGAAAGTATTCCCTTTTTTCATCTTTTTAGTACTAGATTGATAGATATAATGGAACATAGAATATCTTCAAATACACATATACATAATACCCTTTCATGCATAACCTTTATCATAGATATAAACTCCAATAAGAATGTGAGAAACTATTTATTTGAAATTAGATGTATTTAAAACAATAACTATAAATAGTAAAAAAATATTTAATTTTACTCATTGAAGTAAATGTATAAACTAACTTATAAAAATAAAAGTTTTACCATTTACACTTAGTGACGACAAATATATACTTTTTCTACAAGATGAGTAAATAATAAAACTAATTTTTATAAAGTATTTTACCATTTACTTTAATGGATAATATAACAATAAATATTATCTATATTCTGAAGTTAAAAGGTATTAAAGATTCATTTAATAAGTTATTTTAAAATTTTCTAACGTTTATTACTTTTATTTTGATGTTTGTTTGGATAAATGGGTGTATCTTAAGATACACAAGTAGAAACTATCTTTAACTCTTTCACTCAATAATTCCTTTACAATTTGATTTTCTAAATATTTAAGACAAGTTAACTGAAAAAGGTTAAATTATCCATATCCATCTTATATACTAAAAATGAACCAATACACAATAAGAAAGAGGAGGAAGAAATCCTATGATAAGCATAAAAAAAGTTGCTTGTACTCATTATGGAATAAGAATGGACGTTTTTAAACCTGAGGAAATAATTAGTTTTAATCATTTGCAATCCAGAGAATACCTCACTTGTCCTTATTGTGGCGATATCGAAATCGCTCATGAATGCTAAGAAGGAAAATCAAGGTTTGTAGTTGCTGCTAATAGAGTTCATACTCATGATTGCCTCTCTAAAGAGTCATAAAAAATTAGTCGCTCTAAAAAGATCCATCCTTTTAGAGCGACTAATTCTACTTACACAAAAGTCTTTTCAAAATGGCCTATTTTATAGAAGAAACTCGTCAAAAAAGTAGCCTTTGCTCAACGGGAGCAAAGGCTACTTAGAATTTAGGCGGTTGGGAAATATGATATTAGTTTGAGCTAAATTAAAAATTCATCTTCCTTTTACCTTACCTTATTAAGTGACAAGTGTGTAGAAGCTATGATATGTTAGCATTTCTACATATGATCTAAAATAAGAGAATGAGGTGTTTGAATATGAATAAAACTGAACTAGTAGATGCAGTTGCAACACAAGCAGAACTATCGAAGCAAGATGCTAAAAAAGCTGTGGAAGCGTTGTTTGAGACGATTTCTAACACACTTGCGAAAGAAGAAAAAATTCAGTTGATTGGATTTGGAACATTTGAAGTACGTGAACGTGCAGCCCGTACAGGTCGTAACCCTCAAACAGGCGAGGAAATGACAATTGCGGCTTCAAAGACTCCTGCTTTTAAACCAGGAAAAGAATTAAAAGAAGCCGTTAAATAAATATGCCTTATAATCAGCCCTCTCTAGAGATAGACTTCTAAAGGGGGCTATTTTACAGGGTGAAAAACTTCTAAATACCTACACACAAATATTACCTAATCAAGGTTTCTATTTTCTTGTGTCGTCTTAGAATTTGAGGTAGGCTCTTTGCCAAGTCCAGGTTTCCAATTACCTAACTTGTTTTTTAAGTAATCCTTTAAAAAATCACGTTTCTTTTTTCGTCTTTTATCCCTGTTTTTCATAAGTACTCACCACCTTTAGGTTACTTAATAGGTGCAATTTCTCCTTATTATTATAATTATGTCGAAAAATCCACTCCTTATGCTAAATCTATAAGTGATAAGTAGTTCATCTTACTACTAAAAGGTATATATAAAGGAAAGAAGCAAAAATTCACGTTAAAACACGTTGGGGTAAGGAACGCCATGGATCTTCATGAAACTACTAATAAGCCTGTAAAGGAAATCTGTAAAATCACAAATATAAGTGAAGCTATTTTTTATCGTCGATGGAGAGAATATCACAATATAAATAATGCGGTGAATCCGGAAGAATAATAGAAAGAATTTTATTTTTCACTACATGAACAGCTATGTATAGTCGATTAAAGTAAAGAGGATTAACTATTTAGTTGTAATATAGTGGATGGTCACTATAAAATTAGGGTTTTAAGCTTAAAAAAAACGGTAAATGATAAAAAGTATTTATGTAAGGAGGTACTATTATGAAAAAGTCTATAGCAGTTCTGCCAGAAGAGTGGATGAAGCTAGTTAAAGATGCAATGAATTCAAATGTGAGTAAAGAAGAATTTAAACAGTTTCTAGAAGCAAAATCTCAAGATAACACGATAACAAAAAACATTAGATTGCGTGCCTATCTAATGTTTTTGTTATCACTAGGTTTGTGTATTATCTAAAAATGCTTTTACTTCTTTAACCGATAACCCTACTTCCTTAGCCTCTTGGTCTAAATGGGGCGTTATTACTTCTTTTTTACTGTCCATAAACATAAATTCCTCCAGATTTTCAGGAGGCTCAGCTGTCATAGTCAATTGACTTTAGACCTGTAGCTTTGCGTCCTAGCTTTTCAACTAGTTTGCCTTTATCTGAATGTGTAAATTTATATAAATATTACTACATAATGTATGATGAAGTATGTCGAAATAAGTATTCTTATAATTATTTTCTGAATTAAATAACTATTCCTAACTCCAAAAATAATACTAAGAGTTATCAGCTGGGAAGAGAAGTAAACCAAGCGTACAATAAGGCCTAGTATTTTTAATACGTCTAAAAAGGTGTACCTTTTTGGACTTTATACATCAATGTGATGATATAAACTTTACGTTATATCGTTGATTTATCAATATTTTTAGCTTTTGTTGAATCATACGTACTGTATAAAAAAAGGGGACTTTTATACAAGACAATTTATGGTACTTTAGAATAAAATTTAATTATTTTTAGAAGTACCCTATCTAACTAACACACTTGAGCAATGGAATTACATCAATTTCTTCAAACTACTACTTACTGCATTTCATTTACCATAGTGCCGAGCTTTTTGATTGTTTTCCAATTGCGTGATGTTCCTGGAACACCAACCTTCTGAAGTTGAACAGAAAGCTTAGAATGTCGAATACTTTGTCGCAAATATAAATAAACCTCTTTGCCCTTTATGTAACATTGCTCCATCTCACTTTTATAGTTGAGTAAATGATTTATGCATTCCTTAGAAGGTTCTTTAGCTAACAACGATATATGTACACTCTCCCCCTCCGATAACGAGTTAACTGGATAAGGACAACTGCTAATAATTTGTTCCAATTCTGAAGCTGTTCTTAAAATAATAATGACAGAAAAACCGAAAGCCCTTCTAATCTCTTGCTCCATTTGCTCTTCTAATTGTTCTGCATTTCTTTTAGACTGAAATATAACATTTCCACTTTGAATATAGGTTTTAACTTTATCTAATCCCATATTTGTTAATAGACTCTTTAATTCCTGCATCCTTATTAATTTGTGTCCACCTACGTTAATGCCTCGTAATAAAGCAATATAAATAGTTATTTTAGGCACCTCTTTTGTTTTATTTCATTACTTTGACGTCTTAATTGTTTCGCAATTCTTTAAGTAATTGGAAAATTTGACCTCTATGATGAGATTCATGTTCAATCAAATGGTAAACAACCCACTCAGGTGTAACGTCATAATGTTCAAGTATTCTTGGTCTACGCCAGTCTGTTAAGTCCATTGAACGAAAGTGGGAAAGAAATGCTTCTCGTACCTTATTAAGGCGGTGAAAATGATCTTCTAAGCTTTGTCCCTCGATGTGGGCTAAAGAGCCATCTTCAGAACGAACTGCAAATGAGAACAAAGAACGTATTTCGGGATCCCATTCAGTAACCAGGACCTCTTCATATAACCAATCTGCCTCAATCAATGCAATGTGATACAATAGCGTGCTAATTGTTTGTCTTTCATCAATTTTTTTATCGAGCATACGCTGGCTGATTCCATTTAATTGTACTAGAAGCGTACGGCGAACATCTTCTAAACACCATAGCCATCGACCAATTTCTTCTTTATATTCTGGTAATGAAAATACCTGTAAAGTTCTTTTTTTCAACGGGATCGCCCTCCTCTTAAGTAAAGTACTAACATTCTATAAAAAAGGGAGGTTTCCTTCCTTCAAAGAACATTCTTTTACCTGTTCTCCATTTTATGAAAGCAAATAATTGCTTTATTCCATTTAATCGTTATAATCATACTTGTCTACGGACTAAACTAAACAGTAAGAAAGAAGTGCCATTATGAGAAAGTTAAAACCCTCTTTTCAAAACCTAGTCAATGAAAACAGACATAAAATACTAGAAGATAAAAAGGTCATGGAAGAGATTGAAGAAAAAATTGAAGCTCGCCAAGAGCAGGCAATAAAGATAAAAACGAAATAAGAGTCGAATAAAAACATCCTATCCAAACGGATGTTTTTTTTGTATTGTACTGCCGTTTCATTTCTAGGTGAATTTCTTTTTACAGGATATTTCATCTGCCATATCGAATTTAGCAAGTCACCAGAAAGAAGCTGTTAATATGAATTCAAAAGAACAAAAGAAGTTAGCAACTACTAGGGAGCTAATGGGGAATGCTAAAGAATGAGCTTATTTATTCCACTTTTATGTAAGTTAGTTCCAATTACTTATGTATTCTCATTACGACTCTCCCTAATTTCAGTTTAATTTAAATCAACTTGATAAAAGCTCTTTAGCATACTATTGACTAGAAAAGTGATTAATTTTTCATATGGTATACAACCTGAGGATAGAAAAAGCAATGAACCCTGAGTCCTATACGGATAAGAACTCAGGTTATGTATTGTATCCTCAATAAATCAATGTAACAACAACGCTAAAATAAATATAATGTTGCATATTTTTTACAACAATTTTTTTCTTATCAAACTAACTGTGCAGGATAACCCAATAAATTTGTTGTATAGATACGTAGTAAGTGCTAGAAAAAATACGAACATTAGTTCTTTTTTCAGTTAGCTATGATTTATTGAAATCTAAATAAAATTTTAAAAGAGGTGTTTTTCATGGTTTTAGGAATCTATCCTTATTTAGTTATGAATGGTAATGGACAAGAAGCTATTAAATTTTACGGGGAGGCATTGGATGCAAAAGTTATTGGAGTTCAAAATTTCGGAGAAATGCCCGGAAATCCAGAATTCCCCACTCCTATAGAAGCAATAGATCGTGTAATGAATGCGCATTTAAAAGTTGGTGATACTGATTTAATGCTTTCTGATACATTCCCAGGTCAACCATACCAAATTGGATCACAAGTGACGGTAGCTATCTCCATAGATAGCGTAGAAGAATCAAAAGAAGTGTTCGAAAAGCTAAAAGAAGGCGGGCAAGTAGGAATGCCACTTCAAGAAACTTTTTGGAGCCCATCATATGGACAAGTAACAGACAAATTCGGTGTTACTTGGCAAATTTCAACACAAATCGATGATAATAAGTAATTGATGAGAAGTTAGTTGTTTAACTAAATCAAATATTTTATTGAACTAATGTGCGCATGTGTTCAGTAGAGTACATCTAAATATATTCAATTATATTTTAAAGTAGCATGAGTTCTAGTATAAACGGATGCTTTTTACACAGATATTTTTGTGCATTTAGATAGCGTAAATGTTTATATAAGTAATGTATAAAAAGATGCATATTAAAAAACACCTATCACCTCAAGAATCCTTGTCTTGCAAGTTTTTGTTAGTTACCATAAAGGTATATTATGGTAACTAGAGACGCATACACTATAAAGCTTAAAAACAGAAAAAACCACTAGGATATATTCTAGTGGTTTTACTGTTTAAAAATCGTTATATTCTTCTAAGTCGTCATCGTCTAATGATCCAGATATATTTTCTAAATCTGCAACCTTTCCTTCTTTTAGTTGTGGAACCTTTGGAGAAGGCTCTTCTTCTTTGAAGGAATTGTTTCCTACGAAACCCGTTGTTTTTGCTAATGTTTTTAAATCAGCTAATTCATTCTTGATATGTTCAAGCATTTCGTAGGTTTTTTTGTCTTCTATTGCTTTTTTTCCAGTAGATGAATCATCTAAATCACGTAAAATTAAAGATGAAATATAGTCCCCTAACCTACGCGATTTAGCATGTGTAGCTAGTTTATTATAAACTTCATCACTCAATCGATTTGTCTTAATCGTAAACGCATTTTGACGCTCTGACATCCCTATCACCTACGTTGTTAGGATTTAACGGCTTTCTTTTCTGCTGCTTGCTTCTTTTGAACGTAACCAATACTACGAATCTCTAAGCCAAATAAATTTAAGTGGCGGCTATCTTGGGGAACCTTATGATACTTCTCCGTACGTTCTTCTCCAATTTTTTCACGCATACTATTCATGATAGCTACTTCTAAAGTAGGAGCTACTCCACCGCAGTATACATACTTACGTAGTTTATTCGCTGGTGGTGGCGCAACATCATTTAATTTAGCCAATAAAATTTCCACATATTCTCGTAGTGAAGATTTGATGGTACTTGTTAAATCAATGGATTCACCTGTATTCTCGTTTTTTAATACAAACTTTTGCTTGCTGTAGTTATCAAGAATAAATTGATCAAAAGCACGTAAGTCTGTAAACAGTTCTAGAAATTTCTCTTTACGCAATTTATCAATATGCGCTAAATAAGGAATACCCTCAATGCTTTGGAACGATTCACGACTATTGGCAGCTTTCAACCCTTCGGGAAGAATAACCACATCAATGGAACCACCACCTATATCCACCATCACCGTTTCACATTCTACATATTCATTTGCATCTTCACGATCTTGAAGAGTTAAGTCTTTTTTTAACGCAAAACGTGCACTTTCTCCCTCTTTTAAGCACGCACTTTCTTCTACTACTACCTTTAACGTATTTTCAAAACCAGGCGTATGCACAGTAAATGTATGATCGCCTAAGAAGCGATTGGCCATGGCTTTTTGAGCTGCCCCAAATGTGCTCTCTTTCTTAAGAAGCCAGATTGGTAACATGGTAGAAAAATAGTCAATTTCAATTATATTGTCTTTTTTATTTTTCGCATGTAACGCATGGTAATACGCAATCGCAGCTAAAAAAGTGATGTATGGAATATGACTTGTAATTTTATTATGTAATTTATTAATGTGATTGTTGGCCAGCAATTGACTAGCTGCAATGTCACCTACTAAGAAATAACGCTCTTTCTCTTCACCCTCAATGGTTGTAGAAAGTAAAATGCGCTTCTTAAATTCTTCTGGAGCTGTCACCGCATCTGTAAAGAACGAATCAGCAGCATCTTTTTGCAGTTCGACTACATTCGTTGGGAAATCAAATAGATATCCATCCATAATGTTCATATCAACAGAGTTACCGCAGTCTTTATTAAAGCGTGAAATTTTCATTTATAAACACCTCATTTTTCAAGTTGAACTTATATTCAACTTATTGTACTTGATATAGGATAAATATTCAATATGTGGGAGCAACATAATTATCTACAAAACCTTACATATATCAACAATTATGCAAATTAAGTGGAACTTGTATCCCCTACGATATTCAAATTCATTATCTTATGTACCTTACTTTATATCATGAATATAAAAAGAGTCTGCATCAAAAAAGGACGTCTGGAAAGATCACTGCTGTAGCATTTATGAAGGAAGTAGGAATGAAAAGGCGACATTTTATAATAAGGTAAAAGCTTATAAGGTAGGGAAGTATTCCCCTTTTGTATCTCTATGGTGTTAGACATGCTAGCAAAATAGGTGATGCTTGCTATTTGTAGTTATTCCAATGCAAGCAATAGGTTAGTCTTTTTTCTAAACTGAACATCTCGACACTGAAGTCATTCATAGAAAAACTTTTAGAGGTTGTGTAAGAAAGTAGTAATTCACTTAAGTTCACACATATAGCTCTGGTAAAAACACTCTAATCCAAAAAAGCACCTTGAAAGGATGCTTAATAGTTAGTCTGTAAAACTTCAATTTTTTTCTTGAGTTTTTGGCTTTCTTCCTCTAATTCAATGATTCTATCTTGGAGTTCTTTATTATCCCAGTTATTTTCTAGCTCTTCAGATAATTCCATTCGCTTTTTATGGATTTCAATTCGTTGTTTAGCCATTTCTTCTACCTCTTTATTTAATTGAAATTGTTCGTATGGGTTCATATGTATTCCTCCTTTATTTTTACTTTCAACATAAACAGGCAATCCCTTTAAAATAAAGTCCAGTGAGTGTTGCCCACAAACATAGTGACAGCCCCGAACGCACTAGCAATAAAGCTGAAATTCCATACAGTCCGCATCCAAACTACCAAAGATCCATATGTCTTTCTGAAGGCTACTTCACGCATAAAGATGAGATAAAGTACTGTAAACCCATATACACCAAATGCTACCCATTGGAAAGTTTCTTGAATTTGAGGGGCTACTAAGGCAACTGCTACTAAAGCTACGGTGAAAATGAGGTTCACAACCATAAAAAAGCTTACAAAACGCATCCACTTAAACCCTTTCTCATACAGTTTACCTGCATCTTGGTCTTCTTGTTTTAATTCTTCCATTATTCATTGCCCCTAGTATTTAATTTTTATCTATTATAGCACGCGATATTAGTTTCATTTTTAGATTGCTAGTATTAGTATATTCAAGCTTGGGAAATTAGCTACAATTATTTTAAAGTTTTTACATTACAACCCCATATCGTATTCAACTAAAAGCAGTCAATTATCTCCCATAAATAAAAGAGCAGTTTGCATTTGTGAACTGCTCTTTTAATGACTACTTAGACTGGACAATTGCTTCTTTAACATACACTTTGTAGTCAATAATTGCATCCTCCATTATGGGCAGTTCACCTTCGGAATTGATATATCCAGCTAATGGTTTGGTACTTGCCTCAAAATGAGGAAGCTTTTCATTAAGAAAAAGCTTAATAGTGTCTTCATCTAGTGATAACATGTCAACGATGTCTCCAGTACTTATTTCTTCTAAAGACAGTTCCTTTGCTGAAATGATATTTATAGTGCCCACACATACTAAGTCCACTACTTTAAAGCCTTTATCTAATAGCTCTTTCACTATATCTTTAGGCATCTAAAACCCTCCTTAATACTTACTAATTTTCGACATAAAAAGAGGGATTCCTTTAGAATAATTCCCAGAGAGTATGGCACATGAATATCTCCTATAGATCGATTGATAACTAATTATCTCTTTACAATAAAGAATATTATTATTTACTTAAGATATTTTACGCTCTCAAAATCTACGTATATTTCAAAAGGTGCATAAAAAATAACATAATCACTTTTTATGATACATGTACACATATTGTAAAGTGGAAGGGTAAATATATGAATAAAAAATAGGATAAGCGACCTTACTGTTCGAATTAGGATAGATAAGTCGCTTATTATTGTTTCCATGTAAAGTCTTCCTGTTAGTGGGTTAATTCTATTACAGAGGGTATTCTATGAGATACTTCGAAGCTGTTTAGTTAATCGTAAGAGGGTTTCTTTATCTTTATTCTTTGAAGCATGTTCCATTTGCACCAAAATTTCTGTTTTTTGAACGTCACGTAGATTTTTCATTGATAAAAGTTGATTAAATGTAGAATTCATTTCTTTTATCTCTCCTATCTTTGTGCAAACGTTTTTCTTTATATTCCATACCCATCATTCTTTTCCCTTTAAAAGTTTTCCATATTTAATAAAAAAACTCAGTCAAAAAGACTGAGTTTCTGCTTATTATATGCTATTTACACCACTTTCTACCATAGCATGTTCCCAGCTAGGGAAAAAATAAAGTGCATTTTTCATTAGTTTTGGATGTGTTTGCTTTACTTTTTTCTTTTTTAGAGATTGTCCATTTGTTCCTAAGTACTGGATTTGGGCTTTGACTTCTTCGACCGTCATATCGGCTTGCATAAGATCACTCCCTTTATCAAGTTGACCCTATTATTCCCTTCTTTTAGATAGGTAAAACATATACTTCTAGAATTAGCTTATATTTATTTATATTTAATACAAATTATGAAGAACAACTACAACAAAGACTGCCCATTATGTATAAGCCTTCTACCAAGGATTCTTTCTCCGGAGTATGCAGCTTTTTATACATATGCTTGTCTCAGAAAATAGTCTTTATGAAGAAAAAATATATGTTATTATTTAACTCCAGTTATAGATTCCTTTAAAAAGTTACCATTTCAAATTCTTTTAGAATAATGTTTTTTTTAATTCAATCCAGCTTAATACTATACCCTTATTATAGGGACTAAAAATGTATATCATATACTCCTAAAGAACAAAAAAACTCCCCCAATGCGTTAAGAGAGTTTTTCTGTTCTTTAGGAGTTAGCTAAGTGATGATTCATCCATCTTGAGTAGTTTACTCATAAATAAAGAATTTTATTTGTTATAGAGTAAGTTTTTCTTTATAACTCCTATGTGAATAGGAAGAATAATACTGAATACAATCAAATAGGCAATTATAGAGAAAATAAAAAAGCTCCAATTTTTCATTTTTAAATACCCTGTTTGTATCATTAGCCATTCAATTAGAGTTGATAATAAGGTAAAAAGAAGAACTAGGATCCATTTGTTATTTTTTTGAAGTAGTTTAGATAGATAACAGAAAGTGATGTAGGAATAAAATTATAACTCACAAATTCACCAAGTCCCGTAATTTTAGGGTTACCTAGATCCACCCAGTCTAACATTCTCCCCACTACCGTATCAGAATTCCAAGCTACATAACCTACAACTCCAAAAGTAATATAAAATTCTAACCAGTTAATTTTTCTTTTAGGCATGAAAAGGGCAAATAATAATAATAGAAATGCTACAGAGATGGGAAACCAAATTCCTTTTGCAGATAAATCTAAATTTTTGATGATTGAGTGCATAATTAGATACCTCTTTTTTTGAAGATATATTTATTTTCTCCTAATTATCAAAATTCATTTAAATAATTAGATTTTAGGATTTTATCTGCTGCCTATAATTGTGATTATGGTGCGACAAGAAGTCGCTTTCTGACAGTGTAGCTAACGCTACCCATCTAGACGTAGAGATGATCTCCATCCGAAACGGCATTCTTGGTAACGAGTCTGTCGGTTGCATGAGGAAATGCGGAAACAGGGGACAAATGCATGGTCCAGAATACTGCTAGGAGAAGATAGGTATGGTAAACAAAAGTGAAGGTTTGTAAGCTTCGTAAGGGTTAGCTCAAGATAATGCACAGCTTTGCTTGGGTTTTGGCAAGAGGAAAAGTAGAATCATAATGCTGCTCTGATGCGTCCCGCATCTTGCCTGGAGTAAAGAACCTACCTACCCCTATCGCATCTGTAGGAAGGGAAACTTGGTAAGCCCTATGTCATCTGCGTAAGCAGTAGAATGACTGCAAAGTCAAACGATGTGGCAGAGGGTATGGGATATGAGAAAAAGCGAAAGCCGTTACTCTGAAAAGGAACAGGAAAGCAGAATCATTGTATAACTGGACGGATACTGTCGGCTTTACAGACAATGACAAGCTCGTAAGAGCGCCCACTTCTCATTGGTCTTCAACACGAAAATAAATTTGTGGCTATCTTCCAACGAAAAGGAGCGTGCTGTTATGAATACCTCTCTACGAGCGTCGGCGGACGTCTCGCATAAGGATTGGTACTCTATTGATTGGAGTATTATACAAAAATATGTAGCGAAGTTACATGGTGGAAATAATAAATGGATTCTCACATATCCACTTACTAACATTCAACTGTTAAAGATGTCCTAGATTAAGATAGAACGGCATGTCATGGTAGCCTATAAAAACAGCCTAGATGATCCAAGTCTAAGAGAGTATTGGAAAAAACGAGACCGTAAGGTCTTTAATAATGAAAATACATTGGATAGGATGAAACTCGCAAGAAAACAAGGATATCGTTGTCCATTGTGTAAGCAGGCTCTACAAAATGGAGAGAAAGTTATAGTGCGAAACCTAGAGGTTTCTATAGGTGAATTTGTTAAATTAGTACATGTACCATGTATTAAATAAATAAGTTGTTCGGATAAAAAGAAGGCTTGAGTCGTATGACGGAAAATCTGTCACGTACAGTTCTTAGGGGGCGGACGCTCGTGAGAGTGCCTGCCTACCCGACGTAACTAGATCTAGGTATTATATGTATCTTTAAATACTGTTCTAAAGGTATGTTACAATGTAATTATAAGGAAAAAGAGGTGTGTATAGGTATGTTAACTGCAGTAGTTGTAAACTGTTTCAATTTTATCTTTAGCTTGGATTATAGGGCAAAGAGAGCAGCAAGGTGAATAATGATTAGAAGAAAAAGCGTCTGAGGTGGTTTATATGCAAAGACAGCAAGGTATTACTATACTTTTATTAATGTTAGGTATGGCTTTTAAAAATGTATTTGAGTACTCTCCTTACTGTGGTATGGCTTTTAGAAACAGGAATATTAATAGTTAATTCTATTTATACAGGTAAAAATATAAAAAAGAAAAACAATACATAATTAATTTCAAAAGTACTTAGATAATTATTATCCAAGCACTTTTTCTACCGGGAAAGCACAATATGGTAACTAAGTTCGTATATGATATTCATTAGAAAAGCAGAAAAACTCCCTAGCTGAACTGAATCCAAAAAGTTAGACCCTTTATCTAAGCAGCGAATGAGGATTAAATTTTGTATTCTACAGGGGTCAATCCTTTTAATTCTGCTTTTATTCGTTTGTGGTTGTAATAAACAATATAGCTCTCTAATTTCTGTTGAAAGTGCTCCATACTCTCAAACTCTTGTAGATAGAGTAACTCTGATTTTAATAGACCAAAGAAGTTTTCAATGACTGCGTTATCAAAACAATTTCCCTTACGGGACATACTTTGAGTAAATGCTGATATTTGGTCATTTGATAATGTCACCGTTGAGTAAGATGGCATATTGAGTACATATGATGCTTCACAGAGTAATTTGTATAGGTCGGCTGTAAACCCTTTTCTCCATGTTTTTGGTACAATGCCACCCATTTTATAATATCTGATTTAGTTGCGCTTATTAACTTGGCTGTTTCTCTATATGAGTTGCGCTTATTTAGGTACAAATCAATAACTTTCAACTTGTCTTCAAATGTATGTCTTGACATAAAAACACCCCAATCATTAGAGTTTCTTTGTCTAACAATTGAGGTGCAGTTCACCTTTTAAAAGTTGTCTTTTGTCTTTCTTCTCCCGAGAAATCACGTTTGTGAGAAAATGCTTTTCAGAAACAAGTCAGCTTAAAACGCAAAATAGTTGAGTAGCTACTTTCTTTTATTCCGTTGATTTTTCTTTTTGTTCGGTATGCCACCATAATGCATCTTTCGGGTTTTCAACAGCTTCGTTGTATTCAGATTTAGAAGCAACTGTTGGATAAGAACCTTTTAGAGATTTTCCTGCCGTGTTCTTGAATAAGAATAAAATCACTAAGAACCCGATAATGCTCACAATGGTTAGATAGAAAGCAGGGGCTAAGTTATTTCCTGTTTCATGAACTAGCCATGTGGCAACTAATGGCGTCGTCCCACCAAATATTGAAACAGAAACATTAAACGTCACGGCTAATGTTCGGTAGCGAATATCGGTATAGAACATCGTTGGTAATGTTCCAGGCATGGTACCTTCGTAAGTGGAAAGTAGAACACCTAAAATTAAAATACCTAATGAAATAAAGACTAAACTGTTCAAGTTGATTAAATAAAACGAAACAGCTGACAATAGACTTAATCCACCTAAACCAATTAAGAAAACCTTCTTGTTTCCAATTTTGTCACTAAGCTTTCCAAACATGAAAGCAAGTGGTACCATCAGAATCATGGTCACAGTAATTAATACAGTTCCCACTGTATTAGACAATCCAATAATTTCATTTAAATAAGAAGGCATGTACGATAATAGCATGTAGTTTGTAATGTTAAAGAATGCCACAGCTACAAAACAAACAAACACATCTTTTTTATGATTTTTCAAAATGGATAGAAAGCTTTCTTCCTGGACTTGGTCATCAGAGCTGGAAAGTTCATTTTCAAAAATCGGCGTTTCCTCTAAACTGCTTCGTAAATAAAATCCAATTAGACCTAAAGGTAAGCCAAGTAAGAACGGTATTCTCCATCCCCATGAGGCCATCTGTTCATCCGTTAGAAGAAGAAAAAGCAAACTAGCCAACAGTGATGCTAGGATATAACCCGTGAGGGTTCCAATTTCTAATCCACTTCCAAGTACATTACGCTTATTGTCTGGAGACGATTCTGCGATATAGACCATTGCACCAGCATATTCACCGCCGGTTGAAAAACCTTGAATAATTCTTGCTATTAATAAGAGGATCGGTGCCCATATACCGATTTGATCGTATGTAGGTAATAAACCGATGAGTAATGTGGAAAACGCCATTAAAATAATGGTGGTGGTTAGAACAACTTTCCTTCCTAACTTATCTCCAATTCTTCCGAATATAATACCCCCTACTGGGCGCATTAAGAAGGCAATCGCAAAAGTGGCAAATGTGAATACCAATTTTAGCTCATCATTCCCAACAGCACTAAAAAAGTTTTGACTAATGATAACAGCTAAATATGAATATAAACCAAAGTCAAACCATTCCATTGCGTTTCCTACGCCTGTAGCAAAAACGCTTTTTTTAGCTTTGTCAATATCTACGACGTTAATTTTTTTCTTGTTAAACTTCATTTATATTATGTCACCTCCAAGGCATATGATTATACAAGAATAAGAAGCAAAGTCAAACTCAAGGCTTACTTAATCAGACATACAAAAGCATTTAAACATTCATTATTTTTAAATAAAACAGGGGGGAATATTCATTCTGAAAAAATACTACATACAATTTGTTCCTTTTAGTTAGTAATCAAATATAGGGGTAAAGTTGAAAGACATAGAAAAAAGCTACTGACTGACTCCACCAACAGTAGCTTTTTTCACATAGAATAAGAAAGTTGATGCCTCTAAGCATCCTAAGTAGTTTACCCACAATATACGAATGTTACTCATATATTGTAAATAACTACATGTTATGTAGTTTCAAAGAAGATACCTCATTAGAGAGTAACTTCTTCTTATTATAGAATAACAAGCTTTCAAAGAAAAGTCATGTAACTTGATTGATATACATATCTAACGCAAAATAAGTATAGAACACGGACTCTCTACAGAAGAAATTGTATTTATTAATAAACGATTTAACTATTTGTTGGATATAAGTATCACCGAAACTGTTATAGTATTTGAACAAGTAAAAGATGAAATTATTAAAAAGGCACAACAAGAGGTGTTGAAACTATCGGTTCCTGTCGTCCCCATTCAGGATAAAACTGCTGTTCTCCCACTAATAGGCTCTATCAATTCAGAAAGAGCTGAATATATCTTGGAGAATGTGATCTTGAAAATTATCGAAATGAAAATAGAGTATCTGATTGTTGATTTTTCAGGTATCTTGAATATAGATACTATAGCTGAACGTTACCTCTTTGATATCTACAGTGTTCTTCGCTTATAAGGTATTGAGGAGGTCATGATGACAGGTATACGACCTGAACTTGCTCAAACTGTTGTTAGAAATGGCTTTGATTTCTCCTCTATTAAAACCTATGCAACGGTTAAACAAGCGATAGAAACTCAAAAAAGCTAGGAAATTAAGTTTCCCAGCTTTTTTGCATTAAGTTGATTTAGGATGTATATCATATGCGGAATTAGTATTTTATCGGTACTATCGCAAAACAACCCTAGAGTTATAACTCCAGGGTTACCTTAGTAATGATTACTCAGGTATAAATAAACTTTATTTACTTTTTCAACAACGCTTCTAATTTCACAAACTCATCTTTATTTCTGCATGTAAAGAAAACTTCTCTATTCCTCCTACATGCGGTCGAGTTCTAGATATTCTTTTAACGTTTGCTGTAACGTCCCTTTTGCTTCTGCCTGGTCCTCAAAGGAGATTCCTGAGTGAATCATTGTTCGAACTAGGTCAGTACGTAAACCTGTAAGAACAGCTTTAGATCCCATCATTGAAATCCCAGTTAATATTTTTTGAAAATGGTCAATGACATGCATCTCCATGTTAGCAATTCCAGAAAGGTCTATAATTAATGTTTGAATCTTTAAACCTGAGATGCCCATCAATACTTTCTCCTCAATCGTTTGGATACGATTGAGGTCAATCATTCCGATCAACGGTAGTACAGCTATAGATTGGCTAAGTGGTATAATGGGTACTGATAGATTTTCAACTAAGTCCCTTTGGGAGGCAATTAATTCATCTTTATACGTGGAATAACTAATGAGAAAAGTGTTAAGAAATTGATCGATCTTATCATTAATTCGTTTCTCTAAGGCATAAAATTCTTCACGGCTATTAAAATGGTTATTTATTCGATCATATTGATAGAGAAAATGCCACAATGTTCGCCTAATGGCCTGTACCCATTCTAGTTTGAAGGCAAGAGTTAAGGAATGCTCTGCCCAGGCTATCCCTTCTTGTTGAGCGAAAGCAACGAGTTGTTCTTCCTTTTGCTCCACGACATATAGAGATAACTTTTGAGCATTTTTTAAAAGATCAATATTTCCAGTTTCTAAAATGTCATTAATCTTAGAGGCTACGTTAACCGCCTCTGATAAGAGTTTATCCTGGAAGTTCTGTTTGTTATCTTTAATGAAATCGGTCATTTTCTCTCTCTGATTATAAATAATTTCCATTTTGAATACGCCCCTTATTTGTTTACTGATTATTGTTATCCTTAATTAATAAATATTCCCAAATGAGTTATTATTTATTTTTATTTTCATGCCTTGTACTACCTCCACTACATATGTTTTAAATAAAAGAACAATAAGACTTTTATAATGAATCTTTAAACCTGAATATACCCATGGTCGTGCCCACTTTTTCCAATATGATAAAGGGTTAATGGAGATAATTTTCACTGGCTGCTATCCATTCAGATAGTTCATCAAAAATGTTCTGCACTTGTTCTTTATTTAACGCGTCAACATTCTCCCATGCACTAGAAATATAAATCTCTAGATGATCAGGACAGGAAATGGATTCAGTAATAAGGGCTTTATAAAATAAAGGATTACCACCTTTATCTACTTCACCCTTACATCTATAGTTTTCAAACTTCCAACCATCTTTTGTCTTTTTGAAATGATAAAGGTCCTTATATCCCAACAGAGGACTGTATATTTGCATTTTGAATCTAGATGCACTACTCAACTTCAGATACCTCCTACCTCCCAAAGAATCTCATTTTCAAATAAGATTCTTTGTATCTTTACCCCTAAAACATATATTTTATTTACATCTTTTATACCATATCTATCTGTAATTCCCAACTATGTTGCATTTGTCATATATCGCCTAATCCTAATACAACATTACATTTTTTGTTTTTTTACAAATTTATTTCATTTTTAAAATCTTTATTTCAATTATTAAAGGTAATAACTTATAAATATACCCTATGTTAAAATGGATTAAACTTTCATTTGTAAAATTTTTTTTAATAGTGAGAAAGGGGTTTGATGATACATGACAATAATAAAAATCAAAGAAATGTTAGAAACGTTATTACGATATGAAGATAGTGAAATCACTCATACCTTTTGTAGTGGAAATCATACCTTTTCTCTCAGTTATTCTAAAGAACTAAAGAATTTTCAAGTGAAGAATATTGAAACGGGCCATATTGAACATTTTCCGAATGTGGAGACTACATCTTTAGCTTTGTATAGAATAATAAGTATTGTGAAAAAAGAAGTCACTGAGTAATAATCCATTTTAAAGTTTACATAACAAGTATGATGTTTCTCTTTACTGTTCACCATATCAGTAGGTAGTAGAATGAATATTTGTAGACAGAAAAGCTCCTGATGCCTATTCAGGAGCTTTTCTGTCTTTAGTTACCATAATGTACATTCTAAATACATACAGAAATCACTTAGATATGATATCGTAAGTATAAAGATCCATTAATTAATGTAAAGGAGGTAGAACATGGATACTAGTATAACTAAATGGCTTCCTGTTCCTTATTTTCAAATCAATCAGGAAGGAACAATTCTAAATGTTTCACACATAACCCACTCATATTTCCCCCCTACATCGAATATATGGACGATCATTTATAAAGAAGACCGAAATAAAGCCATAGTAATGTTTTCACAGAGTCCTAATTCTCATCCTATAACAAAACAGCTCATTTTACAGACAAGTAACAAGTTATTTGGGAATTTTAAATGTACGATCCAATGGAAAGATGGTATAGGTCACCTCGTATGTACAGAAGTGAAAAGTAGTAAAGTTCTTGCACCTTTATCTATTCAAAACTCTTTAGTCAACACTCAAAAACGTTTAGAGGAATCAGAAAAACATTTAACCAAAGTTGCTAAAATAGTAAGTCTAAAAAAACACTAATTATTTGGTTTTGCCTCACATGAATTTTTTAGTTTTAAAGATGCATTTCATATAAATCTTTAGGTGGAATCATGTTCATTATAAGAACCAAAACATATTTTTTATAAAATATGTTTCGGTTTCTATGGTAAGGGTATAGTATTAAGATGGATGGAATTTTCGAGAAACATTCTTTTTTAAGTTTGTTTCTTTTTTTTTTGATAATTATAAAACGAATCATAAACAGTAAATTGAGCAAACTACTCAAGATGCAATAGAGCATTATCAACATAACATCTATATTTCAACGACTAGGAAAACTACTGTACAGGAGCAGTAGTTTTTTTCGTTTGAATATACGAATTTAGTTACCATACTTTGTTTTCTTGAAAATAACATATAAAAAATCTATTTATGGAAAAATAGAGGGATTTTTCTAGTCACAAGACTCTTCATTTTGATAAGGATTAGATTTATATCAATTGATTGAATCAGAATAAACAAACAAGAGCATGTTAAATATGGATGGTAGGTATAAAAAGTATATTTTCATAACATCTATAGGAGATCGCAAATGAATAATTATAATAATGACAATACTATAAGACGCTATATTGCTCATGTTAGTATATTTGGAACGACTCAAATCCATTTAAGAAACCCCTATATTATTGCTTGGTGGTCAGCAGCTTTTCCTGGTTTTGGACATTTACTACTGTCTAAATACCTTCGGGGCTTTGTGTTATTTATATGGGAGGTCACCATAAATATTAAATCTCATGTAAATTTGGCCATGATTTATTCTTTTCAAGGAAACATTGATATGGCCAAAGACGTGCTTAATACAAGATGGCTTCTTATTTATATTCCCGTTTATATTTTTGCTATATGGGATAGTTACCGAACAACAGTTGATTTAAATAAAATATACGTGTTAGCTGAACGAGAAAATCATCGGTTCAACTCCTTCAGTATAGGAGCCATGGAAATAAACTATTTAGATAAACGGAATCCCATCTTATCCGTTTTTTGGTCGGTATTAATGCCTGGCCTAGGACAACTCTATATTCATCGGATCATTGGTGCTTTCTTTGTCATCATTTGGGCAGTCGTTTTCTTTTATTATTCTCACCTACTTGAGGGTATTTCTCTGCTATTTTTAGGAGAAATACAACAGGCGACTTCTGTTTTAGATGCAGAATGGTTGTTGTTTTTCCCCTCTTTATATGGTTTTGCTATCTTCGATTCCTATATGAATACCGTGGAGAATAATAAACTTGTTGAAAGAGAGCAGAAAAACTTCTTCGAGAAAATGTATCAACACCCCGGCTTTCGTATTGGAAAAGGAAAAAAGGTGAAATGAACATATGCAAATTTTTTCTACATTTGAATACTCAAGTTATGTAGAACTAGCTATTTCCGAGTTAGAGGAAAAAGGAATAGGAAAAGAAGACACATTTATTGTTCCTCTCAATAATCGAACGGAAAACCGTCGGATTTTTGATAGCCTTCATCGAGCAGATGGGGTTTCTCTTATTGATTTAGGAATGGCTCTAGCCACAGCCTTTTCTGTTATTGGTGCGAGTATTGGTTTTAAACTAAGCTGGGGCCCTATTTATTGGGGGATTATTAGTGCTTTTATCGGATTTGTCTTAGGACTAGGAATTAAACTATTTATGTTTAAAGTCATTAAGAAAAAGCAACGGCTTCTACGCGGTAAACATTCGGAAGTCATACTCATTGTTGATTGTCATGCTGTAGACGCCGAAGTGGTTGAACACATTTTGTGGAATAATTTAGCCTTAGGGGTTTCAAAAATTAGATCAGATGGTTTATAAAAACAAGTCATGAACGTACAATATAATGACCAGACATAAGATAAATTAACTTCTGCTTTTTTTGATTTTATGATAAGTGACGATTAATTTTATCTTCAAATGTATGTCTAGACATAAAAGCACCCCAATCATTAGAGTTTCTTTGTCTAACAATTGGGGTGCAGTTCACCTCCGTTCCAGTAGTTTTTTCTGTTTTTAACCTTATATGCTATACATGTTTAGTTAACGTAATCACCATTACCGGTAGGAATAAATACAAATGGCGCATAAGAAAAATGTACATTATTACAAGAATAATACTTTTAAGTCTCTTCTTAAACAGTGTTAGATATTTAAACTACATCAAAAATCAAAGAAAATAGTTATCTCTTTTCTTTAAAGCACTTGCAATTTTTTTGACCCCCTCTTCAATTCGATGATTTTCAACATTTGAAACATTTAATTTTAAAACTCGTTCTTTGTGAAAGCTGGCTAGATAATTACTTTCAACTGAATCCAGATATACCTGCTGTTCATGTAAATAATGAATAAATGACTTCATATTTACTTGTTTAGGTAGCAAAATATGACCATGCATAACTATTTCTGACGATGATTCGTAATTAGCCAGATGCTTTTGCAGCGATTGATGAAGAATTTGTGCACGTTTATGGTAAATACTACTTACTTTTAATTTATTATGTTCAAACATACCACTTTTTATATAAAGATATAGGGCAGCTTGTGAAATCATAGAGCTATCTATATCTAAGGTCATTCTAAATTTTTGAAAGCTACTAAGAATAGGAGGAGGAAGAACGGCTAAACCAATTCTTAAACCTGGAAACATGATTTTTGAAAAGCTCTTTAAGTAGATAACCTGTTCTTTTATATCCTCTGCAAAAAGAGGATCATTCTTTTTGTTATATTCAAAATCTGCTAAATAGTCATCTTCTATGATATACACATTGTATTTATAAGCTAACTGTAAAATAGCTGCTTTGTCTTTTTTGCTATATGACGTTCCTAAAGGATTATGGAAGCGTGGCATTGTATAAAAAAATTTAATCTCTTCTTCATTGAATATTTTTTCTAGTTGCTCTAGATCAATACCTTGCGCTGTACGTTGAATGCCTATTGCATGAATTCCATATGTTTTCAGCATATCCATATACAAATGGTAACTAGGTTGTTCAACTAAAATAGTAGATCTGTTATTTGGAAAAGGCATCATACTCAGTAAAGCGAGTGCCTGTTGAACGCCTGAAGTGATGAAGATCTGTTCAGATTTCGTAAATACTTGATAAGATTCTAAGAGCCTCTTAGCTTCTGCAATTAATAAAGAGAAACCTTTTGGTGTTCCATAACGAAACAATTCTTCTTGATATGTATCAATCGCTTTATTAATACACTGTTGAAAGTCTTTATAAGGAAATGCATGCCATGTTGGAGATGATGTTGCAAAATCAACGCCTTCAGTAGATCTAGGTTCTTCGAAAACCTGATGTTCTACAACGTAATAACCACTCTTTGGAATGGAATAAATAATATGTTGCTCTTCCAAACGTTTTAAGGCAGATATTATGGTACTTTTACTACAAATATATTCGAGCGATAAGCCTCTAATTGATGGTAATTTTGCCCCTGCTGGAAAGTCCCCAGACTGTATCTTTTGAAGTAGAGAATGATAAATTGTTTCATATTTAAGCATAGTATTCCTCCAAATACACATCTGTACCGATACAGATGTGTATTTTTCATATCATAGATATTGTTAGTTTCTCTTACTATAGTGATAACCGGCCGGATAAATCTAAAGGGAGTCATTCACATGATTGAAAAGAAAAAAGCATATATAGCTGCACTTACTTATGCCATCATTATCGGATTGTCATTTATGTTTGTCAAAGTTGCATTAACTATTGCTACACCTTTTGATGCATTAGCGCATCGATTTACTATTGCTTTTGTAGGGGTTACAACCTTAAAAGTACTAACGAAAAAAGCATTAAAAGTAACTAAAAAGGATATAGTGATTATTGCTTCGTTAGCTATTTTATACCCGACTCTCTTTTTTGCTTTTCAGGTATTTGGACTAGTAAATGTATCATCATCTGAAGCCGGAATTATTCAAGCAACAATCCCAATTTTCACCTTAATCTTTGCGAGCATATTTTTAAAAGAAACATCTACATCTGGTCAAAAGATAGCTATTATTTTCTCGGTGGTAGGTGTGATATATATTATGTATATGAACGATATAGAAAATAAAAATACTAGTCTACTAGGAAGTGGTTTGATTTTAATTTCTGCACTTGTATCGTCCCTATACAATGTATGTGCTAGAAATTTAACTCAACGATATTCCTTATTCACTATCACATATATAATGACTTTATTTGGTTTTATTACATTTAATGGTTTAGCACTGACAAATCATCTAATGAATAACACTATCCATCAATTTATGAAGCCTTTTGTTCATCTGGATTTTGTGATTGCAATTGTCTATCTAGGTTTATTATCATCTTTAGTTACTTCCTATCTTTCTAATTACGCCTTATCAAAAATAGAAGCATCTAAAATGAGTGTCTTCAGTAATTTTGCTACACTCATTACAATCTTGGCAGGAGTAATTTTTTTGAAAGAACAATTTCACCTTTACCATCTAGTCGGGGCCATTATCATTATTGCAGGAGTTATTGGAACAAATTGCTTTGGTACAAAAGGTAAACACAGTAAAAAAGCCTAGTTTCCATAATACGGATTCTAGGTAGCTGGTTATTAAAATTAAATATAATATGTAAAGAAAAACAACTACACCTCAAAAAACATTGGCTAAGAAATGGCCAATGTTTTTTTATTTATATAATGTCGTTTAATTACTTATGATTGGGAATAGAAATTTTTATTAACTATAAGTGACTCCCACCAGTTACGTCCATATTATGACCGGTTATAAAACTCGCTTTTTCACTCGCTAGAAATGAAACAACATTTGCAATTTCTTCAGGTTGCCCTTCCCTTTTTAAGGCACTCATATTCTTTGCATTTTCTTGACCTTCGTCTGTATGTAACCAGTTAGCAGTTGAATCTGTATCAATGATTCCGGGCATTACAGAATTAATCGTAATACCCTTTTCACCTAACTCTTTTGCCAACGTAAACGTCATTGTATTGATAGCACCTTTGGTCATGCTATATACCATCATATGGGGAAAGGCAATACGTGTCACACCCGAGGAGAGATTAATTATTCTCCCGTTACTTTCCATATGATTAATTAAAGACTGCGTAATAAAATAAGGCGCTTTAACATTTGCATTAAATAATTGATCAAATTCATTATAGCCCACTTCCCCAAATCCGTTTGATGTAGCATGACCAGCGTTATGAACAACCGTATGAAGGGATATTATTTCACTTTGAATAAGTAGGTTCTTTATTTCTATAATAAACTTTTTAATACCTTTATTGGAATTAAAATCACCTTGAATTACCTCTGCCTGTCTACCGATTAATTCAACTTTCTTTTTGACTACGTTAGCTTTTTCAATATTTTGATTATAGTGTAAAAACAAGTTGAAACCATCATTTGCAAGCTGAATTGCAATTGCCTTACCTATTCCTCTAGAAGCACCCGTTACCAATGCGTATTTAGTTTTTTTCATTTTTTTATACCCTCCTTAAAAGGGAGTATAGAGGTTGCCCTAAGGGTTAAGTCAATTAATTAACGCTTAGAGGAAAAATAAATTCTGAAAGTCGCTTAGAAGAGTAGAGATAATCATCTGGATTCAATATACGCTCGTAAACATAGGGTTCAGATAATTTTATATCATTATTTTCCATGATCTCGTTTATCTTCAAAATCGATTGTTCTTGATAAGGATTAACTTCGCAAAAAAAATGTTGCGCTTCAAAGCCAAAATACTTTTTGTAGGTAGATTGATTTAAATCTTGATTTTTCACTTGCAGAGCTATCGTAACAGGGTAAATAACACGACTGCTTAATTTATACTTAATAATTTTCTCATTTCTTAAAGAGTTATTTTTGCCAATCAATTCTTCTACATGATTAAGTGCTACACATATGTTCTCATTTGGCAATAAGCTGTATTCAAATACGTGTACTGATTCTAAGTATTCCTTTTTAACTTTGCCATTGAAATGAGTCACTGTGCTATTAAGCATCTTTAATTGATCTATTGCTTGATTTGCATTTCTAATCTTTTCTGATTCTAGGTGAAGTTTTCTTTCAATTAAGCCTTTTATTTGTTCATCTGATAATTTCTCCTCTACAATCTGGTTTATTTCATGTAAGGTAAACCCTGCTTGTTTTAATAGCCTTATTCTTTTAGCAGTTAATAACTGATTCTTGTTATAATACCTATAGTCATTATCAGGATGAATAAATATAGGATTTAGAATATTGTTTTTTTCATAAACATACAAAGCTTTTCTTGATAGACCTGCTAACTTGCTAAATTCGTTTATTAAAAGTAAATCCTCAAACACTAATTATGTGTCTCCTTTCATTACTTTTTAAAATATATCACTATAAATGTCTAACTGATTTCTAGTATATCTATTAGTTTAAAATAAATCATTGTTCTTTAAGATTAATAAAATAATCTTCTAAAACTTGTAATGATGGTGATTCTTTGTAGTAAAACTTATTATCTCCATCTTCTATCTCATAATTAGGCCAAGGAATAGCTTTATATAATTCATTTATTGAATGTTTAGATCCAGCTAATATAATTTTAGCTGTGTTAGGCTGAGTAACAACTATATAAGCTAGTCCACTTTTATGACTTAGATCTTGAAAAACAGAGTATGTCCCTTCAGCTTCTAAAGTAGCTAACTTAGCAGGATAGTAGACAACATCATTACAAGGTGTAGGTAAAGCAAGCAATTCTTTAACTAACGTATATTGAGTTAGATCTTTTGTCATCATTTTCATCTCCTCTTCTATAGTAGACAGACTAATTACCTTATGGTTCTTTATACTATCATCTCTTTTTCTTTTGTCAAAATATTATAAAATCTGTCTATTTAATTTAATGTTTTTTTTGGTTACTAGTATGTAAAGGTTAAGCAAGTAGGATTTATTCAATAGAATCAACTAAGTCCTTCTCCTCTGCCGTGTCATTTATAAAAATTACACGCCTTAGAAGAAATTTTGGCGTATTTGTAGTTTTACAACATTGGTATACGTAACAATAATGACGAGTATTGGAACAAACAATAATTTCTAGGAAATCATTAACAGATTGTTGTTAATAAAGTTGTTTTTAGCAACATAAACGTCCGTTTATAGAACCTTATTTATGAACTAGAATAATAGATAGCTAAAGAGTGCTTTTTTAATTTTGTGCACTTACAGAATTACAAAAACAAAGCAACTAAAATTGTAGAATACTTATAAATAAGACTGCCTTGTCATTGTATAAGGCGGTTTTATTTATATACAAAATCGGTTTGCATAATGCCTCTTTCCAGTACACATAAAAAAACATCTCCTTGGCGCTCAAGGGGGAATTCACGTTTCTTTATCGAATATGTCTTTGAATCACATATCTTTTAGGAGTTGATTAATATGGAAAGCAGCACTATTACAGTAACCGTTCCTCCATACTCAAAAAGTATTGTTACGATTTTTTTAGATTCGTCAGAATTAGAAACAAAAGTTTTAGTAAATTCAAGTCCAATGACGCAGCAAATGGAAATAAGATTCTATCAAGATTTTGATAAATACGAGGTACGTATAGAACCTTTAGAATTTAAGAGTAAATGAGGTAGATATGCGGTCTCAAGACGGGTTCATAATTTAAAAGAATAAACACATACTATGCTCTCCTTATAAGTAACTTGAAAAATTCATTCAAAAGAGAAAAACCTATTGAACAGTAGTTTTTTCTCTTTTGAATGATGTATACCATATGCAAAATCAGTTTATATAATTCAGATTATGTTTAGCTTTACTTTCCACCATATCGTTAAGTAAAATCAAACATACTTTACGAAAAACATTTTTATCATTTACCTATCTTGTAGAAAAAGGCCATATTTGTCGTCATTAACTGTAAATAGTAAAACCTTAATAATAAATAAAATAATTTAGTATTTACTTAACTGACAACAGAACTTAAATCAGGTTATTTTTTTAAAACAGAGTCTATTACAACATTTAGTTTTAAAGTTATATGTATATGAATCTATAAACCTGGCCAGACTAATAACATATTTCCCCTATTCCAATAAATTTGAAAAACCTTTGTCTATATGGACAAAGGTTTCTTTTTTAATCACCTACATAAAGTTTAGAAATATTGAATGAGCATGTATTAAACTAAACGAATCGTTTCAAGTAGTAAGCTATTTAGCTCAATTACAAGATGAAAGGGTACCTTGTAAGAGTGGTGATCCTAATTTTTCTGTTTTAGAATTTGAAGGGCGCACCTGTATCTTGACGTTTTTCATCTCTTCCGTAATCCAATCGAACTTTCCAGCCCACGTAACGCCATCTTCTTCAGGTGTAGAATATAGTTTAAAACGCCAACTAATGTAACCTGGAATGGTTGCAAATCCTTCATATTGATCATACCTACCATAAGTAGAACGGTGAGGGAGGTGGACAGCCATAATACTAATGTTTGTTCGAGCAAAACTGGGTTGGTTCAATTGTACTTTGTAAATTAGAGCTGTTCCTTTTGCATTTTTTAAATGTTTGTCTACAGGTTCTAATATCAAACTACAAGGCATTTTACTGGCATTGGTTTGATTTGGATAAGCAAGTACTACAAACGACAAGACTATAACTAAAGTAAGTTTTTTCATGTTATTTCCTCACATTTTTTAGTTACTATCCCCTATTGAATACACATTTATTATGATGAAATCAAAGCAGCAGTCATTTTAGGAAAACAGAAGGATAGTATCAACGTAACTGGGCAAAAATACAACAAAATATGAATATAGGATGAGATATATGAATAAAAGGGTAGCGCTTTCACTGCTGATACTTGGTATCTTCGCTTATGGAATAAATTACGGAACTGCATTTGCCAATTCAATAGAAGAAAGAAATCTACCTGAGAAAGCTTGTAGCGAGAAATTTGAAAAGTATCGTAAAAAACTTGATGATAGGGTGCTAAAAGATATTGTTAAAAGTTATAGCTTAGATTTATCTGGGTTTCAGGAATTCACAAACAGAGAATTAGATTTAAAAGTAGGAGATAGCATGAATGACCACTCTGATCAGATCTCATTGCAACACTTGTTTGTGGGAGGTAGCATTGGGTCAATGAGATTGTTTTTGGAAAATGGATTAGAAGGAACAAGAGGATATTTCCTTTATAAGAGAGTTGATGGAAATAACGTATTGAAAGTATTAAATAAAATGGGGAACATTTGGGTTGTTATGACAGTCGATGAAAAAAAAGCAGAAAAACTTGAGCAGAAGCCTTTTAATTGGGACAAATGTGCTGATTAAGTAGACCAAAGAAGCAAGCGTTCTGTGCTCGCTTCTTTTAACTTTCACCAAAATTCATTGCGAAAAATAGCATACCTAACATGATAAGTAATGGGATTACTACAAATGAGGTCAAACTAAAGTATTTCATTAGCCCTCTTTCATGTTTTCCAAAAGCTATTACTCCACATGTAAAGCCGGCAAGATAAACAACGACTCCTATATAAAGAATATTTGAGTTGTACACTGACGTGAAATATTGACCGACTCCAATAACAATTCCAAGCAACGATAACCACAAAGAGTATTGACTAAAACGTTTCTTCAATTGGATCCTCCATGAACTAAACATATGGTTAATAATAACATTTATTTATCTATCAGTTAAGTCGGGTAGGCAGGCACTCTCACGAGTGCCCGCCCCCCTAAGAACCGTACGTGACAGATTTCCCGTCATACGGCTCAAGCCTTCTTTTTATCCAAACAACCTATTTAATACAGGGTACATGTACTAATTTAGCAAATTCACCTGTAGAAACCTCTAGGTTTCGCACTGTAACTTTCTCTCCATTTTGTAGAGTCTGTTTACACAACGCACAACGATATCCTTGTTTTCTTGCGAGTTTCATCCTATCTAAAGTATTTTCGCTATTAAAGACCTTACGGTCTCTTTTTTTCCAATACTCTCTTAGACTTGGATCATCTGGGCTGTTTTTATAGGCTACCATGACATGCCGTTCTATCTTAATCCAGGACATCTTTAACAATTGAATGTTAGTAACTGGACATGTGAGAATCCATTTATTATTTCCACCGTGGTGGGGCTTCTTAAAATAACGCTGGCTAATCCATTTTCTCGACTTCTTTGGATGCAATTGTTTCAAATGCTTTCTCACTTTTAGGAAAATATAATTGTCCATGTAGCTGTAAGTCTTTTTGGATACGACATGTTTCCAATACTGTCCGTAGCCACGAATAATCGGGTTTAAAACACGTATTATTTCTTTTACTGGTCGTCCTCTCATCACAGAGAACGTATCCTTTATCTTGTTTTTAGCCTTTTTAATGCTGTCTCTGCTAGGTTTGATAAATAATTTTTTTCCTTGTCCCGTATTATATTGACGCAGCGAGAAGCCAAGAAAATCAAACCCGTCCTCAATATGTGTAACCCTAGTTTTATCCATACTAAGTGTAATTCCTCGTTTTTGTAGGTAAGGAGCGAGGTTTCGATACATGCTTTCCGCGCTTTCCTTCGTTTCCGTTACGATGACGAAGTCATCTGCGTAGAGAACACGTCCTATCTTACATTTTGGGTCAATTGCGTATCCTCCGTTTGGTTTGTATGTCTTTTTATAAACAATACCAATCTCTTCTTCCATACCGCATAAAGCGATATTAGCTAGAAGGGGAGACACGATCCCCCCTTGAGGGGTTCCTTCTGTTGTCGTACGAAGCATATCCTGCTCTATGTATCCCATTTTAAGCCACCTTTTAATGAGAATGTTTCCCGGAAACATAGATGTTTGTTCCACTATCCACTTATGATTAAGATGGTCGAAACATCCTAAAAAATCTCCTTCGAATACCCACTTTTTTTTGCTATTGGTGTTAAGCTTCTTAAAAAGATTACTTATTGCATCATGCGTACTTCGTTTAGGACGAAAACCGTAGGAAGTAGGTTCAAATTTAACCTCCCATTGGGGTTCAAGTGCGTTTTTTACTACGTTTTGATAGACTCGGTCTCGCATCGTAGGAATACCCAAAGGTCTTAGCTTTCCGTTTTTCTTCGGAATAAACGTTCTTTTTGCTGGATTTGGACGATGTCGAAAGACATTGCATTGAACTAGTTGTTGATAAAGTTTGATACGTTCGCTTGGTTTTGAGGCCGTATAGCCATCTACACCAGGTGTTCGCTTACCGTTATTTTGTTGTGTTACTCTGCGAATAGAAAGCAGTAGATTTGCTTTACTCCGAAGGAGTAAACGTTGAAGTTTTCTTACTTTTCTTTGTTGATTTTGTTGTTCGGCACGATAAATTCTTTGTCGTAACTTCGCTACATATTTTTGTATAATACTCCAATCAATAGAGTACCAATCTTTATGCGAGACGTGCGCCGACGCTCGTAGAGAGGTATTCATAACAGCACGCTCCTTTTCGTTAGAAGATAGCCACAAATTTGTTTTCGTGTTGAAGACCAGTGAGAAGTGGGCGCTCTTTCGAGCCTGCTATTGTCTATAAAGACGACAGTATCCGTCCAGTTATACAATATTCTTGTTTTCCTGTTCTCTTTCGAGATAACGGCTTTCGCTTTTTCTCACGTCCCATACCCTCTGCCACTTCGTTTGACTTTACAGTCATCCTACTGCTTATGCAGATGACATAGGGCTTACCAAGTTCCACATTCTACAGATACGATAGGGGTAGGCAGGTTCTTTACTCCGGGTAAGATGCGGGACGCATCAGAGTAGCTTTATGATTCTACTTTTCCTCTTACCAAGACCCAAGCGAGACTTATGCATTATCTTGAGCTAACACTGACGAAGCTTACAAACCTTCACTTTCGTTTACCATACCTATCTTCTCCTAGCAGTATTCTGGACCATGCATTTGTCCTCTGTTTCCACATTTCCTCATGCAACCGACAGACTCGTTACCAAGAATGCCGTTTCGGATGGAGATCATCTTCGCGTCTAGATGAGTAGCGTTAGTTACACTGTAAGAAAGCGACTTCTTGTCGCACCATAAAATGTATTATAAGCACGTTTACTAAAAATACATTTATTTCTTTTTATGGTAAAATAAAAATGATAATGTATAGGGGGATTCATATTGATTAAAAATTTACCTTTGCTAATTTTCATTTTAATAATTGGAGTTAGTACTTCTACAATGAGTACTAATGAGCATTTGCCTATGTTTCTTGAATGGACTTTACCAATAATAAGTATTATTTTTAATGCTACTGCAGTTGTAGGGCTATCCTTACACGTATTCGTATATAAACCTATGAAGCAAGCAGAAGATAACCTAAATGAAGTTATTAAATAAAAGAACTTTGTAAGCCATGAAACGGAGGAATAAAGAAAGTTGAACGATATGTTACATACAAAAAAACTATTTAAAGACATGATGATTTGGGAATGTGTATTATTTATACCTTCACTTTTACTCATGTCATACTTACCTTTAAATAATTTACTAGACATGTTTATTAACGTTATTATCCTTATTTTAAGTGTAATAGGAATATTTGCTATACGTACGTACATAAAAGATCAAAGAACAAATTGTATCGACAAGTAAAAAGAGCACCTTTGAACGGGTGCTCTTTTTTAAATTCAGTTACCATAAAACGTATTATCGGCAACCATAAACAAATAGCAGCTTAATTCAAGCTGCTATTTGTTATACATAATTTCCCTTTATTTGAACATTCTACTTCAGAAGGGCTAAAATATTCACTCTAATATATAAAGGTGGATTCATATAAATGAAAGGTAAAATTCATAAACATAAAGCTTTTCTTGCAATTTTCGGTATTTATGCTCTTCCCTTTACTATTATCTTTTTTACCGATTACTTAGTCCGGATAACTAAGAGAAAGTAGTTTATACTCTTATTGGATAATAAATAGGATTTTGAGCAAACTACACAAGACGCCGTGAGGCATCAGCGAAAATCCTTACTGCAATAGAGCAGAAAAAACCTACCTCTTTGGATTGGGAAGAGATAGGTTTTTTCTATTTTTAAGATGTATACTCCATACATTTTTAGTTTACATAAACACTCTTTCCGGAAGACACTACAAAAAAGAACCCTTGTCGCAGAACGGTTCCGCCGAGGGTTCTTTTTCCGGAGTATGCATCTTTTTATACACTGTTCATTTATCAACGTTTTTTCAGTAGGTGGTTGAGAAACTAATGTATAAGAAGTGCACCTTTTATACATATGCTCGTTTACTACGCTTAATTCCTTGACAAAAGACATCCCAAGTTGAAGAGATTCTTTTCTCTAAACGCTCTAATCTTCCCCCATACAACATCTCTACAAATAATCCATCTAGAATGGTGAGATAGGCTGCCGTAGCAGTATCAGCACTAAATTTAGAATGTAATAAATGATCTTTTTCTTCAAATAATGATTCTAACAAACACTCTAAACTATTCGTTAATCGATAAGATTCACGTATTATCAGCTCTTTGAGTTGTTGTGGAGGAAAATATAATGAATAAAGAAGAATTTGAATTGGCCATTAAACAACTCCCCAATATAAGATATGAATATTTTATTAAAAAGTTGCTGACCATGAAGAAATTTGGGGTTTATATAACTATCGTTGGGCAACAGCACAAGGTATCCATGGTAATATTTTGATTCCTTTCTTTCCAAAAAAATTTTAGCAAAAAATATGAATGTATATTTGCTAAAATAATTCAATATTTTTTGCCAGGATCGTTGTTTTAATTATGGAGATGGATGCTCATCCTTCACTTTTGATTATAATTGATAAACGAAGACTAATATTCATATTTTCAAAAGGATAGTCTGTATTTTAATGTTCATTAGCTTAAAAATGTTAGTACAATTTCGACAAACTCTTTTGGATATTGAAATAAAGAACCATGTCCTGCATGATTAAATATTATTATCTTACTATTAGGAATTCTATTTGATAAGTCATATGAATTTTCTGTTGGAACCATGCGATCATTATCTCCGTTTATTATTAATGTTGGCTGAACAATTTTGGATAGATCTGCAGGCTTCTCTTTACCCCATTTAGTGATTGCATCTAATTGTTTTCTATAAGCTTTTAAACTAATTGTTTTATCTCGATGTTTTTTCCTTTTTTTTATTTGAGTTAGAAATTCCTTAGCCTTTTTCTTACCATTATCTGTGGTTGGAAAAAACAGATAGGTCTTGACGTCTTTAAAAGTCAAGGCAGCACGGACAAGATCAAGATTAGTAATACGGCTGACATTAGAAATCCCTTTTCCTCCTCGAGGTCCCGTACCAACTAATACCACCTTTCTTACCAAGTTTGGTTCTTTTGAAATTAATTCTTGCGCAATCATTCCGCCCATAGACAAAGCAATCAAATCAACCTTTAAAAATCCTAATAGTTTTATAAATGTGATAGCATCATCTGCCATTTGAGGGATGTTGTTTGGTACTTCACCATTGGATAGTCCGACCCCTGTGTTATCAAATGCGATGACCCAATGACTTTTAGCAAGACCATCGATAACCCTTGAATCCCAATTATCAAGATTAGCTGATAGATGTGTCAATAAAATAATAGGGGTTCCTTTTTTTTCTCCTAATTCTCTATACGCATACCTTTTACCATTCTGTTGCTGAATGAATAAGTTAGGTGCGTCAATATAAGAATAATAAATCGACATTGCTCCTCCTCCTACTTACCTTCAAAATTTAATAACCACTTTTCCTTTTGGATGACCATTTGCAACTAAGTTTAGTGCTTCGTTAATGTTATCAATTGTAAAATTAGTAGGATCGATAGCTGGAACAATATTGTTTTCTTCAATAATGTTCGTAATTTTTTCTAACTGCTTTCCATCAGCTCTTACGAAAAGAAAGCGATATTGAACAGCCTGTTTTTTTGCTTTCCTATCAAATTTAGCACCAACTAGTCCAAAAAGGATTTGTTTCCATTTGGGAAAACCTCCATCTATTGCAAACTGCTTATTTGGTCCTGTACGAAGACTTAGTAAGCGACCACCTGATTTGATAATGGACAACTCTCTGTCAAATTCATCTGCACCGAGTGTATCAATAACATAATCAACTTTGTCTAATATTTCCCAATAATTTTCCTTCGTGTAATCTATATATTGATCCGCACCAGCATTCAACGTCCTTTCTTTAGCAGAAGGACTCCCAGAAACAATGACCTTCAATCCCATTTCTTTAGCAATTGGAACAGCCATTTGGCCAAAGCTTCCGGATCCTCCTGGAATGAACACTGTTTGCTCTTTTTTCGCTTCTAACTCTTCTGTTAACCCTTGAAATGCCGTCAAACCAGTTAGAGGTGCAGCAGCTCCAGTGACATAATCTAAATTTTTCGGCAAATGCCAGATGGCTGCTGCATCAACTGCAACATACTCTGCAAATGCTCCAATCTTCTCAATAGGGAGTCTCGTATAAATAGAATCTCCTACCTTAAATTCATGTGCATTTTCACCAACTTTTTCAACTATTCCAGTTAGTTCATTTCCTAATGTAAGAGGCATTTCATAATCTTGAATTAGTTTTACGCTTCCTGTAATATTTAATATTTCAAGTGGGTTGACCGCCGCAGCTTTGACTTTTACCAAGACTTCGTTGTCATCGATTTCTGGGATTGGAATGTCATTTACTTGGGCATGGATATTTTTTGAGTACTTGGTGATCTGAGCTGCTTTCATGAGTGTTTTCATTTTTTTATCAGCACCCTTCCGTTGAGTTGCATTTATTAAGTTTCTTTACCTTATTTTTATTATTTTTGCTGTCTGCTTCATTTTTCTATCCTCAATATAATTCTTTTTATAAGATCTTATGTTATTCCAATCATTTAGGTGGAGGGAATCTTATTTTAGGAGATGTCTGCCTCCCTATTTTAGGATCAACCCACCACCAAAAACTTAAATACTTACAACAGCATCTTTATGATCCATTTGGTACTGTTATTTTTTAGAACGTTCATTCTCAATTGATTAAATTTTTTTGAAACGATACTGTAAAGAAATTTATATTTCTCATCCTCACAGATTATTTCCGTTTCTTTAGTTTAAAACTTTTGGTGACAAATTATGCGCCTAGTATTGGATAAATTTGATCTCTTAATTTGAATTCATAGTTTACATCTACAATCCCTACCACTTTATCTCTGTCATAAAGTTCCATCATAAAACCAGCCATTTGCTTAGCTGTGTGATACATAGGGACATTTGCTTTATAATCAAATTCTTTCATATCACTTGCAGATTTCGCGAATTCTGTTTCCGTCATTGCTGGTGCTAAAATCTTCACCTTCATTTTCGCACCTTTCTGTTCGAGTTCTTTTGCAAGCCCTTCTGTGAATGCACTAACAAAATATTTAGATGCAGAGTAAGTAATACTACCAACATAAATTGCATATCCGAGTGCTGAAGATACGTTAATTAATTGAGTTCCCTCTACATGAGAATAGTCTCGCGCAAATAGTGTAGAAAGGATTGTCAATGACTCTATATTAAGACGTAACATGTTTTCTACCTTATCTAAATTCTGATCTGTTACAGAAGAGGATTCACCAATTCCAGCATTATTAATCCAAGTCTCAATTTGATACTCCTTTAAACTGTTGTACAGTGTATATACCTGATCTGTGACAGATAGATCACTTGTACGAATAATAACATCTAAATCAGGATTTATATTCTGAATGGCTGATTTAAGACCTTCTAATTTATCTAATCTTCTAGCTACAATAATTAAGTTTTTGCCGCGAGCAGCAAATTCTAGGACAGTTTCATATCCTATACCTGAGCTTGCTCCTGTAATAACTGTGTACTTCATATTCATTCTCTCCTTAAAAATATATTCAGATTGGTGTTAATTAGTTTATTTAAATAACAAGATATATCTTAGTCCAGTATTGATAAAGTCAAATCAATAATGGTTTCTAATTCTTTCTTATTATCTGTTGTTTTTGCTAATACTCGT
This sequence comes from Priestia sp. YIM B13552, assembly GCF_042787775.1. Classification (NCBI taxonomy): domain Bacteria; kingdom Bacillati; phylum Bacillota; class Bacilli; order Caryophanales; family Bacillaceae; genus Priestia; species Priestia sp. YIM B13552. The sequence continues at coordinate 64,038 of NZ_JBHZOU010000010.1, forward strand.
ATTCCTACAAGGGAATTATGAATAAATTTAGAAAGCCCTTTGATATCATAGTGTTCAGGGATTTCTCCTTGTTCTTGACCATGTTTCAGTAGATCAAATAATAAGGTTTCGGTCTTTATAAAAGTCTCTGTAACTTTTTCAGATACTTCTTGATCGAGTAACGATAATTCAACTGCTGTGTTTACTGTTAAACACCCTTTTGGCTGTTTATCATTTGGATAAATAACCATTTTAAATAATTTTCGTATAGCCTGCTTAACCGTTAATTCTGGTTTTATGTTATTTTTAATTCTTTCATCCATTACTTCTACATAATGACTTAGGGCTCGAATAAATAAAGTATGTTTATCCCCGAATGTATCATAGATACTTCTACGGTGAATGCCCATATAGTTCACTAAATCTTGCATGGATGTTTTTTCATACCCCTGTTGCCAGAAAAGCTCCATTGCTCTCCTTAATGCTTCTTTTTCATCAAATTCTTTATTTCTAGCCATGTACTCCCACCTTAGAAAGTATTATCTCGTATTTCTGAGAAAATATTTAGAACTATTTGACGCACTTAGAGTGCAACAATTTTATACTATTCATTCTCTCTCAATAAATTCTTTAGGTATTTTGAGAATGATCATTCTTAATTGGGTAAAAAAACTGTTAGATCTAACTTGTTTTGAGTATATCAATTTAAGAACGTTCAGTAAAGAATTTTTAACCAAAAGTTGAAGACCATTATTTTCCTAACAGCACAGAACTCATTCGTGTGTTTTCTCCTTTAAGTTTAAGATCAAAAATAACCTATTTTTCGCCACTAAATGTAAAAGATAAAACTTACTTTTTATAAATATAAGTTTTATCTTTTTTTACTCTTTGCACCAACAAAATTTGTCCTAACCACGCCAATGATAACTATATCTCTACCAATTAAGTGATAGAGTTGAAAGGATTCTTATAAGAATAAGACGCTAGCAACAATCGTATTTAGCTAAACTAAAAAATAGAAAAGAAAACATTAGAGTTACTTCTATGTTCTCTTCTCCGTTTTTAAAGTATTATTTCATACTGCAATTAAATATTACATCCCCAAAGTTAGTTACTCTCTCTTGACTTGCTTCAATTTCCAAAACCTTCTCCATATTTGTAATAATAATAGGAGTAACAATATCCTTCTTTTTACTTTTTAAATATTCTAAATTTACTTTTACTAAAGGGTCCCCTGCCTTAATAGGTTCATCGGTATTCACAAGTACTTCGAAGCCTTCTCCATTTAATTCGACAGTTTCTAAGCCGATATGGATAAGTAATTCAAGCCCTTTTTCAGAGCGAATTCCAATAGCATGTTTTGTAGGGAATACTTGGATAACTTGACCGTTAACCGGCGACACAACTTTCCCACTCTTTGGAATAATAGCAATTCCGTCTCCCATCATCTTTTTTGAAAATACAGGATCAGGAACTTTTGATAAAGGGATGATATCTCCATATAGTGGTGCAAATATTTCCTCTATTTGAGTAATATTTTTCTTTTTGAAAAGCCCTTTTAACATGATTATATTCCTCCCTTAAAACATTAGGATCATTGGATGGTCCACATATCGGATAAATATAATATTCTTGTCTCCATATATTTATCGATACAGACCTTTTAAATTGTTTGGTCATACCATCTTACGTCCGATAAGGTTGTTTTTATGTTTTCCATACTATAGTTATATTCACTATCTTCATCTTAGTTAGTAGATGAACATTTGACAGATAGCCATTTTACTTTGTTTTCTTCTCCATTGAGTGTTGGTAACCTATTGTATAGGTCAAAACAAATGACACAGAGAAAGCAACAACGTTTACAAGTATATAAAGGGGCAATTGATTATTTAAATATAGTAACATTCCAGGAATACCTGTTAGCGCCATTCCTGTGGCTTTTAAATGCAAGATAGAGGCTAGGAACCCTCCAACTCCTCCACCTATCATTGACATAATAAAAGGTTTCACTAAAGGAAGTGTTACACCAAAAACTGCTGGTTCGGTTATACCTAAAGCTGCAGACAAGCTAGATGGATAGGCAATTTGTTTTGTTTTTGGCGAAAGGGTTTTAAGTGCCACTGCCAACACTGCACCAGCTTGAGCGACATTTCCAGGTGCAATTGCATTTAACTTGTTCCAACCAGTCTGTGTAAGCATATTGATCTCTAAAAAACTTATAATGTGGTGAATTCCAAAAATACCAAGTAACTGACTAAAGCTTCCATAAATTAAACCTCCAATTCCATATGGTAACTCAAGTAAAAATTCAACCCCATGCAAAACAAGTAATTCTACTCCGTGGAAGATAGGACCAATAATAAAAAGTGCTAATGTAATACCAGAAAGTAGTGTTAAAAATGGTGTGAGTATAAGATCAAGTGAATTCGGTATTTTTGTTCGTAAAAACTGTTCGAGTTTAGATGCGACAATTCCTGTAATAAACGCAGGCAGTACAGAACCTTGATATCCTACAACTTTAATAAAGCCGAAAAACACTAATGGATCTTCTAATTTCTGTCCTACTGCGTATGCATTTGGTAATGCTGGATTAACAAGCATTAATCCTAGGACAATTCCTAATACAGGGTTACCACCAAAAACTTTAAACGTTGACCAACAAATTAGAGCAGGTAAAAAGGCGAAAGCTGTATCTGTTAAAACTTGTGTAAATAGCAACAATTCCTTCGGAACGCTTTTGGTTGTTAAGCCTACTAATTCTAGGACAGCTTCCTGGGTTATTAAACTTCTAAATCCCATAAATAAACCAGTCGCTACTAAGACAGGTATAATAGGAACAAAGATGTCTCCGAAAACCCGAACACCGCGTTGAAAGCGATTACCTTCTTTCTTAACAGAAGGCTGATTTTGAACATTTCCATCCAATAACTTCATAATTTCTGTATAGATCTTATTAACTAACCCTGTTCCTAAAATAATCTGATACTGCCCAGAATTAAAGAAACTTCCCTTTACTTTGTCTAAGTTTTCAATTTCTTTAACATTTAATTTGTCTTTATCAACAGTAATAATTCGCAGTCTTGTAGCACAATGTGTAACAGAATGGATATTTTCACTTCCACCAACTAATTCTATAATCTTTTTGGCCACCTCTTGATCTTTCATACTATTCTCCCCTTATAATGAAAAATAAAGTAATTCACCTTTTGGGTGTAACCCATCATATTTCACACTCAAATTTTCTTCCTCAGTAAAGTATCTTAATGAAAAAACGCATTCCCCATCATTCACAAATATCTCTATGGAGGAGTTATCACTAAAAATACTCATTTGTGATATACCTTGAACCTTCTTAGATTTCGTCTCCTTTTTATTGGTCGCCCAATTCTCACGCGTAACAGACAATACGTTTTTCTTACCACAATAATGAACCTCTACTGCTTCATTTCTCAAAAACAAGTGAAAGTCACTAGTGCAATTATCTCGAGTCAATTCTAGTTCAAACCGTCCACTTTCTAATTCAAAACAACCTTGTGAGGATGTAAAACTTTGTCTACATCTCCTAAGCTGCTTCACTTCTTCAATAGGTTTTTGTTTAATTTTCCCATCCTCCCATGTTATAACGCGTGGCAACGTCAAACAATGCAAATAACCATATTGCTTAGTAGGGCATAAATGCTCCTCTTCCTCGTTCATTCGTGACATCCATCCCACCATAATTCGTCTTCCTTTATGATCGGCAAAAGATTGAGGTGCATAGAAATCAAATCCATGGTCAAGTAATTCTAAAGAACCTTTTGGTAGAAATTTCTTTATTTTTTCGTCAAATTTTCCAGATATAAACGCTGCATAACTGGAAACACCTATTACGTTATCACCTTCTTCCAGTCTTACTTGAGGACAACAAACCAATATATCTGTTTCATCATTTATAGAAAACAAATCTGGGCATTCACACATGTTTTCTAACTGTTGGTCATACAAAATATTTTCATATTTCCAATCCAATAGATTAAAAGAAGAGTAGAGTGCAACCGCACCTTTTCGTTCATTTGTTTGCGCACCTACAACCATCCACCAGTTCGTTTTGCCTCTCCAAACTTTTGGATCTCGATAGTGTTCTGTAAACTCTGCAGGTGTTTCAATTACATTTTCTTTTTTTATAAAAGTCCGACCATCTTTAGAGATACTAATACACTGGTAACTTTTCCTCTCCCCGTCAATTTTTACGTTTCCAGTATAAAATAAATATATTTCTCCTTTATGTTCTATACTGCTCCCTGAATAAACACCATTTTGATCAAAATCTCTGTCTGGAAGAATTGCAGAACCTTGATTAGACCAATCAATCATATTAGTTGAAGTAAACAGCCCCCACTCTTTGTATTGATGATTGGTATCAAAACGATTCCATTGGTGGAAAAAATAATATCTATCTTTGAACCAAATTAAGCCATTTGGGTCATTTATCAAGCCTCTATCTGGCTCTATATGATATGTCATTTTATAAGGATTCTTCAAAAAACATCTCACTCTCCATCAAACATTTCTTATTTTTATAACGCTTTCATTTCTCTTTAGAAATAAACTAAAAAGACTTTATATCACAGGTGCAACAAAAAGGTGAAATTTAATAATCTTTTTATCTACAAAAATAAATTGTAGTAACAAAATTAAAAGTTAAAAATCTTTTCTATGGAAATGTTGCTTCTTATACTGATGAACGCAATCCTTTTCATATCCCATCCTCCATTAAAAGTTAGTGTTGTATTTTGGGTAAATTTTTATTAATGTATTTCTTATAATTTATAATACGGAGACTTTAATTTTCAGGCAATGGTAAATAAAATATAGAAAAGAGGGTAATATATTGTTGTCTTTAACTCATGATAAACATCAAAGTTTTCTTTACCGTCATTCAAAAGAACCATTAACCAAAGATGTTCGTATTTCTTCCATAGGGTTTGAAAAGCGTGTATCAACTGATTATTATTGGGATGGGCGAATGCGAAAAAATAACCTTAACCATTATATCTTTCAATATACTTTGAGTGGATATGGTGAAATACGAATAGGTGAACAAATATTAACTATTGAACCTGGTCAAGCGTTTATCGTAAAAATACCAAGTGATCATTGCTATTATCTACCAAAGGGAAGTCCTGAATGGGAATTTATCTTTATTACATTAGAAGGACCAAAAGCTGAGGAATGCTGGGATTATGTCATTGACCAATTCGGAATACAACTAACATTAGACGATACCTCACCGTTAATTTTTTCACTAAAAGAAATTTATCAATTTGCTGTTAAAGAGGGAATTGGAGACTCTTTTATTTCATCAGCCAAAGCATATGAGTTTATAATGAGTCTTTACCGTTTTACGAAAGGACTTGATCAGGTTAAATCTGAGATTCCAAACGACATTCTCACGGCAATTCATTTTTTGACGGAGCATTATCATGAACCTCTTTCACTAGAGGAGATTGCAGAACATACAGGTCTGTCAAAATACTACTTTACAAACAAGTTTCAAAAGTATACAAACACAACACCAATTCAATTTCTAACAACTATACGTATGGAAAAAGCAATGGAGCTCTTGCTAAAAACAAATAAAACACTCCATGAAATTGCCATAGAAACAGGATATGATAATGCAAATTACTTTAGCAAAGTATTTAAAAAGATGATTGGCATGTCTGCAGATAGTTTTAGAAAAGACAAAAAAATGTTGGATAATTATCATGTCATTATCAATTAAGAAAATCTGTTACGCATAATAGAAACCAGATAAGGCTGTCGAGTTCTTTCCGACAGCCTTATCTGGTTTCTACATAACTATCTTAAAGAAGTAACCTCAGCGTTTTTATTCATATGGATAAAGCTAAGTTTAATAATTAAAAACTATCTACTTGTAAAGGTATAGAGTAGTAGTCTTACTTTATATCCAATTATCATTCTTTCTTTCTATAGTCCGAAGGAGTGAGCTTTTTCATTTTTTTAAATGTCTTTGAAAATAGCAGTACATCATTATACCCTACTGATCGAGCAATATCCCCAATTTTAAGCTCAGAATTTGTCAGGAGAAAACATGCTTTTTCTATTCTTAAATTTAATAAAAACTCTTGCGGCGACTTATTAAGATATTGCTTAAATAATCGATAAAGATATGAACGGTCAATGGAAATATATTTAGCAATATCATTGACCGTAATATAATGCGTGTAATTCTGTTCAATGAAGAGTAACGCATCTTCAATATACTTTTGCTGTTTTACTTCCATGGCCATTTCACGATTTGGATAAAGCTCACTTAATATATATAGAAATTCATACAGCTTTGATGTTAATAGTAAATCTTTATTAGACATTAACCTTGAGGCCGTTATGATACTCTCCATGCAGTTGATTAGTTTATGGTCTTGAGTGAACGCAAGAACGGGATATTCCATACATAAATTTGATCTGTTCAAATATTCTTTTGCTTTTACCCCATTGAAACCAATCCATGTATATTCCCAAGGGTCCTCCACATCTGCTTCATAATAAATTAAAGTGTTTGGTTCAATTAAAAATCCTTCATTTTTTCCTAGATGATAGGTTTTATCGTGTACTTTAAAAGTACCCTTTCCTTTTAAAATATAGTGAAATATGTATCCATTTCGTATTGCTGGACCATATGAATGCTTACTGATACAAGCTTCCCTGCCGCATGTGTATAAATTAAGATCTAAATTGTTATGTGAATGATTAGAAAAGGTCAAAGTCATTTTGTCACCTCGAATTGAAAATGATTGCAAGTTATCACATTGTTCCATAATGAGTCTACATAATTCCATATAAATATGTAAATAAAACTAATAAAATGAATACAGAAACATTAAGCAATGCAACATATTTCACTAAATAATATCCGATATATTATAAATTAAAATAAGCGATACTTACTTATACGTGGGAGGTTATTATGACAATTTACATCGATGATGAACAACTTTTATTTCATTTGCAAGGAGAAAACACGAGCTATGTTATGCAAGTTATACGAGATGGCTATTTAGCCCACTTATACTGGGGGAAGAATGTTCGTTCGTACCGTGGGAGTAACAAAATTATCTTTATGAATCGAGAGTTTTCACCTAACCCAGATGCGCTAGATCGAACATTTTCGCTAGATACGCTACCTCAAGAATATCCTGCATATGGAAATGGTGATTTTAGAACTCCAGCGTATCAAATACAACTAGAAAATGGGTCTACTGTGACAGACCTTCGTTATAAAGAATACAAAATTTATAAAGGAAAACCAAATTTGAAAGGGCTACCGTCTACATATGTAGACGATGAAAATGAAGCAGAAACACTAGAGATTACTATGGAAGATGAATTGCTGGGACTGACTGCTACGTTAACATATAGCTTGTATGAAGAGCGAGATGTTATCACTAGATCTGTTCGATTTGATAATAAAGGATTACAAAACTTAAAATTTCTTCGAGCGTTAAGTACTAGTGTTGACTTTCGTGATGATGAATATGAATTAATCACATTGTCTGGTGCTCATAGCAACGAAAAAAATATTCAAAGACGAAAAATTGTACCAGGAATTCAAATGGTTGATAGTTGCCGCGGAGCCAGCAGTCCTCAACAAGCGCCATTTTTAGCGCTAGTAAGAAAAGGTACTGATGAAGATCAGGGTGAAGTGTATGCGTTTAACCTTGTTTATAGTGGGAATTTTACTGCACAAGTTCAAGTAGATCCATATCACAATACAAGAGTATCTATGGGGATTAACCCTTTGGATTTCTCGTGGTTATTAGAACCAGGGGAAACCTTTCAAACGCCTGAAGTGGTAATGGTGTATACAGCAAAAGGATTAGGTGATATGTCCAGTATCTATCACGAATTATATAGTAAAAGGCTATGTCGCCTGCCCTTTCGAGATAGCGTCCGTCCTATTTTAATTAATAATTGGGAAGCTACCTATTTTGATTTTAATGCAGACAAAATTGAACAAATTGCTAATGAAGCAAAAAAAGTAGGAATAGAACTATTTGTATTAGATGATGGCTGGTTTGGAAAACGTAATGATAGTAAAAGCTCATTAGGGGATTGGGTAGTCAACCATCGTAAACTTCCAAAAGGCTTAGAAGATCTTGCAAATCGTGTGCGTAATCTAGATATGGAATTTGGTTTATGGTTTGAACCTGAAATGATTTCTATAGATAGTAATTTATATAGAAATCATCCAGATTGGTGTTTACATGTACCAGATCGCCCTCATACCTTAGGAAGAAATCAACTCGTTTTAGATTTATCGAGGCAGGAAGTCTGTGACTATGTGATAAAAGCATTGTCAGATATTTTATCTAGTGCTTCCATAACCTATGTAAAATGGGATATGAATCGTCATATGACAGATGTAGGGTCAGCAGCATTACCACCTGAACGACAGCGTGAAACAGCTCATCGTTATATACTAGGGTTATATAAAATAATGGAAGAAATCACAAAAAGGTTTCCAAACATATTGTTTGAGAGTTGTTCAAGTGGTGGAGGTCGCTTTGACGCAGGAATGCTCTATTATATGCCTCAAACATGGACAAGTGATAACACAGATGCAATTTCCCGTTTAAAAATTCAATATGGTACAAGTCTTGTTTATCCACCTATCACAATGGGAGCACACGTTTCATCTGTTCCAAACCATCAAGTTGGAAGGGTTACTCCACTTGAAACAAGAGGGTATGTCGCCATGTCTGGAAACCTTGGTTATGAGCTAGATTTAACCAAGTTAACTGATGAAGAAAAAACTGTAGTTAAACAACAAATTACCTTGTATAAAGAAATTCGATCACTTATTCAGTTTGGTAGATTTTATAGAATATTTAACCCTTTTGATGGGAATGAAGCCGCATGGAATTTTGTTTCTGAAGATCAATCCGAAGCAGTAGCTAGTTATTTCAAAGTATTATCTCAACCAGCAGCTCCTATTCGAACTATAAAATTTAAAGGTTTAAATCCAGATTATGCTTATCAAAATGTTGAGACAGGAGAGCTATTTGGAGGAGATGAGTTGATGAATGTTGGTATTACGCTTCCAATAATCAAACAAGACTTTTTAAGTCTATTCTGGAGATTTAAAAAGCATATTATGTAACTTATGTAAGTAGCTTTATTAGTTTTTCTAATAACTGCTTTTATTCTGGAGATTTAAATCATGTATCTTTTCATAACAAACCTAATAAAAAAGATTATGAATATCCCTAGATGGGATATTCATATCAAATAAATTATTTTAAGAAAGGGTAATCTGTATAACCTTCTTTTCCTCCTGCATAGAGCGTATTTTTATCAGGTTCGTTTAGGGGAGCACCTGATTGAATCCGTTCTACAAAGTCTGGATTAGCTAGTACCCAAGTGCCTACTGTGATAACATCTGCAAGATTATTATCTAAATCAGACGAAAGTTGATCTAGAGGACGACCTGGACGGTTAACAAGAAGTGATTGATCCCAAAGTTGACGCACATCTTTTAGGAATTGTTCGTTTCCAAAGTGCATTAAATGCAGATATGCAAGGCTAAGCTTATTTAATTCACTTATTAAATAGTGATACATCTCAAGGCTATTTTCTCCCTCATCAATGCCTTGCAGTGTTCCTTGAGGAGAAAAACGGATGCCTGTTCTTTCTGCTCCTATTTCATCAACAACTGCCTTAGCTACTTCAATAGCGAAGCGAGAACGCCCCTCAATCGTACCACCATATGCATCTTGACGATGATTGGAGTTTTCACTAAGGAATTGTTGGATCAGATAACCATTCGCTCCGTGAATTTCAACTCCGTCTGCACCAGCTTCAATTGCTGAACGTGCTGCTAAACGAAACTCATTGATAACATCTTTTATCTCAAGCTCACTCAATTCTCTTGGTGTTGGAATTTCTTTCATTCCTTCTGCCGTGAAAATTTCTACACCAGGTGCAATAGCTGATGGTGCAACTGCTTGGCGATGGTGAGGTGTGTTATCAGGGTGTGATACACGTCCCACATGCATAAGCTGAACAAAAATATGACCGCCTTCACTATGAACTTTAGAAGTTACTTTTTTCCATCCTTTAATATGGTTTTCTGTATAAATACCAGGCGTATTAGTGTAACCTTGCCCATCGTCTGAAGGTTGGGTTCCTTCGCTTATAATTAATCCAACTGAAGCGCGCTGACCATAGTACTCTGCTACTAAATTGTTCGGCGTACCATCTGGTAAAGCTCTACTTCTAGTCATCGGAGCCATGGCTATACGATTTTTCAAATCAATGTTTCCGATACGAACTTTTTCAAATAATCTGCTCATATGAATACTCCCTTTTAATAAGAATTAGAATCAAGAAATGAATTTACATTTTCTGCGAATAGTTCTGGGAATTGAAACAGATGTCCGTGACCAGAATCAGGATAGATAATCAGCTGTGCTTTGGGTAATTTCTCTGTTAAGATATAACTGTTTTTAGTCGGTACCATCACATCATTAACCCCATTAGTAACAAGTACAGGGTGTTTGATATTTTGTAACCATTCATAATCATGATTAGATTTTTGTTTAGCCCATTTTGCAATGGCTTGTAATTGTGCCTCTTTTACTTGCTCTGAACTGTTTACTTTTTTCTGATTAAAAATTCTTTGTAGTGAAGCCATTCCTGCAGATTTACTTGTTTCGGTTTGCTCGTAGAAAAAGAACATAAAATCATTTATTCCATCTTCTTCCGTTCCGCCGTGACGATTCATTCTTTCAAAAATCTCTGGATTTGGATTAATGCCAGATTCAGGAGAAGTACCTGCCATGATAATTTTTCGTACTAAATCTCCTTCTTGTAAAGCTAGCTCTTGTGCAACCATGCCACCAATGGAAAAACCAAGAATATCGACTTGAGTTAACCCTAGTGCTTTAATAAATGTTCCTGCATCCTGTGCCATTTCAGCTATCGTAGTAGGTGTTTGCCCATCGGTCTCACCAACCCCTTTATTGTCAAATAAGATTACTGGGCGTGTATTTGCAATAGGTTCAATCATGTTTGGATCCCAGTTTTCCATCGTTCCTCTAAAATGAACAAGAAATACTACTGGTATACCATCTTGTGTACCAAATTTTCTATATGCGTAACGAATTCCATCTGCTTCAATAAATTCTGATTCTGTTGGTATTTTAAAATTTGTCATTTTTGTGTTCCTCCTTAGAAATTAAAAATACGATTTTATAAGTATGCATTATGATGGTTTGTTTCATATTAATTTTAGAACGATCATTCTAAAAAAGGTAAAAAAAAGAAAGCTAGTCTAACACTGAAAGTGCTAGAGCGATGATGCCTTCTAATTCTTTTTTATCATAATTAGTTTTTATTAGTACTCTTATACCTACCAAATTGTTGTGTAAGAAACGAGATGTGTTATCAGAATCGATCTCTTTTGATAGTTCTCCACTATTTTGGCCCCGTTTTATAAGGTTATTAAGCATATCTTCAGTACGGTTAAACATTTTTGTAACTATGCATCCAATTTCTTTGTCCACCAAGGATAATTCAACGGCTGCATTTACTGATAGACAACCTTTTGGGTATTGTTCAATGGCATTCAGTATGAACATAAAAACATCACGTATCGCCTGTTTAGTGGATGAAGTGCTGCTAATTATGCTTTCCATCTCCTTGACGATGAGCTCTTCATAGTGATTAAGGGAAGCTAAAAACAATGAACGCTTGTCACCAAATGTGTCATAGATACTCCTGCGGTGTATCCCCATATAATCAACCAAATCTTGCATGGATGTTTTTTCATAACCCTGTTCCCAGAAAAGCTCCATTGCTTTTCTCAATGCTGCTTTTTCGTCGAATTCTTTGCTTCTACCCATTTTATTTCTCCTTAAAAAAATTCATGAGTCAATACTAACAAAAACAAACGTCATAATCCATTATAGAATGAACGTTCTAAAATAAAGACATGAATTTCAAACCATGATTAAACAATAACATTTCTAGAACGATTAGTAAAGAATTATAACTGACCAATAATTTCTAAAAAATCTGCTACATATCGTAATATTATCCATTAACTTTCACTTAGGGGTACCGCCAAACATATCTTCTATTCGTTTAGTTTCTTCAGGATTGTTTTCTCTCACTGTTTTAATTAATGGATCAAACTCTTCTACAGATGCACTCATACCAAATAAACAAGAAATAGCAAGTAGAAAAAAACATCTGATTTCTTACTCAATCAAACTGCGCCTTTAATTGTATAAGAACCTGAAAGAAGAAGAGGAAAATTAAGACAAGAAGAATTAAAAGGAACCCTTGACTTTATTCCTTTAACATTTTGAAACAGGATCAAATACATCGTCCGTAAAAGTATACTTTTACGGACTCTTCCTTTTTATAAGAAATCTATCATTTTTATCGTTCATTTAAGTTTGAAAACAAATTACGAACGTCTTTTTAGATTCGTGCACATTTACGAACGTTTCTTTACAAAATAAGAGAAAATTAAAGTTGGAAATTTTATCTTTCTTTGTACAAGACAAGTATCCAATCTACAAAATATGTATTTCATTAATACTTTTTTCTATTTCATTATCTATAAATACATATTTCAAGTTTTTGATATTATTATAAGTAAAAAAATTCAAATTAAATGTATAATTAAGGAATGTGTATGTTGTAAAATTATCAAGATCTTCATGAAGAAAAATACAATGTTTTATCAAATGCTGGATACAGCTGGTATAAAGAATATTACATAAGATATACAAACCAATTAATTAACTAATGAATTTAAAAGTAATAAAGTATTAGATATATTCAAGCAAGATCATTTTTTTTATGAGGAGTGAAAGTAATTTGTATAAGGTTATTTATTTCGACGAAGGTTCAGCAACAGATTTCTTACAAATTTATTATGGAGGAAATATTGAGATAGTTGATGAAGACAATGGTAAATTCACTTATAAAATGAGTGGATCTGCTGAAGGAAAAGCAGGGATAGGAAATAGCTTTTTATCATTAATAAAGGCAAGTATTTCTCTAACTGGTAATGCAAATATAGAAAAATCAAAGGATTCTTTGCTAAAATCTACTATTACAAATACTCTATTAGCAGACTTCGTTAAGTTTGCTAACAGCCATGATAACAAAAATAGCATTGAAATATTTGAAGGTTTTAAAGTGAATTCAATAAAAGATTCCTTTTCATTTATCAAAATGTATTCTCCTTATATTAAGATTTTAAAAGAGGATACAGAATATACACAAGAACTAGCAGATTTTAATTTTATGGAGATTGATGAAATTCTTAAAAGCGCTAAAGGATACTACGAACTATTAGCCGTTAAGGGAGAAGAAAAATCAATCCTTCGTTTCAATATTAATTCCTTTAGAAATAGTTATACGCTAACAGACCTAACTAAAATGAATCTAACATACTATGGAATAAAAGTTGGTGAATGCAGTTTAGAAGACTTACTTATTGAGAATGAATTCCCTAAAAATGTTGAGCCTAGAGAGTTGACTGCAGAAGAAATCCTTAATGGTGAGACGGAAGTACATACAAAAAATAACTTAGCAGTGTATGATGTACTGCTAGCTGGTATTCCGGGTGAAAAAAATGAAGTTTAAAATATTTAATGGCCCATTAGAACAGTTTGAAGAACTTATACCTATAGAACATACAAATTCACTCACAAAAGTTGTTACTTCTATGGACTTAGCCTTAAGAAAAGATGAATTGAACTTGGAATCTTTTCATTCACTTATTGTATATTCTGATGAATATTCAGCTGTTAAAGAACATTTTATAGAAGGATTTGTAAATTATATATTGCTTTATAAACAATATTTATTGTTTGAAGAGGTATTTTTACATAACCCTCCTAAGAAAATTTTAGAACAATTAGAGAGTCATAAACTAGAAATTGAATTAGAAATCGAAAACTATAATTATAAAGCAGTGACTATTGAAAACTTAAAAAAGATAAAAGAAGAATTTGATTCCAATGTTCTTGGGCAGGAGCATGTGAAAACCGAAATTCTACAAACGATATACCCCCTAATAAATTCATTAAGTAATAAGCCGAAAGTTATTATGTTATATGGTCCTCCTGGGGTTGGGAAAACTGAAACTGCAAAGTTAATAAATAAGATTCTTAGTGGGAGAAAATTATTTAGAAAACAATTGTCTATGTTCCATAACGATAACATTTACTCTTACATCTTTGGAGATAATGTTTTTTCTCTTGCAAAAGATTTGATTGATAGAGAAACAAATGTATTGCTATTAGATGAGTTTGATAAAGCACACCCTTTGTTTTATAGCGCCTTTTATGAAATGTTTGATGAAGGAAAATTTGAAGACAAATATTACAAGGTAAACTTAGAAAATACTATCATACTATGTACGTCTAACTACGAATCTGTTGGTGAAATTAAAGATAGACTGGGTGCTGCTTTATATTCTCGATTTGATAACTTCATTCAATATAAAGAGTTATCTGAACCTGCTAAATTAACGATACTAGAAAGAACCTATGAAGAAGAACTGATGAAATTTAACGAAGACGACCGACAGTACATACAACAACAAGACATATTAGACAAAATGAGAAAAGTTATAAACAACTATGATAATGCAAGAGAAATTCAAAGAACTTTAACGAAGGTATTAACATATCCTCTTGTGGAAAGGTTATAATTATCTTTATATAAATTAAATACTGGTTTTTAATAGTGACTTCCTATAATCAAACTTATGGTGCGACAAGAAGTCGCTTTTATATAGTGTGGCTTACGCCACTGGTTTAGACGCAAAAACTGTCCCCGTCCAAAACTGCGTGCCTGGTAACGGGCTCGTGGGTTGCATGCGGAAATGCGGAAACAGAGAGTCAGTGCACGACTCGGAACACTGCTAGGGGAAGATGAGTATGGTGAACATTAGTGAAGGTTTGTAAGCTTCGTAAGGATTAGCTCAGGATAGTGCACAGATTTGCCTGGGTATTGGCAAGAGGAAAAGCAGATTCATAAAGCTGCTGTGACGCGTCCCGTATCTTGCCCGGAGTAAAGAACCCACCTAACCTCGTCGTATCTATAAGATGCGAAACTTGGTAAGCCCTTTGTCATCTGTATAAACAGTAGGATGATTGCAAAGTCAAACGATGTGACAGAGGGTAAAGGATACGAGAGAAAGCAAATGCCGTCATCTCGAAAGAGAACAGGAAAGCAGGAAACTGTATAACTGGATGGATACTATCGTCCTTAGGGACAAACCCATGATAGGCCCGAAAGGGAGCTGACTTCTCGTTGGTCTCTCGTAGGAACATAAGGTTGTGGCTATCTTCTGACGAAAGAAACGTACTGTTATGTATACCTCCACTTGGAGCGTCGGCGTACGTTTTACTTACCGTTATGGTGTGTGATGAAGATACGACAGCAAATGGACCTGCAATGGGAGGCTTGAGCCGTATGAGTTGAAAGGCTCACGTACGGTTCTTAGGGGAGTCAGGGGCAGTGATGCCCCTCGCTTACCCGATTAAACCCAATTTTTTCTAATACAAAAGCTTACCCTATTTTTGGGTAAGCTCATTATTACTACTGTTAATAGTAGAGCAGTAAAAACGGAAGGGAATTCCCTAGCACAAACTAGATAAAAAAATCTCAGATCCTCATCACGATTATTCTCTACTTATTCATGACTAAACTTTTTATTAGAAATCCAATAATTTGTTATAAAGAGTGTCAATAAAATCCAAACGAATGTCAATAGTAAATTACCTACTGCATTTGAATCTACTAATCCCGTCATTAGTGTTTCCATTGCATGCTTACTCATACTGGCTGGATTTAATTGATCCATTATTGGGTTCAGACCGACGATTATCCTACAACCTATAAGGAAAATAATTGAAATTAATGCAATAATACCTTGACTGTAAAAAATAGCACTTATCATTGTTGTGAAAGATACGATAAAAAGAACCCATACTAGATAAAATATTAACCCAGTAATCATGTGTGAAAATGGAACAGCAGTAAAAAGATAATTTACATATAGGTAAGAGGTAAAGTATCCAATTGTTACACTAAAAGCTGCCATCAAATAATTTGATACTATTTTTCCACCTATATATGAAGTAACAGTAACAGGTCGTGTTAAAATAAAGGCCAGCATACCGTTGGCTTTATCTGTTTGAATGATACCCATCATAGAAATTGCAAGAATCATAAGACCAAGCTGATCAAACTGAGATCCTAAAGTACTTGCTAGTACTTCTCCTCCTTTTTGTGCTGTCATACTCGGATCAATGGTAATTCCCTGACCACCGCCTCCTAATGCTTCTAGAATTGATGGCAAGTAATGAGTTATTACTGGCTGCGTTGCCCCTAAAAATATAAAAACAATCGGTAGCCAAATTACCTTAAAATCACGTAACATTTGAACATATTCTTTTTTTATCAGTACAATTAAGTTATTCATTTCTGCACCACCAATTTTAAGAAGATTTCTTCTAAAGTATCGTTATTCATTTCAAATTTAACGATGTCCACTTTATGTTCGAGTGCATTTTGCAGCAATAAATTTTTATTTTTTTCGATACTTTCAACCTTTACTTTGACTTTAAGCCCAATAACTTCTACGTCCTTTACGTAAGGCAGTTTTTTTACATGGTCTACCCACTTTCGGTCCTTCGCTGTGATTTCCACAATTAACTTATTTTCGCTATTGCGGTTTAAAAGTTCGGTAATCTTTGTATCTTCTATTTTTGTTCCATCTTTCATAATGACAAATCGTTCACAAATTTCTTCCGCATCGCTTAATATATGGGTTGATAATAAAATGGTTGTATCTTTTTTTATTTCTTCAATCAGGTTTAACACTTCTCTTCGACCGATTGGATCTAATGCGGATACCGGTTCATCCATAACAATAAGAGAAGGTTTATGTAGTAAGGCTTGTGCTATACCAAGTCGTTGTTTCATTCCTCCAGAAAATGTACCAACCTTTGAGTTTTCTTCGCCCTTTAGCCCAACTTTTGTCAGAATCTCCGGTATCGAGTTTGTTAATACTTCTTTTTTCAATCCCGAAAGTTGACCCATAAACGTAAGAGTTTCTCTTGCTGTCATCCAATGAAAAAAATTAGGGTACTGTGGTAGGTAACCAATTTCTCTTTTCATTTTAGATATTTTTTTCCCATTCAATAAAACTTCACCAGTATTTGGATCGATGATATCTGAAATCACTTTTATTAATGTAGATTTGCCTGCTCCATTTGGCCCGATTAACCCGACACATTCCCCTGATTTCAGTTCCATCGAGAAATTATTGACAGCAATTTTCTCTTTAAATGATTTTGTTACATTTATAATCTCTAATTTCAAGAGTTCTCACCATCCTTTCTCCCTATAACAAAGTAAAGAATAGGTCCAAGTGTATTAACAAAAAGAATAATTAGGGCCCATATAAGGACATTTTCTCTTGTCTTTCTATGTCGGTATAAATCAATTAGTGCGATTAAAACTAAAAGCGTCCCCACTGCAATAACTGGCAATATAACGGGCAGAAAAGCCATAAAATCAAGATCTTTAAGGTCGTTTAATCCATAATGTAGTTGCATTTTCAACATTCCTTCCTAATCTCATTATCATTATTAATAATGATAAATCAAATGCAGATTCGTTGCAATCATTATTCTCATTATTTATAATAAGAATTAAATTTAATAAATAATAAGGTGATTGGATGAGTACTAAAGTTGAAATATTAATGCATCCGGTGAGAATAAAGATTTGCCAAGCATTAATGAGAAATAGAGAAAATGGGTTAACACCATTAGAAATGGTGAAAATTCTTAAAGATGTGCCCCAAGCAACTCTATATAGGCATCTTCAAACTATGTTTGATTCTGGTATTGTTTGTGTAATTAAAGAAAAAAAAGTAAAATCGGTTTCCGAAAAATATTACGCTATAAATGAAGAAGAGGCAAAAATTGACGGAAGTGAATGGAGGGAATTATCTAGCAAGGAAAAGTTAGACTATATTTCTTATTACCAGTTATCACTTATGACACAATATCAAACTTATCTTAAGAAATTAGGGGAACAAAACAGCCAAGAGGACGGGGCAACTTTTTCTGTAGTGGAATTAAAGATAGATGAGGAACATTTTATACAATTTCAAAACGAATTAAACGAATTAATGACTAAATACTACCATACCCAGAGTAAGGGAAACGAAAAAGAAGCCCCAGTTCGGACCATCGCTATTACAATTATTCCAGATACTTAAACTAAGTAAATATTTAGGGGGATTTGGTAATTAGAATACCGGACAAGTACCCATTATTTACTCGACATTCAATTGATCGATTATGGTAGCTTTAAATCTTATAAAAATATAGGCTGATGATTCCTTAGCGCAGGAGTCATCGGCTTTCTTTTTGTCTAATCTTGCTAGGCTTATGTTAGCAGGGACCCTTACAAAAAGTCGTAAACAAACAACTAGAAATCCCTTAACCTGTTTTAGCAGAAGATTAAATGTAACAGGTTAATTCCACCTTCAATTTTCATGTTTCTTTTTATACCAGCCCTTAGTGTATAAATTCTCATATAATTCATTCGTAACTGATCCCTCAAAGATAAAAAATATGTAGAAATCCTCTTTTACTAAAAAACCATTTATTTCATCTTATTTTTTCTTTTGAATTCAAAACTCACCATATAAGCTATTCCTAACGAAATAACAGCAGCAATACTAATCTTTATGTAAGAAATCTCTAAAGCCCAAGGACCGTATTTATGTGGGTTCAAACGATACATAGACCACCACTGTCCATTTTCACCTTTAAAGAATGAGACGATAATCCATAAAAGAACTAAGAACAAAAACCATGAAAAAAAGATAATATAACTAGACAGTTTTTTATTCATTGATCAACCCTCCGTCTTCTCAATTCATATACAATGTTCTTCTCTCTTATTATAGTAACAATAATCGGGAAAACTTTAGAGTTTTTGTTGAATAAAGAACGTTTGTTCGTATATAATGAATGAAACAAACGTTCTTTTATTTAAGGAGTTCTTTTAATGGATTATGGGCAGCTACCAAACAGAATCATTATTTGTATCGACATGAAATCGTTTTTTGCCTCAGTCTCCTCTGTCATACGGGGGGTAAATCCATTGAAAACAAGGCTTGCGGTGGTAGGAGATACCAAAAGGTCAGGATCGGTTGTGTTAGCTGCCACACCCTTATTAAAGAAAGAAGGGATCAAAACAGGAAGTCGCCTTTTCGACATTCCTAAAAGGAAAGATATCCATGTGGTGAATCCATCCATGGAGAGATATATCAAGGCTTCGAACTATATTTCGAGTTTAGTGTTACAGTATGTGGCTCCTGAAGACTTTCATGCCTATAGCATTGATGAGTTGTTTATTGATGCGACAGCTTCTCTGCATTTGTTCGCTCAAACACCAGAAGAATTAGCTCACAAAATCATCAATGAGATTTATCGTAAGACACGGCTGACAGCTACCGCAGGCATCGGTCCGAATCTCTTACTGGCGAAGGTGAGCTTAGATCATGAGGCCAAGAATAGCCCAACAGGAGTTGCGTATTGGCGATATGAGGATATTCCCTTTAAGTTGTGGTCCATTCATCCGATGAAGGATTTCTGGGGGATCTCGTCTGCTACGGAAAGGCGCTTGAATCGTTTGGGCATTCACTCCATAAAAGAACTCGCTCTTTCTTCTGTAGAGATGTTACGTAAAGAATTTGGTGTCCTGGGGGAAGAGTTGCACCAACATGCGAATGGGATTGATTTTAGTCGTATTTCTGATGTGTACATTCCTAGCTCTCGTTCTTTCGGAAAGAGTCAAATTTTGTTTCGGGATTATACAAACCGAAAAGAAGTGGAATTATTGCTGTTGGAGCTATTGGATGATGTGTGTTTTCGTTTACGCATGCATCAAGTGGTGGCTCAAACAATCCATTTATCGATTGGCTACAGCAAACAAACAGGTAGAGGCTTCTCCAGACAAAAGAAAATGGGGAGAGCTTCGAACTTGAGCCAAGATATCTTTCCGTATTGTTTAACTATTTTACATACGCATGATAGTGGAATGCCGATTCGCTCCATTGGCATTTCATTATCCAATACAAGCATCCAGGAAGAGGAGCAAATGAGCTTATTTGAGGATATTGACCAACGTGAAAGAGCCTATGCTCTTGCTAAAACGATTGATGACATTCGGCTGCGTTATGGGAAGAATAGTGTACTACGTGCGTCTAGTCACCTTCCTCATTCAACAGCTCGTTATCGAAATGGCCTTATGGGTGGCCATAAAGCGTAAGGAGGAAAAAGAGATGGAACCTAGAGGAATGAAAAAATGGCGGCCATTCGCCACTATGCCAGAGCAATACATAGGGTTAAAGGAGATTATAAATAAGCAAGTAGAAGTAGCTCAACCTGTTTTAACAGAAGAGCAAATGAAACAAATCAATTTCATCTTGATTGAAGCCTTACATACAAATAAACAAGTATACCTTACCTATTACAAGAAAGGCCAATGCATAACAGAGACAGGATTCATTCAGTTTGTTGATTCCCTTGGGGATTTATATTTTAACCAGTGTGACACCTAAAAGAAAGCTGCCTCTTTATACATTCCGAGGTAGCTTTCTTCTTTGATTCTAATTCTCTCTAACTGGTTTTTTATAGAAGTTACAGGTGCATCAATCCGTATTGTAATTCCACCATGATACCTTCTTTATAAGGATAATTTCAATTTATAAACTTTAACTTCTCTTTTAGTTCTTCAACTTTCCTTTATCCAATTCTTCTCTCAAATGATTTTTCACATAGTCGTTCACAAACTCCTTCATATTATGGACATTCACTTTAATTGGGAACGTCTTACCTAATATTGAAGTAAAATCTAATGCGTATAAATAAAAAAAGATGTCTATAGATATTTAATTAAGATCCTTGTTTTATTATTATAAAATCATTGGTGTTATCTTTTAATTTTATAGAATTAGTCACCTTTTTCTGTTTTAAATCATATTTTTCAAGAGTTTTACTTTCTGTGAGATAATAAAGGCTATCTTTCCAGTATTTTGTTTTAATGATTGCTTTATTAATTTTTAATTCTGTTTGATATCTATAACTATCATTGTAAAGAACAAATGTTGTAGTATTTTTAGATGTATTATGTTTTATTAAAAATCCTTCTTTTAATGGAATAACTTCATTACCATTATTATATTTTAAATGAATCTCCCTTAGCTCGTTACTTTTGAGATTATAAATCAAAACTTTGCTTTCACTTTGCTTACCTTCTTCTAAATTAAACATTGTTAGATAAATTTTATTGTGTTTAACGTTCATATCTGACAGAGCGTATGGAATGCCTAATTGCACTTTCTTTAAGACTCTTAAATCTTTTGCCGAAAGAATATTCAAAGAAAATTGCTTATCTATGGGTTCATTCATATTTCTAGCTACAGTATATATTTTCTTACCGTATTCCTGTACTGAAAATGGTATGCCTTCTAATCTTTTGCTAACAAGTTCACCAGAGCTTTTTTTTAATTCATAAGTATAAAAATTTATATCATTTTTTTTATCAAAATTATAAACCATCAGTTCCCAATTACTATTATAAATACTAAATAAGGGATAAGGTAAAGAGGAATTTTGTTTCTTTACTTTTTCATTAGAAAGAGTAATTATTTTAGAATTATAGCTAGACAGTATATTGTACTCCTCTTCATCATAGGATATTTGAGTTAAACCTGATTCGTTTATATTTTTAGTTTTTATATTATCCAGTTCTTTGTCTAAAATTGTAACTTTGCTATTATTGCTATCTAAATCACTACTTAATACAGCTATAAATTCTCTGTGATTAGTACACCCGGTTAAAATACTTAAGAGTATACATATTATGGTTATATTCTTATACATTAAAATACTCCTAATTAAAAAGAAAGCGATATAAACTCATCGCTTTCTTTTTTTATAATATTACTTCAATTTATTACTTTTCCGAATATCAACAGGGAATACACCTGGGACACTACTTGAATCTAAATCATACCCTTGTTCTTTCCAAGCTCTCCATACCAACTGTGAGCAATACCATGAATCTGTTTTATTCTTGGAAGCAAAATTATAATTGTATGGCTCATATAGCTGAGCTTTAGTATATTTGACAGCTTTTGCTCTTTGAGAGGCCGTAGAATTTTTTACTCTTTGTACCTTCGCATCTTTCCATCTATTTTTCCAATTGTTGGACCAATAGCGTACTCCATCTTTAGATGGCCCTTTATTTCCATAAGCTTCAATGGTGTTAGCTGAGTCTACGACTATTGCAGCATGACCTCCTGGCCAGGCATTGGCGGTAGAACTACTTCCTTTCATAGTAGTCAATACATCCCCAGCACTTCCCATGGAACCAGACACAGCCGACGCATGATAATTATTTTGCTGGTCTGAAGATAATGACTCTTTTCTTATTTGGTTAACAGTTTCTTCTTTGACACTTTTTAGTTCTTTACTGTATTGACTGGAAAAATCACTATACTGTAATTCTTCACCCTTTTTTTGGTAGTAATCATCAGAATTTATTTCTTCAGCACTAGCGCTATTATAATTTCCCATTAACAAAGAAGTGCTTAAAGATAAAGTAATTATGGACAATAAAGCAGTTTTTCTGTTCATATAACATATCCTCCATTTTATTTTTTACTTAAAGATCCGTTACCACTTGTACCTTTGACATAAGGTGACATATTAAGTTGTTGTAACCTAATTGAATATGTACCATTTGTAAGAGATACTGTTTTGTTCAAGCTCTCTCCTGATTTTAGAGTCCAAAATTTAACTTCTCTATCAGGATAGCTATCGTAGGGGAACATTATAGAAACTCGCATACTAGCCTTTCCAGTGTTCTTAGCTTTGATAACGGCTGTGGTTTTTGTTTCTTTAGGCTTCGTAGAAAATATTTTCACCCATGACCCACTCGAACTAGTCTGGTTAGAAGTTAATTTTGCACTAGAACTGGCAGCTTGAGCTAGTGATGACGAAGTAAACACTAGAACAAGCATTAAAATTAATGCAGTTACCAACTTTTTAAATTTTGTAATTTTCTTTATAATTTATCTCTCCTTTCCATTTAACATATTACAAAAAAGTAAAATAATTGTAAATGGTATTTTGTTATTTTTTGTTATTTATTAGTTCAAATGTGATATATTCATTGTCGTATATTAAGATAAAATGGGAATGAAAATGCATTTAGTGTAAATTTACACTTTATGTATTGAAAATAAGCGCATATCCTGTATAATCTTAATAGTAAAATAAATCCAAAGGAGTATTAATAAAGATGAAAAGTATTTTTATTACTATCTTGTATTTAATTATAATAGTTGGGCTTATATTAATTTTTATTAATGATTTTTTTATGGTAAATCCAAGCATATTTCATTTTTCTGTAACAGAGAAGTTAGGGATTTCCCAATATAGCTATCTGGCTATATTTCTAGCTGTTTTTGTCCTTGCTTTATATTTACGCTTTGAAAAAAAGTTTTCGTTAAAGAAAACTATGATCATATCTTTAATTTTGTGTGTAATTATTATTCTAATTATGTTGATATTGATAGGAAGCGTTGCTGGTAATATATAAGCTATAAATTATATACCTATTCTAATGATAAGCATTTTTAATCAACATTTTATAACTAGAAGGACAAACATGAACAAAGATAATCAATTTTGTTCATGCTTGTCCTTTTATATACATGGAGAGAAAAGAGAGAGTACATATAAGGCTCAAAGAAAAGATATGTCAGATAGAAATACTATATAAAAAATAGCTGAAAAATTTAAATAGTAACGGGGAATAGAAAAGAATCATTTCTGTAATGCCTAACTTTGTTAGCTTCTCTTGAACAATCCTTCCTTCTTCATTTTTCTTTTATTTTTGCAACTTAACTTATAGCTTATAATTCGACTCATTTGTAACTCCCACTGCAAATATAAAAATTATTTTAAAAACCCTCTTTTCTCAGGAAACACTGTGCTAATCTTATTTTTTCTTATAAATCCAAAACCCATAATATAAGATATTGCTAACAAGATAACAACAGCAATAATAATCTTTATGTAAGAAAACCCTAAAGCCAAAAGACTGTGTTTTAGAAGATTAGACCCTTTGAAAACTAAGCTTGCTGTTGTAGTAGATACTAAATGGTCGAAATCTGTTGTATTAGCTGCCATACCATTAATAAAGAAACATATGCTTTTTGCTTTGGTGAAGAATACTACTCCTCTCCATCATATTTAATTGCTACCCTACTTTCCTTTTTGATCATCAAGATGAAGAAAAGCATTTAATTATAAATGTTGTAATAAAAGGAGAAGGCAAGTACCTTCTTTTTTATATAGCTATGTTTGTTTTTTAAATCTGGGATCTAGAATCTCTGACCAGCAAAAGAAAGCGTTGACATTTTCTTATATCATAAACTATAATAAGCGAAAGAAACCGGTTCCAAGTTAACTTCTTATTTACGAAATTGGCTCCTATGAAAGGAATCATTTAATTATATATATGTTGTTTTTTTAGTTTTTTTGGAACCGGTTCCTATTTGTTTGGGCTATATATTTTATAGATAGCAAGAAATATAGTCACAATCGAATCAGAAATATTAGTTTTTTTCTTATCAAAGTTTCGTTATACTATCATCACCAAAGGGGTGTTATCATCAAGTGGAAAAGGGTTACAAAGACATAGCTAGCAAAGTAGTTGAGGCAATAGGTGGAAGAGAAAACATTTCATCATTTGCTCATTGTGCAACAAGATTGCGTATTATGGTACATGATCAAACAAAAGTAAATCAAGAAGCAGTCGAAAATATAGAGAAAGTAAAAGGTGCATTTTATAATTCAGGACAATACCAAATTATCTTTGGTACAGGAACTGTTAATAAAGTATATGAAGCAGTGAATGAGTTGGGTATTAAAGGCACGTCTACATCTGAAGTAAAAGCAGAAGCTAAGAAACAAGGAAACGCTTTTCAACGAGCTATCCGAACCTTTGGTGACGTTTTCGTTCCAATTATTCCAGTTCTTGTTGCAACCGGATTATTTATGGGTTTACGTGGGGTACTAACGCAAGAAGCAGTGTTAAATTGGTTGGGTTATACACCCAATGATATCCCTGAAAACTTTATAATGTTTACACAAGTTGTCACAGATACAGCTTTTGCATTCTTACCAGCATTAATTGCATGGTCAGCCTTTAAAGTATTTGGTGGAAGCCCTGTTCTAGGAATTGTCTTGGGATTAATGTTAGTAAATCCAGCACTTCCAAACGCATATGCAGTAGGCTCAGGAGACGCACATCCTATTCACTTCTTTGGATTTATTCCAGTTGTAGGGTATCAGGGTTCTGTTTTACCAGCTTTCTTTGTAGGTCTTTTAGGGGCAAAATTAGAGCGTTGGATTCGTAAAAAAGTGCCCGATTCCATTGATTTAATACTCACGCCATTTCTAACATTATTGATCATGATTACATTAGGTCTCTTCGCTATCGGACCAGTTTTTCATTCATTAGAAAACATAATTCTAACAGGCACAAAAGCAATTTTAGATTTACCATTTGGTTTAGCTGGTATTATTATTGGTGGCCTACAACAAGTTGTTGTAATTACTGGCGTTCATCATATATTTAATTTACTTGAAATTCAATTATTAGCTGATACAAAATTTAATCCATTCAATCCATTAATC
Organism: Priestia sp. YIM B13552; assembly: GCF_042787775.1. NCBI lineage: Bacteria > Bacillati > Bacillota > Bacilli > Caryophanales > Bacillaceae > Priestia > Priestia sp. YIM B13552. The sequence continues at coordinate 89,852 of NZ_JBHZOU010000010.1, forward strand.
ACTAGCGCAATCGTAGCTCAAGGGGCTGCAACGCTAGCAGTTGGATTGAAATCTAAAAATAAAAAAGTGAAAGCATTAGCATTCCCATCAGCATTTTCAGCCTTTTTAGGAATTACAGAACCTGCTATATTTGGAGTAAACCTAAGGTTCTTTAAACCCTTTATAATGGGCCTTATAGGAGGAGCAGTAGGGGGATTCTTAGCCTCGATTTTTCATCTAAAAGCAACAGGAATGTCTGTTACAGCTATTCCAGGATTATTATTGTACTTGAATAATCAGATTTTTATCTATATTTTCGTTAATTTGATTGCCTTTGCTGTATCATTTATTCTGACATGGCTGTTTGGTTATAACGACAAGATGCTTAAGAATCGGTAATTATATATAAATTATAAATTGTAATTAATAAACTACAATGAATGACATTAGAAAAATCCTTATATCTAGATCCAGTATAAGGCCTTTTTAGCAAAGCTCAATCATTGATGTTGTAGGAAAAGAGAAGATTAAAGCCCTTCTCTTTTTTATATAATTTTATTTACTTATTTTTAAAATCTGAAATATACAATCCTTCACGCTGCCACTGTTGCTCATTATGTTCTACTTTAGACGGTATATGTTAACTTTCTCGTATGGTATATAACGACATTTCCATCACGCAAATGACCTTCTACCGGAAAGGAGTAAAAGGTTTTTTGTTATCAATTATCATCAACATCTATACTAATTGCTAAATTAACTACATTATTTAAAGTAGCTTTATTTTCACTGTCTAACTTATTGCGCAAACGAAATAATATGTAGCTTTGTTGATTTTTCAATCTCCATCATTATTTCAGCCTTATTAATCAGGATTACATGTTATTTTTCCATACCTCAATGCATCGTAAATAGCACATCCATCGCTTGAAGTTGTTTCTGTAAATTTAATAGGCAATAGCGAGAAGACAATATAATAAACAGAAAAATAGACAAACTGGTAAGAAAAGAGACTTGTTGAAAGAATGTCATCCATAACTAAACCATTTATAAGGAAAATAGAAGCTAAATTAGCAATGGCACCTCCAGCATAGACACAAGCATGGGTAAATCGATTGTCGTATTTTAGTTTTTCATATACACAAAAAGAATCCAAAAAATAAACGGATTTTATTTTAATTTTCTTCCATTTAAAAATCGTTTTTCCTTTTCCAATGGTAAAATCCACTCTCCCTCCGAAAAAGATCGCCATGATAGAATGACCTAATTGATGAACAAGAGACACAAGTGGTAGTACAAGTAAGAAAGAAAACAAGAACTTAGGCATATCACTGAATCCAAACACACTTCCATCTCCTTTATTATGAAATGATTTACTAAATGGTTCGCTTATTAAAATAGATAAAATCTACGTAATAGTGGACAGACTTTTTTTAACAGAGGTTGTGCCTTTTTTAATCATATGTACAATCCTCCGTTTGGCACTCTGAAAGGCCTTTAGTCAAAAGCTAGAGCCAATTAATTTTTAATAAAGCAGTAGTTAAAGGGATTAATAATCTTTGAGCATTGCCTATAAAGAAGAATATCTTCGCTGTGTTTTTGAATATTCTCCATAACAATAAACGACCCTATGTATCGTAAACAAAGTTACTAAGGTCGCTTATGCTATATTCTGATTTATTATTTTTTTATCTTTTTCTTTGTAACGAAATATCTGGTTTCTCATTAAGTTTCTGACAGAACTTCACTATCATGATTAATTTGATCGAACAAATAAGTAAGGTAAGATTCTAATTCGAATTGATCATCTTCAACAAAATCATCTAACACAGGCTTACTTTCTTCTCCCATTTTTAATCACTCCAACTTAATTTTTTTCGGTTTATTTTGCATGATGACCATGATTGTTTTTTTGTCCCATTTTTCTTAGAACAAAGCTTACAATTAACACCAGAATGATTGCTCCAATAATGGCTGGAATGATGGCAAAACCACCAACGACTGGTCCCCAACTTCCCAAGATCAGACCACCTAACCAAGAACCAATAAAACCAGCGATAATATTACCAATAATGCCTCCAGGAACGTCACGCCCTGTAATTAAACCGGCAAGCCAACCGATAATTCCACCTACAATTAGCATCCATAGAATTTCCATATACCATTCTCTCCTTTTAAAATAGTTAGTTGACTTTACCCTCGTCTAAAATCCATTAATCCTGTTATTTTTTTCCTCAATAAAGTTTTTCTCCTGATGTACTAAGATCATATAGCTCTGCTTGCAATCTATTTTTGTTCTTTTGGACACCTTCTAACGTCTCGTCCATTTTATGAAAAATATAAGTGACTAGACTAACCCCCAGCGTATAAATTGCTATCTTATAAACCATGACATCAATATAGGCTTTTTTTCATACTATATTTTGGGGGTGAGTAAATGGCAAGAATAAGTTACCGAAGTGCAGACATTAACTTAATGGCAAGGATGATGCGAGCAGAAGCTGAAGGTGAAGGAAGACTAGGGATGTTATATGTTGGAAATGTAATTGTTAATCGTCTTGCAGCAAATTGTATAGACTTTAAAAATTTAAGAACCGTTTCACAAGTCATTTATCAAGTACAGGGGGGGAACTTTTCGTTTGAAGCTGTTCAAAAAGGCAATGTATTTTATCAAAGAGCGAGAGGTGTTGAAATAAGATTAGCAAAGCAGAATCTGGATTATTGGAGACAACACCCAGCGAAATTTGCTCTTTGGTATTTTAATCCACATGCTCCGTGTCCTCCAACATGGTACGGTCAACCTGCATCTGGTCAATTTAAAAATCATTGTTATTATGAACCAAAACCTGATACATGTGCTAGTGTTTATAGAGGTTAGATTATCAAGAAGTTATGATTAATTCTGGAGTAATATGGGGGATCTGCGAATATAACATTTTAGTCGTAAGTGCTGGTAGCTAGCGTTATTTATTCAATGCAACTCCTATAGATTATGTGACAGTAGTCCGTTTAAAAAAACTTCCCCCCCACTGTAGCCTATTTCTTTAATCTTTGTTTTGATGTATTTTTATCTTGCGAAATAAAAAGGGAACTTCCTAGTTAGTAGGTATTCCCTTGTTTCGCATAAGCAGTTAATCAAATGAAACAAGAAATAGTACTAATAAGGTAAATAAATCATAAAAAAAGAGGAAGAAAGTTCTCTTCCTCTTTTTTATAGCGTTATCATTAACATTCCCTGTAATAAGCATATTAAATAATGTAATTACACGATGATAGACTTAATGAATTTCAGTAATGCCTGATAAACGAATAGAGAATATATTGTGTTGTTCATCCTCTAGAGAAAGAGTTTGATCATGAAGATTAAGATCATTTACACGTCCCTTACATGTTTGTAATAAACCGTTTTGATAATAGTTAATGGTAATGACACCTTTCTTTCTTAATGCTTTCAATATCATGCTCCGTTCCCCTTTCTTCCTAATAACTAATGTAGGAATGTGTTATTCAAATAAGTAATTATCATGCAGAATTTGTGAGAAAATCATACAAGTTAAAAGTTATATTGTTTTATATTATTTAGTATACAATAAACCTATAGGAAACGCTTACATTTTATTGTGTAAACTTTGTGAACTTTCAACAGGAAGAAAGCTCAAAGAATAAAAGAGGAAAAGAAATATATGTCTAGAATCTATATCTATGTTTCAATCCATCTATTGTACCTTCTTATAAATGAGCTTTTATTTAATGCTTAAAATATCATTCCGATTTTTAGCGCAAATTCTTTTTAATTGTTTAACAGGTGGAAATTCCCTGTACTTAATTCGTTTTAACTTCCATACTTTATGTATGTAGCATACCCTTGTCAATTTACCTCATTGCTTTAACTCGTAAGAGCATTGGTTTTAGAATCCTTCTAATGGATACACAAATTAATAATTGTACTTGGAAACGGAGCGATACGATGAATAAGACGTATGATGTCATCATTACCGGTGCTAGAGTTGCCGGCTCTACTCTTGCTATTTATCTTGGGAAGGCAGGTTTCCGTGTGTTGTTAGTAGACCAAGCGACCTTTCCAAAGGATACTTTATCAACCCATACTTTTTTCAATAATACTGTCGCTCTTCTTCGAGAGATCGGTGTCATGGACAAATTATTGAAAACAAACGCCCCACCGGTACAGGATATTAAATTTCAATTTGAGGATACCGCGATAGAAGGACTCATCCCTAAGGTTGACGGAGAAGAAAGTTGTTACTGCATTAGAAGAACTTATCTCGATCAGATCCTACTTGAACAAGCCAAATCACAAATGAATGTAACTGTTCTAGAAAGGTTTCGTGTGACGGATGTTATTCATGCTGACGATACAGTAGTAGGGGTGGAAGGTCTAGATGGCAATAACGAGAAACAAGAATTTTTAGCTGGCCTGGTAGTCGGGGCGGACGGCCGATCCTCAATTATTCGCAAGCTGGTAAAAAGTGAACTCAAAATAAGCATTTCGGCAAAAGTCGGCATCTATTTCGGGTACTTCTCTGAATTTCGCCATGACAATGTCCCTAAATTTGAAGTATACAAGATAAAAGATAACACAGCCATTCTCTTTCCAACGAATGATAATTTATATGTTATTGCCGGCATTTTCCCATTAGAAAATAAGGAATTGATAGGACGATTGAAATTAAATCCAGAAAGCAGTCTACGCAATTTCTTAACAGATAACTTTCCGAATACAACAATAGGGACGCGTTTAAAAAATGCGGAATTAGTAGAACCGATTAAAGGCATTCTCAGATATAATAATTACTGGTATAAAGGAATGGGAAAAGGGTGGGCGTTGGTTGGAGATGCAGTTTGTTTTAAAGATCCTGGCATGGCACAAGGTATCCATGATGCTATATGTGGAGCACGTATATTATCCAATATTCTCTCAAAATATAAGGGACAATCCAATCAATCAAATCAAATATCTGAAGAATATCAAAAGGCAATAGAAGACGAGTTTATGGTTCGGTTTCACATGGGATGTCAAATTTCGCAGAATGAACGCATCTCTGAACAACAGAATGCTGTCAATAAGCTAATCAGTTCTCATCCAGAGGCTATAGAGAAGTTTTTAGGGATTTATAATTACTCAAACGAGCCCGATGCTTTAGAAAAAGAACTCACACGAATTATGCAATCAATCTAGCAATGAGGGGAAGGTAAACCGAGAGCAGGAAGGGATATATCGAAAACAAAGATTTTATTCTGTTACGATTAGTACATTTTATCTAAAACATACTCAATATAAAGAGCCACTTGTTTCATACAAGTGGCTCTTTGTTACGTTGAATACATTAAATCATTCCCATCACTATTAGAGAAGTTTATGAATCTGCAAAGAATGGTGTTAGCTAATAATAGTCAGATAGCAATGGAAGAGAAATAACGGCAAGAAATAGCAAGAGCAAATGTGTATGTGTGTGATTTATAGGATGGCATATACACACATAATAATGAAAATAGCCAATACATAAAGTTCCACCATGTAAATATAGTACTTTCTCATTATTTCATATAATAAGTAACTAGCTCGTAGCAACGTTCTCTAGTCATTTCGTGTAAAATTCGAGCTTCTTCAGCATAAGCTAAAGTTCCTCCTCCAGCTTCTTTCAACTCTTTTTGAGAAGCAGCATCTCTATCTTTAATCCATTGGCGTTGTTTGATTTTCAAGTTGTTCATTTCTGATGCAGGTAATTGATTCTTTAATTCACCATAGATATCATTCAACATCTTGTCCCACATTTGATAATTTTCCCCTGAAGCTTGTCTTCTGTCACCATCAATCTGATCGTTAACTGGTTGTACTTCACTAGCTCTAGTCTGCTCTAGTAAATCAAAGTAATAAGCTTTTTTGCTATTAGTTATTGTTGTAGCTGGACTATTTGTTGATGGAGTGCTTGTAGTTGGACCAGTCTTTGATACAGTAGTAATCGGCCCATTTTTAGCTATATCAGTCAAGTATAATTGATTATTGATAAGCACGGCTGTGTACATCCAATTGTATTTATTTGTTTTTTGAGATCCATCTGGTTGTATAACAGATACGGTCTCTACAGTTTGTATTTTATAAAGAGGCCCATCAGAAGAGTTACCTGCTTTCGTAAAATTCACTACAGAATAATCTATCCAGTTCTCTTTAATACCCTTCTTATATAAATTGCTTACTAATGATTGTTGGTCACTATATAACGAACCTTTTAAAACATGCGCAACGTTACTGAACTGGCCTGTATTAATTGCAGTTGTTAGTCCATTTATGTAGTCATCCATTACTAGAGCTGCTGTATCTTTAGTAACAAAAGCGTCATCGGAGACTGTATTTGAATTAGTTGAGTTTTGCTGATTACTATTTTTGTGAACAACACTCGCATGATCGCTACCTTTTATAGTTGAAGGTTCCCCAGTATTATTTTCTGTAGCACTGTTACTATCTTGATTCGCTTTATTAGCACTATTATCACTGGTCTCCTGGCTACTAACCTCTCCAGTTTCCCCTGATTTCGAATCAACCTTTTCTTCTTGTTGACAGCCAGAAACCAGTAAAGAAGTTGCCGTAATTAATAAAAAAACACCTTTTTTATACATAGCTGTTCCCCCCTCTAAAAGTTGTTAATTTCCTGTGTATTTTACCAATATTAAAAGATAGTATAACAACGTTTTATTCCTTAGTAATGATATTATTTAGCAGTGAAATATTATAATTTTTTCAAAACAGTTTATTAATAATTAATTCGTAAAAAACAGTCTCAAAGTAAGAGACTGTCATCTTATTCCTTATGCTAGAGCAAGAATACTTTATAAATAGGAATTAGTTTTTAATCTTCCCATAGCTCATTCATCAGGTCTTCAATTTCTTTTTCTCTTTTCTTAGTTTCTTGCCTATCAATCGTCACTTTATTTCCTGTAATGTAAACAACATCTCCAACTTGTGTATCCTCAGGAAAGATATCTTTTGGATAATCTTTTGTTATGCCTTCAATTTCAACAACGGCAAATCCCTCTTCAAACCGATCAATAATCCCTTTTATCTTTTTCATAATTACCTCGATTTTTTAACAGAATAAGATGTTCCATCACCAGTGATAATAATCGTACCACTTTGGTCTGTTCGCAGAATACTTGCTTTTGAATTTTTTAGTAAGTTCACAACCTGAGAAGTAGGGTGTCCATAACTATTTTTACCCACACTAATGACTGCATACTTAGGCTTTACAGCGTCTAAGAAGTTTTTACTTGTAGACGTTTTGGCTCCATGATGGCCTACTTTCAGTACATCTGCACGTAGTGTTTTCTTCGCCTTAATCATGTCTGCTTCTGCTTTTGTTTCAGCATCACCTGTAAATAAAAATGTATTCTTCTTGTAAGCCATGTGTACAACAGCACTCCAGTCATTTAAATCACTGTTAGCATATGTTTTAGTAGGCCCTACAATTTGAGCATTTACATCTTTAACAGGTAACTTTACGCCTGCTTGTGCCGTTTTAATCGTTAATTTTTTCTTTTTCACAGCATTTAAAAAGTCTTTGTAAGCTTGCGTGTTATTACTTACTTTTGGTGCATAAACATTTTCTACTTTGAATGCATTAATGACTTCATCTAACCCACCAATGTGATCAGCATCAGGATGAGTAGAAATTAACACTTCTATATCATCGACTTTTCGTTTCTTTAAATAACTTACAACTGCATTTCCTTTACCTTTGTTTCCACCATCAATAACAATGTCCTCACCATTGGGAGCTTTAATATAGATACTATCTCCTTGACCAACATCAATGTAATGTACTTTCATGGTTTTAGGCGTTGCTGCGTATGAGGAAGCAGGAGCTGCAGCAATTCCTATTCCTATAGCAAGTGAAGAAACAATTTTGAAAACACGACTTTTCATTGTTTTATCCCCTTTTGATAAATGTATTTTTATTTGTATTGTTCGTTTATAGCAAAATTAATTTTACTATATGAAACCATCTGTTAATACATAAAAATTGAATATTTTTACTTATAAAAGTGAAAAAAGTCATGTTATATGTAAAGATAAGTAACAAAATGGAGGTAAATAGTAATGAAATGTGCTATTTTAAGAATTAGGTGAGATTGACATTTCAGGAGAAGTGGATCTTATGATCAAGCTACTACATATAGTTAATCGTAAATTCTCCAATATATATAATTAGCTTGAAAGAGAGGTGCTTTCGGATATTATGTTACTTTCGAATAGACAAAGATTATAATATAGAAGAGTAACAAAAAAGTGTTTTTTATAAAAGATGTTTCTATGCTACATATCTAGATAAATTTAAGCTCTGGCGTAACCGTAATGTGATTTATTTTAAAATTTTATAAAGGTGGCATGTAAATGGGGAAAGAACTCTTATTTGAATCGTATGTCTTGCTGTTTGATATTGAAATAACACTTGTCAATATAATAGAAAAAGAAATGACCACACATTACGGACATTTATGGCGACAAATTTTTTTCGCTGAAGGTGGAACTCAACTCTGCGATAATCTCCCCTTATTATTCCGATTAAATCTTCTTCAAGATATCTTCACTGATCATGAATTACACGACCTATGTATATTATCAGATATAAAAAACGCTTTAAATCAACAATCAACTATTTCTCGGGGTGATTTTGACTACCTGAAGTATTTCTCTCACCAACTAAACAGAAAAAAATTCCTCTCATTATCTGTCTAACTTTATTCAAAGTCAAAAATCTTATAAACACCTAAGCATAATAAGAATTAAATAGGGGTTATACTTTTAAGAACTTAATGAATATGAAAAGCCTACTTATATAAGAACAAGTAGGCTTTTCTGCTACGTTAAAGTCTATAAAACATTTATGGATCATTCTCAAAACAATTACAGCATCGTCTATTTACATTTGTAGAAAATCTTCTACTTTTACATCTTTCTTTAATCTTTTTAATCCTCTATTTATTTTATGCACAGTTGAGAACTTTGGTATGTACTGCTTATCGTTACACAATCTTGAAATCGTATGACGGCTCAGATTTGTTGCTTGTTCTAGTCCTAATTGGTTTATATCCTCTTGTTTATCTAACCATCTTCCAAAACGTGTTCTTTGTTTTCCTAAGCCTAGCATTACTATAACTCCTTTTTAGACCCAGTATGTCCTGTATGTTGTTTTTTTAAACTTTGGCAAAAAAACAACATATAGGACAAGCATTAGCTCATATCATAAATTAAGACGTCAAACAGAGACGTCAGATAAACCATCAGGAATGGAGCGAATAAGATGACAAAGGAACTAGCAATCTCGTTATTAAGTCGAAAAGACGTCTATTTGACGCTAAAAAGAAAACAGATGTTAGAGGATATGTTGAAAGAGAAAAACGTCTATGAAGAAAAATAAGAAGTCTAAAAATCACGTAGACACCTATAGACCAACCGTGCGGTATCATTCTATTTATCGTACATATGTAGATAATCTGTTTCAAGCTACGAAATTAGACCGAAATCAAATTATGAGGTGTGCGCTTTTTACAGCAGCGCACAACCCTGTTTTTTTAGAATTAATGAATCAATACAAAATGAGTGACGTCCCTCTCCCCTCCTCTCCATGGCAGCCTTCTTCCCACCCGTTATGGATGGAACAAGAGCCCAACATCGAAGAGAAAGGAGGAGGAGAACATGATGACCTTGAGAGAAAAGGAACGTCTGCAAACACTTCTACGTTACTTAGAACATCAACAGACAGCCAATCAATCTCTGGAACAACTATTGAGTCTAAACAACAACCCTCTAGCCATGAAAAGGCAGCACGAATTACGAGACGTCAACAAGCGATTGAGAGACGAACAAGGGCGGTTCCTACCTTACAATTATCAAACAATGGAGGAATTAGACTTGATTTTAGATAAAGAAGTGGAAATACAACGAAAACTGAAGATAGAGCCAATTGAAGGTTCTTATAATAGCTATCTAGTGGATGAGAAAGAAAAGAGAGATTGGAGTGGAAATATATATTTAGCATGTGTGGCGGCGATTTTAGTGATAGCTTTTTTTACCTGACGTCTTTTTAGAATAGTGTCGATATTTTGGTCATAAACATATAGCATGAATACAGTTAAGACCGCCTTATACACTATAAGTAATGGGCGGTCTTTGTTGTAATTATTCCATATATTTGTCAGGTAAAGACTTCCCAATCATCCAATCGTTCCAAAACGAAAGGTCAATGTTACCCTTATTTATTGCCTTTAGATTATGTTTAATTTCCTTTTGAGGAAGAGGGTTTGTTTTAACATCCTCCGGAAAAGAACGGTTTCCTGATGGATCATCCACTAATTTCAAAGCTTTTTGAAAATCTCGGTAAGTAGATGCTATCTTTACTTCCTTCCAAGTTGAACTATTCTTTTCTTTTTGTCCTATATAAACAGGAGAGTTTTTTTCATTAGCATGGATAAAGACAGGCAGCGTATATTCAATTGTACCAATAACTAACCAGTTACCGTTCCATGCCTTTGAGGGAACCCCCTTTTCACTTACAGCGTACTGAACTTGTCCGGCAGGAATTTCTTCATTTCTGTATACGGTTAATGAATTAGCAAAAAGGTCCGCCATTTCTAAATCAAAACTTTTTCTTTGATTTTTAAAACTTTGAGGGACCGATGCATTTCCACCCTTTCGTTCAAAATGTATTGGTACTCCTTTATAATTGGATCCCTTGCTATAAACGATAGTAGCAGGAGAATACGTAACATTGAGCTGATTGTTGTGTATATCTGCCTCAAGATGTGAATCACCTTCAAGCATTCCGTAGGAAAGGATTTCTTTCTCATCTTTACCGTGATGAGTTAAAGTCAATTTATATCCAAAATCAGTAGTAGCTCCACAGTTTGTTTGATGGACTTTCATTACATAGCCACTCTTCATTTCTATTCTCTGAATGACATCATCGCTACATCCAATCTTTTGTACCATTACAAATAAGTATTTGCCACCCATCAATAAGATAAGGATACTTACAGCGATAGCTAGTAGTATTTTTTTGTTCTTTCTCACAAGTTTCCCTTTTCTCCTTATCATGTTTTAGTTTAGAGCAACGATTGATATATTGGTTAAAGAATCACAGTGAGAAGCCTATAATTCTTACTTTTGATATTCGTAAACAACAGGAACTTTATCCATTTTGACGGTTTTTGCCACAATATAACGACGATAGCCATCTTTTAAGACCTTTGAATCTTTTTCAATCGTCAACGGCTCATCTAAGCGACCTGTACGTTTTACAAAATCAATGACCTTCTGTGTTTTTTCAAGATTTGGGCGTGTTTTTAAAAACTCTTCAGGTACGATAATGTCCTCAAAGTTCAACAGATCCTGTGTTCCTTTTGGTTGATTCGGTAGGGTTTTAGGTTTTGGCTCAGCCTTTTTCTCTTGTACAGGTGTTTCTTCGGCTTCTGGTTGTACCGTTTCTACTTCTTTCTTCTGTTCATCTGCTACAGGTTTAGAAACAGGTGCTTGTTCTTCTCCCTGTTTAGTAGACTCTGTGTTCTTTTGTTCTTGAGAAGGCGCAGAATCCTCTTTTTTAGGTTCTTTTTTCGCATCTGACTCATTCTTCTCTTTGTCATTTTTGTTGGGGAGAACAGTAATCTGGAAACAGATCACCCCTACTTCACCAGGACATTCATCAATCGGAATATCCAGCGTTGGTTCCCCTTGAATTAAAATTTTTTCATGCATGATGCTTTTCTTCGTAAGCCCTGTTTTATTAAAGGCTTTCTTCGCAACAAACACCGTATACGAAATAAAGGTACTCTTCTTTAATCCTTTAGGCGCAGATGGTGACCCTTTTTCACGCATATCAAAGGCAACATAGCGATCATATTCTCGTAAAGGTCCTGTGGCTGATCCGGTTAAGGTAATTTTATGTGGCATAATAGTCTCCTCCTGCGTAGATTAGTAGTTATTGTTTATTTAGAACACAGTTCTAAATAAACATATTCTATTAAAACATCAGCTTCTAAGAGATTCCTACTTTTTTGATTAGGAAGCTGTGTCTTTTAACTGGTTGTGTTGATGCAAACATTCTTGTTCCTCTGGCGTTAAAGCTTGTCCTAAGTCTTGCTTTACCTGAGCTATCTGCAACAAACTATACGTAGAGCTATGCTCTTGCAACAAGTTCTCTTCTTCTCGTGTTAGCTCTTGCCCTAAATCTTGCTTTAACTGAATCATTTCAAGCTGTTGATCCAAAGAAATCTCTGTTTCTTTTGGAGCTTCTTCTTGCTGCTGTTCAGCTTTTAACCAATTTGGAACTAGCTCCTTACGAATAATCCGTTTTGGTGTAGCGAATGTTGTTGTTTGACTTTCGTTATGTATAACTTCTTGTTGTGTTGCGTATACTGATGAATAATCCTGCTCTTTAGGCTTTGTTAATTCATAGAATTGATTTTTCGCAATCTGATAGATTAATCTACACATATCCCGTAGGGATAACGGGTTGCCTTGTTGATTGGCTTCATGCACATATTTATCTAATCCTACAATGGATGTATACGCAATATCATGTACTTGTTCTTTCTCAATCTTAATCTCTGTATCTTTTTTTACTGTTTTTGCAGCGTTTCGAATACGAGCATAGAAGTCTTGTAGTTGATGTCCATATTTACCTGCATAGACTTGATTGACTTTCTTAGGCACACCTTTGATGTAGGTGAATGCCTGTGAAACAGACATTAAATGATTATTTATATGATTTACAGGTAAATCAAGGTTAATAAAGGCATTCGGTGATTTATCGACCTCTAAGCTTGGTGTATCAACGTTTTCAGCACTTTCTGGATGCGTCACAGGACGTGTCACAGGAGTGGTCATTTCTTCTTGTTGAAGCGTTTGTATACCTGTTGTATCATGGGCAAAAAAGATTTCGTCGCAAATGTGATGAAAGTTCTTATGACTTTTAAGGATAAATACATAACTGTCCGGATGAGTACCTGTTGTATCTTCTTTAATGTAACGAGCGATAAGGATAAACGGTGTCGCTTTTAACGAGCGTACAAAACGAGAAACGGTACTTTTAGACACATTAAATTTCTTCATAAGCGTTTCAGAACGGATCGCTTGAATGCCCGTAGCCACTAGGTTATAGATGACATGATCGAGCATTTCCATTCTCTTTTTAGGAAATTCTTTATGTATAGCAGATTGTTGTTGTTTAAAGTGGGTACGAAGACTTTCTAAAAACTCTTCTTTCTTTTTACGAAGCGTGGACTTGTTGCTCCATAACCATTTGAACCGTCCATTGAAGGTATCTACATCTTTTAAATAACAGGTTAATATTTTTGTCATTTGTTCATCGTCTCCTTTAAGGAACACAAAAAAGACACTGTTTCCCTGGGAAAAGGAAAACAATGCCTTGATTTTGATGAACTAAGCCCTTGAAATAGATGTCAATTTCGTATAAAATAAAAACATAAGTTTTATTTTATAGAAAAACTAACTCTATTAACAAGAGACTTCGACAAGTGTTTTCCCTACCGTAACTAGGGGGAACGGTTTAAGAGTGTTGACAGCACTTCTTAAACAGTTGAAGTCTTTTTTCTATTCCGGTCCTTTTTGTTAGTTTTATTATAGCGTTAACTAGTCTCATAATTCAATAAAAATTAGCAAAATATATCAAAACGAGTATTTTAGGCTAATCTTTTTCATTTAGATAATAAATAATTTTAAAATTATTTATCTGAAAAATAAAATCTTTCTCTCTACTCTCAACCAGCATGCAAAGTGCAATTTTTAGTTTCAATAAAAATAATCTTCCAAATGAAAGAGGCATTGCCCTTAGTTAATTCAGCTTAACTAAGGGCAATGCCTCTTTCATTTTTTATCTTTCACTAAAATTAGGTTAATCATTGATTTTATTTCATGTTATACTCTCTTTCAAGTCGATCTACTAAATGTTCACTTATGTAATCTTCGATGAAAGCACGTTTTTTATTATGATTTTCTTCCCTTTTAAAACTAAACAGACCAGTTTTCACAGTGGTAGTCCGTTCCTCTTCAGGTAAAATGCCCCATTTTTCAATGGCTTCTTTTTTTAATTTGTTCCTAATTTTCAATTCGTTTAGACGTTGCTCTTTTTCCAAGATTCTTTGGTTGTTTGTAGTTGTAGATGTTTCAGGAAGTGCCTTTAGTACATCTTGAAATTGAGATAAAATTTTTTGATTTGTTTGTCCACTTTGATTCATAAATGTTGTTAAAACCTGAACCATAGAATCAATTTTCTCAGTTGCCTCTGCTAATTGTTCTTCTAAATTCACTATTTTCTTCTCAAAAACTGTTTTCATAGGTTCATTCTTTTCTAACATCTCTGATGTTGTTTCTCCATTAAAATGTGAACGGATTTGCTTAATAGAATAACCATGTTCTTCTTTTAATCTCTTAGCCTCAAGTAACATATCAATTTCTTCTCTTTTGAAACGACGATGACCACCTTGAGTACGAATTCCTTGAATATTAAAGTCCTCTTGATATCTTCGAATTGTTTGATCAGACAGTCCAGTAAGTTTTATTACTTCACTTAATTTGAATTCTTCCTCAGTTTGTTTCAAATTAACCCCTCCTCTTCTCGATTATAATAACAATAAATTTGTTGTTATTATAACAGAACTGACATCAAATTTTGAGAGATTTAATAATGGATTTTTTGTTAGATTTACAGGTTCTTTTGCTATTTTTGATAGAATAGGCAATTCAAAGTCATAGTTCATTATAACAAAGTTCTTAAGAAGGCTAAAGAGATGAAATCTAACTGTGAATCTATAGTAAGTGACTGTTAAGTTTGGATTGGAGAAGGCTAAAGAGATGAAATCTAACTGTGAATCTATAGTAAGTGACTGTTAAGTTTGGATTGGAGAAG
>NZ_JBHZOU010000011.1:0-5007 GCF_042787775.1 Priestia sp. YIM B13552
GATTGTTAGGTAGTATATACCCGTTTTTTAACTTAAAGGTGTTTTTTATTTGTCTCACTATTAGGGGTCAGTCCCACGATTCCGCCGAGGGTTCTTTTTCCGGAGTATGCAGCTTTTTATACATTCTTGATTTGTCTACGTTCTTCAGAAAGGTGATTAATGAAAAAATGTATAAAAAGTGCACCTTATATATATATGCTCAGGATATATAAAATAGCATTTACATATCCCTTATGTTGTATTTTGACTAAAGAAATGTCTATTCAACAATTCAACATAATAAAAAAGCAACCTCTCTCCTCCGAAAAGAATGAGGTTGCTTCTTTATTTTAAAAGGACTATCTAGATGTATACTCTGCGAACACGCACTCAGAAATCACACATTATAATATATCTCCTGATTGAAGGAGATATGCTATTGTAAGTAATTTTATTAGCTATATTAAAAAGCTAGACTTTTCAATCGTTCTTCATTTAAATGGAAAGTAAGTTAGATAAAATCACAGAATTATGTCAAACTCTTATTGGAAAAAGGACAAGCTATAATTTAATTTACTCATCCAATAGCTCATTAAAAAATTTTCTTAGGGAATATAAATCTTATTAAGATATCTACAGATATCTTTTTGCGTTCTATCATCATTTTCATAAATAAAATGGTGCTCTAGACAGCATCTGGTGGGTGGGATGGTGACCTCTGGTTGAGAATGTTTTGGCTTGAATACTTTTGCTTTTCTATACAGATCTTAAACACCTTTTTAAAACTAAAATATATTTAATATATGGTGTCTTCGTTTTAACTCTTCCAACTTTACTAGATGAGAACTTTCATCTAATGTGGATTCATATTTTCTCGATAATAACTTAATTTAGATTATCTATAATGCAAAGATCTTAAATTATAAATGCTATTTGGTGAGTGAAATATACCTTCAATGATTCCAACATTTGTGATAAAAAACCCTTCGCTACCTCTTTATAGTGGGTAATTCTCCTTAGTATTTTTTATCGTTTAGAAATAGATTTCTATTCTATAAACGATTACCATTTTAAAAAACGCTGATGCACATGAGTTAGAAAAAGATGTTGTGAAAAATAAAATGGAAAACTATAAAGTAGCCAATCTAAAATTAAAAATTGCGATGAAAAAGGATGCCATTCAATTGAGTGATGCAAGCATTCAGCTCTATGAAGATGAACAAAAAAGTTTAAAAGAAAAGCTTCAAAAATTGAATGAAAAGCAACAAGATTTAGCCATAAAGTGAAAAAACACAGGGGGACGCAAAGGGGACATGGCTCCAAAATAGGGGGACATAAAGGGGGCGTTGGGATTTTAAAAGGGGACGTAAAAGGGACGTACACCAAAAAAAGGGGACGTAAAGGGGACATTTAGCGATTTTCTTTGTACCCACAGTTTTGCTAGGCTTTGCCTAGCCCCACACCTATGGTGGGGGCAAAAACCCCTTATGCTCTTCTCTCTTGTTTAGTGAAGAACTACAATTTACAGAAAAGAAATAAATGTCACGGATATGTTTTTACGAAGGATTGATCCAGTTCCTATGTGGAAATTAATGAACTAGTGCAAGAACATGGGGTATCTCGTCAAAGATTTTTTAAAGAATAATTTAAGTTATTCTAATTTTTTGAAGAGCAAACAGCATGAGAAAAAAGGCTAAAAGGTTTAATCGGTTAGAACGTTCAATTAATGAATTAATGTTCGAAAACAATGAGAAAGGTGAACAATATTTTATGTGGGCTGATGGGAGATGTAGAGGGGGAATGGGAATAAGATGATGCATGATAACAACAAATTCTTTGATAGAGTTACTGAAGAGCATTGTTAAAAAGAGCGTGTAATCAATAAGTAGATTAAATTAATATCTCTATAAAAAACTCATCAACTACATAATGTATACAGTATGTAGTTAGAAAGATGGCAGGAAGATAAAGTCTCTGTATTGAATGTATATACAAATTGTATATACGAGGTGATAGGATTGGGGAAATTAGATAAGTACGCTCGTCAGTCAAAAACAAAAGAACCAAGTAAGGTGTTGCCTATTAGGTTGCCGGAAAGTATATATGAGCATTTTCGCCAGCTTTGTGATGAGTTAGGTCTATCTATGTCAGAAGCTGGGTTCTTACTAATTAGAGAAGAATTAGAAGATAGTCTATACAACAAGACTACAAATGAAGTTGCTGTGACTACAGAGCGTATACAAAAGTCTATACATCATGAGAGCACCCCGTATACAAAAAATGATACAGGCAAACCTTCCTCATTTTCTACAAGATGGACGTCAATTGATTATGAGATTGAAAATGAATTGCCATGTCCTTTATGTCATCATTGGTATAGCAAAGCCAATTTTTCTCGTCATGCGAAAAATCATAATACCACTACTAAAGAACTTTTAGAAAGCAATGAAGAGGTAGTTTATACAATGATTAATGAACGTAAACTAACCATGTAAGGACATATGTAAATATGAAATGTAACCTCTTGTTTCTTTAAAAATAATTGAGTAGAAGGGAAACAAGAGGTGATTTTTATGAAAGTTAAAGAATGTGTAGGTGAGAAGAAAAGGCGGTTAAGGGAGTCTGTAAATCGAATGAGATTATTAATGAACAAGTAAGAGGAAACTAATTGAATTGGAGATATTTTTTATTAACTTTAGCGAACTGCTCGGTTTGCATTAATCCGACCGTAAGTCCAATATGAACCTGTGCCAAGAATGGGGTCAGCTGTAGATTGCATATCCTCTCTAATTTCCACGTTAGTTTTTCCTTGAGCTGCTAAGAGGGCCGCTAATCCGGCTACGTGAGGGCAGGCCATGGAAGTACCGCTTAAATACGCATAGTTACTGCCAATATAGGTCGATAAAATGTTAGAACCAGGGGCTGCTACTTCTACCCACGTCCCATAATTTGAAAAACTAGACTTCTGGTCATTTGAATCTGTAGATGCTACAGCGATCACATTTTCGTAATATGCTGGATAGGTTAAGGTATTAGTGCCTTCATTACCAGCAGCTGCTAAGATAATCGACCCTTTATCCCAAGCATAATTGATCGCATTTTCTAATGTAAGGGAGCCTTGGGAACCCCCTAAACTTAAATTAATCACCTGAACACCTTGATCGGCTGCATATATAATAGCATTCGCAATATTAGTTAGGGTGCCATTACCAGTATTATCAAGTGCACGAAGTGGTAATATGGAAGCTAATGGAGCCATGCCAGCAATACCTGAAACATTATTGGTTGCTGCAGCAGCAATACCAGCTACGTGAGTCCCATGTCCATTTCCATCGCTTGGGTTTGTATTCCCATCTACAAAGTTATAACCTGGCAAGAGTTTTGAAGTTAAATCAGGATGGTTAAGTTGGACACCTGTATCTACAATTGCAATTCTTATACTACTATTACTCTTAGTCACATCCCAAGCAGAAGTAGCTTGTACTTTTTGAGGGCCATATTGAAAAGGATAAAAGGAATCATTAGGTACATAAGAAGCTTTGAAAATATAATTGTGTTCTACATATTCCACCTCATCAAGTTTATTATAGATATTGATCAGCTTTTTTATATTCTTTTTTGTATATACGAGGTGAAATCCTAAGCTGTTATTTTCCTCTAAAATTTCACATTTATTTTTACGGTGAATCTCCGCTGCTCTATGCTTACATACATTGTCATTAAATTTAATAATTAATTGATTTGGTTCAAAAGCTGTTGGAGATTCTGAGTCGAAAAGAGTAACAATATATTTCACTGTATAAAATAACAATATAATGATAAATACAGAGGTGGTTAAAGAAAGCCAAAAAAACACTAACATTCCTCCTTATTAATAAATTCCTAATATAATATTCCGAATCTATTAATAAGGATTGGACAAGTATACATGATACAAAAAAATAGCTGGCACCTACAAGATTCCCACCCTTAATTTTATAATCTCTCAAATAATAGTATTTTCTTCTGGTATGCTTTCTCTAATTATTTGTTCACCTAACAATGGCTAATCAATATTAAATTTTTTATGAAATTTAATATTATTGGACAGGCACACAAACAATCTATAGATAAATGAATAAAATAGTGTATAAATAAAAAAGGAGTGATTATTATAAAAAGCTACCGTCACTATAATAAAAACGATGAATTATATTATGTAGAAGCTTCTTATCCATGTAGAGGTTCATATAGTAAGAAAAAAGATAATGACAAATTCTTTGTTGAAAATCATACAATTGAAGGTTTTGGAACCAATTTAACAGGAAACGTCCCGTTAACTATTGCAGTTCCCGCTAATGCTACAGATGTAAATGTTTTTGAAGATTTTACTAAAAATCATAACAAAACGCTTCTTCAGCTATCAGCTGTAACTACTGGTCTTACAGTGTCAATTTTTATAAGAGGTTCTAGAATGCCTATTTCAGCTACTATACCTGCAGGTGCTACACGAGCTTTTCAAGTTGAAAATTTTGAAAGACTAACTGTTTCGAATCCTTCTCCTACTACCGAAGGAACCCTACTTGTCTTCATTCAAAAAACATTTTGTATGGGTTGTAATAATCAAAACAAAAAACATAACAAAAACTGTTTTTTCTAGGACGTTAATAAAAAAAACGTTGGACAAATTTTATTTGTTCAACGTTTTTTTTATTTGCAAAGACCCTCAGATAATATAATTACTGGAAGTATATAAAAAATTGGGGTTAAGCAAAAAGACTATTAGCTCGAGAGCTAATAGTCTTTCAGTATAAACCTAGTTGTAAACTGCTAACACAAAAGTTCAAGTGGCTTAATTATTATAACTTTTACTACATTTGCATTTATTTTTATTATAGTCCTTTTCATAAAAGACAACTTTATCTTTGCCATGATTTTTTTCGTGTTCGTCTTTACATTTATCTTTGCCATAATCTTTTTCGTGTTTGTCTTTGCATTTATCTTTGCCATAATCTTTTTCGTGTTTGTCTTTGCATTTATCTTTGCCAT